>DATMGR010000027.1:0-310612 GCA_035555375.1 Kaistia sp. | reverse complement strand
GCCCCTCCTCAAGGGCAGGCCATCACATGGGAAAAGTCCGGTCTGCCCCCCCCTCTTCACCTCTCCCAGAGGGAGAGGTCGACGGCCGAAGGCCGGCGGGTGAGGGGTTAGGGAAGGCTCAGAACAAGGCGCTGATCCGACTTCGCAGAATCCGATGGTCCGTAACCCCTCACCCGGCCCTGTGGGCCGACCTCTCCCTCTGGGAGAGGTGAAGGACGGGGCGCCAAGGGACTGCCCTCCCCACAAGGGAGAGGGAGAATGCTGCGCCGTTTGCCGGGTCGCAGATCAGCGGCGACGTCGACGTGGCGCCCTCTTCCTCCTCCCCCTTGTGGGGAGGACCGAGGAGGGGGTACCGGCCGTGGCGTCGGGAAATGGCTTCACTTGCCGACGAACCTTGGCGCTCGAGCGATGCTATGCGGATAGTTCTCGGCCGGTACCCCCTCCCTAGCCCTCCCCGCACGGGGGAGGGAAAGACGAGGCCCACCCGCCTCCGAGCTTCAACAGCAGCCGGCAATGGTCCGAGACATCCGGCTCACGCACGACCTCGACCGGGGGATCAACGAGATCTTCGCCGACTAGCGCGTAATCCGCGAAGCGGCCGGATTTGCAGTAATGCCACGTGCGCGTGCCGGGCAGGCCGCACGCCGTAACACGGAAGGCTCGCGTTGACCCGTAAGGGGGGCGCACTTGCGGCATGCACCGCCAGCACGCTTCGGCTATCGCCGAAGCTACCCCCGCCCCGAAAGCGCTGCGCACTTTCGACCCGCCCTCCAGGGGCGGGCTAAAGAGAGTAGGCGCGGACTCGAAAGTCCGCGCCATTCTTTCGACTAAGCTTCCGGACCAACTTCCGGGAAGCGCTTGCCAGTCAGAACCTCGCTGATGCGACCTTGATTGAGCTTCAGCAGAGCAGCGATCTCATGCTGCGCAAGCTCGACATTGTCGCGTGCAAGCTTCTTTATCTTGGCAGCCATCGCGGCCGTCAAAGGTTCGCTAACACGTTTGACCATCGGCGTTACCTCCTTTCCGGTGCCGCTTGCGTGGTCGAATCTACTCGCGTAGGATTCCTTCGTGCAAAAACCACGCGGCCCGATCGCACCATCGATTGGGGCCAAGTTTGCCAATTGAGGGCCGCTACCTTCCTTTCCACGGGAGCCGGGTAGCGGCCCTTTCTATTTGTCCGCGCCCCACGCGCCGATTGGCGAAAACGCAGGGGCTTGCGACTTCTCTCATATGGCACCTCCTATCGCCCACAATATACGTGCTTCCGCGACAACGTCAACATGCTATTGGGCGTAGCGGGCGTAAAATTTACGCCCACTGTCGATTGACCCCTGAGGGCCGTCGGTGCATTATAGGACAGGCAAGGAATGGAACATGTCTGATCTCCCGAGCACAAAAGAGCGCAGCCCTTCATTTCCTTTCATTTCTCTTCCCACGGCTGTGGATCGATTAAAGGCGTTTGAGAGCACGTTCGGCCGCCACCCAGCGCCAGCGGACAAGGCAGGAATGGCTTGGAGCATGAATGAGAAGAGTAGCCAAGCATATCAAACGCTGGCTGCAATGAAGGCATTCGGCCTGATCGACTACCAGGGAATAGCCAGCGCCCGCAAAGCCTTGATTTCCGAGAGTGGGCGTGACCTGCTACGCGCCCAACAAGACTCCGTAAAACAAAAGATACTAAAGGCGTCTGCCCTACGCCCCAAGCAAATTCGAAAGTTCTGGTCAGACTGGGGCGCTGATAGGCCACCTGACGCGGTGTGTTTGGACCAACTTGTTCTGGAAAACGGATTTACCGTGAGCGCGGCCAACAATTTTCTGAAGGTCTACGACGCCACAATTTCTTTTGCTGGACTCAACAATGCGGATGCTCTGCAGGCTATGGGCATTCCCTCCGATCAGGAGGAATATGACAAGACAGAGCCTGATGACTCTATGGAGGCGACCGAAGGGCTCGACAGCGCTGTCACAACGCGCGCGTCGACCCCCTACAGGCAAATATCCCGGCGGAGCGGTCGAGAGGAAAGGACTTCGCTAGACGAAGGGGAAGCGGTATTGTTTCTACCCGAAAGCCTATCTAGTGATAGCGTCGAAGATCTAGAATATTGGCTTCAAGGGATCCTTCGGAAAGAGAAGAGGCGCGCGGGAACTGCTTAGAGTTCCTACCCCTCACTCATCCATCTTCAAAGCGGCAATAAACGCTTCCTGCGGGATGTCGACCTTGCCGAACTGGCGCATCTTGCGTTTGCCCTCTTTCTGCTTGTCGAGGAGCTTGCGCTTGCGGGTGATGTCGCCGCCATAGCATTTCGCCGTCACGTCCTTGCGCAGCGCGCGGACGGTTTCGCGGGCAATGATCTTGCCACCGATCGCGGCCTGAATCGGGATGACGAAGAGGTGCTGCGGGATCAAATCCTTCAGCTTCTCGCACATGGCGCGGCCGCGCCGCTCCGCCTGCGTCTTGTGGACGAGCATGGAGAGCGCGTCGACCGGCTCGGCATTGACGAGGATCTGCAGCTTGACGAGGTCGCCGGGGCGATAATCCGTCAGCTGGTAGTCGAAGGAGGCATAGCCCTTCGAGACGGATTTGAGGCGATCGTAGAAATCGAACACGACCTCGTTGAGCGGCAAATCATAGGTGACCATGGCGCGCGTGCCGACATAGGAGAGGTCAACCTGCAGGCCGCGCCGGTCCTGGCACAGCTTCAGAATCGCGCCGAGATATTCGTCCGGCGTCAGGATCGTCGCGCGGATCCAGGGCTCGGCGATCTCCTCGATCTTGACCACGTCCGGCATGTCGGCCGGATTGTGCAATTCCATCTCGGAGCCGTCGGTGAGCGTGATCTTGTAGACCACCGAGGGGGCGGTCGCGATCAGGTCGAGATTGAACTCGCGCTCCAGCCGCTCCTGGATGATTTCGAGATGCAGCAGGCCGAGAAAGCCGCAGCGGAAGCCGAAGCCGAGCGCGGCGGAGGTTTCCATCTCGAAGGAGAACGAGGCGTCGTTGAGGCGCAGCTTGCCCATCGCCGCGCGCAGTTCCTCGAATTGCGCCGCATCGGCCGGAAAGAGGCCGCAGAAGACGACGGGCTGGGCCGGACGGAAGCCCGGCAGCGCTTCGGCGGTCGGCTTGCGGGCGTCGGTGATCGTGTCGCCGACGCGGGTATCGGCGACTTCCTTGATCGAGCCGGTGAAGAAGCCGATCTCGCCGGGGCCGAGACTGTCGACGGCGACCATCTTCGGCGTGAAGAAGCCGACGCGCTCGACATCATAGGCGGCGTCCGCCCGCATCATGCGGATATGCGCGCCCTTCGAGAGCCGCCCGTCGATGACGCGGACGAGCACGACGACGCCGAGATAGGTGTCGTACCAGCTATCGACCAGGAGCGCCTTCAGCGGCGCATCGGGATCGCCCTTCGGGCCGGGCAGGTCGGTGACGATTGCCTCGAGCACATTCTCGACGCCGAGGCCGGTCTTGGCCGAAATGAGTACGGCTCGGGAGGCATCGATGCCGATGACTTCCTCGACCTGCGCGCGGATGCGCTCCGGCTCTGCGGCCGGGAGGTCGACCTTGTTGAGCACGGTGACGATCTCGAGATTGTTGTCGATCGCCTGATAGACATTGGCCAGCGTCTGCGCCTCGACACCCTGCGAGGCATCGACGACCAAAAGCGCGCCCTCGCAGGCCGCGAGCGAGCGCGAGACCTCATAGGCGAAGTCGACATGGCCGGGCGTGTCCATGAGGTTCAGGACATAGGTCTTGCCGTCCTTGGCCTTGTAGTGAAGGCGGACGGTCTGGGCCTTGATCGTGATGCCGCGCTCGCGCTCGATCTCCATCGAATCGAGCACCTGATTGGTCATCTCGCGGTCGGAGAGCCCGCCGGTGAGCTGAATCAGCCGGTCGGCAAGCGTCGACTTGCCATGATCGATATGGGCGACGATCGAGAAATTGCGGATATTGTCGAAGGGCACGGTGCTCATGGCGCGCTCAATAGCATCATCGCCCTGAGCGGCAAAGCGCCGAAAGCGCATGTTTCCGGGGCTGCGTACCGGCCGCGCTCAGGGCTCGGAGGCGCTGTCCCCGTCGAACGCGTTTCCCTCGCCAGGCTCGTGACGGGCCGGCTCAAGAATGCCGAGCGTCTGCGCGCGGGCGATGAGCCGAGCGGCGAGATCGGCGGCGAGCGGCCGCGGCGGCTCGCCCGGCCTTCCAGCGACCAGCGCCGAGCGGCGATCGATCGGCGGCCCGTCGACGGGATCGATGATGACGAGACGGCCGAATTCGCGGTCGGCTGCGAGCTGCGGCGCCAGGAGATGGCCGATGGCGAGGCCGCGCTCGATCAGGGCTCGACTTGGTTCGAGCGTCATCAGCGAGGTGCCGCGCGCCATCTTCTGCATCGCGAGGATCGGCTCCGGCGTCACCTGCCACCACAGATGCGTGACGAAGCGCGGCGCGATCTCGAAGATGCGCTGCAGCGTCGGCGACGGGCCGATGGCGCGCGCGAGCTCGGGTGCCGCGACGAGATGGGCGCGCTCGCGGAAGAGGGCGAGCGGCTCCAGCGGATCGAGCAGCGGATCGAGATTGGGCCAGGCGATGACGCCGAGATCGATGCGCCGGTCATGCAGCCATTCGGCGATCTCGCGGTGGCGGCCCTCCTCGATGTCGAGCTCGACATGCGGATGCTCGGCCAGGAACTCGGCCACCGGCGTCGTGACGAGCGGCGCGACCAGGCTGCGCAACGTGCCGATCGCGACGCGCCCGCGGTCCATCACGCGCATCGCTTCCTCGCTCTCGACGAGGGTCGAGAGCACGCGCCGCGCATAGGGCAGGAACGCGATGCCGCGCTCTGTCAGCTCGACCTTGCGCCCGCGCACGAAGAGCGGGCCGCCGACATGCTGCTCCAGCGTGCGCATGCGCATCGAGATCGTCGCCTGCGTCACGTTGAGCCGCGCTGCCGCCTTGGTGAAGCTGCCGTCGCGCACGATCCGGTCGAAGCTGCGCAGCTGATCGATATCCATCGGGAAATCCAATGCGACACTTTGGAAAAGCTTATAACTCCATGGGCTTAGATTGACACGTGTGATGGATCGGCGCGATAGGGATGATAGCGATCCCGATCATGAAGGCGCTTGCGATGCCGAATTCCGATGCTGTCGATGGCGCTGCGCCCGCGGATGGGGTCGCGCTCCGCGTACTTTCGGCCGCCGATGCCGAAGAAGCGCTGCCCCGCCTCGGCGCGCTCCTGGCCGATGTCGTCGCGAGCGGCGCCTCGGTCAACTTCATGCATGGCTTCAGCGCGGCCGATGCGGCGCGTTTCTGGCGCGGCCAGCTGGCACTGATCGCGGAGGGGCAGCGCATCCTGATCGTCGCCATGCGCGGCGATGATATCGTCGGCACGGTGGTCGTCACCTTCGCGCATCAGCCGAACCAGCCGCACCGCGCCGATATCGGCAAGATGCTGGTCCATTCGTCGATGCGCCGTCGCGGGCTCGGCCGCCGGCTGCTGACGGCGGCGGAAGGGGCCGCAAGCGCTGCCGGTCGTACGCTGCTGGTGCTCGATACCGAGACGGGCAGCGCCGGCCACGCGCTCTATGCCGCCTGCGGCTGGACCGAGGTCGGCACCATCCCCGGCTATGCGCTGACGCCCGATGGGCGGCCATCGGGCGCCACCATCTTCTACAAAGAAATCGCGGGAGCCTGAGCGATGGACATCCGCATGGCCGGCGAGGACGATCTGCCGGCGATCCTCGCGATCTATAATGACGCCGTGCTCCATACGACCGCGATCTGGAACGACGATACCGTCGATCTCGACAACCGCCGCGCATGGTTTGCGGCGCGTCGGGGACAGGGCTATCCGGTCTTCGTCGCGACGGAAGGCGACCAGATCCTCGGCTATGCCTCCTATGGCGACTTCCGCCCGTTCCAGGGTTATCGCTTCACGGTCGAGAATTCGGTCTATGTGGCCAGTTCGGCGCGCGGCAAGGGCGCCGGGGCAGCGCTGCTCGCGGCGCTCGTCGCCGATGCGGCCGCGTCGGAAAAGCATGTGATGATCGCGGCGATCACGGCGGGCAACGAGGCTTCCATCCGCCTGCACGCGCGGCAGGGTTTCGTCCCGACCGGCCGCCTCGGCGAGGTCGGGTTCAAGTTTGGCGCCTATCTCGATCTTATCCTGATGGAAAGGCGCCTCACGGCACCGTCATCGCCGGCGCCTTGACGCCGCCTCACGCGCGGATCAGCATCGCTTCATGCGTCGCGCCATCGGCATCGCCCTCATCCTGCTCGCCCTTGCCGGCATGCTGCTTGCCAGCATCGCCGAGGCGGGCATGCTGCCGGGCGCCGCGATGACGGAGATGGCCGCCGATTGCCCGCACCATCAGGCCGCGCCCGTCGCTGACCATCCGGCCGTCGGCAGCGGCAAGGCGCTGCCCTTCATGCTCTGCTGCTTCGGCACCGGCTCGGGCGTCCTCGCAGAGGCGGCCGAGAGCCAGCCTCTGCGGCTCGCCGCGATCTGGCTGCGGCCTGCATCCGACATCGCCCCCCATGCCGGCATCCCCTCGCCGGAGCCGCCGCCGCCCCGCGCCTGACCGATGGATTCCCGCGCGATCGTCGCCGGCCCCTATCGGCCGCGACCGATCGTTGTCGCCCCTATCGATCAGGATTTGAACATGATGAAGCTCAAGACGCTCCTTTTCGCCACCGCGCTGCTGGCCATACCCCTCGCTGCTACCGCCGAGGACATGATGAATGAGGACGCCATGAACCATGACGCCATGAATGGCGGCATTAACGGCGGTATGAATCACGACGGCATGCCAATGGACGGCCCGGACAAGGATGCCGCGCCCTCGACCAAGGCCTTCAAGGCGGCCGATGCCGCGATGATGAAGGACATGGCGATCAATTACAGCGGCAATGTCGACGTTGATTTCGTGCGGGGCATGATCCCGCATCACCAGGGCGCCATCGCCATGGCGAAGATCGAACTCGAATATGGCAAGGACCCGGAAATCCGGAAGCTCGCCGAAGGCATCATCAAGGCCCAGGACGATGAGATCGCGTTCATGAAGGCCTGGCTCGCCAAGAATGGCGGCGCGGCGAAGTAGCGTCGGAGGATACTGAACCGGGCGACCTGGTTTTATCGCCGGGCCGCCCGGGCATCCTCTGCCGATCCCGCCGCCATCCCATGCGCATGTCGGTCGTTGACAGCTGCGATGCCGAGTTGTTCCCTCAACGGGACAACGGCGTAGCGCCATGTCGGCGCGCGCTCGGGGGAGGGCATCGCATCATGACGTTCGCAGTCAGACTGGCCGCAATGACGGCCGGATTTGCGCTCTGCATTGCTGCAGGCGCGGCCGTGGCGGCGACAAAGTCGCCGGCCATGCAGGCCTGTTCCGATCAGTGGTCGCAGCTGAAGGCCGACGACAAGGTGCCGGCCGGCCAGACCTGGCCGAAATTCTGGAGCCAGTGCGCCAAGGACTATGCCGCCGCCCATCCGGCCGATGCCGCGGCGGCCGCCGAAACCACCGCCGCCGCGCCGGCCGAGCCGCCGCCGGCCAAGAAGGCCAAGGCTGCCGCCCCCGCCGCAACACCGCCGCCGGCCGAGGACGCCGCGGCTTCCGGCAAGGGCAAGTCTCCGGCCATGCAGGCGTGTTCCGACCAGTGGTCGCAGCTGAAGGCCGACGACAAGGTGCCGGCCGGGCAGACCTGGCCGAAGTTCTGGAGCCAGTGCTCCAAGGACTATGCTGCGGCGCATCCCGACACCGCTGCGCCGGCCAAGCCCGCCAAGGCCGCAAAAGTGGATGATGAGGAGCTCGGCGCGCCGCTCCCCGATCCGGAGGCTGCCGCCAAGATCGATCCGGCCAAGCCGCTCGCCGGCAAGAAGGAGCCGACACCCGGCCAGAAGGCGGCCTGGGCCCGCATGCGCGCCTGCGGCTCCGATTGGCAGGCGCAGAAAGCCGCTGGCAAGTTGCCGGCCGGCGCCAAGTGGCCGCAGTTCTGGAGCGATTGCAACAAGCGCCTGAAGGCCAAGGGCCAGTAAGGCGCCAGGACATGACATGCGGGGCCTGCTCGAACGCCTTGAGCAGGCCCCGGCGCATATCGGCCGCAGGGCCAGGCGCCGGCCTCGATCCGAGAGAAGCGCGCCTTCTGGGTGCACGGTGTCGCGACGCTTGCCGACTATCTCAAGGTTTCCGAGGCGTTCACGGTCGAAGACCGGCTCGACGCCATCCGTTGCCCGATGCTGATCACGGTGACTGAGGAGGATGGGCTCGCGAAAGGCGGGCCGGCGGCCTATGAGGCGCTCACCTGTCCGAAGACGCTGATCCGCTTTTCGAGCGCCGAAGGCGCCAGGGGACACTGCGAAATGGGCAACCGCTCGCTGCTCAACCGTCGCATATTCGGCTGGCTGGACGATGTATTCGCCGGGAAGGTGGGCTAGTAGGAGGCCAACGCCATGAACAAGCGAGCCGAGACGTGACCGACCTGAGCCCCGCCGCCGATCATCTTGTCACCCTGCGCGATTTTCTGCGCTACGCCGTCAGCCGCTTCGGCGCCGCCGGGCTCGCCCATGGTCATGGCGCATCGACGGCGTTCGACGAGGCCGCCTATCTCGTGCTCGAAGGGCTCAAGCTGCCGATCGACCAGCTCGAGCCTTTCCTCGACGCCAAGCTGCTGCCCGAGGAACGCGTTCGCCTCGCCGACCTGATCGAGGCGCGGGTGACGACGCGCAAGCCGAGCGCCTATCTGCTTAACCGCGCCTATGTGCAGGGCATCCCGCTCTATGTCGACGAGCGCGTGATTGTGCCGCGCTCCTTCATCGGCGAATTGCTGTTCTCCGAACTGTTCGGCGGCGATGATTTCACCCTTGTCGAGGATACCGGCTCGATCGAGAGCGTGCTCGATCTTTGCACCGGCTCGGGCGCGATCGCTATCCTCGCGGCGGAGGTGTTCGAGAATGCCGATATCGACGCGGTCGATCTTTCGCCGGAAGCGCTCGAAGTCGCGGCGATCAATGTCGCCGAGCGCGGCCAGGGCGCGCGCATCTCGCTGATCGAGGGCGATCTGTTCGCCGCGCTCGAGGGCAAGACCTATGATCTGATCCTGACCAACCCGCCTTATGTCGATGAAGTCGCGATGGAAGAACTGCCGGCTGAATATCGCCATGAGCCGGCGATGGCGCTCGGCTCCGGGCTCGACGGGCTTGATATCGTCCGCCGCATTCTCGGCGAGGCCGGCGCCCATCTCAATCCGGGCGGCGGGCTGCTCTGCGAGATCGGCGCGGGCCGCGAGATCATCGAGGCCGAATACCCTGATATGCCCTTCCTCTGGCTCGACACCGAGGAAAGCGAAGGCGAAGTGTTCTGGCTGCCGGCCGAGGCGCTCGGCGTGCAGCCTTCGAGCACGATCGGCGCTGTCGAATAAGCCCCGGCCGTTGCCGGCCGGGGCGCTGAGGCTCAGGCCTCGATTTCCAGCATCCGCTCGCGCCGGCGCGGACCCGGCCGGCCGACGAGGGCGAGGAAGGTCACCACCGCCGCGGCGAAGGTGACGCCGGCGGCGATCAGCATCGTCGCGCGGAAGGCGCTGCCATAGGCGGCGGCGAACACCGCATGCGGCACGGCGGGTGCGAGCCGCGCTGCATCCTCGAACGCGCCATTGGCGACGGCGAGCGCGAGGCCCTCGATGGCGGCGCCGGTGCCGGGCAGGCTCGCACCGACAAAGGCGGCGAGGACGGCGCCGATCACCGCGATCGCCACGGTCTCGCCGGCAACACGCATGGTGCCGAAAATGCCGGTGGCCATGCCCGCCCGCTCCGTCGGCACGACGGAGATGGCGAGATCATCCATCAGGCCCCAGGGCATGCCCGCGCCGATGCCGACAAGAAGCAGCGGCGGCACGAAGGCCGTCGCAGCAGCGCCCGGCGCGATCGCCGCCAGCCAGACCAGTCCGGCGGCGGAAAGCACCAGCCCGCCCGAGGCCAGGAGGCCCGCCGGAATGAAGCGCGCGAGATTGGCCGCGGTGAACGGCACGATGGCGATCGGCGCCGACAGCGGCAGCAGCATCAGGCCCGCCTGCAGCTCGCTCATGCCCTCGACCCGCACGAAGCGGATCGGCAGCAGGAACAGCGGCACGACAAAGGAATAGGCGACCGCGACCGGCAAAGCCTGGATGCCAACGAAGCGGCCATAGGTGAAGAGCGTGAGATCGAGCATCGGCCGGGTCGCGAGCTTTTCCACCGTGATGAAGGTGATGAGTAGCGCGCCGGCCAATGCGAACAGCCCGATGACCAGCGGATGATCGAAGCCGAGGTCCGGCCCTTCCATGATCGCGAAGATCAGCGCCACCAGCATCGCCGTGAAGGTCGCGGCGCCGAGGCTGTCGATGCGCGTCGCGCCGGGATCGCGCGTCTCGCGCAGCCGCGGCGCCCCGAGGGCGAGGATGAGCGCGCCGGCTGCCGCGGCGGCGAAGAAGATGGCGCGCCAGCCGAACGAGGCGATCAGAAGGCCGGCGATGATCGGCCCGAAGGCGATGCCGATACCGAAGCCGGAGCCGATCATGCCGAGCGCGCGTGTCCGGGCCGGCCCCTCGAATTCCTGCGCCAGAGCCGCGAAACCGGCCGAAAGCGCGATGGCGCCGGCGACGCCCTGCACGCCGCGCATCAGATCGAGCGCCAGCACGTTCGGCGCGAAGCCGATGACGAAGGAGGCGAGCGCGAAGCTGGCCATGCCGATGATGAACATCCGCTTGCGGCCATATTGGTCCGCGAGCGCGCCGCCCAGCATCACGGTCGAGCCGATGGCCAGCATGAAGCCGGAGACGATCCAGTTGAGCGCGATGACGCTGCCGCCGAGATCGGCGCCAATGGCCGGGATGGCGACGGCCGGGCCGGTGAAGGAGATCGGGATGGTGACGGCGACGAGGAAGATGGCGGCGAGAATAAACGCCTTCTTCCGCGCCGCATCGGGGGATGCGTCGGTCATGACGGGTCTCTTGCAGTTTGAAGCCGCAGGCGATGAGCGTGCTGCGCAGCGAAATGGGTCCAGGCTGCGCAGCGGGAGAGGCGCCGCGCAGCCTGGCGACGGTGAACCGCCGTCGGCGATCCCTTATCTGTAGGGATCGATACACAAAGAATAAACCCTTGATTCCAGCCGTCAAGTCTTTTATTTAGTGATCACAACAGAAATGAGATCGGGCCCGCTGCAAGGGCCTTTCTCGAGGATGCACAGGATGGGTGTACGTGGCAGGCCGCGCGGTTTCGATCGCGACGCCGCCCTTCAACAGGCGATGGATGTCTTCTGGGCGCGCGGCTATGCCGGGGCGTCGATCGCCGAACTGACCGAGGCGATGGGCATCAATCCGCCCAGCCTCTATGCCGCGTTCGGCTCCAAGGAACAGCTCTTCAAGGAGGCCGTCTGTCTCTATGCAGAGACCGACGATGCCTGCACGCTGGAGATGCTGGAGGGCGACCTCTCCACGCGCGAGTCGATTGCCGCCATGCTGCAGGCGAACGCCCGGTCCTGCACCCGGCCCCACAAGCCCACCGGCTGTTTCATGACGCTCGGCGCCACCAATGGCGGCCCGGAGACGGATGCGGCGCAGCAATATCTCTGTGACCAGCGCCGCGACATCGCGAGCCGCATCCGCGCCCGCCTCGCACGCGGCGTCGCGGATGGAGAATTGCCGGCGGGGCTCGATCTCGACCGCGTCACCGCCTTCTTCGCCACGGTGATAAAGGGCATGTCGATCGAGGCGCGGGACGGCGCCGACGCCGACACCCTCGCCGCCGTCGCCCGCAGCGCCATGCTCGGCTGGGACGCGATCACCTCGACGCAGGGGTGATAGGCCGGCGAAAGCCTCTTTTCGCGGTCCTGTCCCCTCCGGTTGTCATGGCCGGGTCGAGCCCGGCCATGACAGTTCTGCGAAGTCGTGCACGCCTCACCGATGGACCTCGCCTCGTCCTAAGGCGCGAGCGCCTCGGCGCCGACGACGGCCGCCGGATAGGGCAGTGCTGTGACCAGCCTCGACATCGGCTTGGTGCTGGCGAAGATCGGCGCGAGGTCGATCGTCAGATAGCTGGTGCGGTGGTCGTAGTCCGAAATCGTCAGGCGGTTGTTGGTGAGATCCTTGATCGATACCCACTGCGTGTAGTCCGAGACCACCTGGTCGCCGTCCTTCGACTGGGCAACACCGATCGGAATGTCGACCGTGTTGAGAATATGCGTGATCGTCTGCGTCGCTTCGCCGGCATCCTTCGCCGGCGGCACGAAATGGCGCATGAAGGCGGCGCGCACGAAGCGCGAGGGCGGCGTGTAGTCGCCCGGCAGGCCCATAGTGCCGCCGCCCTGGCCGAGCGCGGTCACGTCGACATCGCCATATTGCCGGCTGTTGGCTCCGATCGAGGAGAGGTTCACATAGTTCCTCAGATTGGTGAGATGCCAGTCGTAAGTCGGCGCATTGGTCAGCACATGCGCCGCGTCGTCATGCATCTGCAGTTCGCCGCCGACATATTCGACGATCAGCCCGGCGCCTGAGCGGTCGTTGATCTTGAAATGCATGGCGGGAACCGTCGGGCCGGTCGGCAGGGCCGGATCGGTCCAGACCTTCACGGTCGGCAGCGCCGCCTTGACGCTCGCGACATCCTTGTAGCTGCCGAGCAGCCATCTGGCGAAGGAGAGGATCTCGACCGCATTCTCGTCGCCGGGGCCGGCGCTCTGATACTGTGTGAAACCCGGCAGGAAATTGGCACTGAGGGCGAGGCCCGCCTCGTTCTGGCCCTCCACGAGCGGCGTGCCGGGGATGATGCCGGCCCCGATGCCAACCGATGAATAGGTGGTCGTCACGGTCTTTGCCGGCATGCCCTTGGGCATCGGCAGCGTGAAGCTCGTGCCCTTCGGCGTGCTCTCCAGCGTCCATTTCATGTCGAACGCCCACTCCATCGTCCGGCCGGCCACGACGGACTTGTCGGCGGCGGTGATGTCCACCGCCGTGCAGGCCAGTGCGGCGTGGGTCATGATGGCCAGTGAAAGCGTCGCGGCCAGGGTGCGAAGCATGTCGGTTCTCCTCCGAAGGTGCATGGCGCCCCTCATCTTAGCGCCAAAAGGGGGAGGCGCGCTTGACGATCATCCTTCATTTTGATGGGAATTTGCGGATCATTTGACTGAGGCGCTTAACGTGCTGATATACTCACCGCTCTACCGGTAATTGCAGCGCTGCCATGCGAGGAGGGTGGCGCTTAGACTTGGTGTCCACGCTCTACGAAAATCGCAAAACGGCCTAAACGGGAGGATATAGCCATCATGTGTGAGACGTCTGCCAGCGGCCTTGATCGCCGCACGTTCTTCAAGCGCACCGCGACCTTCTCTGCTGTGGCTGCGACGGGTATTGCCGCCATGGCGATGCCGACGCTTTCCTATGCCGCCGCGATGACGCGGGAACAGCGCGACGCGATGACCCCTGACGAGATCATCGCCAGCTTCAAGGAAGGCAATCGCCGTTTCCGCGAAGGCAAGATGATCGAGCACGACTATCGGGCGCAGAAGCGCGCGACGGCCACCGGTCAGTTCCCGGCCGCCATCATCCTCAGCTGCGTCGATTCCCGCACACCGGCGGAGATCCTGCTCGATGCCGGCATCGGCGAAACCTTCAATGCGCGCGTCGCCGGCAACATCCAGAACGACGACATCCTCGGCAGCATGGAATTCGCCTGCGCCGTCACCGGCGCCAAGGTCGTGCTCGTCATGGGCCACACGTCGTGCGGCGCCATTCGCGGTGCGATCGACGGCGCCGAACTCGGCAACCTCACCGGGCTGCTCGACAAGATCAAGCCGGCCATTCCGCGCACGAAATATGACGGCGAGCGAACGGGCAGCAATTACGACTTCGTCGACGCGGTGGCGCGGACCAATGTCGAGATGGCGATGGAGCAGATCCGCGCCAACAGTCCGGTGCTCAAGAAGCTCGAGGACGACGGCAAGATCAAGATCGTCGGCAGCATGTACCATCTCGTCGGCGGCGAGGTGGAGTTCTTCTAGGCGGCCTCGACAGGGGCGTGCGGCCGGGCAATTGCATGTCCCGGCCGCAAATCTCCTGATTCTCCGGCCGGGATGTGTTAAGAGGCGGCCAACATCATGCCGCCGGTCCCGTTGCGCCTCAGCGCCGGGACGGCCCCGAGCCGGATTTCGCCATGACCGCATCCGTTGCCGCCGCGCCCGAAGCCGCGGCTTCCATCGTTACCCGCCGTGCACCCGCCGAGAAGCCCTCGCTGGTCGGCCTGTCGCGCGCCGGCATCGGCGCCGAGCTTGCCGCGATCGGCATCGAGCCGAAACAGATCCGCATGCGCACGGCGCAGATCTGGAACTGGATCTATGCGCGCGGCGTCACCGATTTCGGCGACATGCTCAACGTATCCAAGGATATGCGCGCCACGTTGTCGTCGGCGTTCACGCTGCAGCGTCCGGAAATCGTCACCGAGCAGGTCTCGGAGGACGGCACGCGCAAATGGTTGATGCGCTTTCCCGCGCGCGGCGCCGGGCGTCCTGTCGAGATCGAGACCGTCTATATCCCGGAGATCGGGCGCGGCACGCTCTGCGTTTCCTCGCAGGTCGGCTGCACGCTGACCTGCTCGTTCTGCCACACCGGCACGCAGAAGCTCGTCCGCAACCTGACCGCCGAGGAGATCGTCGGACAGATCCTCGTCGCGCGCGACCGTCTCGGCGATTTCCCGGATCGGTCGACGCCGGTCGGTGCCGCCGTTCCCTCGGAAGGCCGCCTCGTCTCGAACATCGTCATGATGGGCATGGGCGAGCCGCTCTATAATTTCGACAACGTCAAGGAGGCGCTGCTGATTGCCTCCGATGGCGAGGGCCTGTCGCTTTCGAAGCGCCGCATCACGCTGTCGACCTCGGGCGTCGTGCCGGAGATCCCGCGCGCCGGCACCGAGATCGGTTCGATGCTGGCGATTTCGCTGCATGCGGTGCGCGATGACCTCCGCGACATGCTGGTGCCGCTCAACCGGAAATATCCGATCGCCGCGCTTCTGGACGCGTGCCGGAACTATCCCGGCCTCTCGAACGCCCGCCGCATCACCTTCGAATATGTGATGCTGAAGGACGTCAACGACAGCCCGGCCGATGCGCGCGAGCTGGTGCGGCTGCTGAAGGGCATTCCGGCCAAGATCAACCTGATCCCGTTCAATCCCTGGCCGGGTGTCAACTACCAGTGCTCGGACTGGGAGACGATCGAGGCCTTTTCCGACATCGTCAACCGCGCCGGCTACGCTTCGCCGATCCGCACGCCGCGCGGCCGCGACATCCTCGCCGCCTGCGGCCAGCTAAAAAGCGAGAGCGAGCGCATGCGCGCCCGCGAGCGCCTGGCGCTCGAGGCGATGATGGCGGACACCGACGAGTAGCGACCGCTGGTCGGTGGAAGGCACTCACCCCAACCCTCTCTCCGAGGGAAAGGGGGTGAGGGTCTACCCTTGCTTTGCCTTGTCCGGCTCCGCTTCCCTCAGCGCGGCGCGCGCTTGGCGAGGATGCGCTGCAGGGTGCGGCGGTGCATGTTGAGCCGCCGCGCCGTCTCGGAGACGTTCCGCTCGCAAAGCTCGTAGACGCGCTGGATATGTTCCCAGCGGACGCGGTCGGCCGACATCGGATTGTCGGGCGGCACGGCCTTTTCGGTCGGGTCGCGCGTCAGCGCCAGGAACACCTCGTCGGCATCGGCGGGCTTTGCCAGATAATCGACCGCACCGAGCTTCACCGCCGTGACGGCGGTGGCGATGTTGCCATAGCCGGTCAGCACCACCATGCGCGATTCCGGCCGCTTGCGGCGGATCAGTTCGATCACGTCGAGCCCGTTGCCATCTTCGAGCCGCATGTCGACGACCGCATAGGCCGGCGGCCGCTGATCGACCTTGCGCATGCCCTCTGCCACGGTGTCGGCGGTCTCGACCGCGAAGCCGCGCGTCTCCATGGCGCGGGCGAGGCGCTGGAGAAATGCCTTGTCGTCATCGACGATGATGAGCGACGTGTCTGTGCCGGCCAGCCCGGCGCTGTCGATATCCGTCATCGGATCCTGCCTCGGCCCCCCGTCCATTGGTTTCGTTCCTCTTGGCCGGGTTATAGGAAGCGGAGGCGCTTCCGCCAACCCCGGGCGTTACTTGCGATCATAGACGGCAAATCGCCGCAATGCGCGGTCTGATGCATATCAGCTCGCCGCGAGCGGCCGGCGGCCCTTTTCCTCGCGCTCCCGGGCCTCGACAGCGGCTGCTTCCTTGCTCGCCTCGCGGTCCATCGCATTGCGCGGCCAGTCGATGCGCACGATCGCGCCATGGGCCGGCGACAGGCGGTTCGAGAGCTCGACCCGCGCATGCGAGCGCTCCAGCAAGGTCTTGGCGATGAAGAAGCCGAGCCCGAGCCCGCCGGCGCGTTCCTCGCCTTCGGCGCCCGAGGGTGCGCGCGTCGTGACATAGGGTTCGCCGATATGGTCGATCACGTCGGGCGCGAAGCCCGGCCCGTCATCGGCGATGACGAGCGAAACGCTGTCCTCGGTCCAGACGGCCGAAACCTCGACCAGGCTTTCCGCGAAATCGACGGCATTCTCAAGCAGATTGCCGACGCCATACATCACGGCCGGGTTGCGGCGGCCGACCGGCTCGGGGCCGGACTTGCCGACGAGGCGAACCTCGATGCGCACGCCCGTGCCTTGATGCGGCTCCACGACCTCGGCGATCAGATGGCTGATCGGCAGCCGGTCGAGATGCTGGTCTGTCTGGGTCGACAGCGAGGTGAGCTTGCCGAGGATATCGCGGCAGCGGGCGGACTGGCTGCGCAGCAGCGCGACGTCCTCGGCATAGGGACTGTCCGGCGGCAGCTCGCGCTGCAGCTCCTTGGTGACGAGCGCGATGGTCGCCAGCGGCGTGCCGAGTTCATGCGCCGCCGCTGCAGCGAGACCGTCGAGCGCCGAAAGATGCTGCTCGCGCGCCAGCACAAGCTCGGTCGCCGCCAGCGCCTCGGCGAGCTGGCGCGATTCCTCGGCGACGCGGAAGGCGTAGTTGCCCATGAAGAAAACGCCGGAGACCAGCGCCACCCAGACGCCCGCGACATAAGTCAGCGGCAGGCTGATGGGCTCCCCGGTCCAGGGCAGGGGCAGATGGAACACGGCCAGCACGCTGACGGCGCCGAGCACCAGCGCGCCGAGCGCGATGGTGAGGCGCGGATCGAGCGTCGTCGCCGAAACCATCACCGGGACGATCAGAAGGATGGAGAACGGGTTCTGCAGCCCGCCGGTCAGATAGAGCAGCGCAGAGAGCTGCAGCACGTCATAGGCCAGCAGCAGCGCCGCCGTGCGGCCTTTGAGGCGCAGGCTGGACGGATAACGGATCTTCAGGAACAGATTGAGCCAGGCGGAAAGGGCGATCGCGCCGAGGCAGAAGCCGAGCGGCATCGGGAAATCGAGCCAGAAACGGACGATCACCACCGCCGCCGTCTGCCCGGCGACCGCAAGCCAGCGCAGCCGCACCAGCGTGTCGAGCTTGAGGCGCGGCTGGTTGGCGTTCTGCGAGGGCAGGCTTTCCTCGGCCATCGTCATGTCAGGGGCTCCCGTTCTCAGCCGGCGTTGCCGATGAGCATAGCATGGCCGGCGCCGGGCGCCGCCGCGCTGGCGACATGACTTGGCCTTGAGGCTTGCGCGGCGAAGAAATTCGTCCTTACATATTGCGGCGCAAAAAGAGCCGGCCCCGCCTCTGCCCGACGGTCATGGCCGACTTCCAGCTTCCGCCGAGCGGCAGACGGACCGTCGAATGACGCCTTTCTCCTATTACCAGCTTTATGAGTTGCACCACGCCGCGATGACGCCCCTGCGCGCCGCGGCCGATGTCATGAAGCTCGCCTTGCAGAACCCGCTCAATCCGTTTGCCCAGTCGCCGGTCGGCAAGAACTGGTCGGCGGGCCTCGAACTGTTCGAGCGCGTGACCCGCCGCTATGGCAAGCCGGCCTTCGGCCTGCCGACGACGCTGGTCAGCGGCACGCGCGTCGCCGTCACCGAGCGAATCGTCTGGAAGCGGCCGTTCTGCAATCTCATCCATTTCGAGCGCAGTCTCGATCGGCCGCGCAACGACCCGAAGCTCCTGATCGTCGCGCCGATGTCCGGGCACTATGCGACGCTGCTGCGCGGCACCGTCGAGGCGATGCTGCCGAAGCACGAGGTCTATATCACCGACTGGATCGACGCCCGCGCGGTGCCGCTCAGCGACGGCAGCTTCGATCTCGACGATTACATCGACTATCTCATCTCGATGCTGCATGCGCTCGGCGGCGACACGCATGTGGTCGCGGTCTGCCAGCCGGCTGTGCCGGTGCTCGCGGCCGTTTCGGTGATGGAGGCCAAGGGCGATCCCTATGCCCCGCGCACCATGACGCTGATGGGCGGGCCGATCGATACGCGCATCAACCCGACGGCGGTCAACAAGCTCGCCGAGGGCAAGACGATCGACTGGTTCCGCGACAATGTCGTGATGAAGGTGCCGTTTCCCCATCCGGGCTTCATGCGCGACGTCTATCCGGGCTTCCTGCAGCTCTCGGGCTTCATGTCGATGAACATGGACCGCCATGTGAACGCCCATAAGGAATTCTTCGGCCATCTCGTCGCGGGCGACGGCGACAACCAGACCAAGCATCGCGATTTCTATGACGAGTATCTCGCGGTCATGGATCTTTCGGCCGAATTCTACCTGCAGACCGTCGATGCCGTATTCATCAAGCATGCGCTGCCCAAGGGCGAGATGATGCATCGCGACACGCCGGTCGATCCCACGGCCATCCGCAATGTAGCGCTGCTCACCGTCGAGGGCGAGAACGACGACATTTCCGGCGTCGGCCAGACCGAGGCGGCGCAGCGGCTCTGCGTGAACATTCCTGACGACATGCGCGCCCATTACGTGCAGCCGAAGGTCGGCCATTACGGTGTCTTCAACGGCTCGCGCTTCCGCGCCGAGATCGCGCCGCGCATCGGCGATTTCATCTTGACGCATAACCGGCGCTTGCCGGCCGCCGCGCCGCGGGTCGCGGCCAAGCCGTCCGCAAAGGCGGCCGATACGCTCGCGGCCATCGTCCTCGCCGAGCCGAAAGGCGCGGCCGACGATCTGAAGGAGATCGCCGGTGTCGGCCCGAAGCTCGAGCAGACGCTGAACGCCATCGGCATCTTCCATTTCTGGCAACTGGCCGGCCTGACGCCGGCACAGATCGAGGAACTCGACGGCCGCCTCGCCTTCAAGGGGCGCATCGCGCGCGACCGCTGGGTCGATCAGGCGGCGGAACTGGCGGGCGAGCGCACCGCCTGAACGGCGCGCATCGGCTGGCTCCGTCCGATTTTTCTTGAACTGGGGGCATACCCTTCCCACCTGATTTTCCGTTGGGGATTTCCAGGAAGGAAAGGGATCCATGACCCATACTCAGGCCTTGCGTCCGGGCTGGACGCCGCTCACCATTGCGCTGATGGTCCTCGGCTTCGTCGTGTTCTGGCCGCTCGGTCTCGCCATGCTCGCCTACATCATCTGGGGCGACCGCCTGCCCGAGTTCCGCCGCAGCGCGGAAGGCGTCCGGGATGATTTCAAGCGCTCCTTCGGCGGGTGCGGTTCGAAGCGCTGGAATGCCGGCAGCTCGTATCAGAGCGGCAATTCGGCGTTCGACGCCTACCGCGCGGCCGAGCTGAAGCGCCTCGAGGAAGAGCGCCGCAAGCTTGACAGCGAGCGCGCCGAGTTCGAGGCGTTCATGACGAACCTGCGCCGTGCCCGCGACCAGGAGGAGTTCGATCGCTTCAAGGCCGATCGCAGCCGCGCCCGTCAGGCGCCGGCAAGCGAGACGCGCCAGAATGGCGACGATACGGTCATCGACCTCTGATCGACGGACGGCCACCCGATGTCGGGTGACAAGGGATGCGGCCGGGCAGCGATGCCCGGCCTTTTTCATGCGAGAATCGTCAGAAGCGAATCGGCCGTCCGGAGCGGATCGGCAGCGCGGGACCAAGGCTCGGGGTCGAAGGCGGCATGACGGGTTTCTTCACGAGGTTGCTGGCGCCGCCAAAGGCGAAGGAGCGCGTCAGGGGACGCGCGGCGCCGCGCCCCGATCACTGCCATGTCGAGATCGAGGGCGAGCCGGTCCGCGTTGCGATCAACTGGAATCCGCGGGCGCGCCGCTACACGCTGCGCCTCACAGGCGCCGTGCGGCAGCCGGTGGTGACGATCCCCGCGCGGGGCACGCTCGATGAGGCCCGCGCTTTTCTCGATCGGCACAGGGGCTGGCTGAAGGCGCGCCTGGACGCTCTGCCGGTCTCGGTTCCCCTCGCCGATGGCGGGCTCGTGCCGCTGCGCGGCGAGATGCTGGCGATCCGCCATCGCCCGGGCCGCGGCCTCGTCCGCCTCGAGCGCAGCGAAACCGGCGCGGTCCTCGTCGTACCCGGCGACATCGCGCATCTCGGCCGCCGCGTCACCGATTTCCTGAAGCGTGAGGCCCGGTCCGATTTCGAGGCAGCGACCGCCCGCTATGCGGCCGCGCTCGGCGTCAGCGTCAAGGCGGTCCGGCTCGGCGATCCATCGAGCCGCTGGGGCTCCTGCTCGAGTTCGGGGACGATTTCCTATTCCTGGCGCGTCGTGATGGCGCCGCCCGCCGTGCTCGACTATCTGGTCGCGCATGAAGTGGCGCATCTGCGCGAGATGAACCATTCGCCGCGGTTCTGGAGGCTGGTGCGCCAGATCTGTCCCCAGATGGAGACGGCCAAGACCTGGCTGTCACGGAACGGAGCCACGCTGCACGCGATCGGCGCGGGGTGACCGGCCGTCAGGCTTTGAGCGCGCGAGAAGACCCCCTCTCCAGCTCTCCCCCGCTGCGCGGGAGAGAGGGCGCGTCTGTGCGCTTCATCGATGTCAACCAGGACGCCAGCCGTCCCCGCTCCTGCGCAGCGGGGGAGGGCAAGGGAGGGGCCAACTGCAGCGCGTGAGGGCCGGTCCGCCCGCCGCTCACATTTCCGAAAAGCCCGCCTCCGGATCGAACAGCCCGTGCAGGCGATGCGCGGCGACCTTGCCGAACTGGATCATCATCGCCTTGCGCCGTGCCGCGGTCAGCGGCGTCGCCGGGGGCTCGCGCAGGATTTCCGCGCCATAGGCATCGGCGAGGATGAGCCCGGCTTCCTGCGGGAAGATCTCGGAAGGGACGCCGGCATGGCTCGCGAAATAGAGCCGGTCGCAGAACGGCGCATAGTCGAGCCATTTGCGGTCGGCCCGGAAATCCTCGATCGAGGACTTGATCTCGACGATGGTGAATTCCCCGCCCGGCCCGAGCGCCACGACATCGGCGCGCCGGCCGCTGGCCAGCACCAGCTCGGAGAGCACCGCATGGCCACGGGCACGGAACAGCCGCCCGATGCCGCGCTGCAGGGCGAGCGCCATGTCGGATTGCCGTCCGTCGCGCGGAAAGGCGATGGCTGCGGAATAAACCATGAACGGCAGCTTACTGCGGCGAGCAGGGGACGTTCAAGAGTCGCGTTGTGCGGCGGCGGGAGGCTGGATGAAAGAACCTTCGCCTCCTTCGCCCAAGGAGAGAGGGGATGGCGTCGCGGGTCGAGTCCCTGGCGCTCCGCCTTGTAGGTGGCTATACGCGCCTTCGGTAAACCGCCGGGGAAGTCGGGTGAGGCATCCTGCCGAGTGAAGACGCGCATAATCTTCATCCCGCCCCTCGAATTGGCGGCTTTCCGCGCTCAATCCCACCTAGTCCCGCCTCTGCAAGACCATGTGTCAGCCCTTAGCCTTATGCCGCTCGCTACCGCCAGCGATTATGCAGCCAGAGCCATTGGTCGGGATGTTCGCGCACCCAGCCTTCGACCACGGACATCACCAGCGCGGTGCCGCCGGCGACATCGATGCGGCCTTCGGCGTCGCGCGGCATGTCGAGCGGCGGAGTCAGCTCGACGCGGAAACGGCCATCGGGCAGGCGGATGGTGCGTGCGCCATGCACGGGACACTCATATTGCCGCGCGAGACGGGCGACGAGCGGATTGGCCGAGACGAGGCGGCCGAAAAACGGCACGCGCGGCCCGCCGGTGTGATGCTGGTCGGTGAGCAGCCCGAGATGCTCGCCGCGATCGAGCGCCGCCGCGACCTCGAAGGTGGCGCCGCGGCCGGAGGCGACGAGCGTGCCCATCAGCTCCTCGCGCCGGGCCATCAGGTCCTGCGCGATGCGATTGTTGCTCGGCATGCGGAAGAGCGCGACGACCGGCAGATCGAAGCGCGCCGCGACGACGGCGAGCGCTTCCCAGTTGGCGAGATGGGCCGAGAAGATGATGCCGGGCTTGCCGTCCTCGCGCAGCGCCAGGAACTGGTCGAGGCCGGCGATCTCGGTGCGGCCGCGCTCGGGATGATAGGGGTCGATGTCGATGAGCCGGTCGAGATGGACATATTCGACCACGGTGCGGCCGAGGCTCGCCCAGGCGCCATCGAGGATCGCCTGAAGCTCGGCAGTGCTCTTTTCAGGAAACGCCGCGCGGAGATTGCGGAGCGCCAGCTTCGATTCCGGCACGAAGCGGCCGACGAAGCGCGAGAGCCCGGCCGAGAGGCTGCCGGCGCGCTTCGGGCCGAGCAGGCGCACGAAGCCGATCAGGGCGCGCACGCTGCCGCCGATGATGGCGCTGACCGCCGGCGAGGCGAGCAGCTTGCGGGTGAACTCTTTCCTGCGCCGCTTGCGCTCGGCCTTGCTCATCGCGTCAGAGCGTCACGATGATCTTGCCGAAGACCTGGCGCTGCTCGATCCGGTCGAGGGCGCTGTCGATATCTTCGAGATCGACGACGCTGTCGATGACGGGCGTGACGATGCCCGTGCCGATCTTGCCCATGGCATGGGCGATGTTCTCGATGCGGCAGCCGAACGAGCCGATCAGGCGCAATTGCTGCTGATAGAGCTGGAAGAGATTGATCTCGGCTGAGATGCCGGTGGTCGAGCCGCAGGTGACGAGCGTGCCGCCACGGCGCAGCGAGAACATGCTGCCGGCCCAGGTATCGACGCCGACATGCTCGAACACGACATCGACGCCGCGCTTCTTGGTCAGCTTGCGCACGACGCCTTCAAACCGCTCCTCGCGATAGTTGATGACGTGATGCGCTCCGAGCTCGCGCGCCTTCTCGGCCTTTTCGGGGCTTCCGACGGTGGTGATGATGGTCGCGCCGGCCGCGCGGGCAAGCTGGATCGCCGCCGTCCCGATGCCGCTGCCGCCAGCCTGGATCAGGATGGTCTGGCCGGCTTCCAGCTTGGCATTGTCGAACAGCATATGCTCGACGGTGCCGAAGGTGACGGGCGTGCAGGCGGCATCGCGCACCGTGACGCCTTCCGGCGCCGGCACGACGAGGCGCGCCTTCATCGTCACATAGTCGGTGGCGAGGCCGTCGATGTGGAAGCCGCGCACGCCGGCGACGTTTTCGCAGAGATTGTCGCGGCCGGCATGGCAGGCCGGGCACATGCCACAAGTCTCGGCGCCATAGATAGCGACCCGCTGTCCGACGGCGAGACCCTCAACCGATGGGCCGATCTTCTCGATGGTGCCGGCTGCCTCGGCGCCGATGGTCAGCGGCAGCTTGCGTTTGGCGAAGGCCATGCCGCGCCAGCCCCAGACATCGATGTGGTTGAGCGCGACGGCGCCGATCTTGACGCGGACTTCGCCGGGACCCGGCTCCGCCGCCATCGGCACGTCGACGATCGAGAGCTTGCGGTCGGAGAGGAGCTGAAGCGCGCGCATCGAGATCTTGTTCCATCCGGCCGCGAGAGCGGCCGTCCTTCGGCAGGGCTTGCCGGCCGCCCAAAGGCGGCCGCGGGTTCATGGCTGAGGCTTAGCGGTTCGTGGGCCCTTGCGCCAGAGCGCGGCGCGCAGCGGCCTGTTTCAGGCGGGCTCTGCGGCGATCAGCAGACAGGCGTTCTGGCCACCAAAGCCGAACGAATTCGACAGCACCATCGACACGGGCTGCGCCCGCGCGACATTCGGCACCACATCGAGCGGGATCGCCGGATCTGGGTTATGATAGTTGATCGTCGGCGGGATCAGGCCCTCGGCGATCGTCTTCAGCGAGAACACCGCCTCGATCGCGCCGGCCGCCGTCAGCGTATGGCCGATCATCGACTTGTTGGACGAGATCGGAATGCCCTTCAGCGCCTCGCCGAACACGGCTTCCAGCGACATCGCCTCCATCTTGTCATTTTCCGGCGTGCCGGTGCCATGCGCATTGATGTAGTCGACATCGGCCGTGGAGACGCCGCCATCGTCGAGCGCCTGCTGGATCGCGGCGATTACGGGCGAGCCATCCGGCTTCGAGCGGGTGCGGTGGAAATCATCGGCCTTCTCGGCGATGCCCCTGATGACGCCGAGGATCTTGGCGCCGCGCGCCCGCGCCGCGTCGTAATCCTCCAGCACCAGCGCACCGGCGCCTTCCGCCATCACGAAGCCGTCGCGATCCTTCGAGAACGGACGCGAAGCCTTTTCCGGGTCGTCATTGCTGGTCGAAAGCGCGGAGAGCAGCGAGAAGCGGACGAGGCCCTCGATGCGCACGGAACCATCGGTGCCGACGACCAGCGCCGCGTCGGTGTCGCCGCGGCGGATCGCCTCGACGCCAAGCTGGATCGCCGAGGCGCCCGAGGCGCAGGCGGTCGACAGCGAGATCGGCGCGCCGCGCGTGCCGAAATGATCGGCAGTGCGATCGGCGACGCAGCCATAGAGGGCGAATTCATATGTGTCGGGGTCGTTCAGCGACAGGACGCGCTGGATCATCCGGTCATAGGCATCGCCGGTTTCCGGATCGGTGCCGGCGAAGAAATCGCGCCGCGCCGGCCATTCGATCTCGACCGGCGGCACCGCCATGAACAGCATGCCCGGGAAATCGCCGGGCGCGCCGATGCCTGATTGTTCGACCGCCTCGGCGGCCGCGAGGTGGGCGAGCCGCTCGGAAAGGACCGGCGAGCGCACTTCGTCGGGATAGAGAAAATCGACCGTTCCAGCGATGGTGGTCCGCATATGCAGCGTCGGAAAGCGGGTGATCCGGTGGATGCCCGACTTGCCGGCCGTGAGCGCCGCCCAGTTGTCGTCGATGCCCTGGCCGAGCGAGGAGACGACGCCCATGCCAGTGACGGCGACGACCGGTCGTCCGAGGTGATCGCGAGTCTTGGCCATCGCCATGTCCTTCCTTCAGTCCGCCGCTTCGACGAGCGCCATGCCCTCGCCGCGCCAGAAGCCCCAGCTGGTGGCGAGGATCTGCGCCGGCGTCGCCGCCGGCTGCTCGATGCCGCTGCCATCGGTCGGAAGATAGAAACCGCGCCGCGCGATCGCCAGTGCGGCAAGTGCGACCTGAACCGGAAAGGCCGCCTCGATCGCGTTGCCGATCAGCGTCTGCGTCGCCCTGATGCCGCCGACCTTGCCCTCGGCGACAAGCGCGTCCCAGAGCGCGCGCTCTTCGGCGGTCGCCGCGGCGATGCCGTTGGCGCCGGACAGGACGCCGGGCGGCGTCGCTCCGAACAGGGCCGAAAGCTCGTCGAACTGCTTGCGCGCCACCTTGGCGGCGTCGCCAGGGCCACGCCGGCTGCGTCCTGAAAGGACGGACGAGAGCTTCGCATAGGCCGACTTGCCGCGGGCTTCGGCATGGGCGCGCGATTCGAGCACGAGGAAGGCGCCGGCCGAGCCGGTGATCATGCCGCCCTCGGCAGCCGCGCCGCGCTCCCAGACCGTTGCCGGCTCGCCCTGCCAGAGCGTGCGGCCCATGGCGAGCGACAGCAGCATGTCCTTGCGCTCCGCATTGTAGGCGGCGCCGACGAGGAAGAGTTCGCCCTGTCCGGCGCTGATGCGCCGCGCCGCGACCTCGACGGCGCTGATGCCGGCGATCTCCTCGCCCATGAAAGTGCGCGACGACCCGGTCACCTTGTGGACGATCGAGATATTGCCGGCGAGAAGATTGGAAAGCTGCGCCAGGAACAGCGTCGGCCTGAGGTCGTTCGAAAGGTGCTCGTTCAGATAGGACGCAGGCTCGGCGGCCGTCTCGAGGCCGGCAAGGATCTGGCCGTCGACGTCGAGGTCTCGCTCGCCGCCGCCGGCTGCCACCACCATGTCCATGCGGGCGAGACGTTCGGCATCGCCGGTCAGCCCGGCATCGTCGAGCGCAAGGCCAGCCGTATAGGTGCCGAGCCGCTGCCAGGTTTCCATCTGGCGAATGTCGGCGCGGCGCGGGATCTGCTTGTCGAGCTCGAGCGGCACCATCGGGAAGACGGGAAACGGCTTGAACTTGCCGGTCTCGGCGGGATGAGGCCGCGCGCCGGTCTCGGCCATGGCGTGCCAATGCGCGTCGAGCCCCTCGCCGAGCGAGGAGACGAGACCGATGCCGGTGACGAGGACGTCGTTCGGAGCGCTCATGTTGCTTCCGTGATGGGCGCGGCGCCCGGCACGAGCCCGGACGCCTGCGCACGCTTGACGAGCTCGCCGCGGAGCTCCTCCGAGGGGAAATCCATGATCCGCAGCGTCAGCTCGGCATCGCAGACCGGGCCGTCCTGCTCGATCCGCGCATTGGTCACCGTGAAGCCGGAGCCCTCATGAACGAGACTGGCATGGACGTCGAGCACCGCGCCGGGCTGCACGAACTTGCGGAACTTCGCCTTCTTCACCCCCATGAAGAACGGCATGCGCGCCAGTTCGTTGAGGCCGAGGATCAGATAGCCGGAGGCCTGCGCCATCGTTTCGATGAGCAGCACGCCCGGCATGATCGGAAAGCCGGGAAAATGGCCCTCGAACACGGGGCTGCGCTCCGGGACTATCGCCCGGCAGTGAATGGTGCCGGCAGCGGCGTCGAATGTGACGACGCTGTCGATCATCTGGAAATATTCGAGGCGCATTTCGCCGTCAGGCGTTCTTCTTGGCGATCAGTTCATCGATATGGGCGCAGAGGTTCTTCAGCAGGAAATATTCCTCGACCGAGGCCTTGCCTGCATTCACTTCCTGCGTCCACTGCTCGAGCGGGATCTTGATGCCGAACTTCTTGTCGAGCGCGAACACGATGTCGAGGAAGTCGAGGCTGTCGATGCCGAGGTCGTCGATCGCGTGCATCTCCGGCGTGATCTTCTCGCGCGGGATTTCGCTCGTCTCGGAGATCACATCGGCAACGATGTCGAACGTGGATGACATGACGGTCAGTGGTCCTATGTTCTCGCGGGCTTCCGGGTGGCGACGCCGGCAGCGTCGAAGCGGCACGGGGCCGCGCGCGCTGCCATCGAGCCAGTCCGACAGGCCGGATAGCGAAGCAATTGCTGCCGTCCTGATACCGTGTGCGGGCGCGAAATACCAGCCTGTCGGCGTGCCGCACCCTCAAGCAGCTCACATGCCGGCTATGCACCGACCGGGATGACGTCAACGGCAACGTCGATCGAATGGTCGCCGGAGATCACGATGATGCCGTCCGCCGGCGCCGCGTCGGAATAATCCCGCCCGACCGCGAGCACGACATGGTCCTCGGCCGCGGCGACGCCATTGGTCGGATCGAGCCCGATCCAGCCCGCCTCGCGGCCGCACCAGACCGCGACCCAGGCATGCGTCGCGTCGGCGCCTTCGAGGCGCGGCTGGCCGGGTGGTGGCTCGGTGCGGAGGAATCCGCTGACATAGGCCGCCGGCAGGCCGATGGTCCGGAGCCCCGCGATCATCACATGCGCGAAGTCCTGACAGACGCCGGCGCGCTTGGCGAAGGCATCGGCCGGCAGCGTGCTGACATCCGTCGCCTCGGGATCATATTTGAATTCGGCCTTGATCCGCTTGGTGAGTTCGAA
Source organism: Kaistia sp. (assembly GCA_035555375.1). GTDB lineage: Bacteria > Pseudomonadota > Alphaproteobacteria > Rhizobiales > Kaistiaceae > Kaistia. The sequence goes on along the minus strand of DATMGR010000027.1, from coordinate 282,799 downwards.
GGCGCCTTCGAGGATCGGCCGCCCCGGCGGGAAGCTTTTCTGCGCATAGTCACCGATCGCCTCGTCGAGGGCGATCAGACGGCTCGCAAACAGGAAATGCACCGGCGATTTCGGCCCGAGATCGGTTTCGGCGACGGCGCTGCGCCGGATCTGCTCGAAGGGCGGCGTCTTCTGCGTCGCCCGCGGCTCGGCCTTCTCGACGAGCACGCGGGCGCGCGTCTCCAGCCGCAACTCGCTGTGCGGAAACGCGAACGCGACCGTCGTGATGCGGTTGCCGAAGAAATCGAGGCTGTCGGTGCGCTCGGTCGGGGCCGGGCGAATGGCGAGGTCGGCGGCGATGACGCGCTGGCCCGGCCGCTCGACGGGTAGCAGCCGCAAGACCTGCCGCGCGAAGGGCACCGGGCTCGCATAGCGATACTCGGTCACCAGCTTGATGTCGTAGAGCACGATCAGTCTCCGCCCTCGAGCGGCTGAAGCGGCCGTCGATGGGTGAAATAGGCCAGGGCGATCTCGTCGGAAATGCGCATCAGCGTCTGCTCGTAGCCAATGATCGTGTCGGCATCGAGAGCGGATGCATCCGCCGTCTCCAGTTCCGAGGCGAGGCGCGAGGCGAGACGGTCGGCGGGGGCGAGCATGCCGGCCGGCGCATGTCCCGGCAGATTGGCGAGCGACTGGCGGATGCGATCGGCCTGGAACGCGAGCGAGCGCGGATTGCCGCCATCGAGTAGCACGAGATCGATCACCGGAACGCGCGCCGCCTGCATGACATAGCGGATGCGATAGGTGATCTGGCTGTCGGCGATCTCGAGCAGGGCGTCGAGCTCGGCGCTCGTCCCGGCAAGGCCGCAGAAGCGTGTCGCGCGAGCGACGCCAAGGCCGCGATCGATGCGGCGCCCCATCTCGAGGAAGCGCCAGCCATTGTGGCGCACCATGTTTTCCTGCGCGAGGCCGGAAAAGGCGGCGACGATCCTGAGCGCCTCGCTGGCCCGTTCATGCATGTCGCTGCCGGTATGGGCGGCGAGCGGCCGGTTGAGCAGGATTTCGAGATCGGCGACGGCGCGCCAGGCATCGGGCGACAGGCGGTCGCGGATGACGGAAGCGGCGCGGCGCGATGCCTCGGCAAGGCGCGGAATGGTGTTGAAGGCGCGCCGGTCGGTGAGCGCGGCGAGCGCCAGGCGGGCCGGCTGCATCGGGCCGCGATCGGATTCGGCCGCGCCCGCCGCAACAAGGATGCCGACGAGCCGCGCCACGGCGCCGCCATGTCCCTCGGCATCGACGAGGCGGCCGGCGACGGCTCGGACGAGGCGCAGCGCCTGTTCGGTGCGTTCGACATAGCGGCCGAGCCAGAAGAGATTTTCGGCGGCGCGGCTCGGCAGCGTCGAGGTGGCGCGGCGAAGCGCGACCTTGTCGGGCGAGCCGAGCAGCGTCGTTTCCGCGACCGGGCCATCGGAGAGCACCCAGACATCGGCCGAGGCGCCGCCCTGCTGCAGCGTGACGGCGCGGGCGTCCGTGCGCTCGGAGATGCGGCAGAAGCCGCCAGGCATCGCCTTCCAGCCATCGGCGGTGCGCGCGACATAGAGGCGCAGGATCGAGGGTCGCGGCTCCAGGCGGGCGTCGTCGCCCTCGCCGCGCCACACCGGCGTCGTCGAGAGCTTCACCACTTCCTGCCCGACATAGTCCTGGCCGCGCCGGCCGATCGCATCGATGAGCTGTGCCTTTTCCTCGGGCGACAGATTGGCGCCGAGCACCGGCCCGCGCGCGAGGATGCCCGGCAGCGTGGCGCCCAGCGCCGGCGCGATCACCATGCGGTCGAAATGTTCGACGACATGATCGCGCTCCAGCGTCTGGCCGCACCACCAGGTGGCGACATTCGGCAGGATCAGCTTCTCGCCGAGGATGCGCTGGGCAAGGCCGGGCAGGAACCCCATCATCGCCCGCGCCTCGACGACGCCCGACCCAAGCGCATTGGCGATCGCGACGTTGCGGTGGCGGACGGCGCCGGCAAGACCGGGCACGCCGAGCCGCGAGGCCGGGTTCAGTTCGAGCGGATCGGCGAAATCGGCGTCGAGACGGCGCAGCAGGACGTCGGCCCGCTTCAGCCCGGAGATCGTCCGCATATAGACCGTGTCGTCGCGCACGGTGAGGTCCTCGCCCTCGACGAGCACGAAGCCGAGATAGCGGGCGAGATAGGCATGCTCGAAATAGGTCTCGTTGAGCGGGCCCGGCGTCAGCAGCGCGACGCGCGTCTCCTCATGGCGGTTGAGCGCATTGAGGCCGGCGCGGAAATCCTGGAAGAAGCCGGCGAGGCGCTCGACCTTGAACGAGCGATAGATATCGGGCAGCGCCTGCGACAGCGCGATGCGGTTTTCGAGCGCATAGCCGGCGCCGGAGGGGGCCTGGGTGCGGTCCGAGATCACCCACCAGTCGCCATCGGGGCCGCGGCCGACATCGACGGCATAGAGGCGCAGGTGATGGCCGCCGACCGGCTGCGAGCCGACCAGCGGGCGCAGGAATTCCGGGCTTCCGGCGAGGATCGCCGCCGGCAGCGCGCCATCGGCCGCCAGCGTGCCGTCGCCATAGGTGTCGCCGAGGATGGCGTCGAGCAGCTTGGCCCGCTGGATCAGGCCGGCCTCGAGATGTTTCCACTCCTCGGGCTCGATCAGGAATGGCACATGCGCCAGCGGCCAGGGCCGTTCGTCGCCGGTCTCCCCGCCATAGACGCGCATCACCACGCCCGATTCGGCCAGATGCCGGTCGGCGAGCGCGAAGCGATGCGCCACCTCGCGGCTGCCGAGCTCGGCCATGGTGTCGACGAAGCGCTGCCAATGCGGGCGGATACGGCCGTCCTTGCCGATCAGCTCGTCGGCGACGCCCGGCAGCGGCTTGTAATGCCTGACGAGCCGCGCGGCCCTTTCGGCGACGGCGCGGCTCTTGCGCGTTGATTCCCGGCGGGGCACCGCCTCAGATCCCGGCCGGACGACGAAGGTCGAGCGTCAGCGGGAATTCGGCCGAGGCGGGCTCGACGGGCGGCATGAACGACCCGCCGGTGTGGCCGATCGCCTCGAAGCGGGCCAGCCGCCGCGCTTCGGCCTCATAGGAATTGACCGGGAAGGTCTCGTAGTTGCGGCCGCCCGGATGCGCGACATGATAGACGCAGCCGCCGAGCGAGCGGCCCGACCAGCTGTCGACGATGTCGAACAAGAGCGGCGCATGCACCGGAATGGTCGGATGCAGGCCGGAGGCCGGCTGCCAGGCCTTGAAGCGCACGCCGGCGACGAAACTGCCGGCCGTGCCGGCCGAGGTCATCGGCAGGCGGCGGCCATTGCAGGCGACGATATGGCGGCGCGGATCGAGCCCCTCGGCCTTGACCTGCAACCGCTCGACGGACGAATCGACATAGCGCACCGTGCCGCCGATCGCCCCTTCCTCGCCGAGCACATGCCAAGGCTCCAGCGCCTGCCGGAGTTCGAGCCGCACGCCCTGCTGCTCGACGACGCCGGAGAAGGGAAAGCGGAACTCGCGCTGCGCCTCGAACCAGACCGGATCGAACGGATAGCCGGCGGCCCTCAGGTCGCCGAGCACGTCGAGGAAATCGGCCCAGACGAAATGCGGCAGCATGAAGCGGTCGTGCAACTGCGTGCCCCAGCGCACCAGCGAGCCCTGCTGCGGCTGTTTCCAGAACCAGGAGATCAGCGCGCGCACCAGCAATTGCTGCGCGAGGCTCATCCGGTAATCCGGCGGCATTTCGAAGGAGCGGAACTCGACGAGGCCGAGCCGGCCCGTCGGTCCATCCGGCGAATAGAGCTTGTCGATGCAGATCTCGGCGCGGTGCGTATTGCCGGTGACGTCGACGAGCAGGTTGCGGAACAGGCGGTCGACCAGCCAGGGCGGCGGCGGCGCCCCCCAGCCGGGCGGCGACACCTTCGACATCGCGATTTCGAGCTCATAGAGCGAATCGTTGCGCGCCTCGTCGATGCGCGGCGCCTGGCTCGTCGGCCCGATAAAGAGCCCCGAGAACAGGAACGACAGCGAGGGATGGCGCTGCCAGTAGGTGACGAGGCTCTTCAGGAGGTCCGGGCGGCGCAGGAACGGGCTGTCGGCGGGATGCGCGCCGCCGACCACGACATGATTGCCGCCGCCAGTGCCGGTATGGCGGCCGTCGGTCATGAACTTCTCGGTACCGAGCCGCGCCTGTCGCGCGTCTTCATAAAGGTCGCGGGTCGTCGCGACGCACTGCGTCCAGTCGGCGGAGGGATGGATGTTGACCTCGATCACGCCGGGATCCGGCGTCACCTTGATGACATTGAGGCGCGGGTCGATCGGCGGCGGATAGCCCTCGACATGCACGGGCAGTTCAAGCTCGCGCGCCGTTGCCTCGACCGAAGCGATCAGCTCCAGATAATCCTCGAGCCGCTCGGTCGGCGGCATGAACACGCAGAGCCGGCCATCGCGCGGCTCGATGCTGATCGCGGTGCGCACCGCGCCGGTGCCGGTGAAATACTGGGCGATCTGCTCGGCCCGCTCGGGGTCGCGCTCGGTGCCGGGACGTGAAAGCTGCGCCGCGATCTCTTCCGGATCGGGCAGCGGCGTGTTGATCGAACCGGGATCGGCCTGGACGATGAAGGGATAGGACGAGGCCGGGACATAGGGCAGCGAGGACAGCGGCAGGCGGTAGCCGACCGGGCTGTCGCCGGGTACGAGGAAGATGCGCCCGCGGCGCAGCGGCCAGCGCTCCGAGGCCCAGCGCCGCTTGGAACGTGCCTGTGCCTGCCAGCGCTGCACGGGCAGAACATAGCCCGAGGCATTGGCAAGACCGCGCTCGAAGACGCGGGCGATGCGGGCGCGCGCCTCGGGGTCTTCCAGTTTCGAATCCGACGTCGTGACGTTTTCCGGCAGCTCGGCTTCCTTGAGGATCCAGTGCGCCGGATCCTCATAAGCGGGGATCACGAAGCTCGGGGGGATGCCGAGCCGCTCGGAGAGATTTTCGAGCAGTGCCTTGGCGTCGTCGGCCGAAGCGCGCTCCGCCTTGCCCTCGGCCGCGATCCAGTTCGCATCCTGCCAGATCGGCTTGCCGTCCTTGCGCCAGTAGATCGCGAAGGTCCAGCGCGGCAGGCTCTCGCCTGGATACCACTTGCCCTGGCCGTAATGCAGGAAGCCGCCGGGCGCGAAACGGTCGCGCAGGCGGCGGATGAGGTCGTCGGCGCGTGTCCGCTTGGTCGGCCCGACCGCGGCGGTATTCCACTCGGCCGACTGGTAGTCATCGATCGAGACGAAGGTCGGCTCGCCGCCCATGGTCAGGCGGACGTCATTGGCCTTCAGCTCCTCGTCCACCTTGTGGCCGAGCGCGTCCAGCGCTGCCCAGCTCTCATCCGAGAAGGGCAGGGTGACGCGCGGCTGCTCGGCGATGCGGTCGATCCGCATTTCGAAGTCGAATTCGGTCCGCGTGTCGGGATCGGCCGCGAAGCTGCCGGTGATCGGCGCGGCCGAGCGATAATGCGGCGTCGCCGACAGCGGCAGGTGGCCTTCGCCGGTGAAGAGGCCCGACGTCGGGTCCATGCCGACCCAGCCGGCGCCGGGGATATAGACCTCCGCCCAGGCATGGAGGTCAGTGAAGTCGACCTCGGTTCCTGATGGTCCGTCGAGCGCCGGGACGTCGGGCTTCAGCTGAATGAGATAGCCCGAGACGAAACGGGCGGCGAGGCCGAGCTGGCGCAGCGCCTGCACCAGCAGCCAGCCGGTGTCGCGGCAGGAGCCGGATGCATTGCCGAGCGTCTCCTCCGGCGTCTGCACGCCGGGCTCCATGCGGATCAGATATTTGATGTCGCCTTGCAGGCGCTGGTTGATCGCGACCAGGAAGTCGACGATCTGCATCGTCTCGCGCGGAATGCTGGCGACAAAGGCATCGAGCAGCGGTCCCGACGGCTCCGGCTTCAGATAGGCGGCAAGCTCTTCGGCGAGCGAGGGCTCATAGGTGAAGGGAAAGGTCTCGGCATAGGGTTCGACGAAGAAATCGAACGGATTGTAGACCTCGAGTTCGGCGACGAGATCGATGGCGATCTCGAATTCCTGCGTCTTCTCGGGAAAGACGAAGCGCGCCTGCCAATTGCCGTGCGGATCCTGCTGCCAGTTCACGAAGTGATTGGCCGGCTTCACCGAAAGCGAATAGCTCGGCACCTTGGTCCGGCAATGCGGCGCCGGGCGCAGGCGGATGACCTGCGGCCCCAGCGCGACCGGCTTGTCGTAGCGGTAGCGGGTGACGTGGCGAAGCGCGGCGAGGATTGACATTGGTCAGCGAAACTCTCTTGGGCGGCGGTCGTCGCCGAACGATACACGAAGACGCAACAAACGCGCCAAGGCCGGCGTGACGCATCGGCGCGCCCGCACGGTATTCACGCCTTCACGACGGTCGAGCGGAACTTGGCGGCGAGATATTCGCCGGAGCCGATCGGCGGATATTTCGGCTGTTCGCCGGGGGCGAGGCAGGTCTCGATACAGGCGATGGACGCATCCCAGTTGGGCTGGTGGAAGAAGGCGATCGACTGGCGCCGCGTCGGTCGGCCGGGATGCGGCGGCGGCACCGCGACGCGGTGCAGCGTCGATTTCCAGCGGTCGTTGGTCCAGCGCTGCATCAGATCGCCGATATTGATGACGAAACTGTCCGGGACGGCAGGAACCTTGATCCATGTCCCGTCGGCGCCCTTGACCTCGAGCCCGCCTGGCGAATCCTCCTGGCGCAGGATCGTCAGCGAGCCATAGTCGGAATGGGCGCCGGCGCGCAGCTGCCCCTCGGCCGGGGGCTCGTCGACCTCGGGATAGTTGAGCAGGCGCAGCGCGCTGGCCTCCTGATCGATGAAGCGGTCGAAATAGGTCTCGGGCAGATCGAGGGCGAGGGCGAAAAGCCGCATGATCCGGCCCGCGAGCGCCGACATCGCCTGATAATAGCCCATCGCCGCGCGGCGGAATTCATCGCCCTCGAAAGGCCACGGATTGGCCGAGAACACGAAGGCCTCGGCGTCGTCGGCCGGCTTGTGGCCGAGCCTGCGGAAGGCCGAGGGCCCGAGCGAGAAGGTCTCCTTCAGATCGGCGGGGCGCGCATCGCCGAGCGAGGCGGCCAGGGTCTCGCCCTTGACTGGGCTGTAGCCGTAGGGATAGCCGGGATAGGGCATCGCCGCGGCGAGCTTTTCCGCAAGCGGGCGGTCGAAAAACGCGCGGGCCGCATTCCACCCGCGCTCGATCGCCTCGGAGTCGGCGCCATGTCCGGTCACCAGGAAGAAGCCGGTGTCCGTGCAGGTCTGTCCGATCGCTGCAGCGACGGCGTGCTTGCCGCCGGGATCGGAGAGGTCGATGAGGGGAATGGCAGACATGGACGGTCCCGGGGTGATCTTGATCAGCGAGACAAGATTATGGGCGCAGCCGACGCTTGGGAACTGCCAATCGGCAGTGCATGCACATGAATGAGGCAGTGTTGCCGCGGCGCATTGCCCTGCTGGATGTCTGGCGGGGCATCGCGCTCGTCGCGATGATGACCTATCACGGCGCCTGGGACGTTGCTTACCTGCGCCTGCTGCGCTTCGATCCCGGCGGTTCGCCGCCCTGGCGCATCTATGCCCATCTCATCGCCGGCAGCTTCCTGTTCCTCGCCGGCGTCAGCCTCGTGCTGGCGACGCGGAACGGATTTCGCCTCGCGCCCTATCTCCGCCGCCTCGCCGTCATCGTCGCCGCGGCGGCGCTGGTCTCGGTCGCGACCTTCTTTGTCATGCCGGAGGGCTGGGTCTATTTCGGGATCCTGCACCAGATCGCGCTGGCGAGCGTGCTGGCGCTGCCATTTCTGCGCCTGCCGGCGGTGATCACGGCGCTTGTGGCGGCGCTGGTGATCGCGCTGCCCAATTTCGTGCGTGCCGATGTCTTCTCGGCGCCGTGGTTCTGGTGGGTCGGGCTCGCGCCGATAGCGAAAACCTCGTTCGACTATGTCCCGGTCTTCCCATGGACCGGCGTCGTATTGGCCGGCGTCGCCGCTGCCCGGTTTGCCGTCGCGGCTGGCTTCGACAGGCGCCTGGCCCGCTGGCAGCCGGCAAATCCGCTATCGCGGCTGCTCGCCTTTGGCGGCCGGCACAGCCTCGCCGTTTATCTGATCCACCAGCCGGTCATCTATGGCGCGCTGTTTGTCGCGGCGCAGCTTCTCGTCCCCAACGCGGCGATCGACGGCGCGCGGGCCGACTGCGCCGATCGCTGCATCGAGCAGCGCGGCGATGCGGTCGGCTGTCACGCCTATTGCCGCTGCGTGTTCGACGATCTGGCCGAGGCCGGACTGACGCAGCCGCTGCTGAAGGGCACGATGACCGAGGCCGACAACCAGCGCCTGCGCGGCATGGCGATGACCTGCACGGCCATCACCCTGCCAAACCCCGCCCCATCGGATGCGGAGCCCGCCCCCGCCGATGGCGGCTGAAGGCGAGCCGAAGCCTTGGGAAGGCCGCTTACGGGTCGATGACGCCCATCTTCAGGATGACATTGCCATAAAGGCGCCGCTCGCCCGTTGCGATGATCGCGAAGCTCTGCTTGGCACGCTCGTAGAAGGCGAAGCGCTCCAGCTTGGCGAGCTTGTAGCCGGGATCGCGATGGTCGATCACCTCCTGGAACAGCGCGCAGACCGGCGGCACGGCGTCGGGCTCGCCGACCACTTCCATGCGGATCGCCGTCTCATCAGGCGCGAAGCGGTCGAGCGGCATCAGCGAAAGCACGGCGTCTGTCACGCGGACGGCGTCGTGACCATCCATGCGGATGAGCCGCTTCGCCATGGCGACGGCCGGGAAATTGGCGTCGACGATGGTGATCTCGTCGCCATGGCCCATCGCACGAAGCGTGAAGAGAAGGTCCGGTCCGATGATCGGATCGATGCCGCGTAGCATGTGTTTCCCCCGGGGATTGGTTGCCGGCATGGCCGGCACTGATCATTGTGCCCGATGATCGGGCGGCGCGCGCGCGGCGTCAACCGCTCGGCCCGCTCATCTTGTCAGTGCCGCGCGTTTGCCAATTGGCAAGGGCGTCGCGCCGGTACAGGGTGCTCCGCCGCCGTTTGCATCGGCGGCTGCATCCGCTATGACGGAATCTCCAAGCAACGCCGCTCCCTGCAGCCGGACGACGCATGATCTCGCAAAAGGCCAAATACGCATTCAAGGCGCTGATCCATCTGGCGCGCCAGCCGAAGGGCGAGACGATCCAGATCGACGACATCGCCCGCGAGGCCGGTGTTCCGCGCAAGTTTCTCGAACATATCCTGCTTGATCTGAAGCATCGCGGCATGATCGCCAGCCGGCGCGGCAGAGCCGGCGGCTACGCGCTCATCAAGCTGCCGTCCGAGATCACGATCGGCCAGGTGCTGCGCGCCATCGACGGGCCGATCGCGCCGCTTTCCTGCATCTCGCGCACCGCCTACCAGCCCTGCGCCGACTGTCGGGACGAAGCGAGCTGCGGCGTCCGCCGCATGTTCGCCGCGCCCTATGCGGCGCAGCTCGTCCTTTTCGACGCGACGACGCTTGCCGATGCAGTGGCGGGGGAAGACGAGGCCGGCGCGCTCGCCGAATCAGACGCGGTTTCCGATCGAGGGGTTTTCTAGGAACGATTTTCCAATAGCGGCCTTCCAAACGGCTCAGCCTTGGTTTGAAATTGTCGAGTTCCTATGTCGAGATAGGCTTGTCATTGATCGAGGGAGCCTTCTGATGGTGCCTTTCACGACCCATCTTGCGCAGCCGGTCCGCCGTCTCGCCGTCGCCGCCGTCCTTGGGCTCGGGGCTGCCCTTTCGGGCGCGCCCGCCTTTGCCGACGTCACGATCCTCAATGTGAGCTACGATCCGACGCGCGAACTCTACAAGGCCTATGACGAAGCCTTTGCGGCCTATTGGAAGGAAAAGACCGGCGAGACCGTGACCGTCGACCAGTCGCATGGCGGCTCCGGCGCGCAGGCGCGGGCCGTGATCGACGGGCTCAATGCCGATGTCGTGACGCTGGCCCTTGCCGCCGATATCGACGCCATCGTCAGCAAGAGCGGCAAGATTCCGGAGAACTGGGCGAGCCTGCTGCCGGCTCACTCGACGCCCTATACGTCGACCATCGTGTTCCTGGTCCGCAAGGGCAATCCAAAGGGGATCAAGGACTGGGACGATCTCGTCAAGGACGGCATCCAGGTGGTGACGCCGAATCCGAAGACCTCGGGCGGCGCGCGCTGGAACTATCTGGCGGCCTGGGCCTATGCCAATGAGAAGTTCGGCGGCGACGAGGCCAAGACGCGTGATTTCGTCGGCAAGCTCTATCGCAATGTCCCGGTTCTCGATTCCGGCGCCCGCGGCTCGACGACGACCTTTGCCCAGCGCGGCATCGGCGATGTGCTGCTCGCCTGGGAGAACGAGGCGTTCCTCGCCATCAACGAGCTTGGTCCCGACCAGTTCGAGATCGTGACGCCGTCGCTCTCGATCAAGGCCGAGCCGCCGGTGGCGCTCGTCAAGGGCAACACCGACGCCAAGGGGACGACCAAGGTCGCCGAGGCCTATCTCGAATATCTCTACAGCGACCCGGCGCAAAAGATCATCGCCAAGAACTACTATCGTCCTGAAAAGCCCGAGGCGGCCGATCCGGAGGACCTGAAGCGCTTCGCCGACCTCAAGCTGGTCACGATCGACGATCCTCAGTTCGGCGGCTGGGCCAAGGTGCAGCCGGCCCACTTCGCCGATGGCGGCATCTTCGACCAGATCTACAAGCCCGGCCAGTAAGCAATCGGGACAGGACCACCAGATCGGACATTCATGACCGCAACGGCCGCTTCCGCCTGGCGCAAGCCGAGCGTCATCCCGGGCTTCGGGTTGGCGCTCGGTTTCACATTGGCATATCTGTCGCTCATCGTGCTGATCCCGCTCGGCGGCCTCGTGCTGCGCACGATCGGCTTGGGCTGGCCGCAGTTCCTGGCGATCGCGCTCGATCCGCGTACGCTCGCCGCTCTGAGGCTCTCCTTTGGCGCCTCTGCCATCGCCGCGGCGGTCAATACCGTGTTCGGGCTGATCGTCGCCTGGGTGCTCGTCCGCTATGATTTCCCCGGCCGCAAGATCGTCGACGCCGTCGTCGATCTGCCCTTCGCCCTGCCGACGGCGGTCGCGGGCATCGCCTTGACCGCGATCTATGCGCCGAATGGCTGGGTCGGGCAGTATGCGGCCGCCTTCGGCATCAAGATCGCCTATACACCGGTCGGCGTCTTCATCGCGCTTGTCTTCATCGGCCTGCCTTTCGTGGTGCGGACCGTGCAGCCGGTGCTGGAGGACATGGATCGCGAGGTCGAGGAAATGGCGGCGACGCTCGGCGCCCAGCGCTGGACGACGGTCCGCCGCGTCGTGCTGCCGACGCTGGTGCCGGCGCTTCTCACCGGCTTCGCACTCGCCTTCGCCCGCGCCGTTGGCGAATATGGCTCGGTCATCTTCATCGCCGGAAACATCCCCTATGTGTCGGAGATTGCGCCGCTGCTGATCGTGATCCGGCTGACCGAATTCAATTATGCGGCGGCAACGGCGGTGGCGAGCATCATGCTGGCGCTCTCCTTCGTGTTGCTCTTCGCCATCAACCTGCTGCAGGCCTGGAGCCGCCGGAGACTGTCACATGAGTGATATCGCCGTCTCCCAGAGCGCCGTGTTCACGGGCGCCGCGACCGAGAAACGCCCTGTCCGCATCGCGCTGACGGTGATCGCGCTGGCCTTTCTCGGCGTCTTCCTGCTGCTGCCGCTGGTCAGCGTCTTCTATGAGGCGTTTCGCTCGGGCTTCAGCGTGTTCCTGAAGGCGATCAGCGATCGCGACACGCTCGCCGCGGTCCGTCTCACCGTGCTGGTCGCGGCGGTGTCGGTCCCGGCCAATCTCGTCTTCGGCCTCGCCGCGTCCTGGGCGATCGCCAAATACGAGTTCCGCGGCAAGAGCTTCCTGATCACGCTGATCGACCTGCCTTTCTCCGTCTCGCCGGTGACGTCCGGCCTCATCTATGTGCTGCTCTTCGGCGCGCATGGCTATCTCGGGCCGTTCCTGCAGAGCCATGGCATCCAGATCATCTTCGCGGTGCCCGGCATCGTTCTGGCGACGATCTTCGTCACCTTTCCCTTCATCGCCCGCGAGCTGATCCCAATCATGCAGGCGCAGGGAACGCAGGACGAAGAGGCGGCGCTGTCGCTCGGCGCCAGCGGCTGGCGGGTCTTCTTCCGCGTGACGCTGCCCAACGTCAAATGGGCGCTGCTCTATGGCGTCCTGCTCTGCAACGCCCGCGCCATGGGCGAGTTCGGCGCCGTTTCGGTGGTTTCGGGCCATATCCGCGGCAAGACCAACACGATGCCGCTGCAGGTCGAGATCCTTTACAACGAATACAGCTACCAGGCGGCGTTCGGCGTCGCATCGCTGCTGGCGCTGCTGGCGCTCGTGACGCTCATCATCAAGACGATCTTGGAGTGGCGCTATGCCGAAGAGATCGCTGCCACGCGCCGCCACTGAGGTGATATCCATGAACGCCATGACAGAGTTCGCGGACGACCAATCCATTGCGCTCGGCGCGCCTGTTGGTGTGACGATCGAGAACGTCGCCAAGGATTTCGGCGACTCGCCGGCCTTGCACGGCGTGTCGCTCGACGTCCATGCCGGCGAGCTCGTGGCGCTGCTCGGCCCATCCGGTTCCGGCAAGACGACGCTGCTGCGCATCCTCGCCGGTCTTGAGGCGCCGACCTCCGGCCGGGTGCTATTCGGCGGCGAGGACACGCTCGGCCTGCCGGTGCAGGATCGCAATATCGGCTTCGTGTTCCAGCACTATGCGCTGTTCCGCCATATGACGGTGTTCGACAACATCGCCTTCGGCCTCACAGTGCGCCCGCGGCGGGACCGGCCTGCCTCGGCCGAAATCCGGCGCCGCGTCCTGCATCTGCTCGATCTCGTCCAGCTTTCGGGGCTTGAGAAGCGCTATCCGGCCCAGCTCTCGGGCGGCCAGCGCCAGCGCGTCGCGCTCGCGCGGGCGCTTGCGATCGAGCCGCGGCTGCTGCTGCTCGACGAGCCCTTCGGCGCGCTCGACGCACAGGTCCGCCGCGACCTCCGCCGCTGGCTGCGCGACATTCACGACCGCACCGGCCACACCACCTTCTTCGTCACGCATGACCAGGAGGAGGCGCTGGAACTTGCCGACCGCATCGTCGTGATGTCGAAGGGCCGCATCGAACAGGTCGGATCCGCCGACGATATCTATGATCGCCCCGGCAGCCCGTTCGTATTCTCCTTCATCGGCGAATCGACACTCCTGCCGGTCGAGATCGCCGATGGCGCCGTGCTCGTCGATGGCACCCCCTCGGGCCTTACCTTTGGCGAGACCGGCACGCGCCCTGCGACGCTCGGCTTCCGTCCACATGATGTCACGCTGGTCTCCGACGACAGCCCGGCCATCCGCGGCCGCGTGGTCGCCGAGCGCCGTCATGGCGCGCGTCGGCGCCTCGAATTGCAGGTCGGCCCGGAGCATCTGCGGGCCGAGATCGATGTCGAGGTCGAGGCGAGCCGAACGCTCGGCAGCCTCGTCGCCTTCCGGCCCGAGCGCTGGCGAATCTTCCCGGCCTGACGGATTGCGCCTTCACCGCGCCCGGCGTTTGCGTTTTAGTCGCCCGCCGGCGCTGAGCGCTGGCGAGGGCCGTGAAGGGGAGTCTGCAATGAAACGTTCGCGGGTCAACGAGATCATGGAGCAGGCGGACGAATTCATCCGCTCCTTCGGCTTCCTCCTCCCGCCCTTTGCCTATTGGACGCCCGCGGAATTTAAGGCCAACACGGCCCGGGCCAAGGGCATCCTCGACGCGCGCCTCGGCTGGGACATCACCGATTTCGGCAGTGAGACGTTCGATGAACTCGGTCTCTTCCTGTTCACGGTGCGCAATGGCAACCCGGCCGATCTCGCGACAGGCCGTGGCATGCTCTATGCTGAGAAGATCATGATCGCGCGCCAGGATCAGCTCACGCCGATGCACCGGCACAATCTGAAGGCCGAGGACATCATCAATCGCGGCGGCGGCACGCTGACGCTCGAGCTCTTCATGCCGGATGCCGAGGGCAATATCGACCGCAAGGCCGAGGTGCATGTGCCGACCGATGGCGCGATGCGCACGATGCCGGCCGGCAGCAAGCTTCGGCTCGACCCCGGCGAGAGCGTCACGCTGCTGCCGGGCGTCTGGCACGCTTTCTGGGGCGAGGGCGCCGACGTGCTGATCGGCGAGGTCTCGACCGTCAATGACGATCTGACCGACAATGTCTTCGCCGAGCCGATCGGCCGCTTTGCCGCAATCGAGGAAGACGAGGCGCCAACCCATCTCCTCGTCGCCGACTATGGCACTTGGCTGAAGGATTGAGGGCCTCATGACGTTTCCAGCGTTCTGAGCCGCTCAATCCTCGATGTGCTCATGCGCGTCGGCTTCTCCGCGCTTCCACGAGATCAGCGGGTCGCGGCCGAAGCCTCCGCGTCGGCCGCCGGCCGGGCAACGTGGCCGTGTACATGCAGCGCCGCGTGATGCTCATGCACGTACTTGCCGCCGGCGAGCCATGAGGCGACGGCTGCCAGCAGGTTGAGGATCATCGAGAACGAGAAGGCGAATACAAGCCCATGCATGAACGGTCCGGCGAGGAGATGCGGGAAGAATGTCTTGCCGGTGATCTCGGCCGCGTTCGGCAGGCTCGCCAGCATGCCGGGCGGTAGCAATTCGCCCATCGGGTTATAGCCGAGGAAGGCGGCGAAGAGGCTCGCCACCGCCGGCGCCGAGGCGACGTGATGCGCGACCGCATCCGGCACATTCTGCGCGATCAGCGCCGCTTCCATCGAGGCGGGGAGCTGTTCTGTCAGGCCAACGATCATCAGGCTGAAGAAGATGCCGATCGAGAGGACCTGCCCGGCATTCAGCGTCGTTGCGCGCATGCCCGCCGCCTGGCCACGCTCGGCGGGCGGCACGGAGTTCATGATCGCGGTCGAATTCGGCGCGATGAAGAGCCCCGAGCCGAGGCCGTTCAGGAACAGCAGGAAAGCGAAGACCGGATAGTTGAAGTCGGGCGGCAGTTCCATCAGCGCGGCGAAGCTCGCCGCGCCGATCAGCATGCCGCCAACGGCGTAGGGGCGGGCGCCGTGATGATCGGAAAGCCAGCCCGAGACGGGCGTCGCCACCAGGAAACCGAGCGTCAGCGGCAGCATGAAGATGCCGGCCCAGAGCGGCGTCTCTTCGAAGGAATAGCCATGCAGCGGCAGCCAGATGCCTTGCAGCCAGATGATCAGCATGAATTGTAGCCCGCCACGGCCGATGGCGGCGAAGAGGCTGGCGAGATTGCCGGCCGTGAACGGGCGGATGCGGAACAGCGCTAGATCGAACATCGGGAAGGCGACGCGGCTCTCGATGACGAGGAAGGCGACGATCAGGACGAGGCCGACGCCGATCAGCGTCATGACCTCGGGGCTGGTCCAGGCCATGGCGTGGCTGCCATAGGGCTGGATGCCCTCGGTGATGCCGATCAGGATCAGGATGAGGCCGATGCCGAAGGTGAAATTGCCGGCCCAGTCGATCGGGCGATGGCGCGGCGCTGCGCGGTCCTTGAGCTTCCAGTAGGCCCAGGCCGTGCCGATGACGCCGAAGGGCACGTTGATCCAGAAGACCAGCCGCCAGTCTATATCAGCGAGAAGACCGCCGATCAGGAGGCCGATGAAGGATCCGCCGATCGCCGCGATCGTGTTGATGCCGAGCGCGAGGCCGCGCTGCTCGGTTGGAAACGCATCGGTGAGGATCGCCGTCGAGTTCGCCATCAGCATCGCGCCGCCGACGCCCTGCAGGATGCGCACGGTGATGAGATACCAGGCAGCGAAGCTGCCATTGTCCGGCATCAGGCTGAGCGCGATCGCCGCAACCGTGAAGATCAGGAAGCCAAGATTGTAGATCCGCGCGCGGCCGAGGCTGTCGCCAAGCCGGCCGAAGGTGACGACCAGCACCGAGGTCGCCACCATGTAGCCCATGATCGACCAGAGCAGGAGGTTGACGTTCCCCGGCTCCAGCGGCTTCAGCCCGATGCCGCGGAAGATCGCCGGCAGGCTGATCAGGAGGATCGAGCCGTTAATCGAGGCGGCGAGCATGCCGAGCGTCGTGTTGCTGAGCGCGACCCACTTGTAGTGCGGGTCGCGCGCTGCCGGTTGCGGTGCGGGACGGGTGGTGGCCATGACGCTGATCCTGCCGGAGCGCCGCCGCGCCGGGGTGGGGGCGGGTCATGCGTCCGAAATTTGATATGTAACGCTTATCATAAGTAAAGCGTTGCATCAGGATATAGCGGGGCCGCGCGCCCTGGCAAGCGCGACAAAGCGCGCCGGATGGCGGCGCTTTGCGCCTTCCGGCCTCAGGCTCCGATCACCGCCTCGAAGCCCTCGAAGACGGGGTGGCCGAGGAACATCGGCTTGCGGTCGCCGGCGCCCTGATGCGCCTTGCGGAACTGCTCCGACTTGGTCCAGGCGACGAAGTGGTCGCGCGTCTGCCACACGGTGTGTGAGGCATAGAGCGTGTGGTCGTCGCCTTCCGGTCCCTTCAGGAGATGGAAGTCGACGAAGCCCTCGAGCTCGTCGAGATGACGGTCGCGGCTGCGCCAGACCTCCTCGAATGCCTCCTCGGATCCTTTGCTGACCTTGAAGCGGTTCATGGCGATGAACATGGGCGATGACCTTCTTTTTGCGTGCCGTGCGGGTACGTCGGCGTGATGCGCCGGGATTGGGGAAAAGATGAGGAGGGAGGCTCGGGGAGCACTCCCTCCTCGCGTCGGCCGACGTCACCACACCGGCGACCGACGTTCCGTGACCGTCCGGATCAAAACTGATAGGTGAGGTTCACCTGATAGTTCCGGCCCGGCTCGGAATAGAAGTCGAGATTGCTGCTCGACGCCGTGACGGAGGTCGGGATGTCGAGATTGTTGAAATAGGTCTCGTCGAACAGGTTGAAGACGCCGGCCTGGACGCGCAGGCCCGGCAGCTTCGCCGGCTGCCACCATGCGGTCCAGTCGACGACCGCATAGGCCGGAGCCTGGAAGCTGGCCGAGGTCTGGGCATTCATGGCGGCGGCCGTCAGCATCAGGTCGGTGCCCCATTCGACGTCGGCATAGCCGATGCCGATCACGCCCTTCAACGGCGGCACCGAGTCGAGATAGGTGCCCTCGTCGAGGTTCTGGCCGACCATCCAGGCGAGCGAGCCCGACAGCTTCCAGTTTGGCGCGAACTTCCAGGCGCCGCGCGCCTCGACGCCATAGATGTTGACGCTGTTGATGTTCACATATTCGCTGACGCCGAAGGGATATTCGGCGAGGTCGTAGCCGCGCGCGGCCGCCTCGGCAGCGGTCAGCTGCTCGCTGTCGATGAAGTTCTTGTAGAAGTTCGTGAAGGCCGAGATGCCGCCGCCCAGCTGATCGTCGCCGAACTTGGTGCCGATCTCATAGCCGGTGCCCGACTGGGCCTCGAGGTCCGGATTGCCGATCGAGAGATAGGCGCCCGGGCCGCCATAGGTCAGGTAGAGCTGGCCCGGCGTCGGCGCGGTATAGGCCTGCGCCCACTGCGCATAGAAGGAGAGCTTGTCGGTCGCCTTCCAGGTGCCGAGCAGGCTCGGCGAGAACTTCGATCCCGATGAGGTGTCCGGCAGGCCGATATAGGCCTCGTTGCCATTGCCATAGCCGGCCGTTTCCTGCGGCACCTGCTGGTACCAGTCGAAGCGGAGGCCCGGCGTCAGGAACAGGTTGTTGCCGAGCGCAACCTCGTCGCGGCCATAGATGCCGAAGGTCGCACCCTGAGCGTCAGGCATGTCGGCCTGGTTGGTGTGCAGCATCGAGCAGGGCGAGGTCTTGGCATTCGGCGGGCAGTTGTCGACGCCGTACGAATACTGGCTGGTGTCGGTCAGGTAGAATTCGCCACCCCAGGTGAAGCGGTTCTCGAAGCCGCCGAGCGTCAGCGCCTTCTCGGCAAAGCCGTTCAGTCCGAATTCCTGCACCTGGTTGCTGTTCTGGCGCTGATACGGACCGATGACGCTGGTCGAGCGATAGGCGTCGGTTGTGTTGTCGAGTTCGAGATTCTGCCAGTAGAGAATCGCCTGCGCCTTGTCGGCGAAGCCGCCCGGCTCCGGGGCGAGATAGTCGTAGGTCAGAGAGAAGCGTTGGCGGCGGGCTTCTTCGCCGGTCGTGTAGTTGCCCGGCCGGTAGTTGCCGGTCAGCGACTGGCTCGACATCGCGTCAGTCGTCGAATTGCCGTGGAACATCTCGCCGGTGAGCGTCAGGCTATGGCCGCCATCGAAGCGCTGCGTCAGCTTGCCGAGCAGGCTGTACTGGTCGAAATCCTCGGGATTGGCTTCGGTGCGAGTCGTGCCGTAGCCACCGACATCTCCCATCGTCTCGGTCTCGTGACCGGTCGTGTACGAGCCCTGCACCAGCATCGACGTGTCGCCGAAGCGGGCGGCGACGGCATCGCTGGTGGTGAAGGAGTTGTTGGCGCTCGCGTAGATGTTCTTGGTGATGAAGCCCCAGTTGCGGCCCTCGCGGATGACGTCGTCGGCCGAGAGCGTCGTCAACGCGACGAGACCGCCCATGGCGCCAGAACCGCCGATGCTGGAATCGGCACCGCGCACGATATCGATCGCGCTGAGCGCGTTGAAATCGAACGTCGAAAGACCGCCGGTGACGCTGCGCGCATCGCCCGATCCAAGCCAGGGCAGGCGAATACCGTCGATGGTGGTGAGAACGTTGTTCTCGTCGAGACCGCGCACATTGATCGAGTTGTTCTGCGTCGAGAAGCTGACGCCGGGTTCCGCGCGCTGGCCGAAGGCCTGCCACGAATCGATCATCCGGTTGGTGAGTTCCTGCTGCGTCGTCGTGGTGACGAGCGCGGTTCCTTCCTTTGCGGTGACGGCGGGCGTCTGGTCGCCCGTCGTCGCGCCGCTGCCCGAACCGCCCTGGACAACGACGGCGTCGAGCTGGACCGCGCCATCCCCGGTGGTTTGCTGAGCCTGCGCTTGCTGTGCGCTGGCCTGCTGCGCCATGGCGCTGCCGGCTGTCATGGCCAGGCAAGCGAGGAAGGTGGAGCCGGCCAATAGCCGGGCGTTCAGTCGCGCGATGCTCATCAGAGCCCCCAATACGGAAGACGGGAAGCGCCTGGCTGGCTGTCGCGGTCGCGGCTGATCGCTGCGGACGAACTGGCGGGCTCGGCATGACCGCCGGCCACTGAGGGCGGCCGACGGCGGATTCGAAATTTGGTCGTTGCGATCCATAGAAAAGGTGATTATGGCAGTCAAGTAATTAGTTGCGAATGGTTCGCAAGTTTAGAAGTCCTCAAGACTGCCGCCTGGCGCGGCCGAACCGGTGGAGTGACCGATGCAGGAGCAGAGCGGAACGAACGGCGAGGCGGATGCGGCACGGCCGCAACCGCGGATCGTTTCCAGCGAGAGCCTGCTGCAAGGCGCCCGTGAGGTGATCATCCGCCATGGCAGCGAAGATTACCGACTGCGGCTGACCCGGGTCGGCAAGCTCATCCTCAACAAGTGACTGTCAACGCGTGACCGGAGGCTCCTGATGCGCGCCCTGTCCCCCTCGTCCCTGCACTTCCTTCCGCATGCGCCCGGCCGGCATACCCGCCTCGCCCTCGGTTTCGCGGTGGCGCTGGTGATCACGCTCTTCGCGATCCAGCAATCCATCGCAGCGCCCCGGACGGTCATCGATGCGCGGGGACGCACCGTCGAGATCGAGAGCGCCGACCGCATCGTCTCGATCGGTGGCGCCGTCACCGAAATCCTCTATGCGCTCGGTGCCGGCGACCGGGTCATCGCTCGCGATCAGACCAGCCTCTACCCGCCGGAAGCGCTCGGGAAGCCGGATGTCGGCTATATGCGCGCGCTTTCGGCGGAAAGCGTGCTGTCGGTGAAGCCGGATCTCATCCTCGCCGTCGAGGGCTCCGGCCCCAAGGAGGCGCTCGACCTGTTGCTTGCGGCCTCCGTGCCGATCGTGATCCTGCCGGAGCCTTACAGCGCCAAGGGCATTGCCGAAAAGATCGCCATGATCGCCGACGTGATCGGCGAGCCGGAGAAGGGCAAGGCCCTCGCGGACGGCGTCGAGGCACGCGCCGATGCGCTCGCTGCTGCCATCGCCACCATTCCCGCGGACAAGCGCCGGCGCGCCATCTTCCTGATGAGCAGTGCCGGCGACCGCCTGATGGCCGCCGGCCATCACACCGCGGCCGACGCGATGCTCGCCGCTGCCGGCGCGGTCAATCCGTTCGGCAGCGTCGAGGGCTACAAGCCGGCCTCGGCCGAGGCAATGGTGGCGGCCGCGCCGCAGAGCATCGTCATGATGTCGCGCCCTGGCGCCGACGTGCCCGAGGCGGCGAAGCTGTTCGCGCTGCCGGCGCTGGCCGCCACTCCGGCCGCCGCCGACAAATCGCTGATCGCGATGGACGGGCTCTATCTGCTCGGCTTCGGCCCGCGCATGCCCGATGCCGCACGTGACCTGGCGCTGGCGTTGTATCCCGATCTCGACATCAAGGCCGCGCCCGCGCCATGACCGTGCTCGCTTCAGCGGCAGCGCCCGACGGCGATCGCAGGGGCCGCGCCCAGCTGGCGCTGATCCTCCTGGCCGTGCTGCTCGTCGTCGTCATGGCGGCCGCGCTGGCCACGGGCCCATATGGCCTGCCGGTCGGCCGCGTGCTGCAGATCATGGCTGACTGGCTCGCCGGCCGTCCGGCCGCCGACACCACCGAGCGGATCGTGCTCGTCGATATCCGCCTGCCGCGCCTTCTGCTCGGGGCGCTGGTCGGCGCGGCGCTGGCCATCGCCGGCGCCATGCTGCAGGGATTGTTCCGCAACCCGCTCGCCGACCCGGGCCTCGTCGGCGTCTCCTCGGGCGCCGGGCTCGGCGCGGTGCTGGTCATCGTCACCGGCGGCGCGATGCTGGCTTCGCTGCCGGCCATCGCCACGATCGGCGCGCTGCCGATCGCCGCCTTTCTCGGCGGCTTCGCAACGACGATCATCCTCTATGCCATCGCCACCCGGCGCGGCCGAACCTCGGTCGCCACCATGCTGCTGGCCGGCATCGCGCTCGGCGCCTTCGCCGGCGCCATCACTTCGTTTCTCGTCTATCGCGCCACGGACGCGCAGCTGCGCGAGCTGACATTCTGGACCATGGGCAGCCTTGCCGGCGCCACCTGGCTGAAGCTTGCCATCGCCGCGCCGCCAATCCTCGCCGTGCTGGCGCTGTCCCCGCTCATCGCGCGCGGCCTCGACGCGCTCGTGCTCGGCGAGGCCGAGGCGCGTCATCTCGGCATCGATGTCGAGAAACTGAAATCGCTGATCGTGTTCGCGGTCGCGGTGGTCGTCGGCGTTTCCGTCGCCTTCACCGGCGTCATCGGTTTCGTCGGCATCGTGGTGCCACATCTGCTGCGGCTCGCCATCGGGCCGGAGCATCGGACGCTCTTGCCCGCCTCGGCGCTTCTCGGTGCCGGCCTGCTGATCGGCGCCGACATCGTCTGCCGCATGGTGGTCGCGCCGGCGGAACTGCCGATCGGCATCGTGACGGCCATCATCGGTGCGCCGTTCTTCGTCTCGATCCTGCTGCGCCGCCGCGGCATCGTCGACCTGTGAGGCCCGCATGATCGTCGCCGAAGACCTCGTGATCCGTGCTGGCCACAAGCGGCTCATCGACGGCATCAGTCTCACCGTCGCGCCCGGGGTCGTCACGGCCATCATCGGCCCGAATGGCGCCGGCAAGTCGACCCTGCTGAAGGCGCTGACCGGCGAGATCAAGCTGACCTCGGGCCGGATCACGATCGATGGAACCGATATCGGCCGCTTGCCGCTCGGCCAGCTCGCCGCGCGCCGGGCCGTGCTGCCGCAGGCGTCCTCACTCGCCTTTCCGTTCACGGTACACGAGGTCGTTCGCCTCGGCGCCTTCGACCGGCGCAGCGGTAGCGCGGTCAATGCCCGCGTCGTCGCCGCGCTCGCTCGCGTCGATCTCGGCGGTTTTGGCGGCCGCCTCTATCAGGAGCTTTCCGGCGGCGAACAGCAGCGCGTCCATCTCGCGCGCGTGCTCTGCCAGCTGCCCGATCCCTGTCCCGACGGCCGGCCGGCCTTCCTGTTCCTCGACGAGCCGACGGCGAGCCTCGATCTCCGACACCAGCTCATGACGCTATCCGCCGCGCGGGAGTTCGCGAAGGGCGGCGGCGGAGTGGTCGCGGTGCTGCATGACATGAACCTTGCCGCACTCCACGCCGATCGGATCGTCGTCATCGATCGCGGCCGCATCGCTGCCGAAGGCGCGCCGCCTGACGTCCTGACCGATGCTCTGCTGGCCGAGGTTTTCGGCGTCACGCTGCCCGTCGGCAAGACCGCGGATGGCGTGCCCTTCGTGCTGCCGCAAGCCGCGACAGCGGCGTGAAAGACGGGTGCGGGGTGGCCTCCATGGAGCGACGCCGCTAGATTGCGCCCCTTCGAGGGCACGAGCGGACGGGTGGAATGGCTGCAGAACGGGTTCTCATCGTCGATGTCGGCACATCCTCGGTCAAGGCGGTGCTCTTCGATGGTCATGGCCACGCGTTGCGCGTCGCCGACCGGCCGGTCGTGACGGAGGCGCCGGAGCCGGGCTTTGCCGAGCAGGCATCCGGCGACTGGTGGCAGACGACGGTCGAGGCCGTGGCGGAACTGGCCATCGATCACGCCGTCGACGCGATTGCGCTGTCCGGCTCGATGCAGAATGTCATCGTCCTTGGCCGCGATGGCGCGCCGCTTCGCCCGGCGATCCTCTACAGCGATGCCCGCGTCGACGCGTCGCGCGTCGCGGCGGTCGGGGAGGGCCTGCCGGAGGACTTCGAGGCGCGTATCGGCAACAGGATCGATCCGGCGCTCTGCCTCTACCGGCTCGACTGGCTGCATGATCATGAGCCCGAAATCATGGCGGCGGCGTCGCGCATCCTGTTCGGCGCCAAGGATGCCGTCATCCTCGCGATGACCGGCCGCGCCGTCGTCGATCCCTCGACGGCCACCACCACGGGGCTCATGAACCTCGCCGCACGGAACTGGGATGCCACCATCCTTGGCGCGATCGGCCTGTCGCCGGCGCTCCTGCCCGATATTCTCGATGCCGACGCCCTGGCCGGACCGCTGCTGCCGGGAGCAGCTGCCGCGCTCGGCCTGCCGGCCGGCATTCCGGTCCATGTTGGCGCCGGCGATGGCGGGGCCACCGCCTGGGGCACCGCCAGCGAGGCGCATGATAGGCCGCATGCCTATCTCGGCACCACCGGATGGATCGCGGCCGCCATGCCGCTCGAGACCGCTGCCCCGCCGCGCGCCTCCTATACGCTGGCGGCACCGGTCGGCAACGACGTCGTCGTCATCTCGCCCTTCCTTGCCGCCGGCCTCGCGCTCGACTGGTTCGCCCATGTCGCCGGCCGCAGCGTGCCGGACCTCTATGGCGCCGCCGCAACCCATGACGCCGAGCCGCCCTCGGCATTGTTCCTGCCCTTCCTGATCGGCGAGCGCGGTCCCTTCATCGATCGCGCCGTGCGCGGCGCCTTTCTCGGGCTCGATCGCGCCCAGCACACCGAGGCACTCGCCTATGCGGTGCTCGAAGGCCTCGCCTTCGCGATCCGCGACAATCTCGATGCGTTGCCCGTGCGCCCGCGCGCCATCGTGCTCGCCGGCGGCGTTGCAGGGGCCGGCGTGGTGGCGCAACTCGTCGCCGATGTCACCGGCGCCGTGGTCGAGGTGCCGCCCGAGAGCCGCCTGGTTACCGCTTATGGCGCCTATCGCATGCTGGCGCCCGTCATCGGCGCCACGTCGGCGCCGGAGGCCGACAGCCGCATCGTGACGCCCCGCCCCGAACGCGCCGGACGGGCAGCGCGACGCTTCAAAGCCTATCGAAGCGCGACCGAGGCCGCGCGGTCACTGGCGGCGGACCTCTGAGCCGGGTCTCCGCTTGCGCGGGCGACCGCCGAGGCGATAACAATCGAGCGCCATTCACGGGGAACAACAACAAATCATGCGCGCTCCGCTCATTGCCCTCGCTTTCGCCGGCCTCCTCGCCACGGCCTCAGCCGCCAGCGCCGTCGATATCGCCGTCCTCACGCCTTATCAGAGCTCGGTTGCGACCAACCAGATGATCAAGGTGTTCGAGGAAAAGGCGAAGGCCGCCGGCTGGAATGCCACCGTGGTCGATACGCGCGGCGACATGGGCCAGCTCGCCAGCCGCATCGAGGATGTCACGGCAGCCAAGGTCGGCGCGATCGTGCTCGTCAGCGTCGATCCGAAGCAGATCCAGGATCAGGTGAGCGCGGCCGCCGCGGCCGGCATTCCCGTCGTCGCGATCGATGGCGCGACGGCGCCCGGCGTGGCGCTCAATGTCACCTCGGACAATTTCGAACTCGGCACCAAGCTCAGCGACTTCCTGTTCGAGAAGCTTGGTCACAAGGGCAATATCGTCAAGTTCTACTATTCGGCGCATCCGGGCGTGCACCAGCGCGAATTGGCGCTCGATGCGGCGCTGAAAAAGAACCCCGACATCAAGGTCATCGCCGAGCACTACATGGTCGTGCCGGGACCGATCGACGATGCGCGCAAGACCACCGAGGACCTGCTGAAGAGCAAGGGCGACCAGATCGACGCGGTCTGGGCCGCCTGGGACGAGCCGGCGATCGGCGCTGAGCTGGCGATCGAGGCCGACAAGCCCGATTCGAAGATCATCGTCGCCGGCATCGACGGCAATCCGCAGGCCGTCGAGCTGATCAAGTCCTGCAGCCATATCAAGGGCACGGTCAGCCAGGATTTCGATGCCATGGCTGGGCTCGCCGCCGAAGGCCTCACCAAGATCCTCGCCGGCGAAAAGCCTGAAAAGGCCGAGCTCTATGCCCCCGCCAAGCTGATCACGCCCGAGACGCTCGGCGTCACCTGCCCGTGACGAGCGAGCGCGAAGGGCGCCAGCCCTTCCTGGTTCTCGCCGGCGTTTCCCGGCATTTCGGCGCGACCCGCGCGCTCGACGGCGCCGATCTCAAGATCGCGCCGGGCGAGGTGCATGCGCTGGTCGGTGAGAACGGGGCCGGCAAGTCGACCCTGATCAAGCTCCTGTCCGGCCTCCACCAGCCCGGCGGCGGCGCGATTGTCATCGACGGCGCGGCCACTTCGATTGCGGGGCCGCTCGCGGCGGAGGCGCTCGGCTTCCGCTTCATCCACCAGGAACTGAATCTCGTTCCGCATTTCGACACGGTCGGCAATGCCTGGATCGGCCGCCGCCATCCCCATAAGGGTCCGTTCATCGACCGCGCCGCGATGCGCGCGCGCGTGGCGGCGGTGGCGGCTCGCATCGCGCCCGACCTGCCGCTGGACCGGCCGGCCGCGCGGCTGACGCCGGGCCAGCGCCAGATGGCCGAGATCGTGCGCGCGCTGATGACGGACGCCCGCCTCGTCGTCATGGACGAGCCGACCTCGAGCCTCAGCGAAGCCGAGGCCGAGCGGCTGCATGCGGTCGTCCGCCAGCTCGCGGCCTCCGGCACCGCGGTGCTGTTCATTTCGCATCGGCTCGACGAGGTCATGGCGCTGGCCGATGGCTACACCGTGCTGCGTGGCGGTCGCACCGTCGGTGCCGGCCGCGTCAAGGACATCGACCGCGCCGGGCTCGTGCGCCTGATGTCGGGCGGATCGGCCTTGGCCGAGGCTTTGCCGAAAGCGGCGCTGCGGGTCGCGTCTTCGCGCGACGTGGCGCTTTCCGCCGATATCGCCTTCGGCCCCGCCGGCGGCCGCGCGATGATCGAGATCGGCGCCGGCGAGATCGTCGGCCTCTATGGCCTTGTCGGCGCCGGCCGCTCGGCGCTGTTGAAGGCGCTATGGGGCGCCTTGCCGGTTACCGGAAGCGTCCGCCTCGCCGGTCGTCCGCTCGCGGGTGGCCCGGCCGGTCGCATCGCGATGGGTGCCGTCTATGTGCCGGAGGATCGCCGCCGCGAAGGGTTCGCCGGCGCGCTTTCGATCGCGGACAATCTCGCGCTCGCCCATCTTGCCGATTTTCGCCGTGCCCCGCGCCTGCCGCTGCCGGCGCGCGGCCGGATCCGTGCCTTCGCGCGCGATGTCGGCGCGCGGCTCCGCCTCGTGGCGGCCAGTCTCGAGCGCTCGCCGCTGACCCTTTCCGGCGGCAACCAGCAGAAGCTGCTCTTCGGCCGCTGGCTTGGCCGCCCGATCCGCCTCGCGCTGATCGACGAGCCGACGCGCGGTGTCGATGTCGGCGCCAAGGCGGAGATTCACGACGAGATCCGTCGCATCTCCGCTTCAGGCGCTGCCGTGATCGCAGCGACCAGCGACATCGAGGAACTGATGGCGCTGTCAGACCGTGTGCTCGTCATGAATGGCGGACGCATCGTCGCTGATCTCTCGGGTGCCGTGCTGACGCGCGAGGCGGTCGTGGCCGCCGCCTTTGGTCACGCCCCGCGCAGCCATCCCCATCAGCCGAACCAGACCGCCGCCGTCGCATGACCCTCCTCCGCCGCTATGGCACGCTTCTCGCGCTGGCCCTGATCATCGCCGTCTTCGCCATCGCATCGCCGGGTGCCTTCGGAACGGTGGCCAATCTCGTCAACATCACCCAGCAGATGTCGCTGCTCGCCATCGTGGCGATCGGGGCAACGCTGGTGATGGTGGTCGGCGAGTTCGATCTTTCGGTCTCGGCCGTCGTGTCCTTCGCCGGCATCGCCGCCGTATCGCTGTTCGGCGTCGGCTATGGCATCGCCACAGTGTTCGTGCTGGTCATCGTCGCGGCCCTGGCGATGGGCACCGTTTCCGGTTTTCTCGTCGCGCGCTTCGCGGTGCCGAGCTTCATCGCGACGCTGGCCTTCGGCACGATCATCGGCGGACTGACCTTCTGGATCTCGGACGGCGCAACGCTCTTTTCCGGCATTCCGCCGGCCTTTCGCGATCTTGGCCGCGGCGCCGTTTTCGGCCTGCCGGTTCCGACGCTGTGGCTGATCGGCACGGCCGTGATCGTCTGGCTGCTGCTCGATGCGACCGAGTTCGGCCGTCGGCTCTATGCGATCGGCGGAAACCGCGAGGCGGCGCGGCTGGTCGGCCTGCCGGTCCGGCGCGACATGATCATCGCCTTCGCGCTTTCGGCAGGCCTTGCGGCACTCGCCGGGCTCTTGCTGGCCGCGCGGCTCGGCAGCGCCCATCCGACCGGCGGCGGAGGCTATCTGCTTTCCGCCTATGCGGCGGTCTTCCTCGGTATGACCGCGTTTCGCGAAGGCGAGCCGAGCGTGCCGGGCACGCTGGTCGGCGCGGCCATCATTGCCGTGGTCTCGAATGGCCTGACCATCCTCGGTGTGCCGAGCTTCCTGCAGGACCTCATGACCGGCGCGATCATCCTCGCCGCCGTCCTCGTGCGCCAGTTCGGCCGCGCTGGCGATTGACAGTTGATAAGTCCGCCATAGTTTTGAGCGGACGGCGCCTCCCCGCCGCGCCCCTCCCAGGAGAGACCAGAACCGATGCCGCAGCAGATCGAGATCGAGACGGCCGATGGCGCGTGCCCGGCAGGCCTTCATCCAGCCAGGACGCCGTCGACGGCCGGCGTCATCCTCTATATGGACGCCTTCGGGCCGCGGCCGGCGCTCTCCGGCATGGCCGAGCGGCTGGCCGATGCCGGCTACAACGTGCTCGTCCCCGACCTCTTCTATCGCTTTGGCGCTTATGGTCCGTTTGCAGCCGACGCCTTCAGCCATGAGACGTCGCGCCAGCAACTGATGACGATGATCCGCGGCACCACCCAGGCGATGACCGAGGCCGATAGCGGCGTCTATATCGCTGCGCTCACGGCAGCCGGTGCCACCGGCCCGATCGCGACCCTCGGCTATTGCATGGGCGGTGGCCGGGCGCTGGTTGCCGCGGCCGCTTATCCGGACCGCGTCGCGGCTGCGCTGTCCTTTCACGGCGGCAATCTCGCGAGCGAGGCTGATGATTCGCCGCATCGGCGCATGGGCAGCGTTCGCGGGCGCGTCTATGTCGGCGTGGCCGGTGTCGACAACAGCTTCCCGCCGGAACAGTCAGCCCGTTTGGCCGAGGCGTTGCGGACGGCCGAGGTCGACCACATCATCGAGAATTATGTCGGCATGAGCCATGGCTGGGCCGTTCCCGACCACGGCGTTTATGACGAGGCCGGCGACGCGCGCCATTGGAAACGGCTGCTGATGGTGCTCGAGGAGACGCTGGTCTAGTCGGCCGGGCGCACGCGCAGCTTTCGGGCGCCGCCCGGTATTGCGGCAAGGGCGGCGCCGGCGACGACCAGCAGGGTGGCCAAAGCAAGGCGCCAGCTCGGCTCGGCCGTGCCGGCGGCGACGAGCAGGATCATCGAGAGCGGCGGCGTCGCATAGGAAAGGGCGCCGAGCACCGCGATGTCGCCCCTCTTCGTCGCATGATCCCAGGCGGCGAAAGCGGCGCCAACCGGGCCGACGCCGAGAAGGAGGAGCGACAGCGCCGCGCCGCCATCCGGCATGACGAAGGTCTCGCCCGCAGCGAAATGGCCGATCGCGCCGAGCAGGGCGACGGCCACGCAGACCCCGATGATCGGTTCGCTGCCGGTGGCGCCGATGCGGTTGTTCAGCACCGAGTAGAGACCCCAGACGAGCGCGCAGGCGAGTGCGCAGCCATAGCCGGCCAGCGCGTCGCCGCCGAGCGCGATGCCGCCGAAGCCGACCAGCAGCACGGTCGCGCCGAAGCCGATGACCCCGCCGACCAGTTGCGGCCAACCGAGGCGGCTGTCGCCGCCAGGCAAGACGCCGGCCAGGATGACGATCGCCAAGGGCCAGAGATAGTTGATGATCGTAACCGGCCCGGCCGGCGCCAGGCGGATCGCGATGAAATAGAGCGCGTGGTAGACGAAGATGCCGCTGATCGCGAGCGCCCAGGCCCGCAGCGGCCATTTGGCGAAGGCGCGGGCGATGCCCATGACGCCGCGGCGCGGCAGGAAGCAGAGGAAAAGCGTCACCGCGCCGATCGCGAAGGTGATGGCGAGCGCCTCGAAGGTCGGAATCTCGCGCGACAGGCTGGTCAGGAGCGCGAGGCACGACCAGAACAGGATGGCGAGCGCTCCGGTCGCCGTGGCCATGCGCCGCGCCTTGTCCATGCGCGTCAGGCCTTCAGCGTGCCGGCGAGCGCATCGATCTCGCTGAAGTCCCTGGCGACGGGATGGCCGTGACCTTCCGGCAGCACCGCCTCGCCGCGATCGAGCGCGATCGTCACCAGACCGGCCTCGCGCGCGGCGTCGAGCTCGGCGGTGTTGTCGGAGAGGAAGAGGATACGGAAAGGCGGCAGTTCGGCAACCTCGGCGATCGCCGCATAGGACGCGTGATCGGTCTTGGCGCCGACCGTCGTGTCGAAGAAGCCGGAGAACAGGATGGTCAGATCGCCGAATTCAGTGTGGCCGAAGATCAGCTTCTGCGCCAGCACGGAGCCGGAGGAATAGACGTAGAGCGACAGGCCCTCATTGCGCCAGCGGGCCAGAAATTCGGCCGCATCGGGATAAAGATCGCCCTTGAGGGTTCCCGAACGGTATCCGTCTTCCCAGATGAGGCCCTGCAGCGTCTTGAGCGGGGTTACCTTGCGGTCGGCATCGATCCAGCCTTCGAGCAGCGCGATGGTCTCATCCTGCGACAGCGCCGGCTCTCCGGCCAGCATCCGCGCTTCGGCCAGTGCCGACTGGACCGCCGGATCGTCGGCATGGGCGGAGACATATCCGGCGAGCCGCTGCCGCGCATAAGGGAATAGCACGTCCTTGACGAAGGAGATCGACGAGGTGGTGCCTTCGATGTCGGTGACCACAGCGCGGATCGGATGGTTCGTCATGTCGTCGTCTCCAGGCGGCCGCCTCTGCCGGTATCGCTCTGGCGGCGGCTCCGATCGGGGTTGAAGAGCCGAGGCTTCGCCTCTACTCGATTACGTCTGCGGGGTCATCCCCCTTTTCCGCCGGCCGCGCCGGCCTGTCTGGAGAGTTCGTGATGAAAGTTGACGGCGTCTCTTATCGTTCGATCTGGCGTGACGGCAATGAACCCGCCGTGACGGTGGTCGACCAGACGCTGCTGCCGCATCGCTTCGAAACGCTTCGGATCGAAAGTGTCACCGAGGCCATCGACGCGATCAAGCGGATGGTGGTGCGCGGCGCCCCGCTGATCGGCGTCACCGGCGCCTATGGCTATGCGATGGCCCTGGCCGCCGATGCCTCCGACGCCAATGTCGTCGGCGCCTATGAAGCGCTCTATGCCGCGCGACCGACGGCGGTCAATCTGCGCTGGGCGCTCGACATCGTCCGCGCTGATGTCGCCGGGCTGCCGGAAGGCGAGCGCGCGGCCACAGCCTTCGCGACCGCCGATCGCCTGCATGCCGAGGATATCCGCACCAATGGCACGATGGCGGCCAATGGCGCGGCGCTCATTCGCGAGATCTGGGAGGCCAAGGGCCGCTCGGGCCCGGTCAACATCCTCACCCATTGCAACACCGGCTGGATTGCCTGTGTCGACTGGGGCACGGCGCTCGGCGTCGTCTACAGCGCCCATGACAGCGGCATTCCGGTGCATGTCTTCGTCGACGAGACGCGGCCGCGCAACCAGGGCGCCAGCCTGACCACATGGGAACTCGGCTCGCATGGCGTGCCGCATACGCTGATCGCAGACAATGCCGGCGGCCACCTGATGCAGCATGGCGCGATCGACATCTGCCTCGTCGGCGCCGACCGCGTTACCGCGTCTGGCGATGCCTGCAACAAGATCGGCACCTATCTGAAGGCCCTGGCCGCGCATGACAATCACGTGCCGTTCTATGTCGTGTTGCCCGGCTCGACGATCGACTGGCGAGTCGATGACGGCGTCAAGGAAATCGAGATCGAGGAGCGCGCGAGCGACGAGGTCACGCATATCTCGGGCATCGCCGGCGATGGCACGATCGTGAAGGTGCGCCTGGCGCCGAAGGGCACCAAGGCAGCCAACCCGGCTTTCGACGTAACGCCGGCCCGGCTGCTGACCGGCCTCGTCACCGAGCGCGGCGTCGCCAAGGCCAGCCGCGAGGGCCTGCTCGGGCTCTATCCCGAGCGTGCCGCCTGATCAGCCCGGCGCGAGCGCCAGCCGGCGTCCGGCCCTTGCAGTGATTGTGAACAGCGCGAGACCGGCCAGTTCGAACAAGGCCGCCGTCCAGCCGATCGCCGTAACGGATGCAAGGTCGATCGCCGCAGCGCCGGCGGCGGCGCCGAGCGCCGTTCCGAGATAGAAGGCCGACGAGTTCAGCGACAGCGAGACGGCGGCGAGGGGCGGATCGACCGTCACGAGCCGCACCTGCTGCACAGGCGTCATGGCCCAGCCGAAGAGGCCCCAGAGGCCGAGCGTCACCATCACAACGACGAGGCCCGCTTGGTTCGGCGCGAAGGTCGCTGCCAGCGACATCGCGGCGAAATTGAGGATCAACGTCACGAGCGCCGCCATGATGAACCGGCGGTGGTTCAGCCGGTCAGCTGCGAAGCCGCCGAAGACGTTGCCTGCCGCGCTGCCGAGACCAAGGACCAGAAGCGCGAGCGCGATCACCTGCGGCGAGGCGCCGAACACATTCTTGAGCAGGACCCCGGCATAGGTGCTGGCGGAAAAGGCTCCGCCGACGGCGAGCACGGTCAGGCCGAGAATGGACAGCACCTCTGGCCGCCGAGCCAGAGCGAAGCGCTCGGCAAGCGACGCCGCCGGCGGGGCCGCGACTCGCGGCAACTGGGACATGATGCCGACAAGCGCCAGAACGGAAAGGACGGCGACCCCGACAAAGGTCGCCCGCCAGCCGAGATGATCCGCGAGGATCGTGCCCAAAGGAACGCCGATGACGACCGCGACCGTCATGCCGCCATAGATGATCGCGATGGCGCGGCCGCGCTTCTCGGGCGGGGCGATCATCGCCGCGGTGCCGGTGGCGGAAGGGGTGAAGGCTGCGGCGGACAGGGCGAGCAGCACGCGCGACGCCATGAGCCACGCATAATTCGGCGCCGCCGCGGCGAGGAGGTTGGCGAGCGCGAAGGCGGCGATCGCCAGGGCGAGCACGCGCTTGCGCGGCAGGCTCGCCGTCGCCACGGCCGTCAGCGGCGCCGAGATCGCGTAGACGAGGGCGAAGCAGGTGACGAGATGGCCTGCCATCGCCACCGAGACATCAAGATCGGCCGCCATGGCCGGCAGGATACCGGCGATCATGAAGCCTTCGGTGCCGATGGCGAAGGTGCCCAGCGACAGCCAGACGAGCGAACGCAACATGGCGCGTCTCCAGGAGTTCAATGTTTATTGAACAATAGGAGTGGCCGTGCCGCCCGTCAATGAGTTCAACACTTATTGAACTCCGCCACAGGAGTGCCTATCCTTCGATCATGGCCAAGGAGCTTCTCCACCCCGCTATCGACCAGATCGACCTCTCTGCCGTGCTCGATGCGCTGAGCGACCCGACGCGCCGCGAGATCGTCGCCCATCTCACGGAGGTCGGTGAGGACAGTTGCGGGTCGATGAACCAGTTCTCGTCGAAGACGAACCTGACCTATCACCTGGCTCGCCTGCGCGAGGCCGGCGTGACGCGCACGCGGATCGACGGCGCGCGGCGGCTCATCTCGGTGCGGGCGGGCGATATCGAGCAGCGTTTCCCTGGCCTGCTCCCGGCGGTCCTGACGGCCGTCCGGGCCAAGGAGCCAGGTTGAACCAGCGGCAAGGCATCATTCCGCCATCGAGGGCCGGGCCGTCTGCGGCTTTGTCCGCGTTGCGCCCTGGCGCGCGACGCCATTCGAAACGCAGTAGCAGCGCGTGCCCGAACGCTGCAGGCGGCCGAGCGGGCAGGTGCCGGCGGCGAGCTGGCACTGGTTCGCATCGAGCGAGGGCATGACCGAAGGTGGCACGCTCCTGATGACCTTCGGCGGATCGAGCCCGATCGAGGGCTGCTTGAACAGTTCTCCCGCCGAGGCGGTGGAGCCGAGCTGAAGCAGCGCCAGCGTCAGGGCAAAACCGCGGCCGAGCCAGGCTGTTTTTCGATCTGACACCATTCCTCGTTCTCCGCCGGCAAACTGCTTCGCATTCCCGCCGCGCCGGATTGCGGCGTCGAAAGCCGCCGCTGCACGGGCTTTCGATCGGGGGGAGCCTATGTTAGGAAGGCCTCGGTTCGGCGGCGGCTCCCTCATCGGGCGCCGGTATGCCGACATGTCGCATATGGCATCCGTCGGGCAATTGCGCCAGACCGGCGCCGAGAAGAGGTAAACTGACGGCAATGGCAGACCGCCCGTCGCGTTACGATTATGAAGCGCTTCTCGCTTGCGGGCGAGGCGAATTGTTCGGCGAAGGCAACGCGCAACTGCCGCTGCCGCCGATGCTGATGTTCGACCGCATCACCTCGATCAGCGAGGAAGGCGGCGAATATGGCAAGGGTCACATCCGCGCCGAACTCGACGTCACGCCGGATCTCTGGTTCTTCGCCTGCCATTTCAAGGGCGACCCGGTCATGCCGGGCTGCCTCGGCCTCGATGCGCTCTGGCAGATGCTCGGCTTCTTCCTCGGCTGGTCCGGCTCTCCGGGCCGCGGGCGCGCGCTCTCGACGGGCGAACTGAAATTCTCCGGCATGGTGCTGCCGAATGTGAAGCTTGTCGAATACGGCGTCGACCTGAAGCGCGTGCTGCGGTCGAAGCTCGTACTCGGCATCGCCGACGGCTGGCTTAAGGCCGACGGAGAGACCATCTACCGTGCCAAGGACCTGCGCGTCGGCCTGTTCAAGGGCGATGCGGTGCCAGCGGTCGGCTGAGCGGCAGGACCGGCCCGGACCGGGCGGATCGACGAATTGAAGGACAGCGGACCATGAAGCGGGTCGTCGTCACGGGGATGGGCATCGTCTCGTCCATCGGCAACAACACGCAGGAAGTGCTGGCGAGCCTGCACGAGGCGAAGAGCGGCATTTCCTTCTCAGGCGCGCAGGCCGAGCACGGCTTCCGCAGCCATGTCTTCGGCGCTCCGACGCTCGATCCGGCCGAAGTGGTCGATCGCCGCGCGATGCGTTTCCATGGCGGCGGCACCGCCTGGAACCATGTCGCCATGGATCAGGCGATCCGCGACGCCGGGCTCGAGGAGAGCGAGATCTCCAACGAGCGCACCGGCATCATCATGGGCTCCGGCGGGCCCTCGACCCGGACCATCGTCGAATCGGCGCAGAAGGCGCTCGCCTCCGGCTCGTCGAAGAAGGTCGGCCCGCTCGCAGTGCCCAAGGCGATGTCGTCCTCGCCCTCCGCGACGCTGTCGACCTGGTTCAAGATCAAGGGCGTCAACTATTCGATCTCCTCGGCCTGCGCGACGTCGAACCATTGCATCGGCAATGCCTATGAGACGATCCAGTGGGGCAAGCAGGACCGTGTCTTCGCTGGCGGCTGCGAGGAACTCGACTGGACGCTGACCGTGCTCTTCGACGCGATGGGCGCCCTATCCTCGCGCTACAACGACACCCCCTCGGTCGCCTCGCGCGCCTATGACGCCAACCGTGACGGCTTCGTCATTTCGGGCGGCGCCGGCGTGCTGGTGCTCGAGGAACTCGAAGTCGCCAAGGCGCGCGGCGCGCGCATCTATGGCGAGATCGTCGGCTATGGCTGCACCTCCGATGGCGCCGACATGGTGGCGCCTTCGGGCGAGGGTGCGGCACGCTGCATGCGCCAGGCGATCTCGAAGGTCGCCAAGGTCGACTACATCAATCCGCACGCCACTTCGACGCCGGTTGGCGATCTGAAGGAGATGGAGGCGATCCGCGAGGTGTTCGGGTCGGGCGACGCCTGCCCGCCGATCTCGGCGACCAAGTCGCTGACCGGCCATTCGCAGGGCGCGACCGGCGTGCATGAGGCGATCTACTCGCTCCTGATGCTCAACAACCGCTTCATCACCAAGTCGGCCCATATCGATGAGCTCGACCCGGCCTTCGCCGATATGCCGATCGTGCGCGAGCGCATCGACGACGCGAAGATCGACACCGTGCTCTCCAACAGCTTCGGTTTTGGCGGCACCAACGCTTCGCTGGTCTTCCAGCGCTATGCCGGCTAGAGCGTCGGACCGAAGAGTGGAATCCGATTTTCGGAATCCGGTGCAGAAACAACGAGCTGGATCGCGCCTTGTGCGTCCGGCAGGACGCAGGCGATTCAGCCGGCGAGGAGACCGAGCATGACGACGACGACAACACTGATGGCCGGCAAGCGCGGCCTTGTCATGGGCGTCGCCAATGATCACTCCATCGCCTGGGGCATCGCCAAGGTGATGGCAAGCCACGGCGCCGAACTTGCCTTCACCTATCAGGGCGAAGCCTTCGGCCGCCGCGTCAAGCCGCTGGCCGAATCGATCGGCGCCAAACTGCTCATCCCTTGCGATGTCGAGGATCTCGCCTCGGTCGACGGCGTGTTCGAGACGCTGAAGCAGGAGTGGGGCGGCATCGACTTCCTCGTCCATGCCATTGCCTTTTCCGACAAGAACGAACTCAAAGGCCGCTACGCCGATACGACGCGCGAGAACTTCACGCGCACGATGATGATCTCCTGCTTCTCGTTCACCGAGGTCGCGAAGCGCGCCGCCGCGCTGATGCCGAACGGCGGCTCGATCCTGACGCTGACCTTCGGCGGCTCAACCCGCGTGTCGCCGAACTACAACGTCATGGGCGTCGCCAAGGCGGCGCTCGAGTCGTCGGTGCGCTATCTCGCCAGTGATTTCGGCGGCGATGAGATCCGCGTCAACGCGATCTCGGCCGGACCCGTGCGGACACTGGCCGGCGCGGGCATCGCCGATGCGCGGCTCATGTATAATTTCCAGCGCAAGAACGCGCCGCTCCGCCGCACGGTTTCGACGGAGGAGATCGGCGGAACGGCGCTCTATCTGCTGTCCGATCTTTCGACTGGCGTGACCGGCGAGATCCATTTCGTCGATGCAGGCTACAACATCATCGCCATGCCGCGCCTCGATGATCTGAAGGTGCATGAGGCTCAGGCCGAAAGCACCAACGAGGCGGCCGAATAGGCCGTTTGGCCGCTTCTTGTCGCCCGATACCCTTCCTGTTGAAGAAGCCCTTCCCGCGCTGAAGGCGGCGCTCGCGGCCGGTCGCAACGCTGTGCTCGTCGCGCCGCCCGGCGCCGGCAAGACGACGCGCGTTCCCCTCGCCCTGCTCGATGCGCCCTGGCGCGGCGACGGTCGGATCATCCTGCTGGAGCCGCGCCGGCTCGCTGCCCGTGCTGCTGCGGCGCGCATGGCGGCAACGCTCGGCGAAGAGGTCGGCCGGACGGTCGGCTATCGCGTCCGCATGGAGCGGCGGGTTTCCGCCGTGACCCGCATCGAGGTGGTGACCGAGGGCGTGTTCACGCGGATGATCGTCGACGATCCCGCGCTCGAAGGTGTCGCCGCCGTCATCTTCGACGAGTTCCACGAACGCAGCCTCGATGGCGATCTCGGCCTTGCCTTTGCGCTCGACGCGCAGGCGGGCCTCCGTGAGGACCTCCGTTTACTGGTGATGTCGGCCACGATCGATGGCGCCCGTGTCGCGCGGCTGCTCGGGAAATCCGACGTCATCGAGAGCCAGGGCCGCATGTTTCCGGTCGAAACGCGCCACTGCGGCCGCGACGCCGGCCGCCGCATCGAGGACGAAACGGCAGCCGTCATTCGTCGCGCGCTCGGCGAGGAAAGCGGTAGTCTTCTCGTCTTCCTGCCCGGACAGGCGGAGATCCGCCGCACGGCCGAACGGCTTGCCGACAAGCTTCCATCCGGCGTCGAGATCGCGCCGCTCTATGGCGCGCTCGATTTCGCCGCGCAGGACCGCGCCATCCGTCCATCCCCGCCCGGCAAGCGAAAGGTCGTGCTGGCGACGTCCATCGCCGAGACCTCATTGACCATCGAAGGCGTCCGCGTCGTCATCGATTCAGGGCTCGCGCGCGTCCCGCTCTATGAGCCGGCGACGGGCCTGACGCGGCTCGAGACCCGCCGTGTCTCGCGCGCGAGCGCCGACCAGCGCCGCGGTCGCGCCGGGCGCATCGAGCCGGGCGTCTGCTACCGGATGTGGGACGAGGGCCAGACCGCGGCGCTCCCCCCCTTTGACCGGCCGGAAATCCTTGATGCCGATCTCTCGCCCTTCGTGCTCGATCTCCTCGCCTGGGGCGTCGATGATCCCGCGCGGCTGGCCTTTCTCGATCCGCCGCCCCGTGCGGCCTATGATGAGGCGATGGCCCTGCTGACGCGCCTTGGAGCGGTGGATGGCGACAGGCGTTTGACGGCCGAGGGGCGGGCACTTGCCGGCGTCGCGATGCCGCCTCGCCTTGGCCATATGCTGCGCAAGGCGGCAACGTTGGAACTCGGCGGCGTCGCCGGCGCGCTTGCGGCGCTGCTTGCGGAGCCCGGACTTGGAGGCAACGGCGTCGACCTCCGCGACCGGCTCGGCAATCTGCGCAGCGCACGCGATCAGCGCAGCCGCGATGCCCTCGCGCTTGGCGCGCGCTTCGCGCGTGGCGTCGGCGCCGATCCGGCCATCGACGGCGCGGCGATCGAACAGGCCGGCGTGCTGCTCGCCTTTGCTTTCCCTGAGCGTATCGCGATGGCGCGCGGCGCGCCCGGCGCCTTCGTGATGGCCAATGGGCGCGGCGGGGTGCTCGATCCGGCCGATGCGCTCGCGCGTCAGGACTTCCTCGCCGTGGCGAGCCTGCAGGGTGCCGCCGAGAACGCGCGCATTCTCAGTGCGGCGCCATTGACGCTCACCGAGATCGAAGCCGAGTTCGGCGGTGCGATCGTCGAGGAGGAAACCGTCGCCTTTGACGACGCGACGGGCTCGGTGCGTGCGCGGCGAAGCCGACGACTCGGCCGCCTCGTGCTCGGCGAGAGCGCTGCCTCCCGCCCGTCCGATACGGCCGTCGTCGCGGCGCTCGCCGCCGCCATCCGGCGGCGTGGGATCGGCGCGCTTGCCTTCGAGGGGGCTGCGGGGGCGCTGCGGGCGCGGCTCGCCTTCCTGCGGCAGCGCAAGGGCGAGGATTGGCCCGATGTTTCCGACGAGGCGCTGTTGGCGAGGCTCGATGATTGGCTCGCGCCGCACCTCCTCGGCAAGCGCCGGCTCGACGCGATCGATGCCGGGCTGCTGCATGAAGCGCTGGCCGCGCTGATCCCGTGGGATCGGAAGGCGATGCTCGACCGGATGGCGCCGACCCATTTCGATGCGCCGTCGGGCTCGCGCCTGCCTATCGATTATTCCGATCCGAACGGCCCGGTGCTCGAGGTCCGTGTGCAGG
The DNA here is from genome assembly GCA_035555375.1 of Kaistia sp. Classification (GTDB taxonomy): domain Bacteria; phylum Pseudomonadota; class Alphaproteobacteria; order Rhizobiales; family Kaistiaceae; genus Kaistia. Next base: position 244,480 of record DATMGR010000027.1, on the reverse strand, counting down.
AACTGTTCGGTCTCGACCGCCATCCCGTGATCGCCGATGGCGTGCCGCTGACGCTGCATCTTTTGTCGCCGGCCCGCCGGCCGATCCAGATCACCGGCGACCTGCCGTCCTTCTGGCGCGGCTCATGGCGTGACGTCCGCGCTGACCTCCGCGGACGCTATCCGAAGCATCCCTGGCCGGAGGATCCGCTCGCGGCCCCGCCGACCGCGCGGGCCAAGCCGCGCGGCACGTGAGGGACCGGTTCAGCGGCGCCAGTGGCGACCTTCGGTGGCGACGCCGAAGGTCTCGGGGTGACGAGCATAGGCGGTGAGCCCAGCCAGCGCCGGTTCGGGATGGATGATCACCGAGGTCGGCATCTTGTCCATCAGCGCCTGATGCGGCGCCTTGTCGATGAAGGCGTCGCGGAAGCCGCTCTGCGCCAGGAATGGCGCGATTCGCGCGGCGATGCCCCCGGCGAGGAACACGCCGCCGCGCGCCATGAAGGCGAGGGCGAGATTGCCCGCGAGGCGGCCGAGATGGACGCAGAACAGCGACAGCGCCTCTTCAGCGGCGCCGTCCGAACCATCCATCGCCGCCGCCGTCACCTCTGCCGGGGTGTCGAAACGGGCCTTGGCGCCGTCGGCCGCGATGACGGCCTTGTAGAGCCGCACGAGCCCGGCGCCGCAGAGCAGCGTCTCGCCGGCGATGCGGCGATAGGGGCCGCTGCCGAATGGTTCGTCGATATGCGGCCAGATCTGGAAATCCCGCTCCGAGACCGGCGCGAGGTCGATATGCCCGCCCTCGCCGGGCACCGGGAACCAGGCGCCGCGCGTATGAATGAGCGCCGCGGCCCCGAGCCCCGTTCCGGGGCCGACCGCGACCTGCGCCGCGTTGGGGACAGCCTCTCCGTCGCCGATCGCAACGAGATCGTCACGGCCAAGGCCCGGCAGCGAAAGGGCCTGCGCCTCGAAATCGTTGAGCAGGATCACTTCATCCAGCCCGAGCCGCTCGATCATTCGCCGCGGTTCGATGACCCAGGAGCAATTGGTCAGCGGCACGCGGTCGCCCTGCACGGGCCCGGCCACGGCGAGCACGGCCGAGCGCGGCCGCGCTTCCGGCAGCACGGTGGCGGCGATGGCGTCGTCGATGGTGGCGAAATCGGACGTCTGGGCGTTCGTGAAGCGACGGGTCGGACCATCGCCGTCGGAGACGAGCGAAAAGCGGGCGTTGGTGCCGCCGATATCGCCGATCAGCGTCGGAAAACGAACGAAATCGCGGTCGTTGGTGGTGTCGGCCATGGTGCCTCGGTCAGCGCTGGAAGGCGCGATCATGTCGGTCGCGCAATGGCGCCAGGATGGGTGATGATGAGTTCGGCAGTGGCGCTGTTGAGCGCCATCGGGATGTCATAGAGTTCCGCAAGCCGGGTCAGAGCCTTCACGTCGACATCGTGCGGCATCGGCGTCAGCGGATCGACGAAGAAAATGAGCGCGGTGATCCGCCCTTCGGCAATCATGGCGCCGATTTGCTGGTCGCCGCCGAGCGGTCCGCTCTTCAGCCGCGTCACGGGCAGTTGCGGCGCCGCCTCGACGATCCGCGCGCCTGTCGTGCCGGTCGCAAACAGATCGAAGGCGGCAAGCCGTCTGGCATGGCTCTTCGCAAAGCGAACCATGTCGTCCTTCTTCTGATCATGGGCGACCAGCGCCAGAGCCGGCTTGTTCGGCGTCTCGGTCATGAATGGATTTGCCCCCGCTGGCGACCTCGTGACCGCAAGTGATAGAAAGATCGGGGTTCGACGAAAAGCGGAAAGTGCGCGCCATGCCGGTAAATTCGGCGGATGGCCCAATTTGTCGGCGGTCCCTCGGAGCCGCGGCGCGGCGCTTGACGAGCCTAGCCGCGGGGCGCTTCAATCGCCGGCGAGGCGCCGCGGCAGGCGGCGCCAGGCCATGAAGGACCCGCTCTTGGACGCCGAACTCTTCGAACGCGCGCGTGCGGTACGCGACAATGCCCACGCGCCCTATTCCCGCTTTCCGGTCGGCGCCGCCATCCGCACCGAGGACGGTCGCGTCTTCGTTGGCGCGAATGTCGAGAACGCCGCCTTTCCCGAGGGTTGGTGCGCCGAGACATCGGCCATCGGCGCCATGATCGCGGCCGGCACCGACGCGGCCAGCCGCCGTATCGCCGCCGTCACGGTGGTTGCCGATCGCGTCGACGGCGGCATCGTCTGTACGCCCTGCGGCGGCTGTCGCCAGCGCCTTCGCGAATTCTCGACCGCGTCGACGGTCATCGAATGCCGTGATCCGGCGGGGGCCGGCAGCGCCTTTGGCATTGCCGACCTGCTTCCCTCGGGCTTCACGATCGAATCCCAGTTCTGAGAGGGGTTGCCCTCTCAGATCCAGCCGCCGTCGACGACATAGGCCTGATTGGTGCAGCCGCTGGCCTCGTCGGAGGCGAAGAACAGCACCGGCTTGGCGATATCCTCCGGATAGAGCTTGCGCTTCAGGCACTGGCTTTCCATCACCCGCGCCTCGGCCTCCGGCGTCAGCCACAGATCGATCTGCCGCTGCGTCATGATCCAGCCGGGCACGACCGAGCAGACGCGGATATTGAACGGGCCGAGGTCGCGAGCCAGGCTGCGGGTCAGACCGAGCACTGCCGATTTCGACGCCGTATAGGCCGGCATGCCGCCAAGGCCGATCATCCAGCTGGTCGAGCCGAGATTGATGATCGCCCCGCCGCCAGCCGTCTTCATGTCGTCGACCACCGCCTGCGCGGCGAAGAACTGGTGACGCAGATTGACCTGGACGCGGTCGTCCCAATATTCCGGCGTCACGTCTTCGAGCTTGTGACGCTCGTCATGGGCGGCATTGTTGACGAGGATGGTGATTGGCCCGAACGCCGCCCGAACATTGGCGATGGCCGTGCGCAGCGCCGCGATGTCGCGCAGGTCGCAATGCTCGAAATGCACCGATCCCGTCGGCGAAAGCTCGGCGACGAGCTTCTCTGACGCTTCGCGGTTGATATCCAGGAAGCCGACCCTGGCCCCCTGCGCGACGAAGTGGCGGACGATCGATTCACCGATCCCGCTGCCGCCACCAGTGACGAGGACGGTTTTGCCCTTGAGGCTCGGATAGATGGCGCCGGTCGTCATTTCTCTCGCTGTCTCCTGGCGATTATGCAAAAGGCCAGCCGCCGGAGCGGCCGATGCTCGTTCTAGGGGGCGCTGCACGCGGGCGCAAACGGCCCCCGGACTAGTCTTTCCCGCGCGGCGGGCGTCAGGTGATCGCTTCGTCCCTGTGGCTTGCGTCCGAGACCATCGCCTTGTCCAGCACCTTCTGGATGTTGGCCGCGCGGCGGAAGGACGGCTCCTGCGTCTTGCCGGCGCGGACAGCGGCGACGAAACGCTGGTAATTGGTCTCGACCGGCTCGAAGGCGACGTCACGCCATGTCGCCGTGTGCACGTCCTCGCCGATACAGGCCCGCAAGGTTGATTTGCCGGTGTCGTAGATGATCTCGAGCGAGCCCTTGTCGCCATAAACGCGCAGGCGGAGCTGGTCGAGCTGGCCGGGCGCGGTGCGCGTCGCCTGGATCGTTCCGATGGCCCCGTTCGAGAAATCGACATTCATTGTGAAGCTGTCATTGGCATCGAGATCATACTCGCCGATCTTGTTGCCGGGCGCCTTGTCGAAGGTCTTCAGGCGGCCGAACACATGGGCGACGTCGAGACCCGAGCCATAGGACGTGAAATCGACGATGTGGATGCCGATATCGCCGAGCGCACCATTCGAGCCGTGCTTCTTCGACAGACGCCACAGCCATTTGCTCTCGCTCGTCCAGTCGCCCCAGGCCTTGCCGACCAGCCAGCTCTGCAGATGCGAGGCCTCGACATGGCGCACAGCGCCGACAGCGCCATCCAGGACCATCTGGCGGCCCTTCTGCAGCGCAGGGGAGTTGCGATAGGTGAAGTTCACCATGCCGACCTTGCCAGCGGCCTCGATCGCCTCCGTCATCTCCATCGCCTTGCCGGCGTCGGTGGCGAGCGGCTTCTCGCAGAACACATGCTTGCCGGCGTCGATCGCCAGCATCGTCGTCGGATGATGGATCCGATCGGGCGTCACATTGGCCACAGCGTCGAATTCGCCCCAGGCCAGCGCGTCTTCCAGCGTGCCGAACTGCCGGGGCAGATTATGTTCAGCCGCGAAGGCCGCAAGGCGTTCCGGCACGACATCGACGCCGCCGGCCAGGGTGACGCCATCGATGGCGGCGAAATTGCGGGCATGGGCCGCGGCCATGCCGCCGGTGCCGAGAATAAGCAGTCGCATCAAGTTCCTCCCGATGAGATCATCGCCAACTCATTGCAGTGGTCGGCTGGTGGCTCACTTAACGTCAGTCAGCCGAAAGATTCCAGCCATCTGCGGTGCGTACGTCATCGCGATGGCGTGATCACCGCCTGGAGGGTGCTCGAATGTGGATTCGTGGAGGTCTGTCGGACTGCGGTCTCGCCATTCGTCCTCTGGATCGCCGGGAGGATCGATGATGATGCATGCGCGAGACAAGGCTCTTCACATCGTGGCGGAGGGCCTGCTGTTGCCTGAATCGCCGCGCTGGCATGACGGGCGGCTCTGGCTGTCGGACTGGGGCGCAGGCGAGATCAAGCGCATCGAGGCAAATGGGGACGTGACGGTGATCGCCGCCGTCGACGCGCTGCCCTTCTCCTTCGCCTTCATGCCCGATGGCGAAATGGCGCTGATCGCCGGCACCATGGTGTCGATCCGCCGTCCGGACGGGCGTTTTGCGCCGCATGCCGATCTCTCCGGCCTCTCGCCGAAGCCATGGAACGAGATCGTCGTCGATGCGACGGGGCGCGCTTATGTCAACACGATCGGCTTCGATTTCCCGGGCGGTGAATTCCGCCCGGGGCTCGTCGCATCGGTCTCCGTCGATGGCGCGGTCCGTCTCGAGGCGGACGATGTCGCCTTCCCCAATGGCATGGCGATCAGTCCCGATGGCCAAACGCTCGTTCTTGGCGAATCCTATGCGAGTTGTCTGACGGCCTTCACGATCGGCAGCGACGGAGCGCTGGCGGCACGGCGACATCTTGCCGAGCTCCCCGGATTCCATCCCGATGGCATCACGATGGACGCGGAAGGCGCGATCTGGTTCGCAGATGTGCCGAACCGTTGCTGTTGCCGGATCGCTGCGGATGGCACGCTGCTCCAGCGCATCGATGTCGATCGCGGCTGCTTTGCCTGCATGTTGGGCGGCGTCGACGGGAGCACGCTGTTCATCCTCGCCGCCGACTGGAAGGGGCCGGAGGCGATCGGAAGCGGCGGGCCGAGCGGACGCGTTCTCGCCGTCGAGGTCGCCGTGCCGCGTGCCGGCTGGCCGTAGCGCTCAGTCGAGACCCTCGAAGAGAGCTGTCGAGAGATAGCGTTCCGCAAAGGAGGGAATGATCAGCACGATGTTCTTGCCAGCCATGTCGGGGCGCTGTCCGATGCGGACGGCGGCCGCGATGGCGGCGCCGGAGGAGATGCCGACCGGGATGCCCTCGAGCCGTGCCGCGAGGCGGGCATAATCGAGCGCCTCGGCGCTCTCGACCTGGATGACCTCGTCATAGATGGACGTGTCGAGCACGCCGGGCACGAAGCCGGCACCGATGCCCTGGATCTTGTGCGGCCCCGGCGCGCCGCCGGAGAGCACCGGGCTTTCCTTCGGCTCGACGGCGACGATGCGCAGCGAGGGCTTGCGCGGCTTCAGCACCTGGCCGACGCCGGTGATCGTGCCGCCGGTGCCCACGCCCGAGACGAAGACGTCGATGGCGCCCTTGGTGTCGTTCCAGATCTCCTCGGCCGTCGTCTGGCGATGGATTTCAGGATTGGCGGGGTTCTGGAACTGCTGCGGGATGACCGCATCGCCGATCTCCGCCATAAGTTCCTCGGCGCGGGCGATGGCGCCCTTCATGCCCTTCGGCCCCTCGGTCAGCACGAGTTCGGCGCCGAGGAGCTTGAGCATCTTGCGCCGCTCGACCGACATCGTCTCGGGCATGACCAGGATGAGCCGATAGCCCCGCGCGGCCGCGACGAAGGCGAGTGCGATGCCGGTATTGCCGGAGGTCGGCTCGATCAGCACGGTCTTTCCGGGCGTGATGCGGCCGCTGGCCTCGAGGGCATCGATCATGGCGACGCCGATGCGGTCCTTGACGCTGGCGATCGGATTGAAGAATTCGAGCTTGGCGAGAAGGTTGGCTTTGACGCCCTTTGCCTCGGCAATCCGCTTGAGACGGACGATCGGCGTGTCGCCGATCGTGTCGGTGATCGATTCGTAGATGCGGCCACGGCCACGCGGGGCGGCGGGGATTTCATCGGTCATGGCGGTTCCTTGGCTCCCGAAGCGGTTCTGGTTGCGGCCGAGCCTAGTTCAAGCGCCGCCGCCGGTCGAGCCGAAGCCGCCGGCGCCGCGCGTCGTCTCGTCGGTGAAGGCCTCGACTTCGGCGAAGCTGGGCCGCACCACGGGCAGGAACATCATCTGCGCGATGCGGGCACCGGGCTCGATCACCACGGGCGGGCCCCCCGGCGGATTGCGGTTCACGAGGCTCGCCATGATCGGTCCCTGATAGTCGGCGTCGATCAGCCCCGCGCCGTTGCCGAGCACGAGGCCCTGCTTATGGCCAAGGCCGGAGCGTGGCAGGATCACGGCGCAGAGGAAGGGGTCGCGGATGAAGATCGCGAAGCCGGCGGGCACCAGCACCGCCGGGGCTCCCGGTGCGAGCGTCAGCGGCGCGTCGACGCAGGCGTGGAGATCGATGGCTGCCGCCGAGGCGCTCTGATAGGCGGGTAGCCCCCAGGCCGCGAGGCGCGGGTCGAGGATCTTCAGCTCGATAGTGGGTTCGGATGGCATCGGGGTCTCTTGCTCAGGGGGCGGGCGCCCCGCCGTCACCTGGCCTCGGTGCGGGCGGCGTCGGCAGGCGGATCCGGGTCGAGAAATCGAGCGCCGCGCCGGCTGCGCGCGCCCTTTCGCTGATCGCGGCGGCGCTGCGGAACTCGTCCAGCGTCATGCCGGCCGGATGACTCTGGCGGTCGAAGAGATAGCCAGGCAGATAGCCGGAGATGAGGATGCGCCAGTCGAGCGGCAGGCCGGGGTCGAGCGCGCGGACGAGGCGGAAGACGACGGTCGTGCAGTTGGCGGTCAGCGAATTGTAGAAGCGCGGCTTGGCTGCGAGGTCGTTGCCGAGCTCGATATAGGAGAGGAAGAGCTGCCGCATGGCCGCTTTCGGCATCGTCAGCGGATAGAGATAGACATCCTCGCCGCGGACATTCGTCCTGAGCTTGACGACATCGCGCTCGTCGGCGCCGATCAGCACCAGTTCGAACTCCCGGAAGAAGCCACCGAGTGTCGAGAACGACTCCTGCGCCTCCGGCCGGATCTCGGCCGAGAAGGCGATGTGGTCGCCATTGTCGAAGCCGAACGAGACAATGGCATGGGCCAGTGCCGGACCATCCCAATAAGAAAGGATCAGGTCGACTGAGGAAAGCTTCGCAAGATCATAGCGCCGCGTGCCCCAGCGCGGCGTGAACTCCATTTCCGAGCGCCAGTCGAAATCGCGGACATCCTGCAGCGTCGCGATGTTCCCCTCGACCGTCCCGGTCACGCCGCGTTCGACGGCGTCGGCCCAGTCACGATCATTCGACGGTTGAATGGTCGACCACCAGCCGAGCACGGCCAGGAAAGCGAGGCCATAGACGATGCGCGAGCGCCAGGTCGGCCGCACCAGCTCATTGAGGACGATCGCGACGACGAAGATCGCCCAGATGACGATGGCGATGACGACGGCCTGCTGGCTGAAGGGCAGCTGGAACCAGAAGGCCAGCGCGACCCAGCCCCCGGAGAGGAGGATCGCCAGCGCGAACAGGAGCCGGCCGAGCCCGCGCAGGACGATCATCGTGCGATCCGCCCGGCGATCCAGTCGACGAGCCGGCGCGCCACTTCTTCCTTGCCGAGCCGCGGCCAGCGATCAACGCCTTCCTGGGTCACCAGAGCGACTTCGTTGTCGGTTCCGCCCATCACCCCGTTCTCTGGCGAGACGTCATTGGCGACGATGAGATCAGCGCCCTTCCGCGCAAGCTTGGCACGGGCATGATCGAGAAGCGCATCGGTCTCGGCGGCAAAGCCGACCACGAAACCCGGCCGCCCGGCGGGGCGACGGGCGATCGTGGCGAGGATATCGGGGTTTTCGGTCATGGCGAGCGGGGGAACGTGGCCGCTGCCGTCTTTCTTGATCTTGCGGCTTGCCTCGGCCGACGGGCGCCAGTCTGCAACCGCCGCGGCGAAGATTGCGATGTCGGCCGGCAGCGCCGCTTCCACGGCGGCGAGCATCGCCCGCGCTGTCTCGACGCCGATCGCGGTAACCCCGGCAGGCGGCGGGATCGCGACCGGACCGTGCACCAGCGTCACCCGCGCGCCTGCCCTTGCCGCGGCGGCGGCGATGGCGAAGCCCTGCTTGCCCGAGGAACGGTTGGCGATGTAGCGCACCGGGTCGATCGGCTCATGCGTCGGCCCCGCCGTGACGAGCACATGCTTGCCCGCGAGCGGCTTCTCACCGGGTCCCAGCAGCGCCTCGGCAGCGGCGGCGATCTCGAGCGGCTCGCTCATGCGGCCGGTGCCGGCCTCGCCGCGCTCGGCCATCTCCCCCTTGGCCGGGCCGACAAAGGCAATCCCGTCCGCCGCAAGGCGGGCGGCGTTGCGCTGCGTCGCCTTGTGGTTCCACATCGCCGGGTTCATCGCCGGCGCGATCAGGACCGGCGCGTTGGTCGCGAGCAGCACGGCGGTGGCGAGGTCGTCGGCAAGGCCGGCTGCCATCTTCGCCATCAGATCGGCCGTCACCGGCGCGACGATCACGAGATCGGCGCCGCGCGCCAGGCGGATATGGCCGACATCCTGCTCGGCCTCGCGGTCGAAAAGCTCGGTATAAACAGCGCCGCCGGCCAGCGCGCCAGCAGCGAGCGGCGTCACGAACTGGCATGCGGCCCTGGTCATGACGACCGTGACCACCGTGCCGCGTTCCTTGAGCCGGCGGATGAGGTCGAGCGCCTTGTAGGCCGCGATGCCGCCGCCGATGACCAGGAGGACGGCGCGGCCGGCGAGCGGGCTAGGCGTGGCGTCGGTCATGCGGCTTCTCCCTTCCGCTCATCGTAGCGCAACATAGGCGAGCAGCGCCGCCACCACCCAGACGCCGATCGCCAGCCAGCGATTGCCGCGCCCTTCCGCACGGCCGATCGCTGCCACCGTTTCGGGCGCGAGCGTAATGCCGTCGCGCGTTGCGGCGTCGAGCTGGGCGGCAACGCGCGTGCCGTGCTCCAGCAGCGCCGGCAGCCGCGTCGCGGCGCGCCCGAATTCGCCTAGCCCGCTCGCTGCCTGCTCGATGCGGCCGAGAGGGCCGAGATTCTGCTCGATCCAGTCGCGCACGACCGGCTCGGAGGCGCTCCACATGTCGAAATCGCGGTCGAGCGAACGTGCCACGCCCTCGACGACCACCATCGTCTTCTGCAGCATCAGCAATTCGGGCCGCGTCTGCATGTCGAAGAGTTCGGTGACTTCGAACAGCAGCGTCAACAGCTTGGCCATCGAGATATCGCGTGCCGGCTGGCCATGGATCGGCTCGCCGATGGCCCGAAGTGCCTGCGCGAAGTCCTCGGCGGCGTGGCGCGGCGGCACATAGCCTGCCTCGATATGCACCTCCGCGATGCGGAGATAGTCGCGGCGGATGAAGCCATAGAGGATCTCGGCGAGGAAGCGCCGCTCGGCGAGGCCGAGCCGGCCCATGATGCCGAAATCGACCGCCACGACATCGCCGGCCGCGTCGACGAACAGGTTGCCCTGGTGCATGTCGGCATGAAAGAAGCCGTCGCGCATCGCGTGGCGCAGGAAGGCCTGCATCAGCCGGCGCGCCACCTCTTTCGGGTCGTGGCCCGCCGCTGCGATGCCGGCCGGGTCCGAGAGCTTGACGCCGTCGATCCATTCGAGCGTCAGCACATCGCGTGCCGTCTGCGCCCAGTAGACCTTGGGCACGCGAAAGCCGGGATCGCCGCTGGTCCGCTCCGCCATCTCCGAGAGAGCTGCCGCCTCGAGGCGAAGGTCCATCTCCATCGAGACCGAGCGGGCGAGGATATCGACGACCGCAACCGGCTTCAGCCGCTTCATCTGCGGGTCGAACCGTGTGGCAAGCTCGGCGCCGGCATAGAAGGTCGAGAGATCGCGGCGGAAGCGCCCGCGCACCCCTGGCCTCAGCACCTTGACCGCGACGGCGCGCGGGACGCCGTCGGCCTCGATCAGTTCGGCCTTGTGGACCTGAGCGATCGATGCTGCGGCGACCGGCGGCGAGAAGGCCGCGAAGATCGCATCGGTGGGACGCCCGAGATTGTGTTCGATCGACGCCCGCGCCGCAGCCTCGCCGAATGGCGCGATCTCGTCGCGCAATTTGCCGAGCGCATCGGCGACGTCCTCGCCGACCACGTCGGCGCGCGTCGCCATGAACTGGCCGAGCTTGATATAGGAGGGGCCGAGCCGGTTCAGCGCGGCCGAGATGCGGGCGCCGCGATCCTCTTTGCGGGCGCGGCGACGCTCCAGCAGCCGGGCGAGCCGCACGCCGAGCGCCGCGCCGGGCGGCAGGTCGTCGATTTCGACAATGCTGAACGCGCCCTCGCGGGCGAGGACGAAGCCCGCCTGCGCGAGGCGGAAGAGCTGGACAGGGCCGATCGTCATTCCCGTCGCGGCCTTAGGTCTTCCAGGCGGAATGGATCGCCGCGATGCCGCCGGTCAGATTGCGATAGCTGACGCGCGAGAAACCGGCACGGCGGATCATCTCGGCAAAGCGTTCCTGATGCGGGAAGCGGCGGATCGATTCGACGAGATACTGATAGCTCTCGGCGTCGCCAGCGACGAGCTTGCCCATGCCGGGAATGAGATTGAACGAATAGACATCATAGATCTTGTCGAGCACGGGCACGTCGACGGCGGAAAATTCGAGGCACAGGAAGCGTCCGCCGGGCTTCAGCACCCGGTAGGCCTCGGCCAGTGCCTTTTCGATCCGCGGCACATTGCGGATGCCGAAGGCGATCGTGTAGGCGTCGAAGCGGCCGCTCTCGAACGGCAGCTCCTCGGCATTGCCGAGCGTGAAGTCGACATTGTCCGCGAGGTGGCGCTTTTCGGCGCGCTCGCGCCCGACCTCGAGCATCGAGGCGTTGATATCGGCGACCGTGACATGCGCCGACCCGCCCGAGCGACCGACAATGCGGAACGCGATATCGCCCGTGCCGCCGGCGACGTCGACCACCTCGAACGGCCGTCCGCGCGGCGGCGCCAGCCAGGAGACTGCGGCATCCTTCCAGACGCGATGCATACCGGCCGACATGACGTCGTTCATCAGGTCGTAGCGTGCGGCGACCTTGTGGAACACCGCGTCGACCATGCCCTGCTTCGCTTCGACCGCGACGTCGCGAAAGCCGAACGAGGCCTGACGCTCGGCGCGCTCGGCGACGGTTTCTCCCGCGCTCTCGCTTCGGGCAGCCGTTCCAGTCTGGGTAGCCATTCCTGTCTGGGTAGCCATGGCACGCGGCTCCTTATATGACGCTTGAGGGTCCTTGATAACCGAAGCGCTTCGACCGCGCCACGGTGCGAGGCGCCCAAGTCAGGACGAGCGACACCATGCCCGAGCTTCCCGAAGTCGAAACCGTCCGCCTTGGCTTGCAGCCGGTGTTCGAAGGCGCCCGCATCGATGCCGTCGAACTGCGGCGGCCCGATCTCCGCTTCCGCTTTCCCGAGCGTTTCGCCGAGCGTATCGCCGGCCGGACCGTGCAAAGCCTTGGGCGGCGCGCGAAATATCTCCTCGCCGATCTCGACGACCGCACGCGGCTCATCATGCATCTCGGCATGTCCGGCTCGTTCCGCATCGAGGAGGGCGGCGCGAGCACGACGCCGGGGATCTTCTATCATCCGCGCGACAAACAGGCCGCGCACGACCATGTCGTGTTCCATCTCTCGAACGGCCATGCCGTCATCTACAATGATCCGCGCCGCTTCGGCTTCATGGACCTCGCCGATGGGCCCGGCGACGCCGCCTCGCCGCATCTTGCCGCGCTCGGACTGGAGCCGGTCGGCAATGCCTTTGACGGCCCGGCGCTGGCAGCGCTGCTGCGCGATCGCCGCACGCCGCTGAAAGCCGCGCTGCTCGACCAGCGGCTCATCGCCGGGCTCGGCAATATCTATGTCGCGGAAGCGCTGCACCGGTCGGGCCTGTCGCCAATGCGCGCTGCAGGCACCGTGACCGCCGCCGAGGCCGATCGTTTGGCGGCGGCGATCCGCACCGTACTCGGCGAGGCGATCGCGGCCGGCGGCTCCTCGCTGCGCGACCATCGCCAGGCGAATGGGGAACTCGGCTATTTCCAGCATGCCTTCCGCGTCTATGACCGCGAAGGCGACGCGTGTCCAACGCCCGGCTGCGATGGCATGATCCTGCGCACCGTCCAATCCGGCCGCTCAACGTTCCATTGCCTCGTCTGCCAGCGTTGAGCTTGCCGGCGCGACCGGTGTCCGTTACCCCTTCTGCATCCGATCAAGGGAGGCCGCGCTTGAGCTTCGAGACCGTCATCGTCGAGCGACAGGGCGCCGTCGGCATTATCCGCCTCAACCGGCCGAAGGCCCTGAATGCGCTGTCGAAGCAACTTGTCGCCGAACTGAACCAGGCGCTTGACGGCTTTGAGGCGGATGCCGAGATCGGCGCCGTCGTGCTGACCGGATCGGACAGGGCTTTCGCCGCGGGGGCCGATATCCTGGAGATGCAGCCGCTTTCCTATGTCGATCTGCTCGCGAATGATTTCGTAGCCGCCTGGGAGCGCCTTGCGCGCATCACGAAACCCGTCGTCGCGGCTGTCGCAGGCTTTGCGCTTGGCGGCGGCTGCGAACTGGCGCTGATGTGCGACATCGTCCTTGCCGCCGATACGGCGAAGTTCGGCCAGCCGGAGATCACGCTCGGCCTGATGCCGGGTGCCGGCGGCACGCAGCGTCTCGCCCGGGCCGTCGGCAAGGCCAAGACCATGGACATGGTGCTGACAGGGCGGATGATCGATGCCGCCGAAGCCGAGCGGATCGGCATCGTCTCGCGCGTCGTGCCTTCCGCCGAGCTGATGGAAACGGCGCTGGCGGTCGCGGAGCGCATCGCCGGGCTGTCGCAGCCCTCGGTGCGGCTTGCCAAGGAGGCGGTGAACCGCGCCTTCGAGGGCGGGCTTGCCGATGGAATCCGCACGGAGAGGCGGCTGTTCCACTCGCTTTTCGCCACCGAAGATGCACGCGAGGGCATGGCGGCGTTCACCGAGAAGCGCCCGCCACAATTTCGAAATCGCTGAATCGGCCTGCGGCGATTGACGGCGTCTTCCAGCGCGACTATAAGGCGCCCTCGAACCGAGGCGGGGTCAAGACCGCCGTTCCGTGCTGCCGTGGCGAGACGCCGCCGGCGCGGAAACCCCGAACACGTTGATGGACCAGGAAGGCCCTGAATGGCCAATACGCCCTCTGCCAAGAAGGCCGCGCGCAAGATCGCTCGCCGCGCCTCTGTGAACCGTAACCGCCGCAGCCGCATGCGCACCGAGGTCCGCAAGGTCGAGGAAGCGATTGCCTCCGGCAATGCGGCGACCGCTGCCGAGGCGCTCAAGAAGGCGCAGCCGGAACTGATGCGCGCCGCCCAGAAGGGCGTGCTGCACAAGAACACGGCGTCGCGTAAGGTCAGCCGTCTGGCGGCCCGCGTGAAGGCTCTGTCAGCCTGAATCAATCCTTTCTGGGGATGACGCAAGAGCCCGGCTTTGGCCGGGCTTTTTGTTATGCGGGTAAGTGGCTGTTCCCGCTGCAAAATGCATTTGCGACAGGAATCGACGTCGTTTCAGACATGCCGGCTTCTCATGAAAATGGCTTCTATATCAATGGGTTGACCATTGGTCTTCTGGCGCGGGGAGATTCCCTGCGAGTCAAGGGGAGCGCGGCTAAAATTTTTCGCCCGCTATGCATCGAATGGCCTTCGGCCGTGCCCGCCAACCGAATCCGTTGACTCGCAATGGCTTACCGAACGAGTCATCGCCCGGCCCGGTCGCAACGGGGCGTCAGGCCCTGCCAGCGACATCGCTTCGGCCGTTTCAGCCGTTGCGGCCCTACCCCTCCCTGTGTATTTTCCCCTCATGGAGACGGCGGCCCAAGTTCTCGCCGCAGACGGCCTCAGGGCTCTCATGTGTCTCGCAGCAGTGTTGTTGCTTCCGTAGAATTAGAAGAGTGTGTGTGTTTGTGAATTGAGAAGTTGTGTCTGATTAATCTGTAGCTTGTCTTCATATTTGATTGCCTTCCTTTTGGAAGGGTCCTGTGTCCTGCACCATCATCGACGATCGATAGTGCTGCTGCCGTGAGGTGGCCGCATGAGGGGTAATTTATGTCTCAATCGCCTGCCGGAACCTTTGCCGGGGATGTCTCTGCTGCCGAAGCCTGGGATGGCCTTGCTAGCGAGCCGCAGTCGATGCTGATCGACGTCAGGACCAAGGCGGAGTGGGGCTATGTCGGCATCGTCGACCTCTCGGCGCTCGGCAAGGAGACGCTGCTGGTCGAATGGCAGAGCTTTCCGGCGATGACGGTGAATGCCGATTTCGCCGAGGTGCTCGCCGCCGAGCTCGACCGGCGCGGCGTCGGCCGCGAGACCGCGCTTTATTTTCTCTGCCGCTCCGGCGTGCGCAGCCTTGCGGCGGCACGGGCGATGGCGGCGGAGGGCTTCGACCGTTGCTTCAACATCGCGGGCGGGTTCGAGGGGCCGCTCGATGAGGGGCGCCACCGGGGTTCAGTCGATGGCTGGAAGGCCGCCGGGCTGCCCTGGGTTCAATCTTGATGACACTTTCGATGAACAGAGGGGCTGTGATGCGCGATGACAGGACGGGAGACTTCGGCTCCGGGACGGCGGCGCTCAAGGCGATCGCCGATGCGGAAGGCATTGTTGTGAGTGGTTCCGCCACGACCGGCCCAGCCGATGCCGCCCTGTGGGATCGCGTCAAGCGCCGCCTGCGCAGCGAACTCGGCGAGGACGTGTTCCAGAGCTGGTTCGCGCGCGTCGAATTCGCCGAGGCCGACGGCCTGTCCGTGAATTTGACGGTTCCGACCCGTTTCCTGAAATCCTGGATTCAGGCGCATTATATCGAGAAGCTGCTCGGCCTCTGGCAGGCCGAGATCGAGAGCATCCGCCGCATCGAGCTCGTGGTGCGCGGCACGATCCGTGCCCGTCCGTTGGCCCGCGTCGAGCCGGTCGTCGCCGTCTCCGAGCCGGCCGCGTCTCAGCCCACCCTCCTTCCCGCCGCGCCGGTGATTGTCGCCGCGCCGCAGCGCGCGGACAGCGAAGGCCCTGGCTCACCTGTCGACCCGCGCTTCAGCTTCGAGACCTTCTGCGAAGGTTCGGCGAACCGCGTCGCCTATGCTGCGGCGCGCGCCATCGCCGAGACGCCGTCGGGACGCCCGACCGCCTATAACCCGCTTTATCTCCATGCCGGCGTCGGCCGCGGCAAGACGCATCTCCTGCATGCGATCGCCCAGGCAGCCCGCGCCGCCGATCCGGCGCGCAAGGTCGTCTATCTGACGGCCGAGCATTTCATGTTCCGCTTCGTCGCCTCGCTCAAGAACCAGTCGGCCATCGCCTTCAAGGAGAGCCTGCGCGAGATCGATCTGCTGCTGATCGACGACCTGCAGTTCCTGCAGGGCAAATCGGTGCAGCAGGAATTCTGCCATATGCTGAACGCGCTGATCGATGGCGCCCGGCAGGTGGTGGTGGCCGCCGACCGGCCGGCCGCAGATCTCGAAACGCTTGACGAGCGCGTCCGCTCACGCCTACGCGGTGGCGTTGCCTTCGAGATCGACGCGCCGGATCTCGATCTTCGCCGCCAGATCCTGAAGAGCCGCTATCGGCTCGCACAGGGCCAGAATACCGGCGTCGCGATCCCTGACACCGTCATCGAATATGTCGCGCAGTCGGTGGTCTCCAACGGCCGCGATCTCGAAGGAGCGCTGAACCGCCTCGTCGCGCAGTGGCAGTTCACCAACCAGCCGGTGACCATGGCCTCGGCCGAGATCACGCTGCGTGATCTCGTCGGCGCGCGCGAACCGCGCCGCGTCAAGATCGAGGACATCCAGAAGGTCGTCGCCGTTCATTTTAACGTGTCGAAGGCCGATCTCCTGTCGAGCCGGCGGACGCGGACGATCGTCAGGCCGCGCCAGATCGCGATGTATCTCTCGAAGACGTTGACGCCGCGCTCGCTGCCCGAGATCGGCCGCCGCTTCGGCGGGCGTGATCACACGACGGTGCTGCATGCGGTGCGCAAGGTCGAGGAACTGATGCGCGATGATCGCAACCTCGCCGAAGAGGTCGAGCTCCTGCGGCGGATGATCGACGAATAGCGCGGCAGCGCTCACTGCAAGGCGCGTTTCTCCTCCGCGGCGGGTTTTCCCTGCCGCGCTTGGCGTCGGCGCTCTTGCCTTCCGCGGCGGAAACCGCCACCTTCCTTCGTCCGTGGAGGCGGCAGTGCCCGCCTCAATCGACCCCGCGCCGCGCGCGGCTCACTGCCAGGGTTCCCGCGTTTCCATGAGAGCGATCCTCGAGCGTTCCAGTCTTCTCAAGTCCCTCAACCACGTTCATCGCGTCGTCGAGCGGCGGAACACGATACCGATCCTCTCGAATGTCCTGATCCGGGCGAGCGGGTCTGAACTGACGCTGAAGGCGACGGATCTCGACCTCGAGATTCTCGAGACGGTGCCGGCGGAGGTTGGCCGCGCCGGCGCCACCACCGTGCCTGCGCATATGCTCTATGACATCGTCCGCAAGCTGCCCGACGGCGCCGAAGTTGCGCTCGAGACGGCGCCCGACGGGCAGACTGTTCTGGTGCGCTCGGGCCGGTCGAGCTTCTCGCTGCAGATGCTGCCCGAGACCGATTTTCCCGATTTGACCACCGGCCAGTTCCCGGTTCGCTTCGAATTGCCGGCGACCGCCTTCAAGACGCTGATCGACCGGACCCAGTTCGCGATCTCCACCGAGGAGACGCGCTATTACCTGAACGGCATCTATCTGCACACACCGACGGTCGAAGGCCGCACGCTGCTGCGCGCGGTCGCGACCGACGGCCACCGCCTTGCACGCGCCCAGACCAGCGTGCCGGAAGGCGCCGACGGCATGCCGGGCATCATCATTCCGCGCAAGACGGTCGGCGAGATCCAAAAGCTGCTCGATACGCCCGATCCGGCGGCGCTGGCGGCGATCGAGATTTCCGACACCAAGATCCGCGTCACCTTCGGTCCCGTCGTGCTGACGTCGAAGCTGATCGACGGCACCTTCCCGGATTATGCCCGCGTCATTCCGCAGGGTAATGACAAGGCGTTGAAGGTCGATCGCGCGACGTTCTCCGACGCCGTCGATCGCGTCTCGACGATAGCCAGCGAGCGCGGACGCGCCGTGAAGCTCTCGCTCGGCGATGATGGGCGTCTGTCGCTCACCGTCAACAATCCCGATTCCGGTTCGGCGACCGAAGAGCTCGACGTCGATTACAGCGCCAGCCCGCTCGATATCGGCTTCAACTCCCGCTATTTGCTCGACATCGCCGGGCAGTTGAAGACCCCGACGGCGCTGTTCCGCTTCGCCGATCCGGGCTCTCCGACGCTGATCCAGGACGAGGGCGACGATGACGCGCTCTATGTCCTGATGCCGATGCGCGTGTGAGCGTCGGCGAAGCATCCGCCGCGCCGCGCGTCGCGCGGATCATCCTCTCCGATTTCCGCTCCTATCCGAACCTCGACCTGCCGGTCGCCGGCCGGCTCGTCGCGCTCACCGGAGAGAACGGCGCCGGCAAGACCAATCTGATCGAGGCGCTGTCGCTGTTCACGGCCGGCCGTGGGCTTCGCCGGGCCGATCTCGCCGAGATGGCCCGGGCCGGCGGCAATGGCGGTTTCGCGGTGTCGATCGCGCTCGATGGCCCCTCCGGCGATGTCAGGCTTGGCACGGGTATCGAACGCCTTCCGGATGGGACGCTTTCGCCGCGCCGTTGCCGCATCGATGGCGCCGCGGTCGGCTCGCCGGCGGCCTTCGCGGAGCATATCCGCGTCGTCTGGCTCACGCCGGCGCTCGATGCCATCTTCACCGGGGCGGCCGGTGATCGCCGGCGCTTCCTCGATCGTCTTGTCCTCGCCATCGATGCGCGGCACGGCAGCCGCGTTTCTGCCTATGAGCGCGCGCTCCGCGGTCGCAACCGCTTGCTCGAGGAGCCACAGCCTGATCGGGCCTGGCTGGACGGGATCGAAACGGAGATCGCAACGCTCGGCGTCGAAATCGCCCGCGTGCGAAGCGGTGCGGTCGAAAGGCTGGCCGTGCTCGCGGCTGGGGCCCGCGATGACGATGCGCCGTTTCCCTGGGCTGACCTTACCATCGAGGGTACCGTCGAGGCGATGCTGGCGGAGGGCGAGGCGGCAGCGACGGAGCGCTTCCGCGCCGCGCTCCGCGACGCCCGGCCGCGTGATGCGGCAGCGGGCAGGGCACTCATCGGGCCGCATACCAGCGATTTGAAGGTCCGCCACGGACCGAAGGATGTGGCGGCCGAGCGCGCCTCGACGGGCGAGCAGAAGGCACTGCTGGTCGGGATCGTGCTCGCTCATGCCCGTCTCGTCGCGGCCGCGAGCGGTCTCGCCCCGCTTGTGCTGCTCGACGAGGTTGCGGCCCATCTCGACCGTCGCCGCCGCGCCGCGCTGTTCGAAGCATTGGACGCCTTGGGCAGCCAGGTCTTCATGACCGGCGCCGACCCGGCGCTCTTCGGTGAGCTGCCGTCATCGGCCGAGATTTTCATGGTCGGCGCTGGTAGGATCGAGCCCTTCGTTCGGGAGGCGCCTGCATCATGACCGGATTGTCGCCGTCGGGCCTTTTGATCTTCGCCCTCGCGCTCGCTGTCGCCGCCTTCGCGCCGGGCCCCGGCATTGCCGCGATCGTCGGGCGGGTGCTTGGGCGGGGGCGGGACGGGGCGGTTGCCTTCGTTTCCGGCATGGCGGTCGGCGATGTCGTCTGGCTGTCGCTCGCGGTGCTCGGCCTCGCGGTTCTCGCCGAGACGTTCCGCGAGGTGTTCATGGTGGTCAAATATGCCGGCGCGGCCTACCTGCTCTATCTCGCCGTCAGAATGTGGACCGCCCCCGCCGAGGCGCGCCAGATCGCGCCGGCCCGCGGCCGCGAGAGCCACGCGCGCCTCTTTCTCGCCGGCCTTGCCGTGACGATGGGCAACCCGAAGACCATGATCTTCTATCTCGCGCTGCTGCCGAGCCTTGTCGATCTCGCGCGGATCGACGTGTTGGCCTTTGTCGAGCTGACGCTCGTGACGCTGGCGGTGCTGGCCGTGGTGTTCGGCTTCTATATCGTGCTCGCGCTTCGCGCCCGCAGCCTCATCACCAGCCCGCATGCGGTGAAGCTTGTCCAGCGCGCCAGCGGCGCGGTCATGGCCGGCGCGGCCGTTGCCATAGCGGCGCGCTGACGCAGCGCGTGAAAGGCGTGAATTGGGCCGGGTGAGACGTTAGCATCCCGGTAACGAATCACTCCGCCCCCCAAAGTCGTTTCGGCCAGGATCTCCATGACGCTTTCGCGCGCCCGTGCCGCGCTCAGTACCATTTTCGGCTATCACGATTTCCGCCCCGGCCAGGAAGAGGTCATCGGCGCCGTGCTGGCCGGCGAGGACGTGCTCGCCGTCATGCCCACCGGGTCCGGCAAGTCGATGTGCTACCAGCTTCCGGCCGTCGTCGATGGCGGGCTGACGGTGGTTGTCTCGCCGCTGATCGCGTTGATGCGCGACCAGGTGCAGCAGATGGCGCATGTCGGGGTGGCCGCGGCGACGCTGAATTCCAGCAATGGCGATGAGGCCAACCGCGAGGCGCTCGCCCGCGTCCGCGCCGGCGACTTGTCGCTCCTCTTCGTCTCGCCGGAGCGTCTCGCCTCCGATGGGCTGGTCTCGCTGCTGGCCGCCTCGAATGTGCGCCGCCTCGCGATCGACGAAGCGCATTGCGTCTCGCAATGGGGCCATGACTTCCGCCCCGAATATCGCCAGCTTGCCCACGTCCGCACAGCGCTCGGCAATGCCCAGGTCGTGGCTCTGACGGCGACGGCCGATGCGGCGACGCGCGGCGACATTGCCAGCCAACTGTTTCCAAAGCCGCCGCGCATCGTCGTTCATTCCTTCGACCGTCCGAACATCCATCTGCGCTTCGAGGCCAAGGACCGGCCGCGCAGCCAGATCGCCGATTTCCTGAAGCGGCATGAGCGGGCGAGCGGCATCATCTATGCCTCATCGCGCGATCGCACCGAGAAGCTCGCCGAATGGCTGAACGGTTCCGGCCGCCGCGCCGTCGCCTATCACGCCGGCATGGACGCTGCGCTCCGGGCGAAGAACCAGGACATCTTCCTGCAGGAGGACAATGTCGTCGTCGCCGCGACGATCGCCTTCGGCATGGGCATCAACAAGCCCGATGTCCGCTTCGTCATCCATGCCGACCTGCCGGGCGGCGTCGAATTCTATTATCAGGAGATCGGCCGCGCCGGCCGCGACGGGCTGCCGGCCGATACGCTGACGCTTTACGGCATCGAGGACATGGCCTTTCGTCGCCGCCAGATCGACGACAAGGCGGTGTCGGAAGCGCAGCGGCGTCTGGAGCACCGCCGCCTTTCGGCGATGATCGATCTCGCCGAAAGTGCCACCTGCCGCCGACAGTCGCTGCTTGGCTATTTCGGCGAGGAGAGCGGCCCCTGTGGTGCCTGCGATCTCTGCCAGGGCGGGGCGGCGCTCGCCGATGCGACGCGGGAGACCCAGATGGTGCTCTCGGCCGTGGCGCGCACTGGCCAGCGCTATGGTGCCGGACATCTTATCGACGTGCTGCGCGGCGAGGCGACCGAGGCGATCCAGCGCCAGGGCCATGACAAGATCAAGACGTTCGGCGTCGGCACGGCACGGAGCGCCAATGGCTGGCGCACGCTGATCCGCCAGATCTTCGCAGCGGGCGCCCTCGCCGAGGCCAGCGAGGAGCATGGCGGCTTCCGCCTGACCGAGAAGGGCGAGGCGATCCTGTTCGGCCGCGAGACGATCGAACTGCGCCTGGTCGAGGATGCGCCGCCGCGCGCCCGCCGGTCATCGGCGCGCGAGAGCCGGGCCGATGGTCTCGAAGGCGAGGCGGCCAATCTCTTCGAGGCGCTCCGCGCGCTGCGCCGCGAGATCGCCCGCGACGAGGGCGTCGCCGCCTATATGGTCTTTCCGGATCGGACGCTGATCGAAATGGCGGAGCTCCGCCCGTCGACGCGGGAGGAGATGCGGGCCGTGCAGGGCGTCGGCGAGAAGAAGCTGTCGCTCTATGGCGACGCCTTCCTTGAGGCGATCAGCGAGGCCTCGTGAGATGCGGACGTTCCTGCGCATCATCCTCATCATTCCGCTCGGCCTGATGGCGGCGATCCTCGTCGCGGTCGCGGTCTACCTCCTGGCCTTCGGCTTCAACCCCGATGACTTTCAGTTTGCGCCGGATGGCATGCCGCCGGGCGCGCTGGCGCCGGCCTTCGTTCTCACCGGCATCCTTGCCGAGGGCGCGCTGCTGCCTTTTCTGGTCGCGATCGCTGTCGCCGAGATCTTCGCCATTCGCTCGCTGATTGCCTGGGTTCTGTTCGGCGGGGCGCTCGGCTTCGCGCTGCAGCTCGTCGGCCTGCCGGGCAATATGGAGTTCCTGCCGCCGGTCGCGGCGGGTTTCTCCGCAGGCTTCGTCTATTGGGTGGTCGCCGGCCGCGGAGCTGGCCTCCGCGAGCGCGCTACTTTCCGTGCGCCAGAATGAGCCGGACGGCGAAGGCGCCCATCACGCCGGCGAACAGCCAGTCGACGGCGCGCGTCGCCTTGGGCGAGCGCTTCAGGAAGGTGGCGATCGAACCGGCGAACCAGATCAGGGCCAGGCTGATCGGCGTGGCGACCACCACGAACAGGATGCCGAGAAACATCAACTTGCCCGCCGCATGCGGATCGCCGGGCGAGACGAATTGCGGCAGGAAGGTCACGAAGAACACGATGATCTTCGGATTGAGCAGATTGATGGCGAGGCCCTTCAGATAAACCTTGCCGATCGGATCGGACGTGCCCTTTCCGCCGACCGAAAGGGCCGAACCGTGGCGGATGGCCTGAACCGCGAGATAGACGAGATAGAGCGAGCCGACCACTTTCAGGATGGTGAAGGCGGTGACGGAGGCGGCGAGGAGAGCCGACAGGCCGACCGCTACCAGTACGGTGTGGATGACCAGCCCGGTCGACGCGCCGAGAAACGCCGCGCAGCCGGCCAGCCGCGACTGGCCGATTGCCTTGCCGAGAAAGAGCGTCATATCCGGCCCCGGCGTCAGCGTCAGCGCGACGACCGCGACGAGATAAGCGACGAGAACCGAGGTCTGGGGAACGAATTGCAGCATGGCCGGCCTTCTCCGAAGCCCCCGAGCTATAGCACGGCGGCGAGCGGTTGCCGCAATGGCGGTGGCGCGATGGAGCAGTTCGGATATCATCGGTTCCGCAAGGCGTTCCGGGGCCGATGATCTCAACCACTCCTGCCACGATGTTCGGTGCCGCGCCGCGATTCCTCCAATGGATCATCGTGCTCGCGGTATCCCTCATTCTCGGAGCCGGGCTGTTCGTCGTCGGGCTTCCGGCCGCGCTCCTGCTTGGCCCGATGATCGCGGCCATCGCCGCCGGGCTGAGCGGCGCGACGATCCGCGTCTCCAATCCGCTGTCGCTGGCGGCGCAGGCTATCGTCTCGATGCTGATCGCCTCCGCGATGACGCCGGAGATCGTGGTCGCGTTCCTGGCCGATTGGCCGCTCTTCGTGGCAGTGGTGCTGGCGACCATCCTCGCCTCCAGCGCGCTCGGCTGGTTCATGGGCCATCGCCGGATCGTGCCCGGGACAACCGCTGTATGGGGCTCTTCGCCGGGTGGTGCCTCCGCCATGGTGCTGATGGCCGAAGCCGCCGGCGCCGATGCGCGCCTCGTCGCGCTGATGCAATATATGCGCGTCGTCATGGTGGCAGCCGGCGCGGCGCTCGTTGCGCGGTTTGCACTCGATATCGGCGATCTTCATCCGCCACCGGTCGTCTGGTTTCCTCCGCTGGAGCCCGGGCCGTTCGCGGCGACGATCGCGGTGGCGGTGGTCGGGACGATCGTCGGCCGGTGGCTGCCGATCTCGGCCGGCGCGATGATCGTCCCGATGATCGCCGGTGCCACGCTGCAGGGGATGGGCGTCATTCAGATCACCTTGCCGGAATGGCTGCTCTCGCTCGCCTATGCGCTGATCGGCTGGCGCATCGGCCTTGGCTTCACGCGCGCGGTCGTGCGTCACGCGGCGCGGGTGATGCCGATGATCGCGCTCTCGATTCTCGCCCTGATGACCTTCAGCGCCGTGTTGGCAGGGCTTCTCGTCCTGTTGCTGGGCATCGATCCGCTCACGGCCTATCTCGCCACAAGCCCCGGCGGCATGGATTCGATCGCCGTCATCGCGGCCTCGACCCCCGTCGATCTTTCCTTCGTCATGGCGCTGCAGGCGGTCCGCTTCTTCATCATCGTGCTGACGGGCCCCTCGATCGCGCATTTCGTTGCCCGCCGCATGCATCCCCATCCGCCTGTGGCTTCCTAGGGGACGGCGCCGGCGATCGGCCATCGAGATGCCCGCCGGCAGTCGTGCACAATGCAAGAAAATGCGCGGTTGCGGCGGATGCGCGCGGTGTCGCGCCGCATCAAACTGCACTAGCCTTGGACAACGCGGAAACGGCGCACCGACAAGCCGTCGCATCGACGAAGGAGGAGACGGACATGCAGGGCTTTGGAATCCACACCAGTCTTTGGTCACATAGCTGGACGCGCGAGGCTGCCGAGCTCGCCATTCCCGAGGCGGCGGAGCGGGGCCTTGCCTTCGTCGAGATCGCGCTGCTGGAACCGGGCAAGGTCGATACCGCCCATACGCGCGCGCTGCTCCAGAAGCACGAGCTCGAGGCCGTCTGCTCGCTCGGCCTGCCGGACGATGCCCGCCCGACCAGCAACCCCGACAAGGCCTATGAGTTTCTCAGGCTGGCGCTCGACAAGACGGCCGAAATCGGCGCCAAGGCGTTGTCGGGCGTCATCTATGGCTCGATCGGCGAGCGCACCGGCAAGCCGCCGACGGAAGCGGAATATGACATCGTCGCCCGTGTGATGCAGAAGGTCGCGGCTCATGCCCGCACGCTCGGACTGGAGCTCGGCATCGAGGCGGTCAATCGCTACGAAAACCACATGATCAACACGACCGAACAGGCGCTAGGCCTGATCGAGCGGATCGGCGCGCCCAATATCTTCCTGCATCTCGACACCTATCACATGAATATCGAGGCGAAGGGCCAGGCCAACGCCATCCTCGCCGGCGGCGAGCACCTGAAATACATCCACCTGTCCGAGAGCGACCGCGGCGTGCCCGGTACCGGCACGATCGCTTGGGACGAGGTCTTTGCCGGGCTCGCCGGCATCGGCTTCAAGGGTGGCATGGCAATGGAGAGCTTTGTCCATATGCCGCCCCAGCTTGCCGCGGCCCTTTCAGTCTGGCGTCCGGTAGCCGACAGCCGCGAGCAGCTCCTGGCCGAGGGCCTGCCCTTCCTGCGCAACAAGGCCCGCCAGTACAAGCTGATCTAGCCCGGCGAGGCGGAGGCGGGCGAGAACGCGTCGCATCGACGGCGCGCACTCGTCTTTCGCCATTGAAGCGTCGCCCGCCTTCGTCTAAGAGAGGCGACGGCTCAGCACCCGTAGCTCAGCTGGATAGAGCGCTGCCCTCCGAAGGCAGAGGCCAGGGGTTCGAATCCCTTCGGGTGCGCCAACATTCAATGACTTAGCAGGGTTCGCCCCGCTGCCGCGTCGCGCTGGTTTGCATGATTTCTGCCGATTTCCAGTGGGAAGCGGCGGATCCATGCAACATGGAATGCGACATGCCGCTTGTCGAGCGTGCGGCGGACGATGCCGGGCCTGGCGAGCTCGGCGTCGCGGATGATACGAGCTTCGTGGACATGTTTGCGGGTCAGGCCGAGGTCTTCGGCGGTCGGGACAATGTCCCGCTAGGGACGTTGCCCGTGCTATCTCGCTGTCGGAGGGATCACGATCGACAGTGGCCAGATCGAAGACCGGGGTGCAACTTCGGTTACAAGTTGTACGGAATGATTCGGCGCACTCTTGCGAGAAAGTCACTTGCCACGAGCAGTGCGCGCCGGCCACAATCGCTGCTAGTAAGGGGAGGGATAGGCCACTATGGCGTATAAGCTACATCATGAGATCGTCATCTCGGGCACGAGCGAGGCCGTGAGACAAGCACTCGGCACCGCCGAAGGCATTCGTGGGTGGAACACCCCGCTGGTGCAGGGCACCGGAGCTCTCGGTACCGAGTGGATCCTGGAATATCCGAACCGGCCGGATTTTGCGTGGCGCATCGATCTCGACGGCCCTGAGGAGATCCTCTGGACGTGCACGAAGGGACCTGGCGACGCCGTGGGGACCACCGCGCGCTTCGTGATCGATCCGCAGGTCGATGGCAGGGTGCGCCTGCACGTGACGCATGGCGGCTGGCCCCATGACGAGGCCAATTTCACAAAGTGCAACACCCTCTGGGGCGCCCTTTTGGACCATCTGCGCGAATATGTGCAGTCCGAACAGCCCGAGCCCGCCTTCTACTAAGCCAGCGCAGGAATTCCCATCATGGCGTCCCAGCAATCGCTCCCCGATTTCGTGCAATCCATGGAGCGTGCGGGTTTCCTCGTCCGCATTCCGGATGAGGTTCGCGTCGACCAGATACCGAAGATCGTCGAAGCCAATCCCACCAAGGCTGTCCTCATCGAAAAGGTGAAGGATTCGGAATTCAGCGTTCTCATGAACGCCTATTCGAACCAGGACATGTATGCCTGGGCCATGGAATGCGACAAGACGCAGACCGGTCTGCAGATGGTCGCCCGCGCGAAACTTCGAAAGACGTGGGAAGTCGTCGATACCGCGCCTTGCAAGGAGGTGATCCTCAAGGGCGACGAGGTCGACATCACCCGTCTTCCTCTTTTCCTGCATCATGACCGCGATGGTCATGCCTATAGCAACGACAATCTCTTCATCAGCAAGCACCCCGATACGGGTGTTTACGACTGGGGCATTTACCGCTCCATGTTCCGCTCGAGGAACGAGAAATCAGTGGACATGACCTGCACCTCTCATCGTCAGCGTATCCACGCGATGGCGGCCGCGGCGAAGGGGCAGAATCTCGAAGTGGCCATGGTGATCGGCGGCCCGACGCTCGACAAGATCGCCGCGCTGGTCGGGGTGCCGGGTGACACCGACGATTTCGAGGTGCTTGGCGGCTTCTACGGCGCGCCGGCCAAAATGGTTAAATGCGAGACCATCGACGTGATGGTGCCGGCCAATGCCGAGCTCGTACTCGAATGCGAGTTGATGGCCGTCGAAGGGCTGACCTTCGACGAAGGTCCGTACGGCGAATATACGGGCATGTATGGCGGCGGGATGAAGCACAATTATCGCCTCAAGGTGAAGGCGATGACCTACCGCAAGAATCCGATCTACCAGCATTGCACCATCGGCGGCCTGCATCCCTGGTATACGGACAACATGCTCCAGCTTCCGGCCATCGAGGCGGATCTCTATGGGGCGCTCCGCCTTGCCGGCATCGACGTCACCGAGGTTCGCTGTCCGGCCGGCGGACTGTCGAACATTGCGTATGCCAAGATCCGGCCGCTCGGCATCGGCGACGCCAAACAGGCGCTGGGCTTGATGCTCACCTGTTCGAAGCAGGGCCTGCCGAAGGTCGCCATGGTCTTCAACGACGACGTCGACATCTGGGACGACCAGGCTGTACTTGCCGCCATGGCGTTCCGCTTCATGCCGGATCGCGACACGGTGATCTTGAAGGACTGCAACACCATGACCGTCGATCCGATGTGCACCGATCCCGGCGTCGCGTCGAAGATCGGCATGGACTGCACGATTCCGCTTGGCGGGAACTGGAACCCGGACGAGTTCATCAAAAGCGCCGTCACGGATCTTGGCGATCCGCCAGCCGGTGTCGTGGCGATGTCCGAGGATGAACTGACGAAGGACATGGAAGCCTTCATCGGCGCGTCGCCGCGCGCCTGGCTCGACATTTTGAAGCACTATCATGGCCAGCCATATCCGGTGATCTACCGCGCCTTCGGCAATCTCCGGCACAAGCTCGGCCGCCTCAACGACGCGCCCTGGTATCGCTACACGCTGTCTGATCGTCCGTTTGCCTTCGAAGCGAAGCCGGCACCGCCTTCGAATTTCGATCCGAGGCATGTGGGTGCGACGCCGGCATGACGCGATACAGCCCGTCGGGTCATGTCCGCCGCAGGATGATCGTCGGCATTACCGGCGCTACCGGCATCGTCTACGGCGTCCGCCTCCTGCAGGCTCTGCGCGAGTTGAAGATCGAGAGTCACCTGGTGGTCTCCAAGGCGGGCGAGATGACGCGCGCCTATGAGACCGAAATGTCGTCGGACGAGCTCCGCCGCCTCGCGGATGTCGTCTATGCGCCGGGGGACATCGCGGCGCCGATCTCCAGCGGTTCGTTTCGCACCATGGGCATGATCGTCGCGCCATGCTCCATCCGTACCATGAGCGACATTGCGAACGGCGTCACGTCCGGCCTCATCAGCCGGGCAGCAGATGTCTGCCTCAAGGAGCGCCGCCGACTCGTCCTGCTGTTGCGGGAGACGCCGCTGCATGCCGGGCATATCAAGAACATGCTGGCGGTGACCGAGATGGGCGGCATTATCGCGCCGCCCGTTCCGGCCTTCTACACCCGCCCTCAGTCCCTCGACGATGTGGTTACCCACACGATTGGCCGGGCTCTGGATCTGTTTGGGCTGGACTTGCAGGCGTTTCCCCGATGGGGCGAGCGACCGGAGGAAGCTGCCTATTCTCTGGAGGCAGGGGAAACCGAGATCGATGAGGCCGTCAAAGCTTCAACCGTCCCGGACGAATAGCGCCTGGTCACTCCCCGATATTGACCTCGTGGTGGTGGCGCCGATGATGGCGTCCGGGGGTTGACAGAGTCTGGGGAACGCCGATTCACGCGATCCTGTCGTGGGCGACGCTTGGATTCAGCCTGGTTGCCGCGGGGCTTGCCTTCAGGCTGCAACGATCAAGATCCGCGATGATTCTTCGAGGACGTCGACGATATTCGCGTGAGTCGAAATGGGTCACAACTGCGGCGGTTGCGATGATTATCGCGGTGGTGCTCCAGATCGCGGACAAAGCCTTGCCGGCGTAACGGCGATCAGTGGTCACTCGGATCCAGCACGACGCCGCGTTGCGACAGGTTGACCGGGCCGGACCTTCGCCGTCGATGCGGACGCAGACGACATGCGTGTAGTAGGGGTTGCCTCTGGTGTCGCCGGCATGGTCGACCGCCAGCACCTTGTACAAATCGTCTGTCGCCATGCTCGGGATCATGGCGTTCTGCACCTCGGAGCCGCACTAGGCTCAGCGGCGCTTGCTGCATGCTGGCCTGGTCGATCTTAATCCGCCGGCCGGGCTGGATCTGCGGGTTGAGGAGCGTCATCCGCTCGACCTGGTCCAGGGATGGTTGATCTTGGTGAAGCGGTGCTCGACGTCGTTCTCACGGCAGCGCATCGCGAACATCCGCGTGATGTAGCGGGCCGTCGGACCGCTTGCGTAACGCGGCGGCAAGGGGAACTGGATGCCGTTATCGGTTAAGATCCGATGTCGATGTGGAAGAAGCCGATCGGATAGGGCTTGAACCGCTTCTTCGGCTCCTTGTCTCCCTCGACCTCCGGAAGCCGGGCTGACGCCATGACGCTGAAGGCAGCGATGCAGCGACGACCGTGTCAGAGGCGGGATCGTCGCTTGAAGCGCGTAGAGGCAGTCATCCAGCGGCAGCAGCACGTGCTGCCGGAAGGCGAAGATGACGGCTTCCTCACCATCAGCGACGAACGGGTATCGGCATCTCCTTGTGCCCCGACGCTGCGGAGAAGTTCCCGTACCGCCCCCGTACCATCCATACACGGCTGCACAAGGACGGATCGGTTGTGGACCAGTAGATAGTTGATCGAACATCCGCTCGCTGCATTAGCCTTCAGGCCAGGCACCGTCGGTTTCTTCACGGGCCGGCGGGCCCCGCGAATGGCCGCGACGTGTTCTTCAGGACGCTTCGCTCGATCAAAGGATGGACGGTGCGGGCGTCGGCTATCCGATCGGTTGCAGACCTGGCCGCCACCGGCTGCCGCTCTTCCATCCAATCCCTTGTCGCTCTGTCGTCCGCACGCAATGTTCGGGCCGGCAAGGCCTGCCAGGTGCTCCCGCACCGCTTGAGCCTTGTTCTAAACCCTGATGGTCAACTCATCCGGCGATCGGTGGATTGAGGCGCGCGAAGCCTTCCTGCCTCCGGTAGGGGAAATGCGGATAGGGCGCGGTGACGGCGCTTGCCGCGTCGAGCTTGGCAATCTGCTCGGCCGAAAGCGTCCAGCCGACGGCGCCGAGATTCTGGCGAAGCTGCGCCTCGTTGCGCGCGCCGATAATGACCGAAGACACCGTGGGCCGCTGGATCAGCCAGTTGAGCGCCACCTGGGGGACGCTTTTTCCGGTTTCCGCCGCCACCGCTTCCAGCGCATCGACGACGCGGTACAGGTGCTCGTCCTCCACCGGCGGCCCATAGCTCGCCGTATCGTGCAGGCGGCTTCCTTCGGGCAGCGGCGCGCCACGCCTGATCTTGCCGGTGAGACGACCCCAGCCGAGTGGCGACCAGACCAGCGCGCCGAGGCCTTGATCGGCGCCGAGCGGCATCAGGTCCCATTCGTAGTCGCGGCCGACCAGCGAGTAATAGACCTGGTTGGCGACATAGCGCGGCCAGCCATGACGGTCGGCAACACCGAGCGCCTTCATGATCTGCCAGCCGGAAAAATTGGAGACGCCGACATAGCGGACCTTGCCGTCGCGCACGAGCGTGTCGAGCGTGGAGAGCACCTCCTCCACTGGCGTCGCCGCATCAAAGGCGTGCAGTTGCAGAAGGTCGATATGATCCGTGCCGAGCCGCCGCAGAGCATCCTCGACGGACCGGATCAGGCGAAGGCGCGACGAACCGGCATCGTTAGGTCCATCGCCCATCGGGAGGCCGGTCTTGGTTGATATCAGCGCCTTGTCACGACGCCCCTTGAGTGCGGCGCCGAGCACCTCCTCGGAAGCGCCATTGGAATAGACATCGGCCGTGTCGAACAGATTGACGCCTGCTTCCAGGCAGATGTCGACAAGGCGGCGCGCTTCTTCGACATCGGTGTTTCCCCAGGCGCCGAACAGCGGGCCTGCGCCGCCAAATGTGCCGGCACCGAAGCTGAGGACGGGCACCTTGAGGCCGGAACGGCCGAGAGAACGAGTGTCCATAGAATGTTCCTTTTCAGATAGTCGAGAGAGCGCGATGGCTGGTCGTGACAGCCAGCGCCGCAACGATGATCGCAGCGACCGGGAAGAGCACTGATGCGAGCGGCACGAAGGCGAGGCCGGGGCCGTGGTCGATCATCACGCCGCCAGCCCAGGCGCCGACGGCATTACCGAGATTGAAAGCGGCGATGTTGAAGGAGGATGCGAGGCTCTGTCCGGCCCCTTCCACCTTGGACAGCACCCACATCTGGAGCGGTGCCACGGTGGCGAAGCCAGTCGCGCCGAGGAGGCCGGTGAGCAACACGGCGGCTACGGGTGAACGAAGTCCGATCGCCATCGCCGCCAGAACCACGGCGAGCGCAATGAGCGTTCCGAAAATGGTGGCGATGAGGTTGCGATCCGCGAGCCTGCCGCCGAGCAGGTTGCCGATGACGAGCCCCCCGCCGAACACCAGCAGGATCGGCGACACGGCCGCCGCGCTGAACCCTGTGATCTGCGTCAGCATCGGCGCGATATAGGTGAACACCGCGAAGACACCGGCATAGCCGAGCACTGTCGTGGCGAGGCCAAGCAGCACAGGCGCGCGGAGAATGGCCGCGAGGTCATGACGCCAGTCGCCGGCTGGCGGCGTCTCGCGATCCTTCGGGACGAGCATCGCGATGACCGCAAAGGCCACAAGCCCGACCACGGTGACGGCGGCGAAGGTGGCGCGCCAGCCGAAATGCTGGCCGATCCAGGTGCCGAGCGGTACCCCGAGGATGGTGGCGACCGTCAGCCCGGTGAACATCACGGCAATCGCCGACGCCTTGCGATCGGCCGGAACCAGGCCGGTCGCAACCACCGATCCGACGCCGAAGAAGGTGCCGTGCGCCAGCGCGGTCAGCACCCGCGCGGCCATGAGAAAACCATAGCTCGGGGCCAGCGCGCAGGCGGCGTTGCCGGCGACAAAGATTGCCATGAGGCCGAGCAGCACGGTCTTGCGCGGCCACCGCTCGGTCAGCACGGTGAGCACGGGCGCCCCCACGACGACGCCGAGCGCATAGCCGGAAATCAGCAGGCCCGCCGCTGCGATCGAGACGCCGAAATCGGCGCTGACCTCCAGCAGCAATCCCATGATGACAAATTCGGTGACGCCGATGCCGAAGGCACCGGCCGTCAGGGCGTAGAGAGCCAACGGCATGGTCTGTCCCGCATGGTTGAGGTTCGGGACAGAGATAGATCGTGAATGTCACATGATATAGAATGCCGAATGGAACATCATTTATGAATTGAAGGACCAATGGCGCGCTCGGAGATCAACCGGACCGGAGAAATGGAGGTCTTCGCCTCCGTCGTGGAACATGGCGGGTTCTCGGCCGCCGCGCGCGCCTGCCGCATGACGCCTTCCGCCGTCAGCAAGCTCGTCGCCCGGCTTGAAGGTCGCCTGGGTGCCCGCCTGGTCAACCGCTCGACGCGCGCGTTCCAACTCACGCCGGAAGGGTGCGCTTTCTATGAGCGCGCGACACGCATCCTTGCCGATATCGCGGATGCCGAGCGCAGCGCCGGCGCCGGGGAACAACCGGTGGGGCGCATCCGCCTCAACACCAGCGCCTCCTATGCCTATCATGTGCTCGCGCCGATCCTGCCGGAATTTCTCGATCGCCATCCGGGCGTCACTCTCGATCTCGTCCAGACCGATCTGGTCGTCGATCTCCTGGCGGAGCGGACCGATGTGGCGGTTCGCGCCGGGCCGCTGAAGAGTTCGAGCCTCGTCGCGCGCAAGCTCGGCGATACGGCGATGATGGTGGTGGCAAGTCCTGCTTACCTCGCCCGCTTCGGCACGCCGGAAACGATCGAGGAGCTCGATCGCCACAACCGTCTCGGGTTCGGCTATGTCCGCACCGTCGATGGCTGGCCGATGAGGAAGAACGGCGATGTCGTCGTCGTGCCGGCCGTGGGGCGGGTTCAGGCGAGCGACGGGGAGGGCTTGCGGCGGCTGGCGCTCGGGGGCGCCGGTCTCGCCCGCCTTGCCGCCTTCACGGTGCGGGACGACATCGCCGCCGGCCGCCTCGTGCCGGTGCTCGAACCCCTCAACCCCGGCGACCGCGAAGCCTTCCACGCCATCCATATCGGCCAGGGCGGCCCGCTTCCCGCGCGGGTGCGGGCGCTGCTCGATTTCCTCGCCGAAAGAGGGAAGGTCTCATAGAGTTAGTCAGACTGGGAACGAGGCGGATGCGCCTCTCGTGAGGGCCACGACAGGGTGAGCGGCCACCGGCGATCAGACCCAGCCGCCGTCGACGATGAAACCGCCGGGCGATCGTCGCGCCGATACCGCTGCCGCCGCCCGTGACGAGCACGACCTTGCCGGAAAGACCCGGATAGCGGGCAATCGCGCCGCGGCGGCGCTATGCCCGGCCGCTGATCACGACGGTGATCTCATCCGCACTGCACCCATCGATAGGCGAAGCAGGCTACGAGATTATCGGCGCAGAAGAACACCGGCCCGACCGAGGTCGCGCTTGGCGAGCAGGCGAAGCTCCGCTGTGGTTGGGGAGGCGGCGCGGCGGTGCTCCCCTTCAGCCCGCTGCTACGCGCCGGGCGAGCCCGACGAGGCGCTCGTCCGATCCCCTCGGACCGATCAGGGACAGACCCACCGGGATTCCCTGATAGTCGGCGAGCGGCAGGTTGATCTGCGGATGGCCGGTGAGGCCGGCGATCGCGGTCAGTTCGATGATGCGGCCGACCGAGCGCATCAGCGCCGAGAACGGCTCGTCGCGGAAGGGCGGCAGGATCGGCATCGTCGGCAGGCAGAGCACGCCGTCGTCGCCGAGCAGGTCGGCCATGCGGCGCTTCGCAACCGCGCGGAACGCCTTGGGACCCTCGAGATCGGCCTCGGTCAGCAGCGCCGCCAGAGCCAGCGATGTCCCGACCTCGATCGAGAAGCGCGGCACCACCCGCTCGACCCAGGGCGCGAAGGTCTTGGAAAACTCGCCGCGCTGCAGCAGCGACTGGTTGCGCGACCAATCGAGGATGTCGCCCTCGGCGAGCGGGGCCTCGATCACGGTGCCGAAATGCTGGCCGAGCCGCTTCACGGTCGGCGCCAGCGCCTGCTGCACCTCGGGCATGGCGATGGCGAAGCAGTCCGTTGCCACGATCATGCGGCCGGGCAGGCTGCCGGCCGCCGGCGTGGCGAGCAGCACCTCGCCGACACGCGCGAAGAGCTCGGCATCGGCAGCGAACCATCCGCAGGTATCAAAAGATGGCGACTGCGTTTCCATGCCCTCGACCGGGATGCGGCCATGAGTCGGCCGGAGCCCGTAGAGGCCGCAGAAGGCGGCCGGCGTGCGCACCGACCCCCCGGAATCGGTGCCGAGCGCGGTGTCGACGAGCCCCGCGGCGACGGCCGAGGCCGAGCCACTCGACGAGCCGCCCGGCACGCGATCGGGCGCCTTGGGGTTGATCGGGGTGCCGTAGAATTGGTTGCGGCCGACGAGACCGAGCGAAATCTCGTCGGTGATGGTCTTGCCTGCGAGCGTCGCGCCGGCATCGAGCAGCGCCGCCACGGCATAAGCATGGCGACGGGCAGGGGGATGCGTGCGCTCCCAGTCCGGATTGCCGCTTCCCGTCACATATCCCGCGACGTCGAAGAGATCCTTGGCGGCGAAGGTCAGTCCCGCGAGCGGGCCCTTGCCGGATCCCTGGACGACGCAGTCGACATGCGGGACGAAGGCCCCGAAAGCATCACGCATCCCCATTCCTCCTTACGACTTCTTGATGGTGCGATAGTCGATGTGCTGGTGGAACCAGTACACGTAGTCCTCGATATTCGGCTGCATGGCGACGTCGCCGAAGAGCTGCGCCAGCGGGATGCGTGGAACGTCCTCCATGACGATGCCGACCATCTCCGACAGCGTCTTCTTGTATTCGGCGTCGTCGGTGGTGAAGCGCGCCGTCTCGATCAGGGCGTCGAGTTGGGGGTTCACATAGTTGGCGGTGTTGAACACCGAGTTGTTGCCGCCGTGATAGGTCCAGAAGAAGTGGTATTCCGGATAGTCGAGCCAGGGATAGAACTCGGCGATCACGAACGGCATCTTCTTGGACGCCATGTTGGCGAACCAGTTGGCGCCCGGCACCTTCTCGATCGTCACCTTGACGCCGATCTTGGCGAGGGATTCCTGCACCAGCAGCGCAATCGGCTCGCGCGTCGTCGCCTGCGACAGGTCGAAGGAGAGCGTGGTCTCGAAGCCGTCGGGCAGGCCGGCCTCGGCCAGCAGCGCCTTGGCCTTGTCGAGATCGGTCTTGAACGGCGAGGGCGTCGGCCAGGTCGGCGGATAGGTCGCCGGCTCCGGCTCGGCACCGAACATCGGAACGCCGCGATTGTAGAGCGCGCTGTCCATGATCTGCTGATAGGGGATCGCATAGGCGATCGCCTGGCGGACCTTCGGATTGTCGAACGGCTTCATCTGCACGTTCATGTCGATGAACAGAAGGTCGCCCTGCACGGGCGTGCCGATGACCTTGAGTTTGCCGTCCTTGGCGAGTTCGGCATAATCCTTCGGCGGCAGGCCGACGGAGATGTCGACATCGCCCTTCTCAAGCAGCGCGCGGCGCGTGCCGGGCGAGGCGATCTGGCGGAAGACGACGCGCTTCATTTCGGGTAGCGGGCCGCTCTTCCAGTCGTCGAAGCGGGTGAGCACGAGCTGGTCGCCCGGCTTCCAGCTCTGCACCTTGAAGGCGCCGGAGCCGGCGTCGTTGCGCTGCGTCCATTCGAGCGCCCAGGGATCGGCCTCGGTCGCGTGCTGAAGAGCCAGCTTCTTGTTGACGATGACCGGCACCGGCACGGCAAGATCCGGTAGTGCCAGCTTGTTCGGCTTCTCGAAGGTGATCTTGAAGGTCGCGGGATCAACGACCGAGAACTGGTCTGCGGACACGAGCGAGCCCGCCGACATCTGGATGGCCGGGAAGCCGCCGGCCGCGATGGCGCGGTCGAACGACCATTTGACGTCTTCCGCCGTCACCGGGCTGCCGTCGTGGAAGGTGGCGTCCTTGCGCAGGTGGAAGATCATCGTCTTGCCGCCGTCGAGCACTTCCCAGCTCTCGGCGAGCTCGGGCTTGAAGACGGTCGCGTCATAGCCGGTGGCGCCGTTCGGCATCGTCTTGGTGCCGTGCGTGACGAGCCGGTCATAGACGCTCCAGGCCACCATGCGCGCCTGGTCGTTGGCGGCCGGCAGCATGGTGTCGAGCGAATTCGGCCCCATCTCGTTGACAAGGATCAGAGTGTCCTTCGGCGTCGCCGCCTCGGCGGCGCGCCAGCCACCGCTCATGGCGAGGGCGGCCGCGCCCCCGAAAAATCCGAAAGCCTGCCTGCGATTGATCTCGAACATGCGTGATTCCCCTGCATCAGCGGTTGTTGGACGACGGCGTCATGGAAGCGGATGGCCGGCCGCTCCCATCGGCAGGCCGAGCGATCGGTGATAGGCCGCGCCGAAACCGAGGAGGCGGTTGTCGGCGAAGGAGGGAGCGATGAACATGAGGCCCTGCGCCAGGCCGTCCGGCCGGAAGCCGTTCGGGACGGCGAGCGCGCAGAGCTCCATGAGATTGACGAAATTGGTGTAGGAGCCCATCACCGCGTTGCGCTCGATATTCTTCTCGGCGAGCTCGGCGATGGTGAAGGTGGTCGGCGTGGTCGGCGCGACCATCACGTCGACATCCTCGAACACCTTCATCGCCAGCTTGCGGTAGCCGGCCAGCCTGTATTGAGCGACGAAGACGTCGGCGGCGCTGTAGCCGAGCGCCGAGGAGAGGATCGTGCGCGTCGCCGGATGGAAGCGATCGCCGACGCGGTCGTAGATGTCCTTCAGGTTGGCATAGCGCCGCGCGATGAAGGCGTCCTCGTAGAGCATGCGCGCCGCGGCATGGAGCGGCGCATAGTCGAACGGCACCGCCGTGCCGCCCATCGCCTCGAGCCTTCCGATCGCGGCGTCGAACAGCGCCTCGGCGTCCTGGTCGCCGGCGAAGATGCGGCTCTCGCGGCTCGGCACGGCGAAGCGGAAGCGCTCGGGCATCGGCTCGATGTCGAGATTGAAACTGGCCGCCGCGGGCAGCGACAGCGGATCGGCCTCGTCATGGCGGATCAGCGTCCGGAGCGCCGCCACATTGTCCTCGACGGTCAGTGTCAGCATCGTATGGCTGGCCCCCATGCCGGCGGGCGAGATGCCGAGCGGCACCAGGCCATTGGTCGGCTTCAAACCGACCAGGTTGTTGAGCGCCGCGGGGACGCGGCCCGAGCCGGCTGCATCGCCGCCGAGCGCGAAGCTCACGAGCCCCGCCGCAACGACCACGCCGCCGCCCGAAGTCGAGCCGCCGGAGATGTAGTCCGAATTGAACACGCAGGAGGGGATACCGTAGTCGGTGCGCACCCCGACCAGTCCCATGCCGAACTGGTCCATGTTGTTCTTGCCGATCACGATCGCACCGGCATCGGTGAGCCGGGTCACGGCCGGGTCGGTCGTCGTTGCCAGATGCTCGTTGGCGCGGCAGCCTTCGCTCGTCGGATAGCCGGCGATGTCGAAGCTGTCCTTGATGCCGACGGTGAGGCCGTAGAGCGGCAGCTCGTCAGGGCCCTTGCCGGAGGTCTCGAGCGCTGCTGCGGCGGCGAGCGCATCTTCGCGCGGTACCAGCGTGGTCCAGGCCGGATCGGCGCCGCGCCGGGCGATGCGGTCATAGACGGCTGCGACGACATTTGTCGGCTTCAGGCTGCCGTCGCGATAGGCGGCATGCAGCGTCCTGAAGTCGAGGCTGCCGGTTTCGGGAGACCAGACCATCGATCAGAGACCCATCTCGGTGACGAGCGGCGGCCAGACCTCTGCCCAAGGCCTCGCGGCCTCGAAGGCGGCCGAGGCGCGCAGCACCATCGGATCGTCGAGATGACGGCCGATGATCTGCAGGCCGACGGGCAGTCCGTCCTTGGTAAAGCCGGCGGGGATCGAGGCGGCCGGCTGTCCGGTCAGGTTGAGCGGGAAGGTGAAGGCCAGCCAGTCGCCGGTCGAGCCCATGCGGCCCTCGATCATCTCCGGCCCCTGCATGTAGACGGGGAACGGAGGCACGGCGAGCGTCGGCGTCAGCAGGATGTCGTAGTTCTGCATCAGCTTCCACATCTTGTTGGCGACCGCCTTGCGGATGGTCTTGGCGTCGGTGATCTCCGACGCCGTCCAGTCGCGCTGCAGCAGCGCGACGAGATGCGGCGATACCTCGCTCTCGCGGCCCTCGATCATCTTGCGCATCCCGGTCAGATCGGTTTCGGCCATCACCAGCGTCCAGAAATGCGCACCGGGATTGTCCCACCCCGGATGCGCCTCTTCGACGATGCAGCCGAGGTCGCTCTCGAATACCTTGACCGCCTCGCCGACGACCCGGCGCACCTCGGGGTCGACGGCGGCATAGCCCCAGTCGGACGAATAGGCGACGCGGAGCCCCTTGAGAGAGGTGACCGCCGCCGCGGCGTTCCAGTCGAATTCCGGTCCGGGAATGGAGTAGCGGTCGCGCATGTCCGGGCCGGCGGCGATGACGGAGAGCATCAGCGCCGAGTCGGCGACCGTGCGGCTCATCGGGCCGATATGTTCAAGCGATTCCCAGGAGGAGACCCCCGGAAAACGCTCGTCACGACAGCCGGGATAAAGCGGCACACGGCCCATCGAGGCCTTCATGCCATAGAGGCCGGAATGAGCGGCAGGGATGCGGATCGAGCCGCCGCCATCCGAGCCGATCGCAAAGGGCGACACGCCGCAGGCGACCGAGGCGCCGGAGCCGGCAGACGAGCCGCCGGGCGTCATCGCGAGGTTCCAGGGATTGCGGGTGGTGACGCCGAGCGGATTGTGGCCGACGCCCGAGTAACCGAATTCCGGCACGTTGGTCTTGCCGAGGATGACGGCGCCGGCGCCCTTCAGGCGTTCGACGACGATGTCGTCCTCTTTGGGCACCCAGCCCTTGTAGAGGTTGGAGCCCATCGCCGTCTCGATGCCCTTGGTGGCAACGAGGTCCTTGATGCCGATCGGCACGCCGCCGAGCGGGCCGGCATCCTGGCCGGCGGCGATCTTGCGGTCGACCGCTGTGGCCGTCTCGCGGGCGAGCTCGGGCGTCGGCACGCAATAGGCGCGGATATGCGGCTCGACCGCCTCCATGCGGCGGAGCGAGGCTTCCGTCACCTCGAGCGCTGAAAGCTCCTTCGTCCTGATCTTTTCGGCGATTTCGACGGCGCTGAGGCGGGCTATGGCGTTATCGGAGGCGGAAGACATGGGCGCTTGCTCCCTGGTCATGTTGCTGTCGTTGAGGAGGGTTGGCCGGCGAAGTGGCAGGCGGCGAGATGTCCCTCGCCGACCGGCCGGAGCGGCGGCCGCTTCTCGGCGCAGACCGGCTGGCCGATCGGGCAGCGGCCGTAGAACTGGCAAATATTCGGATCGGGATCGATCGGGCTGCGCGGGCTGCCGTCGAGGCGGGGCGGGTGCTTTCCGCGTCGCTCGGGATGCGGGATCGCTGCGATGAGGGCGCGCGTATAGGGATGGGCGGGCCGCTCGAACAGTGTCTCGGCCGGCGCCGTCTCGATCACCTCGCCCAGATACATGACGACGACGCGTTCGCAGAGCAGGCGGACCACGTCGAGATCGTGCGAGACGAAGACATAGCTCATGCCGAGCCGGTCGCGGAGATCCGCAAGCAGCTTCAGCACCACCGCCTGCACGGAGACGTCGAGCGCCGAGGTCGGCTCGTCGAGGATGAGCAGTTCCGGTCCGACCGCAATGGCGCGGGCGATGCCGACGCGGGCCTTCTGGCCGCCGGAAAGCTGATGCGGATAGCGGCCGAGCAATGCCTCGGGCAGGCCGACCATGTCGATCGCCTCGCGCACCCGCCTGTCGAGCGCGGCGCCGGAGAGCCTGGCGAGCCTTCGAAGCGGATCGGCGATCGCGTCGGCGACGGTCAGATGCGGGTTGAGGCTCTCGGTCGGGTCCTGGAACACCATCTGGATGCGCGGCCGCGCCGGGTTCGTGACGAAGCGGGCGAGCGGGATGGCGCCGATATCCTCGCCCTCGAAGACGAGCGAGCCGGCGCTTGGTTCGACCAGGCGGGCGAGCACGCGGGCGAGCGTCGATTTCCCACAGCCGCTCTCGCCGACCAGGCCCACGCTCTCGCCGCGGCCAATGGCGATGTCGACGCCGTCGAGCGCATGCAGCGTGCCGCGCCGCCGGCCGCTGCCGACCTTGTAGAAGCGCTTCAGGCCCTTCGCTTCGAGCAGCGCGGTCACAGCGGCCTCCAGCAGCGCACGGTATGGTCCTCGCCGACGGTCTCCACCGGCAGCGGCTCCGCGTCGCAGCGCGCGATCCGCCGCTCGCAGCGGTCGCGGAAGCGGCAGAAGGGCAGATCGTCGCGGATGAGGCTCGGCAGGTTGCCGGGGATGCTGGCGAGCGTCTCGACGCTCTCCGCCGAGGATGGCGTCGCCGCGATCAGCTTGGCCGTATAGGGATGGGCGGGATGATCGAGCACGGCGCCGATCGGCCCCGTCTCGACGGCGTGGCCGGCATGCATGACGACGACGCGGTCGCAATATTCGCCGGCAAGCGCAAGATCATGCGTGATCAGGATTGCCGCCATCCGCGACGAGTCGACCAGGTCGCGGATCAGGTCGAGCACGACCGCCTGCGTCGTCACGTCGAGGCCGGTTGTCGGCTCGTCGGCGATAAGCAGCAGCGGCTCGCAGGCGAGCGCCATGGCGATCATCACGCGCTGGCACATGCCGCCGGAAAGCTCGAACGGATAGGCGTGGTAGCGCCGTTCCGGATCGGGGATGCGCACGCGGGCGAGCGCCGCCACGGCCCGCTCGCGTGCCTTGGCGCGCGTCATCGGCCCGTGCCGCATCAGCACGTCCTCGATCTGACGGCCGACGGCGCGGATCGGGTTCAGCGCCGTGCGTGGGCTCTGGAAGATCATCGAGATCTCGCGGCCCCGCATCTCGTCGAGCGCGACGCGGCCGTCGGCGATCAGGTCGGTGCCGGCGAAATGGATTCCGCCCTGCCGGATCTCGGCATTGGCGTCGAGCAGGTCCATGATGGCGAAGGCGCTGACCGACTTGCCGGAGCCGCTCTCGCCGACGATGCCGAGGATCTCGCCCTTGCCGACCTGGAACGAGACGCCGTCGAGCGCCTTGACGCGGCCGGCGCGGGTGCGGAAGTCGAGGCTGAGCGCGTCGACATCGAGGATCGGCGGCGCGTTCATGTGCGCCTCCGGGGATCGATCATGTCGCGCAGCCCGTCGCCGAGCAGGTTGAAGCAGAACACGGCGAGCACGAGCGCGGCGCCGGGGAAGACGAACGTCCACCACTCGCCGGAGAAGATGTAGCTCGCCCCTTCCGAGACCATGATGCCCCATTCCGCCTCGGGCGGGCGCACGCCGAGGCCGATGAAGGAAAGGCCGGCAGCGTTGAGGATCGCCCAGCCCATGTTGAGCGAGGCCTGCACCATCATCGGCGGCAGGATGTTCGGCACGATGTGGCGGGCGAGCACGCTGGCGGCGCCGTTGCCGCCCATCCGCGCCGCCTCGACATAGGCGCTCTCGCGCCGGATATTGACCTCGGCGCGCGCGTAGCGGCCGTAGAAGGGCAGGTTGATGATCACCGTCGCGATGACGATGTTGGCGACCGAATTGCCGAGCGCCGCGACGATGCCCATGGCGAGCACGAACAGCGGGAAGGCCATGATCGTGTCGAAGATCCGGCCGACCACCGCGTCGACCGCCCCGCCGCGATAGCCGGCAATGGCGCCGAGCGCCGTGCCGATGGCGAGCGACAGCGTGACGGCGGCGACCGCCATGCCGAGATCGAGCCGCGCGGCCACCACGACCCGGCTGAAGATGTCGCGACCGAGCTGGTCCGTGCCGAACCAGTG
Source organism: Kaistia sp. (assembly GCA_035555375.1). Lineage (GTDB taxonomy): Bacteria > Pseudomonadota > Alphaproteobacteria > Rhizobiales > Kaistiaceae > Kaistia. The sequence continues at coordinate 203,076 of DATMGR010000027.1, read as the reverse complement.
CGCGGCCGAGGGGGGCGCCATCCGCATCTCGGAATTGGTGGCGAGCGGATCATAGGGCACAAGGGCCGGGCCGAACACGGCGCACAGCACCAGGAGCGCGAAGATGGCGGCGGCGACGGCGGTCAGCGGGTTTTCGCCAAAGGCGTAGCGGAGATCGCGCAGGCGGGTCGCAACGGCCATGCCTCAGCCCTCGTACCGGACGCGCGGGTCGATCAGGCCCGCGACGAGATCGACGCCGAGATTGAGCAGCACATAGGCGATCGCCATCATCAGGATGAAGCCCTGCACCGCCGCATAGTCGGAGGCGATGACGGCGCTGACGGCGTAGGAGCCGATCCCCGGCCAGCCGAACACCTGTTCGATCAGTACGTTGGAGCCGAGCAGGAACGAGAACACCATGCCCATGGTGTTGACGATGCCGAGCAGCGCATTGCGGAAAGCATAGGTGAACAGGATCGTCCGGCGCGACAGTCCGTTGGCGCGCGCCGTCCGCACGAAATCGGAGCCGAGCGCCGCCAGCATCGAGGCGCGCGTCATGCGGGCGATCGGCGCCAGCGCGAACAGGCCGAGCGCGATGGAGGGCAGGATCAGCTGCGCCAGCGCGCCGCGGAAGGCGTCGAGATCGCCGGCGATGAGCGTGTCGACCGTGAGCAGCCCCGTGACCTGCTGCGGCATCGAATAATAGATCTCGTCGAGCCGGCCGAGCGGCTGCGGCGCCCAGCCGAGCAGGTAGTAGAAGACATAGACGAAGAGCAGCGCGATGAAGAAGGTCGGGAAGGCCGCGCCGACCGTCACCAAGCCCCGGCAGAGATGGTCGATCGCCGAATCCGGCCGCGCCGCCGCCAATACGCCGAGCGGTACCGCCACGACGATGGCGAAGATGAGCGCGGCGAGCGTCAGCTCGATCGAGGCTGGCAGGCGCTGGATCAAGTCGCTCATCACCGGCTGGCCTGTCGTCAGCGAGTTGCCGAGGCTGCCATGGGCGAGGTCGACGATGTAGCGGACGAACTGTTCAGGCCAGCTCTTGTCGAGGCCGAGGCTCTCGCGCACCTGCTGCACGGATTCCGCATTCGCGGCCGGCCCGGCGAAATAGACGGCCGGATCGCCGGGAAGCGCGCGCGACAGCAGGAAGGTCACAACGATGACGCCGATCAGGCTCGGGATGGAGCCGCCGATCCGGCGAAGCACGGTGAAGGCGATCATGGGCGGCTCTCGACCGCTTTGGCGCCGAGCCTCACCGGGCTGTCCGTCGTCGCGATGGATAGATGCCGATCGTTCAAGGGGCGCCGTTTCCGATTCTGGGCATTGCGCCCGGCGTTGTGTCTGACGCCTCGGATCTTCCCGGCCCGATGTGAACGAGTCCGCGCCGGTCCTTGAACCGCAGGGATAATCTTGTAGAAATTTGTAAACGGGAGACGCGTGGTGCGACAGGCTCAGACGGAACGGCAGCTTGGCGTCGTGGACGACGACGCCTCGATCAGGGAGACCCTGACGGGGTTCCTGGAGGGTGAGGGCTATGGGGTGCGCGCCGCGGCCGATGCTGACGGGCTGGAGCGCATGATGCGGGCGCGGCCGCTCGATCTCGTCCTGCTCGATATCCGCCTGCCAGGCACCGACGGTCTGACGCTGACGCGGACGCTGCGCGAGAAGTCCGAACTCGGCATCATCCTCATCACCGGACGCAACGACAAGGTCGACCGCATCCTCGGCCTCGAATACGGCGCCGACGACTATATCGCTAAGCCGGTCGACGAGCGGGAACTGCTGCCGCGCGTGCGCAACCTGCTGCGCCGGGTCGGCCACAGCCATCTCTACAGCCCGGCCCAGACGCTCGCCTTCGGCCGCTATGTCATCGATATCGGTCGGCGCAGCGTGACGGCGGAGGACGGCGAGCCGGTTGCGCTGACCACAGCCGAGTTCGACCTTCTCTGCGTCTTCGTCCGCAATGCCGGCCAGGTCTTGTCGCGCGACCGGCTGATCGCCGCGTCCGGCCATCGCCGCTGGGATCCGCTCGATCGAACGATCGACACACTGGTCCGGCGGCTTCGCCGCAAGCTCGAGGTCAATCCGGACCGGCCGAGCCTCATCACCACCGTTCACGGCGTCGGCTATCTGCTCTCGGCCTGATCAGGCGCGCTATCCGGCCAGCTGATGCGCCTGTGCCGTCTTGCCTTCCGCGAAGGCGCGCGCAAAGGCGAGCGCACTACGATGCGCCGCCACGACCTTGACCGCGGCGTCGGAAACCGACAGCGCGCTTCCCGTCGCCGCCACTGTCTCGAGTTCCTCGGCGGCTGCGGCGAGGGCATCGAAGCCGACATTGGATGCAGCCCCGGCCAGCCGGTGGGCATGTTCGGAAATGCCCGAGACATCGTGCCGGGAGCAACCTTCGGCGATCGCCTCGACGGCCGTCTCTGCAACCTCGATGAAGGACAGCATGATCCTGAGACCGCGCTCGCGGCCGAGCCGGGCGACGAGATGGGAAAGGCGCGGCGGTTCCTGCATCGGTGGCTCGATGGCCGGCTGGTGGCGGAGCATGGCGCGCAGCCGTTCCGATTCGACCGGCTTCTCCACGATGCCGTCGATGCCACTCAAGAGGTAGAGCGGCCGGTCGGTCGGGGCGGGATTGGCGGTCAGTCCGAGGATGGGGCCGGCATGGCGGTGTGGTCCGGTTTCGGCGCGTATCATCCGCGTCGCGGCGAGCCCGTCGGTGCCCGGCATGCGGATATCCATGAGCACGATGTCGAAGCGCTCCGCCGCAATCGCCTCGAACGCCGCCTCTGCCGAGCCGACGGTCTGCACCTCGCAGCCCTCGGCGCGGAGCAGATCCGCGACGACGTCGCGATTGAGCGCAACGTCGTCGACGACCAGAATGTGCCGCGCCAGGACGGATGGAGGCTCGTCCTCCTCCGTCGCGGCAAGCAGTCCGAATGGAAGGCGGACGCGGAAGGTCGAGCCACCCCCGAGCACGCTGGTGACCGAGATCGTCCCACCCATCGCCTCGACGAGGCCCTTGCTGATCGCAAGGCCTAGTCCCGTCCCCTCATAGCGGCGCGCGCGGCCGGTCTCTGCCTGCGAGAAGGGCTGGAAAAGGCGCAGTATCACGTCCGCTGCGATGCCGATACCGCTGTCGATGACCTCGATGGAAAGCTCGATGCGCTCTGCATCGCTGCGCGCGATATCGACCCGCACCTCGACCCGGCCTGCCTCGGTGAACTTGATCCCGTTGCCGACCAGATTGACGATCACCTGCTGCAGCCGTGCTGGATCGCCGAAGACGACTGCCGGGAGCGGCGTCATGATCGCGACCTTCACGGTCAGCATCTTCTCGGGCGCGGCGGCGCTGGCGAGACCGACGGCCGCGGTGATCGTCTCGCGCGGATCGAAGCCGCGACGGCCAAGCCGAAGATGCTCGATCTCGAGCAAAGCGAGGTCGACGATATCGTTGATGATCACGCCCAGCGTGCGGCCCGCCTCGACCATACGGCGCACGATCCGCGCCGCACCCTCGGGAAGATCCTGCTTGGCGAGGATCTGCGCGAGACCGAGAACGCCGTTGACCGGCGTACGCAGCTCGTGACTGATCATCGCGAGGGATTCCGATTTCATCCGTCCGAGATCCTCGGCGACGTTCTTCGCCTTGACCAGCGCCATCTCCGCCTCGTGGCGGATGGTGATGTCCACGATGCTGGCGATGATCATCCGCCGCGCGCGCACGATGAGCGATTGTCGCGACACAAGAATGCGGCGCAGCGGCCGTGCCGGGGAGGCAATGGCGAATTCCCGCGTGTCGATGTGCTCCCCGCTTTCCGGCAACGCGACCAGCCAGCTGTAGAGCGCCTCATGGCGCCCGAGCCCGATACCGAGCTGGGTCAACGACCCTTGTCCGCTATCGTCGAAGAGATCGAGCGCAGGCGCGTTCGCATATTCGGCGCTCCCGCCGGCGTCGATCAGGATGAGCGGAACCGGGGAGGCATCGAGCAGGCGCCGGACGGAATAGTCGCTGAGGCGGCTTTCGCGCACCAGAAGCAGCATGGAGCCGAGGAAGACAACGCAGCCGATGTCGATGGCGAGCCGGCCAAACAGGCCATCGGCAAGCGATAGAACAGGGGCCGAGGTCATGACCGCCACGGCTTTATCTGCCTTCGCCGCGAACAGCTTGCCGTTGCGGATGACGAACCGGCCGCCGGTATCGTCGAAATGCGAGACGTTGACCCCGAGCAGCGCGAGCGCCGGCTCGCGCATCCCGATCGGCTCGACCGGGATGGCGATGGTCACCTGGCCGGGCAATGGTGACAGGCCGGACGGGTCGCCGGGTGGACGGCCCGGATCGTCGATCACCGTCTTCATCTCGGCGATACCCGGCTGCGCGGCGACGGTGGCGAACTGCAGGGCGAGGCGCGCTTCGTGGATGGCGAGGCTGCCGAGGACGTCCTTGCGGGCCTGCAGCAGAAGGAAGGCGAGCGACGAGACGAGAATGATGGAAACAAGGCCCGTCCGGGCCTCGATCGGCAGACGCGCGGAGGAAAACCTCGTCCGTTGCAGTGCCATGGTTTCAGTCAACCGCCTCGGCGCCGAGCGAGTCGCGTCCGAGCCATGCACCAAGCGTATCCGGCGCCAGCGCGGCCAGAGCCAGGTAGAACAGCCCGGCAGCGGGGGCGCCGATGAGCGGCGTCACCTCGTCCATGAGGAAGGCGCGTGCCACCAGTGCCGCGGCAACGCCGAAAACGAGAGCGATGAGAGCGGCGGCGTTGAAGCCCACGTTGCGGGCGCGGGAAAAGCCGATATGTGTGCGCACCACATAATAGTCGGCGATCAGGATGCCGCCGATCGGCGTCACCACTGCGGTGAGGAACGTCGCCCAGGCAAAGACATCGTCCATGGCGCCAGCAAGCGCCAGCACGACCCCAAACAGCGCCGCGCTGGAAGCAATGATCCCCCAGCGCACGCGCGGGAAGGCACTCTTCAGAGTTACGCTCGCATTGGCGAGGCAGGCATCACATGTCGTCCAGTGCGAGAGCACGACCAGCGCCAGCAACGCGAGCGACAGCGGATCGTGCCGCGCGAAGATCTCGTCGAGCCTGACATCGGCAGCGCCGATGAGAACACCGAGGATGAGGAAGGGCAGGTTCGAGAAAATGAAGCCGATGGCCATTGCATGAATGGCCTGGCTACCCGTGCGACAATAGCGGACGATGTCGCCGGTCATTGTCGCGCTCACGACGAACATGCCGAAGGCAACGCAGACCCCGGTGCCGAATGACAGGCGGCCGCCAAGCGGCCCGTCGAGCAGCGTGCCGAAGCTCGGGGCGATGTAGCGAACGGCAATCACGGCGGCGAACAGGATCATGGCCGGGAACGCGATCGCCGTCACGCCGAAGCCGCGGCTGAAACCGGTGGCGACGGGGGTGGCAAAAAGGACGCCGAACACGAACAGCCAGAGCGGCGAGATGTCGACGTTGCCGAACGCCTCCGATAGCACCGTCGTGGTCAACATGATGTGGAAGCCGAACCAGCCGGCGACGAGGCCGGCCAGGAGCACGCCGGGGAGGATTGCGCCCGCGCGTCCGAACACTGCGGAAAGCATCAGCTGAGAATTAAGCCCCCAACGGCCGGCGGCGAAACCGATCGCAGCCGAATAAATGAACAACAGCCAGCAACCAAGGATTGCTGCCAGCACCGCGTCCAGCGTGCCGAGATCCCCCTGCAACCGCGCTCCGATCACGATTGATGCGAAGGCCGAGGTGAAGCCCGACCACGCAAAGGCTGGATGGATGAGCCCCCGGCGCGCCGAAAGCGGAATCGGCCAGATCGTATCGACACCGTCACGGACCACTTGATCATTCACATCGCGCTCCCAACCGCTGCACCCCCTTCATCGAACACATGCCGCAAGCAAATGCTGCGCCAATTCGGGCGGACCTGTCCGGGCCGGGTTGATAGAACCTGGATGCTCAGAGGCGGGCCGGACTTCGGTTCCAGTGCGGACGGCATGGTCATGGGGCCGGCGCCACTGGCGGTAGAGTCCGCCATCTGACGGGGTGTTGGCGGTGATTCAGCATGGCAGTCACTTCGGCTACCGCGTCGATAACTGCGATCAACCTGACATTGGCTCGGCGCGTCGCCGGCGGTGCCGGCCTCCGGCTCATCCGCAGCGAGCCTGACGCCATCACCGGCCGGATCGTCGCTTCATGGCCGCACAACTTCGGAACCTGGCGGCTGATGCAATGAAACAGCAGGTTTCCGCCCGACCGGACGAAGGGTGCAACTCCGCCCACCAAATCTAGACCGGCCCCACAACCCAGGCTATAGTACGGGCGTCAAGTAAGGTGCTTGATGCTCATGCGATAACACAAAGCTGCCCATTGCTCGCTCCAAAGAGGACGCGAATGAGCTTAGTGACCCCCGCCAAATATACAGCTGGCATGGCCCTGCATGTCTCTAAACTGCAGGCGGCAATACGTCAAAATCGGTTCTTATCATTCTTTGTATTTTTTTGTATTGTTGGGGCTATAATATGTATAGCATTTCACATATACTGGTCTCGTTTACAACCAGACGATCTGAATGCCGAGAGTGACATAGGGCAAGCCTTTGGTTCTCTAGCTGTGTTCTTTTCTTTTGTAGCATCTATTGGAGTGGTCGCTGCCTTGTTATTGCAGCGTGAATCAATGAAATCTCAGCTGGACGCGAATGAGCGTGATCGCATCGAGAGCACGCGCGAACTTGGATTACTTTTCTACTCGGCAACGCTGCTAGATTACCGCGCAAAATCCCACAAGGCTAGGGTCGGTTTTCTGAGTAAGGATTTCGATCGCTCCGCGTTCGCGTCCAGATGGGTCGACAATGACGCAATTGATGAATTCAAGTATCAGAAATTGACGACGGGTGAGCTGGAATCTATCGATGCCAACGCGACGTCATTGCTTATAGAATTCTATTGTCTGTTGTTGGATCACGCTAAACTTGTTGCCATTACGAATGCGGAAGCGGCAGAAGCAATGATTAATCGGTATCTATGGCCATATTGGCGAGGATACCTCCTCAAGCTTGGTGACGCGATCGAGGCTAGACGCGACAGTGTGCTGCGAAGCAATTTATCGGTTGACGGGTCGCAATTTCCGCTTGTGTCTTGGGTCCGGACTCTCAGGGAGTTGGATCAGCTGTCGGGCCTTCCGAAGTATGAGCCTCAAAAGAACTTGCTTGATGCAATGTTGTGGCGCGATTGATTTCGTCCACATGGCAGGAGGCTATGAGAGCACGATGCCAATTCGGCCTCAGACGCGGCTCTCCGGCGTCTCCTTACGCCCCCCACACGGGCAGGGTTCAGGCCGGCTTAGGGACCGAGCCATGCGCTGCGTGGAGAGTTACTCCCCTTTCTTCTCTGGAGGACAGGTGGGCGGGGGTGAAGAGCTTGAACACCGGGGCGGGTGCGGGAGGGGCGATGCGCTGCACAGCCTGGTCAAGGGCGCGACCATTCCGAATGGCCAGCTTACGACCGAGACGGCGTGGTCGGATGCAGGTGGGGATGGCTGTGCGCGTGCGTGTGTGCGTGAATCTCGGCGGGCTGGAGCGTGCCTTTTTCGATGATCATGGCACGCGTCGCGAGGTCGGCCACGAAGGCGGCGTCGTGCGAGACGAGCAGCATCGCGCCCGGAAAGGCGCGAAGCGCGTCGCGCAGGCGACGGCCGTTCTCGTTGTCGACGCCATTGGTGGGCTCGTCGAGCAGCAGCACGTCCGGCTTCATGGCCAGGAGGCCGGCGAGGCAGACGAGGCGCTTCTCGCCGCCCGACAGACGATGGCTGACGCGTTCGGCAAGATGGCCGATCCCGAGATCGGCGAGCGCCGCCGCGGCCCGTCGTTCCGCCTCGCTCTCGTCGCAGCCGGTATTGAGCGGGCCGAAGGCGACGTCCTCGATCACAGTCGGGCAGAAGAGCTGATCGTCGCTGTCCTGGAACAGATAGCCGATCCGCGGCCGGTATTGGCGGAACTGGCGCTCTTCCCCGCAGGCGGCGCCGAACAGCCGCACTGTGCCGCTCGCCGGCTTTTCGAGGCCAACGATCGTGCGCAGCAGCGTCGTCTTGCCGGCGCCGTTGGGGCCGACGATGGCGAGGCGCTCGCCGGCGACAAGGCTGAGGCTGGCGCCGTGCAGCACATCGGTGCCGTCGCGCGCGACGCGGACATCCTCCAATGCGATGAGCGCGCTCAAAATCTGTCTACCCCGATTAGAGCGATCCCTAACACGGCGAGGGCGGTGAAGCGCATCCAGTCGGATCGCGTCGGCGCAGGCCGGCTGCGGCGCGGGAAGCGTCCGCCATAGCCGCGACACAGCATCGCCTCCTCGATGCGGCGCGACCTGTCGAGCGCGCGCACCAGCAGCATGCCGATCAGATTGCCGTAGCTCCGCCAGGTGTGGCGGTTGGAGCCGGCGCGAAAGCCGCGCGCGCGGATGGCGTCGTGCAGCCGGCGGGCCTCGTCGCGGATCAACTGGAGATAGCGCGCTGTCATGGCGATGAGGCGCGCGATCGGCTCCGGCAGGCCAAGATCGCCCAGCGCCGCGCCGAGGCGCGCCGGTTCGACATCGCCGAGCAGGATCATGAGCACGAGCACGCAGGCGGATACCTTGCAGGCGATGAGCGCGGCCTGACCCAGCCCCTCGAGGCTGGCCGAGACGACGCCGAGCGAGAAGATCGGCTGTCCCGGCATCGTCAGCGGCAGCGTCAGGAAGAGCAGCAGCATGAAGCCCTCGACATGCAGCAGCCGATGCCAGAGATGCCGCTCCAGCCCCGAGGACCATGCAGCCGCCGCCGTCAAGGCAAGCGCCGCCACCGCGACCGGCAGCCAATGGACCTGTGAGATACAGAGGATCAGGATGAAGGCCGCCACGATCCGCAGCCGCAGGTCGCGCGGCGCCGTCATTTGCGGCGACCCAGTGCCCAGCTCGCCATGCCGGCAAGCCCGAGGATCAGGAAGATGCCCGAGATCGTATCGGTCAGGCGGAGGCGCGAATCCATCTGATCGATCTGCTCCATCAACGGCTCGACCTGTCGCTGCACGGCGGCGTCGACCAGCGCGGCGATCTCCGCATTCCCGGGAGCAATCGCCGGCGCCGGCGCGGCTTCAGGCTGCGGCCCCTTCTTCGCTGGCAGGGAAGCCGGTGCAGCCAAGGCGGTCACGCCGAACCGTGAGACGGGAAGCGTCGCCGAGGCAATGTGTCCCTCATGCGTGTCGACGGTGATCGTCACATCGGAGGCCGGCGGCCTCACAAGATCGAAGGCGAAGGCGCCGTTGATGTCGGTCCGCCCGTCGGCGAGTTGCGTGCCGCCAGCGTCCTTGGCGACGTAGGACGTGTTCTCGGCGCGGCCGCCGCCGATGAAGAAGGCATAACCATGGACGGAATTGCCCTCCACCGCCGCGAAGACCTTGAGCTTGTGCGCCTCGGCCGGACCGAGGACGGCAAGGAGCAGTGCCAGCGACAGCAGAAGGCGTTTCATGAGAGGGCCGGCTTCAGCGCGTCGGGCTGGACGCGCGCGAGGAAGGCGACGACGGCGGCGGTGACGAAGGCCTCGCCGAGCGCCAGCGGCAGGTAGGTCGCGATGACGACGCTGGCGATCGGGACATAATGCGGCGACGAAAGCCCGAGCGAGAGGCTGACCATGCCGCCTGTGCCGAGGACGGCGAGCGCGCCGACGAGGCCCGCCAGCCCGGCGCGGACGGAAGGCTTTGCCGTCCGGCGGATGGCCGGGCCGAAGGCGATGGCCAGCAGCACGCCGGGCAGCGCCATGTTCACGGTGTTGACGCCGAGCGTCGTCAGCCCGCCAAAGCCGAACAGCGTCAGTTGCAGGATCAGCGCCACCAGAACCGCAAGGAAGGTTCCCGTGCCGAGCATGATCCCCATCAGCCCGCCGAGCAGCAGATGCACGCTGGACGGGCCGACCGGCACGGCGATCAGCGAGCCGGCGAAGAAGACCGCCGACAGCACGGCGATGCGCGGGATCTGCCGGTCGTCCAGCCGGCGCAGCGCCAGGGCGACACCGGCCGCCGCAAAGACGCCGCCGCCGATCAGGACAGGCGCAGACAGGATGCCGTCAGGGATGTGCGCCATGGTTTGCCCGGCCCCGATCCGCTATTTCTTCGCCGCCATATCGGTGGCCTTGACCCAGATCAGGCCGCCGGCCTCGACCGGCACGTCCTTGCCATCAGGCGATTTCATCGGCTTGTCGGCCTCGGTCAGGGCCGCGAAGCCCCACCATCCGGACAGGGGGATCGCATAGGAGAAGGTGCCGTTCGCATCGGCCTTGATCACCGGCGTGATGAAGGCGTCATTCGGCGGGGTCACACGGCCATCATTGATGAATTCGACCTCGATCTCCGCGAAGGGAAGCGGCTTGCCGTCCTTCAGCACCACGCCCGAGAAGAGATTGCCGGTCCACAGCCCGGTCGGCCGTGTCAGCGGCCGGATTTCGACGGGGAGGCCGACCAGCTCGTCCCAGCCTTCGCCCGAAGCATAGCCGTCGACCAGCACCTTCGCGTAGTGGACGATATATTTGTTCTCCGCCGGCTCCCAATATGGCTGCGGCTCGACATAGAAGATGGCGGCGCCGGGTTCGGGAAGGTCGTAACTGAACGTCCACGCGCTCTTGCCGGAAACCGGCTTCTCGCTGATCGAAGCGGTGAGATCTGTCTTCTTGCCGCCCGAAAGCACGCCGACCGCGACAGGCTTCTTCATCTCCATGATCGGCTGGCCCTCGACCGGATGCGTGAAGACGAGGTCGACGGCAACCGTGCCTCCGTCCGGCAGCACATCGGCCGAGGGAATGATCTCCTGGAAATGCGCGAAAGCGGGATCGGCGAGCCCAACGAGACCGGCAAGGCCAATGGATACGGCAGCAGCGAGGCGGGACAAGAACCCACTCCGTATGAAGAAATGATCAAATCAGCATACTCATCCGCAAGATCGCTGTTCAAGAGCCATAGGTTCGCCACGCTGGTGAAATTCTGGGCGGCCCCCTACAATCGGCACTGCGATCACCGAACGGAGGGTCTGGATGCAACGGATCACGATCTCCATAGACGATGACCTCGCCGCCAAGGTGGACGCCTATATGAGCGCAACCGGAGCGATGAGCCGTTCCGAGGTCATCCGCGACCTCGTCAGGCGCGGCCTGTCGGCGCGTCCCGATGCGCCGGCCGATGCACGCTGCTTCGGAATCCTCAGCTGCGCCGTTGATCAATCCGTCCGCAATCTGGCAGTCCGCGTGCCGCAGGGGCGGCTCGATCGGCACGACCAGATCGTCTCGGCGCTGTCGGTGCCGATCGATCACCGAACGTCGATCGACGTCACCGTCATGCGCGGCCAGGTCAGCGAGGTTTCCTCCTATGCCGAAGCGCTTTTTCTCGAGCGCGGCGTGATGCACGGATCGCTCAGCCTGGTGCCCGTCACGGAAGACGCGGCGCATCATGTGCACGACGAGCAGCCGAGCCATGCCCACAGCCATCTGCGGGTCGCGACCGGATTCTAGGCGCTGCGAGGACGACGCGTCCGATCCGGGCGGCTGACGGATGCCTCCCACGGCTTCGCCTTTTGCATTGCTTGTCTCTGCACGGCCACTCATGCGACTCTTGGTGCTGCCGCGTCGATAGCATCAGGGTACCGCATGGGGGAGCGTGTGATGATCGAGGCGGCCAGCGCGGACGAGCGTTCATCGGCGGCCGGTTGGTATGCCGTCACCGTCCTCAGTGTTGCGCTTCTCCTTTCCTTTACCGATCGCCTCGTCATCAATCTGGTGGTCGACCCCATCAGGCGTGAGCTGAGACTTTCGGATGTCGAGATCAGCCTTCTGCAGGGTGCTGGCTTCGCGGTCATTTTCGCGCTCGCCGGCCTGCCATGCGGGCGGCTCGCCGATCGCGCCAATCGGCGAAACCTGATTGCGGGCGGCGTCGCTCTCTGGTCGGCGGCGACGATCACCTGCGGGCTTGCGGCCGATTTCTGGTCATTCTTCGCCGCGCGCGTCGGCGTCGGGCTCGGGGAGGCGGCGCTCGTTCCCGCGGCGTCGTCGCTCATCATCAACGGCTTCCCGCCCCACCGTCGCGGGATCGCACTTGGTGTGTTCTCGCTCGGCGCGACATTCGGCACGGGCGTCGCCTTGTTCGCCGGTGGTATCCTTCTCAGCTGGAGCGCGGCCGGACTTTTTGATCCCTTGCCTCTGGTGGGCGGGCTCGCGCCCTGGCGTCAGATGTTCGTCCTCGTCGGTGCGCCGGGCTTTCTGTTGCTGCCGTTGCTGCTCCTCATTGCCGAGCCGCTCAAGCGCCAGCGTGCGGATCTCGTTTCGCTCCAGGCGGTCCTTCGCGGATGGCTGGCTGAAAACGCTGCCGTCCTCCGCGTTGCGCTGGTCAAGGGAGCCCAAGGGATCGGTGACTACGCGCTGGTCTCCTGGTTGCCGACGCTGCTTCAGCGCTCCTACGCCCTGTCGCCACTCGAGGCTGGCGGTCTCGTCGCCTTCTCGATCACGACGGGCGGCGTGATCGCTTCGCTCGCGGGAGGGGCCCTTTCCGACCGGTTCGCGCGCCGCCACGGCATGGCGACGCGCGTCGTGCTTCTTCTCGGATGCTACACCCTGACATCGATCGCCGCCGTCGCGACCTTCTTTGCTGCCACGCCTGCGCAACTTGCGCTTGCCTTCGCGGCCTGGGCGCTTGGTTCGATCTCAGGCTATGTCATCGGCCATGTCGTCATGCAGGAAAGCGTGCCGAACGGGATGCGGGCGACGACCATCGCGCTGTCCCTGACGATCACGGCACTGGTGGGGATCGGCCTCGGACCGACGCTGGTGCCGCTGGTGGCCGCCGAAATTCCAGGGGGGCATGCGATGCAGACGGCGATAGCCGCGGTCGCCCTCGCAGCGTCGCTGGCCGCGCTCATCATCATCCTGCCGCCGCTCCGTCGAGGGTTCGCGGCCTTGAGGACAGAGGGCCGGTTTTGACGGTCAATGGCCGCGGCGCGTTTCGATCAGGCTGCGCGCGCGCCGCAGATCGACGGTCTCGAATCCCTCGGTGAACTTGCAAAAGGCCGTTTCCAGCATGGTCTCGGCCTCGTCGTCGCCGCCTTGCTGCCGCGCAAGCTTCACGAGGCTGGTGGCGCTTCGCAGCTCCCAGCCGAGGGCATGGTCGCGCCGGGCGAGTTCGATCGACTGTCGGTAGCATTCGGCCGCGCTGTCCAGCCGCGACGGCTCCTGGAAGCGGATGACATTGCCCTTGATGCGCAGGATTTCCGGGATGCCCACCACCTGTCCGCTCTCCCGGCAGAGCGCGATCGCCTCGTCGATGGCGGCCAGCCCGCGTGCGACATCGCCGGCCCGGGCGAGCGCCTCGCCGTAATTCGTCAGGTAATTCGGATAGCGCATGCGGAAGCCGCCCTGGCGGATTTCGGCGAGGGCGCCACGATAGGCAGCGAGATCGAAGGGCTGGCCCATGTAAAGCTTCAGCCTTCCGCCGGCGCAAAAGCCCATGTTCCGCCAGATCGAGAGCCCATGCGTCGATGCGTGCGCGAGGCCGCGCTCGAGATGCCGCACCGCGACGGCGTAATCGCGGACATACAGGGCAACGATCAGCGAGCCGTGCAGGAGGGCGCAGCAGAGCGAGACGGCATAGTTGGATGCTTCCGCATCGCGAAGTTGGCGCTTCGCCGTTTCCATCGCCTGGTCGGCATAGCCCTGCAGCCACAGGACTGTCGCCAGCGCGCCGGTTGCCGTCAGCCTCTGGTCGAACTCGAAACGATCGGTCTCGCCGCGCGGGTCGCCGACGAGCGGCCGGTAGACGATGCTTTCGAGCCGCTGACGCGCCGCGCCGAGGGCGCCGAGCCATGAGAGGGCGGAGCCGGTCTGCGCATCGGCATCGCCCGCCGCCGCCCGTTCGCCCTTCGTTTCCAGCGCGCGGATCGATTCCGCCACTGCCATCGCGGCCCGTGAATCGCCGGTCCACAGTTCATATTCGGAGAGGCCGCGCAGACAATCGAGCTGCAGATCCGTGTCCGCCAATTGTTCCGCCAGGTGCAGCGCCCTGGTCAGCGAGGTCTTCACCTCGCCGAGCGGCCCGCGCGAATGCAGCACGGTCGCGCCGAGGGCAAGGTTCAGGACCAGATCGTCCCTCTGCGTGCGATAGGCGCCGAAACGGGCCTGCAATGCGGTCTCGACGGCGGTGCTGCACTCTTCGATCAGTGAGACCTGCTTGCCGAACGGGATAGCGGCCACCGTCAATCGCACGGCCAGTGGTGTGCCTGCCTCATCGGTGAAGCCCCAGTTCAAGGCGCTGCGCACATCGGCGATCCTGCCGCCATAGCGGGCGAGCCAGGCGCCACGCGACAGGCGCTCGACATCGCGCTGCGCGACGGCGAGCCAGGCGATGCAATGCTCGGCGTGGCGGCGCCGTGTATCTGGCAGTTCGCCGCTTGCGACGAGCTTTTCGAGCCCATAGGCCCTTACGGTATCGAGCAGCCGATAGTTCATCTCGCCATCGGCGATCTCGGCCGCGAGCAGAGATTTCGAGGCGAGGCTGGCAAGGTCGCTGGCTATGGCCGATCGTGCAGCACCATCACCGCCGACGACGGCGATGGCAGCCTCGAGGCTGAAGCTGGCGGCGAAGACGGCAATCCGCCGCATGATCAGCCGCTCGGCTTCGGACAAAAGAGCATGGCTCCAGTCGATCGTCGCCAAGAGGGTCCGGTGACGCTCGGGGCCGCCCCTCCGACTCTCGAGCACGCGGAAGCGGTCGTCCAGCTGACCCAGCAGGCCGGCGACGCCGAGCCCGTCGACGCGGGTGGCGGCAAGCTCGATCGCGAGCGCGAGGCCGTCGAGCCTGCGGCAGATGGCGGCGACGATCGGTGCATCGGCATCGCTGAGCTCGAAATCCTCCCGGCCATCGGTGGCGCGGTCGACGAAGAGTTCGATAGCGGGATAGTCCAGTGCGTCGCGTGCGCTGATCGACGACGCTTCGGCGGGCACGGCGAGGCCGGGCAGGCGGCGGACCCTCTCGCCACGCACGCGCAGCGGCTCCCGGCTGGTGGCGAGGATCGAGACTCCCGGTGCTGCCGCGAGCAGGCGGTCGACGCAGGTGGCGACGCCGTCGATGATATGCTCGCAACTGTCGAGGATGATCAGCATCGACGTGTCGCGGAGGGCACTGCAGAGGGCGGCAAGCATGTTTGCCGAATGCGCGGAAAGACCGATCGCGGCGGCAATGGCATTGGGAACAAGGGCGGGATCGCGGAGCGCTGCGAGTTCCACCAGCCAGACGCCGTCGCCCCGCGAGCCCACCGTGGCCTCAGCGACCGCGAGCGAGACCGTGGTCTTGCCGATGCCGCCGGCGCCGACGATCGAGACCAGGCGGGCCTCGGCGAGATCCTGCCGGACCGCTTCGACAGCATCGCCGCGGCCGATGATGCGCGTCGTCGCAGTCGGCAGGTTGTTGTCGCGCCGCTGCGAAAACGCGCCGTCGGGCTCGCGTGATAACGCGACGTCCACCGGCACGACGAAGCGATAGCCTCTGCCGACCACGGTGGCGATGCAGGGCGGAGCTCCGTCGCCAGCGTCGAGCGCGCGGCGCAAGGCGTTCATGTTGACCTTGAGATTGCCGTCCTCGACGAAGGTGTTGGGCCAGACGCGGGCGATGATCTCACGCTTGCCCACCACCTCGCCGGCGCGCTCCACCAGAACCGTGAGAATATCGAGGGCGCGCCCGCCGAGGCGGACCGGCACGCCGCTGCGCATCAGCAACTGGCGCTGCGGCACGAGTTCGAACGGGCCGAACGCGAAAGACCGGCCGATATGCTCTTCCGGGATGTCCGCCATGGCTCCTGCCGCCCCACAGGTCATGGTCAATCTAGCATGCCGACGCCTACCGGCCCACTTCGCGGCCGACGTCGCTTAACCGCGTTTAACTCGCCGCGTGGCAGCCGCGGGGCGAGACTGTGCCGGACTTCAATCTGTACGGGCGACGCCATGCCCCTCGTGACCCATGCCGCACAAAAATACCAGTCGAGCGAGCTCATCGGTCGAGCATCCGAATGGGAATCCGTCCGCGTCGAGCATCGGAGGATCGGGCCGGGCGTCCAGAATTGCGTAAGGCCGGAATGCACGGAACTCGTCCTGATCCTCTCGGGGAAATCAGTCGTCCGCCGCTGCGCCGACGGGAAGATGCAAGAGGGGCTGGCGCTTCCCGGCACGGCCTGGCTGGTGCCGGCCGGAACGGACGAAACGCATCTCGAACTCGACGGCGCGACGGAGTGCCTGATCCTGTTCCTGCCGGCCAGACTGCTGGAGGAAAGCGCGCTCATCGATCACGGTCTCGATCCGTCGCGGGCGCACCTCGCTTATGTCGGCGGCTTCGCCGATCCATTGCTGAGCCGCGTCGGCGAAGCTCTGCACGGACTCAAGGGGAGCGATGCCGGCCCCACCGAGAGCCTCGTGGCGGAGGGCCTCAGGGCGGCGCTGACCGCGCATCTGGTCGGCCGCTACACCGTCGATCGCTGGCGACCGGCTGAACCGCCGCCGGCGCTCGACAAACGGCGGCTGCGCCGGGTCCTCGACCGGATCGAGGCCTGTATCGGCGAGCCGCTCTCGCTGGCCGAGCTGGCGGGCGAGGCCTGCCTGAGCCCGTTTCATTTCTCGCGCCTCTTCCGACAGGCAACGGGGTTGTCGCCGCATCGCTATGTCGTCGAGCGCGGCATCGAAGCCGCGCGGCGGATGATTGCAGCGGGCAACGCCTCGATGTCCGAGATCGCGCTCGAGACCGGCTTCGGATCGCAGGCCAATTTCTCCCGGACCTTCAGCCGGCTCGCCGGATGCACGCCGGGGGAGTATCGCCGCCTGCACAGACGGTGATCACGATCGAGCCGGCGCAACCGAAAGGGCCGGAATCGCAAGATCGGCACAGTTTTCGGAAGGTTCCGGCAATCGGCCAGAAGCGAGGCTTCCTATGATGAGCCGAGGTCGTCGCTCCGCGCGGACCGTTTGCCCTTCAACATTCTGACCCTTGCAGCACGAGGTTTGTCTTGCGCAGATTTCTCGTTCGGGCCGGCCTTGCGGTCGTTGTGGTCATCATCGGGGCGGCTCTTTATCTCTGTCTCTGGCCGGTGCCGATCAAGGCCGTGGCCTGGTCCGCGCCTTCCCCGCCCGGCTATGTCGGCGCCCATGCGACGAATACGCGGCTGTCCGGCCTTGGCAGGATCGAGGTCGCGGGCCAGTTCGGCCCGGAGCACATCGCGATCGGCCCGGACGGCGATGTCTATGCCGCGATGACGAGCGGCGCCATCATCCGCATGCATCCCGACGGCAGCGGCCAGCGGGTTTTCGTCAGGACGGGCGGAAGGGTGCTCGGCTTTGCCTTCGACGCCTACGGACGAATGATCGCCGCCGACGCTATGGCGGGGTTGCTCGCGATCACGCCGGACGGCGAGATTTCCGTGCTGACGAACCATGTCGGAGCAGACGATCCGATCGGCTACGCCAATTCGGTCGTCGTCGCCAGGGACGGCACAATCTATTTCACCGACTCATCGACGCGCTTCGCCCCGTCCGTCTGGGGGAGCACGCTCGAAGCCAGCGTCCTCGATGTCCTCGAGCAGTCGGCGACGGGCCGGGTCCTTGCCTATGACCCGAAAAGCCGGGTGACGCGCATCGTCGCGCATGGCTTCTCCTTCGCCAATGGCATCGCGTTCTCGGCCGATGAACGGAGCCTCTTCGTCAACGAGACGGGGCGCTACCGCATCTGGAAGATCGACGCGGGAGCGAAGGATCTCGACGTCGCCAGCGGTTCGCCTGAGGCGCTTGTCCTCGTCGACAACCTGCCGGGCTATCCGGACAATCTGATACGGGGCCGCGACGGCCGCATCTGGGTCGGCCTGTTCCGGCCGCGCAATCCGGCTGCCGACTCCCTCGCCGACAAGCCCTTCATCCGCGAGGTCCTGCTGCGGTTGCCGCGATCGATGCTGCCGCTCGGCCAGCCCTACGGCCATGTCTTCGCCATCGACGAGAGCGGCCGCGTCGTCGAGGATCTCCAGGATCCGACCGGGGTCTATCCCGGGACCACCGGGGCCACCGAGACCGACACGCGTCTGTTCATCCACAGCCTGCATGCCGACGCGATCGGCTGGCTGCCACGTTAGCGCTGTCGTTGCGCCAGGATTGGCGCGTCCCGGAAGGGCCTCTCCCGCCAAACGCGCCGCATCCGTCGACGGGCACCGAGGCAAGCGGCAACACCGCAACTTCGTGCGCGACATTGGCAAGTTTCGCAAATATCCGGCCCGGCCGCCTTGCCAGAATGAGGGGTCGAGGCCGCCCAGACACGCCGCCCGTGTCGCGGCCGTCGCGAAGACGTCCCGGAACCTTGCCGGCAAACGACCGGCGGTGACTGCGTTGTTCCCGCCCCACCGCAAACCAGAACGACAACAGAGCGAAAGGAAGAATTCGATGCCCATCAAGTCGGTCGTCATTGCCGCCGCCATCGGCGCCGCAAGCATTTCCGCGGCCGTCGCCACGGATGCGCCGTCGATCGTGCTGGTGCACGGCGCCTGGGCGAACGGCTCCAGCTGGTCCGAGGTGATCCCCCTCTTGCAGGGGCACGGCCTGCACGTCGTCGCCGTCCACAATCCGTCCTCCTCCTTCGAGGCCGATGTGGCGGCGACCCGCCGCGTGATCGCGGATCAGCCCGGCGATGTCGTGCTCGTCGGCCATTCCTATGGCGGTGCCGTCATCAGCGAGGCCGGCAACAGCGACAAGGTGCGCGCCCTCGTCTATGTCGCCGCCTTTGCGCCGGCGACCGGACAATCGGTGAACGCGATCGTGGCCGCCGCGCCCGAGCCGCCGCCGTGGCAGAGCGAAATCCACGCCGATACGATGGGCTGGCTGACCTGGTCGGCGCCCGGCATGGCGAAGTATTTCGCCCCCGACGTCACGCCGAAGACCGCCGCGCTGCTGGCCGCGACGCAGGCGCCGCTGTTCTCCGGGGCTTTCGACGGCAAGGTGACGGACCCGGCCTGGTCGAAGAAGCCGAGCTGGTACGTCATCGCCGACAACGACCAGATCATCCCGCCGCCGCTGCAGAAGATCTTCGCCGACGCCATGCACGCGACCACCGTTCATGCCCCGGCGAGCCACGTCGCCATGCTGTCGCAGCCCCAGGTGGTCGCTGATGCGATCATCGCAGCTGCGGCGGCCAAGGCACCCTGATCCGTCGATCCATGCCGGCGCCGGACCGCGCGCACCCTTGACGACGGGTCCGCGTTTCCGAGTGACGTGGCGGGGCCTCCCTCCCGCCACGTCTCCCCCCTCGGTCCGCGCATCCCGCTCTTCTCCAGCAAGCGGGCGCACCATGCTGGCGGTGCAATGGCGGTGGCCGAGTTGCCGCCGCGGCGTGACCTGGCACCAACCGCAGTCCACCAGGCCAATTCAATCTGGAGCGAGCCATGCGACCGCGCGTCATCCTGCACATGATGTCCAGCATCGACGGCCGGATCACCCCCGAAGGCTGGCCCGCGTCGGCCGCCAGCGATGAGGTCTACGAGGCGGTGCATCGGGCGCTTGCCGCCGATGGCTGGCTCGTCGGCCGCCATACGATGGACGAATTCTCGCAGGGCGCGCCACGCCCGGTATCGGCTGACCGCTCCTATCCACGGCAAGCCTGGAAAGCGCGGGCGGCCGGGATGGGCCCCTATGCCGTCTGCCTCGATCCGTCGGGAAGGCTGCACCTCGATCGCGACCGTGTGAATGGCGATGCCGTCGTCGCCGTTCTCTCCGATGCTGTTCCGGACGACCATCTCGCGGAACTGCGTCGCGACGGCATATCCTATCTGTTCGCTGGCGGTCCCAAACTCGATCTGGTTTTCGCGATCTGCGCCTTGAGGGCCGAGTTCGGCGTCGAGACGCTCCTGCTCGAGGGTGGCGGCGCCACCAATGGCGCCTTCCTTTGCGCCGACCTCGTCGACGAAATCAGCCTGCTCGTTCTGCCGATCGCGGACGGAAAGCCCGGCACGCCGACGACGTTCGATGGCAACCGCTTCGGCGCCTCGCGCCTCGCCCTGATTTCGGCGACGCCGCTGGCGGGCGACATCATTCACCTGCGCTATCACGTGCTGCCGAGGGGCGATCTCGGGACAATGGCCGGCGAATGAAGGAGAAGAGAGTAACGCTGAGGCATATCAGCAAGGCCGGCTCGGCTTCGGCAGGTCCTGTTTGGTCCGTGACCCCTCGGGAGGGTTGCCGGCCGGGACCATGCCGTCGCGGCCGGCTCTGCATCGCCTGCGGAAAGTTACCAGTTGGTGAAGCTGCCGTCCTCGCGCCGGAACAGCGGCAGGTTCTCATGCACGAACGGGTAGCGCGTCAGGCCCTCCCAATCGACGTCGAGGCCAAGACCGGGAGCGTCGGACGGGATCAGCCAACCATCTTCCCAGCGATGCCCGCTGACGATCACATCGGCCAGGCTCTCGCCCGGCCGGCGCGGCAGCTCCTGCACCAGCATGTTCGGCGTCGCGACGTTCAGATGGAGACACGCGGCCGTCGAGACCGGCCCGATCGGATTGTGCACGGCGATATCGATCATATGCGTCTCGCACCAGCCGGCGATCTTGCGCGATTCGGTGAAGCCGGCGCAGATGCACATGTCGATGCGCGCATAGTCGATCAACTCGTCCTCGATCAGCGCGCGAAACTGCCACTTGGTCCCCAGTTGCTCGCCCGCCGCGATCGGCACGGCGGTCTGGTCGCGCAGGCGCCGATAGGTTTCGGGGTTCTCCACCCGCAGCGGATCCTCGATGAACAACGGGCGATACGGCTCGACGCCCCGGCAGAGCCGGACCGCGTCGGCCATGCTCATGCGCGTATGCGCGTCGAAGCAGAGTTCGACATCGGCGCCGAGCTCGCTGCGCAGAAGCCGGAAGGCCTCGGTCGCGGCGTCGACTGTCTTGTTCGGCTCATAGACGCCGTCCTGCCTGGCGCCGCTCGCCCAGCGCAGGCAGTTCCACCCCTCGGCGACATGCGCCCGGGCGGATTTGAGCAGCGTCTCAGGCGAATTGCCGTCGCCGAGATGACAATAGGTGTCGACCTTGTCGCGCACCTTGCCGCCGAGCAGCTGGTAGACCGGAACGCCGAGCGCCTTCCCCTTGATGTCCCAGAGCGCGATGTCGATCGCGGCGATGGCCGAGGACAGCACCTGGCCGGAGGGATGGAAGCCGCCGCGCCACATCAATTGCCACAGATGCTCCGAACGCATGGCATCTTCGCCGATGAGCAACGGCGCGAGCGCGCGCACGATGCCCGCCACGCCGTCCTCGCGTGACGTGAGGCCGGCCTCGCCGATCCCGACAATGCCCTCGTCCGTCTCGACCTTGACGAACAGCATCGTCCGCCACTCCTTCACGAGGATCGGCGTGACTGCGGTGATTTTCATGGAATTGTTTCCTCCGGATAGTCGCCACGACAGCTTGAACGCGCCGGCATGGCCATGAACGCCGGCAGAGCGTAGCTGCGGGCGCTGTCGGGGACTACCCTGAGGAGCTTGCAAAAGGGCCGGCCCTCATCGGGATGACGAGGGGCTCTCGTTAGGGGTGTCCGTCAGGCCGGGCCCCCGAGGGCGGCGGGAGTTGCGAGCCCTCGGAAGCCAGGCAAATAAGGACGGCGCTGCCTCAGGCGCTGGCCTCCTGCCACCAGGCTTCGGCGTCGTGACGGCTGACGGCCGGCGCGGCGACGGCGTTCTGCGCCAGATAGGCGGCGAGCGCCCTGCGAAAGGCGGCCGCGACGAGACGGTCCTCGAGGTCCGATTGGAGATCGATGGCCGAGAGGATCAGCCGGCCGCGGCCGATCTGGACTTCCGAGAGGAGGACGAGATCGCGGTTGGCGTTCCAGTCGTCGATGACGCGCACGAGCGGCCTCTGGGCGAGCCCGCCCATGTCGAAGGCGCGGCGGCCATGCGTCAGCTCCCACCAGTGCCAGTCGGAATGGCTGTCCGACGGGAAGTGGCCGAAGAGCGGATGGGCATTATCGATGAGGAGGCCGAGCGTGTGCGGCGCCTGGCCATCCGTCCACAAGGTGTTCCAGAAGGCGGCGGTGTGCCCGAGAACGGCATTCGGCTTCAGCGCATCCGGCAACGGCGCCAGTACGAGCGTCTCGCCCGCCTCGATGCGATCGAGCGCTGCTGCGTCGAGCGTTTCGATGAGCGGTAGCGCGGGCGTCGCGCCCGTGGCCGGCATCAGCCAGATCGACCAGCGATTGCGCGCATTCGTGCCCTCGACCGCGAGCGCAATCTCGTAGCGCGCCGGGGCCGCGAGGCCTGCCGTGTCGACCGCGAGCGCGCCGACGTCGTGCAGCGCGCCGGTCGCGAGGCGGCCGGCATCGGCTTCTCCCTCGCGAACGATGCGTCCCGTCGCGTCGCGCAGCGTATAGCGCATGCGCACATCGTCGAGGTCCGCGGGGCCGAACTGGGCGAGTTGCATCGTCGCCGTGAAGGGCGTGCCCGCGGCAAGGACGAAGCCGTCGGCGCGGAGCAGCGGCACGAGCGGGCCGCAGAATTCGCTGAAGCGTTCGGCCGTGACATAGGGCTTTGCGTCCCAGAAGGCGTCGACGACACCGACAAGCGCCGTGCCTTGCCCTGGGAAGTCCTGAAGGCCGAGCAACTGCGTGCCGGCCATGTCGGGCGTGCGCAGCGCGGCTTCCATCTCCTCCTTGTAAAGGGCTGTTTGCAGGGCGCCGCTCGCCATCATGAGATCATGCGCCAGTGCGCCAAGGCCCTTCGCCTCGAGATCGCGGCGGATCATCATGAAATTGCGCGCCTCGAGCACGCCCGTGTATTTCTCGATCTCGGCAAGGTCCGGATAGACGCACCATTGCCCCGTCTCGTGGCTGACGAGGGCCATGGGCAGCGACTGGACCCAGTCGGTCCAGTCGGTCCGCGTTTCGAGCGGCCGCGCATTCAACCGCCCGTCGAGCTCCTCGCCCCAGCGCTGGTTGCGCGGTTCCGGCTTCGAGATGTAGTCGGCGCGCTCGATGGTCGGCCAGCCCGAGCCGCCGGTGTAGACGCGGCGTCCGTCGCGCGCCTGCCACTTGGCGATGAAGCGCTCCAGGAAGGCGTGCAGGCCCGAACCGTTCACTTCGTTGCCGACACAGAGCATGACGAAGCTCGGATGATTGCCGTAGTCGCGCACGATGCGTTCGGCCTCGGCGTGGATGTAGCGGTCGAGCGCAGGATCGGCGCCGAGCATCGGCCAGACCGGCGTCTCGACATGGAGCAGAAGCCCCATGCGGTCCGCCACCTCGAAAGCGGCCTTCGGCGGACACCATGAATGATAGCGGACATGGTTGAGGCCATAGGCCTTGACCGTCCCGAACACCTTCTCCCAGCCGGCATGGTCGGTGGGCGGATAGCCGGTCAGCGGGAAGATGGCGCAGTCGAGCGTGCCGCGCAGGAACACCTTCCGCCCGTTCAGAAGCAGGTGCCGCCCGTCGCGCGTGAAGGAGCGAATGCCGAAATTCGTCTCGGTACGGTCGAGCAGCACACCGTCGCGCTGCCATTCGACCGTCAGGCGGTGGATGACCGGCGCGAATTCGTCCCAAAGACCGGCGGACTCCGGAAGCCGCGTCGAAACCGACAGCTCCGTGAAGCCGCTGGTGACCGCAATTGGCTGCGTGACGACAACCGGCTCGTCGTGGCCGGCGAGATGGAACGCGAAGTGGATCTCGTCCTGATGAGCGCCGGTAAAGAAAGTCGGGAAACGGCTGTCGCTGTCGAAGGCGTCAAGCTCGATCCGGACGGTGACGTCACGGCTCGGGGCATCGACCTCGACCCTTGCGATGGAGGCCCGCGCCGCCTCGATGCGCAGATAGCCTACGACGCCGTTCCAGTTGGTCTGGGTGTGGTCGGTCTTGGAATGGGCGACGTCACCCATCAGGGAATGATTGCGGATGATCGCATCGCCCACGGCCTCGAAGCGGGCATTGTCGATCATCATGACGAGGCGGTGGCGCCCCGCGGCGAGCGGTCCGGCCAGCATGCGCACGGCGGTGGAGAGGCTCTCGTCGCGGCCGAGCTTGTAGCCGTCGAGCCAGATATTCACCTCGCCATGCGGCCGCTCCAGCGCAACATGGAAGAAATGGTCGTCGAGACCTTCCGGCACCTCGAAGTCGCGGGCGTACCAGGCCTTGCCGACATAGGGATGCCGCCGCGAAAGATGCGCCATCGTCTCGCCGGTCGAAAGCGGCGTCTTCCTGGCTTCGTCGACGCTGCCCGGCAGGGCGATGGTGTCGCCGAGCTCCGTGCGGAACCAGCCCTCGGCCTCGCCTCGGCTGTCGGGGTCGAGTTTGAAGGACCAGGTGCCTTCGAGCGGAATGGAGCGGAGCATCCGAGCGATCTCATCAAAATAGCGAAAGGGCTGGGGAGGGACGGCCGCCCGTGGCGGCCGTCCTGCGGCTTGGCGCTTCGTTCGCGACTACTGCTTGGCGGCGATCTCGGCCTTGACCTGCGCCAGTGCGTCGTCGACCGACATCACCCCGCGCGCGACATTGTTGATGGCGGTTCCCATCGAGAGATAGGCGGTGTTGTCGAGCGGGTTCAGCGTGAAGGGCGTCATGCCCGCCTGGACCGGGGCGAAGATCGCATTGACGTTCTCGCCGCCATAATAGGGGTCGGCGAAGTTCAGCCAGTCGGCCTTGCCGGCCGGCGTCCAAGCCGGATAGAGATCGTCGTTCTGGTACTGCTGCTTGAGGCTCTCGTCATTGGTGACGAGCCACTTCACGAAGGCCCAGGCGGCTTCCTTGTTCTGCGATCCCTCGAGGATGCCGATATAGTCGCCGCCCGAATTGAAGGCATGCTTGCCGTCGAGGCCCGGCGCAAAGGTCACGCGCCACTTGCCGCCCTGGTCGCTGGCATAGGCCCGCTTCAGGAGGCCGCCGAACCAGTTGCCGTAAAGGACGGTCGCGATCTGGCCGCGCTGGAAGGCGCCCTGCCATTCGGGGCTCCAGGCCGTGAAGGGCGAAATCATGCCCGCATCGGCCGCCTTCTTCACCATTTCCAGGCTCTTGCGGAAGACGGGATTGTCGATCTGGAACTTGCCATCGGCGCCGAAATAGCTGACGCCGGCCTCCGCCACCATGGCACGCACGATCTCCTCGCCGTTGCCGATGACCCAGCGCTGGTTCGGGACGACGAGCTTCTTGCCTTCGGTGATGAAGGCATCCCAGTCGGAAAACAGCGCCGAGACCTTCTCAGGCTCGGTCGGCAGCCCCGCCTCGGCAAAGATGTCCGAGCGGTAGAACATGCCGCCCGGGCCGGTATGCTTCGGCAGAACGGCGATCTTGCCGTCGGGAAGCGTCACATTCGCGACCGTGAAGGGCGCGAAATCCTTGATGAAGCTGCCCGCGTCATAGGGAGCCTTCGAAAGGTCGACCCATTGCGGCTTGTCGCGCAGAAGCGCCATCATGCCGATCTCGATCATCGCGACGTCGGTGCCGGTGCCGGCCAGCATCGCGCGCTGCACCGCATTGAGATAGGCGTTGTTCGCCTGCGGGATGCCCTGAACATTGACCTTGATGTTTGGATAGGCCGCGTTGAAGGCGGGCAGCAACGCCTGGAACGTCCGGTCATTGTTCGGCCAGGTCAGCACATTGATCGTGCCCGAAACCGAATTATCCGCCGCCGCGGCTGGCAGTGCCGCGAGGCCCGCAATGGCGAGAGCGGCCAAGCCGCCCAGCAGTTTCCTCATCGTCATCCCTCCCAATTGATCACGAGCCGCTAAGGCGGCGATCCGGCTCACTTGACCGAGCCCGATGTCAGGCCGGCGATGAATTGCCGGCTCAAAAGCGCAAACAGGACGAAGACGGGAACGAGCCCCATCAGCGTCGCCAGCATCACGGCCGGCATGTCGGAATAATGCGTGGTGGACAGCGTCGTGAGCGCGAGCGGGACCGTGAATTTGGAGCCGTCGCCGAGCACGACCAGCGGGATCTGGAAATCGTTCCAGGTGCCGATCAGCGTCCAGACCGCAAGCGCCGCGAGGCCCGGGCGGATGATCGGCAGCACGATGTGGAAGAAGGTGCCGATCCCGCCGGCGCCATCGATCTCGGCTGCCTCATAGAGCTCCTTCGGCACGGTGCTGCCGATATAGGTGTACATCCACACGACGCCGAAACCCGAGGCCATCGGCGGCAGGATCAGCGGCCAGAACGTATTGAGCCAGCCGATCGCATTCATCTGCAGGAAGAAGGGGATGAGCGCGAGCGAGGGCGGGAAGAACAAGGTCGCGAATGTGACGACAAGCAGCGCCTTGTGGCCCGGCGCCCGCACATAGCGTGAGAACCCATAGCCGGCGAGCGCGCTGACGAGGACGAGGCCGATCGTCTTCGGCAGCGCGATGATCAGCGAGTTGATGATCGGGCGGAAGGGCGGAAAGACGGCGGCGATGCTCTGGTAGTTCTGCACGAGATGGCTGCCGAACCACAGCGGCGGCGGAAACTGGAAGGTCTCGTTCAGCGAACGCGTCGCGAAGACTGCCGTCCAGTAGAGCGGCAGGATGAAGAGGACGCTGAGCAGGAAGAGGCCGATCGTCACGCCGATGTCGAAGCCGCGGCCGGGCTGGTAGGTGCGCCGGCTCATGACGATGCGCCCTGCAGGCGGCGTTGACCGGCGCGGTAGAGCAGCGTCATGATCACGACGGCGGCGAAAATGTACCAGGAGACGGCCGACCCGACGCCGAAATTGAGCTGGGTGAAGGCCGTTGCGAAGAGATACATGCCGAGCGTCGTCGCGGCATTGTTGGTGCCGCCGAGGCCCTGCGTCAGCACATAGGGTTCGTCGAACATCTGCAGCCCGCCGAGCGTCGCCGTGATGGCGGCGAAGGCGATCGCGGGCAGCAGCAGCGGCACGGTGATGCGCAGGAAGATGCCCCAGCGCGAGACGCCGTCCATGCGGGCGGCTTCATAGATGTCGCGCGGAATCGACTGCAGCGCCGCCATGAAGATGATGATGTACCAGCCGGTCCAGCGCCACACGACGAGCAGCGCCACCAGCGGCTTGATCCAGAATTCCGAGCCGAGCCAATCGAAATAGCTCGGCGTGCCGGATACGGCGCCGACGAGCAGATTCACGAGGCCGCCATTGGAGGAAAAGAACAGCCGCAGCACGATCGCCGCGATCGCTGGCGCAACGAGCAGCGGCAGCAGGAAGACCATGCGGAAATAGCTCTTTCCGAAGGCGACATGCTCGTTGATCAGCACCGCGAGGCCGAGGGCCAGCGCGATCGTCACCACCGATGACCAGAACCAGAGATAGACCGTGTTGCCGATCGCCTTCTGGAACACGGGATCACGGAGCGCACGGATATAGTTCTCGAGCCCCACCCATTTTGCATCCGAAAAGCCGTCCCACTGGTTGAAGCCGAGATAGAACGAAAACAGGACAGGAAAGACGGAAAAGACGACGAAAATCAGCAAGAAAGGCGCGATGGTGAGATAGAAGGCGCGATCGCGGCGCAAATGGTCGAGTTTCCCCGCTTGGCGACCCGCAGCCATCAATCATCCTCCCTGGTTGATTAAATAATCCGATGTTTGAAGGGCGTGTCAAGCCGCCTGGCGCAGTTGACCAGCCATTTTTGAGCGGATACCATTCAATAATCAGATGTATGGGTGCGCCTTGAAGATTACTGCCATCACGACGCGGGTCGTCAATGCCGAGATGCGAAACTGGGTTTTCGTCAAGGTCGAGACCGACGAGCCGGGCCTTTTCGGCTGGGGCGAGGCGACGCTCGAATGGAAGACCCGCGCGGTGGTCGGCGCGGTCGAGGATCTGGCCCCGCTGCTGATCGGGCGCGATCCCCGCGACATCGAGCAGGCGTTCCGCATCATGACGAAGCAGAGCTTCTGGCGGCTCGGCGCCATCGGCATGAGCGCGGTCTCCGGCATCGAGATGGCGCTCTGGGACATTCTCGGCAAGCATTTCGGCGTGCCCGTCTGGCGCCTGCTCGGCGGCAAGGTGCGCGACCGGGTCGGCGTCTATACCCATCTCGGCATGGGCGACATGCGCGCCGTCTACGAGACGACGGATGTTGCCCCGCTGGTGGAGCGGGCCCGCGAGGTGGTGGAGAACGGCTACCGCGCCTTCAAGGCGGTGTTCGTGCCCTATACGCATTACCACGCGCCGCTGCCGGAGGTGGACAAGGTGGCGCGCATGATGGAGGCGATGCGCGCCGCGGTCGGCGATGACATCGAGATCATGGTCGATTTTCACGGCCGGCCGGCCTCGGCCGGGGCAGCGCTCGCCTATATCGAGGCCCTCGCGCCTTCTCGGCCGATGTTCGTCGAGGAGCCGGTGCAGCCGGGCGATTTCCAGGCGCTCGCCAGTCTCGCGGGGCGCAGCCGCGTGCCGCTCGCGACTGGCGAAAGGCTGATCGAGCGCTCCGATTTCGAGGCGCTGTTCGCGACGCGCGCCATCGACATCGTGCAGCCCGACATCTGCCATTGCGGCGGACTGCTCGAGGCAAAGAAGATCGCCGCGCGCGCCGAAGCGCTCGGCATCGGCGTCGCGCCGCATAACCCGCTTGGTCCGATTGCCGGCGTGGCCGCGCTGCATTTCGCCGTCTCGACGCCGAACCACGTCATCCAGGAGGAGATGGTCGGCGCCGTCCCGTGGTATTTCGATGTCGTCGAAGGACCGATCCGACGCGTCGATGGCTACTGGCAGGTGCCGGAAGCGCCGGGCCTCGGCATCACCGTCAACGAGGCCGAATGCGCGCGCCACCCTTACGCGCAGGAGGTCCTGCACACGCAGAACGCCGTCCTTCCCGATGGCACGATCGTGGATTGGTAGCATGCGCCTCGCGGACAAAGTTGCCATCGTCACCGGAGCAGGCCGCGGCATCGGCGCGGCCATTGCCCGCGCTTTTGTCGAGGCCGGCGCGCATGTCGTCATCGCCGAGCGCGATCCGCTCACCGGCGCTGCGATGGCGGAAAAGCTCGGTGAACGGGCGCTGTTCGTCGAGACCGATGTGACGGCTCAGACCTCGGTCGACGCCTTGGTCGAAACGGTCGTCGCCCGGTTCGGCCGCATCGACGGACTCGTCAACAATGCCGGCATCAACGTCTTTCACGAACCGCTGGAGACGACCGACGCCGAATGGGCGCGCTGCATGGCCGTCGATCTCGAAGGCGTCTGGCGCGTCTGCCGCGCCGTGCTGCCGGTGATGCTCCAGGGCAAGGGCGGCTCGATCGTCAACATCGCCTCCTCGCACAGCTCCACCATCATTCCGCACACCTTCCCCTATCCGGTGGCGAAGCACGGCCTGCTCGGCCTCACCCGTGCGCTCGGCATCGAATATGCCGCCCGCAACATCCGCGTGAACGCGATCGCGCCCGGCTATATCGAGACCGATCTCGCCGTCGAATACTGGAACGGCTTCCCCGACCCGGAGGCGGAGCGGCAACGCACCTATCGCCTGCATCCGCCCGGCCGCATCGGAAAGCCCGAGGAGGTGGCGATGACGGCCGTCTTTCTCGCCAGCGATGAGGCGCCCTTCATCAATGCCACATCGATCGCCATCGATGGCGGACGTTCCGTGCTCTATCATGAATGAAGAGCCGCTCCGGGCGGCCTTGAGAGGGCACGCGAATTGACGCTATCCGCCGCGCCGACCAAGCCGCTTGCCAAGGCGCTCGTCAAACCGCGCGTTCATCGCCACGTTGTGAAGACGTTGGCCCAGCGTCTCCTCGACGGCGAATTCGTGCCGGGCACGGTGCTGCCCTCCGAACCGGAGCTTTGCGGCATGTTCAATGTCAGCCGCAGCGCGATGCGCGAGGCGATCAAGGTTCTGGATTCCAAGGGCATGGTGACGACACGTCCGCGTGTCGGCACGGTGGTGCGCGCGCGCGACTACTGGAATCTGCTCGATCCCGATCTGCTGGCCTGGTCCATGGAACTGCGGCCAAGTGCTGAACTGGTCCTGAGCCTCATCGAGGCGCGACAGGTGATCGAGCCGGCTGCGGCGCGGCTCGCAGCCCTGCGCGCCACCGCCGCGGACATCGCGCCGATGGAGGAGGCCTTCCGCCTCATGAGCCGCCACAAGCAGTCGCAGGACTTCGACGCCTTCAACCGCGCCGACATCGATTTTCACACGGCGCTGCTTCGCGCGAGCCGCAACATCGTCTTCCAGCAGCTCTCCAACACGATCGGCGCCGCGCTCGCCTATTCCTTCCGCCTCACGATCGCGCGCGCCCACGAACCAGGCGCCTCCCTTTCCATGCATGGCGAGGTGATCGACCGCGTCCGCATGCGCGACAGCGAAGGCGCCTTCGCGACGATGACGCAACTCCTGAACATCGCCGTGGTCGATCTCGGCCTGTCGTCCTTCCGCGAAGGTTAGCAGCGGTCGCCTCTCGAGGCCGCTCTTCGAGCATGTTCGCGCGACGCATATGCAGCGGCGGCACCCGTTCACGCGATCCACCCGTTATCTGTCGACCGGAAGGGGATCCTCTCCTGCAACCGCGTCATGGACGCGGGCTGGGAGTGCACCCAGTCTCAAGCTCGCCGCGCCCGCGCCCGGCATTGGCAGATCAACTCCTTGACAGGGGTATGCTTTTGATTTTCTATTTTATATCAAATAGTGAAAATCGGTCCCGGGCGCTTGGTCGATCCGCACGTTGGCTCTTCGCTGAGGTTGGGGCGGCAGAGCAGGTGCTTTCGATGTCTCGCTCGCCGACACCGAAGAAGATCGCCACCGACGTGCGGCGCTTCAAGGGGAGGAGCGGAGAGGAGACGCGTGTGAACTGGCGGAGAACCCGGTCCCAAGGTGCCGGACGGCGCTGCTAGACGCCTTGCCATGTTCCGCTGGCGAGGCATGCCGCCGCCCGACGGACATTGGTTCCATCGCCGTTATGAGGGAGGGACGAGGCGTCGCATCGCCGGTCGGGGCAGACCTCGCCGGAGCTGTGGCAGGTCTCAGGCGGAGGCCCCGTTGCCATCTGAAAGTCCTCATTCCAACAGGCCGGCGAGCGTGGCGAGGCGGTTCTCGGTCGCGTCCGTCCATTCGAACGAGAAATTGAGGCCGATGAAGTTGCGGAATGAGCTGGCCACGGAAAGGAGCGGTCCCGGGATGATCGAGATGCCGAGATCGGCTGCGCGCTCGGCCAAGGCAATGGAGTCGACGTTTCCCGGCAGGCGGATCCAGCACATGAAACCGCCCGAGGGCCGGGAGATCGTGCATTGTCGCGGGAACAGTTGCGCGACGAGGTGCATGCCCCTGCGCATGCGAGCCTTCAACTGCTCGCGGATGTGCCTCAACTGGCGATCATAGCTGTGGCGGACGATGCATTCAGCGATGGCATGCTGCAACGCCGCTTCGCCGGCCGCCAGGTCGGTAAAGACGAGCTTCTCCAGGATCGCCTCGCGGTAGCGGCTGTTCAGCACCCAGCCCGCCCCGGCCAGCGGCCCCAGCGTCGAGGCAAAGCTGCCGATCTGCAGAACGAAGTCGTTGCGATCGAAATTCTTGAGCGAGTGCGGATTGCTGGTCGCGTGGGTGAGTTCCGAGAATGTGTCGTATTCGATGATCGGAACAGCCTTGTCACCCGCTTTGCGGGCGATGCGCTGCAATACGGCCTCGGGATAGCTCACCCCCGTCGGAAAGTGGTTCACCGGCATCAGCAGGCAGGCGCGAATGTCGTTGGTGTCGATGAGATGGTCGAACTGGTCGGGATCGATGCCTGTCATCGGATGGGAATAGATCTCGATCGCTCGCAGATGCCGCCGCTGCAGCGCCGCGAACAATGGAAAATAGGACGGGCTCTCGATCATCACGAGATCTCCGGGCCGCGTGACTACGTCGAGGCAGAGATCGAGCGCCGTCTGGCTGCTGCTGGTGACGATCGTGTTGTTCTCGCGGATACGCACGCCGCGCGTGGCCGCCCGGCGCGAGACGATGTCGCGCAGGTCGGAAGACCCGGCCAGCGACGTGACCGGAGGGCGGTCGGGCCGAACGTTACGCAGGAATCGGCGCATATGGGTCAAAAGCTCCTGCGTCGGCAGGAGGTCGCTGCTCGGATGAAGCGAGCCGAAGGTTTCGATCTTCCGATCGCGCCACAGGGCCATCAGCCTGTAGAGCTGAACGGATATCGACACTTCGCCGCTTGCCTTGCCGTCGGGGATGACCAGATCGGGGAAATCGGTCGAGATCTGGGGCGTATGAGCGACATAGAAGCCGGATCGAGGCCGAGCCTCGATGATGCCCTCACTTTCGAGCAGCGAATAGGCATGGTGCACCGTGACGACACTGAAGCCGGTCTGCGCGCTCATCTCGCGCACCGATTGCAGCCGCTCCCCTGGCTTGAGCGTTCCCGTATCGATGCAGTTTTGCACGAAGCGGACCACCTCCTGGTAGCGCCAGTTCATTCCCGATACGCCCTGTCATTATCGTAAATGCATTTGTCTGCTTGTTACAGCACAAGGGCAGGCGCCCTTCAATCGCGGTGCCGATGGCCGCATCGGTCAAGCTTGGCGGCGGCATCCGAACGGGCGCTGCGCAGCCTTTCGCGCGGGGGCGCCGCAGCCGCCGCGATCCAGCTATCCGAAAATCACGTGAAAGTCATGCAATGCCAATACGTAACGGCACATGGACGCGCCTCTTCCCGGCCGAAGACCTGGCGCCGGGCATGATGGTCGGCGTCGAGGTCGGCGAGCACAAGCTCGCGATCTGCAATGTCCGAGGGACCTTCCATGCCACCCAGAATGTCTGCACCCATGCCTTCGCGATTCTCTCCGATGGCTGGCTCGACGACGACATCATCGAATGCCCGCTGCATGGCGGGCGCTTCGAGGTCGAGACCGGCCGGGCCGTGCGCGAGCCGGCCGAGGAACGGCTGATCGTCTATCCGGTCAGGGTCGCCGCCGATGGCGTCGAGGTGCTGCTGCCGGAGGACGAAGCCTAGAGACCGGCGCGGCGAGCGCTGCATCTGTTCCTATCCATCGCGGCAGGATGTGCGCCTAGCGCCTGAAAGCGGCCGACGTAACATGGCCTGTCAGGGAGGACATTTCGGACGATGAACGATCTGAATGTCGGAGGAGACCCACCGCGGCCCTATGGAGGCGCGGTCGATTGCGACGTCCAGATCACGGTGCCGCACCGGGACGCGCTGCTGCCATATCTCGATGAATATTGGCGCGATGTCTCGTTGCAGCGCGGCCTGCAAACGCTGGATACGGCGTCGTTCCCGCGGCAGGCCCCGATCAATGCACGGCCCGACTGGCGGCTGGCCGAACCAGCGTCGGTCGAGGACCAACTCCGCGGCCTCCGGGTCAACCTGCTCGACCGCTACGGTTTTTCAGCCGCCATCTGCAACTGCCTCTACGGAGTTCAACTGCTGCACAGCGAGGATATGGGGCAGGCGATCGCCCGGGCGCTGAACGATTGGATAGCGCGCGAATGGCTCGACCGCGAACCGCGACTGCGGGCTTCGATCGTCGTGCCGATGCAAAATCCGTCCATGGCCGCCGAAGAGATCCGCCGTGTCGCGGCGGATCGCCGGTTCGTTCAGGTCCTGATGCTGGTGATGGGCGAGATGCCGCTCGGCAAGCGCTACTACTGGCCCATCTATGAGGCGGCGGAGGACTGTGGGCTGCCGGTCGGCATCCATGCCGGCAGCATGTACCGCCACCCGGTCACAGGCACCGGATGGCCGAGCTACTACGCGCACGACTATTTTTCGCAAGCCTCTGCATTTCAGACCCAGCTTACCAGCCTGATCCTCGAGGGCATTTTCGGCGCCTTCCCCAGACTTCGCGTCGTCCTCAGCGAAACCGGCGTCAGCTGGTTGCCGCCCTATCTGTGGCGGCTCGACAAATACTGGCATGGGCTCCGAAGCGAGACGCCCTGGGTCAAGGTGCCGCCCAGCGAGATCGTCCGCAGCAGGGTTCGTCTCACGACCCAGCCTTTCGACACCCCCGCCGATCCCGCTGTCGTCGAGCGCCTTCTCGATCATATCGGGTCCGATGAGGTGCTCCTGTTTGCCAGCGACTTTCCGCATTGGCGCTTCGACGGCGACGACCTGCTGCCCGTCGGCGTGAGCCCGGACCAGATCGCGCGCATCAGCCGGGCCAATCCGCTCGCCACCTATCCGCGTCTTGCCGAAGGGGTGGCGCCGTGACCGATGTTTCGACCCCAGCCGGAGGGGTTGCAGCGCGGCCCGCGGTCATTGTCGGCGGCCGGCAAGCGATTGCCGATTGCGACATTCATCCGGCGCCACGCTCGATGGAGAAAGACATCTTCTCCCGATTGGCGCCGCGCTGGCGCACCCATCTCGCGACCGTGGGCATGCTGGCGCGCCAAGGTTTCACGCAGGAGATGCAGTATCCCAAGGGGCAGCCAATGGCCGTCCGGCGCGATGCCTTTCCGCCAGGGGGCGGCATGCCGGGAAGCGATCTCGACTTCATGCGCGCCCAGCATCTCGACCCCAACAATGTGCAATTCGGGGTGCTGATCCCGCTCGGCGCTGCGCAGTCGCTGCAGAATATCGACCTCTCCGTCGCGCTCTGCCGCGCCATCAATGACTGGCAGGTCGAGGAATGGACATCCCGCGAGCCACGGCTCCGCGGTTCGATCGTTGCTGCCTATCAGGACCCGCAAGCGGCCGTGGCCGAAATCCACCGCCTGGCAGGCCGGCGCGACTTCGTGCAGGTGTCCCTGCTGAGCCGGCTCCCCAATCCGCTCGGCCATCGGAGCTTCTGGCCGATCTATGCGGCTGCAGCCGAGGTCGGCCTGCCGATCGGCGTCCATGCGTTCGGCAATGGCGGCTGGGCGATCACGGGCGGCGGCTGGCCCTCTTATTACGGCGAGGACATGATGAGCCACGCTCAGACCTCGCAATCCGCCCTGGCCAGCCTCGTTCTCGAAGGTGTCTTCGAACGGTTTCCGACGCTGCGTGTCGCCCTCATCGAAGGCGGGCTCGGCTGGCTGCCGTCGCTTCGCTGGCGCCTCGATCGCATCTGGGAGCGCAGCAGGGACGAATTGGCTCATCTGCCGCGGCCGCCTTCGGAATATATCCGCGAAAGCGTCTGGCTGACGTCGCAACCGATCGAGGAGCCGGCCAACCGCCAGCACATCGCCGAAGTGATGGACTGGATCGGCTGGGACCGCGTGCTGTTCGCCTCCGACTATCCGCATTGGGATTTCGACGATCCCCAGCGCGCGATGCCGTTGCCGCTCAGCAGGGAGCGCCGCGACCGCTTCTTCCTGAAGAATGCGCTCGATCTCTATGGAATCCCGCATGGCTAGATATGTCGTCTGCAAGATCGAGGATTTCCCGGCGAGCGGCCGCATGCTGGTGGAGGTCAACCGGCGTCCTGTCGTGATTTTCAGGCTGGGACAGGAGTGGTTCGGGCTGTTGAACACCTGTCCGCATCAAGGCGGCAGCCTCTTCAACGGCTACCAGGCCGGGCTCGCGGAATCCGACCGTCCGGCGGACTATCGCTACAGCCGTCAGGGCGAGATCATCCGCTGCCCCTGGCATGGCTGGGAATTCGACATCCGCACGGGCCGGTCCCGCTGCAGGCCGGACGCGGTGAAAGTCGCCCAATTCGCCCTTGCGGTAGCCGGCGGGAGAGAGATCGAAAGCCTCGACGACGTGAAGGGCGTCGAGACCTTCGACGTCAAGCCGGAGGGAGAGTACCTCCTCCTATCGCTGTAGCCGCCCCCGCAGATCTGTTCATATCGATATTCGAATACACTGATCCTATCAGTACAGCCTTTCCTCAGGTCTGATGACTGGAACGACAGCGGCACCAGCCGCGCCGATCCGGGAGGAAGGGTCAAAGCATGCAGATGAGTTCCGCCTGGCCTGCTGCCTGCGCGACGTCCCGTCATGAAGTCCAGCTGCAACGGGCGTCGACGGCATGCCGCGCGTGACCTATCTGGCGCCGTCTGGCGACGCCCATTCGGTTGATGTCCGCGCCGGCGATTCTGTGATGCAGGGCGCCATTGCCAACGGCATAGACGGCATCGTCGCCGAGTGCGGCGGCTCCGCCTCCTGCGCGACCTGCCATGTCTATGTCGACGAAGCCTTCCTGCCCCTCGTTGGTGAGATCAGCCCGGTCGAAGACGAGATGCTCGACTTCGCCGCCAGCGAAAGGCAGCCGAACAGCCGTCTTGGCTGCCAGATCGCCGTCACCGCCCGGTTGGACGGGCTGGTCGTGACGCTGCCCGAGAGGCAGGTCTGATGGCGGATGCTACCACGCTCATCATCGGCGCCAGCCATGCCGGCGTCCAGACGGCCGCCTCGCTCAGGGACAACGGCTATGACGGCCGTATCGTCATGATCTCCGACGAGGCGCATCTGCCCTATCACCGCCCGCCCTTGTCCAAGACGCTGGCGAAGCCCGGCGGTGCGGCGCTGCAGGTGTTGCGGTCAGCGCGCTTCTTCGAGGACCGGCGGATCGAGTTCGTCCCCGATACGCGCATTGCCAGCCTCGCCCCGGTCGAGCGCCGGGTCGTGACCGCCGATGGCGCGGTGATCGACTACGACGCTCTGGTGCTGGCCACCGGCGCCCGGCCGCTGCTGCCGCCGATCCCGGGGCGGGATCTCGACGGCGTCATGACGCTTCGCAGCCTCGATGATGCGCTCCGGCTCGGCGAAGCCCTGCAGGGCGCCGGCCATGTGGCGATCATTGGCGGCGGCATGATCGGGCTCGAATTCGCGGCGGTTGCGGCAGGCGAGGGCCGGCAGGTGACCGTGATCGAGGCGGCTCCCCGCATCCTCGGCCGCGCGGTCTCCGCCGAGACGGCCAACCAGCTGGCAGCCGAGCACCGCAGGCGCGGCGTCACGATCGTGACGGGCGACAGCGTCCTTGCGATCGAGGGAGAGAAGCGCGTCAGCGCGGTGGTGACGAAGGCCGGTCTGCGCGTTCCCGCGGATCTCGTATTGATCGCGGTCGGTGCGATCGCGAATGCCGAGCTCGCCGGCGATATCGGCATCGGCAACCGCGACGGCATTCAAGTCGATGCCGGCCTCGCGACGACTGTGCCGGGCATCTACGCAGTCGGCGACTGCGCTCACCATCCGAGCACCCATGCCGGGGCGGCGATGCGGATCGAGTCGGTCCAGAACGCGACCGACCAGGGCCGCACCGTGGCGGCCGCGCTCACCGGAGGCAAGGCACGCTACACGGCGCTGCCATGGTTCTGGAGCGACCAGTATGAGCTGAAGCTGCAGATCGCCGGCATCACGCAGGGGCACGACCTCGCGGTGTCGCGACGCGACGGTCCTGACGGACGGCTGACGGTCTTCTGCTTTCGCCAGGGGCGCCTCGTCGGCGTCGAGTCGATCAACAATGCCAGGACCCACATGGCCGCGCGCCGACTGCTCGGCGCCGGCATGACAATCACCGCCGCGGAGGCCGCCGATCCCGATTTCGACATCGGAGCCGCGGCGAAGCTGATCGCGGCCGCGGAATGAGCGGAGGAACCATGCATCGGAACAACCAGATGTTCGGGCGGAAGGGCGCAGCGACATGAATCTCCAGAATTTGGGAGCCATCGATTGCGACATGCATCCCGTCGTTCCGGCGCTCAAGGCTCTCGTGCCGCATCTGCCGGCGAATTGGCGCGAGGCGGTTGAATCGCGCGGGATCCCAGGCTTCGAATCCAACGCCTATCCGCAGCGGGCGCCGATCACCGCGCGCCCAGACTGGCGCAATGATGCGGGGGAGCCACCGGCCGGCATTGATCGCTATCGCAAGGCGGTCATGGACCGCTGGCAGCTCGGCCATGCGATCGGCAATTGCATCTATGGCGTCCACATGGTGTTGAGCGAGGATATGGCCGTCGCGCTCGCGACGGCGGTCAATGACTGGATGACGGCGGAGTGGCTCGACGCCGACCCGCGCATGCGCGCCTCGATCATCGTTCCATGGCAGAACCCCGAGCGCGCCGCCGACGAGATCGATCGCTGTGCCGCCGACCGGCGCTTCGTCCAGGTGCTGATGCCGGTCATGGCCGAGGCGCCACTCGGCCGCCGGCACTACTGGCCGATCTACAAGGCGGCTGAGCGGCACGGATTGCCGATCGGAATCCATGCCGGCAGCGCTTATCGCTTCCCGGTCACGCCGGTCGGCTGGCCGAGCTACTATGTCGAGGACTATGCCGCCCAGTCGCTTGGCTTCCAGGGCCAACTCGGCAGCCTGATCTGCGAGGGCGTGTTCAGCAAGTTCCCGAACCTCAAGGTCGTGATGATCGAATCCGGCGTGTCGTGGTTCACGCCGTTCCTGTGGCGATTGACCAAGTTCTGGCGCGGCACGCGCAGCGAGGTCCCCTGGGTCGATCGTCCGCCGATCGAAATCGCCCGCGATCACATACGCCTCACGGCACAGCCGCTGGACGCACCCGACGACGTGGAGACGGTCGGGCGGATCATCGACCAGTTCCAGTCGGACGAGATGCTGCTGTTCGCCTCCGACTACCCGCATTGGCAGTTCGACAATGATGAGGTCGTTCCCGCCGGTCTCAGCGCCATCTCGATCGAGAAGATGGCGGTCCAGAACCCGCTGGCGACCTACCCACGGCTCAGGGAGACGCGCCTATGAACATCGCCCTCACCGACACCACCGACAAGTCATCGGTGCGTCAGGCCACTGCCCTTGTCGATTGCGATATCCATCCGGCGCTGCGCTCGGCGGCGGATCTGCGTCCCTATCTCAGCCTGCGCTGGTGGGACTATCTGCAGACCTATGGCCTCAGGTCCCGGCACGGCTTCGCCAAGGGCACGCCGTTTCCGAAGATCGTGCCCGGTGCCGCCCGGCGCGATGCCTGGCCCGAAGCCGGACCGCCGGGCAGCGACCTTGCATTGATGCGGCGCCAGCATCTCGACCACCACGGCATCACGATGGGCATCCTCAATCCGCTCAGCCCGTCCGGCGGCGACCAGAACTCGGCGTTCAGCGCCGCGCTGTGCTCGGCGACGAACGACTGGCTCGTCGACGCCTGGACCAGCCAGGAGCCGCGGCTGAAGGCGTCGGTTCTTGTGCCTTATGAGGATGGCGAGGCGGCGCGCGAGGAAATCCGCAAGCGCGCCGGCCAGCCCGATTTCGTTCATGTGCTGCTGCTGAGCCGAACCAGCGAGCCGCTCGGCAAGCGCCGCTACTGGCCGATCTTCGAGGCCGCCTCCGAGGCGGGACTGCCGGTCGCCACGCATGTGTTCGGCTATAGCGGCTTTCCGTCCACCAATAGCGGCTGGCCTTCCTATTACATCGAGGAAGGGGCCGCCCATCCAGCCGGCTGCCAGGCTTCGATCGCCAGCATGATCTTCGAAGGCGTGTTCGATCGCTATCCGGACTTGCGTTTCGTCGTCATCGAGGCGGGTTTTGGATGGCTTCCCGCCCTTGCCTGGCGGCTCGACCGCGCCTGGCACCGGATGCGCGACGAGGTTCCGCATGTGAAACGTCCGCCGTCCGAATATATCCGCGAGCGGGTCTGGATCAGCACGCAGCCGATGGAAGAGGCGCCGCAGCCTCAGGCGGTTGCGCAGACGATGGCCGATATCGGCTGGGACCGGCTGCTCTTTGCCAGCGACTATCCGCACTGGGACTTCGATGATCCCAAGTTCGGCCTGCCGCCTTCGCTGTCGGCCGAGCAGCGCGACCACATCCGCTTCCTCAACGCCCACACGCTCTACGGACTCTGATCGTCATGGCCTATCACGTCGTCGCGGCGATCGAGGACATGCCGCCGGGCTCGCGGCGGGTCATCGAAGTGAACGGGCGAGCGGTCGCCGTGTTCAACGTCGAGGGGGAGTTCTATGCGCTGCTCAACCGTTGCCCACATCAGGGCGCCGACCTCTGCAACGGGCTGCTGACCGTCGCCGTCACGTCGACTGAGCCGGGAATCTACGATTTCGACCCGAGCCGCAACGTGATCCGTTGCCCCTGGCATGCCTGGGAATTCGATGTGCGGACCGGGAAATCGTGGTGCGAACCCAACCGGGTCAAGGTTCGCAGCTTCAAGACGGAAGTCAGGAGCGGGAAGCTGATCGAAGGCCCTTATGTGGCTGAGACGTTCCCGGTCAAGACCGACGGCACTTACGTGCTCGTGGAAGCCTGAGCCGGGCTTCTGGTCGGCCGTGATGCGGGCGGAGGAGCCCGGACGGCAGAAACCGGCGCGGTGCGGTTCAACAACAAACAGATTTCGAGGGAGGAACAATCAGATGGCCAATCGGCTGAGGGCAAGACGGACTTTGGGAGCCACACTATTGGCGAGCGCGGTCGTGCTGGGGTTCGGCGCGCCGGCGCTGGCGCAGCAGAACGACGCCATAACCGTCGTGCAGGAGCAGGAGCCCGACACGCTCGATCCCTGCGAGCTGACCAAGAAGAATGTCGGCATGGTGATCCGCGAGAACATCGTCGAGACGGTGACCGAGATCAACCAGCAGACGGGCAAGGTCGACCCACGCCTCGCCGAAAGCTGGTCGACCATCGACGACACCACGTGGCGCTTCAAGCTTCGTCCGGGCGTCAAATTTCATGACGGCAAGCCGCTCAACGCTGCGGCGTTCATCCAGGCATTCAAGCGAATGATGGATCCAAACCTGTCTTGCTCGAACCGCGTTCTTTATTTCGAGGGAATGGGTGTCGACCTGACCGCCGTCGACGACCTGACGGTCGACGTGAAGACGCCCCAGCCGAGCCCGATCATGCCTGTGCTGATGTCGATGGTCGGCATCGAGTCGCCGGCCACCGATGCGCATGCCCTCGTTCGCAATCCGGTCGGCACCGGCCCCTACCGCCTCGCCGAATGGGCATCCGGCCGCAGCATCACGACGGAACGCAATCCGGACTATTGGGGCGAGAAGCCGCAAGTCGGCAAGGTGACCTACGTCTTCCGCGAGGAGCCTGCCGTCCGCGCGGCCATGGTGGCCAATGGCGAGGCCGACATCTCGCCGGTCATCGCGCCGCAGGATGCGACCAACAAGGACACCGACCACAGCTATCTCAATTCGGAGACGGTTCGCCTGCGCTTCGATATCGGCAAGCCGCCGCTTGATGACATCCGCGTCCGCGAGGCGATCAACTACGCCCTCGACCGTCAGGCGATGCTCGGCACCGTCTTCAGCGCCAGCTGGCAACCGGCCAAGAACATGGTGATGCCGACGATCAACGGCTACAACGACGCGGTGCCGTTCTGGCCGTACGATCCGGACAAGGCCCGCGCGCTGATTGCCGAGGCCCGCGCCGCCGGTGTGCCTGTCGACAACGAGATCCTGCTCATCGTCAACAGCGGTTCGCCCGGAGGCACCGAGGCGCCGACCGTGATGATCGAGATGCTGAAGGACGCCGGCCTGAACGTCCGCCTGCAGATTCTCGAATCGGCCGAGTTCTACAAGTTCTTCTACAAGCCGTTCGGCGACGGCCAGCCTGCCAACATCCTCTTCGAGTCGCATGACAACAACAGCGGCGATGCCGGGTTTACCCTCGTCGGCAAATACGCCTCCTGGGGCGGCACGTCGAAGCTGAACGACGCTGAGGTCGATAGCGAGATCAAGCGCGGCCTGGCCGCAACCGATCCCGAGCGCAGCGCGATCTTCCGCGGTGTCTTCGAGAAGGTCCATGACATGGCCGTCGACGCCGTACTCTATCATCAGACCACAGATACCCGGATCGGTCCGCGCATCACCTACACGCCGACCGCCGCGACTAACCAAGAGCTTCAGATCAGCCAGATCAAGTTCAAGTAAGTCGGATAGACGCAGTTCGCGGCGGCCGGTTTCGGCCGCCGTCAGGTTCGGGGAGGACGAGATATGGCTCGATATGTGCTGCGGCGTGCGCTTCAGAGCCTTTACGCCGTGCTGATGCTGCTGCTCATCGTTTTTGCGATGACGCGGTTGACCGGAGATCCGACCAATCAATACCTGCCGCTGTCGGCCTCGCCGCAGGCGCGCGCCGACTTTGCGGCGTTACACGGCTTCAACGACCCCTATTATGTGCAGTTCATCCGCTATGTCTCCGACCTTGCGCATGGTGATTTTGGCCAATCGCTGTTCAAGCAGCGGCCGGCGATGGAAGTCGCGCTCGAGGCCTTTCCGATCACGCTGACGCTCGCCTTCTTCACCATGTCGATCGCGCTGGTCCTGTCGATTGTTCTCGGCTCGCTTGCGGCGATGCGGCCGAACGGGCGGTTCGACCGCATGATCAGTCCGCTGACGATCTTCACCGCGTCCGCGCCGACGTTCTGGGTCGCGCTGGTCGCCATCTTCGTCTTCGCGATGATGCTCGGCTGGGTGCCGACCTCGGGCATGGGCACGCCGGCGCACTGGATCCTGCCCGTCTGCGTGCTGGTGCTGACGCCGCTCGGCGTGCTGACGCAAGTCGTCCGGTCGAGCATGGTTTCGAGCCTCAGCGCGCCCTATGCCAAGACTGCGCTCGCCAAGGGCGCCAGCGATGCACGCGTCGTCTTCGTGCATGCGCTCAGAAATTCGCTTCTGCCGCTTATAACGATCGCTGGCGTGCAGGCGACGGGCCTCGTCAACGGCGCCGTCGTCATCGAGACGATCTTCGGCTTTCCGGGCATCGGAAAGGTCATGATCGATTCGATCCGCGACCGCGACTTTTCGCTGACCATCGCCTGCATTCTGCTCGCCGCCGTCGTGGTCTATGCGATGAATGTCGCCATCGACATCATGTATGCGCGGCTCGATCCCCGCGTGCAGATCGGCGGGGAGGCACGCCGATGAGGCCGATGCTGGGACGTCTCGTCCATGACAAGGTGGCGCTGGTCGCGGCGCTCTATCTGCTTGCCGTCGTCGTCGTCGCGCTCGTCGCCCCGCTGATCGTCGATGCGAGCCTGATGCGTTCCAATCTGCGGCTGCGGCATCTGCCACCGCTCCACGTCGATCATGGCTGGTGGTATGTGCTCGGCGGTGACGCGCTTGGCCGCAGCATGCTGGCGCGGCTCGTGGTCGCGGCGCGAACGACGCTGGCGATCTCCTTCGCCACCGTGGCTTTGTCGCTCGTCATCGGCGCCGCCATCGGGCTGGTCGCGGGTCTGAGCAATGCGTGGTGGAGCACCGCCATCATGCGGGCGATCGATGTGCTGATGAGCATCCCCTCGCTGCTGCTGGCCATGGTCGTGCTGTTTGTCATCGGCGCTTCGCCTCTGGTCGTCGTGATGATCCTCACGGTGACCCGCATTCCGATCTTCGCGAGGACCGCGCGCAGCCAGGCGCTGGAAATCCGCGAGCGGCCGTTCGTCTCCGCCTCTCGGGTAATGGGCGCCAGTAGCCTGCACCTTCTGGTAAGGCATATGGCGCCCTTGGCGCTGCCAACGCTTTTCGCGGTGGCGGCGCTGGAATTTGCCCAGGTCATGCTGGCGGAATCGACGCTGACATTCCTCGGCATCGGCGTGCAGCCGCCAGACGTCACCTGGGGGCTCATGGTCTCGGACGGCCAGCGCTATCTCGCCACTGCATGGTGGAGCGCGCTTTGGCCGGGCCTCGTCATTGCTTCGATCGCCCTCGCCGCAACCATCCTCGGCAACTGGTTCCAGGTGGCGAACGATCCGGTCCTGAGGGCCCGCAGCGCCCGCAAGTCGCGTGCGCCGGCCGTCGAAAGCAAAGTTGCGTCCAATGCTTAGCAAAACCCCGCTGCTCGAGATCGACAATCTGGTCGTGGACTTCGAGACGCCAGGCGGCATGTTCAATGCGGTGCGCGGCATCAGCCTTTGCTTGGAGCAGGGCGGCTCCCATGCCATCATCGGCGAGAGCGGTTCCGGCAAGAGTGTGACGGCCTCGGCGATCATGAGCCTGATCGACACGCCTCCCGGGCATGTGCGCGGCGGCGACATCCGCTTCCAGGGCCACAGCATCCTGTCGATGCCCCGTGCCGAGCGGCGCCGCCTCTATGGGCGCCATATCGCGATGGTCTTCCAGGATCCGGCGGCCCATCTCAATCCGGTCTATCCGGTCGGCTGGCAGATCGCCGAGGTCTGCCGCATCCACGGCCGGCCGGCCAGCGAGGCCAAGCGCAGCGCGATCGCGCTGATGGATCGCGTCGGCATCGGTGACGCCGCACGGCGCTATCATGCATTTCCGCACCAGTTCTCGGGCGGTCAGCGTCAGCGGATCATGATCGCGATGGCCATGGCTCTGCGGCCGGAACTC
Organism: Kaistia sp.; assembly: GCA_035555375.1. Classification (GTDB taxonomy): domain Bacteria; phylum Pseudomonadota; class Alphaproteobacteria; order Rhizobiales; family Kaistiaceae; genus Kaistia. Next base: position 158,926 of record DATMGR010000027.1, on the reverse strand, counting down.
CTGATCGCCGACGAGCCCACGACGGCGCTGGACGTCACGGTTCAGGCACAGATCCTCGAATTGATCCGCGAACTCCAACAGGAAAATGGCAGCGCGCTGCTGCTGATCACTCACGATCTCGGCGTCGCCGCCGACATCGCCCGTACCGTTTCCGTCATGCGCCGCGGAGAATTCGTCGAGGAGGGCACGGTCGCCGATGTCTTCGGGGCGCCCCGGCATTCCTATACCCGAAAGCTGCTGGAGGGGCGGACATCCAGTCGCCCGCAAGTCACCACTGCCGATGCCGAGCTGCTGCTCGACGTGAAGGACGTCAGCATCGACTATGGTGCCGTTCGCGCCGTGTCCGATGTCAGCCTCCAACTGCGGCACAATGAGGTGCTTTGCGTCGTCGGCGAGAGCGGTTCCGGCAAGTCGACGATCGCCAACGCCATTCTTCGTCTGCGCGAGATCACCAGCGGCAGCATCTGCTATCGCGGCGCGGACATCCACAAGCTCGGACGGGCTGAACTCGGCGCCTATCACCGTGCCGTGCAGGCTGTGTTCCAGGATCCCTTCGGCTCGCTCAATCCGCGCATGAGCGTCTTCGACATCATCTGCGAACCCTGGTCGATCCAGCGCTCCGTGCTGCCAAAGGGCGAATGGCGCCAACGCTCGGTCGAACTGATGGAGAGCGTCGGCCTGACGGCGGGCGATCTCGGCAAATATCCGAGCGAGTTTTCAGGCGGCCAACGCCAGCGCATCGCCATCGCCCGCGCCCTGGCGCTGCAGTCCGAGATCATTGTCTGCGACGAGGCCGTCTCGGCGCTCGACATGACCGTTCAGGGCCAGATCATCAGCCTGTTGCAGGAAGTCCGCGCGCGCATGGGCGTGGCATTGTTGTTCATCACGCATGACCTGACGCTGGTCAGGAACTTCGCCGACCGGGTGATCGTGATGAAGGCGGGAGCGATCGTCGAACAGGGTTCGACCGAGGACGTCTTCTCCAATCCGAAGCACGGCTACACCAGGACGCTGCTGGCCGCGTGCCCGGTGCCCGATCCGGTGGTTCAGCGGGAAAGGCGGGATGCTGCCAAGCGCGCATCAGGAGGCCACCCGGCCGCACGCGCCTCGGCTCGCGGCGCCTGAGCGGCCTGCCGGCCGCGGCGCCGAGAGCTCATTTCGGAACAGCAGATTGCCTCTGCCCCAATGAACCTAGGGGGCGAGATAGCCGCCGTCGACCACCAGCGACGTGCCGGTTATGTAGCTTGCCTCATCGCTCGCCAGGAATAGCGCCGCATAGGCGATTTCCTTTGGCTGGCCGGCCCGCTTGAGCAGGCTGCCCTCGATCAGGGCCGCCTCGATCACCGGTCCCTGGTCCTTGTTCATGGGCGTGACGATGTAGCCCGGATGCAGCGAGTTGCAGCGGATCCCGTCCTGGCCATGCGTTGCCGCAACGTTTTTCGAGACGTTCAGGATCGCACCCTTCGCCGCCTGATAGGCGTGAGCGCTGGGGACGCCGGCGAGACCCCAGATCGAGGCGACATTGATGATCGACCCCTGCTTGCGACTGATCATGTGCGGCAGCGTCTCGCGCATGCCGTAGAAGATGCTCTTCAGGTCGATGTCGAGCACCTTGTCCCAAAGCTCGTCGCTCGTCTCCAGGATTGGCTCGTAATAGCACACCGCGGCATTGTTCATGAGGACATCGATCTTGCCATGCTTGGCGACGATCCCCTCGACGAGCTGCTTCCACGCATCGCGGCTGGTGACGTCGAGATGCAGGAACTCCACCGGGCTCGATCCGGCATCCTCCGCCTCCAGAACGTCGCCCGAGATCACGGTGGCGCCTTCGAGGGCGAAAAGCTCCGCCGTCGCCCGTCCGATGCCGCGAGCCGCGCCGGTAACCAGCGCGACCTTACCCTTGAGCCTGTCGACCATAGGTACCTTCTCCTGTCCGTTCCGGCCTAGGGCGCCAGATAGCCGCCATCGACGACCAGCGAGGTGCCGGTGACGTAGCTCGACTCATCGCTCGCCAGGAACAGGGCGGCATAGGCGGTCTCGATCGCCTTGCCGGGGCGCTTCAGCACGGTACCGGCAATCAGCGCCGCATTGATCTCAGGGGCCTGGTGCTCGTTCATCGGCGACAGGATGTAGCCCGGATGCAGCGAGTTGCAGCGGATGCCGTCCTCGCCATGCGTAGCGGCGACATTCTTGCTGACATTGAGGATGGCGCCCTTGGCCGCCTGATAGGCGTAGGAGTTCGGCACGCCGGCAAGGCCCCAGATCGAGGACACGTTGATGATCGACCCCTGCTTGCGCTTGATCATATGCGGCAGCACCTCGCGCATGCCGAGGAAGATGCTCTTCAGATCGATGTCGAGGACGCGGTCATAGATCTCGTCCGTCGTTTCGAGGATCGGCTCATACAGGCAGATCGCGGCATTGTTGATCAGGATGTCGATCTTGCCGTGCTCGGCCACGATATCGTCGATGACGGACTTCCACTGGTCCTTCTTGGTCACGTCCATCTTGACGAAGGTGACCTGGCTCTCATCGGCGTCCGCCGCGTCGAGCACGTCGGCCGAAATCACAGCCTTGGCGCCTTCCCTCATGAACAGCTCGGCCATCTCGCGGCCCTGGCCACGCGCGGCGCCGGTGATGAGGGCAACCTTGTCCTTCAGGCGATCCATGACGTTTCTTCCTTTCGTTATCGAGGCTTGTTCGGTTGCCGCGTTCGCGGCTTGTCGTTGTTGCAGGATGCCGCCTAGGTCCGACGCATCCTGTTGCGCGCCAGGCGGCGCGTGTTGATCGCGTCGAACAGCACCGCGGCAAAGATCAGGGCGCTTTGCATGAACTGCACGAGGAACGGATCGACATTGAGCAGCGTCAAGCCGTTGTTGATGACGCCGATCAGCAGCACGCCGACGAGAGTTCCCCAAAGGCTGCCCTTGCCGCCGAACAGGCTGGTGCCGCCGATGACGATGGCCGCGATGACGCGAAGCTCGACGCCCGCGCCGCTCGTCGGCGTCGCCGCGCCGATGCGGCCGACCGTGAGGATGGCCGCGATGCCTGCGCAGAGGCCGGCCAGCAGATAGACGATGAGCAGAACGCGATTGACGTCGATGCCGGCGAGACGCGCCGCCTCGCGGTTGCCGCCGACCGCGAACACGCTCTTGCCGAACGAGGTGCCGGTCAGAAGGAACTGGCCGATGATGAAGATGATCACGGTCACGATCACCGACACCGGCAAGCCCCCGAAAATGCGGTCGCCGCCAAAGAAGGTGATGGCATGCGGCAGATCGTAGACGCTCTTGCCCGTGCTCGATTCAAGGGTGAGCCCCTGCGCCATGCCCATGGTGGCCAGCGTCACGATGAACGGGGCCAGACGGAGCATCGACACGGAAAGCCCATTCACCAGGCCAACAAGCATGCCGACGGCCAGCATGACGATGATGCCTACCTCGGCGCCATACCCCGCCTGAATGACGAGGGCGCCGATCATGCCGGCAAGGCCGATCGCGGCGCCGACGGAAAGATCGATGCCGCCGGTGATGATGACGAATGTGCCGCCGACCGCTGCAACGCCGACCACGGCCGACTGGGCGAGAATCGCATAGATATTCTGCGGCGTGAGGAAGCGATCCGAGAGGAGCGTCAGCACCACGCAGATGATCAGCAGAACGACCGCGATGGCGCTGGTCGTGTTGCCGAGGAGGCGCCCGACAAGTCCGCCGGCGGTGAGGCGCTCGCGAGGAGCGGGCGACATCAAGGCGTCTTCACGACCTCTGGCTGCTATCGTCGACGTCTGCTTCATGTCTGCTTCCCTCCCTTGTTCTTCAGCCCAGCGACGCGGATGTCAGGATGCGCTCGCGGTTGAAATCGGCGCGCTGCACCTCATCCACGATCCGCCCGGCCCGAAGCACATAGACGCGATCGCTCATCGCCAGGACTTCGTCCGTATCGGAACTCGTCAGCAGCACCGCTGCGCCGCGCTGCGCCAGGCGGATCACCTGTTCGTAGATGCTTGACTTGGCCCCCACATCGACGCCGCGTGTCGGATCGTCGAACATGATGACCCGCGGCCCGCCTTCGGCAACGCGGGCCAGGATCACCTTCTGCTGGTTTCCACCCGAAAGTCCGCCGACCACCTGCCGGATCGATGAGGCCTTCACGCCATAGTCGCGCACCGCATCGCGCGCAAACGCGCCGAGACGGCGGGAGCGCACGATGCCGAGCCGCGCCACGAGCGAATAGAGGCCGAGGACGACATTGTCCCGGATCGGCGCGTCGAGGATCAGGCCTTCAGCCTTGCGGTCCTCGGGCGCATAGACGATGCCGAGCTGGCGCGCATGGGCAAGGCTGCCGAGCCTTACCGGCGCCCCGGCCAGGGAGATGTTGCCTTCGCTCGGCCGCGTCGCACCGGCGATCGCCTTCATCAGTTCGGTGCGGCCGGCTCCATCGAGCCCGACCAGCCCGACGATCTCGCTGGCCCGGGCGGAAAGGCTCGATGACCGCACCCCAGGCGCGACCAGATCCTTGACCCCGAGCAGAACCGGACCGAGCGACCGCTCGACCCAGGGATAGGCATTCTTCAGATCGCGAGCCAGCATCGCCCGTACGAGTTCGGGCTGCGTCCATGCATTGACGGGTCTCTGGTCGACGACCGCGCCGTCGCGCATCACGACGATGTCGTCGGCGATCGCGAACAGTTCTTCGAGGTGATGGCTGACATAGATGATGGCCAAACCCTCGCGGCGAAGCTGCTTGATGGTCTGCAGCAGCGCCTCGACCTCGCCCTCCGGGAGGGAGGAGGTCGGCTCGTCGAAGATCAGGACGCGCGCGTTGCGGGCGAGACAGCGCGCGATCTCGAGCTGCTGGCGTTGCGCGGGCGACAGCGAACTGACCGTGCGGCCGAGATCGAGCCCGGCGAGGCCGACCCGATCCAGGGCCGCGGTCGCCTGCCGGCGGTTGGCCTTCCGGTTGAGGATGCCCCAGCGCAGCGAATGCCGTGCCAGCAACACGTTGTCGAGCACGCTCATCTCGGAGATGTCGGTCAGCTCCTGATAGATCGTGCTGATGCCGCTCTCGATCACCTCGCCCGGCGTCCGCGGCAGCGGTGCACCGCCGATGGTCACGACACCGCTGTCGGCTTCGACCGCGCCCGACAGGATCTTGATGAGGGTGGACTTGCCGGCGCCATTTTCGCCGGCAAGTGCCGTTACGGTGCCCGCCCTGAAGGCCAAGGTGACGTCGTCGAGAGCGACGACACCTGGGTACCGCTTGCTGACGTTTGTCAGCTCAACCAGGGCGGACGACTTGGTCACTTCACGTCGTCGGCCCAGATGCCGTACTTCTTGACTTCATCCGAGTTGATGTTGTCGGCGTTGATCACCATCAGCGGCCACACCACCGACGGGATGTCCTTGGCGGCACCCGTCTCCTTGGCGTGGATATTGTCCATCATCAGGATGCCCATCTTGATGAACTGCTGGCTGACAGTCGCGTCCTGCGAGCCGTTCCGGATGCCATTGATGCCCGGAGCCGAACCGTCGATGCCGATCGTGTAGATATGATCCGGCTGGCCCACGGGCTGGAAGCGGCCGGCTGCCTTGATGGCCGTGATGACGCCATAGGTCTCGGCGTCGTTCGCGCCGTAGACGGCGTCGATCTCGGGCTGAGCCTGCAGGATCGCCGTCATCACCTCGTTGGCCTTGTCGGTGTTGAAGCCGCCATCGGCGCTGGCGACGATCTTGATGTCGGGATATTTCGAAAGGACATCCACGAAGCCCTGGTCACGCTGGGCCGTTGCCACGATGCCCGCGATGCCCTGGATGTTGACGACATTGCCCTTCGGCGAGCCGTATTTCTTCGTCAGATATTTGACCACCTCTTCGCCGGCCAGCTTGCCGCCTTCAACGTGGTCCATGCTGTAGGTGGCGGTGACGGGCGCCACGACATGGTCGGCAATCGCGATCACCGGAATGCCGGCGTCATCGGCATGCTTCACGGCCGGCGTGACGGCAGCGCCATCGGCGGGCGTGACGATGACATAGTTCGCGCCCTGGCTGATCAGGCTCTCGATGTCCGCGATCTGCTGGCTGGCGCTGTTGTTGGAATTGGCGATCAGGAACTTGTAGCCGAACTTCTCAGCCTGCGACTTCATCCCCTGGATGATGCCGGCAAAGGCTGGGTTCTCGACCGTATAAGTCGAATAGCCAATGGTGATCGGCTTGGCATCGTCGGCATTGGCGACGATGCCGCTACCAACCAGCATTCCGGCCGCCAGGACCGCGGCGCCTACAGGCATCGCGAGAACCCGACGTCGATTGTACATATTAACCAGTCCCATATTCCGCTCCTTGCTGGATTCGTCCCGTAGTATTCTTCGTTCTTGTTCGTTATCCCTTATGTCGACACGCTGGTTTCAACGGACGACATAAGAAGTTCTTGGAAGGCCGACGAACGGCCCGCCAAGATCAGAAATTCTCGGATAGGGAAAGAGAGGATCGCGATCCAGGCGTCGCGGGTTCTCGAATGATCGGGCGTCGATGCTCGCTCAGAGAGCCAGAATACTAAACGCAACCATCATCCGAATGAGACAGCCGCATCGACAAGACGAGAAGCCTCGGCCCTTCGTCCAGCAAGGACGGATTGTCTGCCTGGATTCCCCCCAAAAAGACGTTCTTCTCCTCCACCACTAGCCATGACCCTAAGGACCCTGCAGATGCTTCCGCAAGCCTGCAGTCATCCGGCCAGCGTCATAACAGCTATCGTCAGCCGGGCTCGCCGGTTCGGTGGTGCAACTTCTGTTCGCCATCTACCCGGCATGGTTGTTGCCACGCCGGGCCGGCCAGGACAGCGCCGACATGGCTCCTGATGCCCCGGCTTCAGATCTTGTCGGCACCGGCGACGAAGCCGCCACCATCGATGACGATCGCCTGACCGGTGATGAAGGAGGATTCATCCGATGCCAGAAAGAGGACGAGACGCGCGATCTCGGACGGATCGGCAATGCGACCCATCGGCAGCGAAGGCAGCACCGTATCCTTCGCCTCCTGTTCGCCACCGAACATCCGGGTCAGCAGCGGCGTCATCGTCGAGCCCGGCGCGATCGCGTTGATGCGGATATTCTTCTTCGCCACCTCCAGCGCCGCCGAATTTGTGAGGCCGATCACGCCCCATTTGCTGGCGCAATAGGTTGCCGTGGTCGCGTAGCCCATCACGCCGAACAGCGAGGAGGTGTTGACGATCGTGCCGCCGCCCTGCTGGAGCATGTGCGGGATCTGGTGCTTCATGCCGAAGAAGATGCCGCGCAAGTTCACGTCCATGATCAGGTCATAGTCGGCCTGACTGAGTTCGTGGATTGGCGCCGTCTTGCCGGGCACGCCGGCATTGTTGAAGGCCGTATCGATGCGGCCGAAGCGGTTGTAGGCCGCCTCATGCAGCATGCGCACGGCATCCTCGCTGCGTACATCGACCTCGGCGAATTCGACGGCGACCGCCGAGAAACGCCGGTTGATCTCGTCCTTCAGATCCTGGCCTTCGGCAGCGCCGAGGCCCGCGACGAAGAGATTGGCGCCGGCATCTGCGAAAGCAAGCGCAGCCGCGCGGCCGATACCGGTCGTCCCGCCGATGACCAGCGCGGACTTGCCCGAGAAATCATATTTGGCCTTCATTGTTCTCTCCTGATGTGACGACAGAGGTCGCGGCTGGCGGCCGATCGATTGGCGATCGCGCTGATCGGCCGATGGAACTGATCAGGCTAGGCCTGCGCCGCATAGCGGCGGGCGAGCGTCGAGAGGCCGACGGCCAGCACGAGCACGCCGCCCTTGAAAATGGGCTGGAAATAGGTTGGCGCGCCGAAGATGCTGAGGCCGTTGAATCCGACCGCGAGCACCAGCACGCCGACCAGCGTGCCGAGGATGTGGAACTGGCCCTCGCGCATCGTCGCCGAGCCGAGAAATACGGCGGCGAAGGCATCGAGCAGGTAGCCGTCGGCGGCGCCGAGCGTGCCGCTGCCGAGCAGCGAGGTCAGCAAGATGCCGGTCAATGCCGCGCAGAAGCCGGCCACCGAGAAGGCGAACATCTTGACGCGATCGACCCGGATGCCCGAGAGCCGCGCCGCTTCGATATTGCTGCCGACCGCCTGCATGCGCTGGCCCATCTCGGTCTTGTTGAGGATGGTCCACAGCACGGCCAGAACCGCGATCATGACAAAGACCGGGTTGGGTATCCCGAACAATGGCCGGCCGAGGGCGATGTTGGTGAAGGCGCGTGGGATGCCCATCGCGATCGGAAACGCCGAATAGGAAAAGCCGATGCCGGAGAGCATGGTGCCGACACCGAGCGTGGCGATGACCGCGTTGATGCGGACCTTGGTGACGAGGGCGCCATTGACCAGGCCGAGGCCGATGCCGATGAGCAGCGCCAGGCCGATAGCGACGGGGATGGGCAGGCCGGCCTTCGCCATGAAGCCCGCCACCATCAGGCCGACGAAGCTTCCGACATAGCCGATGGAAAGATCGAACTCCCCCACGACGAGCGTATAGGTGAGACCAGCTGCGATGATGGCGGTCAACGAGGCCTGGCTCAGGATGTTGATGAAGTTTGCGCGCGAGAAGAACGTCTCCGGTGCGTTGATCGAAAAGAAGAAGATCATCGCCAGCAGGCCGATGAGCGTCGCATAGCGCGAGATGAAGACGAGAATTGCGCGGCGCATCGGCGCGCCGGTGCGGGCGGTGGCGCGCTCCGGCGCGGCTGTCGTGCTGCTTGTCATGATTCTGCCCCAGCGAGTTCGGCGCGGTCGAGATAGCTGAGCTCGACGATGCGGGATTCGGTGATGTCGGCTCCGGTGAGTTCGCCTGTCACCCGGCCCTCGTGCAGGACGATGACCCGGTCGGCGACGAGTGCCAGTTCCTCGACGTCGGACGAAATGAGGATCACGCCGACACCGGTTTTCGCCAGATCGCGGATGGCGTCGTGGATCTGCTCGCGCGCGCCGATATCGACCCCGCGTGATGGCTCGTCGATGATGAGGACGCGCATGTTGGTGTCGAGCCAGCGGGCAATCAGCGCCTTCTGCTGGTTGCCGCCTGATAGACCGGCGATCCGCGTGCCGACTCCGGGCGTCTTGATCTGCAGGTGCTTGACCAGGCGGTTCGCCGCCGAGCGCATCTTGCTGGAGGAAAGGAATGGCAGACCGGGCACGGCCTCGAACGGCTTCAGCGCGGCGATGGTGATATTGAAGGCGACCGACTGGTCAAGCATCAGTCCCTGGGATCGGCGCTCCTCGGGAACGAGCGCGAGCCCCTTCTGGACCGCGTCGGCTTCATCTCTGATCCGCAGTGGCGCGCCTTCGAGCTCGAAATGGCCCCGCTCCAGCCGGTCGACGCCAAAGGCAAGGCGCGCGGTTTCCGTGCGACCCGCGCCGACAAGCCCGCCGAAGCCGAGGATCTCGCCGCGCCACAGGTCGAAGCTCACATCCTTGACCGCATGGCCGCGGCCGACATTGCGGGCGGAGAAAAGCGGTGTGCCCGTGCGAGTCACCAACGGGCGAGGACGGTCCTCCCGCGTCTGAACGTCATGGCCGACGATGGCCCGAATGAGCCCCGCCTTGTCGAGGCGGCCGCGTTCGGAGCGATCGACGATCACGCCATCGCGGAGGACGGTGATGCGGTCGGAGAGGTCCAGCACCTCGTCGAGGCGGTGCGAGACATAGAGGATCGCGACGCCGCTCGCCGAAAGGTCGCGGATGAGCGCGAACAGATGATCGGTCTCGGCGGCCGAAAGCGAGGCCGTCGGCTCGTCCATGGCGATCAGCGCGGCATTCCGGGCGAGTGCCTTGCCGATCATCACCAGCCAGCGTTCGCCGATGCTGAGTTCGCTGACGCGCGTGTCGAGCGGAACCCTCATGCCCACTTTCGCGGCTGCGAGACGTGCGCCGGCGCCGGAGCGCTTCCAGTCGATCAATCCGAGGCGCGTCACCTTCGGCACGCCGAGGAGCATGTTCTCCAACACGCTGAAATGCGGGACGAGGTTCAGTTCCTGATGGATGAAGGCGAACCCGGCCCGCTCCGCAGCACGCGGCGAACCCGGCCGCAGGTCCTCGCCCGCGACGCGGATCGTGCCGCGGTCGGCGACGGTGACGCCGGCCAGACAGCGGATGAGCGTCGACTTGCCCGCGCCATTGGCGCCGACAAGGCCGTGGACCTCGCCGCGCATGATGTCGAGGTCAACGCTGTCGAGCGCCACTTCGCCGGCAAAATGCTTGCCGAGGCCGCGTATCTCGACCCAGGGCCCCAGGGCCGGCCTTGCGGCCGCCCCGGGACGGGTCTGCTCAGAATTACTGGCCACTCGGATGATCGGCGAGGAACTGGTCAACATTGTCCTTGGTCACCACGATGCCCGGAATCTCGATCACCTTGGGCTGCCAGTCCTTGCCGGCCGCGATCGAGTCGAGGATGGCCTGGAACACGGCTTCGCCCTCGGCATAGGCCGGCTGCCAGACCGTGGCGGTCATGTCGCCGTTCTTGACGAGGTCGACGCCCTGGGGGCTGCCATTGATGGAGACGGTGACGACGTCGTCGCGAGCAGCCTGGCGCAGCGCTGCGACGCCGCCCTGCATCGGCTCGTCCCAGCACGACCAGATGGCGAGCTTCTTGCCGCCGCCAGCGGGATGGGCGGTCAGCCAGGCCTGCGTCATGGCATTGCCGTTCTGCACCTGCCCGGGAACCGTGACCTCGTTATAGGTGATGCTGAGGCCCGTCTTGCCCTTCACAGCCTCGTCGAACGCCTCGCCGCGGTCGATGCAGAGCTTGCCCGGATGAAAGGTCATCGCCAGGATCTCGGCGTTGTCACCGACCTGATCGAGCAGGAACTTGGCGGAATCATTGCCGACGGTCTTGCCGCTGGTGGTGACGACGATGCCCGGAACGATCTCGCCGCCCCAGGTCGCGACCGGAATGCCCGCATCATTGGCAGCAGCAAGGCCTGCGCCGATCGACGAGCTTGCGAAGGCGAGCACGAACATCGCGTCGACCTTCTGCACCGCGAAGTTGCGCATCGCGGCATTGGCCTGGTCGGCATTGGCCTGGGTATCCGTCACCTTGACGTCCCAGCCCGCCTTCTTGGCCGCATCCGTCGCCCCGTTGATGACGGCGATATTGAGCGCGTCGTTCGCGAGCAGGGCCACGATGCCAAGTGTCTTGGCCTCGGCCGCGGCAGGGTTGGCGGCCACCATCCACGTCATGGCGAGCGCGGACATCGATGCCGTCAGAAGCTTCTTCATGTGGCTATCCTCCCGTTTGAAAGTATTTCGGCGCCGGACGCAGCCCATTGGGGCACATGCGAGCACCAGAACCTGCGAGGCCTCCCAACCGGTCGCGGGTCAGTCATGTTTAGCAGACATGGTCCCGCCGGATCGCCGCGTGGCCGAGATAGCAGTTATGGCGATTTCCGCTGACCAGCTCTGAAACGGCTGCGTTTCCAGGCGAAATCATCGACGCACGAAGTCGATCGAAGCTCGTTGCCGAAATTATTGGCCTCGTTCATCCCAGATATTTGTCGATCAGCGACATGCCGGCGCCGCGGGCTGCTTCGGGCGTCATCTCTTCGACGATCTCGCCATGCGTCATGACATAGAGCCGGTCGCAGACGCGGATCGCGACATCGATGCGTTGTTCGACGAGCAGCAGCGATGCGCCGCGCCGGCGCAGCTCGATGAGCGCCTTCACGACGATGTCGACCGCGACGGGTGAAAGCGCGACGGACGGTTCGTCGAGGAGCATGATCTCCGGGTCGCTCATCAACATGCGGCCGATGGCGACCATCTGCTGTTCGCCGCCGGAGAGATAGGAAGACAGGCGCTTGCGATAGCTCTTCAGGACCGGGAACAGCTCATAGACCGATGCGAGCAGGGCTTCGTGGCGCGCCGTGTCATGCCTCAGATGCAGCCCGCCAAGGATCAGATTGTCCTCGACCGTCTGTTCGACAAACAGTCGGCGCCCCTCGGGCGCCAGTGCTGCCAGGCCGCGCGCGATCCGGAAAGGCGGCATGGCCACGACGTCGGTGCCGGCAACCTGGATGCTGCCCCGGCGCTGCCGAATGAGGCCCATGATCGAGCGCAATACGGTCGTCTTGCCGGCGCCATTCGGACCGAGCAGGCCGACCGCCTCGCCGGTTCCGACCTTGAGCGCGATGTCGCGGATGACGTCGAAACGACCATAGCCGGCATTGAGGCCGGAAATGTCGAGCGCGTGGGGGGCCGTTGTGCTCATTCGCCGAGATAGACCTGCCGGACGACCGGATGGGCACGAACCTCGTCGGCTGTGCCGGTGAGGATCACTTCGCCGAGATTGAGCACGGTCACCTGGTCGCAGAGCGGGAACAGGAAGCGTGTCTGGTGCTCGATGATGATCATGGTGACGCCTTGCGAACGGAGGTCGGCGAGGATGCGCGCGAGATGCGCCACCTCTCGGGCCGAAAGCCCGGTTGCCGGCTCGTCAAGGATGAGGATGTCCGGCGCAGCGATGCAGACGGCGGCGAGCTGGGTCAATTGTTCGATGCCGTGCGGCACATCGCCGACACGTTCGGCCGCCCATTCGGCGGCGCCGACAGCGACAAGCGAGTCGACGGCCTGACGCTGGGTGATCGCCGTGTCGCGCCGGCCGGAGGGGAGCATCGGCCAGAGCGCGGCGCGGCGCACGATGCCGGGAATGCGGTCGTAGAGACCGACGGTCACATTCTGCGCCGTCGTGATCTCGCGAACCAGCTCGGCGGCCTGGAACGTGCGTCGCAGTCCGAGCTTGGCGCGTGAACTGGGCGGCTGGCCGTTGACCGGTTGTGACTTCAGGATGACGGTGCCGGCCGTCGGCGTCAGCCGTCCGGCGATCACATTGGCGAGGGTGCTCTTGCCGGAGCCGTTCGGCCCGATCAGGCCATGAATTTCGCCGCGGCGGACGACGAGGTCGACGCCGCGCAGCACCTTCGGTCCGCGGCCGTAGCCGCATTCGATGCCGCGACATTCGAGCATGATCTCATCCAGCGGCGCCCGCCGAGCGATCACCTCACCGCCTTGCGCGACGATGTCGACCGACGGGTCGCCGGCTGCGATGGCCTCGGGCGGCCGTGCATCGGTGTGCGCTGCAGCGGTGGCTCCGCTGCGCTTGCCCGCAAGCAGCCGGCGTCCGACGCCAATGACGCCTTCCGGCAGGAACGTGATCGCCGCGATCGACAGCGCGCCGTAGAGAATCTCCTGGATCCACGGATTGATGTTGACGACCACCGGGAACATCGAGACGAACATCGCGCCGATGATCGGCCCGAAGGTCGTGTTGATGCCGCCGACCAGCACCATCACGAGGACGTTCAGCGAAACCGACCAGTCGAACTGTCCGGGCGAGACGACGCCAAGGAAAGAAAAGAGCCAGCCGGCGCCGCCTGCGATGGCTGCCGACAGGCTGAACAGTCCCACCTTGATCAGCGAGGTGCGCACGCCGGCCGCTTCGGCGAAAGGCTCGGCGTCGCGGATCGACAGCAGCACCGGATAGAGCGGCGAGCGGCGGATGTTCCAGACGAGCCCGACGCAGAGCAACAGCGCCAGCATGATGCACCAGGCCACCGGCGCGCCGAGCCCCGACAGCGCCTTCGGAAAGTCGGGGAAGGCGGGTCCAAGCTGGCCCTGCAACCCGCCAGTGATCTCGAGATTGGTCTCTAGCACCGTCAGGACGAGCGTGACGATGAAGGTGGTGATCGCGAAATGCAGGCCGCTGACCCGCAGCGACATGGCGCCGACAAGCGCCCCGGCGACGCCCGTCACCGCCAGCACGACGAAGAGGAGCAGGAACACGTCCCAGCCGAACTGGCCCGCCAGGATCGTCGTGACATAGGCGCCGATGCCGAAAAAGCCGCCCTGACCGAGCGAATAGAGGCCGAGCATGCCGGCAACGAGGTCGAGGCTGATCGCAAGCACGGCGAAAACCGCCGCCACCAGCACCACGCTCTGGATACTGAGATTGGCTTTGGCGACAAAGAAGGTCAGCAACAGATAGGCGATAACCGCGAGGCCACCGATGAGGGCGCCGCGCCGCAATGGCGGCTGCGGCACGGCCGTGCCCGAGGGTTTCAGCTTTTTGGTTCGCGCCGAGGTCATTCCGTTCGCCTCAACGCCCGGCCCGGACGGGACGGAGTCGCGCCAGGGGGCCTGTGGAACTGAACAAACCGCGCGGCGAGACGACGAGGATCAGCGCCAGAACGAGAAACGGAAACCAGTCCGAGGCGCGTGAATTGACGAAGGCGTTGGCCCCTTCGGCAGAGATGCCGAGCAGGATGCCGCCATAGAGCGCCGTGATCGGCCGTTCGGTTCCGCCGCCGATCATCATGGCGATGAAGCCATAGGTGCCGAAAGTATCGCCGAGATACGGATTGGCGAAGGTGCTCGGACCGATCATCACGCCAGCAAGGCCGGCCAGCAGCGCCGAGGCTGCGAAGGCGACCATCGCCACCGTCTTGGTGTTGATGCCGAAGGCCGAGGCCATTTCGGGGTCGGCCGCCGTCGCCATGCCGATCTTCCCGAACAGCGTATGCCGCCGGACGAGCTCGAAAGCAGCGCCCGCGAGGAGCGCGACGACAATTGCAAGGATCTGCTGCCCCGTCAGCACCGCGGCGTCGCCGAAATGCACGCTCGTGCTGTTGAGGATCGTGGGGAACGGAATCGAGGTCGGCCCCCAGAAATAGGCGGCCGCATTCTCGACGATAGCCGCGAAGCCGAGCGTGCTGACCAGCCAGCCGAAGCCGAAGCGATTGAAAGCCAGGATGGGCCGGACGGCGATCAGGTATGAAAGCACGCCGACGACTGCCGAGGCGGCGAGGCCGGCCGCGACGCCGACCCAGGGCGAATAGCCCTGACCGACGAGTTCAGCGGTGACCATGACCGTCACCATCATCAGCTGGCCTTGGGCGAAATTGATGATGCGCGTCACGTAGAAGGTGATGGCGAGCGCCATCCCGATCATCCCGTAGACACATCCAATGGCGATGCCACTGGCCAGGAACTGGAGCAACGAAGCCTCCCCTCCGCGTCTCGCCGGCAGCCGTTATCCCGCCCGCGGCGCGGTCCCTCCCAAGACCACCAGACAGTCCGTCTGATATCCGAGAGCTACGGAGAAAATCCGGCATGGGACAGCCCACACCGCTGACATAACAGCTATCCGGACGTGCCGCGCCGAGCCCGGATAAACTTTGCCGGCTAGTAATACGGACCGGCTTTCGGATCGATCTTCCGCAACGCACCCAACCCATCGTCCGCGTGTCGTCGGCCGCTCGAATTCTAAAGAACTTCAAGGATTTGCGGATCGTGAGCCTCTACCCGGCAGATGAGCGGAAAGGCCGGCTGCGAGATCGCTCCTTCGGCGCCGCAGTATCGGTGCTCCGGCGACCGCCGCTCCGCGAGCCGTCCCCGGGGACGCGTTGACAATGCCGGCGCCCCGCGAGAGCACGAAGAGGAGGACAGACGCAGCCGGTCGAGGAGCGGACCGCGGCGCGTGACATGTCCGATCTTCCAAGGGAGGAAGTCTCATGAAAACCAGGATGATGAAGGCGGCACTCGTCGCCTCGACGGCGCTAATCGCCGCAGCCTCGTCGGCGCATGCGGAGGACGACATCCTCGTCGGCCTCATCGCCGGCACGACGGGCGCCTATGGCTCGACCGGCGTGGCGACCTTGAATGGCGCGACGCTCGCCGTCGACCAGATCAATGCCGCCGGCGGCGTGATGGGCCGCAAGATCAAGCTCGAATCCTACAATGACAACGCGTCGGCGACGCTGTCCGGGCAGTTCTTCGCCAAGCTCGTCAGCAACGGCGCCGTCGCCATCGCCGGTTCGCCGGATACCGGCCCGACCACGGCGGAACTGGCCATCCGCTACAAGATCCCCACCATCGGCGTCGTCGACGATGGCGGGCTCACGGTCAATCCGGACGGCCCCGACGGCCCGCCCAACCCTTGGGTTTTCGATTTCGGCCTCAACACGTTCGCCTGGGGTGGCAAGATCGGCGAGCATGCGCTGAAGAATTGCCCGGATGGCCTCGCCGTGCTGCATGATCCGTCGACCTACGGCATGGGCGGCCTTTACGGCATCGAGCAGGTCTACAAGGCTGCCGGAAAGAAGGTCGCCCTCGACCACTCGATCACCGAGAACTGGTCGACGGGCGCGACCGCCGGCCTCATGCCCGAGGTCCAGGCGATCAAGGACGCCGGAATCAAATGCGTCGATGTCTGGCTGACGCCGCAGGACCAGGCGGCGTTCCTGCAGGATCTGCAGGCGATCGGCTACAAGGCCACGGTCTATGGCAATGACGAGACCAATGCCGACGACACGTTCGCCAAGCTGGCCGGGGATCTGGCCGAAGGCACGATCACGGCGGCGCTGACCTCGGGCCTTCATCCAAGCCCGGAGCTGAAGAAGTTCCGCGAGGACTACAAGGCGAAGTTCAATCTCGAATCCTCGCCCTTCGCCGAGACGAGTTACGATTCGATCATCATGCTCAAGCAGGTGATCGAGGCGGTGAAGTCGACCGAGCCGGAGGCGCTGCAAAAGGGCTTCAATGCCGTGCAGGGCTTCAAGGGCATCACCGGCGATCTCGGCTTCGACGAGAAGAACCACATCACGATCACCAAGGATCAGGTGTCGCTCGTGAAGTACGACACCGCGACGAAGAGCTGGACCGAGCTGCAATAGGTTCGGCAGGCGGCGGGCCGTCACACGCCCGAAGCTTCAGCTAACGAAAGACCGGCCGCCGGGTGCACCCGGTGGCCGGTCTTTTGCGTTGAACGGCGAACTTCTCGCCTGTGATCGCCGAGCTTCGTCGCTCCTCACCAAGCAATGACAGCCGGGACGATCCCCAGAATGGGATCGTCCCGGCTGTCAGAACCGAGGCTTCAAGCCCTCACGCAATGATCAGACGACAACGGCCCACGGCTCGGGGACCAGGCGGAAGCCCTGGCCATCGGGAATGATGTGGGCAAAGGCCGGCAGGTGCAGGTGGCCGCCGGTGACCAGATGCCCCTCCTTCGCCGCATACTCGAAAATGCGGCGCCGGTTCGCATGGGCGAGACCTTCGTCGACGTCATATTCGCTGGTGACCTGCGGGCGGGGGATCTGGATCTCCGGCACATGGACCGTGTCGCCCCACATCACGAGCGTCTCGCCCGCCGATTCGATCTCGTAGCCGCTGTGGCCCGGCGTGTGGCCCGGCAAGGCGAGCAACGAGATATGCGGCAGCACACCGCCTTGGCGGCTGGGGCGGAACTGCTCGCGATAGGCCTCGATCACCATGTCGGCCGAATCGAGATAGGGCGTTGCCGCTGCCGAGCGGCCATCGCGAAGCGACGGGTCGGACCAGAAATTGAGCTCGTCCTCGTTGACGACGATTTCGGCATGCGGGAACAGCACCTCGCCGCTCGGGCCGAGCAGCCCGCTGGAATGATCGGGATGAATGTGGGTGAGAAGAACCGTATCGAAATCATTGGGCGCAAAGCCTGCGGATTCGAGGTTATCGAGCAGCAGGCCCATCGAATAGACCGTGGTCGAGCCGCCGCCGACATCGACCAGCACGGTGTTCTTGCCCGTCTCGATGACGAAGGCATTGACAGTCAGCCTCGGCGGCTGGCTGCGGAAAGTTGCCTGCATCAGTTCCTTCATGTCGTCGAGTTGCGTTCCACGCAAAATCTCGAAGGGAATGTCGAGGAAACCGTCATTGATGACAGTGACCATCGCGTCGCCGATGCGGCGCTTGTAGACGCCGGGCGTCTGCCTCTCTGGAGCCTTCAACTTGATTTCCTCCCCGAACGATCGGTTGGCGTAGAGTTTCTTGGGAGCCTGACATTGCCGTCGCCCCGAAAACCTGTCGCGGCCTGTTTCGCGATAACTGCTATTCCTGCCACAGAGTGTGTGCCTTAGGGGGCGTCTGCTAGCCTCGAATTATGAGCCTATCACCGCAACTGGCCGCATACGCAGTCGATGCGAAGCACCCTTTCCAGGAGATGCAGCGCGCGCTGGTTCAGCTTGCCGCCTTCCAGATCCAGCGCCTGACCGGGCGGAGGATTCCGGTTGACTATGGACCGGTGGAGGCTGCTCGCCTGGCGCTCGGTGAATCCGCCCGCGCGGCGGCCGCGCTTGCCGCGCCAGCCAGGGCCGCCCACCATTTCTCGCATCTGGACGCCGCCCGCTCGGCTCTCGACCGGGCCGTCGATGCCGCTCTCGCGCGTGGTGGTCCAGACGATGAGGCGATGTTCGCCATGCTCGAGCAGGCCGAGCACCATCTGAAGATCGTGTCACGCATCCTGCCGGGCTTCGAACCGGTCGATTTCAGCCAGGCCTGCTGCGCCAACCACGGCTTGCTGCGATATAGCGGAGCTTCGGCATCGCCCTAGAAGACCAAAGAACAAGAACGCCGGGGGAGGGATATGACTGACTATTCGATTTGGGTACTGGACTATGCGGCTGTCAATACGTTTCCGCAGAGCGTGATGCTCTATGGGCCGCAATATCATGGCATCCGTAACCTGCCTTATGCTTATGCCCTTCTGAGAGGCAAGGGCGAGGTCATCCTCATCGACACCGGTTACGACCACAAGGAATATGGCAAATATCTCGCCGATCTCTATGGCGTGACCAACTATCACGGGCCCGACGAAGTGTTGGCTGAATGCGGCGTAGCGCCGGCGGACGTCACGCGCGTGCTGATCACCCACGCGCATTTCGATCACATGGGCGGCCTCGATCTCTTCCCCAATGCGACTTTCTACATCCAGAAGCGGGAGCTCGACCAATGGGCCTGGGCGCTGACGCTCGGGCCGGAGTTCCGCTTCCTCGTCGGCGCGGCCGATCCTGCCGACATCATGAAGGCGGCGCGGCTTGCCCGCGAGGGCCGCATGGTCGTCATCGATGGCGATGCCGAGGACATCCTTCCTGGCATCGACCTGCATCTCGCCGCGGACACCCATACATGGGGCTCGATGTATGTGACGATCCGCAATGACGGCGCCCGCAACAGTCAGGATGCGTGGGTCTTTGCCGGCGACAACATCTATACCTATGACAACCTGACCGGCCTCGACAAAAACGATCCCCATCTGGTCCCGATCGGGCTCGCTGTCGGCAGCCAGACCAATCTCCTCCTCTGCAGCGCCGACATGCTCAAGCAGACGGGTGGCGAAACGAAGCGCGTCATTCCCATCCATGAGGATCGCCTCAAGGAGACGTTCCCGTCGCGCCGTACCAAGGCCGATCTCCATGTCGTGGAACTGGCCCTCGCCGACGGCGAGACGAGCAAGGTCCGCTAGCATGCGGACCGGCGATCTGCGCCTGTCTGATCGCCCTCCAGCCCGTGCCCGGCGAGGCATTTCTGTTATGTCGGGCATGGACGTACGGTCATTTGGCAGTTGGGCTAGGTTGTCCGAAACACACATTCGGCTCGGGTCGAGCGAGCTTCCAAGGAAGGCACTTCCATGAACCAAGTAATCGGCTTCGTCGGGCTCGGACGTATGGGAGGCCCGATGAGCGGCAGGCTCTTAGCCGCCGGCAACGCGCTTTGCGTCTTTGATAATTCCGCAGCCGCCATGGCGCCGATGAAGGATGCAGGTGCCGATACGGCGGCCTCGCCCGAGGATGTCGGTAACAAGGCCGACGTCGTGTTCGTCAGCCTGCCGACGCCTGATGTGGTCGAGAATGTCGTGCTGAACGGCATCGGCAAAGGCCAGCGCGTGAAGACGGTCATCGATCTGTCCACATCCGGCCCTGGCATGGCCGGGCGGGTGTCGAGCGGCCTCGAGAAGCGGGGCATCGCCTGGATCGACGCGCCCGTGTCAGGCGGCATCGCCGGCGCCAAGGGTGGCACGCTTGCCGTCATGGCCTCGGGTCCCAAGGCGGCGTTCGACAATGTCGAAGGCCTGCTCAAGAATTTCGGCAAGATTTTCTTCGTCGGCGAAAAAGCTGGTCTCGGTCAGGTGGCGAAGCTCGCCAACAACCTGCTCGCCGCCGCCGCCATGGCCGTCTCGTCCGAGGCGATGGTGATGGGCGTCAAGGCCGGGATCGATCCTCACGTCCTCCTCGACATCATCAATGCCGGCAGCGGCAGAAACAGCGCCACGCAGGACAAGTTCCCCCGCTCGATCCTTCCGGGCACATTCGATTTCGGCTTTGCAACCGGGCTGTCGTACAAGGACGTCCGGCTCTGCGTGGATGAGGCCGAGTCCATGGGCGTTCCGATGGTGGTTGGCGCGGTGGTTCGCCAGATGCTGGCAGTGACCAACGCCAAGTACGGCCCCACTTCAGACTTCACCTCCATGGCACGGGTCATCGAGGAATGGGCCGGCGTCGAAGTCCGCGGCTGAGCGGAATAAGACAGCGATTTCATCACGTTTTCGGACGTCAAACAAAGTCGCGTAGCGACTATCGGAGATTGCCATGAGCAAGGAAGTATTCGACCGCGGTCTCGAGATCCGCAAGAAGGTTCTCGGCGCGGAGTTCGTGGAGAAGTCGTTCGCTGCGGCTGACGATTTCAACATGCCGATGCAGGAACTGACGACGGAATATTGCTGGGGTGCATGCTGGGGCCGCGAGGGTCTCAGCCACAAGATGCGCAGCATGCTTAATCTCGCCATGATCAGCTGCCTCAACCGTCCGCACGAGCTCAAGATGCATGTGAAGGGCGCGCTGAAGAATGGCGTGACCAAGGACGAAATCCGCGAAGTCTTCCTTCAGGTCGCGGTCTATGCCGGTATTCCGGCGGGCGTCGATTCCTTCCGCATTGCGCGCGAAGCCTTCGCCGAGGTGGAAAAGGCGGGTTGAGGCGCGAGCGCCAAGCCCGGGAGAGCACGATGCAAGACTACAAGATGCTCATCGGCGGCGCATGGGTCGGCGCCTCTGGTGGCGAGAGCTTCGAGACCGAGAATCCGTATCTCGGTGCTCCCTGGGCGCTGGTGCCGCGTGCGACCACTGACGATGTCGACCGCGCCTGCGAGGCCGCACGCAAGGCCTTCCGTGCGCCGTCCTGGGCTGGTCTCACCGCGACGGCCCGCGGCGCCCTGCTGCGTCGCCTTGCGGACCTGATCGCCGCCGAGGCCGATCGTCTGGCCGAGATCGAGACCCGCGACAACGGCAAGCTGATCACGGAGATGCGCGCTCAGCTGCGCTACATTCCGCAGTGGTTCCATTATTTTGGCGGCCTCGCCGACAAGGTCGAGGGGCGTGTGATCCCGATCGACAAGCCGGGCATGATCAATTTCACGCGCGAGGAGCCGCTCGGCGTCGTGGCGGCAATCACGCCGTGGAACTCACCGCTGATGCTGGCGACTTGGAAGCTTGCGCCTGCGCTCGCGGCCGGCAATACGATCGTCTGGAAGCCGTCTGAGTTTTCCTCGGTCTCGGCGCTCGAATTCGCCAGATTGTTCGAGAAGGCGGGTTTCCCGCCGGGCGTCGTCAACGTCCTGACCGGCTTCGGCAGCGAGATCGGCGAGCGGCTGGTCAGCCATCCCCTTGTCGCCAAGATCGCCTTCACCGGTGGTGATCGCACCGGGCAGAGCGTCTATGAGCTCGCGGCGCGTTCGATCAAGCCGGTGACGCTCGAGCTCGGCGGCAAATCGGCCAATATCGTCTTCAAGGATGCCGACCTCGAAAATGCGGTTAAGGGCGTCGTCTCCGGCATCTTCGCGGCGACCGGCCAGACATGCATCGCCGGCTCGCGCGCGCTTGTCCATCGCTCCATCCAGGATGAGTTCGTCGGCAAACTGGTCGAACTTGGCCGCACCGCGCGCATGGGCGATCCGCTTCTCGAGACGACCCAGGTCGGGCCGATCACGACGCGGTCCCAGTTCAAGAAGGTGCTCGACTACATCGATATCGCGAAAGGGGAGGGTGCACGCCCGGTCCTCGGCGGCAGTCAAGCGTCGCGCCCCGAATGCGGCAATGGCTGGTTCGTCGAACCGACGATCTTCGCTGATGTGAAGCCGTCGATGCGCATCGCCCAGGAAGAGGTCTTCGGCCCTGTCCTTTCCGTCATCGCTTTCGATGATGAAGAGGAAGCGATCGAGATCGCCAACGACACGCAATACGGCCTTGCCGCGGGCGTCTGGTCGCAGAACATCAAGACGGTGTTCACGCTGGCGCAGCGCCTCGAGGCCGGGACCGTCTGGATCAACTCCTATCGAGCGACGAGCTACCTTTCTCCATTCGGTGGCTACAAGCGCTCCGGCATCGGCCGCGAAAGCGGACTGACGGCAATACGCGAATATCTGCAGGAGAAAAGCGTCTGGATCGACACGATTGGCGAGGTTGCCAATCCATTTGTCCAGAGATAGGCGCAACCGCCCCGGGTTTGTGGATACCTGACAATGTCGTACTATCCGATGAATTCCACAACGGATCGGGGAGTTCATTCAATGGAGCTGAAGCAGCTCGGCTTCTTCCTTGGAGTCGCCGAGTCCGGGAGCTTTTCGAAGGCCGCCGTGCGGCTTTCGATTGCCCAGCCGATCCTCAGTCGCCAGATCAAGCTGCTTGAAGAAGAGCTCGGCGTGGAGCTGCTTTATCGCAATGGCCGCGGCGTGGTCCTGTCGGAAGCCGGCAAGATGCTGGAGGGCTATGCCCATGAGATCGTCAACTTGGTCGAGCGTGCCCAGTCCGAGATCGGCGCTCTGCGTTCGATGCCGCAGGGTCGCGTCACCATCGCCATGCCGCCGTCGATCGGCTGGGTGCTGACGGGCCCGCTGGTCCTGCGTTGCCGCGAGGCGTTTCCGAATATCGTGCTGCATCTTGTCGAGGGGTTCAGTGGCCATGTCGCTGAATGGCTCTCGACGGGCCAGATCGATATCGGCATCGTCTACCAGGCACCGCGCCGGCCGACGCTGACGACGGAACCCCTGTTCTCGGACGACCTCATTCTGCTCGGTCCCGTGGACGACCCCGCCGGTCTTGGTGGCGACACCATCGAAACCGCGCGGCTTGCCGAAATCCCCGTCATCCTGCCGGCGCGACCGCACGGGCTGCGCGTGCTGATCGACAGCGAACTGGAAAAGCTCGGCCTCGCAGCTCATGTCGAGTTCGAGGTCGACGCGATGCCGGCGACACTCAGCCTGGTCGAACGCGGCGTCGGCTACACCGTGCTCTCCGATGGCGCGGTGAGACATCTGCTCAGCGCCGGCCGCATCCGCCGCTGGGCGCTGACCAATCCGACGCTTCGGCGCGACTTGCTGCTCGCGACGTCCACGCAGCGGCCGATGAGCGTTGCGACGCGGCTGATCACCCGCCTCATTCGCGATGAGGTCCAGTCCATTCTCGAAGGCGGCGGCAGCGCGGCCGTTTGACAACCCTGCCCGGAATTCCGGGAGCGCGCTGACCTTGGGAGGGGTTCATGTCTGACGCAGCGACTGCGGTTCGCCCGCCATCTTCTGCACCATCCACGCCGGCGCTTGCCGAACGAATGGCCGCGGCCATTGTCGGCCAACGTGATGCCGGCGTTTCGGCCGCGGCGACGGAAAAGCTCAAGGTCTGTCTGCTTGATTTTCTCGCCTGCGCCTTCGAGTCCCGCAGTCTCCCCTGGGCACGCCAGGCACAGGCGATCGCGACAGACGGTGCCGGCCCCTGCAGCATTGTGGGAACGGCGTTCGCCGCCCCGGCTCCGGATGCCGTCTTTGCCAACAGTGTCGCCGGCCACGGGCTGGTGCGCGAGGATATGCACACCGGCAGCGTCAGCCATCTCGGGATCGTCGTTCTGCCGGTGCTTCTCGCCCTTGCCGAGGAGAGCAAAGTCGATGGCCGCGCCTTCATTGCCGCGGCCGTGACCGGCTATGAGGTCGGCGGTCGTATCGGTCGTGCGCTGGTAACGCCTGAGTTCGCCCGCACCTTCCGACCGACCGGTTTCTGTGGCCCAATGGCGGCTGCCGCCGCGGCTTCGGCGCTGCTCCGCTATGACGAGAAGAAGACCCAGAACGCGATATCGCTTGCCACCAATATGGTCGCCGGCCAGAACCAGTGGCCACACACCGGCGCGGACGAGATGTTCTTCGAAGCCGGTCTTGCGGCGCGCAACGGCCTGACCGCCGCGCGCCTTGCAGGTCTCGGCGCTTATGGCTCGGAAAAGGCGCTGGATGGCGAGGCGGGCCTCTTCACGGCCTATCGTCCCGACAAGCGGGCGCCGGATGTGCGCCTCTTCGACGGCGAGCCCGAGATCATGTCGGTCTTCTTCAAGCCGGCGCCGGTCTGCAATTTCGCGCAGACACCGAGCCTTGCCGCACTCGCGCTCGCCAATGCCGAGGATATCGATCCCGGCGAAGTGGTTTCGATCACCGCCAAGGTGACACAGGCGGCCAAGGCTTATCCCGGCTGCGATTATGCCGGGCCCTTCTCACGCATCTTGCAGGCGAAAATGAGCATCCACTATGCCGTGGCGAGTGCCATCCTCGGCAAGCATATCGACGAAACCAGCTATCAGCATCTCGACGACCCTGCGCTTCTCAGGCTCGCCGCCCTGGTCACCGCAGAGGTCGACCCGGAATTGACGGCCGCTTTCCCTGCCAAGCAGGGTGCCGAGGTCATCGTGGAGATGAAGGACGGCCGTCGGCTTTCCCGCCGGCTGCCGGATGTCATCCCCGCCGATCTCGCGCTGATCCGCCGCCGCTTTGACATTGCGGCAACCGAGGCGGTCGGAGCGGAGAAAGCGGCAACCCTCGCGGCCGCGGTCGACAGCCTCGACAGCACGGACGATGTCGGCGCGCTGATGCGCCTGACGCGCATGGCCTGACATGGATATCCCGGTCTACGAGGTCTACGCCATCCGCTATGCAACGCGGGCGGGCCGTCGCCAGGATAATTTCATCGGCGGCGACCCGCATGACGGGCCGATGCCGATGGACTATTTCTTCTGGCTCATCATCGGCAACGGCAAGCAATATGTCGTCGATTGCGGCTTCACCGAGGAGGTGTCGGCCGAACGTAAGCGGACCTATCTCCGCAATCCCGTCGACGCACTCAAGCTGTTCGACATTGCCGCCGAAGATGTTGAGGATGTGATCCTCACGCATCTGCACTATGATCATGTCGGCAATTTTGATCGCTTCGCGAGGGCAGATTTCCACCTTCAGGAACCTGAACTCAGCTACGCCACCGGCAAATATATGCGCCATCCCTTCCTCAACCATGCGTTCGAGGTTGACGATGTCGTCGGCGTGGTGAGGTTGAACTATGCCGGCCGCGTGCGCTTCTACAACGGCGACGCCGAGCTTGCGCCCGGCATTGGCCTCCATCTGGTTGGCGGTCATTCGGCCGGGCTGCAATTCGTCACGGTCAACACTGCGCGCGGCCGCGTGGTGCTGGCCTCCGATGCCACGCATTACTTTGAAAACATGGATACCGGTCGGCCGTTCACCACGGCGTTTCATATCGGCGATACCATCGAGGGCTATGACCGGGTGCGTCAGCTTGCGCCGACGCCCCAGCACATCATCCCCGGCCATGATCCGCTGGTGATGCAGCTCTATCCGGCACCGCGACCGGACCTCGAGGGGATTGCGGTGCGTCTCGACGTTCCGCCGCTGAAGCTTCCCGCCTGACGGGATCGCTGCCCGTCGCCGCGGTCAATGGACCGCGGCGTACATGATCCGCGCTTCGGTCGCCTCGGCCGGCACCATCTCCTCGACAACGCGGCCCTGCCGGTAGATCAGGATGCGGTCGGAGAGCGCGAGTATTTCCGGCAGATAGGACGAGATCATCACGACCGCGATGCCACTGTCGGCGAGCTGGTTGATGAAGTTGTGAATCTCGACGATCGTGCCGACATCGACGCCGCGGGTCGGCTCGTCAAGGATCACCAGCTTCGGCGCCTGTACCAGCGCCTTGGCGATGACCACCTTCTGCTGGTTGCCGCCGGAGAGCTCGATGATGCGGGCATTCGCATCGATGGCCCGCACGCCGAGCCGGGCCGACCACTCCTTGGCCAGATCGCGTGCCTCGGCCATGGAAACGACCGCGAGCGGGTTGTAGCCCTTGGCGAGCTTGCCGACCTGAACATTGCCGGCGATCGACATCGTCTCGAAGAAGCCCTCGACCTTGCGGTCCTCCGTGACATAGACGATGCCGTCGAGCACGGCCGGGCGCGGCGTCGCATAGCGCACCGGCTGGCGGTTCAGGCGAATGCTGCCGCCGTGAAAGAAATCACGCTTGAGCACACCCGCGACGATCTTCATCGTCTCGGTCCGTCCCGACCCAACCAGTCCGAACAGCCCGGTCACCTGGCCGGCATAAACCGAAAACGAGGTGTTGCGGACGGTGTTTCCCATCGAGATGTTCTCGATGCTGAGGATCTTCTCGCCATAGGGCCGTGGCACGCGCCCGCCGGCCTTGTTGTAGAGTTCGCCCGAAAGCGTGCGGCCGACCATGGCCTGGATGATGCGCTCGCGATCGAAGTTTTCAGTCTTGTCGGTGACCACCACCTCGCCGTCGCGGAGCACTGTGATGCGGTCCGAGAGCATCAAGGCCTCCTCCAGCGCGTGGCTGATGAAGACGATGGTCATGCCCTGTTCCTTGAGGCGCCGGGCAAGGTTGAAGAAATGAAACTTCTCTTCAGGCGTCAGCGTGGCGGTCGGCTCGTCGAAGATGATGAGGCGCGCATGGTGATGCACCGCGCGGGCGATCTCCACCATCTGCTTCTTGCCGGCGCCGAGTGAGGAGACGAGCGCCATCGGATCGACATAGAAATTGAGCGACAGCAGGAAGCGCTGTGCCTGGATGTAGAGGCTGCGCAGCCGATTGAAGAACTTCTCGTCGCCGAGATAGATGTTCTGCGCAACCGTCATCGACGGAACGAGGTTGGTCTCCTGAAAGACCATGGCGATGCCGGACGCCAGCGCCTCGGCCGGCGAAGCGAGCTTCACCGGTTTACCGTCGACCAGCATCTCGCCGGCGGTCAGCGGATAGACACCGGCGAGGATCTTGGTGAGCGTCGACTTGCCGGCGCCATTCTCGCCGACGATGGCGTGAATTTCGCCTTGTTCCAATGTCAGGTCGACATCCTTGAATGCGGGGATGCCGCGGAACTCCTTGGTTGCCCTGCGAAGTTCGATGAAGGCAGTCATGCGAGGCGCTCCGTCATGCGAGGGGGCTCCAGCGCGACGATGGCACCCGCGCCTTTCGCGCCGACGAAGAGAACGCCGTCGCGCTCGGCAAGCGAGGTGACGCCGTGGACCTGGCCATCGGCGCGGCTATGCCAACTGGCGCGCGGCCGCATGCGTTCGTCACAAAGCGCGACGAGGCCGTAGGACCAGCTCGGCGACCACGGCTTCAGCATGTTGAGCTTCTTTCGGGCCCCGCCCTGGATCGGCTCCAGGAAGCTGCGGCCGCTCATCAGCGCCGGCGCGATCCAGTAGGCGGGATCGATCGTCTCCATCATTTCCCTGCGATAGGCATCTTCGGTCAGCACGAATTCGACCAGAGCATTTCGTGGCGCGAACAACGAGAGCCAGAAGCCGCCGGCGGCCGGCACGATGCGGCCTGGATAGGCCGGCAGATCCTCCAGCCGAACCTCCGCATCCGTCCTGCCGCCGCCAAAGGCCACCACGCGGTGGCGCCAAGCCTCGGAGACCAGAATATCGTTGCCGGAAGCGGCCAGTCCGGATGGGTAAGCGAGGTCGCGGCTGATCACGGTTGCCTCGCCCGAGGCGAGGTCGATCTTCCAGACGCTGCCACTCCTGCCGCGCCCCATCAGGTCGCGCTTCCAGTCCGCGGCCTTCACCATGTTCGAGCCGTTCGCAACGATCAGAACGTCGGCGCCGGCGAACAGGACGGCGGTCGGACAGTTGAGCGCCGTGCCGCCAGCCTCGCGGATCGTCCTGCCGTCATGCCGGCCGCCGAGGATCGTGATGCCCTCGCCGTCGATGCCAATAGCGAGCGCGTTGCTTCCGTCGGAGGCGATGGCTGAGATCGGACCGCTGAGCGTCTGCCGCGCCGCGATGGCGAGGCCAGGCGTCCTGCGGGCGGGATCGGCTCTGAGTTCCAGCGTCAGAAGCTCGGCGCCGGTCGAGCAAACAAGCCCGCCGGAAATCGCGACGAGACTGTCGACATCGGGCAGCGCCAGAGCCACGGCAGCATCGTCGAGCGCCGTGTTGGGCTTGAGTGGACCTTCCATCGGCAGGATGGCGCGGCCATCGACATCGAAGCCGCGGAATTCGGCATAGGCTCGCTTGAGCGCGGAAATCATCGGCTCGGCCCCCAATAGTCGTCCTGAGCGCACCAGTCTGGATCAGCACCCGGTATGCGATAGCGGCCGATCCGGTTGTTGGAGACGCCGCCGAGATAGAGCCAGCCGCGATGCTCGCGCATCGAGGTGATCATCGGATGGTTCTCGCCGCCAAGGTCCCAGAGGCTCTCCAGGATCTCGCCTGTGTCGCTGAACTTCACCACGCAGCCCGTATTGATGTTCGGGAACAGCCACTGGTCGGGCGCCACCCGCCGCGCCATGCGGCGGCGGAAACCCGGCATGCGCATGGCAAGATCGAGCGCCGGCGTCCGCATGCCGAGCAGCGCCATCCAGTAATTCCCATCGGAAGCGCGGTTGATATTGTCGGGATAGCCAGGCAGGTCGGAGATGATCCGCTCGATGCTGCCCTTCTTCGGCCCATCGAACCAGTAGCGGCTGATGCTGCAGGTCCAGCTCTCGGCGAACAGGAACGATTGTCCGTCGCGGCACATGCAGACGCCATTGGCGAAGACGAGCTTCGGGATGTCGGTGCGCGTCGTGTTGCGCTTGGGATCATAGACGATCATCCGGCCACTCGCTCGACTCTCGAGCGCGTCGGTCGCCCAGTCCTCCTGCTCGTAGCGGATCGTCGCCTCGCTGAAGAAGACGCGGCCATCGGGCGCGATATCGAGATCGTCGGCGAGGCGCAGCCGTGAATCATCGACCACCGAGAAGAGGCTCCGATTGGTCTCGTCGGTCAGCTTGGTCACCGTCTTGTCAGGCGCGACCTGATAGAGCCCCATGCCGCCGATGCAGACAAGCAGGTTGCCGGCCCGGTCGAATGCCATGCCGAGCGGATGGCCGCCGATATGAGCAAAGACCTCGCTGCGCGTGTGGTCAGGGCCGAAGAACCGAACGATATCGCCAAGGCGCGTGCCGCAATAGAGATTGTCGTCGCGATCGAGGATGACATCTTCCGGCCCCTCGATTTCGCCGAGGCCGATGATCTCGACGGTGCGCAGCTTGTCGTTGAGCGCATAGGGCGAGCCCGGTGCTGTGGTATCCGGTGCTGGCGGCAGCGCGAGATGGACGGGCGAGACATAGACCTTGGAAAGCAGCCGGTTGCGATGCCGCAGCCAGCGCATGTCGATGAATACGGAGAGCAGCAGGACCGCGCCAAGGATCGTCGAGGTGACCGGTCCGCTGACGCCGAGATTGACGAGGCTGTTGGTAAGCAGCAGGACGAGGGCGGCGCCCATGAGCGCCTTTGCGACCGAGCCACGCCCGCCGCCGATGGAGTTGCCGCCGAGCACGGCCGCGGTCAGCGCGGAAACTTCGAGACCGACGCCGGTATCGGCGCCCGTCGAGCCAAGGCGCGCTGCGAACAGGAATCCGGCGATCGAGCAGAGCAGACCTGACCAGACATAGGCGAAGAAGACCGTGCGCCGCACCTTGATGCCGGCATTGTGGGCGGAACGGCGAGCCCCGCCAACGGCCGTCAGGCGCCAGCCCGGGCGCATGCGCGAAAGCACGACGTGCCAGACGATCGCAATCAGCGCGGCGACGAGGAGCGAGAACGGGATGCCGAAGACGGTTCCCTCGCCGATGAAGAACAGCAGCTCGGAATCCGGGAAGCCCGAGATGATCGCCGTCGACATGCTGAGGAACAAGAGGTCGTAGATCGACCGGAAGATCATCAGCGTCACAAGCGTCGTAAGGAACGCGCGGAGGCGCAGATAGCCGACGAGATAGCCATTGATCCCGCCGCAAAAGGCGCCGAGCGACAGCGTGGCCAGGAGGACGAGCGGCGTCGGCCATGCCTCGACATTCGTGCCGATCAGCGAGGCCAGGACCGACAGCGTGAAGATCGACGCCACCGAGAGGTCGATACCGCCCGATAGCATGACGATCGACAGGCCGAGCACGATCAGACCGAACTCGGCGATCTGCCGGCCGAAATCAGAAAGGCTCGAAGCGGAGAAGAAGTCCGGGATCAGCGTTCCGAAGACCGCGATCGCGACGATGAGCGCGAAGAACGGGACGACATTGTCGATCCAGCGCTTGGTCAACAACTCCCCGAGCAGATGCTCGGGGAGAAGCCGGGAGCGAAGCCCGACAAACAGTTTTTTATGATTGGCCATTGTCGGATCGCTTGTCGCCTGCTGCACTTACTTGAGCTGGTCCAAGGTCCAGCAGCTGCGCGGCGAGATGGTTTCCTTGGTCTGGAGCGTGAGCGGCGTGAAGTAGGTCGACTTGATCTCGCCCGCCTTGGCCGGCGACAGAAGCAGCTGCACGATCGCCTGGTTGAGTGCGTCGCCCTGCAAGGGCACGTCATAGCTCACGATCAGGTCGAGCAGGCCCTTCTCGATATTGTCGCAGCCGGTCTTGCTGCCACCGCCCGAGGTGACGATGTAGACTTGGTCCGACTTGCCGGCCGCTGCCACCGCAGCACCCGCGCCGACGTCCTGATTGTCCCAGTTGCCGACGATGCCGCAGAGGTCCGGATGCTGCTGCAGGACCGTTTCCGTGATGGCGCGCGCCTTGGCCGGATCATAGGTCGCAGCCTGGTCGGCAACGATCTTGATCGCCGGATCCTGACCGAAGACGTGATAGTAGGCGTAGAGTTCGTAGAGGTTGGAGGCAGCGGTCGGCTGGCCTTCGAGAATGGCGACCTTGCCGGATGTGCCGCTGCCGGTGCCGCACTTCTTGACGAGCGCCTCGGCCTCGATGAGGCCGACCTTCACCCAGTCGGCGCCGACATAATAGTCGGTCGGAACAGTGGCCTCGAGATTGACCTGCAGCACCTTGATGCCGGCCTGGACCATGCGCTGCTCGAGGCGGGCATAGGACTGGAGGTCCGGATTGTGGATGATCGCGAGGTCAGGCTTTTCGGCGATGATCGACGTGATCGCCCGCGTTCCGGCATCCGTGCTCCAGTTCGGATCACGGATCTCGAAGCTGTAGCCGAGGTCTGCGGCCTGCTTACGCATGATCGCCGCCCAACCCTCGGTCAGGTCGAAGCCCATGGCGAGCGGCACGAAGACGACCTTCTTGCCCTTCAGGCCTTCATAATAGGGGTCGCGCTTGACGTGGTTATCGAGCCCCTTTTCCTCGGCATGCACGGCAGTGGCGAGACAGACGGCAGCAAGGGCCGCCGGCAGAAGCTTCATCCATTTCATGATAGTCCTCCCTTTATCGTTGTATTTCCGCTCGTGACGTCAGATGTCGCCTTGTTCTTGTTGTGCTGTCTGCTCGTCACGCGGGTTGACGATGCTGTCGATGATGATGGCGATGAGCAGAATCACGCTCTTGATCAGGTTCTGCTGCGTATAGGCGATGTCGAAGATCGTCATGCCGTTGAGCAGGATGCCGACGAGAAGCGTGCCCACGAGCACGTTACGCACGCCGCCGCGCCCGCCACTGAGGCCGATGCCGCCGAGCACCACCACGAGCAGCACGTCGTAAATCATGGTGGAGTTGTAGACGCGGGTGCTCATGCCGGAATTGGCGGCCGCCATGATCAGCCCGGCCAGATAGGCGATGATCGCGGTAATCACATATTGCGCGACCACGAGCAGGCGCGTCGGAATGCCGGCAACGCGGGCCGCCGACGGGTTGTCGCCCGTCGCGTAGACGAAGCGACCGAAGCGGGTCCATTTGAGCAGCGCCCAGACCAGCAGCGCCAAGGCCGCGAAGGCGACGATCATCATCGGCACGCCGAAGATCGTCGCGCGGGCGAGAAGGTCGAAGAAGGCCGAGTTGGCTGGCGTGTTCTGGACATCGACCTGGAACAGCCAGGCCCGGCCGCTGCCATAGACCATCAGGCCCATGGCCAGCGTGGTGAAGATGGCAGGAATCGTGGCATAGGCGATGAGGATGCCGCTGGCGAGCCCGACGACGATGGCAAAGACGAGGCCGATGGCGAGCGCGGTTCCGAGCGGCAGCCCGGTATCGGCCAGCGCCAGGCTCCAGGAGACCGAAACGACCATGGTGGCGACCATGGCGAGGTCGATGCCCCGGCCGATGACCACGAGCCCCATGCCGAGGCCGAGAATGCCGAGAATGGCGACGCTGCGCACCAGCGCCACGAGATTGCCAGCCGTCAGGAACCGGTCGAGCGTCACCGCGAAGATGACGAACAGAACCACCGCAAGGAGGAACACGACGCCTTCCTGCGTAAGCCTCAGCCTGACTGCCGCCCTACGTCCGGCAGAACGACCGCCTCCTCTATCCAAGGCCATCCCTGATCCGCTTCCCCGACATTTTTGGTCTTGTGCGGAGCATTGCCATTTCCCGATCCGGGCGAAATGGCTCGATACGGATATCAGTTATGTTTGCCCCGGCCATTCCACCGCGGGGGCCATGGCCGCTGGATGCGGAGCTGGAAATCAACGCAAGGGAGCGAGGCGAGGAACGCTATGGCAGATGAGGTCAGAACCGCGCTTGTGACAGGAGCCGGCAGCGGCATAGGCCGGGCGATTGCAGCAGCACTCGTGCAGGCCGGCTACCGTTTGGCCGCCGCGGATATTGACGAGGCGAGCGTCGGGCAATTGGCGGCGGAGTTCGGGGCGGATCTGGTCTTTCCGATCCGCCTCGACGTGACCGACAAGCCGACGGTCGATAGCCTGCTTGCCGTGATCCCGGCGTCGTTCCAACCGATCGATGTGCTGGTCAACAATGCGGGCCACGATATCGGCGGACGCACGCGCTTCGACATCGGCTCGGCCGACGACTGGTCGAACATCATCGACACCAATCTCGCGGGCACGATGCGCGTCACCCGTGCCATCCTGCCGCAGATGGTGGCGCGCAACCGCGGCGACATCGTCAATATGAGCTCGATCAGCGCCATTCGCCTGGTGCCGGACATGGCCGCCTATACCGCATCCAAGGCTGGCATCCGTGCGTTCACCGACGTGCTGCGCGGCGATCTTGCTGAAACCGCGATCCGCGTCACCGAGATCCTGCCGGGACTGACACGCACCAACATCATCCGCAAGCGCCATCGCGGCGACGAGCAGGTGGAGCGCGAATATTTCGAACGCTACAAGGTCGCGCTGGAGCCGGAAGACATCGCGCGCTCGGTGATATTCGCCCTGTCGCAGCCGCCGCACATGCAGATCGCCCAGATGTACATCTTGCCCATCAACCGTTGGTGAGAGGCGGGCAGGGCCGTCTGGCGCGTGACGCTCTGTGAACGTCGTTATCGCAGAGCTTTTGATCGCCCGTGTCGGAGACGTTGATCTTCGCGCGGCGGATCAGGTCGCCGGCCGTTGGCCGGCAGAACCGCACAGGCTGGAAGGCGCAGCGATCCACGAGTGATGCGCGGGCCGCGTCCAGGGTTCATGAACCTCCTGACCGGGTTGATCGGCTGACCTCAACTGGCGATCCCGAGCCGTTCGATGCGTCTCGCTTCACGGCGTTCGTCTATGTCGGGCCAGGCATTCTGCGACCACTCGAGAAGTGCAGTCTCTTGCGTCGAGCAGGGACAGGACCATCGCTGTCCAGCTGCGCAAACCGAAAACAGAGCATCGCCACGGTGACTTCTACGCTGGATCGCGATGACGTTGATCGTGTCGAGGGCTTCCGGCTGCAGCCGCCCGCATCCAGGTTCGGCGATCGCCGATCCGAACCCGAGCCATCATCTCCGCCCCGAAGGAGGCAGGCAGGCCTCGAATGCTTGTCCGCAACAGGATGTATATCGTATTATCGTCGCAAAAATAAGTATTATAATGAGTAGAACAATAGATAAAAGATAATTAATGGAAATTAATTCCAAATTAAATCTGGCATGACATTCAGAGATATTGAAAATATTGCAAGATATTCGAAAAACATGGAGGCTAGAAGAAAGATATATATTTCCGCGACGCCCGATGCAAGCTTGCACGCGATGCGGGTCACAAGGCAGTGAGTCGCCTTCGTGCGCGGCTCGTAACCGCATGTTCGTCGTTTCTACTTATCGTAGTGTCTCTTCAGGCTAATCTGCTGGTCGCGATGCCGGCAGGCCTCCACAGTGTGAACGCCGTTCCCTCACTCAGAAGATGGAAAGAGAACATGTCTGCAATCCTGGCGAAGAACGAGCCCATTGTACTGAACGAAATCAGAGCTGATCAACAGCACCTGGCGATGGTCCAGGCCGCGCGGGCGATCAGCGATCTCGGCTATGACAACCTTCAACTCAGCATCGATACGCGCGAAGCGACCTGCTGGTGCTTCATGGATCCGGTGGACAAGCCGTCCTACACCCATGAGTTGATGAACGATATCAGCAGGATGCAGGGCTCCATCACCCGCGCCTTCGGAAATCTGCCGAGCCAGGCGGCCGCGCCCTTCTCGTGGTTTGTCATGGCTTCTGCCGTACCTGGGATCTACAATCTCGGCGGCGACCTAGGTCATTTCGCCGAGCGGATCCGCAGCCGGGACCTGGAGGCGATGCGGCATTACGGTCATGTCGCGGTCGAGGCCATCCATCGCAATGCCGTGGCTTTCGACGCGCCGATCGTGACCATGGCCTTGGTGCAGGGCGATGCTCTGGGAGGCGGATTTGAGCATGCGCTGTCGTTCGATCTGATCGTCGCCGAGCGCAGCGCGAAGATGGGTCTGCCGGAAATTCTCTTCAATATGTTCCCGGGCATGGGCGCATACAGCTTCCTTTCACGGCGTATGAGCCGCGACAAGGCGGAGGCGCTCATCCTCTCGGGCCGGATCCATACGGCGGAAGAACTCTATGAGATGGGGGTCGTCGATGTCCTGGCGGAAGACGGAGAGGGACAGGCGGCTGTGGTTGACTATATCGCTCGCCACAACCGCAAGCACAACGCCCACCAGGCCATGTATCGGGCGCGGCGGCGCGTCAATCCGGTGACGCTCGAAGAACTGATCGATGTCGTCGACATCTGGGCCGAAGCGGCACTGAACCTGACTGAGGCCGATCTGCGGAAGATGGACCGGCTTTGCTCGGCGCAGAACCGGCGGCTCGCGAGCCTTCAGTCCCAAACGCCGGCTCTCGTGGCGGCTGAATGACGTCAAAACGGCTGGATGCGCTCCTGCCGCATCCAGCCGCGTCGACGATTCATCCGAGGCCGGCTTCGCGCGCCGAATAGGCGCGCATGGCCCGCTGAGTCCGCTTGAGTTCGGCACGCGCCTGGCGCGTGAAGTCCGAGGCACTCGCCCTCAATGCGTCGCCGCGCAGGTCTCGCCAACTCGAGCAGATCGAGCCGATACCAACGGCGCCGATATTGGCAGAACTGCTCAGCAGGGCATGGGCATCGCTGCGAAAGGTCTCCAGATCGCCATCGGCCGCGCTCTTGATCAGCCTTTCCAGAATGACCTCGGCGTCTGCCAGAAAATCTTCCATCAATTCGATCACGAATTCCGGGCTTCCCAGCGTTTGCAGCCTCTCGATCACGACCTCGTCGAGGCTCGGGGAGGCCTGCGGGCGAATGACCATCGGCCGTATGGCGATGGTCTTGCCGCCTTCGCGCCGATCAAGGGCCATGCTGTCGATCACGGCCAGGAGCGCGGCCGGCTCCACTGGCTTGATGAGACAGTCATCCATGCCGGCGTCGCGCCAGCGGCTGTCGGTCAGGGCCGTCGCGTCGGCCGTCAAGCCGACGATGGGGAGCCGCCGTTCGCCCGTGGCTGTCACGCGGTAGAGTTTTGTAGCCTCCAGCCCGTCAGTGTCGGGCATGTTGAAGTCCATCAGCACGATGTCGAATTGATCGGCCCGTTCCTCCAGAAGGTCGAGGGCCTGGTCGCCCGACTCCGCAATCCGCACGGAATGGCCGGCAGCCTCCAGGATGCGGGAGAAGACCCGCTGGTTGATGCGATTGTCGTCCGCCAGCAGCACCCGGCGGGGCCGGCGGATCGGAATCGCCGCTCGCGGAAGCGCCTGCACAGCCGATGGCGTCGGGGCGACAAGTCGGCAGGCCAGCGTCATCGCGTGACGCAGTTCCGCTGCTGTCGGGTTCTCGGAAAGCAGTGCGGCGTAGCGCCGGCGGATTGCCATATCCGGCAAGGTCGACGCGGCATGCGGCCGGATCAGAATGGCTTTCGGAGCCTGACCGGACAAGCCCGGGGGTGACAGCGGGAGATGGGCGCTTTGATCGTCGAAGATCAGCCGAACGGCATTGGTGGCCTGCGGCGGGAACATGCGCGCTGGCCCCATGCGCGGGTCTGCGATCATCGGCAAGACGCCAAGCCCATCGAGGGTGGCCAGCAGGCCCGACAGCGGCGCGGTATCACGGCAGACGAGAACCACCCCACGTTCACGCCATGGCTGATCGATAGCCATGTCGTCGTCAGGCAGCGCCGTGGCGAGAATGTCGAAATGGAAGGTGCTGCCTTCGCCAGGCACACTCTCGACCGAGATCGTTCCGCCGAGAAGGACTACCAGGCGACGCGCGATGGCCAAGCCGAGGCCGGTACCACCGAACCGGTTCATGATGCCGGGATTGGCCTGGGTGAAATCCTCGAAGATCCGCGCCTGATCCTTCGGCGCTATGCCGATGCCGGTGTCGGAGATTTCCATCATCAGTTTGACGCTGCCGTCGTCCCGTCGCTCGCCGTCCACCGCGATCGTCACGCCGCCGTCTCGGGTGAATTTCACAGCATTGCCGACAAGGTTGAGCAGGATCTCGTGCAGATGCTGCCGGCTGCCGAGCAAATGCAGCGGCGTGCGCGCCGTGACATGGATGTCGAAACTCAGGTCTTTATCCCGGATCTGACTTTCCACCAGTCGGCGCACATCGACGAGCAGCCCCACGAGGTCGACCGCCTCGTTCGAAACCGGCATGCGCCCGGCCTCGATGCGCGAGAGGTCGAGCAGGCTGTTGATCAGCGATTTCAGAGAACGGCTCGCCACGTCCACTGTCTCGACCATATCCCGCTGCTCGGGCGCGAGCGTGGTGCCGCGCAGCAATCCCGTCATGCCGACGATCGCGGTCAGCGGAGTTCGCAATTCGTGGCTGACGCTCGCCAGGAAGAGGCTCTTGGCCTGGCTTGCCTCCTCGGCCGCTTCCGTTGCCTGGGACAGCTTGCGGATCAGCGTGCCGGCATAGGCCGGCAGGATGACAAGCCCGCCGAGCAGCCCTGCCGAGAGGTGCCACTGCTCGGACCAGAACGAGGTCGTCAGCACGACGATGCCGAACGAGAGCGTCGCCACCGGGATCGCGATGGCGAGCGAGGCCAGGCCGAACCGGAATCCGTTGCCGAAAATGATCCAGAGGTAGATCGGAAAGAAGAGCGAAGCGACTTCGGCTCCCAGATGCAGTTGCCAGGAGAGAAAGCCGCAGTCCATCAGCAAGGCGAAGATGCGCCGCGCCCGGGACACTCCGGGAAAGAAAAGGATATGGCTGAGCACCCCGATCGCCAGGGAGATGTAGAGCGCCATCACCCCCAGAGCATAGGGAGGATCATCGGTGTGGCGCGTGAAGAGCAGAACGACAACGATGGCCGTCGCAAAAGCAAGCCGGTTGTAGCTCATCTCGTGTTCGCTGTCGGGCCGATCCTTGAGTCTCGCAGC
Organism: Kaistia sp.; assembly: GCA_035555375.1. Lineage (GTDB taxonomy): Bacteria > Pseudomonadota > Alphaproteobacteria > Rhizobiales > Kaistiaceae > Kaistia. The sequence continues at coordinate 121,199 of DATMGR010000027.1, read as the reverse complement.
CGCCCATCGAGACGGCTTGCCCAACAGCTGGAGCACTCTAGCCGATGCGCTCATGCTCGCTCTCCATCGGGTCCTGTCCCCGTCCGGAGTTCCTCCTGCCAAACTGTATAGCCCAATTGGCCAATTCGTCAGCCGGAACGGGCCGGCTGAAATAGTAGCCTTGAACCTCGTCGCACCCTTCATCGCGCAAAAGCTGCAACTGGGGCCCCGTCTCGACACCTTCGGCGAGAACCTGCAGGTGCAGGATGTGGCTGAGGTCGATGATGGTGCGGACAATCGCCAAAGCGCTGGGATCGCTGCCGAGATCCTGCACGAAAGACCGATCGATCTTGAGCCGGTTCAGCGGGAAGCTGCGAAGATAGCCCAGTGATGAATAGCCGGTCCCGAAATCATCGACCGACAAGGTGACCCCCAGCGAGCGGAGAATGCTCATCTGCTTGACGATCTGTTCGTCGTTCCCCAGCAGGATCCCTTCCGTCAGTTCCAGCTCGAGCGATGTGGCCCGCATGCCACTCTTGAGAAGCGCTTCCTTGACGAGGGTTTCAACACCCTGACGTTTGAATTGAATGGGCGACATGTTGACGGCAACGCGCAGGTCGCTAAGGCCTGAGCTGTCCCATGCAGCCCCCTGGCGGCACGCTTCGTTCAAGACCCATTCATTGATCGGAAGAATGAGGCCGGTCTCCTCGGCCAGGCTGAGGAACGCGCCGGGGGGCAACAGGCCGCGCTGCGGATGCTGCCATCGCAACAAGGCCTCCACGCCGACGAGCCTGTTGCTGTGGAGATCGATCTGCGGCTGATAATGCAGCACGAATTCCTGGCGTGAGAGCGCGCCCCGCAGTTCGGTCTCGAAATACGCTGTCTCGCTCGCCCGCGGACGCATATCGGCCGCGAACAGACGCCATGTACTGCCGCCGAGCGACTTGGCCAGATACATGGCCTGATCGGAGTTCTTCAGCAGTTCGTCGGGATCTGTTCCGTCGAGAGGGGCTATCGTGACGCCGATGCTGGCGCCGATATTCAGGGAAAACGCGCTGCTGTCGCCGCTGTTCAGCAAATCGAGGATCGATTGCGCCATCCGGCCTGCGTCTTCCGCACTGTTGATATCGGACTGAAGCACGGCGAATTCGTCGCCGCCGAGGCGCGCGACCGTGTGACGTTCGCCGACGAGACCCGACAGGGCTGCGGCGACGCGCTGCAGCAACTCGTCGCCCCAATGATGGCCGTGCGCATCGTTGACCGCCTTGAACCGGTCGAGATCGATGAAATGCAAGGCAAAATTCTGGTCGCCCCTCCGTCCGCGCGCAAGTTCGCGCCGCAGATGGTCACGAAGCATCGGCCGGTTGGGCAGGCCCGTCAGAGGATCATGGTTCGCCAGATGGAGCAGGCGCCGCTCCGCATGGCGTTGATCGGTGATGTCGATCGATGTGGAGAGAACGCTCGCGATCTCGCCATTTCCATCATAGAGCGGGGCCTTGCTCGTCAGATAGATGCGGCTCTCGCCGTTGGGCGCCAGGACATCCTCCTGGCGTGACGAGATCGGACGCCCCGTTTTTAGAATCAACTGGTCGAGCCGGCGGCTGATGAGAGCCCGCTCCTCGCCCATGAGAGTCTCGATGGGCTGGCCGACGAGGTCTCCCGGGGCCTTGCCGAGGAACGCAGCCTGATGCGCGTTGACGAAGACGCAACGGCCGTCGCGGTCGGTTGCGCTGATCATTGCCGGTACCGTGTCGATGACCTGGGCAAGCGCCTCGCGGCTCTCCCGCAGCAACTGCTCCTTGGCGTTCAGGGTGATCTCGAGGATGTCGGCGCGCTTGGCGAGCAGGAGCTGCTGCATCCTGAGTTTCAAAAGGTTCTTGGCCCGAGCCAGAAATTCGACATGGTCCACGGGGCTCAGCAGGAAATCCGTCGCTCCGGCCTCAAGCGCCGTCACCCGAAACTGGTGATCGTCATAGGCCGTGATGACGATGATCGGGGCGTCGCGATTATGGGCGTTGCTGCGAATGGCTGCAGTCAGCTCGGCACCGGAAATGTCGGGCATCTTGTAGTCGGTGATGATCAGATCGACCGTATTCTCTTCCAGCCAGTCAAGAGCCTCGCGCGGATTCCCGAAAGCGCGGATCTCCAGAGTGGAATCGAGCTGCTTCGCCAGGCTCGAATAGATGCGCCGGTTGGTCGAACTGTCGTCGACGATGAGGATCTTGTGTATCAATTCTGGCGCCATGGACACACAGAAGGCCTTTTGCGGTAGCGTTAGCACCGGGAATTTCAACGACCGCAAAACGGACAATTTGGTCTTGCGGGCAATTTGGGAACGTGGTCAGCCTGGATCCCTGCGTATATGCCGCTGGCCGACCAAGAGATAGCGTCGCCTCGACGATCTGACCAGATTTTTCATCAGTCAAGGTTGCGTCGCGGGCCTTGACGGTAAGGACGAAATCTGCGGGCTCGGCGGCGATGACCATGTCGACGGCCGTGAGGGGCAGTGGTCCGAGGCGACTGCGACGCGGACTGCCTCATGGGATGTGCCAATGGTGAGACGCTCACCCGCAACGATCGCGACGCACAGCGACCTTGAATCTGAAAACTGCACCGCTGCCGGCGGCGCTCGACGGGCTTTCCAGGATGCGCGTTGCGTCCGGCAGCCATGGGCGCGTTTCGTCGACGTTTCGACGGAGCAAGGGTCCTTGGCGTAACATCAAGGTCCCGCCAAGCTTCAGGGGCCCTCTATTCCGCCCTCTCGAACACAAACCATGTCCGAACGAATGGGTTGGTCACCGAAAGGGGGCCTCCGACGTGTCGTGCCCGTTTCGCAGCGATGATCGTCGCGCCGACGGCCGCCATGTTCGGGCTATCTGCGAAATTGCCGAAATCAATGCCATATCGCGCGGCTGGAGGCCAATCCGACGCCTGCGGGAAGGCCGGACCTGCCACCCTGTCGCGCGCGACGTCTTGCCGCCGCCCGAGACCGTCACGGGAATGCCTTGGCGGTCCCGCGCTGGGCGTGCGCTGTGTGCTGATACTAGAGCGGACCGGACAGGCCGAGCTCCTCCGCCAACCGGCTCTTCATCCGGTCCGCGAAGCCTTCGGGAAGCACCCGGGCGCTGCTGCGCTGCGCGGGCAGCCAGACTGGTTCCGGGAAGGTCGGATCATCGCGGAAGCGCGGGATGACGTGCACATGAAGATGCGGCATGCCCGTCGCCAATGACGCGATGTTGATCTTGTCGGGCGCAAGTTCGGCGCGCAGGGCCCGCTCCAGAGCCAGAACGGCTTGCAGAGCCATGCTCTGCTGCGGCGCCGGGAGATCGGTGATCTCGGTGACATGCGTGTTCCAGATCACGCGCGCCCAGCCTTCGAAGCCGGTCTCATGCACGAGAACCACCCGGTAGAGGTCTCCGGACCAAAGCCTGTCCTCATTGGTTCCCCGGCAATGCGCGCACGCCAAATCCGTCACTTCGCTCTCCTCCAAAGTTCGAACCCGTCACCAACATCATACGTCATATCTTTAGCGTCAAACATATTATGTTCTTGACGCTCGGTCTTCGCCGGGTCAGTTTCAGCGCCAGGGCAGAGAGACGGCGGACCGGCACAGCAGCCGGTCATGCCGCGCCCGAGAGGAGGAGGACCCCATGCTTTCAAGGATTGGCACAATTGCCGTCGCCGCGACTTTGGCCGCCGGCCCGCTCTGGATGGCCGACGAGGCCGCTGCCCTCGAATTGAACGTCTTTGCGCCGGCCGTCTATTCGCCGTCGTCCGGTTTCATTCCGGGCGCCGATCTCTTCAAGAAGCTCTATGCGGAGTTCCAGAAGCAGAACCCCGACATCACGCTCAATTATGAAGTTCTGGATCCGGGTCCGGCCGGTCTGCAGAAGCTGCTGACCGTCGCGGCTTCGAACGGGCTGCCCGACGTCACGATCGTCGACGGCCAATGGATCGCGCGCCTGGTGCAGTCGAATGTGCTGCAGCCGCTCGATGCGGTCTGGCCCGAATCCGATCGCGCCGATTTTCATCCGGCGGTGATCGCGGCCGAGACCATCGACGGCAAGCCGTACGGCATCATGTTCCAGACCGGCATGCGTGGCCTCCTCTACCGGCCGAGCATGCTCGCCAGCGCCGGATTGACGGAATTTCCGGCGACGTTCGACGCGTTCATGGCCGCCGGCAAGGCGCTGAAGGAAAAGGGCATCGGCGCTGAGATGGTGCCTGCCAAGGCCAATGAAGAGCCCTCGACGATGCATATGCTCAGCATCTTCTGGGGACTGGGCGGCAAGCTCGTCGACGAGAAGGGCGCGCCTGTCTTCTTCGAAGGCGACAACGGGAAGTATCTCGCCGACGTCTATCAGATGTATCGCGACATGGCCGCCGCCGGTGTCATGCCGGCCAGCGTCACGACCATGGATGAGAATGGACTGAAGCCCTTCTTCTATGGCGGCGAAGCCTTCGCCATCGGCTTCAGCTCCTCCGGCGTCAAGCAGATGTGGAGCGAGATGCCTGAGCTCGCCAACGATCTGGCCGTCGCGCCTTATCCCATGCCCGGCGGCAAGAAGCCGGTGACCATTCTCGGCGGCTTCGCCTATGCGCTGACGGCCAAGGATCCGGAACGAGCGGCGGCTGGCTGGAAATTCATCGAGTTCATGACATCGCCGAAGAACCTGGGCCAGGTGAATGAGGTGCTTGGCGCGCTGCCGGTGCGCAACTCGATCTGGAAGGACAACACGTTCTTTGCGACCAATCCGCTGATGCAGAGCTACAAGCGGATGTATGACGGCGAGATGCAGACCCGGCCTGCCGTGCCGATCTACAACACCATCTCCTCAGCGGTCTCGGCACAGCTCGCCGGCGTGATCAGCGGCCAGGTCAAGCCAGCCGACGCGGTGGCGGCGGCCCGGGATGCCGTGATGCCTGAATATGAGCGTCAGAAGGGGCGCTAGGCCCATCGAGCGGGCGGAGACCGCCGCGTCTCCGCCCCGGAGGTATCATCATGACTGACCTCGACCATGCCGCCGTGCTGCAGACGCGCGTCCCGCGCCGTCGCGCCAGCCGGTTCCAGATCAACGGCTATTTCTTCTTCATTCTGCCGGGCGTCGCCTTCGTCCTCGCGCTGACTTTGTTCCCGGCCCTTTATGGCGTCTATATCAGCCTCACCAATCTCAACCTCGGCTATGTCGGATCGTCCTTCGTCGGGCTGGACAACTATGTCCGCTTCTTCACGTGGAACGATCTCGGCCTGGTCGCGCGCAACACGCTGACCTTCGTCGCGACCTCGGTGATCCTGCAGGTCGTCATCGGCCTCGCCGTGGCGATCCTGCTCGACCAGCGGCTGATCGGCCATCGCCTGATGCGCTCGATCACCATCCTGCCCTGGGTGCTGCCGTCGGTCGTGGTCGGGCTCGTCTTCGCGCAGATCTTCGGCGGCAGCCGGCTCGGCATCGCCAACTATCTGCTCTCGCTGGTCGGCATCAGCCAAATGTCCTGGTTTGCCGATCCGGCGCTGGCGATGGCGATCCTGATCGGCGTCTGCACATGGCGCGGCATTCCCTTCGCGGTAATCGTGCTTCTCGGCGGCCTGCAGACATTGCCGCGCGATGTCTATGAGGCGGCCGCGATCGACGGGGCCACGCGCTGGCAGCGCTTTCGCTACATCACCGTGCCGATGCTGCGGCCGATCATCCTGATCTGCCTGATCATGGGCACGGGTGGCGCGCTGAACAGCCTCGACATTCCCTTGGCGCTCACGGGCGGCGGGCCGGGAAATGCGACCGAACTCATCGCGATCTCGCTCTACAAGCAGTCGTTCCTGCAACTCGACATCAGCTATGGCGCCACCATCGGCACGGTGATGCTGGTCGCCAACCTTGTCCTGATCGTTCTCTATCTCTCGGTTCTGAAGCCTCGCAGGAGGGCTGAACGTGGCTGACATTTCCGTCGCGACAAACCGCCGGCTGTTCTGGCGCGGCCGGGCGAGACGCCCGCTGGAGCCGAGCCCGATCGCCTACATCTTCTATCCCGTGCTGGCGGCCGCAATCATCCTGCCGCTGTCATGGGCGCTGTTCGGCGGCTTCAAGAACCCAAACGAACTGTTCACCTATCCGCCGACGATCTGGCCGAGATCGCCGACATTGCAGAACTTCGTCGACATCTTCACCCGGCTCGAATTCGGGCGTTACATCTGGAATACGATTGTCGTCGCATTCTTCACGGTGCTGCTGACGCTGTTTCTTGGTGGCCTTGCCGGATATGCGCTGTCCCGATGGGACTTCCAGGGCAAGGAAGCGATGATGATCGGCCTGCTCGGGCTGCAGCTGATCCCGAGCACCGTGAATATCGTACCCTATTACATGATCATGAGCAGCCTTGGTCTTCTGAATACGCTGACCGGGCTGGTCCTGATCTATACGGCAACGCATATCCCGATCACGATCTGGGTGCTCAAGGGGTTCTTCGACACCGTGCCGCGCGCCCTCGACGAGGCGGCGGCGATCGATGGCTGCTCGAAATGGCGGACCTTCTGGAGCGTAATCATACCGCTCAGCCTGCCCGGGCTGTCGGTTGCCGGCTTCCTGGTCTTCGTCTCGGCATGGTCGGAGTTCCTCGTGCCGCTCGTCATCGCCAGTAACAAGAATGTCGCCGTCGCGAGCGTCGGCCTCTTCACCTTCTTCGGGCCGGATCAGGCGACGTCCTACACCTCGCTGTTCGCCGCCACGCTGATCACGGTGACGCCCGTGGTGATCGGATACCTGTTTGCCCAGCGCTACATCGTTTCGGGCCTGACCGCCTTTGCCGAGAAGTGATGCTGGCGCTCGCCGGCTCGCTCGAGATCGAATGGAGACCTCACTTTGCCTGAACTCATGGGTTCCACGGCCGTGGTTACCGGCGGCACGTCCGGAATTGGCCTTGCAACAGCCCGCGCTCTGCTTGCTAAAGGCGTCAATGTCGCGATCAGCGCACGCCGCGAGCGGCCGGAACTGCTCGATGAGCTCGATCGCATCGGCGCGGCGAAGGGTGCCCGCTGCATTTTCCTTGCAGGGGATATCGCGCTGCCGCCTACCGCTCCGGCGCTGATCGAGGCGACGGTTGCCGCATTCGGGCGGCTGGATGTCGTCGTGCATTCGGCGGGCGGTCCCGCGCCCGGAACGGCGCTGCAGATCACCCCGGAGGCGTGGCTGGAGGCGTTCCAGGTTCATGTCCATTCCGCCTTTCACCTGTTCCGCGCCGCCCATCCGCAGCTCGCAAGGGCCGGCGGATCGGTCACTTTCCTGTCGTCGGCGGCTGCGCTGCGCGGGTGTCCTGGCACGGTCGCCTATCAGGTCGTGAAGGCTTCGCTGATCCAGATGGCGCGAGCGCTTGCTCGTGACCACGCCGACGAGAATATCCGCGTCAACTGCGTGGCGCCCGGCATCATCCGAACCCCGTTCCAGAATGCGATGACCGAGACGGCCCGCCAGAACAATCTGGCCAACCGGATCCCGCTCCACCGCGAGGGCAGGCCGGAGGACGTCGCCGCGCTGATCGTCCAGCTGGCCGAGAACGACTTCATCACCGGCGAGACCGTGGCGATCGACGGCGGCATGTCGATGCGCATGGTCTGACGCAGGCATTTTTGCCTCGCCTTCGCGGCGGGGTCCGGGCCCGACGGGCCGAACCGACAAGCGGCCGCTGGCCGCAGTTTCTGGAGAGTGAGATGACTGACATCAAGCTGGCGGTGTTCACCAAGCCGTGGAACGATGCCATCGAGGCCGTCGCCGACCGCATGGCGGCGCTCGGCGTCGAGGCGATCGAGCTGCCGATCCGCCCCGGCTATCAGGTGACGCCGGCGACCGTGGCAACCGCGCTTCCCGAGGTGGTGCGCGTGCTGGGGAGCCGCGGCCTGTCGATCTGCAGCGTGGCGGCGCCACTGGACGAGGCAATCATCCGGGCCTGCGGCGACAACGGCATCGACCTCTTGCGCACGATGGTCGGCGTCGATCTCGGCAAGGCCCGCTTCGCGGACACGATCCGGCAGAGCCGCGCCACCTATGAGGCACTGATTCCGCTGCTTGACGAGACGGGCGTCCGCATCGGCGTGCAGAACCATTCGGGCAATTGCATCGGCAGCGCCATCGGCCTCTATCACCTGATGGAGCCGTTCGATCCGAAGCATGTCTGCGCCATTCTCGACATGGCGCATTGCGCGGTTGCCGGCGAGCCGACCGAACTGTCGGTCGATCTGCTCTGGGAGCGGATGGCGAACCTCGTCAATTTCAAGAACGCCTATCGCGAACGCATCAACGGACCTGAAGAGGCCGAGGCGGTGTTCCGGACACATTGGACCACCGGCCGCCACGGCGGCTATTCGTGGTCCGGGCTGGTGCAGGATCTGCACAAGCGTGGCTTCACCGGCACCTTCGTGCTGCCCGGCGAATACACCGACCCGAAGGGCGAACCGCAGCGCATGGGCGACGACGTTCTGCCGTTCCTCGCGACCGATGTCGCCTATCTGCGCGGCCTGGTCGACGCGGCCCGGGCACGGTGATGGCAAAGGAGAGCAAGAGCATGATCACGGACCGCAAGGTGCGCATCGCCATCATCGGCGCCGGCAACATGGCCAACAATGTCCATTATCCCTCGCTGGCCTCGTTCGACGACGTCGAGATCGTCGGTGTGATCGAAACGCGGGCGGAGCGTCTCAACACGACCTGCGACCGGTTCGGCATTCCCGCCTCGGCGCGTTTTCTGACGTCGCTCGACACCGACTACCAGTCCATCCTCAATGATCTGCGTCCCGATGGCGTCTATGTCATCGGTCAGCCGGAAATCATGTATCCGATCTGGCACTGGTGCCTCACGAACGGCTTCAACCTCTATATCGAGAAGCCGATGGGGCTGACGACCCACCAGGCCGAAGCCCTGGCCTATCTCGCGGATTCGAAGGGAGTGATCACCCAGGTCAGCCACCAGCGGCGAACGGCGCCGATCTTGCGGAAGATCAAGGCGCGACTGCTTGAAAAGGGGCCTATCATTCACGGGGTCGTCGAGTTCTTCAAATGCGACGTGACGCCGATGCTGATTGCCCGTGACCGGATGATGGACGACGGCACCCACGCCATCGACACCGCGCGCTGGATCTGTGGTGGCGAAGTGGTGAAGGTCGAGAGCGAGTGCCGACGCATCGGCGTTCCCGATATCAACTGGTTCGGCGCGACACTGCATTTCGACACTGGCGCGACGTGCTATGTCGTCTGCAACTGGGCATCCGGACGGCGTGTTTTCCGCACGCAGATGCATGTCCAGGGTGGCTATGCAGATGTCGAGGTCGAAGCCGAAGCCAAGCTCTATCTCGACAACAACTACAAGGGTGAGACGCTGACGACGCAGGAAGCAGCGGGAAGCGATGACAACTTCGTCTTCGGCGGCTTTGCCGCGAAGAATCGGGAGTTCATCGATTCGCTGAAGTCGGGCTCCGACAGCTGTTCGTCACCTTTCCGGGACACGGTGAAGACGATGCGCGTGTGCCAGACCATTCTCTCGCAGGCGCTCGAGGCCGGCGTCTGAAGCAGGGAATTTGGAACGCGGAGTGAACGGACGCATGGACGCATCGACCCTCGACAGATCGCCTCGCCAATCGCGCTCCCGGCTGCATCTGACCGTTGCAACCGCGCTTGGAACCGAAATCGTCGGCGGCCATCTGGCCGTTGGCGATCTCATTCCCGCCGAGCCGGAACTCTGCAGCCGTTTCGGCGTCAGCCGGACCGTGGTGCGGGAGGCGGTCAAGCTTCTCGCATCCAAGGGTCTGCTGCGCACCGGCTCAGGTATCGGTACCTGGGTGCTGCCGACGGCGGAGTGGAATTTCCTCGATCCGGATATCTTCAACTGGATCCAGGAAAGCGACGATGCCGATGCGATCCTGCAGCATCTGTTCGCGTTCCGGAGCGCAGTCGAGCCCGCGGCGGCCGCCGAGGCCGCCCGGCGGGCGACGCTCGAACAGCTCTATGCGCTCGAAGCGGCGCTCGAAGTCATGTCGCAGGCAAAGGCCGATTTCGCGAAGTGGATCGAAGGCGACGTTGCCTTCCACACCGCGCTTTATGTCGCCTCGAACAATCTGTTCATGGCGCCGCTCGCGAACCTTTTCCGTCAGTATTTCCAGATGAGCTTCAAACTTTCGAGCTCAAACTTCCATCACCAGCACTGCCTGCAGGAGCACCGGGACGTCTTCGAGGCCATTCGCGCCCGCGATCCCGAACGCGCGCACAAGGCCGTGCAGGTCCTGTTGCAGCACGCCGACGAAGATGTCCGCGCCGTGCTCGGCAAGGACTGACGCCGGCGACGTCAGCACTCGTGCCGCCCAGGTCAGATCGACTTCAGCAGGCCGCCATCGATGCGGACCAGGCTGCCGGTGATATAGGACGCGCGGTCGCTGGCGAGGAAGGCCACGAGATCACCGAGTTCGTCCGGCCTGCCGTAGCGTCCGGCCGGAATCGCGGCGATCGAATTCGCGCGAACCGTCTCGACAGGCTGTCCGAGCCGCCTGGCCGTGGCTTCGTCGAGTTCATCGACCCGGTCGGTGTGGATGCGGCCCTGGACGACGACGTTCACCGTGACATTGTGCGGCGCGACCTCGGAGGCCAGCGTCTTGCTCCAGCCGACCAGCGCCTGGCGCAGCGCGTTGGAGAGGGCAAGCCGCGGCAGCGGTGCCTCGACGCCGGACGAGGTCAGCGTGACGATCCGGCCCCATTGGCGCTCGATCATGCCGGGCAGCAGCGCGTTGGCAATGGTGACGAGCGGCGTGACCATGGTGGCAAACTGCTTCGTCAGCAGGTCGGTCGTCAGGTCCTTCGCCTCGGCCGGCGGCGGGCCGCCCGAATTGTTGACGAGGATGTCGATGCCGCCTGCGGCGAGGCAGGCGGCGATCAGCGCCTCGACGGATGCCGCATCGGCAAGGTCGAGCCGCTCGGCGCGAATGCTGCCGGTGGCGCCGGGTTCCAGCCGCTGGCCGAGCGCCGCGATGGCGTCGGTCGAGCGCGAAGCGCCGATGACCTCGGCTCCCTCATTGGCGAGCGCGACGGCAACCGCCGCGCCGAGCCCCTTGCTGGCGCCGAGTACCAGCGCCCTCTTGCCTTCGATACCAAGCTTCATGCCGCAATCTCCGCGAGGCGCCGGCTCTGGCGCGCGAGCAGCCTTTCGATATCGGCGACGTCGAACTTGGAAAGCGCCGAGCCGGGTCGCCGCTGCTTGTCCGACGCGATGACGCCGCGCTTCGCCAGCACATATTTGCGGCAGGCGAGTCCGATGCCCTGCTGCTGCTCGTAGCGGGCCAGCGGAAGATAGGCATCGAAGAGGTCATGCGCACGTTCCGCATCGCCGCGTGCATAGGCCTCGACAACGCCGACCATCATTTCCGGGTAGCAGAAGCCGGTCATGGCGCCGTCAGCGCCGCGTCCCATCTCCTCAGGCAGGAACAGGCCGCCATTGCCGCAGAGGATCGAAATCCGCCGCGTCTCGCCCTTGTCGCTCGTTGCCCGGAGCGCGCTGATCTTGGCAAGGCCCGGCCAGTCTTCGTGCTTGAGCATGACGCAAGTGGGAACGTCGCGGACGATGCGGTCGATCACCTTGACGGCGATGGAGACATTGGTCGTCAGCGGATAATCCTGCAGGACGAAGGGCGTCTGGCCGAGCGCCTCCGCGACCGAGCTGTAATAGCCATAAATCTGGTCGTCGGTCCTCAGCGTCCACGGCGGGGCAACCATCACCCCGGCCGCGCCCATCTCCATCACCTGGTCCGCAAGTTCGCGCATCGGGGCGAGGCCCGGCGCCGACACCCCGACCACGACGGGGAGGCGGCCGGCAACGCGGTCGATGACGCGGCGGGCCACGGCCCGCGATTCCTCGGCTGTCAGCTTGGGCGCCTCGCCGAGCTGGCCAAGGATCGTAAGGCCGGTCGCGCCGGCGCCTTCGTAAAAATCGACCATCCGGTCGATGCTGTCGGTATCGATCGCACCATCATCCTTGAAGGGCGTAACGGCGATGACGTAGACGCCCTTGGCGTCTTCGGTCAGAAGCGGCATCGGTTGGCTCCGGGCTTGCGGTCAGCGTGTCCAATAGAGGCGGGCAGGGTTTTCGACGAACACGCGGCCATGCGTGGCGGCGGGCAAGGCGTCGAGCGCCAGGGCGACGAGGTCGTCTTCTTCCGGCACGGTCTCGAACAGCTCCGTATGCGGCCAGTCGCTGCCCCAGAGCAGACTGTCCGGATGGCTCCCGGCGAGCGCCCCGACAACGGCGGCGTAACGCTCCGGTGCGGCGCTGCCGCCGAGCCGATAGGGCGCCGAGATCTTGACGTGAACGCGGTGATCATCGAGCGCGCGCTGCAGGCTTGCCAATGCCCGTGCAGGCGTATCGAGCGGCATGAAGGCGAAATGATCGATCACGGCGCCGATGTCGTGGCGGACCGCCAGCGCGGCGACGCTGTCGATCTCGTCGGGGCCGACCTGGAATTGCAGGTGCCAGCCGCGGGCGCGGATGCGCGGCGCCAAGGCCTCGGCCGTGTCCAGACCGATACCGGCCTTGTTGCGGAGGTTGATGCGGACGCCGCGGATGCCGGAGAGGTCGAGCGCATCGAGCGCTTCGTCGCTTATCGCTGCATCCACGACGACAACGCCGCGCAGTCGTCCCGAATGGGCGGCGAGGGCGTCAAGTAGGACATGATTGTCGAGGCCGTAGACGCTCGGCTGCACCATGACGCCCCTCGCAATGCCGAAGCTCTCGGCGACGGCCAGCCACGCCTCGATCCCCAGCATTTGCGGCGTATAGCTGCGCGGGTTCGCCAGCGGCGCGCCGGCCGAAAAGACATGCAGATGGCAGTCGCATGTTCCCTCTGGCAGCTGCAGACGCCCGGGATTGCGCAGCGGGCGCGGCGGCAGGCAAAGCCGCGCTTCTTCGACATCAGCCATGCGGCTGGCCCGTCAGAAAATCGAAATCTGCGCCTTCGTCGGCCTGCAGCACATGCTGGTCATAGAGGCGGGCATAGCCGCGCGCCGGCGACGGTGCGGGTGCGGGGAGCGCGGCCATGCGCCGATCCAGCTCCTCGGGCTCGATCAGGAGCTCGATCCGCCGGGCCGGTACATCAAGGCGAATGCGGTCGCCGGTCCTCACGGCGGCAAGCGGCCCTCCGGCCGCCGATTCCGGCATGACATGCAGGATGACCGTGCCAAAGGCGGTGCCGCTCATGCGCGCGTCCGAGATCCGCACCATGTCCTTGACGCCCTGGCGCGCCAGATAGCGCGGGATCGGAATATAGCCGGCCTCGGGCATGCCCGGCGCGCCGCGCGGCCCGGCATTGCGCAGCACCAGCACATCGTCTGCGGCGATGCCCAGCGTCTCGTCGTCGAGCCGCTCGGTCATGTCGCGCACCGAATCGAATACGATCGCGCGGCCTTCATGGACCTGCAGTTTCGGGTCGGCGGCTGAATGCTTGATGACGGCGCCGCGCGGCGCCAGATTGCCGGAGAGCACTGCGAGCGCACCATCCGCCGACACAGGATTGTCGCGGCTGCGGATGATCTGATGCTCATAGCGCGGCGGCAGGCTCGCCACGCAATCGCCCAGCGTGCCGCCGAAAGCGAGTGGCGCGGCGAGGTCGACGACATCGGTGAGTTCCGACAAAAGCCGCGGCACCCCGCCGGCCGCGTGGAACTCGCCCATATAGGCGACGCCGGACGGCTTCAGGTCGACCAGGACCGGCACGGCGCGGCCGAGGGCGTCGAGTTCGTCCATGTCGAGCCGCCGGCCGAGCCGGCCATAGATCGCCGCCAGATGCACGACGGCATTGGTCGAGCCGCCCAGCGCCTGCAGCACGGCGAGACCGTTGCGCAGCGCAGCCGGCGTCAGCACCTCGGCCGTCGTCACGCCGGCCTCGGCCATGGCGACTGCGACGCGGCCCGTTTCCTCGGCGATGCGGATGCGCTCGGCCGAGGTCGCCGGCGCCGATCCGGACATCGGCAGCGCCAGCCCCATCGCTTCGACGAGGCAGGCCATCGTGCTGGCGGTGCCCATGACGGTGCAGGTGCCGACGGAGCTGGCGAGGCGGCCATTGATCTCGCCGAGTTCGGCGTCGTCCAGCTGGCCGGCCCGGTACTGGCCCCAGAGCCTGCGGCAATCCGTGCAGGCGCCAAGCCGCTCGCCGCGATGATGCCCGGTTTCCATGGGGCCGGTCGGCAGGATGATCGCCGGCACCTCGCTGGAAGCCGCGGCCATAACCTGAGCCGGAATGGTCTTGTCGCAGCCGCCAATCAGCACGACGGCATCCATCGGCTGCGCGCGCACCATCTCCTCCGTCTCCATCGCCATCAGGTTGCGAAGGAACATCGAGGTCGGCGCCGCGAAGCTCTCGTGAATCGATATCGTCGGAAACACCATCGGCATGCCGCCGGCCAGCATGATCCCGCGCTTGGCGGCTTCGATCAGCTGCATGACATTGCCATGGCAGGGGTTGTAGTCGGAATAAGTGTTGGCGACGCCGATGATCGGCCGATCCAGGGCATCGTCGGAATAGCCCATCGCCTTGATGAAGGCCTTGCGCAGGAACAGCGAGAAGTCCTGGTCGCCATAACTCGTCAGCCGTCTGCGAAGCCCGCGCGTCACCCTCGATCTCCCTCGCGCGGATCACCGCGATTTCGTCCACCCATTCCTACAGCGATGGCGATTATTGTCAATAATGATCCAGCGAGCTAAAGCGCGACAACGGCCTATGCCTGAGTTTTCCCTTTTAAATGCGCAAACTGCGCGATAGTTTGGATCGCGGAGGCGCGAAGTTCGGCGCCAGAATTATTGACAAGGCAGGAGCGGGTCGTGCGTGTGGGCATGGTGGGCGCAGGGTGGGTGACCCAATATCACCTCCCGGGTTGGTCGGCGGTCGATGGGGCGGAGGTGGTCGCGATCTGCGATCCCGACCATGACGCCGCTGCTGCCCGCGCCGAGGCCTTCGGGATCGGAGCTTGCTTCGATACGATCGAGGCAATGCTGGGCGCGGCCGAACTGGATGCCCTCGATATCTGTTCGCCGCGACAGCATCATGCGCCTCATATACGCGCCGGCGCGGAACGGGGCCTGGCGCTGCTCTGCCAGAAGCCGCTCGGCGTCGATCTCGCCGAGGCCGAGGCCCTGGTCGCGGAGACCCGGGGTCGCGTGCCGCTGATGGTGCACGAGAACTGGCGTTTCCGGCCCTATTATCGGCGGCTCGGTTCCTGGCTGCGCGAAGATCTCGTCGGCGAAATCGTTTCGATCCGTTTCGAATTTCATTCGAGCGGCATGCTGCCGGGGCCCGATGGCGCGAGGCCGGCGCTGGTCCGCCAGCCCTTCTTCCGCTCGCTTGATCGCCTGCTGGTGATGGAAGTGCTCATCCATCATCTCGACACGCTGCGCTTTCTTTTCGGCGAATTCGATCTGGTCGCAGCCCGGCTCGGTCGGAGCAATGACGAGATCATCGGCGAAGACAGCGCCATTCTCACGCTGGCCCGACGCGGCGATGGCGTGCCGCTTTCGATCTCCGGCAATCTCGCCGTCCATGGCGCGCCGCCGGCGCCTATCGACCACCTCCTTGTACACGGCACAAAGGGCACGATCCTTCTGGAGGGCGCCGACCTTCGCCTGGTCGGCAAGAATCCACGGCATGAGGCCTTTGATGCCGGCGAAAGCTATCAAGCGGCCTATGGCGCCGCGATCCGCCACTTTGTAGAACAGACGAGATCGGGCGCGGCGTTTGAAACCGGCCCGGAGGACAATCTGGAAACCCTGCGGCTGGTTGAGACTGCTTATGCCCGCAGTGGCTTCGAGGCGAAGATGCGTTGAGCGGCGTAGCGGCCGGCACGAACCGGACAAGCGGATAGCATCGATGATCGATCTGGATGGTTCATTGGACGGCGAGCACGAGGACATCCGTATCGTCCGCGCGCTGGAGGAGGACATCATCTTCGGCCGCCTCGCACCGGGGGCGCGCCTCACCGAGGACTCCCTGCTTTCGCGTTTTCCCGTAACCCGCCACTTCGTCCGGCAGGCTCTGGTGCAGCTCGAGCAGATGGGCATCATCGTCCGCGAGCGCAACAAAGGCGCAACCGTCCGCTCGCTGACGCCCTCCGAAGTCCGCCAGATCTATGATGTGCGCGAACTGGTCCAGCGCCAGGCGGCCCTGTTGATCCCGCTGCCGGCGCCAAAGAGCCTCATCGAGACGCTGTTGCTGATCCACAAAGAGCATGGCGAGCATATCGAGAGCGGCTATCTGCGCGGCGTGCACGAGACCAACGACCGCTTCCACCTCACGCTGTTCGGCGCCTGCGGCAACAAATATCTCGTGCAGACGATCGAACTCTATATGCGCTACAGCCTGCCGGTGCGTGCGAATTCCATGTCAGACCGCGCAGCGCTCGACATTTCGCACAGCCATCACAAGCTCATGATCGACATGCTGTCCGGCCGCGACAACTGGGTGCTGGCGCAGCTCTGCGTCGACCACCTCCAGCCGAGCAAGCGGCGCTATATCGAACTCGTTGAAAAGTGATCGCGCCCGCCGGGGAGGGCGGCGGGCGCGATCAGGTTCCGCATCAATAGTCGATGCGGAACAGCGAGACGCCCTGGCGCGGCAGATCGGTCGTCAGGGTCAGGACCCCGTCGGTCGTCACTGTGCTTGTTTCGAGCACGGCGAGCTTCCCGGCGGCTTCCAGCCGCTCGAAATCGGCGCCGGTGACCGTCTGCGGCGAGCCCATCTTCTGCCACTCGCCAAACGCGTTTGAATGGTCCTTGTCCATCCGGTAATGCGTCAGCTTGTGGCTGCCCGGCTTGAGATTGGCGAGGTTGAGCGTGACCGTGGCCGCGCCGTCCTCGACATCGTCGTCATGATAGTTCCACACCAGCACGCTGACGCCGCCTTCGTCGCGCGTTGCGACGGCATTGACGTCGGGCGTGTCGCGCACGCCGTGCAGCATGATGGCTTCGATGTCGACCGCATGATCGCTCTTCGCGGCGATCCATTCGCCCTTGAGCTTGCCGAGCATGCGGAAGCCGTTCAGCACCGCCTTGTCGACGCCATTGGTCGCGAGGTCGCGGAAGCCGTCGAACCAGGGCTGGTCCTCGAACAGGAACGCCCAGGTCACGGCGCCCTCGATCTCGACATCCGCGCGGCGCGAGAGTTCATAGGTCCGGATCATGCTCTCGACGACATAGGCGCCGTAGAGCGGGCCATTGCGATAGCCGTTCTGCGGGTGCACCCGGGCCGAACAGGCCGCGCAGCCCTCGGGATCGGACTCGCCGATCACCGTCGGCAGATGGCGCAGCGTCGGAAACTCGTTGACGATGGCGAGGTTCGCCTCGATGTCGCGCAGCTGCTTGTGCAGGCCCATGCGGACATGATCCTGCCAGACCACCGGATTGCCCTTGGCGTGGAAGGCGATGAAGTCGATCGGCGTGTCGGTCTCGACTATGAATTGAAGGAACGCCCGCAGGAACGCCTGTGCCTTCGGGTTGTTGAAGGCGCCGCAGGTGTGCGGCCCTCCGACCCGGACGCCCGGCAGGGCATCCTTGAGCGCGCGGGCGGTGACCGCGTACATCGCGCAGAATTCCTCGACCGTCCCCTTCCAGTAGTGCCCGTCCGGCTCGTTCCAGACCTCCCATGGCCAGCCGCGGACGACATCCTCGCCATAGCGATCGGCGAGATGACGAGCCCAGGCGTGGACGAGGTCGCCCCACTTCTTGAGGTCCTTGGGCGGCGAGGCCCAGCCGGTCATGATCGTCGCGTAGCGGTCTTCCAGCGACCAGCTGTGCCGATAGGGGCCGGGATCGACGGAGAGCGCCTCCGGCATGAAGCCGACCTGCACGAGGGGGATGTTGCCGGCCTCGACATAGGCGTCGAAGATGCGGTCCATGATGGTCCAGTCATAGACCGGGTTGCCATCGGCATCCTCGGTATAGGCGTTGGTCGATCCCCATTTGAGCGAATAGCTGCCGTCGCCCGATGTCAGCAGATTATGCGTGCGCACGCGAACCGGCTCGGGGCTGAGCTCTGTCAGTTCCTTGAGCAGCTTCTTGCCATTGGCGGTGTCGGTGTAGTTGGGCTCGTCATAGCCGAACCAGTTCCACAGCGGCTTGTAGGCACCCAGCGCCTCAGCGGCGTCGACGTCGATCCTGACGTCATAAGTCTCGGTCATCTTGGCTCCACCCTTGGCCGTCGTTTCGAGGAAGGATCGGCCCGCAGGCGCTGATCGTCGGCCCGCACGCTAACTCGGCAGCGATGTTTGTCAATAATGAATTGCCGATAGCGCGATGTCATCGTGGATTTCCGCAAGAATATGAGCTTGTGACATCGCATTTTGTCGATAATCCAGTTGCTCTCGCGGTTGAAATTGTCGATAAGGGGGAGCGAGCCGGGTCGTGGAGGAGCCTGCGACGGCCGGATTTCGAGGACGGACCGTGCCGGCCGCAGAGCCGGCTGGGCGTCGGGCCTGCGCATGCGGGCATGAGGAGGAGGGATAATGATGTTCAAGAGTCTGCTCGCGGCAATTCTTCTGGTGGCCGCGTCGATCCTGCCGGCTGCCGCGCAGGATTTCATCGCCGGCATCCCCCGCAACCAGACGCTGATCATCCAGGGACCGCCGGCGCAGAATGCCGAGTGGTTCAATCTCTGGGCGCCTGGCGGCGGTGCCAGCAATAACGGCCTCCAGCAGCTGACCGCGGACACGTTCTGGTTCATCAATCCCGATGGAACCGGTGATGCGGCGTGGACGAATGCGCTCGCCGCCGACCGGCCGCAATACAATGCCGACTTCACCGAGATGACCGTCAAGCTGAAGGACGGCATCTTCTGGAGCGACGGCGTTCCCTTCACGGCCGACGACGTCGTCTACACGGTCGAGACGCAGATCGCTCATCCGGGCATGGGCTGGAGCGCGCCGTTCAAGGTCAATGTCGACCGTGTCGAGGCGACCGACCCGCATACGGTGGTGTTCCATCTGAAAGCGCCGAATTCGCGCTTCCATACGCTGTTCACGGTGCGCTGGAACGCCGCCTGGATCATGCCGAAGCATGTCTTCGAGAAGGTCGCTGACCCGCTCAGCTTCAACAATAATCCGCCGGTCTCGCTCTCGGCCTATGTGCTGCACAGCTATGACAAGGCCGGCAACTGGGCGATCTGGAAGCTGCGCGACGACTGGCAGCGGACATCGATCGGCATGGGCCTCAAGGAGCCGCCGCAGGTCAAATATGTCGTCTACCGCAATGCCGGCAATCCTGACGCTCGCGTCATCGAGCAGCTGAACCACAATCTCGACGTCATCAACGACATCGCGCCGGAAGGCATGTTCACCATCGCCCGCAAGGCCGGCGACCAGATGGCCGCATGGTTCCCCGGCTTCCCGTTTGCCCATCCCGATCCGACGTTGCCCTCCGTCCTGTTCAATCACCAGGTCAAGCCGTTCGACAATGCCGATGTCCGCTGGGCGCTGGCGCTGATGATCGACATCCGCTCGGTGGCCATGGGCGCCTATCGCGGAGCGGCCAATCTCGCCGCGCTCTCGACCCCGCCGACCGGCATCGCGGTGCCGGATTATTACGAGCCCATGCAGGATTGGTTGAAGGGCTTCGAACTCAACACGGGCACGCGGACCATCAAGCCGTATGACCCGACGATCGCCGAGCAGGTCGCGGCGTTGGTCCGTCCGCAATGGGGCGACAGCATTCCGAGCGATCCGGCCAAGCTCAAGTCCATGTTCGGCTTCGGCTGGTGGAAGCAGGATGTCCAGGCGGCGACCGAGCTGCTGCAGAAGGCCGGCTTCACCAAGCAGGGCAACCAGTGGATGATGCCCGACGGAAAGCCGTTCGCGATCCGCCTGATGGTCGAGGGCGACAATGTCCCGACGCTCGCGCGGGCCGGCAGCATCATTGCGCAGCAGTGGTCGATGCAGGGCATCAAGACGACGATCGATGTCGCCGGGCCGACCAATGGCCAGCGCCTCGGCGCCGGTGATTTCGAGGCGGCGATCTACTGGAGCGTCGAGACCTGGGGCGGTCACCCCGATCTCTCCTTCTTCCTTGACAGCTATGACTCGGCTTATATCGCCGAGCCAGGCAAGACCCAGCCGCCCCGCAACCTGCAGCGTTGGAAAAGCGAAAAGCTCGATGCGATCATCGAGGCCAATCGCAAGGTTGCGTTCGACTCGCCCCAGGTCGTCGATCTCGGTCGCGACTACCTGAAGCTGGCCGTCGAGGAGATGCCGTTCATCCCGCTGATGGCCTACAACAAGTTCGCGCCCTTCGACACGACCTACTGGACGGGATATCCGAGCGCTGCCGATCCTTATTCGGCATCGGGCCCGTTCTGGTCGAACCTTCGCTACATGGTCGTCGCGCTGAAGCCGAACCCGAACGCGCCGAAGCCCTGACGGTGCCGGCGGGCGCGGCGGTGAACGCCGCGTCCGCTTCCCTTGTCTCCACCAAGCGGATCGCAGATGGACGGATTTGCCAAATATCTCGCCCGGCGCTTTCTCCAGTTCATCCTCGTGATCTTCCTGGGCGTGTCGCTGGCCTTCCTCATCACGCATCTGTCGCCGGTTGACCCGGTCGAGCAGTCGGTTTCGCTGATGACCAATTTCGGCGCAACCGATCCCCGCTCAGTGGAACTGCTCCGTGCGGCCTTGTCCGAGCTCTATGGCCTGCAGGGATCATTCTTCGAGCAGTATCTCGCCTTCTGGGGCCGCGTCCTGCACGGCGATTTCGGCCCATCGCTGTCGTCCTTCCCCACGCCGGTGATGTCGCTGATCATGGGCGCTCTGCCCTGGACGGTCGGCTTGCTGACGCTGTCGGTGCTCATCGCCTGGTGCCTCGGCAATCTGCTTGGCGCGCTTGCGGGCTATTTCCGTTCCAATATCCTGCTGAAGCTCTCGGGCGCCGCCGTCATGGCGCTTCACCCGGTCCCCGCCTATATCATCGGCCTGTTGCTGCTCCTGACCTTCGGCTTCGTCTGGCCGGTGCTGCCGATCTCCGGCGGCGCGCAGATGAACCTGCAGCCGGGTTTCAGCCTCGTCTTTATCGGCTCGGTCATCCAGCACGGCCTGTTGCCGGCCCTGACCCTCGTTCTGGTCGGCATCGGCAGCTGGTTCATTTCGATGCGGTCTCTGGTTTCCAACATCGTCACCGATGACCACGTCGTCTATGCCGAGCTTGGCGGCGTCTCCTCTGCGACCATCTTCAGCCAGTATGTCGCCCGCAATGCGCTGCTGCCGCAGCTGACCGGACTTGCGCTTTCCCTCGGCAATGTCTTCGGCGGCGCGGTCATCACCGAATTCCTGTTCAATTATCCGGGCGTCGGCCGGCTGCTGATCCAGGGCATCTATAGCGGCGACTACAGCCTCGTGCTCGGCGTGACGACGATGTCGATCGTCGCGGTGGCCGTCGCGGTCTTCATCATCGACCTTGTCTATCCGCTCATCGATCCACGCGTGAGGCTCGGCTGACCATGTTCTCGATCCTCAGGGATTTGCTGCGCTTCAACGTCGAGTTCCTGGTCGGCTTCGTGCTGACGGCGTTGATCTTCCTGTTCGCGGCAGCGCATTTCTTCGCGCCCTATCCCGATACAGCGATCTACCTGCTGCCACCCGACATGCCGCCTTCGGCCGAATTCTGGCTCGGCACCACATCGCGCGGTCAGGACGTGTTCTGGCAGATGAGCGCCGCGATCTGGAACACGATGACCTTCGGCCTCGTGGTGATGATCCTGAGCCGCATCGTGGCGCTCGCCGTCGGCATGCTGTCCGGCTATCTCGGCGGCAAGGCGGATCAGGCGTTGATGACGATCAACGACACGCTGATCGCCCTGCCCAACATCCCGATCCTGCTGCTGGTCTATTTCGTCATGCGCGACCAGATGACTTGGCCGCTGCTCGCGGTGACTGCCGCGCTGCTCGGCTGGAATTATGATGCGCGCCTCATCCGCTCGGTGACGCTCAGCCTCCGCAACCGCGAATTCACGCGCCACGCCGTCTTTGCCGGCATGAGCGTGCCGCAGGTGCTGGTGCGTCAGCATCTCCCCTATGTGATGCCGGTCGTGTTCTTCACCGCCATGAACAACCTGATCTGGGCCATCGGCCTCGAAGTCACGCTGTCCGTGCTCGGCTTCTCCGACGTCAACCGGCCGACCGTCGGCGGCATGATCTACTGGGCCAACCAGCATCAGGCAGCCGTCTCCGGCATCTGGTGGTGGCTCGTGTTTCCGATCGTCGCCGTGGTGCTGCTCTTTCTCGGCCTGTTCCTGCTGGCGATCTCGATCAACGAGTATATCGACCCGCGCAGCCGCCTGAGCCGGATGGGAGGCTGATCATGCAGGCCACTTTGAAGCCCGACGTCGCGACATCGTCAGCCGAACCGGTTCTCCGCGTCGAGGACCTCAAGGCCTATTACCAGATGAACTATTTCGGCGTGACGCGCGAAGTGCGCGCCGTCGACGACATCACGCTCACCATCCAGCGCAACGAGATCTATGGCATCGCCGGGGAGTCTTCTTCCGGCAAGTCGTCGCTGATCAAGACGATCGCCGGCGCGATCCGGCCGCCGCTGCGCGTCGTCGCGGGCTCGGTGCGTTTCGATTTCGGCGGCCGGACGCTGGATGTCTATGATGATCCGGAGGCGATGAGGGCAGCGCGCTGGCGGCATCTCAGCTATGTGATGCAAGGCTCCATGAACGTGCTCAATCCGGTACGCCGGGTGAAGCATGCGTTTCACGACTTTGCCGTTCGCCATATGGGTCTGTCGCCATCGGCCTTCCGCGCCCGGGTCGAGGCTCATCTCGAGCAGATCGGCCTCGATCCGCAGGTGCTCGAAGCGTATCCGCACCAGCTCTCCGGAGGCATGCGTCAGCGCCTGGCGATCGGCCTCGCCACCGTGTGCGAACCGGAATTCATCATCGCCGACGAGCCGACCACGGCGCTCGACGTCCTCGTGCAGCAGGACGTGCTGGCGCTGATCAAGGACGTCCAGATGCGTCTTGGATCGTCGATCATCTTCGTCACGCATGACATGACGGTGCATGCCGCCATCGCCGATCGCATCGGCATCATCTATGCCGGGCGACTGGTCGAGGAAGGTCCGACGCAGGCGATGTTCGAGCGGCCGCAGCACCCTTACACGGCGCATCTGATCGCCAGCCTGCCGCGCATCGGGGATACCACGCGCCGCCAGTCCTTGCCCGGCAAGCCGCCGAACCTCGCCGATCCGCCCAGCGGTTGCCGCTTCCATCCGCGCTGCCCGCTCGCCGTTGCCAAATGCGCAAGCGAGAGTCCGCCGCTCCTGCCGCGTGGCGAGGGCCGCGTCGCATGCTGGCGGGCCGGCGAGGTGGCCGCAGCATGAGCGCCCTTCTTCAACTCGATCACGTCGGACGCAGCTATCCGGTTGGCGGCCTCTTCGCCCGGGGAAAGATGCAGGCGGTCAAGGATCTTTCCTTCACGCTCGATGCCGAAAGGCCGGAGATCTTCACGATCGTCGGCGAATCCGGCAGCGGCAAGACGACCACCGCCCGCATGATCCTCGGCAACGAGGTGCCCACAAGCGGCGCCATCCGCTTCCTCGGCAAGGACGTCACGACCATTCGAAGCCGCGGCGACCGGCTGGCTTTCATGGCGAAGGTTCAGCCGATCTTTCAAAATCCATTCGAGGCCTTCAATCCGCTGACAACGCTCGATTTCTATCTGTTTTCGACGGCGCGGCGCTTTCTCGGCCTCAAGACGCGCGGCGAGATCGACGCCGCTGCCGACAAGGCCCTGCAACATGTCGGCCTGTCGCTGGCGGAGGTGCGGGGCCGCTATTCGCACGAGCTTTCGGGCGGCCAATTGCAGCGCATCGCCGTCGCCCGCGCGCTTATCCCCGGCCCGAAGCTGATCGTGGCGGATGAGCCGGTCTCGATGGTCGACGCTTCGCTCAGGATGTCGATCGTCAATCTCTTCCGCACGCTGCGCGACGAACTCGGCGTCACGATCATCTACATCACGCACGACCTCTCGACGGCGTACTACATCTCCGACCGGGTGATCATCATGCACAAGGGGGCGGTGATCGAGGCGGGTGAGGCGCGCGCAGTGCTCGGTCATCCAAGCCAGGATTATTCGCGGGCGCTGCGCAATGCCGTGCTGCCGCCCGATCCGGTCGCGGCGCGCCGGATCATCAATGAAAGGCTGGAGCGGCGCCGGTCGGGGCTTGCCGAGGGCGCAGGCTGACGGTAGTCGGGACGGCCCGGCCTCGACTACAGCGCTGCCGCCGGCTCTGGCAGAGGGTTGCGAACCGAGCTCCGTCGCACGACGAGGCGCGGTGAGACGAGGTAGTGCTCCGTTGCCTGCCGACCTTTGATCCGCTCGATCAGCCTGCGCGCCGCCTCGAGACCGAGCAGTCGGCCGGATTGGTCGACGCTCGTCAGGCTGTTCTGCCCGAAGTCACAATACATGGTGTTGTCATGGCCGACGATGGCGACGTCATCGGGGATGGCAAGGCCAAGCTCTGTGGCGACGCCGATCACCTGCAGAGCGATGAAATCGGTCCAGCAAAATAGCGCTTCCGGCCGGTCCGGACCGGCCAGAATGGCCCGCGCGACCTGGTGCACGGATGGCTGGGTCTGATCGGATTTCACGACCCTCGCGAACCGGGCGAGGCCGAGACGGTTCATCTCGTCGGTGTATCCGTGCTCCCGTTCCTTGATGATCGTCGAGTCGGATATCAGGCTGAGCATCGCAATATCGCGGTAACCGACATCGACGAGATGGCGGACTGCCAACCGGGCAGCCTCCTCATCATCGTTGTTCACCGTGTCATAGACCTGGTTGCCGGCGTGGTGATTGCCGATCGTCACGAGCGGCTTTCGTTGCGCTATGGCGATGAGCTGGTCGTGGCTGGTGGCGCCGACGATCAGAAGGCCGTCCATCTGCCGGTCGATCATGGAATCGACGAGGCCCTCGTCGACCATCGACGTCGACCTGTTGATGCCGATCAGCGCCTGATACTGGGTTCCCTCCAGCCCGTCCTGGAAGCCGGCGATGATGTCGGCAAAGAAGGGATTGCGGATATCGGGCAGGATCAGGCCGAGCGTGAAGGTCTGCCCGCGCATGCCGCGGGCTGCTGTATGCGGGCGATAGCCAAGCTTCGCCATCGACGCGTGAACCTTCGACCGCATCGAGGCGCTGACGCCATAGGCCTCGCGCAACACCTTCGACACGGCGGCGACCGATACATTCGCGTCGGCTGCCACGTCGCGAATGGTGATCCGATTGGGCCTTCCGCCACCGGAACTCTTCATATCCTGCCTGTCCGTCCATCAGCCGGCCCATTGCGGCCGATGCGTCCGCTCTGCCTTAGCCCAGCCCTCGCCGAATATCTATTGCCATCGCGGCCGAAATATAGAACGATGCACGTAGAACAGTATACACAGCTCTCAAGGGCATGTGTAGCGCCGACTTACGGGAGGATGCGGTGTCGGAATTGGTGGCAGTGAAGGTCGCTCCTGGCGGGGAGCGGCAGCTTCCTCATGCCTGGGCGGGGCAGATGATCCGACCGCTCTCGGATGGCGGGGTCGGCACGCCGGGATCGTTCGTCGCGACGGATTTCGTGCTCGACCGTGTGAACGGCGACGAGCTTCTCCGCATCAGCGCCCTCGGGCTCTACCGTGCCTTCATCAACGGCCAGCGCGTCGGCAATGACCAGCTGACGCCGGGCTGGACGAGCTACGATGTCAGACTGAGCTACCAGACCTATGAGGTTGGCCAACTCCTGGTTCCGGGAACGAACCGGATCGAGATCTGGCTGGCGGATGGCTGGCTGCGGTCGCAAATGATGTGGGGCGAAGCGCCGATCTTCAACACATGGGGCAGTGAGATCGCGGCGATCGCCGAATTGCGCGCCGGCTCCGCCGCCGATGCACCGGTGATCGTTGCGACGGATGCGACCTGGGAGAGTGGCGAACTGCCGATCCGCAAGTCCGGCATCTATTTCGGCGAGATCTTCGACGCCCGGATCACGCCCTCGGTCACCGCCGGCACAGCCGCCATCGATTTCGATATGGCCCGGCTGATCGCGCATGAGACGGCGCCGGTGAAGGAACTCGAGCCGCTAGAGGTCGTCAAGCAATGGACCGATCCCGAAGGGCGCACAGTCTATGATTTCGGCCAGAATGCCGGCGGTTATGTCGCATTCGACGTCACGGGTGCTCCGGGCGCCAAGGTGACTGTCGAGCATGCCGAACTGCTGGACAGAGATGGGGTGTTCTACAACGGCAATCTCCGCACGGCCGAGGCGCGGCTGGAATATATCCTCGCCGGAAGCGGAACGGAGCACTATCGGCCCTATTTCACCTTCCAGGGCTTCCGCTACGCCCGGGTGACGATCGAGGGTGACGCAAAGCTCGGCACCATCCGCTTGATCCCGATCAGCTCGGTTACCGAGGTGAAGGCCGGCTTCACCTCCGCCAATCCGCTCGTCAACCGCCTGGTGCTGAATACGCTCTGGTCGCAGCGGGCGAATTTCATCGAAGTCCCGACCGATTGCCCGCAGCGCGACGAACGCCTCGGGTGGACGGGCGACGCCCAGGTCTTCGCGGGCACGGCCTGCTATCTGGCCGATACGCACGACTTCTTCAGGAAATGGGTGCGCGATGTCATGGCCGACCAGCGCCCCGATGGCGCGGTGCCGCATGTCGTGCCCGATCCGACGCGCCTCAAGCCAAAGGATTACCCCGGCTTCTATGGCAGCACCGGCTGGGGCGACGCTATCGCCATCGTGCCGTGGCAGCTTTATCTGCACTATGGCGATGCGGCCTTTCTCAAGGAAACGCTGCCGGCCATGGTCAAATGGGTCGACTTCGTGTGGTCGATCAGCGACGGCCCGATCGTCTCGCCGCCGCGCCATTGGGGCGGGCGGGGCTTTTCATTCGGCGACTGGCTGCAGCCGAGCGGTCCGAGCGCCAAACCGCTCCCGACGATCGGCGATGATGCCGCGGCGACAATTTATCTCTACATCACCTCCGGCCTGGTCGCCCGGATCGCGCGCATTGTCGGCGATACGGAGATCGCGGAACGCATGGAAGCCAAGGCGGCCGCGGTCAAGGCAGCGTTCGCCAGCGAGTTCATCACATCATCGGGACGTCTTTGCTATGACGACCAGACGTCCTATGCACTCGCCTTCCTTCACGATCTGATCCCGGCCGAGAAGCAGGAGGCCGCGAAGGCCTATTTCAAGGCCACGATCGCCCGCTCCGACGGCCGGATCGGCACCGGCTTCATCGGCACGCCGGCACTGCTGCCGGCCCTCGTCAAGATCGGTGAGCCGGGCCTCGCGGCGGACGTCTTCCTGCAGGAAGAGGTTCCTGGCTGGCTGTACCAGGTCAAGATGGGCGCTACGACCATCTGGGAACGGTGGGACGCGATCCAGGCGGATGGCACGATCTACAATCCGCAGATGAACTCCTACAACCACTATGCCTATGGCGCCGTCTGCCAGTGGCTGCTGGAGGGCGTGGCCGGGTTCAAGCCCGATCCCGAGGCGCCGGCCTTCGCGACCATCATCTTCGAGCCGACGATCGTGCCGGAGCTTGCCCCGGTGAAGGCGTATCATGACAGCCCTGCCGGCATGATCAGGGCCGAATGGACGCTGGACGGCGAGAAGGTCCGCTATGAGATCGAGATACCCTCGGCTTCGTACGGCGTGCTGAGGCTCGATCGCGCCTACCGGAACATCACGGTCGATGGGAAGCCCGGCAGCGCGGAGGAGACGCCGCTGACCGCAGGCAAGCATCTCATCACGTTCGATTGTTTCGCGTCGCCCCGCGAACGGCCCGACACCGGGCGCATCAATGCGCGGACCCCGTAGGAGAGCGGGGCCCGCATAGCCAACTGAATCGGCACGGATAGGGAGGAAACCTATGCCACGATCGAAGAACTGGAGCGTCCTGGCCGGCTTTGCCGCAGGCCTGACGGTCATGACGGCCCTGTCGGGGTCGGCTTTCGCAGACACCACCACGCTGTCATTCCTCGTTCCATCCGGCGAAGAGAATGTCGCGCGGGCGCAGTCGCTCGTCAAAGCGTTCGAAGCCGCCAATCCCGACATCAAGATCGATATCGACACGAGGCCCGGCGGCGCGGAGGGCGACAACCTCATCAAGACCCGTCTTGCGACCGGCGAGATGTCGGATGTCTTTCAGTATAATTCGGGCTCGCTCTTCCAGGCGATCAACCCGCAGCAGAACCTCGTCGATCTCTCGGGCGAGCCGTGGCAGGCCGATGTCCAGGATATCTTCAAGAAGGTCGTGACGGCGCCCGATGGTACCTTGCGCGGCGCGCCGATCGGCACCGGCATGGGCGGCGGCATCTATTACAACAAGAAGATCTACAGCGACCTCGGGCTCCAGGTTCCGAAGACCTGGGCCGAGTTCATGGCGAACAACGCCAAGATCAAGGCTGCCGGCAAAATTCCGGTGATCCAGACCTTCAAGGATACGTGGACGTCGCAGCTGTTCGTTCTCGGCGATTTCTTCAACGTCAATGTCGCCGAACCCGACTTCGCAACGAAGTTCACGGCCAACCAGGCCAAGTTTGCCACGTCCCCGGCGGCGATGAAGGGCTTCGAGCATCAGGCCGACGTGTTCAAGGCCGGCTATCTCAACGAGGATTTCGGCGCCGCGACCTATGATGACGGCCTGCGCAAGCTGGCGACCGGCGAAGGCGCGCATTACCCGATGCTCACTTTCGCGATCGGCGCCATCAAGACGACCTATCCCGAGCACATCGATGATGTCGGCTTCTTCGCCATGCCGGGCGACGACGCCGCCAAGAACGGTCTGACCGTGTGGATGCCGGATGGCCTCTACATCTCCGGCAGCAGCGAGCACATCGATGCGGCCAAGACGTTCGCGGCTTTCGTTGCGAGCCCGGCCGGCTGCGAGGCCCAGACAGCCGCCCTCGGCGCGACCGGTCCCTATATGGTGAAGGGGTGCAGCCTGCCGAAGGATGTTCCGGGTGCTGTTGCCGACCTCCTTCCCTATTTCGGGGAAAATGGCGCTGCCTCTCCGGCGCTCGAATTCGTCTCGCCGGTCAAGGGGCCCTCGCTCGAGCAGATCACGGTCGAAGTCGGCTCCGGCATCCGCTCGCCGGCCGATGGCGCCGCGCTTTATGACGAGGATGTCAAGAAGCAGGCCCAGCAGCTCGGCCTGCCCGGCTGGTAGCGCGAAGCGGGTCCGGATCGCCGACGGCGATGCGGACCCGTTCACGAGGGGACATGCCATGACGCTTGCAACCGCCGCCGCCGCGGGCCGGCCGTCCGTGCCCAGACGGTCCGTTCCGACGCCATACCCGACCTGGTTCTTCCTGCCGGCGGCCGTGATCTATGGCGTCCTGTTCCTCTTTCCGACGCTCGCCTCGCTGTTCTTCAGCATGACGCGCTGGACGCTGTTCAACTGGACGTTCATCGGCTTCGGCAACTTCATCCAGTTCTTCAAGGAACCGTTTCTCGTCGGCGGGCTCATCAACACGCTCATCTACGCCGCGCTGACGTCCGGCCTGAAGGTCGTGCTCGGCCTTCTCTTCGGCGTGCTGCTCACCTCCGAGATCTGGGCGCGCGATTATCTCCGCTCGGTCGTGTTCTTCCCTGTGCTCGTCAGCACCGTCGGCGTCGGCATCACCTTCACGGTGCTGATGCACCCGACGGAGGGGCTCATCAATGAGAGCCTTGCGCTCATCGGTGTCCGCGGTCCGGGCTGGCTCACCGATCCGAGGCTGGCGCTCATTTCCGTCGCCCTGGTCGATGTCTGGAAGGGTGTCGGCCTCGCCACCGTCATCTATATCGCCGGCATCGTCTCGATCCCGCGCGATTATTATGAGGCCGCGCGTATCGATGGCGCCAATGCGATGCAGCGGTTCTGGAACATCACATTGCCGCTGGCACGGCCGGCGACCGTCACCGTCGTGTTGCTGAGCCTCATCGGCGGCCTCAGGTCGTTCGACCTGATCTGGTCCATGACCCGCGGCGGCCCCGGCTTCACCTCCGACGTCATCGCCTCGGTCATCTACAAGCAATACCAAGCCGGCTTCTACGGGCTGTCGACGGCCGGCAATGTCGTGCTCTTCGTTCTCGTGGCGCTCATCATCGTTCCGCTCTCGATCTTCCTCAACAGCCGGGATGTCTCGCGATGACCGCGCAGCGCCGATATCTCTCCGGTGTCCTGGCGATCCTCGTCTCGACGGTCGTCTTCGTCATCCCCTTCATCTTCATCTTGCTGACGGCCCTGAAGGACAAGAAGGAAGCCTCGCTCAGGACGTTCTCCTGGCCGACGAGCTTCCACATCTGGGACAATCTGGTTCAGGTGATCAAGGCGCGCGACTACATGCTGCTCACGGCCTTCGTGAACAGCACGATCCTCACGGTTGCGAGCGTTGCGCTGATGGTCGTCTTCGGCGCCATGGTCGGCTTCGTGCTGCAGCGCCGGCCCTCGATCTGGACCTCGATCGCCGGTTTCTTCGTTCTGGTCGGCCTCATCATGCCGCCGGCCGTCGTCCCGACCATCTGGGTGCTGCAGAGCCTCGGCCTGTTCAAGACCCTGCACGGGATGATCCTGATCGAGGTCGCCTACGGGCTCTCCTTCAGCATCCTGCTGTTCCGCGCCTTCGTGGCGACGATCCCGCGCGAACTCGATGAGGCGGCGACCATCGATGGCGCCGGCTCGCTGCAGCTCTTCTTCCGCATCATCCTGCCGCTGCTGAAGCCGGTCGTCGTGACCGTCATCGTCGTCCAGTCGGTCGCGATCTTCAACGATTTCACCAACCCGCTCTATTACCTGCCGGGGAAGCAGAACGTGACCGTGCAGCTGACGCTCTACAATTTCCAGAGCATGTTCGACACGTCCTACAATCTGCTGTTCACGAATGTGCTGTTGATCACGATCCCGCCGCTGATCGTCTTCCTGTTCTTCAACCGTCAGATCGTAGCGGGCATGACGGCAGGCGCCGTGAAGGGGTAGGGCGGCTCAGCCCTTGACGGAGCCCTGCAGCAGCGCGGCGACGAACTGGCGCTGGAAGATCAGGAACAGGATCACCGTCGGCGTCAGGATCAGCAATGCGCCGGCGCAGAGCAGCGGCACGTCCGTGCCCCATTGTCCCTGGAAGGCGCCAAGGGCGCCGGCCATGGTGCGCTGCTCGGGATCCTGGACCAACACGACGGGCAGCAGGAACTGGTTCCAGGTCCACAGGAACAGGAGGATCGACAGCGACATGATCGCCGGCCGTGCGATCGGCACCTGGATCAGCCAGAACTGCTTCCAGTCGGACGCACCGTCGACTTCGGCCGCCTCGCCGAGCTCCTGCGGGACGTTCAGGAAATGCGCCCGCATCCAGTAGACCGAAAACGGCATGAACAGGCCGATCAGCGGCAGGATCAGCGCCATGCGCGTATTGAGGATGCCGAGCGCTTTCACCTCGTAATAGAGCGGCGTGATCACCGCTTCGAATGGCAGCGTGAGGCCGAGCACGAAGACGAGATAGAGCCACTTGCCGCGGCCCCTGTCGATCCGTGACAGCCCGTAGCCCGCCATGGTCGCGATCAGCACCGACACCGGCACGACGCCGCCGACGATCAGCGAACTCGACCATAACAGCGTCGTCATGTTGGCGACCTCGAACGCCTTGACGAAATTGTCCCATTGCGGATCGGACGGCCATTGCAACCCGGCCGGATAGCTGCCGGAAGGGGCGAGCGCGGCGGAGAGCATGCTGAGGAAAGGCAGCAGCGTGACCGCCATGAGCGCGATCAGCATGGCGCGGGCGACGAGGGCGTTGCTCCGGGTTTCGATCATCGCTTCGGCCGTGCGAACCATTGGATGGGAAGGACGCAGAGAAGGACGAGCAGCATCAGCACGATCGCCAATGCCGAGGCGAGTCCGACCTGGCGATGCGCAAAGGCAAGGCGATAGATCTCGAGCCCCGGCACCATGGTGGAGATGCCTGGCCCGCCTGCCGTCGCGATATAGACGATATCGAAGCTCGCCAGCGCCGCGATCACCGTCACCGTCACGCAGACGCCGATCTCCTGCCTGAGGGCCGGGATCGTGATGTAGATGAGTTCCTGCCAGCGGCCGGCGCCGTCGAGTTCGGCGGCCTCATAGATGCTCTGGTCGATCTTGGCGATGCCGGTCACCAGCAGCATGGTGCAGAGGCCGAGCAACACCCAGGCGCCGATCATGCCGACTGCGGGCAGGGCGAAGGTGAAGTCGCCGAGCCATCCGCGCGCCAGCGAGCCAAGGCCGAGGGCGGTCAGGAGCTGGTTGACGAGGCCGGTCGAGGCGAACATCCAGCTCCAGGCGATGCCGGCCGCAACCAGCGGAATGACCTGCGGTAGGAACAGAACCGTGCGGGTGATCGTGCCGAACGGACCGGCCATATGGCCGCGGATGACGGTTGCGACCGCAAGGCCGAGCGCGATCGGGATCAGCGTGAAATAGAGGATGAGATTGAATGCGTTACCGATCACCTGGAGCAGGTCCGGGTCGGTCAGCACGATGAGATAGTTTCTGAGCCCGACGAAGCGCCAGCGCCCGATGCCGTCCCAGCGCAGCAGCGAATAGAACAGCGACATGCCCAAAGGCACCAGCACGAACGCCGCATACATCACCAGCGCCGGCGCAATGAAGCCGGCCGCGATCAACAGCCTTCGCCTGTCGCGGTCGAGCCGGGGCGGGCGCGCCCCGGCGGACTTGCGCGGCGAGCCTTCGGCCCGCCGCGTTGCCGCGTTATCGAGGGTCGTCTCGCTCAACGCGAGAGTTCCTGCTCATATTCCTTCTGCACGGCCTTGAGCAGGCCGTCGGCCGTCTGCCGGCCGCCGACGAGCTTCTGCAATTCGGGCGTCCAGCCGGCGGAGAAGATGGCGCCGGTCGCATTGGCGATGAAGTCCATGGCGCCATTCTCCTTCGCGATCACCGAGCCAGCGGCGAGCGTCGCCTCCGTCACCGAGCCGGGCGCAACGGCCGGAATCGGCAGCGAGGTCGGGCCGCCCGGATTGGAGCCGCCGATTTCGACATTGATCTTGCGCGCCTCCGGATTGGTCGCCACCCAGTTGAGGAAGAACGCGGCGCAGTCGGCATGCGGGGCCTTGGCGCCGATGCCGTAGGTGAGCGGCGCCGACATCGCTGCGTGCCGTCCACCGGCTTCAGCCGGCGGCATCAGGAAGAAGCCCGCCTTGCCGGCCATCTGCTTGTCGAGATTGCCCGATTCCCAGTCGCCATTGAACATGAAGAGGCCGTCGCCCTTCATGAAGCCGCTCATCATCGCGAAATAGTCGATCGCGTTGGTGTCGGGCGCGAAATACCCGGCCTTGACCCAGCCCTCGAGATGCTCGGCGGCCTTGAGATTGGACGGGGTGTCGATCGTCGCGCCGTCCTTCTGGAAGATCCAGTCATTGATCGGCTCGGGCGGGCCATAGGCGCCCATCAGGTCCTGCAGCGGAAAGGCGAGGCCGCCATTGGTCTTGTTGAACTGGATGATCGGCGTGATGCCGGCCGCTTTTGCCTTGGCGAGAGTCGCGTCGAGTTCGGCCAGCGTCGTCGGTGGGGACGTCATGCCGATCTTGGCGGCGAGCTCCTTGTTGTAGAAGACGCCGGTCATCGAATAGTTGAGCCCCATCGCATAGAGAGACCCGGTGCCGCGTGGCCGCCCCTCGGGCTCGACGCGAAGCTGGATCAACTGCGACGCCGGGAACTGGTCCCAGCCGAAATCGGTGTAATAGCCGTCGAGATTCTTCAGGAGTTCATTGGCGACGAGATCGCTCATGCTCGGGAGGCGCACCAGATCGGGCGGCGCATCGCCGGCCAGAAGGCGCGGCGTGTTTTCCATCAAGTTGGCGAACTGGTCCTCCTTGATGTCGAATTTGACGTTCGGGAATTGCTTGCTGAATTCGCCGGCCAGCTTGCCGGCCAACGGAAATCCGGTCTCGAAATAGGCGCTGACGGTCACCGGGTCAGTGCCGCAGCTCGGGGCTGCAAGGGCCCCGGTCGTGGCTGCAACCGACAGCGTCAAGGCGATGCCGGCTGCTTCAAGCGTCTTCATGGTCAAGGTCTCCTCCCTTGGGCGTCCACGCTGTGACAGCGTGCTAAAAGGATTTAGCATGGGCGCGACACGGCGGGCAAGATCGTGCGCGCCTGTCTTCAGAGAACGGCGCGCAACGCGTCGATGATCCGCGTCGCCCGGATGTCGCCCGGCCCCATCATCCAGTTGGTCACGAAGGCAAAGCCGAGCTCGGCCGCCGGATCGGCAAAGGTCACCTGCCCGCCGGCACCGTCATGGCCGAAGCTTTGCTGTGTCAGGTAGTGGCGCGCGTCGGAATCGAGCTGGAAGCCCATGCCCCAGCGCGGATGCGGCGGCGGCTCCTGGAAGACGGGCGGTCCCTCGGATTGAACCGCGGTTGCCAGCGCGATCGTCGCGGGGGTGAGCAGGCGGACACCGTCCGTCGGGGTGACGGTGGCCGACCAGATCGCGGCCAGTGCATCGGCCGTGGCGATGCCGCCGGCGCCGGGGATCTCGGCGCTCAGTACGCGCGGATCGTTGAAGCCGCCATCTTCGGTGATCAGCGCGGCCGGCAATGCCTTGCCGAGCGTCATCGCGCGATAGGTCCAGTTCGGTTCGGCGCCCGGCTTCGCGGGCTCGGCCGCCCAGAGATCGCGAAGGCCGGGATCGAGCTGGAGATGCGCCAAACGTCCACGCTCTGCCTCCGGCAATCCGATCCAGGCGGGTGCTGAAAACGGCGCCGCGATCGTCTCGGTGAAGAACGCCCCGACCGACTGGCCGGTGACGCGCCGAATGACCTCGCCGGCGAGCCAGCCATGCGTCAGCGCATGATAAGCATGGCCGGAGCCGAGCGGCCACAGCGGCGCCTGCGCGGCGAGCAGCGCTGTCACGGCCGGCCAGTCGAGCAGGTCGTCCGGAGAGACGTCGATGGTGGGCGCCGAGAGGCCCGCCTTGTGCGACAGAAGGTGCTTGACCTGCACATCGCCCTTTCCGGCCGCTGCAAATTCCGGCCAGTAGCGAGCGACGGGCGCCTCATAGTCGAGACGGCCCTCCTGCACGAGCCGCGCCGCGAGGATGGAGACGAGGCCCTTGGTGCAGGAGAAGATCACCGACGCCGTCGGCGGCTCCCAAGGCGCGCCCGTACGCTCGTCCGCGATCCCGCCGACAAGGTTGATGACGCGCGCGCCCTTGACGCGGATGGCAAGGGCCGCGCCCATGGTCGGATGACCGTCGAAGGCGGCTGCAAAGGCCGCGGCGACCGGCTCGAAACCGGGCGCTGTCTGGCCGTGGATGGCGGGTGTCATGCGAGATCCTCGAGTTGCAGCACGCCGTTTCGATCGACGACCGGCATCGGGTCGCTGACCGCGCCGATGAACACGCCGTTGGCGTCCTTGTTCCGGAAGGCGAGCATGACCGCCCTGCCGGCGCGGTCTTCGATGATCCGGCCGCTATAGAGTTGCTCGCTGGCGACGAGGCGTGCCGATGCGATCGGGTAGGGGCCTTCCGGCGCGTCGGCGGCGATGCTCCAGATGCCGCCGACGGTACCGTGTCTTTGGTCGATCAACTTCGCGGTGTCGCAGGAAAAGAGCAGGTGGCTATGCCCGCCGACGCGCACCACCTGCGGCACTTCGAGATGCTGGAAGCCGGCGCCGATCGCGCTGAGCGGCGGCTGAACCTCCCACCGCTCGAGATTCTTCGATGTGGCGTGGCCGATCACGCCGCGATCCAGTTCGTCGCCGCTGTTCGCGCGCGCCGTGATCAGCATGTGCCAGAACTGGCCATCCGCCGAGGGGAACACCCATGGGTCGCGCCAGGCCTCTTCCGGCCAGCTCGATGAGCCGAGCGTCTCGTACCAGCGCGGGTCGGCCTGGCAGATCGGCCCGGGCATCTTGGTCCAGTGGTGGAGGTCGGGCGAGGTCGCGACGCCGATCGTCTCGATATTGGCGTGCGTGTCGGGCGTCAGAAACCGGCTGCCTGTATAGAACATGCGCCAGAGGCCGTCCGGGCCGCGCACCACCGATCCGGTCCATGTCGCGGTCTCGTCGAACGCCCCGGCAGCGCCCGCCTCGAAGGCACGGCCGTGATAGGTCCAGTCGATCAGGTCGGTGGACGTCGCGTGGCCAATGCGGGCATTGCGGTGGCGCAGATGGGGATCGCCGAGCGTATGCGGGGCATGCAGGAAGAACATGTGGTAGCGCGCGCCGTCGTCGGCGAACCAGAAATCCCACACCCAATGGTCGTCCAGCGCGAAGGCCATCGCCAATACCATAATTGCTAAAAGGATTTAGCAGATGATATAAGGGTCGTCCGTTTGTCAAGTTCGGCGCCGCTCCGTTATGAGGGGCGTGAACTCCGCCACGGGGGTGCAGCGTCGCGGAGGTGATGTCGTTGGGAAGGAAGCGCGTTACACTGGCCGATGTCGCCCGATTGGCGGGGCTGTCGCAGACGGCCGCCTCGATGATCCTGACCGGCCGGCCCGATACGCGCCTTTCCGCCGAGGCGCATGCCCGCGTTCATGCTGCCGCGGCCGAACTCGGCTATCGGCCCAATCTCGCGGCGCGGGCTTTGCGCACGGACAAGACACGGACGATCGCCTTCATCTCCGACGTCGTCGCGACGACGCGCTTCGCCAACGGGCTCATCCGCGGCACGCTGGAGGCCGCCGACAGGGCTGGCCATGTCGTGCTGCTGCTGGAGACGGGTGGGGAGCCGGCGCGCGAGGTCCAGGCGATCGAGGCGGCGCTCGACCGCCAGGTGGACGGGTTCATCTTCGCGGCCATGCGGGCGCGCGAAGTCTTCGTGCCGTCGCTTCCGGCAGCGAGCCGTGTCGTGATGCTGAATGCCACCAGCCGGAAGCATCCCGTCTCGGTGCTTCCGGACGAGTTCGAGGCCGGGCGCGCCGCCATCCGCCTGCTCGACAGCGCCGGCATCCGCGAAGGCCTCGCCCTGATCGGCCACAACAAGGTGGTGGAAGAGGGTTATTTCCGCTCAGAAACCGTCTCGCGCCGCCTCGCCGGCATCCGCGCCGAAATGGACCAGCGCGGCATGAGCTTCCTCGCCGAGGAGAGCTGCTGGAATTGGGAGGCGGCGCATGGCTATGAGCTGGTGAAGGGACTGCTCGATCGGGGCGTGCCGGTCGAGGCCCTGCTCTGCCTCAATGATCGTCTGGCGTTCGGCGCCTATCAGGCGCTCGGCGAGGCCGGGCTGCGCATTCCGGGCGACATGCCGGTCGTGTCCTTCGACAATGACGAGCTTGCCGCCGATCTCCGGCCGGGACTGACGACCTTCGCTCTGCCGCATGAGCAGATGGGCCAGGAGGCCGTCCGCCTCCTGCTGGCACCGGAGATCGAGCCGTTCGAGCATCTGATCGCGATGACGGCGGTCCTGCGCCAATCGCTCGCCAATATCGGCGGTGCAGACTGAGGCAAGTCCCCCTGAGGCTTCGCCAGCGCCTCTCAGCCGATCGCTGCGGGCAAGGTGAGGGCGACGCCGAGGCCTCGCGGCGTGTTCGGATAGAGTCTCAGCGATCCACCATAGAGCTCGGCGAGCTCGCGGGCGATCGAGAGGCCGAAACCGTAGCCGGGCACAGTCTCGTCGATCCGGCGACCGGGCAGCAACACGTCGTGCAGCAAGGCCTCGGGCAGGCCCGGACCATCGTCGAGGATCGAGACGACGATGCTGCGCGCCTCTTCGCGCGCCGTCACAGCGACGGCTGAACGCGCCCATTGAAAGGCATTGTCGAGCAGATTACCGAGCATCTCGTCGATGTCCTGACCCTCGCAGGCAACCGCGATTTCGGGTGCGATGTCGATACTGGCCGTGATCTCTCGCTCGGCGTGGATCTTGCCGAGGGCTGCCACGAGATCGGCGGCGCGCGGCGCCAGCACGGTCGCGGCTGACCTGCCGCCGCCGGCCGCAGCGGCGCGGGCCCGCCCGAGATGATGGCGGATGCCGCGCTCCATCTGCGCGACCAGCGGCGCCATCGATCCGTCCGGATCGCGGCCCGGCTCCGCGAGCCCGAGGGCAAGGCCGGCCAGCGGTGTCTTCAGCCCATGCGCGAGATTGGCGACATGCAGGCGGGCACTGGCGAGGCCGGCAGCGTTCTGGTCGATCAGCGCATTCAGTTCGGCGACAACAGGCGCCAGTTCGGCCGGTTGTTCGGCGGGCACCCGCTGCATGCGGCCGGCGCGCACCGCCCTCAGATCGGCAGAAAGGCGCGCAAGCGGCCGCAGCCCGATCCGGACCTGCATGAGGCTCGCTGCCAAGAGCCCGGCTGCGATGACAAAGATCGAGATCACCAGCGGGATGAGCGCCTCGCGCAGCGGCGTTGCGATGGCCGAAAGCGGCGCCGTCGCTGTGATGACCAGCGGTGTCGTTCCGGCCAGGACGGCGCGCGTCCGCACATGCAGCGCCTCGCCGGCCGCCGAGACCGCGTCGGGCGGCGGCGGCGGTCGGTCCGGACGATGAGGCTCACCCGGCTGATGCGCCTCCGCCGGAGGCGGAGGATCGGCCGGGCGAGGCGGCAGGTCGAGCGTGCCGCCGGCGAGCGAGGACGATCTGAAGTCGACATCCTTTCCGCTCACCTGCCAGTACCAGCCCGAGCCGACCCGGTCGAAAGGTGGCACATCGACGAAGGGCCGCAGGATCGTCCTTCCGTCGGGGCCAGGCGTGATGGCACCGGAGAGTGTCGCGATCTCCAGATCGAGGCGCTGGTCGACCTGGCCGACGATGAAGCGGTTGAGGATGAAGCCGATCAGGACGGTCGCGACCGCGAGCGCCAGGATCATGAAGAGGGCGCCGCCGGCCAGGAGCCGGCCGCCGAGGGAACGCGGCAGGACCGTCATGCCGGCGTCGCGGTGAGGCGATAGCCGCGCCCGCGGCTGGTCTCGATGCTGCCATGCCCGATCTTCCGCCTGAGGCGGCCGATGATCACTTCGAGCGAATTGGAATCGACGTCGGCGTCGCCGTCATAGACGCGTTCCAGCAATTCGCTGCGGTCCACGATCACCTCCTTGCGCAGCATCAGGCAGGAGAGCACGCGCCATTCGAGCGCCGTCAGCTTGAGCGGCAGGCCGTCGCGCTCGAAGGTTCCGATCTGCGCGTCGAAGGTGAGCGAGCCGCAGACGAGGCGGGTGGCGGCATGGCCGTTGGCGCGACGGACCAGCGCGCGCAGCCGCATGATAACCTCTTCGACCTTGAACGGCTTGGTCAGATAATCGTCGGCGCCGGCCTTGAAGCCGGCGACCTTCTCCGACCAGCCATCGCGGGCGGTGAGGACGAGCACCGGCAGCATACGCTCCTCCGCGCGCCAGGCCTTCAGGACGGAGATGCCGTCCATTTTCGGCAGACCGAGATCGAGAATGGCGGCGTCGTAGAACTCGGTCGCGCCGAGATGGGCGCCGTCCTCGCCGTTCGAGGCGATATCGACGACGAAGTTCTCCGCCCGGAGCGATGCCGCGATCCGCTCGGCCAGTCCCTTGTCATCCTCGACGAGCAACACGCGCATGAAAGGCTCCAATGCCAGCGCCGGAGTTAGTCCCGCGAGCTTAACTGAAACTGAACGGCGCGGTTCAGCCCGGGTTCGAGGCCGGTTGTTAGAAAGTCGGCCTCTGCAACGAAGGAGCATCTGACGATGTCCGAAACACAGAACACCCAGGCCGAACCGACGATCGCCGCAACGGAAGGAACGGCCCCCGCCGCGCGCTTCCGTCCGAAGAAGCGGCATACCTTCGCAGCGCTCGCCGCTATCGCCATCATCGGCGCCGGGGCTGCCGGCGGCGCCGCCGCCGTAAGTGCGGCGCGCTCCAACGCCGAGATGGCGCCGGTGACGCCGGTCGCGATCTCGGCCCTTTCAAGTTCAGCGATGGTCTCCGTCAAGGGCAATGTCGCCGAGATCTTCGGCAACAAGTTCATCCTCCAGGACGGCAGTGGCCGCGCTCTGGTGGAAACAGGACCGGCCGGCGACAACGGCAAGCTTGTGGCTCCCAACGAAGCGGTGACGGTGCAGGGCCGCTTCGACAACGGCTTCCTCCATGCGAACTTCCTGGTGCATAGCGACGGCACCGTCGTGGCGGTCGGCCCGGTCGGCCCGCCTCCGCCGCCCCCGCATGGTCCGCGCGGCCCGCATGATCATGCCGGCGGCCCGGACGGCCGGCCCCCGCATGAAGGCCCCGGCCCGAACGACGCGCCGCCGCCGCCGCCCGCACCGCCGGCCCCGGATGCACCGGATGCGCCCGTCGCCCCGCCTGCTCCCGATGCGCCGGCCGCGCCGGCTCCTGCGGCCGGCGATACCGCTCCGGCTCCGGCAGCCCCCGCCGTCCCGGCGCAGTAACGCCCTGGCCCTGATGTTCAGGTGCTGAACAGTCGCCGCAAAGCCACGCCTTTGCGGCGATTTTCATGCCCGCGTCGCCAGCATGTGACAGCGCAGGAAATTCCGATTATGGACGGCGCGGATTTGAGCCGCCGTGCTGGCGGGAAAGGCATTCATGTCGTCCCATCTTGTCGTCTGGATCATCGCCGCCGTCGCGACGGCCGGCGTGATCCTGAGGCCGTTCAGGCTCCCCGAAGCGGTCTGGTCGGTCAGTGGAGCGGCGCTGCTCGTCATCCTCGGCCTGTTGCCGGTGTCGGACGCGCTTATCGGCATCCGCAAGGGTACGGATGTCTATCTGTTCCTGATCGGCATGATGACGCTGGCGGAGCTTGCGCGGAAGGAAGGGCTGTTCGACTGGCTGGCGACGATCGCCGTCCGCCATGCGCGCGGGTCCGGCTCACGGCTGTTCACCCTCGTCTATGTCGTCGGCATCGTGGTGACAGTGTTCCTGTCCAACGATGCGACGGCGGTGGTGCTGACGCCGGCCGTCTATGCCGCGGCACGCGCCGCCGATGCCGAGCCGTTGCCCTATCTCCTGATCTGCGCCTTCATCGCCAATGCCGCGAGCTTCGTGCTGCCGATTTCAAATCCGGCCAATCTGGTGATCTATGGCAGCCAGATGCCGGCACTGCCGGTCTGGCTCGCGACCTTCGGGCCGGCCTCGATCGTCGCCATCGGACTGACATTCCTGTCGCTGCGGCTTGTCCTCCGTTCCAGCCTGCCGAAGTCGATCGGGACGGATATCGCGCCCGTCCGCCTGTCGCGCGGCGGCTTTCTTGCCGCAATCGGCATCGGCGTTACCGCGGCGCTGCTGCTTCTCGCCTCGGCGCTTGGCTGGGAGCTTGGCCTGCCGACCTTCGTTGCCGGTCTGCTGACCGCCGGATTCATCCTGATCGGCAGCCGCCAGTCGCCCTGGCCCGTCATCAAGGATATCTCCTGGAGCGTGCTGCCGCTCGTCGCGGGGCTTTTCGTGCTGGTGGAGGCGCTGCAGGCGACGGGCGTCATCGACGCGCTGGCTGCGCTGACGCAGCATTTCGCGGCGCAGTCGGTCAGCTGGACCGCGGCGGGCGCTGGCGTCGTGGTCGCGCTCGTCTGCAACCTCATCAACAACCTTCCGGCCGGGCTGATCGCCGGATCGACAGTGGCGGCGGGACAGTTGCCGACGCCGGTCACCAATGCCGTGCTGGTCAGCGTCGATCTCGGCCCCAACCTGTCGGTCACCGGATCCCTGGCGACGATCCTGTGGCTGGTTGCCCTGCGCCGGGAAGGGCAGACGGTCGGCGCCTGGCGCTTCCTGAAGATGGGCGTGGTCGTGATGCCGCCCGCGCTGCTCGGCGCGCTGCTCGCTCTCCATCTTTTCGGAGGCTAGGGCGGGCCGTCCCGCTTCTGACCGCGATCCAGCGTTGGGCCCGCGGGCCCAACGCCGTTGTCAGCCCGTCCGCGGCTATGAGAGCCGTAGCACGCCGTCCTGAAGCGCGAGCCGGGCTTTGCCGGTCGCGTCCAGGGTGATCGCGGCGGTCTGCGAACCATAGAGAACCCGGACGGTCGAACCCGCCGTCCCCCGCACCGTGGCCTCGGCGAGCGCGCCCCCGTTCCAGGCGAGATCGACCGTGA
The DNA here is from genome assembly GCA_035555375.1 of Kaistia sp. Taxonomy (GTDB): domain Bacteria; phylum Pseudomonadota; class Alphaproteobacteria; order Rhizobiales; family Kaistiaceae; genus Kaistia. The sequence goes on along the minus strand of DATMGR010000027.1, from coordinate 79,187 downwards.
GCGCGCCGCGGGCGCGCACGCCCTTGACGCTGCCGCTGCTCCAGCCGCCCGGCAGGGCCGGCAGCAGGCGGATCGCGCCGGGCTTCGACTGCACCAGCATTTCGAGGATGCCGGCGGCGCCGCCGAAATTGCCATCGATCTGGAAGGGCGGGTGGGCGTCGAACAGGTTGGGGTAGCAGCGCTCCGGGCCAAGCAGCAGCGTCAGGATATCGGCGGCATGCTCGCCATCCCGAAGCCGCGCCCAGAGATTGAGGCGCCAGCCAATGCCCCAGCCGGTCGCGTCGTCACCGCGGACCTCCAGCGAATGGCGGGCGGCGGCGGTAAGTTCGGGCGTGGTGTCGTAGTCGATCTGCAGGCTCGGATAGAGGCCGTAGAGATGCGAGACATGCCGGTGGTCGGGCTCCGGCGCCTGCATGTCCCAATCCTCGGCCCATTCCTGCAACTGGCCCGCCCCGCCGATCCGGTCGGGAGCAAGACGCGGCAGCGTCTCCTCGAGGCGTGCGCGAAGATCGGCGTCGACCTCGAGCAAGGTGGCGGCGTTGATCAGGCCGCCAAACAGATCGCGCATGATCTGGTTGTCCATCGCCGGCCCGGCGCAAAGCGAGCTGCCGAACGGATGCAGGTTTTCCGGCGACAGCGACGGGCAGGTCACCAGGAGGTTCGTTCCGGGCAGCGGCACCAGATAGTCGAGCAGGAACTCGGCTGCGCCCTTCATCAGCGGATAGATCCGATCGAGCAGGGCCTTTGAACCCGAGAAGAGGTAGTGGTCCCAGAGCTGGGCGCAGAGCCATGCGCCGCCCATCGGCCAAAGACCCCATTGCGGTCCGTCGATCGGGCCTGCTGCCCGCCACAGGTCGGTGTTGTGATGCAGCAGCCAGCCCCGCGCGCCGTAATGCTCGCGCGCGAACACCGCGCCGGTCACCGCGAGGTCCTCGACCATGCCGATCAGCGGCTCGAAGCACTCCGCGAGGTTGCCGGGATCGGGCAGCCAGTAATTCATCTCGAGATTGATGTTGGCCGTGTATTTGCTGCCCCAGGACGGTCGCGTTTCCTCGTTCCAGAGGCCCTGCAGGTTGGCCGGCTGCGTGCCGGGCCGCGAGCTCGAGATCATGAGGTAGCGACCATATTGCAGGAACAGCGCCGCCAGCGCCGGGTCCTGCGTCTCGCTATAGTGGATGATGCGCTGGTCGGTGGTGAGCTTGTCCGTGGCGGACGGCCCGAGATCGACGGAAAGGCTGCGGAACAGCCGCCGGTGCTCGGCCAGATGCTCGTCACGGAGCGCCTCGTGCGATTTGAGCGCCGCCGCGGCCAGCCGCTCTTCGACGAGCGCATCCGGATCGCCGCCGACATCGTCGAAGCGGCGAAAGCTCGTCGCGGCGTCGATGATCAATGTGACGCTGTCGGCACCACGGACGCGGAGCGTCTCGGGACTGTTGCTGAGCACCCCGCCTTCATGCCGCACGCGGAGGCCGAACTGGAAGGCGAGCGCGCCGGGGATACCGTTCTCGCGCCGGTTGGTGCCTCGGAAGGCGAGGCCGTCACGCGTCGAGGTTTCCATTTCGCCCGGCTGCGGGCTGGTCATGCCGACATCGAGCGAGAGCGTCCCCGGCTGGTCGGCGATGATGCGATAGACGATCACCCCGGCAACCGGCGAGGCATAGGCCTCGCGCCGGAAGGTCGTGCCGCCGGCCTTGTACTGCGTCGCAGCGATCGCGCTGTCGAGATCGAGCGTGCGCTCATAGTCGTTCGCGATCATCGAATGATGAAAATGGACGAAGACGTCGCCGATCGGCTGGAACGACGTCTGAAGATAGGGTTCGGCCATCAGAAAGCGATGCGCGAGATCGTCGGCCTCCTTGTAGCGGCCGGCAAAGATCAGGCTGCGGACTTCGTCGACGTGAGCGCGTGCCGCCGGATTGACCGGCGAATAGGGGCCGCCGGTGAAGAACGTGCTCTCGTTCACCTGCAGCCGGTCGCGCGAGATATCGCCGAAAATCATCGCGCCGAGACGGCCATTGCCGATCGGCAAAGCTTCGGTCCAGACGGCTGCCGGGCGGGTATAGCGAAGCTCGAGATCGGTCATGAAGCGCCTTCTGGTTCGAAAGGAGCGCGCCCCGAAGTGGCGCGATGTTGCAAGATGGATGGCGGTTCGAGTGGCGGTTGTCAAATGAGGTGATAACGTTTCAACTTGGCTGCGCGTGCATCGGCGCGCGCGAAGGTCCATCGATCGAAACGCCGCCGACGAAACGGAAATCGCTGGCCTCGCTTGAGCTTGCGACCCGCGTTACGTTAGGGAGAGGGAGCGGATTGATCCGCCCGGCTGGAGATATCGGATTGGACGAGACCCCCGTTTATGGCGGCGTGAAGAAGAGGCCATCGACGATCACCGATGTGGCGTCCGAGGCCGGCGTCGCGATCGGAACGGTCTCCCGCTATCTGAACGGATTTCCCGTCCGCCGTGGCAATCGCGACCAGATCGAGGCGGCCATCGCGAAGTTGTCCTATCGCCGCAATGCCGTCGCCGCCGCGATGAAGACCGATCTCACCCATATGATCGGCCTGCTGGTGCCGTCCTTTGACGAGTTCCATGCGGTCATGCTGGAGGATCTCGCGCGTTCGGTGCGCAAGACCGGCCGGGCGCTGCTCACTTATTGCCACAGCAATGACCGCCGGATCATGGGCGAGGCGCTGGATTTCTTCGCGACGCAGCGCGTCGACGCGCTGATCATGGACGGAGCGCCGGAGGTTCGCGACCGGGTCGAGACGCTGCTCGGCCAGGGCATGCCGATCATCTTCTACAACAACGACATCCAGGGCGTGGCGGCCGACCGCGTGATGGTCGAAAACAAGATGGCGACCCATCGCGCCGTCAGCCATTTGATCGATCTTGGTCACCGCCGCATCGCGATGCTGACCGGCGATATGCATGATACCTCGGCGCGTCTTCGTCTCGACGGATATGAGGCGGCGTTGGCGGAACGCGGCATCGCGGGCAATCCGGACTATGTCGTCGATGGCGACTGGAAGTCCGAAAATGCCTATCAGGCCACGCGGCAACTGTTGGCGCTGACCGAACCGCCGACGGCGATCTTCGCCTCGAATTACGGCATGGCGATCGGTGTGCTCGGCTGGATGAAGGACCAGCACCTCCGCGTGCCGGACGACCTGTCGCTGATCAGCTTCGATGACGTCGCATTGTTTCGCCTGCATGAGGTCGGCATCACGGCGATCGCCCAGCCGCTGGCGCGGATCGCCGATGTCATGACCAACCTGCTGGTTTCGCGGCTCGGCGACGGATCGGAGCTGCCGGCCCGCACCATGATGCTGGATTGCGACATCATCCTGCGTGGCTCGACGAAGCGCATCGCCCCGGACGCCTGAGAGGCCATTTCCCCGGCGAGAGATTTCCCGCAGCTATCCCCGTGACTTCGTGCTGGTCGATGATGCGGCGCAACATTTGCCAGCGCCTCTAGCCAGTCCTGGCGAGACCTGCCAAAAAGGAATCCGAAGCAAAGGGAGTCACCACGCCAGCGCGATATCGTCGGCAGACTGCATGACGCAACAGGACAGGATAGGTTGAGCGGCCGTATGCCTGACAATTTCATCATCGCCTATTGCGGCCCGGCAGCCGTTCCTGCGGATCTATTGACGCGGTGGAATGTCGATCCGGTGCTTTGGGGCATCCTGGCGCTTGCCGGCCTTCTTGTCGCGCGCGGGCCCTCTGCCAATCGCCGTGCCGGTTGGGCCGCGCTGGCGTTGATGATGATCATTTTCGTGTCGCCACTCTGCGCGTTGTCATCGGCGCTCTTTTCGGCGCGCGTGCTGCATCACGTCCTGCTGGTCGCCGCCGTGGCGCCGTTGCTGGCCGTGGCGTTCCCGGCGCGGCGATTGCCGTCGATGCCGCTTTCGCTGCTGGTCGGGTTGCAGGCCGTCGTCCTCTGGGTCTGGCATATGCCGGCCGCCTATGAATGGGGGCTCGCCAGCGTCCCGACCTATTGGCTGATGCAGGCGACGCTGCTCGGCAGCGCGTGGCTCTTGTGGCGCGCCGTGCTGTCGCCGGCGACCGAAGCGGGACCGGCGCTTGTCGGGCTGGTCACGACCGTCGCGCAGATGGGGCTGCTGGCGGCGTTGATCGTGTTCGCGCCGCGCGCGCTCTATGCCATTCACTTCGCCAGCACGGAGGCCTGGGGCCTCGATCCGCTCACCGATCAGCAGCTCGCGGGCCTCTTGATGTGGGTGCCGGCGGCGTTGCCCTATCTCGGCGTCGGCCTCTGGCTGGCATGGTCGAGCCTCCGGCCCGCCGAGCCGGCCGCATGACGAGCTTCAGCCGATGACGGTGCTGCTCAAATTCATTCACCTCGCCGCGATCGCCGTCTGGTCAGGCGGGCTGCTCGTGCTGCCGTTCCTGTTCCGACAGCGCCTCGGCCTTGCCGCGGGCCCTGAACTCTTCCGGCTGCACCGCTTCGTGCGCTTCATCTATGTCGGCATGGCCTCGCCGGCCGCCTTCATCGCGATCGGCAGCGGAACGGCGCTGATTTTCCTGCAGACGACGTTCCTGGAGTGGTTTTCGCTGAAGATGGTGTTGGTGGCGCTCATGGTGATGCTCCATGTCGTCGCCGCGCTCGTGCTGTCACATCTCTTCGAGCCCGGCCGCAGCTTCAGCAGGCGCGCCTTCATCGCCCTCACAAGCGCTTATCTGGTGCTGATCGCGGCGATCATCTGGGTCGTGCTCGCCAAGCCGGTGATCGATTCCGATCAGTTTGCGGCTGCGCTCTTCACGCCCGGCGGGCTGGGTCAGCTGGTGCGCGAGATCTTGGGCGAGACCAGAATCCCGATGCCATGATCAAACACGAGCTTGCCGCCATGCCAGCCCGCAAAGCCCGCCATCGCCGCAGCCAGCGCCGAGAGCGCGAGCCCATGCGGCAGGACGGATTGCGGATAATCGAGACGGATGCCCCAGTTCGCCGCCGTGATCGCGACGAGCGTCATCGCGGCGATGGCATGCGACCAGCTCGCCTCGCGCAGGCGGATGCCGCGCACCAGCAGCAGTTCGCCGGTACCAACCAGGCTTGCCGCGACGCCCGTCCAGAAAGTCACCCCTGCCGACCAGAGGCCGGCCCGCAGCCAGAACACGTCGCCGGACCACCAGTAGACGACGTCGATGCCGAGCGTCGCGATGACGAAGGCGATCGGAAAATGGACCATCAGCACATGGATGGGATGGCCGACCAGGGCGATGGCCGAGCCGGTGTCGAGCTCGAACAGTTCGAGCATCACCGGGTTTTTGCGGGCCGCAGGCGGAATCGTCTTCTTGAGAGCCATGGGCCGTTTCCCTTGCACGCGCTGCGGATGCGGTTGCGCGATCATAGCGGTTCATGGCGCATCGTCCATGCTGCCATGGTCGCCGCTTCGGCCGCCATGCTTGGCGGTTGCGCCGGGCCGCTCTCGACGCTCGATCCGGCAGGCCCGGCCGCGAGCAGCATCGCCACGCTATGGTGGGTGCTGCTGACCGGCGCCGCGCTGCTCTTCCTCCTCGTGATGGTGCTGTTCGGCATCACCCTCCTGCGCCCGCAATGGGCGCGAAAAGTCTCGCCCGCGCGGTGGATCGTGCTCGGTGGGCTGGTGTTGCCGGCCATCGTCCTGACGCCGCTCGTCGTCTTCGCGCTCGTCACCGGCGAGCGCCTGCTGCCGCGACCGGCCGGCAACCCGCTGCGGATCGAAGCCGAGGCGCGGCAATGGCATTGGACGTTCACATATCCCGCAGGGGGCGGCGTCGCGACCGAAGGCGTGCTGCATCTGCCAGCCGGCCGGCCGATCGATATCGTCGTCACCAGCCTCGATGTCATCCATGCGTTCTGGATTCCGCGCCTTGCCGGCAAAATCGACGCCATCCCCGGCCATGCCAACCGTCTTCGGATCGAGGCCGACCGTCCCGGCACGTATGAGGGTCTCTGCAACGAGTTCTGCGGCAAGGGCCACAGCGGCATGCGTTTCGACGTGATCGTGCACCCTCAAACCGACTATGACGCCGCGCTCGCCGCGCCCGACCTTGCCGGAAGGATCGCCCGATGACCGACGTGATCGACCAGGAGACCACGCCCACCGGCACGGCGCTCCGCCTGCACCGCCAGCTTTCGGAGATCTGGGCGACAGGCCCCGGCCTGCATCGGCTCGCGGCCGTCAACCACTCGGTCCTCGGCGTCCGCTTCATGGTGACGGCGCTTGCCTTCTTCGCCATCGGCGGCGTGCTCGGCATGCTGACGCGGGTCCAGCTCGCGACACCGATGTCCGCCTTCATGGATGCGGGGACCTACAATCAGGTCTTCACCATGCATGGCTCGATCATGCTGTTCCTGTTCGCGATTCCGATGCTGGAGGGCATTGCGGTCTATCTGACGCCGAAGATGCTCGGCACGCGCGACTTCGCCTTTCCGCGCCTCACCGCCTATGGCTATTGGTGCTATCTGTTCGGCGGCACGATCCTGACGGTGTCGCTCTTCGCCGGGGTGGCGCCGGACGGCGGCTGGTTCATGTACACGCCGCTTTCCTCGAACGTCTACACGCCCGGCATCAATGCCGATGTCTGGCTGCTCGGCGTGACCTTCGTCGAGATCTCCGCGCTGACGCTTGCGGTGGAGATCACCGTCTCGACGCTGACCATGCGGGCGCCGGGCATGTCGCTCGACCGGATGCCGGTGTTCGGCTGGTATATGCTGGTCACCGCGCTGATGATGATCCTCGCTTTCCCGCCGCTCATCCTCGGCTCGATCCTCCTCGAATCCGAACGGGCCTTCGGCTTCGCCTTCTTCGATCCGACGCGTGGCGGCGATCCGCTGCTCTGGCAGCATCTTTTCTGGCTGTTCGGCCACCCCGACGTCTACATCATCTTCCTGCCGATGGCCGGCCTGCTCTCGACCATGATCCCGGTCCTCTCAGGCGTGCCGCTCGCCGGATACCGTGCGGTCGTGGTGGCGATTATCGGCCTCGCCTTCATGAGCTTCGGCATCTGGGTGCACCACATGTTCACGGTGGGCATCCCGCATCTGGCACTCGCCTTCTTCTCGGCCGGCTCGGCCATCGTCGCCGTGCCGACGGCGGTGCAGCTCTTCGCCTGGCTGGCGACGCTCGCCCATGGAAGGCCGCGCTGGAATGTGCCGATGCTCTACATCTTCGGCTTCTTCTCCACCTTCGTCATCGGTGGCCTCACCGGGGTGATGCTGGCGATCGTCCCGTTCGACTGGCAGGCGCACGACACCTATTTCGTCGTCGCTCACTTCCATTATGTGATCGCCGGCGCCGTCGCGTTCCCGCTCATTGCCGGCCTCTATTACTGGCTGCCGCTGCTGACAGGGCGCGTTGCGGTTTATCGCCTCTCGGTGCCGGCCTTCTGGCTGATCTATGTCGGCTTCAACATGACGTTCTTCCTGATGCACCTCGTCGGCCTGCTCGGCATGCCCCGGCGCATCAACACCTATCCGGCCTTCGAGAGCTGGACCTTTCTCAATCTGCTCTCCTCGGTCGGCGGCTTCGTCATGACGATCGGCTTCGCGCTGGTCGCGGTCGATCTCATCGCGCAGCTCCGCTATGGACGGCGGATCCGCCGCGATCCCTGGCAGGCTGCGACGCTCGAATGGGCGATGCCGATCCCGCCGGCGCCTTATGCCTTCGCCTCGCTGCCGCATATCGAGGCGCGCGCCGACCGGATCGATGTCGGCGCGCTCGCGCCGCAACTGGCGCGCGGCGAAGGCTATCTCGGTTTTGCCCGCAATGGCTGGCAGGAGACGCTCGGCGTCCACATGACCTCGGGCGAGCCTGAGCAGCTGATCGTGCTGCCGCGGCCAACCTTCCTGCCGTTATGGACGGCGATTGCCACCGCCTTGGCGGTCCTCACGATGCTCGCCAAGCTCTACCCGCTGACCCTCGTCATGGCCGTCGTGACCGCCGGGCTGTTCGTGTTCGCAGGCCTGACGGCCGGCCTTGCCCGCGACCATGGCCTCCTGCCGGTCGGGCGGGGGCTCAGCCTGCCCGTACACACCGAATGCGCGCGTCCGCCCGCCTTGTGGGCGCTGGTGTTCACGCTCGTGGCTGACGGTACGCTGTTCACCTCGCTGGTCTTCGGGCTGCTGTTCCTTTGGGTTGCCGCGCCGAACTGGCCGCCAGCCGCGGTGCCGGACACCAGCCTCGCGTTGGCGCTCGGCTGCATCCTCGCACTCGTGGCGGCGGCGCTTCTCGCGCGCCGCGCTCTCCGCCGCCTCGTCGGCGGGCAGCCGCCACAGAGTTTCATGGCGCTCGCCGCTCTGGCCCTCGTCGCATCGATCATCATCGCCGTCCTGCTGATCCGGGATATCGTCCCGCATCCGACCGAGCATGCGCTCGGCGCAACGGCCGCGGCGCTCCTGACCTTCATGGCCATCCATGCCGGCATCGGCCTGCTGTTCCTGTTGACGGCGGCACTGCGTCTTGCCACCGGCCGCGCGGGCCCGACCCGGGCTGTCGATCTCAGCCTCGCCCGGCTCTGGATCGACTACACCGCCATCACCGGAGCGCTGGCCATCGGCCTCGTGCTGGCGCTGCCAGCGCTCGTCACCATGCTCGGGATGCGGCCATGAGTGTGCAATCATGAGCGCGCCGGTGACCCGCGGGACGGCTGGGCCGCCGCCGGTGTCGGCGGGCGATCTCTGGTGGCTCGTTCCCGGCTTCGCGCTCTGGTTCAGCGCCCTCAGCGCCGTCTATGCGCTGCACCATATCGGCTGCACGTTTGGCTGGTCTTCGGGTGCCATCCATCTCGGGCTCGCGCTGGCGCTCGTCGCCCATCTCGCCGCCATCGCGCTCTTCTGGCATTTTGAGATGCGCCGGGTCAGAGGCCATGCCCATGGCGAGACCGGCCGCTTCCTGCACTGGGTCATCCTCGGAACGCTCCTCGCGGCCTTTGTGAAGACCCTGCTCACGATCGTGCCCGCGCTTTTCCTGACGGTCTGTCTTTAGGAACCGCGTCGGTTTCGGCCCGTGCCTTCAGGAGAGGCAGAGCGGGCCGCCCGGAGCGGTCAGCACCAGGGCGAGCACGCCGGAGGCGATCAGCCCGCCACCAGCCAGCATGCGGCGCAGCGGCGTCGCCGTAACCAGGCGCAGGCGCGAGAGGCCGAGCGCCGACAGCGTCACCGCGGGAACCGTTCCGAGGCCGAATCCCGCCATCAGCGTCACGCCGCCCGCCACCGATCCGGTGAGCAGCGAATTCAGCAGCGCGGCATAGACCATGGCGCAGGGCATGGCCCCCCAGATGAGCCCTCCGGCCAGAAGCTGCGGATAGCCGGCTGGGGCAAAGCGCGCCCGAAGCGTCCCGAGGCGCCCGGCGAGTGGCAGGAACAATCGGTCGAGACCCGCCATCGCCGGGACGATGCCGGCGACCGACAGCCCCATCCAGACGATCGTCAGCCCCGCCGCCCATTGCATGATCTGATGCGCCGATTCCAGGTTGATGGAGCCGTACAGACCCGCGCCGAAAATTCCGAAGGCCGCGCCTGCCGCCGCATAGCTGGCGATCCGCCCGGCCTGCGCCGTCAATGTCTGCAGCGTCGCCGCCAAGGGTGTGTTCCGGCCGCCACCGGCGATCAGCAGCCCGCAGGCGATCGGCCCGCACATGCCGGCGCAATGAAGGCTCGAGGCGAGGCCCATGGCAAGGCCGGTGAGGAGAATACCGAACAGCACGGGTCCGCTTCTTTCGATAAGCCGGCTTATTGATCGGGGTCTTTTCGGCTGCGACCGATTGACCAGAATCGCCGCTTGGCGCGGGTTTGGGGACCATGGTGGCTGCCTCGGCCGGTCACCTTGATCCTGATCAAGGCGAGGGTGCCCTCCCACTGCGAGGACATCACCCGGATGTGATTTCGATTCACGGCGTCGGGTGAGGGCTGGGGTGAAGAACAGCGGTTGGATCTTGGTGCTTGCGGTCGCCACCTTTGGTGCGCTGGTCGCGGCAGGCCTCGCGCAGGACGATCTGTTCCGCGCGCACATGTTCATTCTGACGCTGACGCTCGGCGTCGGCACGCTTTATCTGTTGCGCACGGGTTCGTTCGAACCGGCGGTGCCGGTCGATCCCGACGCCTATCTCGACGGGCCGATCAAGGTCGGCACGGTGCTGACGGTGTTCTGGGGCGTGGTCGGGTTCCTCGTCGGCGTCGTCGTGGCGCTGCAGATGGCCTATCCCGATCTCAACATCGAGCCCTGGTTCAATTTCGGGCGCATGCGCCCGCTGCACACCTCGGCCGTCGTCTTCGCCTTCGGCGGATCGGCGCTCTTGACCACCAGCCTCTATGTCGTCCAGCGCACGACGCGGGCCCGGCTGTTCGGTGGCGATCTCGCCTGGTTCGTGATGTGGGGCTATCAGCTCTTCATCGTCATGGCGGCCACTGGCTACCTGCTCGGCATCTCGCAGGGCCGCGAATATGCCGAGCCCGAATGGTATGTCGACATCTGGCTGACCATCGTCTGGGTCGCCTATCTGGTTCTGTTCCTCGGCACGCTGGTGAAGCGCAAGGAACCGCACATCTACGTCGCGAACTGGTTCTATCTCGCCTTCATCGTCACCGTGGCGATGCTGCACGTGGTCAACAACCTCGCAGTGCCCGTCAGCTTTCTCGGCGTGAAGAGCTATTCCGCCTTTTCGGGCGTCCAGGATGCGCTGACGCAGTGGTGGTACGGCCATAACGCGGTCGGCTTCTTCCTGACGGCAGGCTTCCTCGGCATGATGTATTACTTCCTGCCCAAGCAGGCCGGCCGGCCGGTCTATTCCTATCGTCTGTCGATCATTCACTTCTGGGCGCTGATCTTCCTCTATATCTGGGCCGGCCCGCACCACCTTTACTATACGGCGCTGCCGGACTGGGCGCAGACCCTCGGCATGGTGTTCTCGATCATGCTGTGGATGCCCTCCTGGGGTGGCATGATCAACGGTCTGCTGACGCTGCGCGGTGCCTGGGACAAGATCCGCACCGACCCGATCATCCGCATGATGGTCGTCGCCGTCGCCTTCTACGGCATGTCGACCTTCGAAGGGCCGGTCATGTCGATCCGCTCGGTCAACGCGCTCTCGCATTATACGAACTGGACCATCGGGCACGTTCACTCCGGCGCGCTCGGCTGGGTCGGCATGATCTCGTTCGGCGCCGTCTACTTCCTGACGCCGCGGCTGTGGAACCGCGAACGGCTCTACTCGCTGCGCATGGTCAACTGGCACTTCTGGCTCGCGACGCTCGGCATCGTCATCTACGCCGCCGTCATGTGGGTCGCCGGCATCACGCAGGGTCTGATGTGGCGCGAGTACAACGACCAGGGCTTCCTCGTCTATTCCTTCGCCGAGGTCGTCGCCGCCATGCACCCCTACTACGTGCTGCGCGCGGTTGGCGGGTTGCTCTACCTCGCCGGCGGCATCGTCATGGCGGTGAATGTCGCCCTGACGATCAAGGGCCATGTCCGCGCCGAGCGGCCGCTCGTACCGGCCGCCCCGCAAATGAAACTGGCAGCCTAGGAGCGCCCTGTGTCCATCCTCGACAGACACGACGTCATCGAACGCAACGTCACGTTGCTCCTGGTTCTCTCGCTGCTTGTCGTCGCGATCGGCGGCATCGTCGAGATCGCGCCGCTGTTCTTCTTCCAGAACACGATCGAGAAGGTCGACGGCATGCGGCCCTATACGCCGCTCGAACTGGCGGGGCGGAACATCTATGTCCGGGAAGGCTGCTATGTCTGCCATTCGCAGATGATCCGGCCCTTCCGCGACGAGGTGGAGCGTTACGGGCATTATTCGCTCGCCGCTGAATCGATGTACGACCATCCGTTCCAGTGGGGCTCGGCCCGCACCGGCCCCGATCTTGCCCGCGTCGGCGATCGCTATTCGAGCCAGTGGCATGTCGACCATCTGAACGATCCGCGCGCCGTCGTGCCGGAATCGATCATGCCGAAATATGCCTTCCTCGGTCAGACCACGCTCGACACGCGGCTGATCGGCGCCGACCTCTCCGCCAATGCGATGGTGGGCGTCCCCTACAGCCAGGCGATGATCGACAATGCCAAGGCGGATCTTTTCGCGCAGGCCAATCCCAATGGCGACCCCTCTGGGCTCGAGAGCCGCTACGCGAAGGTTCGCGTCGAGGATTTCGATGGTGATCCTTCGCGCGTGACCGAGATGGATGCACTCGTCGCCTATCTGCAGGTGCTCGGCACGATGGTCGACTTCAGCAGTTACGACGAAAGCGCGAATAATCGCTGAGCGAGGCGAGATTATCCAATGATGGACTACGAAACCTTGCGGCATTTCGCCGATAGCTGGGGCCTCGTCTATATGGTGGCGATCTTCCTGGCCGTGATCGTCTTCATTTTCCGCCCCGGAGCCAAGGCAGAGGCGCGCGATGCCGCGCTGATCCCGTTCCGCGACCCGACCGGCGAGGACAGAAAGCCATGAGACAGCCCGACGTCGACCATCTGAGCGGCATCGAGACGACCGGCCATGAATGGGACGGCATCAAGGAACTGAACAATCCGTTGCCGCGCTGGTGGCTGTGGACGTTCTATGCCTGCATCGCCTTCGCGCTTGTCTATTCCGTGCTCTTTCCGGCCTGGCCGCTGATCACCGGACCGACGACCGGCCTCCTGCGCTATTCGACCCGTGCCGAGTTCCAGCGCGAAGTCGCGGAGGCCCAGTCGGGGCAGGCAGCCAACCTTGCGAAGATTGCCGCCATGCCCGTTGCGGCCATCGCGGCCGATCCGGCGCTCGCTGCTTTTGCCTCCGCTGGCGGCGCCTCCGCCTTCAAGGTCTATTGCTCGCAGTGCCATGGCTCCGGCGCCGAGGGCGGCGTCGGCTATCCGAACCTCAACGACGACGAATGGATCTGGGGCGGATCGATCGACCAGATCTACGCGACAATCACCCATGGTGCCCGTTCGGCGGCCGACGGCCAGTCGCATGACAGCGTCATGCCGAATTTCGGCACCGACGGCATCCTGACGCGTGACCAGATCCGCTCCGTCGCCCTCTATGTCGCCTCGCTTTCAGGTCTTGCCGGCGGCGAGAAGACCCCCGAGGGCGAACAGATCTTCGCGCAGAATTGCGCGGCCTGCCATGGACCGGACGCCAAGGGCCTGCAGGCGATGGGCGGGCCGGATCTCACCAATGCGATCTGGCTCTATCATGGCTCGGTCGACGGTATCGTCGCGCAGATCAATCATCCCCGGCTCGGCATGATGCCGGCATGGGGCGCCAAACTCGGCGACGTGACGGTGAAGGAACTCGCCGTCTATGTGCATGGGCTTGGTGGCGGCCAGTAGTATTTTGCCGGCAAATTAGGTGACGGCGCCCCGGACGGTCGAACCGTCCGGGCAATTGACGCAGGTCAAGGCCGGACTGGGCTCCGGATGCGACCCTACGCCGTCCAACGGAGATCAGCAGGTGACCCTATCCGACGTCACGGACCAGGACGGCCACGCCACGGCTGAGCGGTTCAGCGTCGAGGCCGTCAATTCGAAGAAGATCAGGCAGCCGCTCTATGCAGCCCGCCGCAAGATCTTCCCGAAGCGCGCCTCGGGCACATTCCGCCGCTTCAAATGGCTGGTCATGCTGCTGACGCTCGGCATCTATTATCTGACGCCGTTTCTGCGCTGGGACCGCGGACCCTTCGCGCCTGATCAGGCGGTGATGATCGATCTTGCCAACCGGCGCTTCTATTTCTTCTTCATCGAGATCTGGCCGCAGGAATTCTATTACGTCGCCGGCCTCCTGATCATGGCCGGCGTCGGCCTGTTCCTGATCACCTCGACGGTCGGCCGCGCCTGGTGCGGCTATACCTGCCCGCAGACGGTCTGGGTCGATCTGTTCCTCGTTGTCGAGCGCGCCATCGAGGGCGATCGCAACGCCCGCATCAAGCTCGATAGCGCGCCGTGGTCGCTCGACAAGGCGGTCAAGCGCGTCGCTAAGCACGCGATCTGGCTGGTGATCGGCGTCGTCACGGGCGGCGCCTGGATCCTCTATTTCGCCGATGCCCCGACCCTCATCCGCAATTTCGCACATTTCGAGGCGCCATCCGTCGCCTATATGACGGTCGGCATCCTGGCCGCGACGACCTATGTCTTTGGCGGCCTGATGCGCGAGCAGGTCTGCACCTATATGTGCCCCTGGCCGCGCATCCAGGCGGCGATGCTCGACGAGCATTCGCTGACCGTCACCTATAATGACTGGCGCGGCGAGCCACGGACGCGCCACGCCAAGAAGGCGATCGCCGAGGGGCGTCCGGTCGGCGATTGCGTCGATTGCAATGCCTGCGTCGTCGTCTGTCCGATGGGCATCGACATCCGCGACGGGCAGCAGCTCGAATGCATCACCTGCGCGCTCTGCATCGATGCCTGCGATGGCGTCATGACGAAGCTCGGCCATGAGCGCGGGTTGATCTCCTATGCGACGCTCAATGACTACAACGCCAACATGGTCCTTGCCGGCGCTTCGGCGACCACGCCGATCGAGCCGGCGCGCGTGCGCGATCCCGCGACCGGCAGGCTCGTCGACGCGATAAGGCACACGACCTGGCGCTCGATCGTCCGGCCGCGCACCCTGGTCTATTTCCTGGTCTGGGCCGGAATCGGCGTTGCCATGCTGGTGGCGCTGTCGCTGCGCGCGACGATCGAGGTCAGCGTGCTGCATGACCGCAATCCGCAATATGTGCTGCTTTCCGATGGCTCGATCCGCAACGGCTACAAGGTCAAGATCAGCAACATGCGGCCCGAGCCGCGCAGCGTGACGCTGTCCGTGGCGGGACTGCCAGGCGCGGCACTCACCAGTGCGGACGCAGCCGCGCAACCCGTCGCCTCGCTCACCTATGAGCTTCAACCGGACGCCGTGCTCGAAACCCGCATCTTCGTGCGCGCGGCGCCGGGGGCGCTCGCCTCGACCAACACGGATTTCACGCTGGAGGTCGCGAGCGCCGACGGCACGGCGACCGTGACGACCGACGCCAAGTTTGAAACGCCGAAGGAGATGCGCAAGTGAACGGCAAGGCTCTCAGTGGCCGCGAATTCACCGGCTGGCACATGCTGGCTGGCATGGGTGCGTTCTTCGGCATCGTCATCGGCGTCAATTTGTTCCTCGCCGTCTCGGCGAGCCGGACCTGGACCGGCCTCGTGGTCGAGAATTCCTATGTCGCGAGCCAGGAATTCAACGAGAAGGAACGGCTGGCCAGGGAGCAGGCGGCGCTCGGCTGGCGGGCAGTGCTTCGCTATGACGCTGGCCGGCTGCAGCTCGACATCCGCGATCGCGCCGGCCAGCCGATCGATCTCGGCTCGGTCACCGTCGCGCTGACCCGGCCGCTCGGCGATCACGAGGATCGCACGGTGCCGCTGGCGCGCGGCGATGACGGCGTCTATGCGGCCATGATCGATCTGCCGCACGGTGTCTGGAATGCCGTCAGCATGGCGCCGAAGACGCCGCATGGCGCCTTTGAGCAGCATAGCCGCCTGATCCTGCGCTGAGGGGACGGTTCGAATGCCAGCCAGCGCGATCATGGCAACTTCGGGCACAATTGCCGCCGAGCCGGTCTCCGACGATGCCGAGGCGCTGCTGGCATTGAGCCGGGCCGCCGGGCCGACGGCGCGGCAGATCGAATTCGCCGTGCCGGACGCCTACTGCGTCACATGCATCAACGCGATCGAAACCGGGCTTGGCCGGCTGCCGCAGGTTGTCAGCGCCCGCGTCAATCTTTCCCAGCGCTGGGTCCGCGTGGTGTTCGCGCCGGAGAAAGGGTCCGTCCTCGACCTACCACGGGCCATTCGCGCGAGCGGATACCGCACCCATGCGCTCGATCCGGTCGCCGACGGCCGCCAGGACCAGGCGCTGCACGAACTCATCCGCTGCATGGCCGTCGCCGGCTTCGCGGCCGGCAACATCATGCTGTTCTCGGTCTCTATCTGGTCGGGCGCCGACGCGGCGACGCGCGACATGTTCCACTGGATCTCGGCGCTGATCGCGCTGCCGGCGATCGCCTATGCCGGGCGCCCGTTCTTCCGCTCGGCTTTCGCGGCGCTCCGGGTCGGCCGCACCAACATGGACGTGCCGATCAGCATCGGCGTCGTGCTCGCCACGCTGCTCAGTCTCTGGGAGACGGTTCACTCCGGCGCGCATGCCTATTTCGACGCTTCGACCATGCTGTTGTTCTTTCTGCTGGTTGGCCGGACCTTCGACCATCTGATGCGGGAGAAGGCGCGCGGCGCGATCGCCAATCTCGCCCGGCTGACACCACGCGGCGCCACGCGCTGGCTCGCCGACGGGACGACGGCCTATGTCCCGGCTGAGGACATCACGCCCGGCATGCTGTTGTTGCTGCGTGCCGGCGAACGCGTTCCGGTCGATTGCCGGATCGTCGAGGGCAGCGGCGACGTCGATCTTTCGATCGTGACGGGCGAGTCGATGGCGGTTGCGGTCGCGCCCGGTGCGAGCCTTGCCGCCGGTGCGATCAATCTCGGCGCCGTGCTGAAGGTCGAGGCTGAACGGACGGCGTCCGAGTCCTTCCTGTCCCAGATGGCGATGCTGATGGAGACCGCCGAGGCGAGCCGCACAGCGCATCGCAGGATCGCGGACCGCGCGGCATCGATCTATGCGCCGGCCGTCCACGCCTCCGCGCTGCTGACGCTGCTTGGCTGGGGGCTTCTCGTCGGCGACTGGCACGCCGCGATGCTGAATGCCGTCGCCGTCCTGATCATCACTTGTCCCTGCGCGCTGGCGCTTGCAGTACCGATCGTGCACGCCGTCGCAGCCGGGCGGCTGTTCAGGAACGGCATCATGATGCGCGACGGCACGGCGCTCGAGCGCGCCGCCGCCGTCACCGATATCGTCTTCGACAAGACCGGGACGCTGACGATCGGTGCGGTCCGCTATATCGGCCAGGCATCGGGCGATCCCGCCATGCTTCCGATCGCCGCGAGCCTTGCCTGGCATAGCCAGCATCCGCTTGCGGTCGCGCTTTCAGCCACCGCCCCCCCAGCGCCGCTCCTCGTCGAAGAGATCCGTGAAACGGCCGGGCAGGGGATGGAGGCGCGCGCGGACGGCGCGACATGGCGGCTCGGCAGCGCGCCGTTCTGTGGCGGCGCCGATGGCGATGGAGACGATCGCGGCGCCGGCCCCGAAATCTGCCTCGGTCGTAATGGCGCAGTCGTTGCCGTGTTCCGCTTTGCCGACGCCATAAGGCCCGATGCGGTGAGCGCGGTCGCTGAACTCGATCAGGGCGGCAAGGGTGTCCGGATTCTCTCGGGCGATGGTCCGCAAGCGGTCCGCGCCGCCGCTGAAGCGCTGGGAATCTGGGGCCACGCCGCGCGCTTGTCGCCAGAGGCCAAGCTCGCCGACCTGCAGGCGGAAGCCGCTGCGGGTCGCCGGGTAATGATGGTTGGCGACGGCATCAACGACGCGCCGGCGCTCCGGGCCGCGCATGTCTCGATGGCGCCGTCCTCGGCCAGTGATATCGGCCGCAGTGCTGCCGACTTCGTCTTCACCAATGGCCGCCTGGCGAGCGTGCCCTTCGTGCTGGGCATCGCCCGGCGGGCCGATCGGCTGGTGCGGGAAAATCTCGTCCTCGCCATCGGCTATAATGCCCTCGCATTGCCATTGGCGGTCACCGGTCACGTCACGCCGCTCGTCGCCGCCGTCGCGATGTCGACCTCGTCGATCCTGGTCGTCGCCAATGCGCTGCGTCTCAATTTCGGCACAGACCTCGTCCGGCGCGAGGAGCCTGTGCCCGCCATCATCACCGCGGAGGCGGTCCGGTCATGAACGGTCTCGTCATTCTCATCCCGGCGGCGATCTGCCTTGGATTGCTGGCGCTCGTGACCTTCCTCTGGTCGCTGAAGACCGGCCAATATGATGATCTGAAGGGCGCCAGCGAGCGCATTCTCGACGACGAGGCGCCGATCCGCCGAACGGATCGAAAATAGCGCCCGTTGCAGCGCAATTCCTCGTCAAAAAAACCGCGGCCCTGCTGAGCCGACGGCAGGATTTTCGATCGTAGTAACGAAATATCCGTTTCGCCTTGCAAGTCGAACGGATAGCGCCTATATCTGACCCATCGATGTTTCTTGTTGAATTTTGTTTTGGCGCGATCCGCGCCTCTGGCGAAACTCCCCGATCAAATCGATGTCTCTACGGCGTTCGGCGCGTTGCCGCACGACGAATCTCTTTGTCGATTGAAAGGAAATCGTCATGAGTGTTGGAACCGTTAAGTTCTTCAATGCCACCAAGGGCTTTGGCTTCATTCAGCCGGATAACGGCGGCGCGGACGTGTTCGTCCACATCTCCGCTATCGAGCGCGCTGGCATGCGTTCGGTCTCCGAAGGTCAGAAGCTCAGCTTCGACGTCGTGACCGACAGCCGCAGTGGCAAGAGCGCTGCCGAGAATATCCAGGCAGCGTAAGGATTTCGCTTCTGACCTTTGACCACGGATGTACTGGCGGCGGTCATTGAGGCGTATCAGAGAAGGTCGGGCTTGCCCGGCCTTTTTCATTTCTAGACGATGGAGGACGGCATGAAGCTCAACCCCGAATCCGAACCGGCCAAGAAGGCCCCCTCGCGCATGGAGGCCAAGAATGAGCAGACGACCAAGGCGGCCCGCCTGATCATCGACACCGAATTGTCGAAGCGCGTCGCCAAGACCGAGCGACTGCGCGCCATGCGCCTCGCCCAGGAAGCGGCCGAATCCGCCGCGGCCGAAGCCGCGCCGAAGAAGCCGGCCAAGACGCCGCGCAAGAAGGCCGCCGCAAAGGCGTAGAAGCCCGGCGGCCTTGCCGCTGGCGGCACGGGCCGTTGGTCAGGCAGCCGCGAACAAGCCGGCATCGTCCCGGACGGCGTTGCCTGACTGGATCACCGCGACGACGCGGTTCGCATGCTGCGAGAAGCAGGCGAGACCGTCGAAGGGATTGGCGTCGAGCACCACGAGGTCGGCGAAGGCGCCCGGCGTGATTTCGCCGACGAGCCCTTCCATGCGGACGATCTTCGCATTGTTGATCGTTGCATGGCGCAGTGCCTCGGCCGCTCCGCACACCTTCTCATGGATCATCAGCCCATCGCCCTGATAGGTCTTGGGCGACCAGCAGAGATCGGTGCCATAGCCGACATTGACGCCGGCTTCGAGCGCGATCTCGAGCGAGCGCAGCCCGCTCGCCAGCACTTCGGCATTCTTCTCGATGTTTTCGGCGGTGAAGCCGAAGCCGGGGCCATATTTGGCGTCGGCCTCATAGGTGATCAGCGTCGGCACGAGATGCGCGTTCTTGTCGTGCATCAGCTTGGCCGTCTCGACCGAAACGAAATTGCCGTGCTCGATCGAGCGCACGCCGACGCCGACAGCGCGGCGGATGCCGATATCGCTGTAGACATGCGCCATGACATAGCGATCGACGCGCTCCGCCTCCTCGACGATGACGGCGATTTCTTCCAGCGAATATTGCGGATGCCGCAGCTTGTCGCCGGGCGAGGAGACGCCGCCGCCGGCCATGATCTTGATGTGGTCGACGCCCTGGCGGAGATTTTCCCGCACCGCCTTCCGCACTTCGTCGATGCCATCGCAGACGCAGGTGAGCCCGCCGAGCGCTTCCTGGCAGTTGCAGGTCTCCGCCCGTCCGCGGTGATCGCCATGGCCGCCGGTCTGTGACAACACGCGGCCGGCAACGAACAGGCGCGGCCCTTTGAACAGGCCCTTCTCGACGGACGCCCTATGACCGGAATCGGCGCCGCCGGCATCGCGCACCGTCGTGAAGCCGCGATGCAGCATGCCTTCGAGATGCCGCCCGGCGCGCGCCGTCATCTCGGAGGGCAGCACCGTGCGGCCATCGCTGAACTGGCCGATATAGACATGGGCGTGGCAATCGATGAGGCCGGGCGACAGATAGCGTCCGCCGAGCGAGACTCGCGTCAGCGCCGGGTCGAGATCCTCGAGCGCGGAGATGGCGGCGATCTTGCCGGCGCTGATCGTTACGGCGCGGTCGCTGAGGATGGTACCGCCGACGACATCGACGATTCTGGCATCGACGATCGCATAGTCATGACTTGGCATAGGTTTCGACCTTCAGGGGTTCGATCGGTGGGGCGTCCGGATCGACATAGCCATTGGCGACATCATAGGCGGCAGCGGCGGGATCGCGCGCGGCCGGATCGCCCCAGCCAGAGCCGCCGGCGCTGTAGTTGACGAAGCGCTCGCCCTCCTTAAGCACCGCGCGGTACATGCCAACCTTCTTCTCGCGCGGCTCGCCGGGCCAGAGCACCATATGGTTCTGCACGGGCGAGGGCTGCCCGCCTTCGAGGCCCCAGCCGCCTGTCTTCGATTTCTTCTTCATCGAGATGATCTCGGTCTCGCCGACCATGCGGACCTCCCGGCGCACGCCGAGGCCGCCGCGATAGCGGCCCTTGCCGCCGGAATTCGGAATGAGCTCCAGCCCTTCATGGAAGAGATTGGCCTGCCGTTCCAGCACCTCGATCGGCGTGTTGCGGACCGTGCTGGTCGAGGGATGCTGCAGCGCTGTCGCGCCATCATGGCGACGGGTCGCGCCCCAGCCGATGCCTTCATTGTTGCTGATCACATAGCTCTTGCCGGTCCGATGATGGCGGCCGATCGCCATGAAGCCCGGCTCGTCGCCGCCGGACGCCGCCGGAAGCCAGTCGATCACGGGGGCGAGCGCCTTGGCGATCAGCTCGAAGGCGACCATGTGCGTCCAGGGCATATAGGTCGACGACGGATAGATCGCGTGGAACAGGTTGCCCGGATCGGCCCGGACGTCGAGAGCCATGAAATTGCCGTGGTTGCTTGGCGTGTCCGGCGAGGTCAGAAACTTGAAATAGGTCTTGGCCATCGAGATCGTCGCGCCGAAGGGCACATTCACCGGCCCCGGCACCATCGGGTCGGAACGGTTGTAGTCGACCGTCATCCGGTTCTCGGTGATGGTGACGTCGACCGCCATCTTGATCATCCGCTCGCTGACGCCATCGTCGTCGAGCCATTCCTCCGCCGACCAGGCGCCCTTGGGCAGATGCTGCAGCGCCTGCCGCGTCTTCTCGTCGGCATGGACGAAGAAGGATTCGATTGCCGCCAGCACCCGTTCGCGGCCGAACTTGCGGTAGATGTCGCGCACCGAGGCTTCGCCGGTCCTGAGGCAAGCGACCTGCGCGCCGAAATCGCCGCGGATCGCTTCCGGCAGGCGGGAATTCGCCTCCAGAACCTTCCAGAGATCGGCGTCGAGCTTGCCTTCCTTGATGATGCGCACGCCGGGAAGGATCAGTCCCTCCTGGTGGATATTGGTCGAATCGATGACGTAGCCCGGATCCTTGGCGCCGAGATCGAGCCAATGCGCGCGGACGCAGAGGAACATGTCGATCGCCTCGCCATCGACGAAGACGGGCGACATCAGCAGCGCATCCGACATATGCGCCGAGTTCCAGTAGGGATAATTGAGGATGACGACATCGCCGGGCCGGAGGCTCGCCATGTCCATGTTCTCGATCAGCATTTTCAGCGCGTAATCGTTGCCGCCGATGAACGACGTGATCCCGGCTGCCTCGGCCACCATGCGCCCGCTCGCATCGGCGATCGAGATGCCGAAATCCAGCACCTCGTAGATCACCGCGTTGAAGGCCGTACGCACCAGAGTGCGCCGCATCTGCTCTGCCGCTGAGAAGAACAGGGCCGAGATGATCTCGGTTTCCGCCGCCTTGCTGATGGTCATGTCATGCCTCCAACGCTGAAGCGGCATCGCGGCGCCGGACCGAGATCATGCCGTATTCGTCGACGCTGAGCGTCTGATTGCCATGGACCGCCAGCGACGAGCCCTCGTCGATGACGAGAAGCGGACCCGGATAGGCGCGGAGCGGGTCGAGCGCGCTGCGGTTGATCTTCTCGCAATCGACCATCGCGCCAGCTGCCTGGTCGAAGAGGCGATGCGGAGCGGTCGGCGCGAGACTGGTGTTCTGCGCAATGCGGGTCGCGAGGTCCGGCTTCTCGGTGACGACGATGAGCTTGACCATCAGCGAGACGATCTCGGCCTCGCTGGCGAATGTATGGCCGAAGCGCTCCTGATGCGTCCGCGAGAACCGCGCAAGGAAGTCGCCAGCCGCATCGCCGCGCTCATAGGGAATGCTCAGCGTGTGTTCCTGGCCGATGAAGCGGACGCGGGCGAGGAAGCTGACCGCCGGCTCGACAGGCCGCCCGACCTTTTCGGCAAGCGCCGCCGTGCTGCGTGTGGCGAGTGTATCCGCCGTCGTGTCGAGCCGCGCCATGCTGCCATCGTCGATCGTCTCCAGTACCGACACGCTGTCGCTGAAGGAGAGGTCGCTCGCCAGCATGCCCCAGGCGGAGAACACCGAGGGCAGCGGCGGGATCACCAGCTCCGGCATCTCGAGCTCGTTCTGCAGCATCGGCCCGAGCAGAGGGCCGCAGCCGCCGAAGCCGAGCATCGAGAACTCGCCGGGATCGAGCCCGCGCTCCAGCATCATCTCCTTGATCGACGATGCGGTGCGCGAGATCAGCACGTCGAAGACAGAACGCGCCGCTTCCTCGAGCGGGATGCCTAGCGGCTCGCAGATCGTCTCGGTCAGCGCCTTGACCGCCAGCTCATGCGCGACATTCATGGAGCCGCCCATGAAATTGCCTGTGTCGATATAGCCGAGCACCACCGCCGCGTCGGTGACGGTGGCGCGTGTGCCCCCGCGGCCGTAGCAGGCGGGGCCCGGCACCGCGCCGGCGCTCTCCGGGCCGACGCGCAGGAGCGCATTATCGATCCAGGCGATCGAACCGCCGCCGGCGCCGAGCGTCCGCAGGTCGAAGATCGGCTGCAGGATCGGGAAATTCTCGATCCGCGCCTCGAACACGTCCATCGGCTCGCCGTCGACGATGAGGCAGGCATCGAGACTGGTGCCGCCGACATCGACCGAGAGGACGTTGCGCCTGCCGGTCTCGCGCGCGACATGCAGCGCGCCGGAAACGCCGCCTGCCGGTCCCGAGAACACGGTCGCGATCGGCTCGGCCTCGGCAAGATCGAAGGTGAGCGCGCCGCCCGACGAGTTCATGACGAATTTCTGCCCGGCAAAGCCCTGGCGCTCCATGCCCGAGGACACGCGGCCGAGATAGTTCTTGAGGACCGGCTTGATATAGGCGTCGAGCACGGCGGTGCTGGTGCGCTCATATTCGCGATATTCGTTGGCGAGCAGCGCCCCGGCCGAGACTTCCAGCGCCGGATAGGCTTCGCGGATCAGCGCGATGGCCTCGCGTTCATGCGCCGTATTGGCATAGGCATGCAGGAAGCTGACGGCGATCGCCGCGCAGCCCGCGTCCTCATGCAGGGCCTCGGCGGCCGCCACGACGGCATCGCGGTCTAGCGGCGCGACTTCCGTGCCCTCGAAATTCATCCGCCCGCCGACGCCGACGATATGGCGGCGCTCGACGATCTGTGGCGGCGGCTCGAAATCGAACTGGTACATATGCGCGAAATCGACAGCGCCGCGGCCGATCTCGAAGATATCCCTGAAGCCCGCATTGGTGATGATGCCGACCTGCGCGCCTTTGCGCTCCAGGATGGCATTGAGGCCGAGCGTCGTGCCGTGAACGAAATCCGAGATCGCTTCAGGCGGAAAGCCGAGCTGACCGACCGCGGCCACCACGCCCTCGGCCGGATCATGCGGCGTCGTCGGCAGCTTGAATGCGGTGAGCAGCCTGTTCTTGAGGTCGTAGACGACGACGTCGATGAACGTCCCGCCGATATCGATGGCCAGCTTGTAGCGACTCATTCCTGCCTCGGATCAGTAGACGGCATCGAGCAGCCGTGCCGTGTATTCATTTTGCGGATGGGTAAGGACATCGCGCGCGAAACCCTCCTCGACGACAGCGCCCTGGTTCATGACGTAGACGCGGTCGCAGATGAGCCGCACGACGTTCACGTCGTGCGAGATGAAGACGATGGTGAGGTCGCGCTCCCGGATCATGCGCACGAAGAGTTCGAGGATCTGCGCCTGGATGGAGACGTCGAGCGAGGAGAGTGGTTCGTCGAGGACGAGCAGTTCCGGTTCGACGGCGATGGCACGTGCGATGGCGATGCGCTGGCGCTGGCCGCCGGAGAACTCGTGCGGGTAGCGATCGCCGGCTTCGGCCGGAATGCCGACCTCCTCCAGCAGCGTATTTGCGCGCTCGAACCGCTCCGCCCGCGAAAGATCAGGCCTGTGCAGGATCAGGCTCTCCATGACGCTGCCACGCACGGTCGCGCGCGGATTGAGGCTGCCATAGGGGTCCTGGAACACGATCTGCACGTCGGATTTGAAGGCGAAGCGTTCCTTCCGGGTATAGGCGCCGACGTCGCGGCCCTTGAAGCGATAGGTGCCGCCGTCATAGCCGGTGAGGCAGGTGATGATGTTGGCGACGGTCGACTTGCCGCTGCCGGATTCGCCCAGAATGCCGACCACCTCGCCGCGGCCGATGGCAATGTTGACGTCGCGGAGCGCGAAGCTGCGGTTCTGCACGAACAGCCGCCGCGCGAAGCTCTTGGCGATTCCCTTCAGTTCCACCATCGGGATATCGACGCCGGCCATCTCAGGGCGCTCCTCGTCCGAGAATGCAGGCGCTGAAGCTCGGCGTCAGACCGCCATTGCGCGGCAGGTCGGTGGTGGTGCAGGCCGTCACGACATAGGGACAGCGCGAGGCGAAGGCACAGCCGCGAAGGCCGAAGCCGGCGCCGACCGGCTCGCCCGGAATAGAGCGGATGTCGGCCAGGGTCTTCTCCCGCGTGGGGATGCAGTCGAACAGCGCCTCGGCATAGGGATGGACCGTGCTGCGCCCGATATCGCCCGAGGCGACGACGTTGAGCAGCTGTCCGCCATAGAGCACGGCGATGCGGCCGACGCTCTGGCGCAGAAGTTCGAGATTGTGACTGATCAGGATGACGGCAAGGCCATGCCTGCGGCTGCGGTCGAGGATCAGTTCGATGACGCGGCGCTGCGTGATCGCATCGAGCGCCGTGGTCGGCTCGTCGGCGACCAGCAGCTTCGGGTCCTGGGCGAGCGCGATCGCGAAGACGATGCGCTGCCGCATGCCGCCGGAGAACTGGTCGGGAAACTGGTTGAAGGCGAGCGCCGGCTCGGGAATGCCGACCTCGGCCATCAGGCTGATCGCCGCCTCCCGCGTTCGCTCGGCACCCATAGGCCAACCTTTGGCGAGATAGATCGCCTCGGTGATCTGCTTGCCGATCCGCATCGACGGGTTGAGCGAGGAGAACGGGTCCTGTGGCACGAAGCCGATGCTGTGGCCGAGCAGCTTGCGCGCGCGGCCTGCATAGCCGGCAACAGGCAGCTCTTCTCCGTTGAAACGGACGCGGCCGCTCTCGACGAAGGCGTCGTCCTGCAGGCCGAGCAGCGTGCGCGTCAGCAGCGTCTTGCCGGAGCCGCTCTCGCCGACGATGCCGAATACTTCGCGCGGGCGAATATCCAGCGAAACGCCGGAAACCATCGTCCGTTTGCCGGTCTTGAGCGCGACGGATACGTCCCGGATTTCGAGCAGCGGCCGATCGTCTGTGCTGGTGGGGGCGAGGCTGGCCATGACCTAGCGCCGCCGGGAGGTCGGATCGAGTTCACGCCTCAGCATGTCGCCGATCACATTGAAGCTGACGGCCGTAATGAAGATCGCGAGCCCCGGGGCGAGCACGATCCACCAGCCATTCGATACATAGGACCGCCCATCGGCGATCATCGCGCCCCATTCCGGCGCCGGGATCTGCGCGCCGACGCCGATGAAGGAGAGACCCGAGATCGCCAGCATGACGGCGGAGATGTCGAGCGCGATCTGGATGAGCATCACGTCCATCGCATTGGGGATGATGTAGTGCAGCACCTTGCGATGGGTCGGCACGCCGAGTGCGTCGGCGCTGGCGATGAACTTCTGCGAGAGAATATCGGAAGTCACCATGCGCGAGAGCCGGGCATAATTCGGCCACCATGAGAAGATCAGCGCGAAGATCGCGGCCTCGAGGCTGGCCCCCAGCGCCGAGGCGAAGCCGAGCGCGAGGATCAGCGGCGGGAAGCCGAGCCAGATATCGGCGAGGCGCATCAGCATGTTGTCGACCGCGCCGCCGATAAAGGCCGAGGCGATGCCGATCGTGCAGCCGATGATCACCACGACGATGATGACCGCGAAGGTCGAGGCCAGCGTCAGCCGGGCGCCGTAGAGCAGCCGGCTCAGCACATCGCGCCCCGAGCCGTCGGTGCCGAGCCAATGCACCATGGAGGGCGCCTGGAGCTTCGCTCGGAAATCGATCTTCATCGGATCGAACGGCACGAGGAAAGCCCCGACCAGCGCCAGCAGCAGGATCAGGCAGCCGAGCACGATCGCCGTTCGCTCGACATTGCTCTTGGGAAACGCCCACAAACGCCTGAGCACGCTCATGCCCTCGCATGCTTGCGCGGGCTCAGCAGAAAGAGCGCGATGTCGACGACGAGATTGGAAAACAGGAAGACAAGGCCGACGACGAAGACGACCGCGACCACGGCATGGATGTCGGACTGCGTGACGGCCTTCACGGCATACCGGCCGATGCCCGGGCGGCCGAAGATTTCTTCGACCAGCACGGTCGCGCCGAGCATCCAGCCGAACTGCATGCCGAAAACCGTGAGCGCGGGCGTCGCGCCATTGGCGAAGACGTGGCGGACCATGATGCGGCCTTCGCTGGCGCCCTTGGCGCGCGCCAGAACGACGTAATCCTTGCGGAATTCGCTGATCATCGCCGTGCGGGTAATGCGCACGCCGACGGCGGTGAAGAGCAGCGTCAAGGCGAAAGCGGGCAGTACGAGATGGGCGAGGGCGTCGGCAAAGACGTCGAGGCGGCCCTGCATCAGGCTGTCGAGGAGAGTGAAGCCGGTCGCGCCGGTGAAAGCGCGGTTCTCGAAGCCGAGCCGCCCGGCGGTCGGCAGCAGCCGCCACTGGCCGGCCACGACCTGCTGCAGGATGATCGCGAGCCAGAAGATCGGCAGCCCTGCGCCCGCCATCACGACGAGCCGCACGATGTCGTCGAACTTGCTGCCGGCATAGCGCGCGGTCAGCAGGCCGAGCGGCAGCGAGACCGCGAGATTGATCAGCATGGCAACGAAGACGAGCTCGAGCGAGGGCGGCAATTCGCGGATGATGTCGCTTGCGATCGGCTGGCGCGTGAACCAGGACGTGCCGAGATCGCCATGCACGATATTGCTGCAATAGATCCAGAACTGGACGAGGAACGGCCGGTCGAGGCCCATCTCCTGCCGGACCGCGGCGATCTTTTCAGCGCCGGCATTGGGGCCGGCGGCAACGATCGCCGGATCGCCCGAGACCACATGGCTGAGCAGAAAGGTGATGAAGAGGAGGACGCAGAGCGACAGGATCGAGAACAGGATCCGCTGACCGACATAGCGCATATCCAGTCCTCTGCGTCTTCCCGAACCGAAACCGGCCTATTTCAGGCCGATATCCATGTAGTTGAAGGTCTGATGGTGGGCGGCGTTGTATTTGTAGCCTTCCACCTTGTCGCTGAGCGCCACGACAGAGCCGGGATAGGACACGGTGATGACCGGAAAATCCTTGCCGATGAGGACCTGGGCCTTCTTGTAGAGCTCGGCCCGTTTGGCGGGGTCCGCCGAACTCGCCGCCTCGTTCAGCAGCGCATCGACGTCCTTGTTCGAATATTGCGCCCAGTTGTAGCCGCCATTGAAGCCGGCCAGCGCGCTGTTGAACGAGGCGTTCAGGATGGCGTGTGGGTCGGGGAAGGGCGGGAACGAGTAGATCATGTTGATATCGGCGGTGGTCTCGACCTTCTGCACCGTCGCGGCCTGCGCCGGCCAGGTCATACCCTCGGCGTTGAGGGTAATACCGATCTCGGCGAGGTTCGACTGGAGCTGCTCGACGGCGCTCTTCTCTTCCTGGATCGCCGGCAGGTAGCGAACCGTCAGCACCGTGCCGGCCCAGCCATTCTCGTCGACCATCTTCTTGGCGCCGTCGAGAGCGAAGGGAAGCTCGGTGCCGGACTCATGCCCAGGCCAGCTTGTCGGCAGCGGACCGTCGGGAAGCGTTCCGAGGCCCATCAGAACCTGATCGAGATGGAGCTGGCGGTCGAAGGTCTTCGCCAGCATCTCGCGGAATTTCGGGTTGCCGGTCGGCCCCTTGCTGGCCGTGTTGAAGTCGAAATAGAGCGGCGTCGCGGCCTGGCCGACATCGACGACATAGCCCGGCTCCTTCATCAGCGCGAGCTTGTCCTCGACGGTGATGTCCGGCGCGATCTGCACTTCGCCGCTCTTCAGCAGCGAGAGCTGCGTCGAGGGCTCGGTGATGTAGCGGAAGACGACCTCGGCGACATGATTGCCGTCCCAGCCGCCCCAATATTTGTCGAATGCCTTCAGCGAGACGGATTCGGTCGGATTGTAGGAGGCGATGACGTAGGGCCCCGATCCGGCTTCGTTGACCGCGAGCCACTGCCGCGCATTGTCCTGGCCCATATGCGGCTCGACCAGCGCCTTGTTGACCACATAGATGCGCGACAGCGCCGACAGGAGCGGCCCGAACGGCTTCGTCAGCGTGAGTTTGACCGTGTGATCGTCGACGACCTCGGCAGCGCTGAACGGCCCGATATCGTTGAGGACATTGGCCTTCGCTGCCTTCAGCCGGTCGAGTGTGAACTTGACGTCGGCGGCGGTGAGCTTCGTCCCGTCATGGAAGACCACATCGTCGCGGAGCGTGAATGTGTAGGTGAGCCCGTCGTCGGAAATCGTCCAGCTCTTGGCGAGCTTCGGTGACACCGCGGTTTCGCCCGCCGGGAACTGCACCAGCGTGTCATAGGCGCCGATCAGGAGCTCATCGACCGTCGAATTGGTCGCGTTGGCCGGGTCGAGGTTCTCCGGCGTCTCGTTCTCGGCGATCACCAGCGTGCCGGACGGCGCCGCCAGCGCCATCGATGGCACGCCCGCCAAAGCCGCAACGACGACAGGAATAAACCTTGCGCACGAACGCATTGACGACCTCCGGAATTCGTTCAGTATACCGAGTGTATTCGATGCTAGCATGCGACAGGGGACTGTCAACGCCTTTCTCGGCGCGCCCGGCTGTGTTTTTCGACTCCGCGGGGATGCGTCCGAGCCGCTCGCAAGTCGCTGGCCGTGCCCGGGTGGAGAGGAGGCGGGCGGCGTCTGCAATGCCGTCGCTGGCCTGACGCCGCGGCTCTTCCTCGATCGCCGTGGCCAGCGTTCAGCTCGCTATAGGAACCGGCCGGATTCCGATTGTATACGTCGTGGACATTATATTGGGGATCGACTAGGCATGAACGATTGGTGACGGAGCGTATCGTGATGCGCAGAAACACAGCAGGCCATGCGGAGCCGGACCAGAAGGCGGGCGACCGGCCGCCTGTCGCCGAGCCCGCCACCTTCGCGACGCGGCAACCACCCAAGAACCTCTCGGCCCTTGCCTATGTCGAGATCGCGCGTCTCATCGAGAAGAAGGAATTGCGCGCCGGCGAGGTGGTGGTCGAGCAGAACCTCGCGGCGTATCTCGGCATCTCGCGCACGCCCGTCCGCCAGGCCCTGCAGCGGCTTGAACTTGAAGGCCTGCTCGTCAAGTCGAACACCAAGTCCTTCGTCGTCCGCAAAGTCGACCTCAAGGAATATCTGCAGAGCCTGAAGGCGCGCGAGATCATGGAATCGGCGGCCGCCGGCATGTGCGTCGAACTCGCGCCGGCCGAACGGATCGCGGCGGCCAAGGCGACGCTGGGGCGCCTCAAGGTCAGCGAACGCTACGACCAGGAGGAGCATTGGGCCTCCGACAGGGAGGTGCATGACATCGTCGCCGATTTCTGTGGCAATCAGGTCGTCGGCAATATCGTCAAGTCCCTGCGCGTCACGACGAAGCTGTTCGAGGTCGAGCGGCTTGCCGAGCGGCTCGAGCCGGATACGCGCCAGCACGAGGTCATCCTCGACAAGATCGAGCAGCGCGATGCGGCCGGCGCGCGCAAGGCGATGGCCGATCACATCAAGTCGCTGTTCCAGTTCGCGCTCGATACGGTCGCCTGAGCCGCACCGCGCCAGATCGAAGTTCAGCATTCTCCGCGTTGACGGCGGGCCCGCGCGATAGGATATCGAAGCGGCGCCAATTCCGGCGCAAGGGAAACCCGATGGCCGACAGGGCACTTTTCGCAGGACGGAGCTTCGCCGCGCTGTTGTTCGACATGGACGGGACGCTGCTGTCCTCGATCGAAGCCGCCGAGCGGATCTGGAGCCGCTGGGCCGTCCGGCATGGCCTCGACGTCGAGGCGTTCCTGCCGACCATTCACGGCGTGCGCGCGGTCGATACGATCCGCAGGCTTGGCCTGCCGGGCGTCGATCCTGAAAAGGAAGCCGCCGAGCTCACGGAAGCCGAGATGGACGACATGGGCGGCATCAAGCCGATCCCGGGTGCCCCCGCCTTTCTCGCAGCATTGCCGGCCAATCGCTGGGCGATCGTCACGTCGGCGCCGCATGCTCTGGCCCGCCGCCGTCTGGCCGCCGCGGGGTTGCCTTTGCCCGAGGTGCTCATTGCCGCGGAGGATGTCGCGCGCGGCAAGCCGCTGCCCGATTGCTATCATCTTGCCGCAAGCCACCTCGGCGTGACGGCAGCCGACTGCGCCGTGTTCGAGGACGCCCCGGCTGGCATCGCCGCCGGCGAGGCCTCGGGCGCCGCCGTGGCGGTGATCGCGGCGACGCATCTGGAGCCGATGGCGACGCCGCATCCGCTCATCGAGCACTATGACGAGATCGTTGTGCGGCTCGATGCTGCGCAGCGGATTCACCTGGCAGCCCGTGATTGACCGGCTTCGTCCGGTTGGCATTCGCAGGAAAGTACCAGCGGCTGTCCTCCCCTTTCGCAGGCCGGGCAACGGAGCCGATCCATGTCTCGGGCGTTATGCGTCGGATGGGGATCGTCCTGCCGCCAGCGCTGGCGGCCGGGATCGAGGGCGCGATGTGAGGACGGTCGTGGCGAGGGAGTCGTTGATGGATTGCCGACGTGTCGCCGCGGCCTATTATGCCCCTTGTTTTGGCCGGGTGCCGGCGTGACATCCTCACTCCAGCCTACTGTCTTTCCCGGCGAGAGCGCGATGAGCGCGATCATGCGGGCGCATGACTGGTCGTCGACACCGCTCGGCCCGCCGGAGCATTGGCCTGAAGGCCTCAAGGTCCCGCTCCGCATGATGCTGACGTCTCGTTTCGAGATGTGGCTCGGCTGGGGACCAGACCTCCGCTTCTTCTACAACGACGCCTATATCCCGACGCTCGGCGTCAAGCATCCGAAAGCGCTGGGCCGCCCGTTCAAAGAGGTCTGGCGCGAGGTCTATGAAGATGTCGAGGACCGCGTCGTCTCGGTGATGCAGGCCGGCGTCGCGTCCTGGGACAAGGCCCTGCTGCTGCTGCTGGAACGCAGCGGCTATCCCGAGGAGACCTATCACACATTTTCCTACAGCCCGCTCTTCGGCGATAGCGGTGCCGTCGAGGGGTTGATGTGCGTCGTGACCGAGGAGACGGAGCGGATCATCAGCGAGCGGCGCATCGCGGCGCTGCATCATCTGTCGTCGGCCCTGTTGTCATGCCAGACGCGGGAGGCCGTTCTGAGCGGCGCCGAGCGCGCGCTGGCGCGCTGCGACCGCGACTTTCCCTTCGTCGTGCTGCAGGCGCTGCATGAGGGGGAGGCGCTGCCTTCGGGCGCGGAGGGCTCGCTCGGCGCGGTGCACTGGCCGCTCGGCGATCTCACGGCCGGGCGCGAATGGCTCGAAGTACCGCTCAGGGGACTGGTCGAGGCGCCTCCGACCGGTCCATGGGACGTGCCGCCGCGCGAGGCGTTGGTGCTCCCGGTCAGTATCGCCGGGCGTCCGGCGCCGGTCGCGGCGCTGGTTCTCGGCCAGAATCCCTACCGCCGCCTCGATGCCGGCACGGTTGCCTTCGCGCAGCTGCTGGCTGGCCAGATTGCCGGCGCGCTGGCGACGATCGAGACGCGCGATCGTGAGGCGGCGGAAATCGGCCGCCTCCGCCAGCTCTTCGAGCAGTCGCCGAGCTTCATGGCCATCCTGCGGGGCCCGCGCCATCGGTTCGAACTCGTCAACCCGCGCTACCGCCAGATGATCGGCCACCGCGAAGTCATCGGCCAGGAGGTTGCGGATGCGATTCCAGAGGTGGTGGGGCAGGGCTTCATCGACCTGCTCGACCGGGTCTATGTCACCGGTGAACCCTTCATCGGTCAATCGGTGCCGATCTCCTTGGTCCGGGAGCCGGGCAGTGCGCCCGAGCCGCGCTTCCTCGATTTCGTCTACCAGCCGATCCGGGACAATGACGGCGTCGTCAGCGGCATCTTCGTCGAGGGCATCGACGTCACGATGGCGCATGATGCGGTAGCGGCACTGCGCGAGAGCGAGGCGCAGTTCCGCACGCTGGCCGAGGCGATGCCGAACCATGTCTGGACGGCGCGCGCCGACGGCATGCTCGACTGGTTTAACAGCCGTACCTATGAATATGGCGGCGTGGCGCCCGGCGCGCTCGACGGGACGGCCTGGACCAACATCGTTCATCCCGATGATCTCATGCAGGCTGGCCGGCGGTGGTCGGCTGCGCTGGCGAGCGGCTCGGTCTACGAGACCGAGTTTCGCTTGCGGAGCGCCGACGGGGCCTATCGCTGGTTCATCGCGCGCGCCGTTCCTCTGGTCGGAGGCGACGGGACGCTATCGCGCTGGATCGGCACCAATACGGATATCCACGAGCAGAAGGCGAATGCCGAGGCACTCGCCGAGCTCAACCAGACGCTGGAACAGCAGGTCAGTCTGCGCACCGACGAATTGATGGCTGCGGAAGAGGCACTGCGCCAGAGCCAGAAGATGGAGGCCGTGGGCCAGCTCACGGGCGGTATCGCGCACGACTTCAACAATCTGCTCGCCGGCATCAGCGGCAGCCTGCAGCTCCTGGAGAAGCGGATCGGGCAGGGGCGGTTCGACTCGGTCCAGCGCTATCTCGATGCCGCCCAGTCGTCATCAAAGCGGGCGGCAGCGCTGACGCAGCGTCTTCTGGCCTTTTCGCGCCGCCAGACGCTCGATCCGAAGCCGACCAACATCAATCGTCTCGTCGCCGATCTCGACGAACTGATCCGCCGGACGATGGGTCCATCGGTGGACATGGAGGTCGTGGGCGCCGGCGGCATCTGGTTGACCCTCGTCGATCCCAACCAGCTCGAGAATGCGCTGCTCAATCTCTGCATCAATGCGCGCGATGCGATGCCGAATGGCGGCCGGCTTACGGTCGAGACGGCCAACAAGTGGCTCGATGACCGCGCCGCGCGCGACCGCGACCTGCCGCCCGGCCAGTATGTCTCGCTCTCCGTCAGCGATACCGGCACGGGCATGGCCCCGGACGTCATCGCCCGCGCCTTTGATCCTTTCTTCACCACCAAGCCGCTCGGCGAGGGCACGGGCCTCGGCCTTTCAATGGTTTACGGCTT
This sequence comes from Kaistia sp., assembly GCA_035555375.1. Classification (GTDB taxonomy): domain Bacteria; phylum Pseudomonadota; class Alphaproteobacteria; order Rhizobiales; family Kaistiaceae; genus Kaistia. Next base: position 45,670 of record DATMGR010000027.1, on the reverse strand, counting down.
TGTACGCCAGTCCGGCGGGACGGTGCGCATCTACTCCGAGATCGGTCACGGCACGACCATGACGCTCTATCTGCCGCGCCATATCGGCGAGGCCGACGAATGCGTCGCCGACACTGCCGCGCGGGCGCATGAGTTCAGCGCTCATGGCGAAACCGTGCTGATCGTCGATGACGAGGCCATCGTGCGCATGCTGGTCGTCGATGTGCTGCGCGAGGCTGGTTACGCCGTCCTCGAAGCGGCAGACGGACCGGCGGGTCTCAAGGTCATGCAGTCGGCGGCGCGGATCGACCTGCTCGTCACCGATGTCGGACTGCCCGGCGGCATGAACGGTCGCCAGATGGCCGATGCCGGCCGTCTGCTGCGCCCGGACCTCAAGGTGCTGTTCGTCACCGGCTATGCCGAGAATGCCGTCGTCGGCAATGGTCATCTCGGTCCGGGCATGCAGGTGATCACGAAGCCGTTTGCGGTCGAGGCGCTCGGCAACAAGGTGCGCGAGATGATCGACGGGTAGGATCCATCGATCCTTGCCAAGCTCAGCCGATCGGAGACTGGACGGCGCCCTGTTTTGTCGCAAAGCTGACGGCGCTGGCGCCTGGGCCGATCGTCGAGCGGCGCCGGCCTCATGGCCGGGAGGGGCAGATGAGCAGTCAGGCCGAGGCAGACAGCGAGATCGCGGCCATCCGGGCGATTCTCGGCGCCAAGCCACGGCCGGTCGGCTGGCAGGAGCGGCGGCAGCGGATCGAGGAGGTCGGCGCGGCGACGCCCGTTGCCGGCGACATCGTGCTGAAGACCATTTCGATCAACGGGATCGAGGCCGAATGGTCGATCGCGCCGGGAAGCGATCCGGGCAGCGTGCTGTTGTTCTTTCATGGCGGCGGCTACTGTTCAGGTTCTATCCTCAGCCATCGCACCCTCGTGACCGAGGCGGGCCGCGCCGCGGGCATGCGGACGCTGGCGCTCGGCTATCGCCTGGCGCCGGAATGTCCTTTTCCGGCCGCTCTTGAAGATGCCTATGCCGCGTGGCAGTTCCTGCGGCGCTCGGGCATCGCTCCGGAGAATATCGTTCCTGGCGGCGACAGCGCCGGCGGCGGCATCACCCTGGCGCTGCTTTGCCGCCTTCGCGAAGAGGGCAGCGCCTCGCCGGCCTGTGGCTGGTTGATCTCGCCCTGGACCGACCTGACATTGTCAGGCGAGACGCTGGCTTCGAAGGACGCCGTCGATCCGCTGATCCATCGCGGCTATCTCGCCGAACTGCGCGATGCCTATCTGCCCGAGGGTGTCGAGCCTTGCGACTCGCGCGCTTCGCCGCTTTTTGCCGACCTCACAGGACTGCCGCCACTGCTGATCCAGGTCGGCTCGGACGAGACGCTCCTGGCCGATGCAACCCGCCTCGCCGCAGCGGCCGGCGCGGCCGATGTCGCGGTCACCCTCGAGATCTGGCCGCATATGATCCATGCCTGGCCGCTATGGAACGCCCGCCTGGAAGCTGGCCGCGCGGCACTGGCGAAGGCCGGCAGCTTCATGCGCGCGCATATCGGCCGCTAGCGCCCGTCCTGTTTATTCTGGTTTTGATCCAGCGGCTCTAAAGTCGTTTGCATCGTCATCGGGCGTGACGCGTGCCCCGTCATGCGGTTGATCCGAGCCTTTCGGTCCCGCGCGGGATCGGGTCCAATTCCCGGACCTCGCCACCAGAGGCTCGAAGCCGGTCGAGGTAAGTGGAGTGGTCGATGAGCTGCGTGGGGAAATAGAGACCCGGCTTGACCGGATCGCCGACGAGGCCTGCCAACCGTTCCAAGACGAGCGCGACACCCAGGCCGGTCAGCGGCATCTGCCCACCCGGGTGAACGATTGCGTAGCGCTTTCGAAGTGGTCGTCCGGCGTGGTCCTCACCCACCAGATTGATGATGATCTCGGTGGATACCGCGCCGTCCGCTCGTCGCGACGAACTGGTCCCCACGGCGAGATCAAACCGGACATTGGGTGCCCCCGTCGCGTTCGCGAGAAGCAGGACATCATTCGGCGAGAACACATTTGCCGGCATTTCGGTGCCATCGATCGCGCGGATCTGGGACGCGGTATCGTCGCCGGAGCACCACCGCCATGCCCCATCCATCCGGACCAGCGCGGTTGCGCCCGCGTAAATCTGACGCTCCAGGTCCTTGTTTGCGGCGGGTCCGAACACATCCTGTTCGTCAAGGAGTGCTTCGATCCGAATGTCGTCCAGACGGCCGAATTCCCGAGCGAACAGCAGGGAAGGTACGCTCGTTGCACCAACCAGCCACTCGGTGCCGAGAACAACCGGCGCGGCTGCAGGCTGGTGCATAAAAGAAGCAGCTTCCAGGCCGAATTCACTGATGCTTGGCGAAATGCTGATATGTCCGGCGTTCCTTTGCTGAGCCCAGCGCAGTGCCGCCCCCGTCTCGTCCGTGAAGAGCGTCGCGACGGCTGAAACGCGTTGATCACCGAGGCCCAGGTCATGGGCTGCCAGATCGATGGCTGCCGGGGTCGCTCCGCTTACCGTACTCGCCGCCTGCGCGGCCCGCTGTTCATCTCGGCCGCCGATCAGAATGGGTATATGGGGATTGAGCATACGCAGAAAGCGGATTGCCCAACGGCCCACTTCGCCACCCCCGCCGATCAACAAGATAGGGTCATGCGGTGTGTCAGAAATTTTTGACATGACATTCTTCACTCGCTATAGGTACCTACGAATAGTAGGTTACGAAAAGTAGGTACGCAAGTGCGAAAGCCAGCCGTCACGCTCGACAACCGGGTCGCGGGCCGTCTTTCCAAGCCCGAACGACGGCGGCAACTTCTCGACACGGCGCGTTTGATCGTTCGGGAGGAGGGCGCTGATCGTCTCACTCTGGCTCACCTGGCAGCGCGCGCGGGCGTCTCCAAGCCCGTCACCTATGAGCATTTCGAGACCAGGACAGGCTTGTTGATCGAGCTCTACCGGTGGATCGATACCGAGCGCGTCAACGCATTTCGTGCCTCGATGGCGGAGGGAAACCGCTCAGCCAAGGAGACGATCGCTGCGTTGGCCGAGGCTTACCTGGCGTGCAGCACGGATCACGGCGACGAATTTCACGCCGTCGGCGCGGCGCTCGCGGGAAGCGAAGAGAAAGCCAGCGTTTATCAGGAGCTGGTCGATAACGTGGTCGAGATGTTCGTAGACGTCTTGCGACCCTATTCACGCCTGCCTGCACAACAGCTGACATTAGCCAGCGTTGGCTTGGTCGCGGCCGGGGACGCGTTGGCCGGTGCCGTCACGCGGGGAGCTTGCTCGCCTTCAGAGGCAGCAGCCGTCTTTGCAGCAATCATCGGAAATCTTGACTGAGCGACCGGCCTGGCCTCGTTACCAGCGCGCCTCCCAGAAGGCGGTCGGGTCCTCCGCCATGATCTCGTTGATGCCGGGCGGGACCACGGTAATGATCTCGTCGCCGACCCGCTCACGCAGTTCCGCCTGTGCGGCTTTGACGAGGTCGGGCCGCGACAGGAACGTCACGGCGGCCAAGGCGATCGCTTCCGAGGCCATCAGCGGGCCGGGACTGCTCGAAACATGGCCGGAAAGCGCCGTCCAGGCCCAATGATGGATCGGGACGGTGGTGGGATACGCCCAGTTCAGCCGCGCCAGCGGCACGATCCAGCTCACATCGCCGTCGTCCTGGCCGTAATAATCGGTTCCCTTGTCGAAGAACTTAATTCCGCGATCGAGTTCGAACGGCTTGCTGGGGCTTGCGGCGGCCGAAAGCGCCTGCATCCAGGCGATATCGGCCTCGCTCCAGCGCGGCGGGCCGATCACGCGGAGGCATTCGTCGAGCACGCGGCCGGCGGCATGGTTCGGCAGGTAGCCGCGGCAGGCGGAGATGAATTTCTCCTCGAGACCGACGCCCGTGCGCCCCGCCACCTCGGTGAAGACCGCCTTCAATGCTTGATAGGCCTGCATCATCGGGCCGAGATCGCTGTGATGCAGCGATGTCCACAGCCGCACCTCCTCCGGCATTACGCCCGGCATGACGCCGGCGGATCGGAAAATGTGCTTCTCGCTGGTGTCGGGAAAGCGCTCGGTGAGAACCACGTTGAAGGCTGCCATCGCTTCCTCGGCCGTCTTCAGCGCGTCGCGGACCGTGCCCATCCCGGCATGGGCGCTGTCGCCTCGGAAGATGAATTCGGACGAGACGAAGGCGTGGCAGGGCCGCGACAGCGCGCCGTTCTGGTAGTCGCCATGCGAGGTCAGGATGATGTCGAGGTCATCGAAGATGCCCGCCTGCTGCAAGGCGATCTTGCCCCAGCAGATTTCCTCCGCCGGGCAGCCGATGACAACGATCTCGCCCGGAAGCTCCAGCCGCGCCGCCGCGAGCGCCGCAGCGATGCCGGCGCCGGTATTCGCCGGCCCGATATGATTGTGGCCGCAGCCATGGCCGGGCTTGCGGCCGCTGCCACTGCGATAGGGCACCGCATCGTTGTCGAGCCCGGCGAGCGCGTCATATTCGGCGAGAATGCCGATGCGCGGGCCATCGCCGCTGCCCTTGCGCGCGACGAAGGCGGTCGGCACCCCGCCGCTCCCGCGCGTGACGCTGAAGCCATGCCGTTCCAAGAATGCCGCCAGCAGCGCGGCACTCTGGTATTCAAGACCCGGCATTTCCGGCACGTGCCACAGCGCTGCGAACAGCGCTTCGATCTCCCCCCGCACCGACTGCCATGCGGAGCGAGCGACCGGGATATCGAGCATCGGGGACCTCATCTGCAGGTTGAGGCGCTGTCCGGCGGATGACCCGGCGCGCCCGTCGCATGATGTTGGCCGGTACCGGCGGCGGTCAAGCCGCCGGAGGCCGATGTCTGTCAGAGATCCTGGTTCTGCGGCAGCATTACGAGGTCGCGGATGGTGACATGGGCTGGGCGTGTCAGCATGAACAGCAGCGCCTCGGCGACGTCCTCCGACAGAAGCCCCTCATGCGCTTCGGCGCGGCGCTTGATCTCGGCGGGATCACTGAGACCCCAGAGTTCGTTCAGCACCATACCCGGCGCCAGCGCGCCGACCCGCACATTGTGCGGCGCGACCTGGCGGCGCACACCATGCACGAAGGATTGCACCGCATGCTTGGTCGCCGAGTAGACCGGCTCCCAGTGAATCGCTTGGTGGCCCGAAATCGAGGAGGTCACCACGATGTCGCCGGAGCGGCGGGCGATCATGCCGGGCAAGACGGCATGCACGGCGCGGAAGACGCTGTTGACGTTGACGTCGATGATCACGTCCCAGAGGTCGGGATCGCCCTTGGCGACATCGCCGGAGACATAGCTGCCGGCATTGGCGAACAGGATGTCGATGTCGCCGAAATGGTCGCGCGCCGTCTCGACCATTCGGGCGATGTCGGCGGGAACGGTGAGATCGGCCGGCACGGCGAGCGCATTGGCGCCGATCTCCGCGGCGAGGGCAGCGAGCTTCTCGGCCGAGCGCGCGACGAGCACGAGCTTGACGCCCTCGCCGGCGAAGCGGCGCGCCACGGCGCGGCCGATGCCGGAACTGGCGCCGGTGACGATCATCACCTTGCCGGACAGGGATTGGGTCATGTTCAGGGTCCTCCCGCTCAGCGGATCGTGTAGCCGCCATCGACCATCAGATTGGCGCCGTTGACCATCGCCGCCGCGTCGGAAGCGAGATAAAGCGCCGCCAAAGCGATCTCGTCCGGCTGCGCGAAGCGCCGGGTCGGGATTTCGGCGCGGGCGCGCACGCCCTTCTCGCCGGCCCAGCCGATCTTCGCCATTTCCGTCTCGACGACCGTCGGCGAGATGCAGTTGGCCGTGACGCCGCGAGGCCCCCATTCGAGCGCCATGCAGTTCGTCATGCCGATGAGACCGGCCTTCGACGCACTATAGGCGACGTGACCTTCGATACCGATCACCGCCGCTTGCGAGGCGATGGTCACGACGCGGCCATAGCCGCGCGCCAGCATGTGACGGGCGGCCTCCCGCGCATAGAGGAACGGCGCGCGGAGATTGACGGCAATCGTCAGGTCGAAATCGGCTGTCGGCTTCTCCTCTGCCGGATGGAGCGTGCCGATGCCGGCATTGTTGACGAGGATATCGATCTGCCCGAAGGCTGCGGCGACAGCCTCCACCTGGCTGATGATCGCGGCCTCGTCGGTGACGTCGCCGACAAAGCCGCGATGCTCGTGCCCGAGCGCCTCGGCCGCTGTCAGCACTGCGGGGTTGCGATCGAGCAATGCGATGCGCGCGCCGGCTTCGGCAAAGCGCTTGCAGAGCGCGCCGCCAATGCCGCCTGCCGCGCCCGTGATGATCGCGACCTTGCCGTGCAGATCGAAGGGCAGCAGGGCGCTCCCGGTGGCGCCGGTCTTCTCAGTCATGTCTTCCTCCCCCGCGCCGCGCCCGAAGCGCGGCGATGCCGACGGTCCGTCTTCGCGCGGCCATCTTTTGTCCTCGGCGCGACCCTAGCGGGATCATCCCCTTGAAGGCAAGATAGTTTGCTGCTATTCACAACAAATAGGCGAACGCCAATCGCCGCATAACAATAACGTCTCGGAAACGCTCATGACCAAGCTCGGGATTCACTCGTTTGTCTGGACGGGTGGCAGCACGCAGGAAGCCCTCGAAGGCGCCATGGAGAAGACGCATCGGCTCGGCTATGGGCTGATCGAATTCCCGCGCCTCGACCCCAAGAAATTCGATGTCTCCTGGCTTGCCAAGCGTCTTGCCGATTACGGCCTCAAGGTTGTCGTGACGATGGGCCTTCCGACCGATGGCGACGTTTCGAGCGAGGACTCGGCGGTCGTGCAGCGCGGCGAGGCGATCCTCGACGAAGCCGTTTCCATCACCCGCGACCTCGGCGGCGAGAAACTGGGCGGCATCATCTTCTCGGCTCACACCAAATATCGCAGCCTGCCGAGCAAGAAGGGCTGGGACAATTCGGTCGCCGCGCTGGCGCGTGTCGCAGACCGTGCCAAGGCCTCCGGCGTGTCGCTCAATCTCGAAGTGGTCAATCGCTTCGAGACCAACCTGCTCAACACGACGGCGCAGGGTCTTGCCTATATTGAGCAGTCCGGCTCGGACAACATCTTCCTGCATCTCGATACGTTCCACATGAACATCGAGGAAGCGGACCCGGCAGCGGCCATCCGCCTTGCCGGCGACAAGCTCGGCTATTTCCACATCGGCGAAAGCAATCGCGGCTTTCTCGGCTCGGGCGTGATCAACTTCACGGCCGCCTTCGATGCGCTGCAGGCGATCGGCTATGACGACTGGATCACCTTCGAGAGTTTCTCGTCGGAGGTTGTAGATGAGGACCTTTCGGTGACCTGCGCGATCTGGCGCAACACCTGGACGGACAATGTCGAGGTCGCCCGTCTCGCCAAGGCGTTTATCGAGGCGAAGCAGGGTGAGGCCGCGCGCAAGGCTCTGACCAATCGCACGCCCTGAATGGCATCAAAGCGGGAGGAAGGCCGCGTGAGCGGACGACAGCCCATCGACCGGCGCAAATGTCGAGGCGCTTCTCGCCATGCGCAGGACGCAGTAGTCAGAAGCAATACGTCCAAGATGGGACCCGGCCGCCGGGTCGCATCCCCCATTTCGATCGAAGCCGAGCCCAGAGCCAAGTGGCAACGCCCCAATCCGTCCGCTATCTCAATGAAATCCGGGCCCTCAACGCCTTGTTCCGCAATGGCGGCATGAGCCGGGCCGATCTCGCGCGCGTGCTCGGGCTCAATCGCTCCACCACCGGCAACATCATCGCCAATCTGCTGGCCGACGCTCTCGTCATCGAGCGGCCGGACGTCCAGCGTGACGAGAGCCCGGCCCGCACCGGCCGGCCCGGCATCCATATCGGCCTCGATCCTTCGGGCGCGCGCTTTCTGGGCGCGGAGATCGGCGTCGATCGCCTGACCGTCGTCGCGATCGACATGGCGGCGCGTGAACTTCGCCGCGAGTCGATCCGCTATCCGACCTTCGAGATGAGCCCCGATGAGGTCTCCGATCGTCTCGTGGCGATGATCGGCGACATGATCGCTGCACTCGGTGAGGCGGACCGCGTCCGCGGCCTCTGCGTGACGCTGCCGGCGCTGCTTGATCCGGACGGGCATGTGATCAACGCGTTGATGATCGGCTGGCGCGATGTGCCGCTGAAGGAGATGATCGCGAAACGACTGGGCAAGCGCCTGCCGGGCCTCGATCTGCCGATCCAGATCGAGAACGACGCCAATGCCTTCGCCATCGCGGAGACCTATCGCGAGACCGCCCACCGCTCGGAGACGGTGGCGTTCCTGCTGATCGAGAATGGCGCTGGGGGCGGCGTCGTCATCGGCGGGCGGCTGTTTCGCGGCTCGGCCGGATTGGCCGGCGAATTCGGGCAGATCGTCGTCGGCGGCGAGGGGTTCTTCGTCGGCCGCCACAAGCCGGGGCACCTCGAAAGTTATATCGGCAAGGACGCCGTCGTTGCCCGCTACCGGGCCAACGGCGCTCATCCGGCCGACGGGTTCGACAGCTTCCTCGCCGCGCTCGATGCCGGCGAGGCAGCGGCGTTGCGGACCGCGTCGGAATGGGGCCGCCGCCTCGCCATCGGCCTCGTCCAATTGACCAGCGTGCTCAATCCCGGCGTGATCATTCTCGGCGGGACGGTCGCGCCGGTGTTCCGCCCTGTTGCCGGTGAGGTCGAGGCGGCGATGCGGCGCGAATTTCTCGAGGGCTTCCCGATGCCGAAGGTCGAGGTATCCTCGCTCGGGCTGGAAGGCCCGGCGCTCGGCGGCGCCCTCATCATGCACCAGCGCATGTTCTCGATCGACGAGCGCGCGATCTATGCGAGCGAACAGCCGATCACGCTGTTCCGCTCCTGACGGGGCGCTCGCTCCAGGAAAGGCAGGACGACCATGGATGGCACGATCGTCACGATCGGCGAGATCTTGGTGGAGATCATGGCCACCACGCTTGGCGAGGGCTTTCTCGAGCCGCAGCCGCTGATCGGGCCCTTTCCCAGCGGCGCGCCTGCGATCTTCATCGACCAGGTTGGCAAGCTCGGCGCGGCGGCCGCGATCGTCTCGGCGATTGGCGACGATGATTTCGGCACGCTCAACCTCGAACGGCTGCAGCGCGACGGCGTCGATGTTTCCGCCGTCACCGTGCTGCCGGGCGCCGCAACGGGGAGCGCCTTCGTCCGCTACCGCGCCGATGGCAGCCGCGCCTTCGTCTACAACATGCGCGACAGCGCGGCTGGCCAGATCGCAGCGACGCCCGAGGCGGAAGTCGTACTTGGCGAGGCGGCGCATCTCCATGTCATGGGGTCGGGTCTGCCGATGCCGGCCGTGCATGGCATGGTCTCCGCGGCGATTCCCGCCTTGAAGGCGCGGGGCGGGACGGTCTCCTTCGACCCCAACATCCGCCGCGAGATGCTGCGCGACCCCGCCGGTCGTGCCGCGCTCGACCGGGTGTTGGCCGCGACGGATCTCTTCCTGCCATCGGGCGAGGAACTGATGATGCTCGCTGGAGCGGGCGAGGAAAATGCCGCCATCGCCGCGCTCCTGCAATCCGGCGTCCGCGAAATCGTGTTGAAGCGCGGCGCGGCAGGGGCCAGTCATTTCGACAGCAACGGCCGCACCGACATGCCGGGCTTCGTCGTCGAGGAGGTCGATCCGACCGGCGCTGGCGACAGCTTCGGCGCCACCTTCCTCGTTTGCCGGAGATTTGGTCTCGGCATCGGCGAATCGCTCCGCTATGCCAATGCGGCCGGTGCGCGGACGGTGACGATCAAGGGCCCCATGGAGGGCACCTCGACCTTCGCCGAGCTCGACGCCTTCATCGCCGGCGCGACCGTCAGGAGCCTTTGATGTCCGATTTCTTCCTTGATCTGCCGAAGGCGCGCCGCGCCGGCCGCCGCATGGGAATCACCTCGGTGTGCTCGGCGCATCCGGCCGTCATCCGCGCGACCTTCCGCCATGGCAAGGCCGGGACGGAGCCTGTGCTGATCGAGGCGACCTGCAACCAGGTCAACCAGGATGGCGGCTATACCGGCATGACGCCGGCCGATTTCCGCCGTTTCGTACTCGCGATCGCGGCTGAAGAGGGTTTCGACGCTGGGCGCATCATCTTCGGCGGTGACCATCTCGGCCCCAATCCCTGGCGGAAACTCGCTGCGGACGAGGCGCTGGCCAAGGCCGAGGCGATGGTCGCCGCCTTCGTTGCGGCTGGCTTCTCGAAGATTCATCTCGACGCCTCGATGGGCTGCCTCGGCGAACCCGAGGCGCTCGACGACGAGGTGACGGCGCATCGCGCGGCGCGGCTCGCTGCCGCTGCCGAACGGGCGGCGCAGCAGGCCGGCCTGCCACCGCCTGTCTATGTCATCGGCACCGAAGTTCCGACGCCGGGTGGCGCCACCCATGCGCTTGATCATCTCGAGCCGACCAGCGCCGCGGCGGCGAAAAAGACGATCGCCATTCATCGCGACGTCTTCGCGGAGGCGGGGCTCGAAGCAGCCTTTGCCCGTGCGATCGGCATCGTCGTGCAGCCGGGCGTCGAATTCGGCCATGAGAGCGTCGTCTGCTATCAGCCGGAGCGTGCGCGCGCGCTCATCGCCGTGCTGGACGGCGAGCCTGATTTCATCTTCGAGGCCCACTCGACCGACTATCAGCCGGTCGACCGCCTGGCGGCGCTGGTCGGCGATGGGTTCTCGATCCTGAAGGTCGGCCCGGGCCTGACCTTCGCGCTGCGCGAAGCGCTCTACGGGCTCGACCTCATTGCTGCAGAGCTTGACCCGGCCTATCGCGGAAGGCCGCTCGCCGAGGCGATGGAAGCGCTGATGCTGGCGGAGCCGAAGAACTGGCAGAGCCATTATCCGGGCACTGCGGAGGAGCAACATCTGCTGCGCCACTACAGCTACAGCGACCGCATCCGCTATTACTGGCCGCATCCGCGGGCCGAAGCCGCCTTGACGCGGCTCATGGCTGCGATGGGCGGCCGGACCATTCCCGAGACGCTGGTGTCGCAATTCCTGCCGCGTGCGGCCAGCGCTGGCCCGCTGACGGCGGAGGGACATGTCTCCTTCGCCGTCGAGCAGGTTCTCGCGGACTACACGGCCGCCATTCGGGGCTAGCTGCAGCCCTTGGCCGCCATCGCATTCCGGAGCGCCGCCTGCTCGCGCTTGGCGCGGGTGACGGTCGGGCCGGAGTTGCGACCCGTGGTGATGCCTGAGCCCCCGCCGCCGATCGGCATGTTGAAGGTCACATTGCTGGTGCTGTCGCCGGAGAAGGTCTCCTGCTGCTGCCGCCGCGCCCAGGCGATGTCGGAAGCGGCATTGCGCTCGGCGCTGCTGAGTTCGGCGCAACTCATCTTCTGATAGGGGCTGTCGGCAGCGAGGGCCGGTGCTGTCGCGGCTGTCTGGGCGGGTGGCGGCGTGGGGGAAGCGCAAGCTGCCAGCGGCAACAGCGCTGCGATCAGGAATGCATGCTTCATCATCTTGAATCCTCCGGGCATCAATGCGGAGAGATGATCTCCCCCGACGCCAGCCGGCAAGTCAATTTCGAACGGCACGCGCCGATCGGTGGACATCAGCCGTCGCGCCCGGCCGATGAGCGTCGGCGATCACGCAGGCGGGTCGCCCGCCAGCGTCTCGCGCCGGTTACCCTGTCTCCGCCGTCCAGCGGGCCGCGTCTTGCTGCCGCCATGCAGTCGGTGAGAGCGAAGCCCAGCGGCGGAAGGCCCGGTCGAAGGCGCTCGGCGTTCCATAGGAGAGGGCGGCCGAAATGTCAGAGATGTCGAGGTCGGTGAGGCTCAGCAATTCGCAGGCTGTCGCGTAGCGGACGTCCTGCTCGATGGCACGGAAGCTGGTGCCTTCGTCGTGCAGGCGGCGATTGAGCGTGCGAATGTGGACGCCGATCTGGCGCGCGATCCGCTCGGCCGAAGCATCCCCGAGCAGAATGCCGGGCTTCAGGACGTGGCGGACATGCGCGGCGAAGTCGAGCTTGCCGAGCGATAGTGCCGCTTCGACGATCGCGGCGAACTGCTGCCTCAGCACCGGGTTCGCGCCTGGGATGGGAAGGCGCATCGCCTCGCTCGACACCACGACTGCGGCATGCGGTTGGTTGAGCCGCACCGGGCAACCCAGAGCGGCTTCGTAGTGCGTGCGCGCCGCCGCACCGCGGTGGCACAGCAGAACCTCGACCGGTCCGGCGCGCGGCCCGGCCAGCCGTCGAATGCTGTTGACGGCGATCGTGATCGCCACATCATAAATCTGGTCGGCACCCGGCTCGTGCCGCTCATAGATGCCATAGCCAAGATTGAAGGCATCGCCCTGCTGCATCAGATAGACCACCGCGCCGCGGGAATTGCGGTGCTGGTTGCGCACAAAATCGAGGATCGCGTCGCCGAGGGTCGGCGCATGTTGCATCAACTGGCCGACGACGCCGAGCGAGCGGAAATCATGCAGCATGCCGAGCTGGAGGCCGATGTCGCGGCAGCCGCTCATCAGCACCGCGCGCTGGATCAGCCGGCAGGCCGCCCTGAACGGGATGATGGCATTCTGATCGTCGAGCAGGGCCGGGTCGACGCCTGTTCCCTCCGCGGCCACGTCCAGCGGAACGCCGTAGCGGCCGAGAACCTCTGCCAGCGATACGAACGGACCGACCCGCTGCAGCCTTTCGCTCGACATACCCCGCGCTCGTCCATCAGTCCCTTGTTGAGGGGACATCTTGCATGGACCGACGCCCCAGCGGAAGGATCACTTTTCGGCTGGGTTTTCGACGTGTCGATGAGAAGAGCGGGCGCTCCGCAAGCCTTTGATGACCCTCTCCATCCCCTTTGGCGGAGGTGGAGGCCGGGAGCTGATCCCGGCCTCCGCCTTTTTATTCGACCGCGTTCGCTTCCAGATAGTCGCGGTTCATCTCGATGCCGAGGCCCGGTGCCGGATTGAGCTTGAGGCTGCCATTGGAATTATCGAGCGGCACGTCGATGAGATGGTCATATTTCGAGAGGTTCCACTCCGACGTCTCCAGCTTGTAGAAGTTGGGGACCGTCATCATCACCTGCGCGCCGGCGACGACATTGATCGGCCCCGCAGCGTCATGCGGCGAAACCGGGATGTAATAGGCCTCGCACAGGGCCGAGATCTTCTTGAGCTCGGTGATGCCGCCCGTCCATGTCACGTCCGGCATGATGTAGTCGGCGAGCTTGTTTTCGAGGATGGGGACGAAATCCCATTTGGTATGCCCGCGCTCGCCCCATGAGATGGCGGCGCTGACCTTCTCGCGCACCTGCTTGAGGGCGTTGATGCTCTCGGGCGGGCACGGCTCCTCGAACCAGTCGATGTCGCCCGCTTCCTCCAGCGTCCGGCAAAGCCGGATCGCGGTCGGCACGTCGAAGCGGCCGTGCGCATCGATCAGCACCTCGATATCGGGCCCGACGGTCTCGCGGATGAGCGCGGTGAGCTCGGCAGCTTCGCGTTCGTCCTTCCGTGTCATCGATCCATCGAGATAGCCGTCGCGCTGCTCGCGGGCGAGACCGTTGACGTGAAGGCCCTGATAGGCGAACGGGTCGAACTTGAGCGCAGTATGACCCGAATTGACGATGTCGCGAACCTCGTTGACGACGCCTTCCCGGGTGGTGAACTTGCGCTGGTCGGGATGAGTATAGAGCGCGATTTCATCGCGCACCGGTCCGCCGAGCAGTTCGTAGATCGGCTTGCCGAGCTCCTTGCCGCGGATGTCCCACAGCGCGATGTCGATGGCGCTGAGGCATTCGACGGCCGCCCCCCGGCTGCCCATATAGGTGAAGCCGCGGAACACCTTGTGCCAGAGATGTTCGATGCGGCTCGCATCCTCGCCCTCGAGGATCTTGCTGATCTGGCGCAGCATCGCCGTCAACGCCCGGTTGGCGATCTTTGTCGTGGTGGTGATCTCGCCCCATCCCGTGATCCCCTCATCGGTCGTGACCTCCACGAACAGGAACTCACCCCAATAGGACGCGTTCGACTTGATCAGCCAGGGCCGGATATTCGCGATCTTCATGTGCTTCCGCTTTCCATCCTCGTGCGTGCGGGTTGGACCCGCGCGTTGTCCGGGATGCGCGCAGCCGGTTCGTTGCCGGCGCCTGTCGCGCTCCCGCTCCCTATTCGGTCTCGGCCGGCCGATGAGCTGGTGACGAAGACCGCATTATCGATTGATTGCGACGCTACGCTCGCCACGACATGGTTTTTTGCCGCGAACCCGAGCCGGTCATTGTGATGCACGACGTCCGAAACATTGCGTGGATTTCGAAATTTAATGTACGATGCAACGGCGTTAACTCGCAATCCTTGATCTGACAACCTGGGCAGCATCAAGGGGACACTAAAAGGCGTCGCCAAGCGCCGTGTTCCCCGCGGTCCCGGAAGGAATACCGCCAACCCGTGAGGGAGGCGGAATGGGAGATTTGGAGGAAACCGATGACGAGGTCCAAAGTCGGAGCCGCGGTCCGCGGCGCCGTCGCCACCGCTTTCATCACGTCGCTGTTGTCGACGTCAGCGCTCGCCGCACCGCCCGTTGATCTGAGCAAATGGTCGCCCGAATATGTGAAATCGGTCGCCGGTACCAAGGACTTCGATACCGCCGCCGACTGCGCCAAGGTCACGCCACTGGACTACAAGGGCCGTGTGACGCTGTGGTATCAGGGCGTCTTCGAAGGCGACCCGGATATCCTCCGGCAGAACTACAAGGAGTTCTTCGAAGCGTTCCGGAAGACCTATCCGAACATCGTCCTCGAAGACCAGGGCATCACCTATAACGATCTGCTCGACAAGTTCCGCACCGCGCTGCTCGGCAATGCGGCGCCGATGGTCGTCCGCCTGCAGATTCTCGGCGGCACCGAATTTGCCGCCAAGGGCTATCTGCAGCCGCTGAAGCCCGAAGATATCGGGTATACGAGCGAGGATTTCTGGCCCGGCGCGATGAAGGCCGTGACCTGGGACGGCGTGACCTATGGCGTGCCGACCAATAACGAGACGATGGGCTTCATCTGGAACGCGGACATCTTCAAGCGCGCCGGTCTCGACCCCGAGAAGCCGCCGGCGACGTGGGACGACGTCGTCAAATATTCGAAGCAGATCCATGACAAGCTTGGCATCTCCGGATACGGCCTCGTCGCGCGCAAGAATGCCGGCAACACGCCCTATCGCTTCATGCCGCAGCTCTGGGCCTATGGCGGTGGCGTCTTCGACGAAGCGTCGCCGGATCCGACATACAAGGAGGTCGAGCTCGGCAGTGCGCAGAGCAAGGCGGCGCTTCAAGCCTCCTACGACATGTATGTCCGCGACAAATCGGTGCCGGTCTCGGCGCTGACCAACCAGCAGGCGGATAACCAGCCGCTGTTCCTTGCCGGCCAGCTCGGCATGATGATCTCGCACCCCTCCGACTACAACGTCATGCTCGACCTCCAGAAGAAGGCGACGGGCGCCGACGCGGAGAAGGCGCAGACCGTCATCGACAACATGCGCTACGGGCTCATTCCGGCGGGACCGGACGGCAAGCGCGCGGTGGTCTTCGGCGGTTCCAACATCCATATCCTGAAGCCTGAATATGTGGATGGCGGGAAGGTCGACGAACCGGCGGCCAAGGCGCTCATCTGCATGTGGACGAGCCCGGAATGGTCGCTGAAGCTCGCCTGGGTCGGATCGAACCCGGGCAATCTCAACGGCTTCCTGACCAAGTGGATGAAGACGCGCCTCGAGACCACGCCGTTCCTCGACGTGACCACCTCGATGCTGCCCTATGGTGTCCCCTTTCCGGCCCTGCCGGAATCGCCCGAAATCATGAACATCATCGTCCCGGACATGCTGCAGAACGCATTGACCGGCGCGATGACAGTCGACCAGTCGGCTGATGACGCGGCGAAGAAGGTCAAGGACCTGATGGCGGGCGGCGGGCTCTAGCCCGAAACCAACGCACGATCCGACTGGCCACGCCCTTTGCGGCGTGGCCGGAACGCCCCATCATGCAGAGGTGCGCACCGTGACGACTGCGACTGGCCGGGCTGAACCCTCCCGCACAACCCCACGAGGCGAACCCGGCGCGCTGCGCGCCATGTGGCAGCACCGCGTCGACTATGCCTATGTGCTGCCGTCGATCGTGGTGATGCTGATCGTCATCGCTTATCCGATCTACTACACGATCGATCTTTCTTTCTACAAGACGCCGCCCAGCCTGCAGCTCCGCGACAAGATCTTCGTTGGCATGGAGAACTATACGGCGATCCTGAGCAGCGATGTTTTCTGGCGTGTCACCTGGAATACGGTGGTCTGGACGGTCGGATCCACGGTGTTCTCCTTCATGCTCGGGTTCGGCGCGGCGCTGGCCTTGCATCGCGACTTTTTCGGCCGCGGCGTGATGCGCGCCATTCTGATCATCCCCTGGGTCATCAGCGCCGTCGCCGCTTCCTATATCTGGAAGTGGATCTACCACTCCGATTTCGGGGTCATCGGCGCTGTCCTGGTCGGCCTCGGCATTACCAGCCGGCCGCCCAATTTCATCGACAATGTCGATACCGTGCTGCCGGCGCTGATCGTCGTGAATATCTGGCGCGAGTTCCCCTTCGCCATGATCATGATGATGGCCGGCCTGCAGACCGTGCCGGATCAGTTGCTGCGGGCGGCCAAGGTCGACGGCGCCAATACCTGGCAGCGCTTCTGGCACGTCACCTTTCCGCATCTCAGCAGCGTCTCGACCGTGACCATCCTGCTGCTCGCGGTCTCGAACTTCAATTCGTTCATCATCCCGTGGATCATGACCGGCGGCGGCCCGTCGAACGCGTCGCATATCTGGATCACGCATATCTACGAGCTTGCCTTCGGGCGGCAGCGCTGGGGCGTCGCGTCGGCTTATTCGGTGCTCCTGTTCCTCATCCTGATGACGCTCGGATATTTCTATGTCCGTGCGCTCGGCGGCAACGAATCGAAGGACCGCGGCACATGAGCAGCGCAGGCGAGAGAGCGGTGATCGCGCGTCGCAGCCGCAGGCAGGTGGACGGCTGGCGGTGGGCGGGCCGCATCTTCCTCGTTCTGATGCTTCTCTACACGGCCGCACCGATGGCCTGGATGCTGCTGACCTCGATCAAATCGGGATTCGCGGCCATGCAGATGCCGCCGCAATGGTGGCCGGAGGAGCCGACGCTCGCCAGCTACGCGAAGCTGCTCGATCCGCAGAACAGCGTCGGCGCCGACTTCCTGCGGTTCTTCTGGAACAGCCTGTTCGTCTCGACCATGACCACCATCCTGGCGGTGATCGTGGCGGTGCCGGCAGCCTATGCCTTCTCGCGCTTCAGCTTTCCCGGCCGCAAGTTCCTGTTCTTCGCCGTGCTGCTGCGCAACATGTTCCCGGCGGTCATCTTCCTCGTGCCGCTCTTCATCCTGATGCGCGTGCTCGGGCTGGTGAACACGCATGGATCGCTGATCCTGACCTATCTCACCTTCGGCCTGCCGCTCGCGATCTGGCTGCTCAAGGGCTTTTACGACAACATCCCGATCCAGCTCGAGCAGGCAGCGCGGATCGACGGCGCGACCCGCTTCCAGGCCTTCCTGCTGATCGTCATGCCTCTGTCGGTCCCCGGCATCATCGCGACGGCGATCTACAGCTTCATCGCCGCCTGGAACGAATACATCTACGCCTACACGTTCCTCAGCAAGAACGACCAGCTGACCCTACCGGTCGGCATCCAGCGCTTCTTCTCCGAGAACACCACGGATTTTCCCGGCCTGATGGCCGCGAGCTTCCTGATGAGCGTGCCCGTGGTGGTGCTGTTTCTCGTTCTCCAGAGATACTTCGTCCGAGCGCTGACGGAAGGCGCGGTCAAGCATTAGTGCAGGGAGTTGCCGATGGCCCACGTGGTCCTCAAAGATCTCGTCAAGACCTATGGGAGCTTCAACGCGGTCAACCATGTCTCGCTGACGGTCAATGACGGCGAGTTCGTCGCGCTTGTCGGTCCGTCCGGATGCGGCAAGACGACGACGCTCAATCTCGTTGCGGGCCTCATTCCGATCACCTCGGGAGAGATCGCGATCGGCGACCGGGTGGTCAACGATCTCGATCCGAAGGATCGCGATATCGCGATGGTGTTCCAGAATTACGCGCTCTATCCGCAGAAGTCGGTCTACAAGAACCTCGCCTTCCCGCTGCAGATGCGCAAGCTGCCGCGCGAGGAGATCGACCGGAAGGTCAAGGACGCCGCCCGCGTTCTCGACATGACGCATCTGCTCGAGCGCAAGCCGCGCGAACTCTCTGGCGGGCAGCAGCAGCGGGTGGCCCTCGGCCGTGCGCTCGTCCGCGATCCTGCGGTCTTCCTGATGGATGAGCCGCTCTCCAATCTCGACGCCAAACTCCGCGTGCAGATGCGCTCGGAGATCAAGCGCTTTCATCAGGATCTCAAGGCGACGATCATCTATGTGACGCATGACCAGCTCGAGGCCGTGACCATGGCGGACCGGATGGCCGTGATGAATGGCGGCTTCCTGCAGCAATATGATTCGCCGGCGCAGGTCTTCGCCCATCCGGTGAACATGTTCGTCGCGAGCTTCATCGGCAGTCCGGCCATGAGCCTCGTGCCACTCGAGGCGACCACCGCCGATGGTGAAACCGTGCTGACCAGCGCCGAGGGCTGGATCCTCCCTTTGTCGGCCCGCAACGCCCGCAAGGTGGCGGCCGCGACGAGCAACAAGATCGTGCTCGGCGCCCGACATTCGACCATCAAGCTTCACAAATCGGCCGTCCCTGGCGCTGTTCCGGCCAAGACCTATACCGTCGAGCCGACCGGCGACATCACCTTCGTGCAGGCCTTCATGGCGGGTGCGATCGTCAATATCAGCGTTCCCCCCACCGTCGCCGTCGCACCTGACGCGGCGGTCTGGCTCGAATTCGATCAGGAACGCATTCATCTTTTCGACGGCGAGACCGAAATGGCTCTCAACGCCGACTGAACCGGCCGGCGCCAATCTAAGCCGACGTATCAATAAGCTCGTCTTCACGGTTTGCGGGAAGCCAACCGATAAGTCGCGCCCCGGACAGACTCCGCGGCGCTGGTCACGCCATCCGCCTTTGCTGCGACCGGCTTGCCGTCGCGGCGCGACATATCATTCCCATTCGTTGAACGCAGCCGCCGCCGTGCATTTCCGTGCTCACGCAGATCCGCCCGGGAGGCGCGACAACACGCGGTTGACTAGATATCGGTGCACGACTACAGTTCAAATATAAAAACAAGCAGTTCAAATAAGAACTGAGCTACGAAACAGGGAGACGTAGCGATGATGCTCCGCTGGAGTTGGGCTACCCCGCGACTGGCGCTTGCGCCGGCTGTCGTCGTGACCTTGGTTGGCTTTGTCGGATCGATCGCCTGGACGATCTATCAGTCCTTCACCCAGAGCCGCCGGTTCCCTGAATATGTGATCGATCCGGCGCGCTGGTTTTCGCAATATGAGCGGCTGTTCGCCAATGAGACGTGGTGGACCGCGCTTCAGAACCTTTTGATCCTGGCCATCGGCAGCGCGCTCGCGATCGTCTTCGGCTTTATTCTCGCCGCCCTGATCGAGCGGGAGAAGTTCGGCGAGGGCCTCTTCAGGACCGTGCTGCTCTATCCGCTCGCGGTCTCGCTGATCGTCACCGGGCTGGTCTGGCGCTGGATCTTCAATCCCTCGCTCGGTATCGAAGCCTTCCTGCGCAGTCTCGGTTGGGAGAGCGCCAGCTTCAACTGGCTCGCGGCGCCGCAGACAGCCATGTATGGCATCATTCTCGCGTCGATCTGGCACGGGCTCGGCTTCTACATGGCGCTGATGCTGGCCGGGCTGAAGTCGATCAACACCGAGATCTGGAGCGCGGCGCGGCTCGACGGGGTCGGTGTCACGCGCCTCTATGTCGAGATCATCATCCCGATGATGCGGTTCACCTTTCTGACCTGCGCGATCCTTCTGTCGCTCGGCGTCGTCAAGGCCTACGACATCGTTGTTGCGATGACCAATGGCGGCCCCGGCACGTCGACCTGGACCCCGGCCTATTTCGCCATCAACGCCTATTCGACGCGAAGCAATATCGGCTTCGCCTCCGCGGCGGCGGTGATCATGCTCCTGATAACGCTCGCCATCTTCCTGCCCCTGGTCGCCGCCACCGCGTGGCAGGCCCGACGCCGCGAGGCCGCACGCGGATGACCGCTCTTTCCGAAACCCGGGCGCAGCCTGGCCGCGCCGCCATCGTCATCCCGCGCCGCCGCCGGCGCATCAAGGGATCGTCGATCGCGATCTTCGTCTTCCTGACGATGGTATCGCTGTTCGTCGCCATTCCGCTTTATGTGGTCATCGTCACGTCGTTCAAGCCGATCGGAGAGATCACGCTCGGCCAGATCTTCAATCTGCCGGTGCAGTGGACGGTCCAGCCCTGGATGAAGGCCTGGAACGAGATGTGTACGGGCCTTGCCTGCGACGGCATCAAGCAGGGCTTCTTCAATTCGGTGGCGATCCTGTTCCCAAGTCTGGTGCTGTCGATCGCGATCGCATCAGTCACAGGTTATGCGCTGGCGCTCTGGAATGTGCGCTGGGCGGACGGATTCCTGTTCGTCCTGTTCATCTGCGCCTTCGTTCCCTTCCAGATCATCATGATCCCGCTCATCATCGTGGTCGCGAGCCTCGGCATATTCGGAACCGTCTGGGCAATCGCGCTGGTGCATGCGGTCCTGTCCATGCCGCTGCTGACGCTGATCTTCCGCAATTTCTACAAGGATATCCCGCGCGAGCTGATCAATGCGGCGATCATGGATTCCGGAAGCTTCTGGAAGATATTCTGGGAGATCGTTCTGCCGATGTCCGGCAACATCATGGTCGTCGTCCTGATCCTGATGATCACGACCGTTTGGAACGACTACCTCGTCGGCCTCACCTTCGGCGGCATTTCAACCAAGCCGATGACGGTGATCCTGGCCAATTCGGTGATCACCTCGCGGGGCGAGGCGATCTACAATGTGAACATGGCCGCCGCCCTGCTGACGGCTGTGCCGCCGCTCGTCGTCTATTTCGCTCTCGGACGCTTCTTCGTCCAGGGCATCACCTCGGGCGCAATCAAGGGATAAACGATGCCAGAAGTCCGGTTCGAGCACATCGTCAAGCGGTTCGGCTCGTTCAACGTCCTCGAGGACCTGAGCCTTCGCGTCGAGGACGGCGAGTTCCTGGTGCTGCTCGGACCTTCGGGTTGCGGCAAGACCACGCTGCTCAATCTCCTCGCCGGTCTGCTCGACGTCACGGGCGGCCGCATCACGATCGGGGAACGCGACGTCACGGATCTCGATCCGAGCCAGCGTGGCCTCGCGATGGTGTTCCAGTCCTACGCGCTCTATCCGACCAAGACGGTGGAGGGCAATCTGCGCTTCGGCCTTTCGGCGCTGAAGCTCGACAAGGCCGAGATCGAGAGGCGCGTCGCCTGGGCGGCGCAGCTGCTGCAGATCGACAAGATGATGAGTCGCAAGCCGAGCCAGCTTTCCGGCGGCCAGCGCCAGCGCGTGGCGATCGGCAGAGCGCTGGTCAAGCATGCCGGCGTGCTTCTTTTCGACGAGCCGCTGTCCAATCTCGACGCCAAGCTTCGGACGGAGATGCGGATGGAGATCAAGAAGCTGCATGCCTCGCTGCATCAGACCATCGTCTATGTCACGCATGACCAGATCGAGGCCATGACGATGGCGACCCGCATCGCCGTCATGGACCAGGGCGTCATCCAGCAGATCGGCACGCCGGACGAGATCTATGAGAAGCCGGCCAATCTGTTCGTGGCCCGCTTCATCGGTGCGCCGCCGATCAACACCTTCGACGCCACGCTGGAGACGAGCGGAGGCAGGCTTGTCGCGCGCCATGCGCCCACCGCCATCGAGATCGATCTGTCGCGCCATGAATTTCGCTCCGCGCCACAGGCGGGCGCGCCGGTCGTGGTCGGGCTCCGGCCTGAGCATTTCGACGTCAACGATGCGAGCCGTGACGATGGCGCCATCCGCCTGTCGCTGCCGGTTCGCTACAGCGAGCGGACGGGCAGCGACGCGACGGCGTTTCTCGAAGCCGGCGAGCAGCTGCTTGCCGTTCGGATCGAGCCATCGCTGATGAGCAGGCTGCGCATCGGCGACACCATGGCCGCCAGCTTTCCAATGGACAAGCTTGCGGTCTTCGATGCCCGCAGCGGGCTGCGGATGTAGGCAAGAGCTGCGGATGTAGTCAAGAAACGACAATAAACACGGGAGGAGGCAACATGATGTTCAATCCAAGGATCACTGCATGGGCGGCGGCCGCTGCCCTCACAGCATCAGTCGGTGCAGCACATGCGACTGACCTGACGCTGTTCCATACCTGGTCGAACGAGAGCGAGATGAAGGCGCTCAACACCATCATCGACAAGTATCAGGCCGATACGGGCAACAAGATCCAGGCGGCATCGGTGCCGCACGAGACCGCCGGCGAAAGCCCGCTGGTGAGCCTGTTCGTCGCCGGAACGCCGCCGAACCTGTTCATCGCTGCCGATGCCAGCTTCTTCAAGGATCTGGATGCCAAGGGCCAGGCCTTCGACGTCAAGCCGCTCTTCGACAAGATCGGCGTGACAGAGGCGCTTCCCGCAACCGTGCTGCAGGCGATCACCATCGACGGCAAGGTGCTGAAGATCCCGACGGCCGTGCATCTCGATGGCATGGTCTATTTCAACGAGGAAGTCGCCAAGAAGGCGGGCGTTGATCCGACCAAGTGGACCTCGCTCGACGATATGTGGGCGGACCAGAAGAAGGTCGAGGACGCTGGCTTCACGTTCATCGCCATCGGCGGCAACTCGTTCCAGGCCGGCTATACCTTCCACGCGCTTCTCGCGGCCATCGCTGGCCCCGCCATCTACAACCGCTTCTATGCCGATACGCCCGACAAGACCGTGTTCGACGATCCGGCCGTGCGGCAGACCATCGAGACCTTCCGCAAGATCGCGGCGCAGGCCGATCCCGGCTGGGTCAACCGCTCGTGGAACGACACGACCAATACGGTCATCGCCGGCAAGGCGCTGATGCAGATCCATGGCGACTGGATGAAGGGTCAGTGGCGGGCCAATGACAAGAAGGCCGGCGTCGATTTCGGCTGCATGAACATTCCCGGCACCAAGGCGGTGTCGGTGACGGTCGATTCCTTCGGGCTTCTGGGCGGTGTCGACGAGAAGACGGCCAAGGCCGAGGAAGATTTCGCGGCTGTGGTCGTCGATCCGAAGATCAATGCCGAGTTCGCCTTCTACAAAGGCTCAAGCCCGGTGCGTCTCGACGTGCCGACCGACAAGCTCGACGCCTGCAACACGCTGGTGCTCGACGATCTGAAGAAGCCGGATTTCAGCGTCGAAAACCCCTTCTATATCGCTGACGGCGACTGGATCAATTCGGTCTGGAACACGATGTTCACGCTCCAGGGCGATCCCAACATGTCGACCGACGACGGCATCAAGATGCTCAAGTCGGAATATGACGCGATCTTCAAGTAAGCGCGTCGACCCCGCTTAAGTGCAAGTTGCGGCACCGCCGAAAGGCGGTGCCGTTCTTTACCCGGCACTACGTCCCCCCAGAAAGTTCGCCATGTCCATATTCAAGTCGCTCGGGCACATTGCCCTGCGCGTCAACGATCTCGACGCGTCCGTCGCCTTCTACAATGCGATCGGCTTTCCGGAAGTGTTGCGTCTCCTGAACAAAAGGGGCGATGCCTGGATCGTCTATCACCGCGTCTCGGATGACGTGTTCATCGAGTTGTTTCCAGGCGGGGAGGGCGATCCTTCGCCGCCGGAAAAGACCGGTCTCATGCATCTTTGCCTGACGGTCGAGGATATCGACGCGGCCGAGAAGAAGCTCGGCGCGGCCGGCATCCAGCTGATGCGTCCGCGCTCGCCCGGCCGCGGCGTCGACGGCAATCGCGGCATGTGGATCGCCGATCCGGACGGCAACCAGATCGAGATCATGGAAATGGCGCCGGACTGCATTCAGTACCAGGCGGTGCGGGCGGTCGAGGCCGGCGGCAAGCCGCATGTCCTTTCGACCTCCTGAGCGGGGCGGACGCTTCCAGACAAGACGACAACCCGACCAAGGAGAGCAGAAATGCACGGTTTCAAGTCGATCGCCCATGTGGCACTCAAGGTCAAAGACCTCGATCGCTCGCTCGATTTCTATGTGAACAAGCTTGGCTTCGACGAGATGATGCGCCTCGACAAGCCGGATGGCAGCCCGGGCGTCTGGCTCGTGTACCTGCGGATTACCGACGACCAGTATCTGGAGCTGTTCCCGGAAGGCCAGGGCGATCGCGCGCCCGGCCGCGACGCCACCGCGATCAACCACATGTGCCTCGGTGTCGATGACATCGATAAGGTCATCGCCGATCTCGACAAGGCCGGCATTCCGCTCACGGTTCAGAAGAAGATGGGCGCCGACAACAACTGGCAGTGCTGGATCGATGATCCCGATGGCAACCGGATCGAGATCATGCAGCTGATGCCCGATAGCTTCCAGCTCGAGGCGATCAAGCGGCTCAAGGCGAAGGCGGCCTGAGCGAAGAAATCTGGCCGGCGTCCGGCCGGGACCCTCATCCGCCGGCAGGGCATCCCCTGCCGGCGGACAGCCTATTGCGCTGCGCGCCAGGCCTCGTATTCGGCCCGGACCTCCTCGGTCAGCGGATAGTATTTCCTGAGGTCGCCACCTTCCGAGAGGCGGATGCGCGCGAATTCTTCCCACTCGACATGCTCGCTTGCGGCATCGACGAGCTGCTGCGCCAGGGCGATCGGTACGACGATGGCGCCGTCATCGTCGGCGACAATGATGTCGCCCGGCATGATCAGCACGCCGCCGCAGGCGACCGGAACATTGACCGCGAAGGGGATGATGTTGGTCTGGGCGTGGTAGTTCGGCGTCACGCCGGTTACCCAGATGCCGAGATCGAGCTTGGCCGCATGGGCCGAATCGCGAATGCAGCCATCGATGACCACGCCGACGCCGCCGCGGCCGGCGAAGAAGGTCAGCATCATCTCGCCGAAGATGCCGCTGCCGAGATCGCCGCGCGCATCGACAACCACGACATCGCCCGGCTGGGTTGGATAGAGCACGTGGCGATGAAGCTGCAACTCGGGATTTTCATATTCGGCAGCGCCGTAGAGGTCCTCTCGCTTCGGCATGCATTGCAGCGTCAGCGCGGGGCCGGCGACGCAGCGACCGGCGACGAGCGGCCGCGGGCCCTTCATATGCACGTCGCGAAGACCGAATTTCTGCGCCAGCTCGCTCGAGAGCGTTGCGCTGCCGATCTTGGCCAGCGCGTCGCAGAGGGCCCGTGGCGGGCGGCTGATGTTAGATGGCTCGATGCCGCTCGGCATGATGTTTCCTCGCTCCATGGCCTGTTGGCCTTGATTGATTTCTGGGGGCTGAACCCGGAGGGCGGCCTGCTGCTGTCAGGTATCGATGCCAAGTCGCGCCGGGTGGGTCTTGAAGGGGGTGTCCGCGATCCTCGATCGACCAGACACGGTCCGCCTGGTCCATTGCGACTTGCCGTGGGAGAGGGACACGCAACTGGCCGGACGAGGGGTGTCAAAGTTCATATTTGAATTGCGCTTATTCTAATCATAACTATGCGCTGCGCCTTCCGAACTTGTCAATTGCGGCGCGCCGCTCGGTTATCCGCGTCGGGGCCGTGAACCGCCATCGATGCGGTCACGTCGCCATTCTGAACGCGGCAGCAGCGTCGCGCGTATCGGGACAGCGAGCGGCAAACGCGAAGGCGTGTCCAAATGTGAACTAGCGCAGTTCAAATCTGCATGATATCGTTCGCTATACTCATGACGGATGATCGCGATCACATGGACGCCAAGCCCGACGCTTCGGACAACAAGCACACGATTCCGGTGATCGATCGGATGATGGATATCCTGACCGAGATCGAGCGTCACGCGGCCGGGCTGACGATCCGGGAATTGACGGCGATCCTCGCCATTCCCCGCACGACGATCTACCGCGTGCTGAACACGCTGCAAGCGCATGCTATCGTGCGGCGCGGCGAGGACGGCGCCTATCAGCTCGGCGAACGGCTGCTCGTGCTCGCCGCGCACACCTCGACACGTTTCGGTCGTGTCAATCTCGTCCCGCTCTGCCAGCCATTCCTGGATCGGCTCGCCAGCGAGCTCGGCGAGGGCGTGAAGCTCAATGTCATCGAGGGGGATGACCTGCTCGTGCTGGCCGCTGCGCAGGGGCGGCGTGAATATGCGCTCATGGTCGCAGCGGGGCAGCGCATGACGCCGCATTCGGGCGCCTCCGGCAAGTTGATCCTCGCGTACCAGCCGCCCGATGTGCTGGAACAATGGCTGAAGTCACCGCTGCCTGCCTATACCGACAAGACGATCACGGAGCCGCAGCGGCTGAAGAGCGAACTCGCCCGGATCCGCAAGCTCGGATGGGCAACCGATCGCGGCGAGACCAGCCCGAGTATTCATGCTTTTGCCGCCCCCGTGCTGGCGCGCGACGGCTCCATAGCCGCAGCGCTCTCCGTGCCCTTCCTGGCCGGCGCCAGCGAAAGCCGCATGGAAGCGATCAGGGAAGCCGTGGTTCGCACGGCGCAGGCCATCACCGACGCGCTCAAGGTTTGAGCCAAGCGCTGCCGCGCGGCGTGCGGCTGCTTCATCCAGCCGACCAGGATCACTGCACCGGTGGGGATCGGCGCGATCGCGGCCGATCTCGTTTCGCCGGCTGCGCTGTATTTGGCAGCACGGCCGTCGTCGGCTGTGGAGGCATGTGCATCACCTGAGCGCGAAGCGGTTCCGATCTCTCCACCCGTTCGATCCGACCGGCGCCGACGACCCCGCGGAAGGCCCTTGACGACTTCGGTGTCCGATCTTAGAAAACCGGTATCGAAACCGGTTTCGTAGAAGATCGGATCGACCGGAGGAAGGAATGCGCAAGGTCACGATCAAGGACGTGGCGGAAAGTGCGGGCGTCTCCAAGGCGACCGTCTCCAAGGTCCTCAATCAGCGCTATGACGTGAATGGCGAGACGGCCGAGCGGGTGCAGCGGGCCATCGCGGCGCTTGGATTCGTCAAGGACCGCCGCGCTGTCCAACTCGCGCAGGGGCGGTCCGATTCGGTCGGCCTGATCGTTCCGTCGAGCACCGATGAATGGATGATCGAAGTGCTGCGCGGCGCCATGCAGGAGGCGCAGGCGGCGCAATTCACCATCGCCGTGCAGGCGTTTCCGGAAGGCGCGGCCGATACCGATCGCCTGGTCGCCGACCTCCGCGGCCGTGCGTTCGACGGCGTGCTGGTCGTGCAGCCGCGTGATCACCTGCCCTGGCTGCAGGATCTGCAGGCCGCGGGCATTCCCGTCACGGTGCTGGACGATCATGGCACCAATCCCGGCATCCGCGCCTTTGTGCCGGACGAGAGCACCGGCATCGAGGAGGCGGTCGCGCATCTGGTCGGGCTCGGACGCGAGAGCTTCGCGCTCTTGTCAGGCCCCAATGAGGAGCGGACGCGCTATACGTCCGAGAAGCGCCTCGCGCTCTACCGCGCCGCGCTGCTGGCACGCGGGTTCTCTCTCGATGACGCGCATGTCGTCCCGGCCGAGTATTCGCTGGCTGGCGGGGAGGCGGGCGTTGCCCATCTCCTGAAGCGCGGCGTGCGCTTCGACGCGCTGATCGCCTCCAGCGATGCCATGGCGGTCGGGGCGATGCGGGCCCTGAAAGCGGCCGGACTGGTGGTGCCGCGCGCCGTCTCCGTGGTCGGCTTCGACGATTTTCCGGCCGCCAATTACACCGATCCCCGTCTCACCACGGTTCACAACCCGCTGTTCGACATGAGCGCGCGGGCCGTCCGCGGGCTCATCGCCAGCATCACCGGCAACGTCCGGCAGGAGGCCGCGCGGGAGATCGTGCGGACGCATCTGATCGTCAGGGATTCCACGGGTCCCGCGATAAACCAGGGAGGATAGAACAATGAAGAAACGAATGCTCGCCGCCTTCGGGCTCGGCCTTATGCTCGCGGGGGGCGCTCCGGCGCTCGCCGACGACGCCGTGAAGATCGCCTTCCTTTCCCCATGCACCCAATGCTCGGATCGCTGGGAGCAGAAGGACCGGCCGTTCTTCATCGAAGCGGTCAAGAAGCTCGACCCCAGCATCGAGGTCATCGCCACCAATGCGCAGGGCGACCAGAACAAGCTGATCGCACAGGCCGAGGCTGCGCTCGCGCAGGGCGCCAAGGTGCTGGTCGTCAATACGATCCAGGAGAACGGTGCGGTGCCGATCGTCGAGGCGGCCCATAGGGAAGGCGTCCCGGTCATCGCCTATGACGCGCTGATCCGCGGCGCGCTGCCGGATGGCTATGTGTCGTTCAACAATGAGAAGGTCGGCCGCCTGCAGGCCCAGTTCGTCGTCGACCATGTGCCCGAGGGCGGCAATGTCGTGCTCATCAATGGCGAGCAGTTCTGCGATGCCTGCCGGGCGTTCAAGCGCGGCTCGCATGCCGTTCTGGACGAGGCGGTGAAGTCCGGTCGCGTCAAGCTCGTCTTTGAAGGCGAGGCCAAGGCATGGCTGCCCGCCAATGCGCAGGCGCTGATGGAGCAGGCGCTGACCGTCGCGGACAACAAGGTCGATGGTGTCGCCGCCGCCAATGACGGCCTTGCGCAGGGCGTCATCGCCGCGCTCACCAATGTCGGTCTCAACGGCAAGGTCATCGTCACCGGTCAGGACGCCACCGACGCCGCGCTCACCAACATCCTTGCCGGCGACCAGACCATGACCGTCTACAAGGCGCTGCAGGCCGAGGCCGGCGCTGCCGCAAAGGCGGCTGTCGCACTGGCCAAGGGCGAGAGCGTCGCCGCGATCTTTCCGGAGAAGGTGCCGAACGGCAGCGGCGATGTCGCGGCACTGTTGCTGAATCCGGACGTCGTCACCGCCGACAACCTCGCCTCGACCGTTATCGCCGATGGCTTTGCGCAGAAGGAGAAGATCTGCGTCGGTCCGGCCGCGGCGAAGTGCAACTTCTGATGCCGGGCGCCGACACCTTGCCGCTGCTCGAGGTCAGGGGCGTCGCCAAGCGCTTCGGTTCGGTCGAGGCGCTTCGGGGCGTGGACCTTCGGGTCCATGCCGCCGAGGTGGTAGCTCTTCTCGGCGACAACGGCGCCGGCAAGTCGACGCTGATCAAGACGATCTCGGGCGTGCATCAGCCGGACAGCGGCGAGATCCTCGTGCTCGGCAAACCCGTGGCGATCCCTTCGCCGCGCGCCGCCAGCGCGCTCGGCATCGAGACGGTCTATCAGGACCTCGCGCTCTGCGACAACCTGACGGTGGTGCAGAACCTGTTCCTCGGCCGCGAGCTCCACCGCTTCTCCCGCTGGCCGCTGCACTGGGTTCCCGCCCGCAGGCGAATGGTCGAGCGGGCGACCGAGGTGGTTCGCCAACTCGGCACGACGCTTCCGTCGCTCCATTCGCAGATCGGCACCATGTCTGGAGGCCAGCGACAGGCGATCGCCGTTGCCCGCGCCATGGTCTGGGGCTCGCGGCTTGTGATCCTCGACGAGCCGACCGCCGCGCTCGGCGTCGAGCAGACGGCCAATGTCCGCCGCGTCATCCGCAATCTCCGGGCGAGCGGGCTCGGCGTCATCCTCATCACCCACAACATGCAGGACGCCTTCGCGCTCGCCGACCGCATCGTCGTGATGCGGCAGGGCCGCGCCATCGCCGAGATGGACCCGAAGGTCGTCACGCCAGACCAGGTCGTCGGTGCCATCACCGGCGGGTCGGCCATCAGCATGGAGCCCTGAGCGCATGATGTCCCACTCTCGTTCTCCCGCGACGCCGTCGATCCTCGCGAGGCTTGGCGCCAGCCGCATTGCCCATGGCGATCTCGGCTTCCTGCCGGTCGTGTTCGGTCTCGTCGTCATCGCGCTCGTCTTCTACAATCTGACGCCGGTGTTCCTGACGCCGCGCAACGCCTCCAATCTCGTGCTGCAGCTCGGGCCGCTGGCGCTGCTCACCATGGGCATGGTGCTGGTGCTCCTCATCGGCGAGATCGATCTCTCGGCGGGATCGGTCGCCGGCTGCGCGGCAGTCGTGCTCGTCGTGCTCCTCACCCGCTATGGCTGGCCGGCCGTCGGGGCGATTCCCGCCGCGCTGCTGTTCGGCTGCCTGGCCGGCCTCATTCAAGGCTCGTGGGTCGTCTTCGTCCGAGCGCCGTCCTTCATCGTCACGCTCACCGGGCTGCTGGTTTTCCAAGGGCTGCAGTTCCTGCTGCTCGGCGAGGAAGTCGGCGCTCTTCTCATCTACGATCCCTTCGTCAAGGGCATCGCCTCCACCTACATGCCGCATTGGCTCGCCTGGTGCTTCGTGGGGCTGACGGCAATCATCGCCTTGGCTGCGGCGCTGACCGCGCCTGCCCGCAATGCGCGCCGCCTGTTGCGCCTGCTGCTGTTTCCGCTCGTTGCCGCTGCCATCGTCGCCGTGCTCAACCTTTATTTCGGCGTGCCCTATCTGCTGCTGCTGGTGATCGCGGTGGCGCTCGCGCTGACCCTTCTCACCGAGCACAGCCTGTTCGGCGTTCACCTGCTGGCCGTGGGCGGCAATGCCGAAGCGGCGCGGCGGGCCGGCATCAATGTGTCCAACGTGCGCATCCGCGTCTTTGCGCTCTGCTCAACGCTCGCGGCGCTGGCCGGAATCGTTGCCGCGTCGCGGCAATACTCGGTCGACAGCGCCACCGGCGGCGGCAATCTCGTGCTTGATTCCATTGCGGCCGCAGTGATCGGCGGCACCAGCCTGTTCGGCGGCCGCGGCCGCATCGTCGGGGGCCTGCTCGGCGCCGTCGTCATCGGCAGCGTCTCGAACGGCCTCGACCTGCTCGGCCAACCCGCTCACATCAAGACCATCATCACCGGCCTCATCCTGCTCGCCGCCGTCTCGGTCGACATGCTCGCCCGCCGCCGCCGGATCTCGAGTGGCGCCGCCGGGGCCTGAAAGGACAATGTCGATGACCGATACCAGCCAGACCGCCTTCCCCGAAGGCTTCCTCTGGGGCGCGGCCACCGCCGCCTATCAGATCGAGGGCGCCACCCGGGCCGATGGTCGCGGCGAATCGATCTGGGATGTCTTCGTGCGCCAGGGCGGCAGCCACAATGGCGACCGGGCCGACATCGCCGCGGACTTCTATAATCGCTATCCGGAAGACCTCCGCATGATGCGGCACGACTATGGTCTCACGGGACTGCGCTTTTCGGTCGCCTGGCCGCGCATTGTGCCCACGGGATCAGGCGCCGTGAACGCGGCCGGGCTCGACCATTATGACCGCATGGTCGATCTGATGCTGGAACTCGGCATCACCCCGTTGTGCACGCTCTATCACTGGGACCTCCCGCAAGCGCTCCAGGAGCGCGGCGGCTGGCTGAACCGGGACACGGCGCAGCATTTCGCGAATTATGCCGCCGTCGTCACTGATCGGCTCGGCGACCGCGTCAAGCGTTTCGTGACGCTGAACGAGCCATGGTCGGCCGCCTTCATGGGTCACGCACAAGGGCTGCACGCGCCGGGCCTGCGCGACTATGGCAAGGCCGGTATCGCCGCCCATCACCTCCTGCTCGGGCACGGACTGGCGCTGGAGGCGATCCGTGCGCAGGCGAGCGACGTCACCGTCGGCGTGACCCTATGGCTGAATTCCATCAAGCCATTCTCGAACAGTGCGGAGGATCTCGACGCGGCCAGCCTCGCCGATGCCGAATCGAACCGTATCTGGCTCGATAGCCTGCTAGCGGGGCGCTATCCGGAGCGGCTGGTCCAGACGCTGCCCTGCCTCGCCGATCCAACGATCGTCCAGCCAGGTGATCTCGAGCTCATCGCGCGCCCGCTCGATTTCCTCGGCCTCAATTACTACGTCCGCGAACTGGTGAAGGCCGATCGGGGCGTGCCGGTCACCGGTTACCGCCGCCTGCCTGCTCCCGGCCCGACCAACTATCGTGGCGACAGCCTTTCGCCGGAGGGCATCGAGGAGATCCTGGTTCGGCCGCTCGTCGACTATGGCTGCACGCTGCCGGTCTATTGCACCGAGGTCGGCAACGCCTTCAACGACTATGTCGATCCGACTGGCCGCGTGCGCGACGGCGGCCGCATCGCCTATTTCGATGCGGCGCTCCGGGCCGTGCGGCGCGCCCTCGACCGCGGCGTCGACATCCGCGGCGTCTTCGTCTGGACGCTGCTCGACGATTTCGAATGGGACGCCGGATTCAGCGCCCGCTACGGCATCACCTATGTCGATTACGGCAGCCAGAAGCGCATTCCGAAGGACAGCGCCCTCTGGCTGCGCGACGTCGCGCGCCGCAACGCCCTGCCGGCGCTCTGAGCCGCCACGAGGTCGCGGGCCACTGACGGCGCGCCGGATCCGCGCGGCGCACCGTCAATCCTCGTTCAGAGAATAGACCAGCGCCGGCGATTGGCGGAGGAAATCCTTGAACCGATATGAGACGCCGTCGCGCTCGGTCGGCGGCGGCATGTCCGGGCTGATCAGGTGCAACTGGTCTCCGAACACACCGCAGATATCGACATGACAGTGCTGGGCGATCTCGACATAGCTCGGGCCATCATCCGTCTCGAGGTCGAAGATGTCGCGATCGAAGACCTCCGTCATGGTCACGTCGACGGCGAGGTTGCGCGCCACCTGCAGCTTGCTGCTGCTGAGATTGATCCCGTCCTCGGTGGGCCCGACGACGCGCAGCCGCTGCACAGCCACATGCGAATTCGTCATGTCGAAGCCGTCGTCGCCGGAATAGAAGCTGCGGACCTCGGCGACGCTCCATTCCTGGGGCCCGACCCCCATCAGCGAAAAGCCGTCGCGGTCGTCCTCGAGCGGGTCGTTGCTGTCACCGATCGGGTCGGGATGGCCAAGATAATAGGCCGCGATCAGCGCCGCGTTGAACGAGGAAGCGCTCGTTGCGGCGGCCGCGGTCACGCTGAGCCCATCCTTCTCCACGCTGCGATAGGCGCCGAAGAACCAGATGCCGCCATTGTCTGCTTTCTTGACCTGGCGGAAGCTCTCGTCGCAGGCCCTGATATAGAGCCGCTCCGCCTTCAGGGCCGAGCCCTGCTCGAAGATAAGGGCGGCGTGCCGAATCTCGCTCGACGGGACGATGCCGTTCTGAATGAGAATGGTCGTGCCGTCCTCGGCGACGATCGTCGCGCCCTTGGCGACGCGCACATCCGAGCGCACGACATAGCGCTGGCCAGCCTTCAGCCACAGCGTGCCCGTGAGCGGGCCTTCCAAGATCTCGTGGCGCTCCATGTCCATGGTCAGTTTCCTACGGCGATGGGGTCGGGTTCTGGGCGAGCAGGGCGTTGTAGACCGCCGTCAGGCTCTCGGCCGAGATGCTCGTGTCGCCGAGATAGGGGAGGTCGATGATGGCAATGGCGCCGAGCATCAGCGTCAGCATGATGAGTTGGACCGCCAGCGTGATCGCGCGCAGCGGCGTCGTCTCGACGAGCCGCAGCGCGCAGATGATGATCACGCCGAGAATGCTGAGCAGGCTGACGGTGTAGAACATCTCCGGAAGCGTGCTGGTTATGCTGAGAATGCGGTCATTGCGGCCCTGCGCTACGCGATCGGCGGCGTCCAGGACACGGCCGAAGACCGTCTCGTCCTTGGGCGATTGCGGGTTGATCGTGTCGATCGCGCTGAACACGGCGGTGAGCGCCGTCGTGGTCGCATCGCTCTGCCGCCCCTCCTTTAGCATGGGCCATTCGTCGCGAAGGATGGAGTGCGTGTAATCCACCAGCAACTGCCGCGCCTTCAGCGCCGACGGCTCGCCGTCGAGGATCAGCATGCGGTTGAGGCTCTTGATGGCCTGCGCCTCCTGCGAAACCTTGTCGTCGATGCCAGACGCTGTCGTCATCACCAGAGCGAGGACGAAGCCGAGCACGACATAGGCGCCGGACATGCCGTTCTGCGTCGCCGTGTCGACGATGTCGCTGTCATAATCGAGCCAGCCGAACCTCTTGTTGACGATCCGGAGCGCGATCGTCACCAGCAGGAGGACGAGGCACGCGACGGCGGGGAACAGCACCAGCAACTGGCCGTCCGATAATCTCTCGATCGAAAGCAGCAACATCCGTCAGTGCCTCCCAGTCTCGGGTTGAGAGCCGGGCGCCGCTGCAAGAGCGGAGATCTTCTTCTCGGCATCCTGGATCGTGCCGGAGATGCACCGCCTCAGATTGAAGTAATGACGCATCTGATCCTGGTCCACCCAGGTCGTCGCTGCCGCGTCGTCAAGATGTCTGAGGCTGGAGAGGGCAACTGAAACCTCGTCCGCCGTGCGGCTGGCCTTGAGCTCGTCCTCCAGATAACGCAGCTCCCAGAAATGAAGCCACAGGAATTTTTGCGAGGCAAACCCCCGATAGCCGAGGATCCTCTTGAGGATCGGCAGGACCAGCAGAAAGACCGCGAACAGGATGACCCAGACATTCTCCAGGATGGCGGCCAGCCGGAACGGCAGCGAGCGGAAGAGGGCGGGAACCCCGGTGGTATAAAACCGCGCCGCCACCTCGCTGAGCGGGAAGCCGCGGTCCTTGTATTGCGGCAGTGCCCCGATCGAGGGGAAGAAATTGGCGCTGGTCAGGTTGATCTCGCGGGCTGCCAGCAGGAAGGCCCATTGCACGGTCGGGTGAACGTCGCTCTCCACCAGCAGATTGACGCTCGAGGCGAGCATGGCGATGTCGGACTCGGGCCGGACGTCGCCGATGTCGATGGCGCCGCGCGGCACGGTCACTTTCTGCAGGAAGGGAAGCTGGCGGACATAGGCGTCGACGAGCGGAAAGTTCACCAGCTTGATATCGGGGCTGTGCAGCAGCTTCTGAACGATGGGTGAGCCATAGCCATCGACGACGAACTGCGCATCGATCGTGCCGGCGAGGAGCGCGTCAGCTGCCGCCTCGCTCGGAAGCTTAAGGAAATTGGCCTTGTCGCCCGTGTTCGGATTGTTGAGCTCCATCAGCGTCGTGAAGAGTTTCCGCGTCACCGTACCGGGGGCGCCGACGGCGATCTGCTTGTCGCTGAAATACTGGAACGGGTCATCGACGTTGAGCGTGTCGCCCCGGTAGAACAGCCATAAGGGCGCGATGGCCACATTGCCGAGCGAGACCAATCCGGGATAATCCGCCGGCGATCCCGCGCCTGAAACCACGAAACTGGCATTGACCCGTGAGGCTGGATCGCGGAGATCCTTCTCGACCTCGTCTAGGCCCATCCGTCGGTCGATGCTGAAGGGAAGACCCTCCCGCTCGAACGATGCCTTGAACGCTTCGCCCAACTGTTCCGACATCGAGCCGCGCTGGCCGACCGCGAGCACCGTTTCCTGCCGCGGAAACGGCTGCACATAGATGAACGCAATCACCGCGGCCAGCGTCACCACGGCTGCGAGCGGCCAATAGTATCGCGCGATATGGCTCCAGACATATAGCTCGCGCTTCAGGTCATGTTTTAGATATAACTTAAAATGTGACAGCATATGTCTTGACATCGGTTCAATTTTAACAAAATCATAAAAGCATAGAGACGAATGAAGGGCGATTATGCTTCAGTTTAATGACGTTGCCGCGCATCTGGTTATTGCATGTGCCGTTTTCTTGTCCACGAATATCGATGATATTTTTCTTTTGGCTGCATTCTTTTCGGACAAAAAGATCGCGCCGAAATCGGTCGTGTTCGGGCAGTTCCTCGGCATCGGCGCGCTGGTCGTCGTCAGCTGCCTGGCGGCGTGGTTCGCCGTGGCGCTGCCGTCCGGGTGGATTGCGCTGCTCGGGATCGTGCCGCTTGCGCTGGGCGTTCGGCAGTTGATCGCTCTCTGGCGGCCTGCCGCCGACGAAGCGGAGGGCGACAAGGCCGACCTCGCAGAGCATGATCTGGAGCGGCGGACGCATTCCCAGGTCCTCGCCATCGCCGGCGTGACGATCGCCAATGGCGGCGACAATCTCGGCGTATATATCCCGCTCTTCGCCAGCGCGACGGCCTGGGTCCCACTCTTCGTCGGCGTCTTTGCCGTCATGACGGCCCTTTGGTGCTTCGTCGGCCGAATCATAGTAAATAATCGCCTGATTGGCGATCATATACGACGCTATGGACACAAGATCCTGCCATTCGTTCTGATCGCCATTGGACTTCACATCTTGTCCGGCGCATTAGTTCTTCTTTAATAATGATGAGGCGCCGCAGCCTTCTGTATTGGCGCGACGATCGAGCCTCGCATCACTTGATCGCGAGCGTCAAGAGAGGGATCGACGCGTCTTGGTTGCATCTATTCCGGACATAGCTTGTACGCAGCGGCGCGTTTGGCCTTCGATCGCTTGAAGAGTCAAAGCGTTGCGCCGTTCCGCCGCTCGCCCCGGCAGTCGAGCGCGCCTCGCGGCACGTATCTCGGCGTATAAATGTCACCGCCACCGGCTGTGTTTTCGGCCGTCGCTGGCGGGTTGGATGCCGGATGCCCGGCGTCTGCCGGGCTCGCTACGTGCCGGACCCTCGTTGACCTAGCGCCGGGCGATGTCTTCGAGATGGAGGATCTGTTCGATGCCAACCGGCGTCGCCGGGTCGCAGGGCTCGTAGGCGAGCGTGGTGAACACGCGATGCCCGTGAAACCAGAAGCGGGAGATCCAGCGGTGCTTGAAGGGCGCGTCACCTTCCAGATCGAGATGGCGCGTGCTGACGCCGACGATCATGGCGATGTCGCCCTTGATCACGCTGTCCTTCGTTTCGGGATCATCAAGGATGATGCGGCTCTCGCCGATCATCCGGCCCTCGAAGGCGCGTCCGGCGAGCCTCGAAAACAACGGCCATGCGCGCCTGC
This sequence comes from Kaistia sp., assembly GCA_035555375.1. GTDB lineage: Bacteria > Pseudomonadota > Alphaproteobacteria > Rhizobiales > Kaistiaceae > Kaistia. The sequence continues at coordinate 8,842 of DATMGR010000027.1, read as the reverse complement.
AGCCCGCCGAGGCGGCCTGCAGGCGGATACCGTCGATATCGAAAATCGCCTGGACCGACGAGAGCGACTCGATGAACCGGCTCTCGATGGCGAGTTCATCCCGGATATGCGTAGCGATGAGATCGGTGATCCGGCGTGAAATCTCGATCGACGGAAGATCGACGCCGCTTTCCCAACGCGACACGGTTGCTTGCGAGACACCGAGAGCGGAGGCCATGACCTGCTGTTTGATGCCGTTCGCGCGCCGCCAGGTCCGCAACCGCGTACCGATGTTCGATCCACTCATGCCGACAGTCTCGATCCGGATATAGGCGTATTTTATCGCTGTTCCCGGACGCGGTTTTAGCATGGCACTGTCTTTGGGTCTCGGATTAAGCTTGAGCTGGGCCGAGAGAAGAAGCTCGCTGGAAGAGGCGAACGCGCGCCTACCGGAAGTTGAATTGTCTGGCGAGGTGGCGAGACTATAGTCAGTTTATTTAGATTATAATATAGAACATAAGATTTTTTGTATTTTTTGTATATCTGTATTGAGGCCATAAGTATCTGACGTTGATCCTATCGGGTATATCGAATAAGTCACTCTGCGCATTGGGGTGCGAGTGATGGATTCCGAAGTGTTTCGTCGAGTGTCGCGGCTTTCGAGGTGAAGATGAAGACAATCGAGACGCTCGGATTTGCCGCGGCTGTGCTCTGCTTGGGCGCGATGGCAGTCAGCGGACCGCTCAAGATCGCGGAGGCGTACGCCGAGAGCTCCATTGTCTATACCGCCGTCATCGATGCTGGTAGCAGCGGAAGCCGCATCGCCCTCTACGAAGTGAGGCCCGGCACCTATCCGGAGGTCAGGGCGATCGGGCAGCGCAAGCGCATCCCCGGCGACGAAGGCATCGATAACTTCCTCGATCATCGCGGCGGGGTCGACAAGAATCTCGGCCCGGATGCCGTGGGCGAGGCTGTGATCGGCCCGCTGCTCGATGCCGTGGCCCCGGCCCTGAAAGAGCGCGGCGTTCGTGACGGCGACGTGATCGTCGATCTGCTCGCCACGGCCGGGATGCGCAGCATGCTGAAGCCGATCGGCACGCATGATCCCGCGGAGATCGAGGCCTTTTATGACGGCATCCGACACTTCATCGCGAAGAAGGGCTTTGCGGTCGGCGATATACGCACCATCGACGGCAGCGCCGAAGAGGGATTGTGGACCTGGATCGATGTGAACGACCGCTATCGCGATGCGTTTCGGGGCGACAAGGCGCCGGTCGGCGTCGTCGAGATCGGCGGCTCGTCGGTCCAGGTCAGTTATCCGACCGCCGCCGCGCCCGATGCCGCGAAGAACATCTATGCGGTGACGATCAATGACCGGAGCTTCTCAGTCTTCGATCGAAGCTATATCGGCCTCGGGCCGGACGATGCCCGCAAGGCGATGCGGATCGAGACCCGCCCGGCGATGGCGGGCGACGCTGTTTCCCCACCGGGATGCAGCCGGCCGAGGATTCAGGCGATATCGTCGACGGCCGGATGGTCCGGATTACCGGCCCGGCAACGTTCGAGCCCGCCGGCTGCCGTGCCTCCTATACGGCCCTGCTGCAGGAGCGCTTTGCCGCGCTCGGCGCTCCCGACATCGTCAGCAGCACCGGCCCCTTCTATGGCATCAAGGCAGCGCGCTTCGCGCTCGAGGAGATCGGCGCCGCGGCGCAGCGCCCGACCGGGGCAGAGCTGTCCCAGACCATCGCAACCAAATGCGCCCCGCCCAATGCGGTGACGAATTTCAAGGTCAGCAAGACATTCGCCCAGCGGGCCTGTTCCACCGCCGCCTATATCGAGGCTCTTCTCTATGGGCCCGCCGGTCTTTTTCATGAGAATCCGGAGCTGTTCAAGACGACGGTCGCCGACCAGGTCGTCGTGGATGGCAAAGTCACCGGCTCGATATCGTGGGCGACGGGCTATCTTCTGCAGAAATACGCCAGGTGATGTGCCCCCACGCTCCGAAGATCATCCGCTCCGGCGGCGACACCGGGCTCACCTTCGCGCCGCCATCACGAACCCAACAGAGCCGCTTTGCGGCACAGCGCCGGCGCTGCCGGCAGGAGAAAGGCATGTCACGCATTCACGGGCTGATCGCGGCGCTCGCCGCCAGCATGGCCATCGCCCTGGCCGGACCCGTCGCCGCGGTTGCCGCCGAGCCGGCGGCGATCGCCGTGCCCTCGGGGGTCAGCTATGAACTGATCGGTCGCTGGGACGTCGACAAGCTCAACCAGGTCCTGACGGTCGACGCACCGAAATTCTTCAATATCACCGTGCCCTACACGCCGGCGCGCAATGCCGTCCGGCTCTACAGGGTCACCTATTCCTCGGTGGTGCCCGAACAGCATAACAGGCCCATCGTCGCGACGGGCCTTCTCGCCGTGCCCGAGACCGATGCGACCAGCTTACCGCTTGTCTCCTATCAGCACGGTACGGTCTATCTGAAGACGCAGGTCCCCTCGATTCTGGACCAGTCGCCCGAGACCCAGTTGATGGTCGCCCAGTTCGCCGGGCAGGGCTATGTCGTGATCGGCGCCGACTATTTCGGCATGGGCCTGTCGACCGAGCCCGAAGGCTACGGCGTCATGGCGAGCCAGCAGCAGGCGACCTTCGACATGCTGAAAGCCTCCGAGATCATCCTCGGCGCGATGAAGGTCCAGGTCACCAAGCGCTTCATCAGCGGCTGGTCGGAAGGCGGCTTCGTCACGATGGCCTTCCTCGAAAGGCTGGAGCAGGCGGGCGTCAAGATCGACGGAGCAGCTACGGCGAGCGGTCCGGCCGACATCTATTCGCTGCTGAGTGGGTTCCTGGATTTCCCGCGCAAGAACGACGCGACCTGGGCCAATGTCCTCTACATCCTCTCCGCCTTCTCGTTCGAAGAGTATTACGGCATTGCGGGTTTGGCGCGCAGCGTGATCACCGACGAGTATTACGACCTCGCCAAGCGGATCTATGAGCGCAAGCCCTATCAGTTCGACGAGATTCCGACCGACCTCAAGAAGCTGGTCCGTGCGGACTATTTCGATCCGGATTTCTTCGCCAGTTCCGCCTATGGCAAGATCGCTGCGGCGACGCAAGCTTATCGTTGGGTGATCAAGACGCCGCTCCATAACTATTACGGCGAAGCCGACGAAATCGTCTCGGTGGGGCTCGGCAAGCTCGTCATGAACTACCAGCAGGGCATCGGCGGCGGCAACGACAAGGTCGAGGCCATCTCGACCGGCGCGACCGACCATCGCGGCACCTATGCGAGCGCCGTTCCGCTCTGGAAAACCTGGTTTGACGGCCTCTAGACCCTCCGATCACGCGGGCGATGGTGCGTCCGATGCGAATACCGGACCGTCCGGTTGCTTTGCGACTCGATGGTTCGAATTCGCATCGGGTGTGCCGGCCCGAGACGTGTGATGCCTGATCCCGAAGACGTTTGTCGAGGTTGATTGAATCCATGACGCAGATCCAGACGCCGCCCGCCGAGACCATCGGCTTCGGTCGGCTCGACCTCGGCATCGCCAGGGTCCGGTCCGAATTCATCGCCATCACACAGGACTATTTCGACTGGATGAATGGCGAAATCATCCGGTTCTGCGCGCTGTCGATTCCGGAAATTGTCGGCATGAGCCTTGAGGCTTATGTCCTCCACACGACCGAGATCGCCTGCCGGATCGCGCCTGAAGATGGCGGCATCTATGCCCACAGGGACGGGGAAGGCCGGATCGCGGCAATGGGCGGTTTGCGGCGACTTCCCGATGGAGCTGCGGAGATCGTCCGCATCTTCACGCGGCCGGACTGTCGCGGCCGGGGCCTCGGCTCCCGGTCCGTTGATCATCTCGTCGGCGAAGCGCGGCTGCTCGGCTACAAGATCCTTCGTCTCGATACGGCTGTCTTCATGAAGTCCGCGCAGAAGATATACCGCGCCGCAGGATTTGCGCCGCGCGATCCCTATGCAGGCGCCGAACCGCCGCCCCCGCTTCTGCCGTTCTGGCTTTTCATGGAGCGGAGCCTGTAATCGCCGTGACCAGCGCCGGTGTCGCGGTGAAGCGCGGCGCCGCCGGATCAACCGCTGCGGCCCGATGCTACCGGGCGGGCTTCCGGCCCTTGATCGCGGTTGCCCAGCCGTGAACTGTAATCGCACCGCTGGCGCTGGCCGGCAGACGCGCCTGCAGGCGGCGCTTCATCTCCGCGCTCTCCGCGTCCGACAGACGTTCGGCAAAAGCGGTCGGGCCGCTGACGACCATCGACAGCCAGGAGTCATCGATATCCGTAAAGCTCCGCTCGACGACCAGCTCGCGGGTCTCGATATCGCAGAGGCCGAACGCCGCCACAATGCCTTGAGCGCCTCGAAGCGCGGGACGTCTGAACGGGCGGTAGCTCCACCTCCTTGCCGAGGTCCCGCATCACGTCCCACACGGGCTGCGTCGGCGTCCAGCCGTGCAGGATGTCCCATGCGTAGGAGGCGTTCGGCGACGCCCTTCTTAGGATCGGGAACGAAGAACAGTACAAGCGCCATCACAGCCACATCGAAACGCGCGTCGACATAAGGCATCGCCGTTGCATCGGCGACCGAGAACTCGGCCTGCTCCGCCGCTATCCTGCGCCCGGCCGCTGCGATCTGTGCTTCGGAAGACCGATGACGTAAATGGAGGCGGGAGACCACTCCGCGAGGAGCAACTCCGTGAACGCGCCTCAAGGGAGACGGCGAGCCCAGACAAACGGAGCCGCCCCGATTTGTCTGAGCCATGTAGCTTCGATCGCCGTATCGGCAAGAGGCATGGGGGATCGCCTCATGTGAGGCATCGTCCGTACCTCAAAACGGCCAGCGCCCCTCGAATGCCCAAAACGAAATCGGACCCCGCAGGGTCCGATTTCACTACATTTCTGCCGATTTCCAGAGCCTATTGGCAGGCTCTGTATTGGGAAATGGTGCCCAGAAGAGGATCGGGCAAACCGGCCATCAGAACTTTGAAATCATTAATGATTTCTCGCTGTCCATGACGTCTTGTATAGCAGTGGTGTTGGCCGTTCGCAAGCCGCCGGCGTGATCACCGGCCTCTCCGGCTCAGGTCGCCGGGGCAGCGCTTTAGTTCTGTGGCGAAAATCTGCATGGCCGCCTTGATCGGCGATGAAACTCCCTCCCCCCTCCACCCGGCTAGGGTTGCTCCGCTGGTACGAGCACCATGCCCGAGGCCAAGGAGGGTGCTGCCAACCGTGGCACGGCCGCAATGACCAAGCCTGCCGTAGCCAACTCATCCGGAGCGATGGGGAACCCCGCAACCATCAAAGCCACGGCCGCATGGTTCATCGCGGGCTCTGCCGGAACATCCGACTGGAGGTCTCCCATCCGACCAACGAAGGCCTCGACGGCATAGGATGCATCGTGGTGATGCTCGACGCCCTTCGCCGCACCGGTTACGAGCGCCTCCCAAATGAACAGGCCGCCGGTCCATTGATGGAAGCGCTCGATTAACGTGGTCGCCGGGACGATGCCGCCAGCAGCCAACTGAGTGAAGCACCATGGCATCAGAGCAAGCGCCGCGCCCAGCGCACCGCAGCCAGCACCGGCCGACCAAGCTCTCTTGAGGGCAAGTTCCGCACCGCCACGGCTCGACGTGAGCCGGGTGAACTCGCTTCGGCGTGGCGTCCATATAGGGGCCTCGAAGCCCAGCGCTACCAGTTCACCTCGCTGGAGCCGCCGCGAGACGTTGAGCAGCGCACCCTCAAAAGACGCAGGTCCTCCAGCATTGCCTTCGCTGTCCGCCCAGCCGACGTTCTTCGGGCTCCCGACGTCCACACAAAAGACGTAGACGCTGCGTTCCGACATCTCGTTCTCCCACCGTTCGACGGGGAAGTGTCGCGCCCTACCGGGCGCAAGTCGAGCGCGATGGGTATACGGAAAACCCGTCAGAACGCGAGGTGCCGAAGCCGAGGAAATCCGTGCCGCTGCAGAGGTTCTCCGGATCATACGGAAATCATTTGTTTATCGTATATATACGCACTAGGTTGCAGTCATCCACTCCGGCGAGCGAGACCGATCATGACGACCAAGCGCGTGGCCCTCTATCTCCGCGTCAGCACTTCGGGCCAGACCGTCGAGAACCAGCGGCTGGAGTTGGAGACCGTGGCCGCACGGCATGGCTGGGAGGTCGTGGCGGCCTTCGAGGATGCCGGGATCTCTGGTGCCAAGGGCAGGGACAAGCGGCCCGGGCTCGATGCGATGATGAAGGCGGTCATCCGCCGTGAGGTGGACCTTGTCGCGGCGTGGAGCGTCGACCGGCTCGGACGTTCCCTCGTCGATCTGCTCGGCCTTCTCGGCGAGATGCACGGCAAGGGTGTTGACCTGTACCTTCACCAGCAGGGCCTCGACACCTCGACCCCGGCCGGCAAGGCGATGTTCCAGATGATGGGCGTCTTCGCCGAGTTCGAGCGGTCGATGATCCGCGAGCGCGTCAATGCCGGCCTGTCGCGCGCCAAGGCGGCCGGGACCAAGCTCGGCAGGCCCGCAAGAGGCGCCGAGAAGGACCGCAAGAAGGCGGCCGAGTGGTCGCGTGTCCATGCCGCCGTACTGGAGGCGAGAGCGGTCGGCAAGGGCAAGGTGAAGATCGCCAAGGAACTTGGCATCGGCGTGAGCACGGTCGATAGGATCGTGCGGGACCACGAGCGCGCCGTGGCAGGCTGAATGGCCGGGGGGCAAGTTCGGACTGCCGCTGCTCGGCCTTTAATTATGCGCCCGCCCATCTGGTCTCAGCCCCTTTGCCGACGCAGGGACGCCATGAAAGCCATGTGGCATGGACTGCATCCCGAGATGAGCGCCGGCGTCGCTAGGCCTCCGCTGCTCTGCCGTCGAAGCCAACAAACGGGACCGAGCCACTGGCAGATCTCGGGCGCTGACACCCCGAATGCCGATGGCGGCCGCCCCTCAGCAGCGACGGCCAAGTCGACACGCTGAAAATCAATATATTGACTATCTGCGCCCACCGCGGGGCTGCCTCTACCGTGCTCGCGCGGCCGCTGTGGAGCCCGTACGCGCCCATTCGTGAGAAGAGTATCGCGGCACGTCTCGTTTCAAACAGGCGTCCATGGGGTGTTTGCGCGGATCCTAGAGGGGTGCCGATTAGCCCCCACCTTTGGATAACTCCGACCTCCCGCCAGAACACGTTCCGGCTGGGCTGCTGCTCGTTCCTCCAACCCACAACATCTAGTGCCCCACGCCGCGTCAGGACAATGAGAATGACAGAAGCTTCAACCGCCATTGTTCCAACGATCGATTTGGCGTTCCTCGCCAACGAGGTCAATGACGCCCATCGCCATCTTGCTTTTCACTCGAAGTCGATGCTTTCAGAGGCACGGCGCGCGGGCGAGGCTCTGATTGAAGTCAAGAAGCGGCTCCGCCATGGCGAATTCAAGCCGTGGGTCGCAGCCAACTGTCGATGCAGCTATCGGCAGGCTGCGAAATATATGGCGGTGGCTAAATGTGCCTCGCTCGGCACATTTGAGGGAGGCATCGACGCCTTCTTGAAAGTCCAGTCGAAGGCTCTTTACGCCGAACATGGGCCAGCCACACTCACCTTCACCGCCGCCGATGCCGAACACGCGCTCAAACTGAGCCGCTTGGCGTGCAGCGGGAATGCGAACGAAGCATCCGTCGCGCAAACGAAGCTCGAACGGTTCGCGCAGCAGTTCGGCATGACTGCGGCGGAAGCCAAGTCCGAGGCCGACTTTATGAGGCCCTTGGACCATATGACGGCTGCCGAAGCTGCCCGTCAGGGCGAGGCGGCAGTAAACTGTTCAGGCTTGAAGGTCGAATTACTTCGGCCTTTCGTCGGACTGAACAAAAACCAACTCCTCGACGTCATCTTTGAGATGCTAGTTGAGCAGAGTGAGCGCTCGGACTTCTAGTCGGCGAACATGGTCGCCTTGCCGGCGGCAACTGCCGCGCCCATCGCAGTCGGCGCCCCTCGGGAGCCAATTGGAGTTCGCGACAGGTCGCGACCAGACCGCCCGAAGTCGGTCGCGGATCGGATACCCCTCGCCCTTGCCACTCCAGACGGCTTCGTTCCGCTTTGCCCGTCGATCCACAACCGGCGTCGGCCTTTCCCCTTCCACGCCTGTCCCTGCGGGACGGGGTGCGAATTATCTCGACCTCACAAAGAAGATTATCATCGACATGAACGTCATCTCTGCCCTCACGTACTTCAACGAACTGCTGGTTCCCATGCAGGCTGAACTCGTCCACCTCGCCGTTGGGCGCCTGGAGCCAGCCTCGCGCGTGCCCGTGAGATGCTCACGGTCTTGGAGGATGCCCAAGAGGCCGATGACCTCCCGATGGCTGACAACCGAATTCAGACGATTGGGGTCGGCACGGTCGAAAGTGTCATTCCCGCCGACGGGGCAACGACCTATCCTCTCTACGCCAAAATCACCTAACTGGCGTGGGAAATCTGCTACCACGCGCTCGTAGCGCCGCAGGCGTGCAACACGCCAATAACTTGCTGCTCGAAGCCAGCGGGTTGTTCGACAACGATACCGTCGACAGCGACTTCTGATCTCAGCACCACCGTCAGTCTCCCCATCCGCCCGCTCGGCTTGTCTACGCGCGGGAACTTCTTTTTTAGGATCATCACACATGCACAAGAGAACCTGCGGCGTGCCCGGCTGCGGGCGGCACACGAGCCGCTACGGCCGCCATTGTTGATTTCCGCGAAGAACTGACCCTGGATTTCCACTGAGAAGTGACCCGGGCTGATGGTGGTCTTCGGGTTAGGTGGCGGTCAAGTTTCGCGGCGTCTCCTTGGTGGGTTTGGGTGGCTTTGCCGAGCTGCTCTTGAAG
>DATMGR010000026.1:0-82437 GCA_035555375.1 Kaistia sp. | reverse complement strand
GCGAATATGAGCGCACCAATACCGCCGTGCTGTCCGCCTATGTGCAGCCCGCCGCCGAGCGCTATCTCGGCCGGCTCGCCGACGGCATCGAGCAGGCCGGCTTCCAGGGCGATGCCTATATCATGCAGTCCAATTGCGGCGTCGACACTATCGATGCCGTCAAGCGCATTCCCATCACCATGGTGGAATCGGGGCCGGCCTCGGGCTTTTGGGGCGCCGCGGAACTGGGCAAGCTCATCGGCGAGCCCAATGTGCTGGCGCTCGATATCGGCGGCACCACGGCGAAATGCTCGCTGATCGAGAACGGCCAGGTCCGCATCAAGACCGACTACTGGATCGAGCGTAGCCGCAAGTCGGCGGGCTATCCGATCATGGTGCCGGTGGTCGATCTGGTTGAGATCGGAAATGGCGGCGGTTCGATCGCCCGCGTCGACGAGTTCGGCAAGCTGCATGTCGGTCCGCAATCGGCCGGCGCTTCGCCGGGTCCGGCCGCCTATGGCCGCGGCGGCACCAAGCCGACGACGACCGACGCCAATCTCGTGCTCGGCCGCATCAATCGCGACTATTTCTGCGGCGGCGAGGTCATCGCCGACATGGCCTCGGTCACTGCCGCCATGACGCCGCTTGCCGAACAACTCGGCGTCTCGATCGAGGAGGCGGCGCGCGGCATCGTCCGCATCGCCAATTCCAACATGGTCAACGCTCTGAAGCTCGTGTCGCTCAATCGCGGCCATGATCCGCGCGACTTCACGCTGGTCGTCTTCGGCGGCGGCGGCGCCATGCATGGCGTGGCGCTCGGACAGGAGCTCGGCGTCAGGAAGGTCGTCGTGCCGCGCGGCGCGCCGGTGTTCTCCGCCTGGGGCATGATGATGTCCGATCTTCGCCGCGACTATTTCCTGACGCGGCTGATGGACGAGACCGATACCGAGGCGCTCGATGCGCTGGTGTGCGAAGCCTGCGCGCATGCCACCGCGCAGTTCGGCGAGGAAGATGTCGCGGCCGACAAGATCACCTTCCGGCCGATGGTGAAGTGCCGCTACCAGAACCAGGAGCATTCGGTCGAGGTGCCGATCGAGCCGGGCCCCGTCGACGCGGCGAAGCTTGCCAACATGGTCGAGCAGTTCCACGCGATCTATGAGCGCGAATATACCTACCGGCTCAAGGCGCCGGTCGAGATCGTCGGCCTCCATCTCATCGCCTCGGCTGAAGTCGGCAAGCTCGAGATCGTCGCGCTGCCGAAGACGGGCGCGAAGCTCGAGGACGCCGTGAAGGGCCTCCGCATGGTCGATTATGCGACCGAAGGCGTGCACGAGGCGGTGATCTACAACGCCGAGATGCTGGAGCCCGGCATGGTGTTCAGCGGCCCGGCCGTGATCGAGGATCCGGGCACGACCATTGTCATTCATCCCGGAAACCGCGTTTCGATCGACGATTTCGGCAACACCCATATCGAGATCAAGGGCTGAATCGATGAGCGACAAAACCTTCGACCCGGTCACGCTCGACATCATCCAGAACGCGCTGGAAGCCGTTGCTGACGAGATGTTCGCGGCGCAGCGCAAGACCTCGATGAGCGCCATCATCTATGAGGTGCTCGATATGGGCACCGGCATCTGCGACGCAAAGGGCGAGATCGCCTCGTCCGGCGCTGGCATCCCGGCCTTTGTCGGCGTGCTCGACAAGGCGGTGAAGCGCATCCTCGAGAAGCACCCCGCCGAAACGATCGTGCCCGGCGATCTCTTCGCCTCCAATGATCCCTATTGGGGCGGCGTCACGCATTTGAACGACATGATCCTGGCGATGCCGGTCTTCTCGGACGGCCGGATCGTCGCCTGGACGGCTAATATCGCGCATTGGAACGATGTCGGCGGCATGGTGCCTGGGTCGATGTCATCGGATGCGACCTCGATCTTCCAGGAAGGCGTCCGTATTCCGGCAGTGAAGCTGGTCAATGCCGGCGTCCCGAACGAGGCCGTGTTCGACATCCTCTATGTGAATTCGCGCCTGCCGGATTACCTCCGCGGCGATCTCTGGGCCGGCATCGCCGGCGCCCGGATCGGCGAGCGGCGCATTCTCGAACTCGTCGAGAAATACGGCACCCAAACCTTTGAGGCGGCGCTGGCCGACTTCATGGAACTCGGCGAGCGCCGCGCCCGCGCCGCATTGAAGACGTTGCCGAAGGGCATCTTCCATTTCACGGAAGAGCAGGACGACGGCGCGATCCACAAAGTGACGATCGAGATCAAGGACGACGAATTCGTCATCGATCTGACCGACAATCCGAAGCAGTCCGGCTCCAAGAATTCGAGCCGCGAGGGCGTGGAAATCTCCGCGCAGCTCGCCTTCAAGGCGGTGACGGATACGCAGGCGCCGGGCAATGGCGGCTTCTTCAAGCCGCTTAGGGTCGTGACGAAGCCGGGCACGATCTTCCACGTCGTGGAGCCGGGCGCGCTCGGCTATTATTCCGAGGTCGAGATCCGCCTGTTCGATCTGATCCTGCGCTGCCTCGCGCCGCATCTGCCGGGCCTCGTTCCGGCCGGCAATTTCGCCTCGATCTGCGGTACCGTCGTTGGCGGGCCGCATCCTGACCACGGCCGCCACTACACGATCGTCGAGCCGCAGCTCGGCGGCTGGGGCGCCTGGAAGGGCCATGACGGCAACAGCGCGATCTTTTCCGGCTTCCACGGCGATACGTTCAACTGCCCGGCCGAAGTCGCGGAAGCGCGCTACGGCCTCGCGGTCGATAAGATGGCGCTCAATCCCGAAGCGGGCGGCGAGGGCACGTGGCGCGGCGGCAAGGGCATCAATGTCCATTACCGTGTCCGCGCCGACAACAACTTCCTCTCGATCGGCTACACCCGTTCGCGCATGCCGCCCTGGGGCGTGGATGGCGGGCTCGACGGCACGCCGAACTATGTTGAGGTGCTCCGTCCCGGCAAGGTGCCGGAGCGCTATTCCTTTGGCACCGACATTCCGCTCAACACCGATGATGTCGTGAAGGTCGTGACCGGCAACGGTGGCGGCTTCGGCAATCCGGCGGAGCGCGATCCGGCCGCCATCGCCGATGATCTCAAGAATGGCTATCTGACGGCCGAGCGCGCCGCGGAAATCTACGGCTATCACGCGGAGGCGGCAGAATGAGCGCGTATCTCTTCACCGGCGGACGGCTGCTCGATCCGTCGCAGGACGCGCTTCTGGACGGCTTCGATGTGCTCGTGGTCGACGGGCGGATCGCCGAGGTATCCGAACAGCCGATCCACGCCGCGGCGGCGCAGCGGATCGACCTTGGCGGCAAGACGCTGATGCCGGGCCTCATCGACTGCCATGTGCATGTCGTCTCGACGACGGTCGACGGCTGGGCCAACACGCTGGCGCCGTCTTCGCTGGTTGCGCTGAAAGCCGGCCGGATCATGGAGACGATCCTGCAGCGCGGCTTCACCACCGTGCGGGATTGCTGCGGGGCCGATCTCGGGCTCGTCATGGCGATCGAGCAGGGCGTCGTCGACGGGCCGCGTCTGATCATCTCCGGCAAGGGGTTGACGCAGACGGGCGGCCATTGCGACCAGCGCGTCAGAACCGACGATCGCACCCAGGTGATGGAGGAGCGGCTGGGCAATCTCGGCCGCATTGTCGACGGCGTCGACAATGTGCGGCTCGCCGCGCGCGAGGAACTGCGCAAGGGCGCGAAATTCATCAAGATCATGGCGAATGGCGGCGTCTCTTCGCCGACGGACCCGATCCATTCGATCCAGTACTCCCGCGACGAGATCAGGGCGATCGTCGACGAGGCCGAGAACGCCGGCACCTATGTCTCGGCGCATGTCTATACCGACAAGGCGATCCGCCGCTCCGTCGAATGCGGCGTCCATTCGCTCGAGCATTGCAACCTGATCCAACCGGAAACGGCGCGACTCGCCGCGAAGGCCGGCTGTATCGCCGTCCCGACGCTGGTCGCCTATGAGGGACTGGCGCTCGAAGGTGAGAAGTTCGGCCTCGGACCCGAGGCTGCGGCGAAGATCGAGACCGTGCGCTCGGCCGGACTTCAATCGCTCGCGATCATGCAGGCGGCCGGGCTGCCGATGGCTTTCGGCTCGGATCTGCTCGGCGAACTCCAGAAATACCACACGATGGAATTCGAGATTCTGGCGCGCGTTCTGCCGAACGCCGAGATCATCCGCTCGGCGACGCTGATCGGCGCCCGGCTCTGCCGGATGGAAGGCGAAGTCGGCGTCATCGCGCCCGGCGCCTTCGCCGACCTGCTCGTGGTCGACGGCGATCCCTATGCGGACATCACCTGCCTTGCCGGCGATGGCAGGCACATGCCGGCGATCATGGCGCGCGGCCGCTTTGCCAAGAACGCGCTGCATTGAGACCGGCCGTCAGGCCCTGCCGGACGCCTCGTCGCGCCCGGTGAACAACAAGAAGAGATCGAGCCCTTTCAGTCTGGAATTCGGAAGAGGAGAGAAGAGCATGAACATCAAATCCGTTGCGCTCGCGGCGGGCCTTGCCGCGCTGCTTTCGACCGCAGCCCATGCCGCCGACTACAAGGTCGCGTTCCTTGCGGCTTCGAGCCAGAACGGCTTCAACCAGGCGATCTGGGAAGGCGTCCAGAAGGCCGCCAAGGCGCGCGGGGTCGAGGTCGAAATCTTCAATGGCGAGTTCGACGCCACCAAGCAGTTCTCGCAGGTCGAGGACATCATCGCCGGCGGCAAGTTCCAGGGCATCGTGATCTGCCCGAATGACAGCGTCGGCATTGCCGCCGCCGTCGAAGAGGCGATCAAGGCCAATATCAAGGTGGCGACGACGCTGTTCCCGATCGGGCCGAAGCTCGACGTGCTCGAGCCGCAGGTGCCGGGCCTCACCACGACCGTCGCCTCGAACCCGGCGATCGGCGCCAAGGCGCAGGCCGATGCCGTCGTCGATTATTGCAACGGCAAGGATCCGTGCAAGGTCGCGATCATCATCGGCCAGAAGATCTATCCGTTCGACAACCTGCGCTACGAGACCTACCAGAAGGTTCTCGGCGAGCATAAGAACATCCAGATCGTCGCGACCGTCGAGGGCAATTACGACCCCGACAAGTCGATGGCCGGCATGCAGGACGTGCTGCAGGCCCACAAGGACATCGATGTCGTCCTCTCCAACGCCGACCAGCAGCTCGTCGGGGCCGAGATCGCGCTCCAGGACGCCGGCATCGATACCTCGAAGCTCTATCTGATCGGTGGCGGCGCCAACCAGATCGCCATCGACGCCATCAAGGCGGGTCGCTGGAGCGCCACGCTGGCGCAATTGCCGGTGAGCGAGGGCGAATATGCGCTGAACGGCGTCGTCGACGCGCTCGAAGGCAAGGCGACACCGGCATTCACCGACGAGATGTCGCTCGGTAACGTTCCGCCGATCATCACCAAGAAGGTGCTCGACGAGAACCCGGACTACAAGCCGCAGTGGCAAGGCTGAGCTTAGGCCGAACCCTCACCTCGACCCTCTCCCGCACGCGGGAGAGGGAACTCGGCTCCGCCGGTTCGCCCTTCCTTTTCTCCCTTTCCCGTCCAGGGAGCGGGCAGGGTCAGGGCCTTGCCTCGCGCCAAAGCGAAGGAAACCGTCATGACCGAAAACGCCGTTCGCCTCGAAGGCATCGACAAGAGCTTCGGCAGCGCGCGCGTGCTCTCGGGCATCTCGCTCGCCTTCGCGCGCGGCGAGGTGCATGCGCTGATCGGCGAGAACGGCGCCGGCAAGTCGAGCCTCGGCAAGATCGTCGGCGGCTACTATACCTTCGATACCGGCTCGCTCAGCGTGTTCGGCAAGCCGGTCGGCCACTGGTCGCCGCGCGCCGCGCTGCAGAGCGGCATCGCGATGATCCATCAGGAACTGCAGCTCGTCCCCGAGCTGACCGTGGCCCAGAACGTCTTCCTCGGCATTGAAGAAAATCGCGGCGGGGTTCTCTCGGGCTCCGAACAGGCGCGTTTCCGCGCGCTCGACGAACGTTGTGGCTTCGGCGTCGCATCTGGAACCCTCGTCGCTGATCTCCGCATCGCCGAGCGACAGAAGGTCGAAATCATGCGGGCCATCGCCCGCGATGCCCGCGTCATCATCATGGACGAACCGACCTCCTCGCTGACGGCCGACGAGACCGACAAGCTGCACCGCGTCATCCGCTGGCTGCGCGACGACGGACGGACCGTCATCTATGTCACCCACTTCCTCGATCATGTGCTGGAGACGGCTGATCGCGTGACGATCATGCGCGATGGCCGCATCGTCCGGACCGGGGCGATCGGCGGCGAGACCAAGCAGAGCCTCATCGAGGCGATGCTGGGCGAGCCGGCCGATGTCGCCTTTCCGCCCTTGCCCGCGCCGCCGGCGATGACTGCACCGAAGCTGCTGGAGGTCGCGCATCTCTCCTCGGCGACCGGTCTCGACGACGTCTCGCTCGATGTGCGCGCCGGCGAGATCGTCGGGCTGATCGGCCTGGTCGGATCCGGCCGCAGCGAACTCGCCCGCGCGATCTTTGGGGCCGATCCTTCGCGCGGAACGGTGCGGATATCAGGTGAAACCTATGACGATCGCAGCCCGCGACACTCGGTGAAGCGCGGCATCGGCTTCGTTCCCGAGGATCGCCGCAAGCAGGGGCTCGATCTGGTCCAGGCGGTACGGCCCAACATGTCGCTGCCGCATCTTGGTCTCGTCTCGCGCCTCGGCATTCTGCGCACGCGCGAGGAACACCGGCGCACAGCCGAAATGATCCAGCATTTCAACATCATGCCCGGCCATATCGACGGCGACGTCGCCTATTATTCCGGCGGCAACCAGCAGAAGGTGCTGCTGTCGAAATGGGTCTATGGCGCGCCCAAGGTGGTCATCCTCGATGAGCCGAGTCGCGGCGTCGATATCGGCGCGCGGCGTCGCATTCATGATTTCGTCGTCGAACTCGCAAGGGCGGGCGCGGCGGTCTTGTTGATCTCGTCCGAGCTGGAGGAGGTGATCAGCCTGTCGCATCGCGGCTATCTGATGCGCGACGGTCGCATCATCGGCGAGGTGGAATGCCGCAATCTCACGGTGGAAGACGCGCTCTTCCGTCTCTTCAATGTCGACAGGGCCGCCGCTGACGCTGCCCTCGGAGTGGCCTGATGACCGAGACCTCGAATTCCGCCGCGCCCGTCCGCGCATCCCGCATCGCCGAGGTTCCGTTCCGCCGCCGCGTCCTCGCCTTCCTGCAGACCTACGGCATTCTCATCATCATCGCGCTGCTGATGGCTTGGCTGACGACGCAGTCGAGCTCCTTCCTGACGCCGCTCAATCTCCTCAACATCCTGAACCAGAGCGCGCCGCTGGCGATCATCGCCTGTGCGCTGACGCTCGTCATCATCGGCGGCGGCTTCGATCTCTCGGCCGGTGCGATCTTCGGCGTCGCCTCCGTCTCGGCCGCCTGGCTCGCCGTCAATGTCGATCCGACCGTCGGCCTCATCGCCGGGCCGCTGGTCGGCCTCGTGCTCGGCATCGTCAACGGGCTCATCATCACGGGCTTCAACGTGCATTCGTTCCTGGCGACGCTTGCCAGCAGCATGGTGTTCCGCGGTATCGCGATCCTGATTACAGGTGGCGCTCTGATCCCGGTGCGCATGCCGGAATTCGCCTTTCTCGGCCGCGGCAAGATCGGCATGGTCAATGTCGCAGTGATCGTCTTCCTGGTCTTCGCGGCTCTGATGACCTTCCTTCTGACCCGCACGACCTTCGGGCGCCGCGTTTTTGCGGTCGGCGGCAATGAGGAGGCGGCGATCCTTTCGGGCGTGCGCACCAACCTCGTCAAGATCGCGACCTTCGGGCTGACGGGCTTCGCGGCGGGGCTTGCCGGCGTCATTGCCGTGTCGCGTATCTCGATGGGGCAGCCGCAGGCCGGCGTCGGCATGGAGCTCGACGCCATTGCCGCCGTGATCCTGGGCGGTACGTCGATCTATGGTGGCAAGGGCGCGGTCTGGCGCTCGATCGCCGGCGTGCTTCTGCTGGCGCTCATCGGCAACGGCTTCAACATCCTGAACGTCAATCCGTTCTTCAAGGATCTGACGACTGGCCTAATCATCGTCGTCGCTGTCGCGCTCTCTGCCGGCCGCAAGAGGCGATAAGACGAGACCGTCTATTCCGCCGCCTGCGCCTTTGGCGCCGGGCAGAAGGCGGCGTGCAAGGCCTCGATCACCGAGACGACCTCAGGCGTCGTGATCCGGTAATAGACCGTCGTGCCTTCGCGCCGCGAGGCGACGAGGCCGTCGGCGCGCAGCCGCATGAGCTGCTGCGACATCGGCACCTGCTCGATCCCCAGTTCGTGCCGCAGCTCAGCCACCGTCTTTTCCTCGCTGCCAAGAGCGCAGAGCGCCAACAGCCGTTGCGGATGCGACAGGCTGCGCATCAGTTCAGCTGCGCGTTCAGAGGCCGGGATCATTTCTGATACATTCATGATCTTGAATTTATAACTTTTGAATGTTACGTGCAACTCGGATCGCAAGCCTGCGCCGGGATGCAGCGAGCACCCGGCCATATCGGCCGGAGACAGCCAGCGTTCCCGACCGCTTGTTCGAAAACAAGGCGGGCCGATGAAGATCGGCTCCTGTCGAGACGTTGGGAGGAGAAAGCATCATGGCGCATATCGTCGTTCTGGGGGCCGGGCTTGGCGGCACCATCATGGCCTATGAGATGAAGGATAAATTGGGGCGGGACGACCAGATCACAGTGGTCAATCGCGGTTCGACCTACTCTTTTGTCCCGTCGAACCCCTGGGTTGCGGTCGGCTGGCGAGAGCCGGAGGACATCTCCGTCGATCTCGCCGAAGTCCTTGGCCGGCGCGGCATCGCGCTCCGAGCAGCGGGCGCGCGACGGGTTCATCCTGACGAAAACCGCATCGAACTCAATGACGGTTCGATGCTGGACTATGACTATCTCGTGATCGCCACGGGGCCGGATCTCGCCTTCGACGAGATCGAGGGGCTTGGGCCGTCCGGCTATACGCAGTCGATCTGCGCGCTCGATCATGCCGTCCAGGCGCGGGCCGCGTTCGACGCGTTCAAGCGTCAGCCAGGGCCGATCGTCGTCGGCGCGGCGGCGGGAGCATCCTGCTTCGGGCCGGCCTACGAATTCGTGTTCCTGCTCGATACGGCGCTCCGCAATGCGAAGCTGCGCGATCAGGTTCCGATGACCTTCGTGACGCCCGAGCCCTATATCGGCCATCTCGGCCTCGACGGCGTCGGCGATACCAAGTCGCTGCTCGAAAGCGCAATGCGCGAGCGGCATATCAAGTGGATCACCAATGCCCGGGTCGTCTCTGCCGCGGCGACCGAAGTCACCGCCGAAGAGGTGAATGAGGACGGGACCGTCAAGCAGCGCCACGTCCTGCCGTCGCGCTACACGATGATCCTGCCGGCGTTTCGCGGCGTCGAGGCCGTGCGCGGCATCGAGGGACTGACCAATCCGCGCGGCTTCATCCTGGTCGACAATCACCAGCGCAACGCGGCCTTTCCGAACATCTTCGGGATCGGCGTCTGTGTCGCGATCCCGCCGGTCGGCAAGACGCCGTTGGCGGTCGGCGTTCCCAAGACCGGCTTCATGATTGAATCCATGGTGACGGCTACCGCGACCAATATCGCGGCGCTGCTGAAAGGCGAGGCACCGCGCGCGGTCGCGACATGGAACGCCGTCTGTCTCGCGGATTTCGGCGATGAAGGGATCGCTTTCGTCGCACAGCCGCAGATCCCGCCCCGCAACGTCAACTGGTCGTCGCAAGGCAAATGGGTGCACGCCGCGAAGATCGGTTTCGAGAAGTACTTCCTTCACAAAGTCCGGCGCGGCAAGAGCGAAACCTTCTACGAGAACCTTGCTCTCGATGTCCTCGGCATCAAGAAGCTCAAGGATATTCAAGTCGAGACGGTCGAGTGACGGGCGCAACAGAAACAACGGAGAAAATCATGACGATCGATCGTGCTGTCCTGATGTTTGCCGGAGCCGTCGTGCTCCTCTCGCTTCTGCTCGGACTCTATGTCTCGACATACTGGTTCCTGCTCACCGCCTTTGCCGGGCTCAACATGATGCAGGCGTCAGTCACCGGCTTCTGCCCGGCTGCGATGGTGTTTCGCAAGCTCGGCGTCAGGCCGGGCGTCGCCTTTCGCTGATCCGAGACCGCCGGTCGGGCGCCAGCCGCGCGTCGCCCGGTCGGCCCATTCAACAGAAGGTTCTGAAATGCCCCTCGGCCCAAAATCCGCAATTCCCGTCCTGGCCGCGCTTTGGCTCGGTGCGTCGCTCCAAGGTGCCTTGGCCGGGGAGTTCACCGTCGAGGCCACCACCATCCCCGAGATGAAGGCGGTGTTCGGGCAGGTCGAGAGCCGGACCATCGTTCCTGCTCGCGCGCGGATCGGCGGCACGATTGCATCCATCGACGTCACCGAAGGCAGCATGGTGTCCGAGGGCGCCGTCATCGGCCGGGTCGTCGACGACAAGCTGGCGCTGCAGATCCAGGCGGCCGAAGCGCGGGCGCAGCAGGCCAATTCTCAATTGGTGAAGGCCAAGGCCGATCTCGACCGGGCACAGCAGCTTCTCGCGAAGGGCGTGACCAGCCAGGCGCAGCTCGACCAGGCACAATCCGCCTATGATGTCGCCGTCAACCAGCTGGCGGCCGCCGAGGCCGACAAGGCCGTCGTCCGGCAGCAGAGCGCCGAAGGCGATATACTCGCGCCTGCCACCGGGCGCGTTCTCACCGTTCCGATCACGCTCGGCTCGGTAGTCCTGGCCGGCGAGACCATCGCCCGCGTCGCGAGCGGCGGCTATTATCTTCGCCTGTCGCTCCCCGAGCGTCATGCCGCTTCGATCCGCGAGGGCGATAGCGTTCTGATCGGCGGGCGCGGGCTCGCGGCAACCGATGGCGCGGGCAAAGCCACGCTGAGCACCGGCAGGATCGCCAAGGTCTATCCGGAGATCACCGACGGCCGCGTCACGGCCGATGTCGAGGTCTCGGATATCGGCGACTATTTTGTCGGCGAACGGACGCTTGTCTCCATCCCGATCGGCAGCCGCAGCGCACTGGTCGTCCCGACCGCCGCGGTGGAGACGCGGCACGGTCTCGACACCGTGCGTCTTGCGTCCGGAGATGCGATTTCCGTCATTCTCGGCGAGCATTTCGTTTCGAATGGCGACGCGCGCGTCGAAATCCTGACCGGCCTCAAGGCCGGTGACATCGTCACCCTTCCGGATGCGGCGCAATGAAACTCGGTCTGGCCGGCTCGCTCACGCGCGCCTTCATCGCGTCGCCCCTGACGCCGCTGTTCCTGCTGGCGGCCTTCGCCCTTGGCACGGTGGCGCTCGTCACGCTGCCGCGCGAAGAGGAGCCGCAGATCTCGGTGCCGATGGTCGACATCCGCGTCGAGGCCAATGGACTCAAGGCGGAGGATGCCGAAAAGCTCGTCACCGAGCCGCTCGAAACGATCGTCAAGAGCATCGACGGCGTCGAGCATGTCTATTCGACGACCGAGGACGACGGCGTCCTCGTCACGGCGCGCTTCGCCGTGGGCACCTCGTCTGATGCGGCCGTGCTGCGCGTGCACGAGAAGGTGCGCGCCAATCTCGATCGCATTCCGGTCGGGATCCCCGAGCCGCTGATTGTCGGCCGCGGCATCGACGATGTCGCCATCGTGGTCGTCAACATCGCGCCGAAGCCGGAGGCCGCGGCGCGATGGACGGCGGACGGGCTGACGCGGGTCGCGCGCGAATTGCAGGTCGAACTCGCCAAGCTGCCGGATATCGGGCTCACCTATCTGGTCGGCGAGCAAGGCGAACAGTTCCGCGTCGAGCCCGACGGCGAGAAGCTCTCGCTCTACGGCGTGACGCTCGCGCAGCTTCAGGCGAAGATCGCTGGCGCCAACCGATCCTTCGAAGTCGGCCGCGTGCGCGACGACGGCCAACAGCGCACCCTGGTGGCTGGACAGACGCTGCAGCAACTCAACGACATCGGCGATCTCGTCATCACGGCACGCGATGGCCGGCCTGTCTATGTCCGCGACGTCGCCAACATCGTGCTGGCCACCAGTCCGAACGAAACGCTGGTCACGGCCGTGACCCGCACGAGCGACGGCCTGGTCCGTGCGCCGACCGTCTCGCTCGCGCTGGCCAAGCGGCCCGGCACCAACGCGGTCGTCATCGCCGATGCGATCACCGAACGGCTTGACGCCGTGCGCGGGGCCATCGTCCCTGACGATCTGACGCTGACGGTTTCCCGCAACTATGGCGAAAGCGCCAATGAGAAGGCCAACGAGCTTCTGTTCCATCTCGGCCTCGCGACGATCTCGATCGTCGTGCTCGTCGCCATTGCGATCGGCTGGCGGGAAGCGGCCGTCGTTGCGCTCGTCATCCCGACCACGATCCTGCTGACGCTCTTCGCGTCTCGGCTTATGGGCTATACGCTCAACCGCGTGAGCCTGTTCGCGCTGATCTTCTCGATCGGCATCCTCGTCGACGACGCCATCGTCGTGATCGAGAACATCGCTCGTCACTGGGCGATGAAGGACGGGCGTCCGCGCGCGCAGGCAGCGATCGAAGCGGTCGCCGAGGTCGGCAATCCGACCATCGTCGCGACGCTGACCGTCGTCGCCGCGCTTCTGCCGATGCTCTTCGTCTCGGGCATGATGGGCCCCTATATGAGCCCGATCCCCGCCAATGCCTCGGCGGCGATGCTGTTCTCCTTTTTCGTCGCGGTGATCTTGACGCCCTGGCTGATGCTGCGTTTCGCCGGAAAGGCGGGCGTGCATGGCCATGGCGAGCATGAGGCGGCCGATGGTGGGCGGCTCGGACAGATTTACCGCGCCGTGGCACGGCCGATCCTCGCCTCGCGCGGCCGCGCCTGGCTGTTCCTGATCCTCGTCGGCGCCGCGACCATCGCTTCGATGGGGCTGATCTATACGAAGCATGTGACGGTCAAGCTGCTGCCCTTCGATAACAAGGCGGAGCTCCAGGTCGTCGTCGATCTCAACAAGGGCGCTTCGGTTGAGGAGACCAATCGTGCATTGCAGGTGATCGTCGATCGGCTGAAGGATGTCCCGGAGATCGTGTCGTTCGAGACCTATGCCGGCACCGCCGCGCCGTTCAATTTCAACGGCCTGGTCCGCCATTATTATCTGCGCTCGGGGCCGCAGCAGGGCGATGTCGCCGTCAACCTGACGCCGAAGGGAGAGCGTGAACGCACGAGCCATGCGGTTGCATTGGAGATCCGCGACCGTCTCAAGGGGCTCGGCCTGCCGCAGGGCTCCGCCGTCAAGGTC
Organism: Kaistia sp.; assembly: GCA_035555375.1. Taxonomy (GTDB): domain Bacteria; phylum Pseudomonadota; class Alphaproteobacteria; order Rhizobiales; family Kaistiaceae; genus Kaistia. The sequence goes on along the minus strand of DATMGR010000026.1, from coordinate 69,148 downwards.
GTCGAGCCGCCGCCGGGGCCGCCGGTGATGGCGACGCTGCTCGCGGAGATCTACGGCCCGGATGCCGCCACCCGCCGCGCGGTTGCCGGCAAGGTCCGCGAGGCCTTTGCGAGCGTGCCCTATATCGTCGATGTGGACGACAGCTATGGCATTCCGGCCGAGCGGGTGCGGCTCGCGATCGATCAGGACAATCTCGAATATTACCGCGTCGAGCAGGGCGATGTTTATGACGCCATCAACGCGCTTTATGCCGGCACGACCGTTGGCTATTCGCATCGCGGCGAGGGGCGGCAGCCGATCCCGATCCGCATCGCGCTGCCGAAGGAAGAGGGCGTCGTCGATGCCCGGGCGCTGGCGACGCCGGTGCCGGCCAATGCACTGCCGGGCGGTCGGGGCGTCGTCGAGCTTGGCGATGTCGTCAGCGTCAGCCGTGAGCCGGCGTCCTTCCCGATCTTCCGCCACAATGGCCGCGCGGCCGAGATGGTCACGGCCGACCTCGCGGGGGCCTTCGAGGCGCCTGTTTATGGCATGATCGCGGTCGGCGATGCGATCGACAAGGCCGATTGGGGTGACGTGCCGAAGCCGACGATCGCGCTGCATGGCCAGCCCGATGACGAGACCAAGCCGACCCTGCTCTGGGACGGCGAGTGGGAGGTCACATGGGTGACGTTCCGCGACATGGGGGCCGCGTTCGGCGTCGCGATCCTCGGCATCTACATTCTCGTCGTAGCGCAGTTTGGCTCGTTCCGCCTGCCGCTCGTCATCCTGACGCCGATCCCGCTGACGCTGATCGGCATCATGATCGGCCACTGGCTGTTCGGTGCGCCGTTTTCGGCGACGTCGATGATCGGATTCATCGCCCTGGCCGGCATCATCGTGCGCAACTCGATCCTGCTGGTCGATTTCATCCGGCATGCGCGAACGCCGGGCCGGCCGTTGATCGACGTGCTGCTCGAAGCCGGGTCGATCCGCTTCAAGCCGATCCTGTTGACGGCGATCGCCGCGATGATCGGCGCTGCGGTGATCCTGACCGACCCGATCTTCCAGGGCCTCGCGATCTCGCTGCTCTTCGGCCTCGCTTCATCGACCGCGCTGACGGTGCTCGTCATTCCGGCAATCTATGTCGCGCTCCGTGGCGAGAAACGCGGCGCGGTTGGCGCGAGCCCACCGGAGGCCTAAATTCGGCTTCAGCGCGACCGGCGCCGAAACCGAAAGGCGGGGTCAATGAGGCTGGATGCCGAGACGATCGGACGGTGCGCGCGATGAAGGCGCGCGCCGCTAAACCCGAAAGCGCCGGCATTCTCATGTATCGCCGCGGCGCGACGGGCATCGAGGTATTGCTCGTGCATCCCGGCGGGCCGTTCTGGCGGAAGCGCGATGTTGGCGCCTGGTCGATCCCGAAAGGCGAATGCGAGCCGGGCGAGCCGCCGGATTTTGCCGCGCGGCGGGAGTTTGCCGAGGAAATCGGCATCGTCCCGACCGGCCGGCTGGTGTCGCTTGGCAGCGTCCGACAGAAGGCCGGCAAACTCGTGCATGGCTTTGCGATGGAAGGCGATTTCGATCTCGCCCGTTTCGCCAGCAATGTCTTCGAGATGGAGTGGCCGCCACGGAGTGGGAGGATGCAGAGCTTTCCGGAGGTCGATCGGGCCGAATGGTTCGATCTCGCCAAGGCGCGAACGAAGATCAATGCCGCTCAGGCGGACTTGCTGGATCGGCTCTCGGCTGTGATCGACGCTGGATAAAAGCGCCGCTTCGAGACGCACAACGACAATGGATCAGCCGCCAGCCAGATGACGTTCGATCTGCGAGATCGGCAGGCCCGTCAGGTCCTTAGCGAGCTCCTGCTTGGCGATCGTTCGAACCGATGCCGGAAAAGCCTGGCGCAACAGCCCGAGCGCCTTCGGCGGCGCGACAAGAACGAGCGATCGTGCCTGACGCTCCTGAAGGATGCCGGTGAGTTCATCGGCAACTCGCTTTAGGAATTCCGCTTCCGCGCGTTCATGCAAATCGGTCATCTCGACGGCGCTACGGCTCTGGCCGAGCGATTCATGCACGCGGCCCGGACGGTCGCTGCCGAGTTCATGCGCGGCGGCGCCATCATGTTCGAGCACGTCGACGAGCTTGAGATTGACCAGCTCGAGCGTGCCCTCGTTTTGCAGAATCAACGCCTTTGCGCCGTCGCAGACCAGCACCCAGCCGCGGTGGGGAATATTGATCCGTGCCATCGTCGTTTCCCTTCGATGGCGGCCCGCGACCTATGGTCGGTGCCGCCCCCTCACATCCGGATGAGCTTCAACCGGATCGGGGAGCGGCGCGTTGCGCTTGATCAATATCTGAGGTGGACCGGCGTTACGGCTGGTCCACCCGACGCGGTATCGGCTGTCAGGGCAGATCGGCGAGCGATGCCGCGCCCGGCCCGGGCGTCACCAGCGTCGGCCACTGGTGCGAGCCGAACGGCACCTTCGGCGGCAGGAAAGTGGTCATGCCGCGCGCCTTGGTCTCGGCCATAATCGAGTCGCGCGCGTCGCCTCCCATCAGCTCGTAATCCATGAGATGCGGGCTGCCGAAGAAGGTTTCGCCGACCGTGCGATCGGCGATGATGCGGGTCAGCGAATCCAGCATGTCCTGCTGCGTCGTGGTGAAGGACACCGTCTCGATGAGGATCAGCCGGTCGTTGATCGCTTCCGGCGGGAAGAACTGCGCCAGGACGCTGAAGAGCACGTTGTTCTGCCGCGCCACATAGATCGTGTTGCTGGCAGCGTAGACCTTGTCCCAGTCGGGCCCGAGCTGCTGCTTCCAGTCGGCCAGGACACCCATCCAGTGCTTCACCTGGGTATCGGCCGCCCATTTGATGTTGAGCTTGAGCTGGTTCTTCTGCTTCTCGGCGAAGTCCTGCGCCGCTCCAAAGGAGATGACGCCATCGGCGACCGACTTGTCGATGAAGTCGATATTTTCCTGGATCAGCGCCTTGTTGTTGGCGCGCCAGCCCTCGGGCATCGAGGTGGCGTCAAGACTATCGAGCGCTGCCTTCAGCTGGACGCGATAGGCGAGCACGGGCGTCTGCCAGGACGTGTCGCCGACCTTGCCGATATGCGGGCCGACGACGACGCCGAGCGCCATGACGCTGTGGCCGATCGACTTCAGCAGCTGATAGACCTCGGGAACGGGCGGCGCTTCGAGCGGCGGCTGGCCGGGACGGTAGAGCGTGAAGCGTCCGCCAGTTCCCGAAAAGAGCCCGAGGATGACCGGATGCTGGGCGAGGATGCTCGCCTGCACCAGGCGGCCGGCGCTCTCATAGAGGGCGAACATGCCGGTATTGAGCGCCAGCACGTTCTGCTTGGCCGTTTCGGCGGGCGTCGGCACCGTGGCGCCGACGATCACGTCCATATAGGACGGGATGCCGGTCTCGGCCTCTGCGCTCGACACGCCGGCAAGTGCCGTGAATGCCAGTAAAGTCGAGACCATCAGCGCACGAACGTCGCGATGTCGTTTCATAGCTCGCTCACTCCCTCATTGTTCGATTCAGTCCGCGGCCGAGGGCCTTCCATGCGTTGCGCATCAAAGGTCTCGGTCGCGCCGATATTGCCGGGGCGAGGCAGTCCGGGCGCCGAGCCGGCCGGTTCCCGCTGTCCCACGCGAGCGCGATGCGGCCGGCGCCGTCATCCGACCGATCTCGATTGCCAAAATTCGGGAAGTGCTTATCGTGCCTCGGTAGATCATTGCAGAAGGCTGAAGCGGGGGCTCCAGCCATTCGGATTGATTGTGCGCATCTGGAGCGATCGTCTCGCTGCTTTTTCTTGAATTGTCGCAATCACCGAGTCGGTTGAACATTCGTGTGGTGGCTTTGAAGCCTGTTTCTCTTCACGTTTAGCGTTGCTTTGTTCGGAATCGATAGGCATGGCGTCTCAGCTCCCCCGCAAGATCCTTGATCACGTGTCTCTGCTGGCCGACAGGCAGGTCCACCCCGAAAATCTCGGGGTGATGACGGTGCGGTCGACGGAGGGCATCGCGGAGCGGGAGCGTCTCGATTATTGGCGCCATTCGGTCCTCCACCGCATGGAGCCAGTTCCGCAACCCGATGCGAGCCGTCCCTTCGCGGGCCGCCTTGTACATATTGCCGGCGCGACCTGTGCGTTCGTCCACAACGTCTCCGAGTCCATTCATACGCGGCGGGATCGAGCCCGCCTCAGGCGGGATGATTGTGATGAGATCCTGGTCGGCCTGGTGGAAGGAGGCGCGCCCAGCCGTCTCAGCCATGGAGGTCATTTTACCCTCCACCAGGACGATCTCTGCATTGCCGATTTCTCACGGCCGATCGAATACCGGCAGGGCCGCAACCGTGAGATTACCCTGATGTTCCGGCGCTCCGCCCTCGACGAGGCGATGAAGGGGGACGTGTCGACTTTGGCGGGGCGGCTGTTGCCGCGCAATGGCATCGCCGCGATGCTTCGTTCCCATCTGCGGCTGATCTCCGTCGAGGCTGGCAACATGTCGGCGAAGGAGCGGGCCGCGATGGTCGAGGCGGCCTCCGAGATGACGCTGCTGGCGCTCCAAAGGGAATTCCGGTCTGCTGTCGATGAGGAGCAATTCCCGACCGGCCTCTACGCCGCGGCGATGACCGTGATCCGCCATTACTGCTGGAATCCCGACCTTGATCCGGCGACCGTCGCCAGCCGTGTCGGGTGCTCGCGGGCAACGCTCTACCGGATCTTCGCGGCCGAGTCCGAGAGCGTGGCGCGGTCGATCTGGAATGCCCGCCTCGATCGCGCCTATGGCCTGCTGCGGACGTCGTCCGAGAGCGGCGCCTTTATTTCCGACATCGCCTTCAGAAGCGGCTTCATCGACATGCCGACCTTCAACCGCATGTTCAAGCGCCGCTTCGACAAGACGCCGACCGAAGCAAGGCTCGGCGCCTAGTCTGCGGCAGTCGTTCAATCGCGAGGCGTCGGTCCAACAGGTCGAGATCGGCCAAAAAAGGGATGGCGCAGGAGGCGCTCATCGATTATTATTTCGATAAATCTGGAATCATTGGAGCATCGAAATGAAGCTCGAGGAACCGCAGGCACTGGAGATCTTCGCCGCCCTGTCGCAGGAGACGCGCCTTCGAATGGTGCGTTCGCTGGTGAAGGCCGGCGCCGGGGGCATGGCGGCGAGCGCGGTCGCCGAGGCGGTTGCCGTGCCGCCGTCGAGCGCATCCTTTCATCTCGCGCATCTCGAGCGGGCGGGCCTCCTGACATCGCGGCGCGAGTCCCGCTCGATCATCTATAGCGCTGACTTTTCCGCATTCTCCGCCCTGATCGAATTCCTGATGCGCGACTGCTGCGACGGCCACCCCGCTGTGTGCCTGCCCGCGATCGACGCGCTCTCCACGCCCGCTTGCTGCGCCCCGACCAAAGACGCCGTTCAGGTCGACGAGACCAGTGCACTTCGACCGAACGCCGCCTAGGGACGCCTCCATGACGCTCTTCGAACGCTATCTGACCGTCTGGGTGGCGCTGTGCATAATTGCCGGTGTTGCGCTCGGGCATTTCCTGCCGGGCGTCTTCCATGCCATCGGCGCCGCCGAGATCGCCCGGGTCAATCTGCCGGTCGCGGTACTGATCTGGCTGATGGTCATTCCGATGCTGCTCAAGATCGACTTTGCCGCGCTCGGCCAGGTCGGGCGCCACTGGCGCGGCATCAGCGTGACGCTCATCGTCAACTGGGCCGTCAAGCCGTTCTCGATGGCGCTGCTTGGCTGGCTGTTCATCGGCTGGCTGTTCCGGCCCCTGCTGCCCGCCGCCCAGATCGACAGCTATATCGCGGGCCTCATCATCCTTGCGGCTGCGCCCTGCACGGCGATGGTGTTCGTCTGGTCAAATCTCATCCGGGGCGAACCGCATTTCACGCTGAGCCAGGTCGCGCTCAACGACGTCATCATGGTCGTCGCCTTCGCGCCGATCGTCGCGCTGCTGCTCGGGCTTTCGGCGATCACCGTGCCCTGGGACACGCTCGTGCTCTCCGTCGTGCTGTATATCGTCATCCCGGTGATCGTCGCACAGCTGTTGCGCCGGCGGCTCCTGGCGACCGGCGGGCAGGCGGCGCTCGACGGCCTCCTGAAGCGCCTCGGGCCTCTCTCGCTGGTGGCGCTGCTGGCGACGCTGGTGCTGCTGTTCGGCTTCCAGGGCGGCGAGATCATCGCGCAGCCGCTGGTGATCCTGCTGCTGGCCGTGCCAATCGTGATCCAGGTCTATTTCAACGCCGGCCTTGCCTATTTCCTCAACCGCGCATCGGGTGAGGAGCATTGCGTAGCCGGCCCGTCGGCGCTGATCGGCGCGTCCAACTTCTTCGAACTGGCGGTGGCTGCCGCGATCAGCCTGTTCGGCTTCCAGTCCGGCGCTGCGCTCGCCACCGTGGTCGGCGTGCTGGTCGAAGTGCCGGTCATGCTGTCGGTGGTCTGGATCGTCAATCGCTCGAAGGGCTGGTACGAACGCGGCGCGGCCGTCCGGTCCGTCGCTGCCAGAAACCCTCCGATCAAGCCGAGGCCTGCGCAATGACCATCACGATCTATCACAACCCCGATTGCGGCACCTCGCGCAACACGCTGGCGATGATCCGCCAGAGCGGCGAGGAGCCCGTGGTCGTCGAATATCTGAAGACGCCCCCGAGCCGCCAGAGACTGGCCGAACTGATCGCCGCGATGGGCATCTCCGTTCGCGAGCTTCTGCGCGAGAAGGGAACGCCCTATGCCGAGCTTGGCCTCGCCGACCCGAAATGGACCGACGAGGAACTCATCGACATGATGCTGGCGCATCCGATCCTGATCAACCGGCCGATCGTCGAGACGCCTGTTGGTACCGTGCTTGCGCGGCCGTCGGAGGCCGTGCTGGCGGTGTTGCCGAACCCGAATATCGGCCGCTTCGTCAAGGAGGACGGCGAGGTGGTCGAGGCCCCCGGCGCCGCGCGGGCCTGATCGTCCAGCCGCTACCGGGTCGCTATATCAGCTCGTTCCATTCGCCGGCCACGGCTTCGACCGACCTGACTTCGTTACCGGCGCGCACTCTCAGCGCCCCGGACTGCGCGGGCAGGATGCGGCATTTGGTGACGGTGCCATCGGCCCAGCTCATGTCGAGTTCAATCCCCCCGCGCAGGCGCATGCCGCGGACGCTTCCGGTCGACAGAGCCTTGGGGAGCGCAGGCAGCAGGCGGATTTCGCCCGGCCGGCTGTGGGCGATCATTTCGCAGATCCCGGCCGCGCCGCCGAAATTGCCGTCGATCTGGAAGGGCGGATGCGCATCGAACAGATTGGTATAGGTGCGGTCCGGCGAAAGTTGGCGCTTCAATACGGTCCATGCACGCTCGGCATCGCCAAGCCGCGCCCAGAGGCAGATGCGCCAGCCGATGCCCCAGCCGGTTGCCTCATCGCCGCGCAGTTCGAGCGACTGGCGCGCCGCGGCGGCAAGCTCGGGTGTCTCGATGGTGTCAATCTCCAGCCCCGGATAGAGGGCATAGAGGTGCGAGACGTGGCGGTGGTCTCGGTCGCGCGCTTCGAGGTCCCAGTCCTCGATCCATTCCTGCAACTGCCCGGCTTTGCCGATCAGGTCGGGCATCAGGCGAGCGCGCGCGGTGCGGACGCGGTCGAGAAAGTCTACATCCTCGGCGACGTCGGCTGCCAGTATGCCGTCGAACAGATCGCGGCCGAGCTGGTTGTCCATGGCGCAGCCAACCGACAGGCTGGCGCCGAAGGGGTGGACGTTCTCGGGTGAATTGGTCGGGATGGTGACGAGCCAATCGCTGCCGGGCAGATCGACGAGGAAGTCGAGGAGGAACTCGGCCGCCCCGCGCATCAGCGGATAAATGCGGCGGACGAGGCTCGCCGGCTGGCCGGCATAGACGCAGTGGTCCCAGAGCTGGCAGGCGAGCCAGACGCCGCCCATTGGCCAGAGGCCGGGGTCAGCCTGGTCGATCGGGCCTGCTGCGCGCCACAGATCGGTGTTGTGGTGCAGCACCCATCCACGGGCGCCGTAATGCTCGCGGGCGATCTCGCTGCCGGTCTCGGCGAGATCCTCCACCATCGCGATCAATGGTTCGAAGCACTCGGCAAGATTGGTCGGATCCGGCAGCCAGTAGTTCATCTCTGCATTGATATTGGTCGTGATCTTCGAGTTCCAGGCCGGGCGAAACTCCGTATTCCAGATGCCCTGAAGGTTGGCGGGCTGCGTGCCAGGCCGGGAGGCGCTGATCATCAGATAACGACCATACTGGACATAGAGGGCAGCCAGCGACGGGTCGGTCTCCTTGGCAGGATCGGCGATCCGGCGATCGGTCGGCTTCTCGTCCTGGCCATCGCCGAAGCTGATGGCGAAGCGGTCATAGAGGCGGCGATGATCGGCGACATGGTCCGCCCGCACGGCGTCCCAGCCGCGCTTTTGAACCGCGTTGAGCCGGCTGATGGTGGCGGCTTCGGGATCGCCGGATACATCGTCGTAGCGCAGGAAGCTCGTTCCGACATCGACCCAGATCGTGAAGCCCGCGACCTTCGAAAGCCGCAGCCCGCCATCATAGACGCTGATCGAGCCGCCATCCGGGACGATCCGCATCCTGACGCTCCAGTCGAGCCCGGACGGCACGCCATATTCGGCGCGATTGCGGCCGCGACAGACGATCTCGCCGCTCTCCGCATCCATGACCGGCACGAAGGGCTGCTCGATGTCGTAGCTGATATCGCTGTCGAATGTTTCGCCGCCCGCCGTCCACATCCGGATGCCGATGACATTGTCCGGCGCCGAGGCGATGACTTCGCGGCGGTAGTGGATGCCGTGATGGCGGTAGTCGACGGAGGCGATGGCGGTCGCGAGATCGAGTTCGCGCCGGTAGGTTCCAACATCGGGGCGATGACGCGTCTCGATGAAGATCCAGCCGGCCGGCTGATACGTCATCTGGAAGCGTGGACGGGCCATGAGCTGCGCATCGGCCAGGCGCTCGGCGTCGGCATACTGCCCATCGAGCAGCAGTTTCCGGAGCGCTGCGAGATGCTGATGGGCGCCCTTGTTGGCGGCGCTATAGGGCGAGCCGGTCCACAGCGTGTCCTCGTTGAGCTGGATCCGCTCCTTGCGGCTGTTGCCATAGACCATTGCGCCGAGACGGCCATTGCCGACCGGCATGGCCGCGGTCCAGTCCACCCAGGATTCCTTCGGATACCAGAGCCGGTCAGACATTGCTTCAGTCCTGCATGGAGTGAGAACGAGACGGCCTCGGGAACATAGGCCGGAGCGGCCGGCTGCGAACGCCGCCGGCCGAAGGGGAGGCGCTGCCTGCCTATTCCTTGCCGCCGCTCGAGACGCGGTTGCCGACGGCGAACTGGCGCTGGAAGATCAGGAACACCAGCAGCGGCACGATGGCCGTCACGATCGCCGCGACCGCCTGCTGGTCGATATTGGGATCATAGGTTCCGGAGATCCGGGCCAGCAGGACAGTCAGCGTGACGTCATTGCGGAGGAACAGCATCGGCAGCAGCAGCGAGTTCCAGCACCAGAGGAACTGCAGGATGCCGCAGGCAAAGATCGGCGAGATGAGATTGGGCAGCACGACCCGGGTGAAGGTGCTGATCGGCCCGCAGCCATCGATCCGCGCGGCCTCGATCAGGTCGTTCGGAAAATCCTCCAGGAACGACTTCACCAGGAAGACCGACCACGCATAGCTGAGCCCGACATAGGGGATGATGACCGCCCAGATATTGTCGAGCATGCCCATTTCGCGCCAGAGACGGAACAGCGGGATGATCACGACCTGCTGAGGCAGCACGAAGGCGTTGATGATGATGATCAGCGAGGTGCGCCGCAACGGGAAGCGCAGATAGTGGAAGACATAGGCGGCGGCCGGTGCCGTCAACATGGTCAGCACGGTCGCCAGCAGCGTCACCTTGGTCGAGACCCAGAGGCTGTTGGCGAGCGGATAGTCGCTCCAGACCTTCTTCCAGGCATTCAGCGTCAGTTGGTTCTGGCCGAAATGCCACCAGCCGCGGGCAATTGATTCCGGCGTCTGGAAGGAGGTGGCGATGATGCCGATGATCGGCACCACCCAGAGGCACGCGATGATGCCGACGACGACGATGATCCAGCGGGGGGCGCGATAGACCATTATTTGGCACCCTTGGTGCGCTGGGCAATTGCCGGGATCGCCACGAGCAGTACGGCGACGAGCAGGACGATGGTGGCAGCGGCGCCGTAGCCGAGATTGAACTGTGTCATGGATTCCCGGTACATGAAGAAGCCGACCGTCTCCGTCGCTCGCGCCGGACCTCCGTTCGTGAGCACGAAGATGATGTCGAAGGCGCGCAGCGCGCTGAGCAGGTTGATGAAGATCGCAACGCGGGCGCCCGCCGTCGAGAGCGGCATCATGATGTACCAGACGACGGCCAGCGGCTTGGCGCCGTCCATCTGCGCCGCTTCCAGCACGGTGCGCGGAATGGTTTGCACGGCGGCAAAGCTGAGCAGAAGCGGCAGTCCCACCGCGCTCCACGACGCGGCGACGATCAGCGCGGCGAGGGCCGAATTGGCAGATCCGAGCCAGGCCTGCGACCAGTCGCCGAGCCCGACGGCAATCAGCATGCCGTTGAGCAGGCCGGATTCGCCGGGGCGGAAGATGCCGATCCAGATATAGCCGGCAACGGCTTCGGAGATGCCGAAGGTGGCGAAGATCATCAGGCGGAAGACGGCCGTCTGCTTCGGCGCGAAGGCGCAGAGCATCGCCAGGAACCAGCCGATCGAGACCGAGAGGATGGTGACGCCCAGCGTGAAGATGAGCGTCGTCCAGAGCGTTCCGAGAAAGGTCGGGTCGGTGAACAGCCGGACATAGTTATCGATGCCGACATAGCTCGGCTTTCCGAGACCGCGGATCTGCCAGAAGCTGATCCGGATGGTCTCGAAAAGCGGATAGATCACCGAAAGGCCGAACAGGAGGACCACCGGTGTCAGCAAGGCGAAGGCCGCCATTGGCTGCGACACTTGCCGTCTCGGCTTACGGCCTGCCGCCATCGCGCCGGCGCTCGTCATGGCCGCGCCGCTGATTCCACTGTTCATGCCGGTCCGATCTCAGTAGGACTGCGCAGCGACAGCTTCGATCTGCTCAAGCGTGGGCATGATCTGGGCTTCGACGGGATTGGCGACAAACTTCTGCAGCGCCACGCGATATTCATCGACCAATTGTCCGGGCAGCATGTCGCCGAGGACGAACCGAACCTGGCCCTGCTTGACATAGTCGACCGACGAGGCCGCGACGGGATCGTAGGCGGAGACGTCGACAGCCGAGCTCGGCACGGTGAAACCCGCCTTTGCGATGATCCCGGCGCCTTCGCCGTTGACCAGATAGTCGAGGAACAGGTCGGCTCCTTCGGGATTGGCGCCGAGGCTGGTCGCCAGCACTTCCTTCGAGTCGACCAGCGAGTCGCTGTCATGCCCAAGGCCGATCGCCGGGAACTTGCCGAGCGCATAGTCCTTGCCGGGCACGAGATGGTACTGCGAGCGGGCGCGGGCGTGGATCCACATCCCGATCAGCAGATAGTTGGCCGTCCGGTCGACGAAAACGCGGTCCGCGGCGTCGTCCCAATGCGATGCGAGAATGGTCTGCGCGCTGGCGCAGCAGCCCTTTGCCATCATCTCGCTGTAGAATTGCAGCGCCTTGACGAGCCGTTCGTCGGTCCACTTGATCTTGTGCGCCGCGAGGTCGTCGATGACCTCGGGCCCGCCGACGCGCATTAGCAGCGATTCAAACCATTCGCCATGAGCGTAGATCTTGCCCGGGAGCGCGACCGGCTCGGCGAAGCCAGCCTTGCGCAGCGACTCGAATGTGCCGGTGAAGCCGTTCCAATCGGCGGGGAACGACTCCAGGCCGATCTTCTGCAGATCGGCCGGAACATGCCAGATGCCGCTGCGATAGCCGAAGATGTAGGGGACGCCGTAGACGGCGCCGTCGGTCGTGCTGAGGGTGCGCCAGGTCGGCGAAAGCAGCTTGTCCCAGTTCTTCTCGGTCCAGACGCCTGAAACGTCGCGCAGCATGCCGGCATCGGCCAGTTCCTTGCGGAAGGCCGGCCAGGCGCTGATGATGAGATCGACCTTCTGGCCGCCGAGCAGGGCGGTGCGGATGCCGCCGCGCTGGTCGCCCGAGGTGGTGACCGGCACCTGCTTGAGGGTAATGCCCGGATACTTGGCCTCGAAGCCCTTGGCGAGTTCGTTGATGACCGCCGCGTCGGCGCCACCGAGCCAGTTCAGGATCTCGACATCGCCCGTCGGCTGAGCCGAAGCCGGCTGCCAAGCCATCGTCATCACGACGCCAAGCGCGCCGACTACTCGTCTCAACCCGTTCATCAGTGTCCTCCACAGCAGCCGACCGTGCTGCCCGCAATGATGAATTTGGTATATTTCGATTTAGGACCGTCGGCAATACCGTTTTGGGCGGAAGGCGGAAACTCCGTGCGATCAGACGAGGCGATGGTCGCGCAGCGAGGACAGCAGCGTCGTCATCGATGTCCGCAGATGGCGCCGTGCCGCGGCGCTCGCAGCCTCGTCATCGCGCGACTGAAGCGCCGAAATGATCATGAGATGTTCGCGGATCGCCGCAGCGTTGCGGTGCTTCTCGTCCCGTTTATCCCACATGTAATGGTAGTGGAAAATGAGGGAGATGATCTTCTGGAACTGTGCCGCAAAGCGGTTCTTCACGACAGAGTTGATCGCGACGTGGAAGCGCTCGTCGAGTTTCGAGAAGTCATGGTAATCGGCGTCGATTCTCGTTTCGAGAGCAAGATGGGCCATGCGCAGGGCTTCGAGTTCCGACCAGATCGGATGGCTGACCGGGCAGGCCATGATCTGGTGGATCGCGTTCAGCTCGAGGATTGTCCGAAATTCCGAGAGTTCCACCGCGAAATCGGCGGTGAAGCCGAGCAGCAGCCATCCCCCCTTGTTGCCGCGCTCGACGAGGCCGAACTGGCTGAGGCTCGCGAGGAATTCCTGCAGCATCGTCGGGGTGACCGAGAATTCCCTCGACAGCTGGGCGATGTTGAGCGGCGTTCCCGCCGGCACGTCGAACCGCAAGATCCATTCAAGGAACGCCGTCTCGAAATCGGCCGGCTTGCTCAGATTGTCGTTGACGCTCAGGCGGTCTTCTGGCCCCGGCGTGCGCAACAGGGTCTTTTCGCGGCCGCGCCAGGCGACGATGCTGATTTCTTCCAGCCTTTGCAGCACCGACCGAATGACGGTCCGGCTGACGCCTGCCTGCTCTGCGAGCGCATTCTCCGAGGGGAGGGTGGTTCCCGGCGCCGATGTCGAGCATAGATCGATCAGCGTGTTATAGGCTTCCCTGAACCTCTTGTCGCTCCGCGCCATTCAACCCCCGATACGCTTTATTTTGACTGTCGACTGATCAGAATTAATTCGTACGATGAACGGGGTCAACGGGATGCTCCAAACCGTTTCTTCCTGAGGGTAACGGCATGTTGCCATGCGCGTCTCAGTTTGATCGGCGTTGGTTTCACACTGAATGTGAATGAAAAAAATAAAAACATTTGACAGTGGACCGGCCCGACCTGTTCCCTCGGCCGTGAATGCTGGCCCTGCCGGCACCGATATGGGAAGGCCGTCCGGTCGCCAGGCCAAAGCGAGGCAAGATGCGTGCAATAGTCGTCCAGGAACCCGGGTCCATCGCGCTGGTCGACCGACCTGATCCTGCGGAGCCGGATGCAGGTTGGGTCGCGGTCGATATCACCCATGCCGGAATTTGCGGCACGGACTACCACATCTTCGAGGGGAAGCACCCGTTTCTCCAGTATCCGCGCGTGATCGGCCATGAGCTGAGCGGCATCGTCGCTGCCGATGCGTCCGGCTGGAGCCGCGGTGCGCGTGTGGTCATCAATCCCTATGTGGCCTGCGGAACCTGCCATGCCTGCCTGCGCGGCAAGCCGAACTGCTGCATGCGGATCGGCGTGCTGGGCGTCCACCGGGATGGCGGGCTCTGTGACCGAATCAACGTGCCGGCAACCAATCTCATCAGTGCCGATGGCCTTGAACAGCCCGAGGCGGCAACGGTCGAGTTCCTGGCGATCGGCGCCCATGCGGTGCGGCGATCCGGTACGGGTCCGACCGATCATGTGCTGGTCGTCGGCGCGGGACCGATCGGTCTCGGCGCCGCACTGTTCGCGCGGCTTCGCGGTGCGAGGGTCGATCTCCTCGATGCGAGCCCGGAGCGACTGCAATTGGTCGCAGAGCGGTTTGGGTTCGAAGCAACCCACACCGTCGCGGAGGGTGCCGAGGCTCTCATGGCTGCCACGGATGGCAACGGGTTCGACGTCGTTTTCGACGCCACCGGCAGCGCGGCCGCCATGCAGACGAGCTTTGGCTATGTCGCCCATGGCGGGACATGCGTGCTCGTCGGCGTGACCCCGGCGGATGTCACCTTCAACGACGCCGAGTTTCACAAGCGCGAGATGAGCCTCTTCGGCAGCCGCAATGCGACGTCTGAGGATTTCGAGACCGTCGTGGCCGCACTGAAGAGCGGTGCCATCGATTATCGCCGCTTGATCACCCATACGACGAACCTGGAAGGCTTGCCCGGCAGCATCGCCGCCTGGGCGGCCGATCGCAGCCATGTGATCAAGGCCATGGTCAGCCTCGCGCCATGACCGGCGGAGCGATCATCCAGTTCGGCACCAGCCGCTTCCTGCAGGCGCATGCGGACCTCATGCTCTCGGAGGCGCGCGCGTCCGGTCAGCCGGTCGGGCCCGTCCATGTGGTGGAGACCACGGGCTCGCCGGCGTCGCGCCGCCGCATCGAGGCCTTCAAGGCGGGCCGGCCATTCCCGGTGCGCATCCGCGGCCTCGTGGATGGTCGCCCTGCAGATGTCGAGCGCAGCGTGTCGGGCGTCGCGGACGGCCTGTCGGCGCGGGAGGAGGGCGCGGGGCTGCGTGCTCTCTTCGTCGAGGCGGCGGATTTCGTCATCAGCAATACCGGCGACAAGGGCTTCGATCTGCCCGACGCACCGAAGCCCTCGCTTGACGGCTGGACGACCTATCCTGAATTGCTGACGGCGCTGCTCCATGCCCGCTTCAGCGCGGGTGCTCCGGGGCTCACGATCCTGCCGTGCGAGCTTGTCGAGCGAAATGGTGATCGCCTGCGATCCATCGTCGACAGCCTCGCCCAAGGGTGCGGGCTTGGCGATGATTTCCGGGCGTGGCTGGCGCAGGAGTGCGTCTGGGCGAATTCGCTGGTCGACCGGATCGTCTCGGCCCCGATCGAACCGATCGGCGCGGTGGCCGAGCCCTATGCGCTCTGGGCGATCGAGCGTGGCGATCGCCTCGTTCTTCCGTGCGCGCATGACGATCTGCAGGTCGTCGATGACCTCGGCTTCATCGAGAGGCGGAAGCTGTTCCTGCTCAATCTCGGCCACACGCTCATGGCGGAACGCTGGCGCGGCACGGGGCGCCCGGAAGGCGAGACGGTGCGCGAGATGATTGCGGACGTGGGCGTCAGAACCTGGCTGGAGGGCATCATGGTTGGCGAGGTCATCCCGGCCTTTGGCGATGCCGAGGCTGATGCGATGCGCTACTGGCAGACCTGCGTCGACCGTTTCGGCAATCCGTTCCTCGATCACCGCATCGCCGATATCGCGCAGAACCACGCGGCCAAGATCGACCGCCGCGCCGGTGGCTTCGTTCGCTGGGCGCGGCAGCAGCAGCCGGGCCTCGCCTTGCCGCAGCTGTTCTCGGTCTTCCCGGAGCTCGCCAGCATCGCGTGACCGGCCGCCGCGTCAATCAATCCGCCGACGCTGCGCGTGTCGAACCGCGCAGAATGATGTCGCATTTGAGCGTGATCGCGCGCGGCGTCCGGCTCTTGTCCTTGCCAAGCCGTGCCTCGATCAGGCCAGCGATGGATTCGGCGAGGGCGGCGATGGGCTGAGCGATCGACGTGATGCCCGGTTCATAGAGCCGAAACAGCGCGACATCGTCAAAGCTGACCAGCGACAGATCGGCCGGGATATGACGGCCGTGGTCCTTCATCCAGCTGAGCACGCCAATCGTCATGCCATAGTTGGAAACGAAGATCGCGGTCGGCGGCATTTCGAGCTGCATCAGCCGTCGCGCTGCCTCGTAGCCGCTATCGGATCGCCAGTCTCCCTGCGCGACATAAGCGGGATCGATCGCGATGCCATGGTCGCGCAGCGCCGCCTCATAGCCTTCGAGGCGCTGGCGGGCCGAGGAGTCGTGCACCGCGCCGACGACAATGGCGATCCGTTTATGGCCGAGATCGAGCAAATGACTGACGGCGCGATAGCTCGCGTCGCGGTTCTCGATCACGACGCTATCCGAGGCGAGCCCCGCAATCTCGTTGTTGTAGAAGACGACAGGCACGCCGTCGCCGATCAACTGTTCGACCCGTTTGCGGACCTTGGCGACGCCGTCCATGATCAGGGCGTCGACACGCTGCGCCGCGAAGAAGTCGAGGGCGTCGTAGATCACGCCGGCATCATGATTGTGGCAATAGATGACAAGCGCGCGGCCCGATTTCCGCAGCAGCCTCGCCAGTTCCTCAACCATCTCGGAGTGGAACTCGTCGAATGTGGGAATGAGCAGACCGATCATATGGGTCGTGTCGGTCTTCATCGCCGCGGCCACTGCATTGCGACGATAGGAGAGCTTCTCGATCGCGGCCTCGATCCGCTGCCGGTTGCCGCCGCGGATCTCGTGTCCGTTCAGAAATCGCGACACAGTTCCGATGGCAACGCTCGCTTCCGCGGCGACGTCGGCGATGGTCGCGGATCGCCGTCTCGTGCCCTCGGGCGGCAGGGCTTCTGTTGGCGGATCTTCGTCGGACATGGGCCCATCGTGCTCTCGTCCCAGCGAATGCGGGACGCCTTCGCTTCCTAGCCGATCACACTGCCCGATCCAAGCGAGGCGGGGCGCCGTTGGTCACGGCGCCCCGCCGAGATGCGATCAGGCGTCCTCAAGGACCAGCGCGCTGTGGATATGAAGGCGTGGCAAGGTCACTTCGACGCGTCCATCATCCAGCGTGCGCCAGTCGATATCCGCCCCCGTCAGCGCGTCATAGACCCGCGACGGAGGCTGGGCGAGGCGAAGGCTCGCCGTAACCGGACCGATAGCCGGAACGTCCTCGATCATTTCGAGCACGCGCGTCGTGCCAGCCTCGGTGGGGATCGCCTTGCCACGCACCTGGGGCGCGCCATAGAGCAGATGGAGAACGTGGCGGCCTTCGGCATGCTGACGCGTCAGTGTGGCCCGCGCGCCGGACGGCAGATCGGTCGTGAGGATCGCATCGGGCATCAAGCGGCGGATCAGGCCTCGGATGATGTACTTGTAAAGCGGCTGGCCATAGGCGTGGTACATCTCGAAAATCGGGAAGGCCACATAACCGATGCCGCGATATTCCGTGACACCCGCCCCGATGGTCCCGGCGCTCGGATCATCCGGCGTGTGCTGGTGCGAGCAGAAGTGCCGGTAGCTGCGGTTGAAATAGGACGGCACGATCGAGGCGAGCACCGTCGCCGCGCCGCTGACGATGGTCTGACCCGTGCCATACATCACGAAGGGTGACTGCGGCAGGCCGATATCGAGCGCGTCCGGATCGGCGCGAAGATAGGATGGGTTGAACTCCACCGGCCCGTTGGCCGCTTCGAGCCCGAGATCCAGCGCGAAGCCGTTCCCGTCGAGGCCCGAGCTGCCGGAGAGGATCAGCTTGCCGCCCTTTGCGACATAGGCGTCGAGCCGCTTCGCCAGCTCGGCGTCGATCGTGATCGAATCGGGCAGGATCACGAGACGGTAGGGATCGAAGGATGCCGTGCCGTCGATGACGTCGAAGGGCAGCTTCAGCTCCTGCAGCATCTGGGCTGCGCCGTCATCGCTGCCGTTGTTACGGTCGCCATTCGAATGGTAATATTCGGCGGCGAGGATCGCGACTTCCGACAACTGCCGGGCGCCCTTCAGGAAAGGCTCGAGCCGTTCCAGCCGCTCATAGGCCGGCGCGATCGACTTGTAGGTGTCATGGTTGATGGCGCCGTTCGGATGCAGCTGATCGCCGACCAGGCATTTCGCGCCGAGTGCAGCCATCTGGCCGATCTCATAGACCAGCGCTTCGGGATGTTTGAAGCCGCCGAACTCGCCCCATGCGGTGTGAAACTTGCCCGTCTGGCCGAGGAAATCAAAGCCGAGCGTCGCAGCGTAGCGGGCGCTCGAGGGGAAATGATCATAGCCCCAGCCGCCGGTCGGCAGGCTCTCCAGTTCGAGATGACTGTATGTCTCGAAGCGGCTGCGTCCCATCTTGTGAATGTGGCCGCAATTGTAGAAGACGCGCAGCCCTGGATATTCGGCGAACAGGGCATCCGAGATATAGCGGCGAAACGCTGCGTTGACGGCCTCGTCGTTCTTCATCCGGTCAGCCGGGTTTTCCGGGTCGAGGCCTTCGGCAATCATGCTGTCGATGCAATTCTGGCAGACACAGCCAGGGGTCATCACGATGTCGAAGAACAGACCCTGCGTCTTGTAGTTGGCGGCCACCTCGCGTGCCTGATCGAGGATATAGTCCTTCGCGCCCTGATGGTTGAGGCAGATCGTATGCCAGGCGGGGCTCAGCTGTTTCAGGCTCGATGGGTCGCTGGCCTTGGCGCGCGAATAGCTGTTGGTCGCGCTGATCACGCGCCATTCCGGATGCTCTCGCGCCGAGAGTTCGTCCCACTGCACGGAGATATAGACCGGCGTCTCGATGTCGGCGGCGGCGCAGGCGGCGATCATTTCGCCCATCAGGTCGGGCCGCGCGAGGTTCGGATGCGGCTTGCCGACCTTGGTCGGATAATAGGACCAGCCGTGATGGCATTTGGCGAAGACAGTGATCGAATCGACATGCGCCGCCTTCAGCGTCGCCACGAAATCTTCGGCGTCGAACGCAGCGCCGACATGTGGGATATGCTCCGAGGTATGAAAGTCGAGATGGATCTGACGATAGCGTAGCGGCTTGAAGGTCATCTCAGGCATCATAGCTCCTTGGGAATTGGTGCCGACGGCGCGACGACCGCGGTGTCGGCAGAGAGTGCGAACAAGGGGGCAGCGCAGGCGGGCGGCGAGGGCGATCCGCCCTGCTGTCTGGACCGCCGTGACGAGCCGCTGAAACCGCGCGTCGCCTCCGCATCGATATGGAAAGACCGGGCGGCCGGATGAGCCGGCCGCCCGGTACTGGCACCGCCCAGCGCAGGGAGGAGGTGCGCCAGGCGGGCCTAAGCGACACGTGCTGGCTTAGTAGACGGTCGCGGCCTTGGCCTCGAGCGCTGCCATCACCGCATCGATCGTGGCATCGCTCGGGTTCTGCAGGAACTTCTGCAGCTGGACGCGATACTCGTCGACGAGGTCTCCCGGGAGAAGATCGCCGAGCACGAACTGGACCTTCGCGTTGGCGACATTGTCGACGGCGATCTTGGTGACGGGGCCGTAGAGCGACTGGTCGACCTTGCTGCTCGGCGAGGCCAAGCCGTGCTTGGCGACGATATCAGCCGCTTCCGCCGTGCCGAGCCAACCGAGAAAGGCATCGGCTGCAGCCGGGTTGTCGCCCGAGCTCAAGCCAACGAATTCCTTCGAATCGACGCTCGACGTGTCGTCATGGCCGGCGCCCATCGCCGGGAACTGGAAGAGCGAATAATCGACGCCTTCCTTCAGTCCGTAGTCGGACTGAGCCATTCCATTGACCCACATGCCGATCAGCTCATAGCCGGAGGTCGCGGCCCGCAGCACGTTGTTGGCGGCGTTGTCCCAGTCGGTCGCGAGCATGACGGTGGGGTCGCCGCAGCAGCCGGCCTTGAGCAGCTCGGCATATTTCTGCAGCGTCGTCTTGACGATCGGATCGGTCCAGGGGATCTCGTGCCGCGCCAGCTTGGCGGCAGCCTCGGCGCCGGCGGTGCGCAGGAGGATGCTCTCGAACCATTCGGTCTGGGCCCAGACCTTTGCCGGGACGGCGATCGGGGTCACGCCGACAGCGTTCAGCTTGGGGAAGCTGGCCTTGAGTTCGTCCCAGGTCTTCGGTGCTGCGTCGACGCCGGCCTTCTTCAGCGTGTCGGGCCGATAGAAGATGCCGCTGCGGTCACCAAACGTGTAGGTGACGCCATAGGTCACGCCGTCGATCTGGCCGAGCTTGCGCCAGGTGTCGGGGATGTTGTCGCCCCATTTGCCATCATCCCACTGCTTGTCGAGCGGGCGCAGCATGTTGGCGTCAGCCAGCTCCTTGCGAAAGGCCGGCCAGGTATTGGTGAGCAGGTCCGCCTTCTGGCCGCCGATCAGGGCGGTACGAATGGCGCCGCGCTGGTCGCCCGACACGGTCAGGTTGATGTTGCGGAATTTCACGCCCGGGTTCTTGGCCATGAAGGCGTCTTCGAGGTCCTGAAGGACCTGAAACTGCGAACCGGTTTCCCAATTCAGAAACACCAGTTCGCCGCTTACCTCCTGCGCATATGCGAGCGGCGACAGCGCCGTAGCGGCGACCAGGCCTGCCATGATTGCGCCGGCTCTCTGGCCGATCGCGCGTTTCGTAACTCTCATTGTCGTTCCTCCTTGAAAAAGGTGAGGGCGCTGGTCCCTCATGATGAAACGTTATCAACTAACTTGCCGATTGGAAAGGGTGTGAGCCTTCCCGAGTGGGCCTGCTGCTCGATCGGGAACAGCGACATTGACAGCATCTTCGCTTTGGGATTTGATTTTATATCAAATCTTGAGAGGGCCAATTCCTTGTCAGTCATCCGAAAGATCGAACTCCTGGAGTTCACCTACCCGGTGGAGAATGTCGGTCCGGCCGAAAACGGGTTCGACACGGTCTATGTCCCGAACCGTACGGGCCGGCTTTCGACGATGGCGACGCGGATCGAGACCTCGGATGGCGTCGTTGGCGAATATGTTGGCGGAATGAACCTGGCATTCCGCCAATCGGCCTATATTTCGCAGCGGCTCCTGGGCCGGGATGCCTTTCACCGCCTCGAAATCTACGAAGAGAGCAAGCGCGCGCTGCGCAAGTTCGACAAGATGGGCGTCGGCGTGCTGGACATCGCGCTCTGGGACTGGGCAGGCAAGCGATTGGAGACCTCGGTCGCCAATCTGATCGGCGCCAGCCGCCAGCGCATTCCCGCCTATGCCAGCACCTATCACGGCGACCGCAATGGCGGCCTTTCAAGCCCCGCGGACTTTGCCGACTTCGCAGAACACTGCCGCAGCCTCGGCTATCGCGCCTTCAAGATGCATGGCTGGGGTGAGGGCATCGTCGAGGAGGAAGTCGCATCGATCCACCTCCTGCGCGAGCGCCTTGGACCGGACATGAAGCTCATGCTCGATCCGGCTAGCCATCTTCGCACCTTTGCCGATGCGCTCGCCGTTGGCCGTGCCTGTGACGAAGCCAACTTCTTCTGGCTTGAGGATCCGTTCCGCGACACTGGCGTCTCGCAGTCGGCGCACCGCCTCCTGCGCGAGCGCATCGCGACGCCGCTCTTGATCGGCGAGCATGTCCGCGGCCTCGAGAACAAGGCCGATTTCGCGGTGTCCGGCGCAAGCGACTTCGTGCGCGTCAATCCCGACTACGACATGGGAATCACCGGCGCGCTCAAGGTGGGCCAAATGGCGGAATCGCTCGGACTGGACGTCGAGGTGCATTCGTCCGGACCGGCGCATCGCCACTGCGTCGCCGCGTTCCGCAACACCAATTTCTATGAACTGGCGCTGGTCGGGCCGAAATGCGGCTCGTCCAAGCCCGCGGTCTACACCTGCGGCTATTCCGACGCCCTGGAGGCGATCGGGGAGGACGGCCAGCTCGAGGTGCCGACCGGAAACGGGCTCGGCGTCGTTTATGACTGGGAGTTCATCCGCAAGAACACGACCAATTCTGTGGTCTTCGAATAATCACAAGGCTCGCAGCGACGAGCCGCCCCCGGGAGGAGAAGCCATGTTCAAGAGGATCGCACTACTGTCGACGATCGCGACGTTCGCATTCGCGGCCGGCGCGTCGCTCGCTTTCGCAGCGGACAAGACGCTGGTGGTCTGGGACTTCAAGTCCACCGACCCGCTCGTCAAACCCTATTTCGACTTCGTCAAGGAGACCTTCGAGAAGGCGCATCCGGGCGTCGTGATCAAACAGATCGCGCAGCCCGCTGACAGCTATTACACGGTGCTCGGAACAGCCATCAATGCCAAGCAGGGACCGGATGTGGCCCTCCTGCATGGTGGCAACCAGGCGCTCGACCGTGCCGACGCTTTCGTACCGCTCAAGGACGAGGTGGCCGATGTCGTGCCGAAACTCGCGGGTCTGCCGGCCTTTCTGCGCAGCGACGGCGCCTATGTCGCGCTGCCGCTGACCGTGCAGGGCGCGGTCTATTACATGAACAAGGAGGTCCTGCGCGAGGCGGGGCTGGATGCCGACAAGGTCCCGCAGACCTGGGAGGACTTCACGGCGGTCTGCGAGGCGATCAAGAGCAAGACCAAGGCCTCCTGCCTGACGATCGGCAACAAGGACGGCGTCGACTTCATCAACGTCATCGCCGCGATCGCCGAGGGCACATGGTCCAAGGAGACGCGGGCCAAGTTCATCGCGCATGACCTCAGCTGGACGAGCGAGGAGATGCGCGCCGTATTCCAGACGATGCAGGAGATGATCGACAAGGGCTGGCTGGAGAAGGGTGCCAACTCCTATTCGCCCTATACCGACGCCGTGAACATCTTCGCCGGCGCGCGGACCGGGCTCATTCTCGGGCTGATCTCGGATGCGCCGAATTCATGGAAGAATGTCGAGGACCTCGCCGGCAGCGGTGAAGTGGGCGTTGCCATGCCGGCCGCGATCGGCCAGACCCCGGAGCAGAAGCCGAACCGGCTCGAGGTCGATGGCGGCATCGGCTTTGGCATCACGAGCTGGAGCCAGAACAAGGACCTCGCCGTCGACTATATCAAGACGGCGGTATCGCCTGAGGCGGCCGCGATCCTCATGGAAGCTGCAGGCGGGCTGCCGAGCAACGAAGCCGTCGACGTCAGCAAGATCGACTCTCCCGCGGCGAAGGAGATCATCCGGCTGCTCAATTGCTGCACCGACGACAAGCGCATCAAATCCTATTACGGGGTTGCCGAGCGGCGCGAGTTGCAGCGGCTTGGCCAGTTGCTGCTGACGGGCGACACGACTGTCGACCAGGTGCTGCAGAGCCTCGAAAGCGTGCGGCAGACGGAGATTGCCCGCGCCAAATAGCCGGGCAGGGGGATGCTGCCTCGCGGCATCCCCGATCCGCTCTTCCAGTATTCCCGAGCCCGGAGCCGTTCGCATGCGAAACGAGCGCGTGGTTGCTTATCTGTTCGTCCTGCCGGCGCTGGGTCTCTTCCTGGTCTTCCGCTTCTTTCCGCTTGTTGCGGGATCGTTCTATGCCTTTACGGACTGGAACGGCATTGCCGATGCCCGCTGGATCGGGCTCGCCAATTTTCGTGAGCTGATCTTCGATCCCGTCTTCCGCGACACGATGCGGAACACGGCCTGGGTGATCCTGTCGCTGCCGATCTGGGTCGGTCTGCCGTTGCTCCTCGCCGTGTTCATTCATCTCGGCGTGCCGGGTGCGCCTTTCTTCAGGGCCGCGTATTTCTTCCCGATCGTGCTCAGCTCCATCATCATCGGCACGATGTTCAGCATCATCATGCGGTTCGACGGCAGCTTGAACCAGTTGTTCATGCTGCTGGGCCTCGAGCCGGTGGATTGGCTCGGTGACCAGCGATTTGCGCTGATCTCTGTCGTGAGCGTCGCCATCTGGGCTCATTTCGGGATGAACGTCCTGATCTTCCTGTCGGGGCTCTCGGCCGTTCCGCCGGAGATCATCGATGCGGCCCGCGTCGATGGCGCCAATCTCTGGCAGGTGATCTTCCGCATCATCATTCCGATGCTGCGCCCGATCGTCGAGTTCGTGGCGGTGATCACGATGATCACGGTCGTCACGTCGATGTTCGGTCTCATCTACGTCATGACCGGCGGCGGCCCCGGCACCGCGACCTATATGCCCGAATTCCTCATCTGGCTGATGCAGGGCGAATCCAACCGGCTCGGCTATGCCGCTGCGATGAGCATCGTCCTGTTCGCCTTCGTCGGATGCATCGGCGTGGTCCAGATCCGCATGATGCGGCGTGAGTGGGAGTAGGCGATGCGCCTTGCACAAAAACGATCGGAGCGCATCGGGCTGTGGCTGGTCAGCGCCTTCATGCTGATCCTCGCCGCAAGCACCATCTATCCGATCTTCTTCACCATCAGCACCGCGTTGAAATCGACGCGCGAATTCATCCGGCACGGCTTCTCGATCCCGACCGCACCGACATTCGAGAAGTTCATCACCGCCTGGACCACCATCAAGCTCGACGCCTATTTCATGAATTCCGCCATCGTCACGGTGATCGGCGTCACCTTGGTGCTTCTCGTCTCATCGCTCGCCGGCTATGCGCTGGCGCAGATGCGCTTCCGCTTCCGCAAGGCGATCTATTTCTTCCTGCTCTCGGGACTGATGATCCCGGTCCAGGTCGTCATGGTGCCGCTGTTCCGCATCATCGTCGATCTCGGCATGCTGAACTCGCGGGTCGGGCTCGGCATCATCTACGGCGCCTTCTTCTCGCCGTTCGGCATCTATCTCACCTCATCCTACTTCGCCTCGATCCCGCGCGAGCTCAGCGAAGCGGCCAAGGTCGATGGCGCATCCTATTGGCAGATCTACCGCCTCATCATGCTGCCGCTCGCGCGCCCCGTTCTGATCACACTCGGCATCCTGACGACGCTCAGCTGCTGGAACGATGTGCTGCTGTCCTTGCTCGTGCTGCAGGACGACAGGACGCTGATGGTCGGGATCGCGTCCCTCCGCGGTGAATATGGTGCCGACATCCCGCTTGTCGCGGCATGCGTCGTCATCGGCGCCGCGCCGGTCATCGCGATCTTCCTGATCTTCCAGAAGAAGATCCTCGGCGGCATCATGGTTGGCTCGGTCAAGGGATGAAGCCATGGTGTTGCATTTGGAACTGATCGCATGACGGCGATGGAAAGGCGGCGGATCGGCGGAACAGCGCTCTCGGTCAGCGTCCTCGGCCTTGGCGCCGCGCCGCTCGGCGGCCTTTACCAGCCCTCCTCGACCGAGCAGGCGATCGAAACCGTGCGAGCCGCCGCCGCCGCCGGTATCGACCTCTTCGATGTCGCCCCGCATTACGGGCAGGGCCTTGCCGAACAGCGCCTCGGCGCCGGGCTCGCGGCGCTGCATGACCAGGATTTCATCCTTTCGACCAAAGTCGGCCGGCTGCTCGATGCAGCACCGACGGCGCCCTTACAGCCCAACTGGCCCGAGGCACTGCCATTCTCGACCCGCTATGACGTCTCGCGGGCCGGCATATTCCGATCGGTCGAGGACAGTCGCCGCCGCCTTGGCGGGCTGACTCCCGCCATGCTTTTCCTGCACGATCCCGACCGCCACGCGAGTGGCGCGGCGCTCGCGGCAATGATCGCGGAGGCATATCGGACGCTTGCCGAGCTTCGTGCGGAGGGCGTGGCTTCGGCGATCGGCATCGGCGTCAACGCAGCCGAGCCCTGCCGGCTAGCGCTCGACATCGGCGACTGGGATTGCTTCCTGCTTGCCGGCACCTATTCCGTCTTGCGCCAGGACGATGGCGGCCTGCTTGATCTGTGCGCGCACCGCGGCGTCTCCGTCATCGTCGGCGGCCCCTATATGTCGGGCGCTCTGGCGGGCGGGGCGACGTGGCGCTATCGCCCGATCCCGCCCGAAATTGCCGCCGACATTGCCCGGCTCCGGGCTGTCTGCGCGCGGAATGAGGTGCCAGTCGAGGCGGCCGCGTTGCAGTTCCCGCTGCGCCATCCGGCCGTCGCCGCCGTGCTGGTCGGCATGCGCTCGGCCGACGAAGTCGAGCGCAATGTGGCCTTTCTCCAGTGCGACATCCCGCAGTCGCTGTGGCGCGACCTCGCGGCCGAGGGTCTGATCCCCGACGCCAACCGTCCCCCTCTCGAGGCCTCGTCATGATCATCGATGCGCATCAGCATTTCTGGCGCCTGTCGCGCGGCGACTACAGCTTTCCGGTGCCGCAGGATGTCGTCCTCTACCGGGATTTCGAGCCCTCGCAGTTGAAGCCGCTGCTCGACCAATCGGGCGTCTCGACCACGTTCCTGGTTCAGGCGACGGATACGCTGGAGGAAACCGGCTTCCTGCTGCGGCTCGCCGCCGAGACGCCCTTCGTTGCCGGCGTTGTCGGCTGGTGGGATCCGCAGATCGACGGCGGCCTGTCGCGCCTGATGGCGCTGCCGCATGCCGAATGGCTGGTCGGTGTGCGTCCGATGCTGCAGAAATATGATGATATCGCCTGGCTCCGCACGGACGATGCGTTGCAGGGGCTCTCCGAGATCGGTTCGAGAGGCCTCGCTTTCGATGCCCTTGTGGATGCGCGGCATCTGGACGGCATCGATGCCATGTGCAGCGCGCTGCCGGAGCTGCGCGTCGTCATCGACCACATGGGCAAGCCCTGGCGACATCCGGCGCTGTTCGCGCGCTGGGAGGCCGGCATGCAGGCGCTCGCCCGACACGCCAACTGCTTCGTCAAGCTGTCGGGGTATCCCTTCGCTCATCCGGCGCCCGATCCGCAGGCCGATCTCCCGGCGCTCTGCACGCGCCTCAGAAGATGGTACGGCGCCGAGCGGATCATCTGGGGAAGCGACTGGCCGGTCGCCGAGCGGGAGGGCGGCTATGCGAGCACCCTGGCCGGCATGAAGGCGCTCGTGGCCGCCGACGAGCAGCAGTCGATCTTTCACGACAACGCAGCCGCCTTCTATCGGCTGCGCCAGAACGAGAAATCCTGATGATTGCTTTGGGCGCGCGTATCGGAGACCGTCGCATTGGGGAAGGATATCGAAGCGCTCCGCTTGACCCGATGCCCCCTCAGACCCGATCCATAGCCCAAGCTGAGGCTAGAACAATCGCGAGAGATCCAAGGTGACCGACACGATGCTCACCCAGACCGCATCCCCGGCCAGCGCAAGCGACGAAGGGCTCGGCGGCACGTCGTATCGCAGGGTCCACAAGGCGATCCTGGCGGATATCGTCAACGGGGTCTATTCGCCCGGCGCCCGCCTCAAGGTGGCCGAGCTCTCGAAGCGCTATGGCTTGAGCCCGATGCCGATCCGCGAGGCGCTGCAGCAATTGCAGGGCGAGGGTTTCGTCATCATGTCGCCGAACCGCGGCGCCAGCGTCCGGCCCATCGACCGCAGGTTCGTCGCCGACATCTATGAGGTCCGCAGCGCGCTCTACACGATCATCTATAGCGATGCGATCAAGGGCGCCGACGCCGCGCTGGACGAAGCGCTCGTCGCGATCCAGAAGCGCTTCGACGCCCTGGTCGAGCGCGGGGATATCGCCGCCTGCCACGAGCAGAACCGGTTGCTGCATGCCACGATAGAGGCGCTCTGCCGCAATCGCGAAGTCGCGAACCTGATCGCCCGCTACAGCAACCTGACCAGTTCGCTGCGTGACGTCTTCGGTTACAATCTCGACCGCCTCCGCCAGATCTCGGAAGAGCACTGGATGATCATCGAAGCGATCCGCACGCGCGATGCCGACAAGGCCATCGCCGCAGCGCAGCACCATGTGCGCCGCGCCTTCGAAAACATGAGCCAATACATACCGGAAAACTAGGGGAGGCTCGCCATGACCTCAGAACGCGATTCCGTTCTTCGTGTTGGCGCGGTGGTCGGGATACGGCCCGAAACCATCGAAACCTATTGCGATCTGCACGCCAATCCGTGGCCCGAGGTTCAGGCGGCGACGAGCCGCGCCGGCATATCCAATTATTCGATCTTTCTGATGCCGGAGAAGAACCTCCTGTTCTCCTACTATGAGTACAGGGGAGCCGATCGGGCCGCAGACGCGCGTGAACTGGCGCAGAATCCGGTCATGCAGGACTGGTGGGCCCTGTGCAGGCCCTGCCAGGTTCCGCTGGTGACGGTTGAGGGAAACCGCCGCTGGACGGACCTTAGGCCGATCTTCTTCCAGAAATAGCGGCGAGCCGGCCGAAGAGCGCCCCTGTGCAACGCCCTCGGCTCGGCTTGCCGGGCCGGCTTCAAACCGGCCGATCGAGCCAGTCCAGGACTGCGTTCCTCAGAAAGGCCAAATCGGTGGGATTGTTCTCCGGCGCGCCGGCGACATGGCCCCAGATGCTTGGGATCGGCCGCAACTCGCTCCGGGCCAGGTGCGGCACGTCGAGGGCGTTGTCATCAGGCGGGAAATACATGTCGGTACGCCCCGGCAACAGCAAGATGCTGGCCTTGATGGCATTGAGCGCCTTGATCAGGTCACCGCCATAGAGGTCGTTGTCGCTGATATCGCCATTCAGCCAGGTCAGCCCCTGTGCGTGCAGATTTGCGGCGCCGGCCGCGATGAAGTCCGGCGCCCATTTGTTGGTGAGGAAGTCCTCGAGGTCGGTCGCGCCGGTCGCACTGAGATGCAGGTTTTGGCGATACCAGGAGTGGCTCATCGCCCAGCCGGCATAGATTCGCGCGAAGGTACGCAGCGCCTTGGTGGGCTCGGCCGCGTAGCGGATGCCGCCGAGATATTCCGGCGCCGCTTCCAGTGCCGCGAACAGCGAGAGCAGGAACACCTTGTTGTGCGTCGAGGTGCGAGCGCTGCCGGCGACGATGATGGCGCGCTCGACAGCATCGGGATAAAGCGCGGCCCAGTGATAGGCCTGCTGCGCGCCCATCGAGAAGCCATAGACCGCCGCGATGCGGTCGATGCCGAATTGCTCGGACAAGAACCGCCTCTGCGCGCAGACATTGTCGGTAGCGGTGACGAGGTTCGGATAGTCGGCCGTGTTCGACGGGCTCGACGACAGTCCGTTGCCGAACATGTCAGGCGTGACGATGAACCAGCGGGTGGGGTCCAGCACCTTGTCGGGGGCGATCAGCCATTCCTGGTCGCTATGCTTGGCGGTATAGCTGGTCGGATAGACGATGACATTGTCGCGCGACGGCGACAGGGTGCCGTAGCTCTTCCAGCTCAAGGTCGCGTCGGGCAACACCTCGCCCGATTGCAGCTTGAGATCGCCGAGGGCGAAACGCCCGGTTTCGGTGGGAACAGTCATCTTGCGCTCCGTGGAGGAAAATCCCGGGCCGGGCCATGGCGGCCTCGGGCGGCATCAGGGTCGCCCGATCGGCGGGCGATATTGGTCATGTCTCATCGCCCGATCGCATAGGCCTGTTGCAGGCGCGTGGTCGCTCCCGCCCGCAGCACGCCGGAAGCATCGCGCTCGGCAGCCGTCAGGCGTCCGACAGTCTGCGGGTCGGCCACGGTCAGGCGATGCCCGCGGGCCTGCAATTCGGCCAGCGTCGCTTCCCCGATGTCGCGTTCGATCATCAGGCTCGCCGGGTCGGCCGTACGCGGATAGAACGACGCCGGGAAATGCGCGGTGTGGAAGGCGGGGGCCTCGATTGCGTCCTGCAGGTTGAGGCCGTGGTGAACGTGGCGCAGGAACATCGGCAATTGCCATTGCTCCTGCTGGTCGCCGCCGGGCGTCCCGAAGATCATCGCCGGCACACCGTCCTTGAGCGCCAGCGAGGGGGTGAGGGTGGTGCGCGGCCGTCGGCCGGGCGCCAGCGAGCTGGCCAGTCCCTCGGTCAACCAGAACATCTGGGCGCGCGAGTTGAGGCAGAAGCCGAGTTCCGGGATGACCGGCGAGGACTGAAGCCACCCGCCCGATGGCGTGACCGAAACCATATTGCCCTCTTCGTCGATGATGTCGAGGTGAACCGTATCGCCGCGTCGCTCCGTGAGATGCTCCATGGTCGGCTCGTAGACCGCGCCGCCGCTCATCGGGGCGAGCATGGCCATCGTCCGTGCGACCAGATCCTCATAGCCGGGGACGACACCCGGCCGCAGGTCGGCCGAGGCACGCCCGCTGATCAGCTGGGCACGCTCGCGTCCATAGTCGGACGACAGCAGATGCGCGAGCGGGACATCGATAGCGGCTGGGTCGCCGTAATAGACCTCGCGATCGGCAAAGGCGAGTTTCTCTGCTTCGATGACGGTGTGGACGAAGTCCGGACCGTTCGGGTCCATCGCCGCCAGATCGAATTGCTCGAGGATCGCGAGCGCTTCGAGGAAGACCGGTCCCTGGCCCCATGGTCCGGTCTTGGCGATGGTCCAGTCGTGATATCGGCCGATCGCGGGCGCCTCGATCGTGGCCCGCCAGGCTGCCATATCGGCGCCGGTGAGGACGCCTTTGTGCCGCTGGCCGCTTTCATCCATCAGTGCCGTGTCGCGAACGAAGCGATCCACCGCCTCGGCAACGAAGCCAGAGTAGAAGGCCTCGCGCGCGCCTTCGATCTGCGCGTCCCGGCCGAGCCGCGACTCCGCCTCGTCGAGCAACCGGCGCCAGGTCCGCGCCAGTGCCGGGTTGGTGAAGTTCGACCATGGCGCCGGTGCCTTCCCGCCCGGCAACCAGGTGTCGAACGAGGTGGGCCACTCCTCGCGGAAGAACTCGCCGAGATCGGCGATGGTCGTGGCGACGCGCGGCAGCATCGGATGGCCGTTTTCGGCATAGTGGAGGGCTGGGGAGAGCACATCGCGGAGCGACAGCCGGCCAAAATCGCGCAGCATCAGCATCCAGCCGCCGAACGAGCCGGGAATGACCGTCGCCAGCAGCCCGTTGCCAGGGATCCGCTCAAGCCCTTCGGCTCGATAGTGAGCGATCGACGCGGCGGCCGGCGCCGGCCCCTGGCCGCAGATGACCTCAACCCTGTCGGTCTTCTTCGAATAGAACACCGCCGGCATGTCGCCGCCGGGGCCGTTGAGATGAGGCTCGAGCACCTGGAGGACAAGGCCCGTCGCGACGGCGGCGTCGAAGGCGTTGCCGCCCTTCTCCAGCATGCTCATGCCGACCGCCGAAGCGATCCAGTGCGACGAGGCGACGACCCCGAACGTTCCTACGATTTGCTGGCGTGGCGAATGAGCGGCCATCTCGCTTCTCCCTTTGTCGAAATTGTCGTTGTGTTCATTCGGTTTCGCGTGGATCGAGCGCGTCGCGCAGGCCGTCGCCCAGGAGGTTGAAGCCGATCACCACCAGGAAGATCGCGACCCCCGGCCAGACCGCCATCCACGTCGCCTGTTCGAGGAAGTTCTTGGCGGTGTTGAGCATCGAGCCCCAGCTTGGGGCCGGCGGCTGCTGGCCGAGGCCGAGAAAGGACAGGCTCGCCTCGGCGATGATCGCCACCGCGATGCTCAGGGTCGATTGCACCAGGATCGCCGAAAAGACGTTGGGCAGGATGTAGCGCGTGATGATGCGGAAGTGGCCAAGCCCGATGGCCCGCGCGCCCTCCACATAATCCTCGGTCTTGACCGCCAGCACCTGGCCGCGCGTGACGCGAATGAAGATCGGCATCGCCGATACGCCGATCGCGATCATCGCATTGGTGAGGCTTGGGCCGAGGAAGGCGGCGAGCGCGATCGCCAGGATCAGGAAGGGTGTCGCGAGCAGAGCGTCGGTCACGCGCGAGACGATCTGGTCGATCCAGCCGCCGAAATAACCCGCGACCAGGCCAGTCGGCACCGCGATCACGATGGTGATCATCACCGAGACGACGCCGGCAAGGAGGGAGGCCTGCGCGCCCCAGATCATGCGCGAGAGCTCGTCTCTGCCAAGGTCGTCCGTGCCCAGCCAGTGCATCAGCGACGGCGGCTTGCGGATGGCGCCCCAATCCGTGGCGGTGGGGCTCGGGATCGGCAGGACCGGGGCGAGCACGGCCACCAGGACGAAGAAGAAAACGATGCCGAAGCCGAACAGCGCGCTTTTGTGCGACCTCAGCTTCCTCCAGGCGCGGTTTGGGCTGCGCGGCATTGTCGTGCTTTCGAGGCTGCCCGCCGTGATGCTGGTCATAGCGAGCCCTTCAGGCGTGGATTGAGCAGGATATAGGCGACGTCGGCGATGAGGTTCATGAAGATGAACATCACGCCCGTGCAGAGCACGACGCCCTGCACCACCGCATAGTCGCGGTTGAACACCGCATCGACGATCAGCTTGCCGAAGCCGGGGATGGTGAAGACCTGCTCCGTCAAAACGGCGCCGGCGAGCAACTCGCCAAAGATCAGCGCCGCGACCGTGACGACCGGGATCAGCGCGTTGCGGAAGGCGTGCTTGAGCACGACCACATGTTCCTTGAGCCCCTTGGCGCGCGCCGTTCGCACATAGTCGGTCTTGAGCACGGTGAGCATCGCCGAGCGGGCATGGCGCATGAAGGCGGAGGCGATCATCGCGCCCAGCGCAAGCGACGGCATGATCATGGTCCTGAGCGACTGGATTGGATCGTCGAACAGGGACACGTAGCCCGAGGCCGGCAACCAGCCGAGCTTCACGGAAAACAGCAGGATCATCATGATCCCGAGCCAGAAATTCGGGATCGAGAGCCCGGAAAGGGCGACGATGTTGGCGACGTAATCGGTGACCGTGCCCTTCTTGACCGCCGACAGGATGCCGGCCGGAATGCCGATGACCAGCGCGAGGACCATCGACATTACCGCAAGCTGGATGGTGATCGGCAGCTTCTGGCCGATCAGCGTCAGCACCGGCTGGCTGGTGCGCAGCGACATGCCGAAATCGCCATGCAGCATGTCCTTGACCCAATAGACATATTGGGTCGGGATCGGCTCCATGAGGTGATACTTCGCCCGGTAATAAGCGATTGCTGCAGGGTCGCGCTGTTCGCCAGCCATGATCAGCGCCGGGTCACCCGGCAGCAGCTTCTGCAGCGAGAACACGAACATCGAGATCAGGATGATCGTCGGCACGGCGATCAACAGACGCTTGACGATGTAGCGGACCATGGATGTCGCTCCGGAACGTCGGAAGGGAGACGGTCGGCCCCGGCCGAAGCCGGGGTCGCTTCTTAGGGGCGGATCAGCTCTTGGCGACGCCGCCGAGGCGGATCAGGCCATCGGGATAGGGGACGAAGCCGGTGACGGACTTCTTCGTCGCCCAGATCCAGGTCGGGTGGTACAGATAGACGATCGGGCTTTCCTTGCTGAGGATGGTTCGCGCCGCATCGTAGTTCTGCTTGCGCACCGCCGGATCGGTCGAAGCGCGGGCTGCGTTCATCAGCTTATCGACGTCCGCATTGCAGTATTTCGCATCGTTCAGGCTGCCGTTGCAGACGACGAACTGGTACCAGTTGGCGTCGGGATCGACATAGCCCGACCAGCCGATCAGGTCGGCCTGGTAGTCGCCGGAGGCCTGCGCGGAGAGCAGCGTGCCGAATTCCGAAGCCTTGATCGTCACGTTGAAGCCGGCCTCGGCCGCCATCGACTGGATGACCTGAGCGATCTGGCCCGAGATCGGATCGTTGATGACGCTCAAGGTGAAGTCGACGCTGCTGACACCGGCCTGCTTGAGCAGATCCTTGGCCTTGGCGATATCGCGGGTCGGGACCGGATCTGCCTTGTCAAACCACGGGCTGTTCGGCGGCGCCGACTGGTTGCCGGGCGTGGCCATTCCCTCGAACACCACCTGGGCGATCGCCTCGCGGTCGAGCGACAGCGAGAAGGCTTCCCGCAGCAGCGGGTTGGTCATCGGGCTGTCCTTGGCGCCCGCGCCATTGGCGACGTTGAAGGTGATGGCGTTATAGCCGAGGCCCGCCGCCTGGGCGTTGGCGAGGCTGGCATCGGCCTGCACCGATTTCAGATCGGTCGGTGCGACCCGCTCGATCATGTCGAGATCGCCGGCACGAAGGTTGGCCAGGCGAACCGTCTGGTCCGGGATGGGCAGATAGGTGATCGTGTCGAAATGGAAGTTCTGCGCGTCCCAGTATTTCGGGTCCTTCTTCAGCACGATGCGGTCCTGCGCCACACGGCTGTCGAATGTGTAGGGGCCGACGCAAACCGGGTGATTGGCAAAGTCGGCCGCGGTGCCCTTGCCAAAGGCGGTCGGCGACTTCATGGCGCCGGAGCGCGCAGCCAGCGTCGCGAGAAGCGTCGCATCGGCATTCTTGAGGTGGAACGCCACTTCATGGTCGCCATTCGCCGTGACCGATTCCACCGAGGACAGCTCGCTCTTGCGGCTCGATTCCGGCAGCGTCTGGGAGCGCTGAATGTTGGCGACGACCGCGGCGGCGTCGAACGGCGTCCCGTCCTGGAAGGTGACGCCCTCGCGCAGATGCATGGTCAGCGTCTTGCCGTCCGGTGCCCAGCTCCAGTCCGTCGCGAGCTGCGGAATGATGGTGAGGTCGGGCTGGATGTTGACCAGCTTGTCGCACATCGCCGCGAAGACGACTTCGCCGACAAAGGTGCGCGACTGGTCTGGATCGAGCGCATCCGGATCCTCGCCGATGCCGATCTTGAGATCGGCGGCGAGGGCAGGGGCACTTATGGAGGCCAGCATGGCCAGGGAGAAGGCAATTTTCCTGAGTTTCATCGTCCTGGTTCCTCGGTTGGGTGTAGGCAAACCTCCTCCTGCCGCCGCGAAGCTGCTTCGCGGACGTCGGGCAAGGCGCATCTGTCGGCCGGCGAGCCGATATCGGCTGCAGTTCGTGCTGCGGCTCAGTTCGGGTCGGCTGTGTCCCGCCGGATAGGTCCGCCGCGCCTAGAAGGCGCGGCGTGCCATGTCAGATCGGTCGTTGCGGATGGGCACCTCCTCGATGAGGGTGCGTT
This sequence comes from Kaistia sp., assembly GCA_035555375.1. Classification (GTDB taxonomy): domain Bacteria; phylum Pseudomonadota; class Alphaproteobacteria; order Rhizobiales; family Kaistiaceae; genus Kaistia. Next base: position 34,456 of record DATMGR010000026.1, on the reverse strand, counting down.
GGCCGATGCCGCGCTGCACGGCATGGACGAACAGGTTGGGAAGGGCGCTTCATGGCGTCCCTCCGGCATCGGCTGCGCTGCGCTCCCGATAGAGCGCGAAGCGGCGTTCCGCTCCGGGCGTCAGCGCCGCTCCCACCTGGCCGGTGAACCCGCGTTGCGGCAGCTCGCTCCAGCGGTGGCATGCGACGAAGCGCCCCTCTCCGGCTGCCTCGAGGAACGGCTCCTTCTGGTGACAGATCTCGACAGCGTGCGGACAGCGCGTGTGGAAGCGGCAACCCGGCGGCGGCGCGACCGGGGAGGGGATATCGCCCTTGAGCCTGCGGTCGCCCGGATCGCGAGCCCCGGGCGCCGGCACTGGAATCGCCTGGATCAGGGCCTGCGTATAGGGGTGGAGCGGTCGCTCGAACAGGCTTTCCACGGGCGCGGTCTCGACGATCTGGCCGAGATACATCACCGCCACGCGGTCGCTCATGTGGCGGATGACGGCGAGGTCGTGCGAGATGATGACGAGCGTCAGCCCGAAGGCGCCCTTCAATTCATCGAGCAGATTGATGATCTGGGCCCGTACCGACACGTCGAGCGCCGAGACCGGCTCGTCGCCGATAAGCAGCTTCGGTCCTGAAGCGAGGGCGCGGGCGATGCCGATGCGCTGGCGCTGCCCACCGGAGAATTCGTGCGGATAACGATCGGCATATTCAGGCCTGAGGCCGACCTGCCGCAGCAGTTCGTCGACACGGGTCCGCCGCTCGCGTGCCGACAGGCGCGTGTGAACCAGCAGCGGCTCTTCGACCAGCGTCCTCACCTTCATGCGCGGATTGAGCGAGGAGAACGGATCCTGAAAGATGAACTGCATCTCGGCCCTGAGCTTGCGCATCTGCGTCGGCGTCAGAGCGGTCAGGTCCTGCCCCTCGTAGTAGATCTGCCCGCTAGTCGGCTCGATCAGGCGCAGCAGCAGTCGGGCCAGCGTGGACTTGCCGCAGCCGGATTCTCCGACGATGGCGAAGGTCTCGCCACGGTTGACGCTGAGCGAGATCGGGTCGACGGCGTGGACGAGCGGGCCGGCAGCCAAGCCGGTGCCGCCGCCAAAATGCTTGACGATATCGCGGGTCTCGAGAATGGGCGCCTCGGCGGTCATCCGGCTTTCCCCTCGATATGGGTTTCGAGCGGCGCCTTGAAGCAGGCGGCGCCGTGTCCATCGGCACCGAGGACGAACGGCGGCACCTCGCGTCTGCAGCGGTCGTCGGCAAAGGGACAGCGGGTGGAGAAGCGGCAGCCGGCGGGCATCGCCTGCGGCGGTGGCACGGAGCCCCGGATCGTTGCCAGCCGACCCGTGCGCGCGCCGAGCGATGGCATCGAGCCCATCAATCCGATCGTGTAGGGATGCTGCGGATCGCTGAAAATGGCCTCGACCGGGCCGCTTTCGACGATGTGGCCTGCATACATCACCGCGACCATGTCGGCGGTTTCGGCGACCACTCCGAGATCATGCGTGATCAGCAGCATCGCCGTGCCGGTCTCGCGCTGCAATTCGCGCATGAGTTCGAGAATCTGCGCCTGGATGGTGACGTCGAGCGCGGTCGTTGGTTCGTCGGCGATCAAGAGTTGCGGGTCATTGGCAAGCGCCATGGCGATCATCACGCGCTGCCGCATGCCGCCGGAGAGCTGATAGGGATATTCGCGAAGCCGTTGCTCGGGGCTCGGAATCCGCACCCGTCGGAACATCTCGAGCGCCCGTTCGCGCGCCGCTTCATGCGACACCTTGCGATGACGCCGCACGGCCTCCGCGATCTGGTCTCCGACGGTGAAGCTCGGATTGAGCGACGTCATCGGTTCTTGAAAGATCATCGCCAGACGGTCGCCGCGGATCGTCTCGAGTTCGGCGCGCGGCAGATGCAGCAGGTCGCGGCCATCGAACTCGGCTCGCCCGCTCGGGATCCGCGTCGATTTCGGCGGCAACAGGCCCATGATGGCGAGGGACGTCACCGACTTGCCGCAGCCGCTCTCACCAACGAGGCAGAGTGTCTTGCCCGCGGCAATCGAAAAGCTGACGCTATCGACGACATTGGCCGCCGTTCCGGCAAAGCCGATCGACAGATTCTCGACCCGCAACAGCGCCGGTTCGGCGAAAGCCGCAGGGTTCGGCATGATCTCGCGCGGCGGCATCGGCGCGGCGGCTTCAGGAAGCATCGGCGCTCTCCTGTGTCGCGAGCCGCCGAAGGTTTTTCTGCAGCGCCAGGAGATGCACCCGCATCGCCGCTGCCGCGCTTGCGGCATCGCCATCCGCAATGGCGTCGACGACGGCTTCGTGCTGGCTGCGATAGAGCTTATTGGTGTTGGCGCTGCGGGCCCGCTCGCGCAACTCGAGCCAGGCCGCTTCCTGGCGGACGCGGTCGACAAGGTCGAATATCGCCAGATACAGGCGGTTGCCGGCGATTTCCGCCACCATCCGGTGGAAGGAACTGTCCCACAGCTCACGCTCGTCGGCGTCAGTGCTGGCGTTGATATGACCGATCAGCGTGCGCAGCCGCTCGATATCGGCCGGCGTGGCGCGGGTGGCCGCCTGTCCGGCAAATTCGGGCTCCAGCCGCAGCCGGATCTCCATCACCTCCATATAGCTGCTCTGCGAGGCGACAGCTTCGAGCGAGAGCAGGATCGGCACCGGGGCAGGGCCGGCGAATGTTCCCGAACCCTGGCGGCGCCAGATATGACCTTCGGCTTCGAGCACGGCCAGCGCGCGGCGAACCGAGCGGCGGCTTACCTCCAGCATTTCGCAGAGCGCGCGCTCGGTCGGCAGCTTCCGGTCGGGTCCGAGCAAGGCCGGATCCAGCAGCGAGCGGATGCGCTTCAGCGCATAGTTCGAGTTGTCGTTGCTGTCGTCGATGGCCATCACGCTCTGGTCTGCCTCCGCGGCACTGATGCGAACCAATTTCAATTTGGTACAGAAAAACGCGGACCAAAGCTCGACGCAAGCACAATTATAAGGCCTGCCTGCCTAATAGGCGCACGTCCCTCGATCAACCTGATGCCGCGCGGCTTCGAGGTTGTCATGGCGTCGTTTTCAGCAGCGATTTGGCGATCTTGCCATGGACGCCCTTCTCGCCATTCACCGCTTGCGTGATGGCAAAGTCGGCGGCCAGCGAGCAGAGCTGATAGGCCTCGGTCGGGTTGAGCGCGGTCCGCTCGCAAATGATTGCGATCATCTCGCGCAAGGCGATGACGAGCGCATCGTCGAGGTCGGCGTGAAAGCCCATCGAGATGAGGTATTCGGGCGTCTCGGCCCGTGGATAGCTGAGCTGCATCTCGGTCTGCTTGTGAAGCACGAAGGTGAATGTGCCGGTCAGGGCCATTTCGAGCCCGTTGATGCAGACTTCGCCATCGCCCTGAATGCCGTGTCCATCGCCGCAGGAGAAGAGAGCGCCCTCGGCCCATACGGGAAGCCAGAGCGTCGAGCCCGCCGTCAGCAGCTTGTTGTCGATGTTGCCGCCATGGAGCCGCGGTTGGATCGAGGTGATCTCGCCGTAGCTTGCCGGCGGTGCGACGCCCATCACGCCGAAAAACGGCGACAGCGCGAGCTCGATGCCATGGGAAAACTGCGCTGTCATGGCCGCGCGATCGACCGGCAGGTGCGTGATGGTCCGCCGCGACAGGTCGAAGTCCCCGGCCAGCGTACCGCCCAGCGGCGACAGGGCATTGAAGCCCCAGTCGGCGCCGAGTTCGACCCGTTCGATCCGGACCTCCAGCACGTCGCCTGGCTCGGCGCCGGCAATGGCAATCGGCCCTGTCATCAGGTGTCCGGGCCGGCCACCGGGCGTCGGCGTTTCGACGATCACGCGTTGCGCCTCCGCCAGATGCATGGCCGAACCTTCGGGCGGAAACGCATATTCGCCGCCATTGAAGGTCTCGATGACCACGGTGTCGCCCGGCTGGATGGTCAGGACCGGAGTCTGGCTGGCCGCAAAGCGTCCCCAGACGGTGGTGTCGGGCGTGGCAGCAAGCGTGTGCAATGTCATCGTCGTCCCCAGGCGGTTCGCGAGCGAATGTCGATCGAAGCAAGACAATGTCGCCGGCCGGAAGCGCTGCGGCGGAACGACTGAATAGAGGCACCCGGCCGCAGCGGGCAGGGCGATGCGCGGATCGAGCCGGATCGCCGGCGGCGCCGAGTTGGTCAACTGCAGGCTTCGGCGAAACGGCGGCCGTCTGCCTCTCGACAGTGTCAGCCGTCAGCGCGCTCGGCGATGCGCCCGATGTCCGTCAGCCACTCGGCCGGCACGGGCTGTGCGGGGCTTATCGCCTCGTCCATCTCGCGCTCCTGCGGGCAGTCGGCGCTCCGTCCGGTTTTGGCGAACCAATATTTGATTGGTACAGGGAAATCCGAAACGTGCCGCCGCGCAAGAGTAAAAATTGCGCGTGCCTAAACAACAATCACAATGCCGCGGCTTCAGCTGCGCTGAAGGCGGGTTTCTGGGCATCGGAGCTTCGAGCGCAGGTCTCTCCGGTGTGATCAACAGCCGGCGTGGTTCAAGGGACCAGGACGGCGGCACCGTCGAAGCGACCGGCCCTGAGATCCGTCAGGGCCTCGTTGGCCCTTTGAAGGGGATAGCTCGTCGTCCGCGTGACGATCCCCATGGCCGGCGCCTGGCGCAGGAAATCGAGGCCATCCTGACGCGTCAGATTGGCGACGGAGAGCAGTTCGCGCTCTTCCCAAAGGGTCGCATAGGGGAAGCTCGGGATATCGCTCATATGAATGCCGGCGCAAACGACCCTGCCGCCCTTGCGAACCGCCCTGAGAGCTGCGGGAACGAGTTCGCCGACCGTCGCGAAGATGATCGCGACATCGAGCGGTTCGGGCGGCGAGGCGTCCGACCCGCCAGCCCAGACCGTTCCGAGGGCGCGTGCGAAATCCTGCGTGGCGGTGTCGCCAGGCTTTGTGAAGGCATAGACGCTGCGCCCTTGCCACTGCGCAACCTGCGCGATGATGTGAGCCGCAGCGCCGAAGCCGTACAGGCCGATCTTCTTGCCCTCGCCTGCGATGCTCAACGACCGCCAGCCGATCAGTCCGGCACAAAGAAGCGGGGCGAGCGAAACGTCGCTGCCGGTCTCGCCAAGCGGAAATGCGAAACGCGCGTCGGCGATGGTCGCCGTGGCGTAACCGCCGTCGCGGGTAAATCCGGTGAAGACCGGATCATCGCAGAGGTTTTCGCGCTGCATGCGGCAATAGGGACAGACCCCGCATGTATGACCGAGCCAAGGTATGCCGACGCGTTCGCCCATCACGAGACCCACAACGCCCGCGCCAATCGCATCGATCCGACCGACGATTTCGTGGCCGGGAATGATCGGCACGACTGGATTCGGCAGTTCGCCATCGACGACATGGAGGTCGGTCCTGCAGACACCACAGGCCGTGACCTTGACGCGGATCTGCCCCGGTCCGGGCTGACGGTCCGGCAGTTCCGTCCATTCGAGCGGCGTCCGGATCGCGTTCAACACCATTGCATGCATGATGGCTTCCCTTCCTATTCCGGCAGTCGGTCGAGCGACGGGTGCACAGCGGCATGATCTCCGCCCGCTCGTGGAAGGAGAGCCCCTCCTCGATTTGGGGCCCTCTCGACTGGATCGGGTAGGCGCCGTACTGCTCTTCTCGGTTGGTCAATGAACACGGTCTTTGAACCATCCGCATTGGGATAGATCGGTTTGCCACGCGGCTAGGCGGACGAAGTGGTTGTGTCCGCTATTGATCGTGGTGGTGCGAATAGCGCCCCCTATCGAGCATGCGTTCTGCAGCATAGGTTCGGTGCAGCATCGTCGCTGAGATGCTGCCCGACCGATCCGGTCTCTTCAGGAGCACGATTTTAGTTTAGTGAAGGCGGCAATCCGTGGGTGCGCCGGGTGCACGCACGCGTCGAAAACGGAAACCGGGACGTATCGTGGCGGACGATCGAGTGCACACGACGCGGCCCAGCTTCTTGAAGCTGCGAAAATAATGTCGAAGAATCAATCTCTTAGATTTTCCGTAGCCCCGATGATGGACTGGACGGATCGGCATTGCCGGTTCTTTCACCGCCAGTTGTCGAAGCATGCGCTGCTCTATACCGAAATGGTGGTAGCGGATGCCGTGATCCATGGTGACCGCGCCAAGCTGCTCGGCTTCGATACGGCGGAACACCCGGTCGCGTTGCAGATCGGTGGTTCGGATCCTGTGAAGCTTGCGGCAGCCGCGCGGATCGGCGCGGATTTCGGTTATGACGAGATCAATCTCAATTGCGGCTGCCCGTCGGACCGCGTGCAATCGGGCACGTTCGGCGCCTGCCTGATGCGCGAGCCACAGCGCGTCGCGGATTGCGTCGCGGCGATGAAAGCGGCCGTCGCGATCCCCGTCACAGTCAAATGCCGGATCGGTGTCGACGAGCAGGACCCCGAGGTCGCGCTCGATGCATTTGCCGACGCGGTTGTCGCTGCCGGTGTCGATGGGCTTTGGGTTCATGCGCGCAAGGCCTGGCTCGCCGGCCTGTCGCCCAAGGAAAACCGGGACATCCCGCCGCTCGATTATGATCGCGTCCACCGGCTGAAGGCTCGCTTCCCCGATCTCTTCATCGGCCTCAATGGCGGGCTGAAGACGATCACCGACGCCACGGCTGAGATGGACAAGGTCGACGGCGTCATGCTCGGCCGGGCGGCCTATCAGGAGCCCGCATTGCTCGCGGCTGTCGATCGCGTCTTCTTCGGCAGCGAGGCGGCCGATCCGGATCCGCATGATGTCATCGAAGCGATGATCCCTTATGTCGAGGCAGAAAAGGCACGCGGCGCGCCGCTGCACCGCATCACCCGTCATATGCTCGGACTCTTTCATGGCCAGCCCGGCGCGCGCCGTTTCCGGCAGATTCTGACTGTCGAGGGCGCGCGGCGCGATGCGAACGTCTCGGTGCTTCGCGCGGCGGCCGCGGCTGTCGAAGAGGCGTCATCGCTGGCAGCCTGAAGCACCTTTGCCGGCACTGCTCTTTATCCTTGCCGCAGTGCACGCTATTGAGGGCGGAGGCTGCGGTCTGGCAGCACCTTTTCCGGATAACCCGACATGACCATCCGCGGCTTCACGATCGACGGCTTCCTCCTTGCTCTGGTCGCCGTGGTGGCGATCGCCATCGTCCTGCCGGGCCCGGGCGCCACAGGCGGCATCCTGCACATGAACGACGTCGCTACCTATGGCGTCGGCGTCATCTTCTTTCTCTACGGCCTGACGCTGGCGCCGGAGAAGATGAAGGCGGGCGTCAGGCACTGGAGGCTGCATCTCTGCGTCCAGCTTTGCACCTTCGTGCTGTTTCCGGTTGTCATCCTGCTGTTCGGCACGCCTCTCAAGGGGTTCGTTCCGTCCGAGGTCTGGATCGGCTTCTTCTATGTTGCGGCGCTGCCTTCGACCGTCTCGTCCTCGGTCGCGATGACGTCTCTTGCGCATGGCAATGTTCCTGCGGCGATCTTCAATGCCACGCTGTCGAGCCTCATCGGCGTTTTCGCGACGCCGCTGCTGATGGCCTGGTTCCTGTCGACGAGCGGCCTGTCGATGCCGTTGCTGCCGGTCATCGGCAAGATCCTGCTGCTCGTGCTGTTGCCGATCGTCGTCGGACAGATCGCGCGTCACTGGCTCTCTGGCTGGGCAGGGCGCAACAACAAGCGGATCAAGCTCGCCGACCGGGCGATCATCCTGGCGATCGTCTACAATTCGTTCTCAGATTCGATGGTGGAAGGGGTTTGGCGCGGCCATGATGCCTCCTTGATCATCGAGATCATCGTTGGCGTCATTGCGCTGTTCTTCATCATCTATTGGCTGATGCACATTCCCTGTCGCTTGTTCGGCTTCGACCGGGCCGACACCATCGCCTGCCTCTTCTGCGCGTCGAAGAAGTCACTGGCGACCGGCGTGCCGCTGGCGCCGATCATCTTCGGGACGATCCCGGGCCTCGGCCTCATCATCGCGCCGATCATGCTCTATCACTTCTGCCAGCTTGTGATCGTCAGCGTGATCGCCAACCGCCAGGCGCAACTCGCTCTCGCCGAGGCCTGAGGTCGGCCTCCTGTTCAGCAGCCCGCTTGGCCTCAAGCCTGGCGGGAAGGGCCTCCATCAGCGCCTCGCGCTCCGCCTCGTCCATCCCGATCCAGTTCGCGATCTCGTCGATCGTCCGTCCGCAGCCCTCGCACAGTCCGGACTCGGCATCCATCGTGCAGATGCGGACGCAGGGCGAAATCATGCGAACGCGATCAGAGCGAGCAGAGTACCGAGCACTGCCAACTGTTCGACAGCGCCGAGCGTGTCGCCGGTGTGGCCGCCGATCAGGCGGTTTGCCGCCTGACCGAAGCCGAGTGTCACCAGCGCGGCCACGGCGAGCGCGACCAGCGCCGCGATCGGGCCTGCCGCCGCGGTGCCTGCGACGAGACCGATCACCAGCGCGAAAACGAGCGCCATCCAGAGCGTGTCGTCCGCCGGCTGGCCGATGCTGCCAGCGAGGCCGTCAGGCCGCGCCGCCGGCTGCTTCGCCCAGTGATAGACGATCGCCGCCCTGCCAATCGTTTCGGCGGCGATGAGGGCGAAGGCGCCCGAAAGCGGGGTCAACGGCAGGAATGCGGCGAGAAGGCTCGCCTTCAGAAGGATCGACAGGATGAGCGCCAAGGCGCCATAGCTGCCGATGCGCGAATCCCGCATGATCGCCAGGCGGGCGGAGAGCGTGCGCCCGCCGCCGAAGCCATCTGCGGTATCGGCCAGTCCATCCTCATGCAACGCGCCGGTGCCGATGACGAGGACGCTGATCGCAAGCAGCGCGGCGGCGAGCGGCGGCAGGCCGAGCGCATTGCCGAGCAGCAGCGTCAGCGCGCCAATCGCACCGATCAGCGCGCCGGCGAGGGGAAAGACGCGGACGGCGCGTTGAAGATTGGTCGCCTCGGCGGGGTCGAGGCCAAGCCGGGATGCCGGAATCCGGGTCATGAAAACAAGCGAAACCGCGATATCGCGGCCGATGTCCTCAAGGCCTCGATCTGATCTTGGCATGACATGTCCCTCCGCGACAGCGACGCGGCTTTCCGCACCGCCCGTCGAGGGTTATAGATCGCACGCCTGCGGCCGGCCAGCGCCGCCGATCCCTCGCGAATGAGCTCCCCATGTCCCGATCCGCCACCGGCCTGCCTTTCGATGATATCCGCGCGCTGATCGCGACCATGCCGGGACCGGACGAGACGGCGATCGCCGCCATTCGCGCGCGCGATGCGGAGCTCACCAAGCCGGCCGGCTCGCTGGGAAAGCTCGAAGACCTCGCAGAATGGTTGGGCGCCTGGCAGGGGAAGGCCCGTCCTGCCGTCAACCGCCCGCATGTCGCGATCTTCGCCGGCAACCACGGCGTCGCCGCGCGCGGCGTCTCCGCCTTCCCGGCCTCGGTGACGCAGCAGATGGTCGAGAACTTCGCTGCCGGCGGGGCGGCGATCAACCAGATCTGCACGGCGAACGGCCTCGGTCTCAAGATCTTCGATCTGGCGCTCGATCTGCCGACAGGCGACATCACTATTGAACCCGCGCTCGGCGAAGCGGCGTGTGCCGGCACCATGGCTTTCGGCATGGAAGCGACGGCTGACGGCGTCGACCTGCTCATCCTCGGCGAGATGGGTATCGGCAACACAACCGTCGCGGCCGCCGTTTGCGCTGGACTGTTCGGTGGAACAGGCGCGGACTGGGTTGGCCCGGGCACCGGCCTCGATGCAGCCGGCGTGGCGCGCAAGGCCGAAGCCGTCGATGCGGCGCTTGCGGTCCATGCCGGGCATCTTACCGATCCGCTCGAAGTGCTGCGGCGGCTGGGGGGACGGGAACTGGCGGCGATCGCCGGTGCCGTGCTGGCAGCGCGGATGAGCCGTATCCCGGTGATCCTCGATGGCTATGTCGCGACGGCCGCCGCCGCTGTGCTCTATCGGCTCGATCCAACCAGCCTCGACCATTGCCAGTTCGGCCATCTCTCGGCTGAGCCGGCGCATCGCTGGCTGCTCGATGCCATGGGCAAGACACCGCTGCTCGACCTCGGCATGCGGCTCGGGGAAGGCACCGGCGCAGCTCTCGCCGCTGGCATCGTCCGCGCGGCGGCGCTCGTGCATGAGGGAATGGCGACCTTCACGCAGGCCCACGTCTCAGGCAAGGACGGCTGAACAGTCGGGTCGGATCGCTTGAACCTGGCTCAGGCAGTGCGCGCGGCAGAGCCCGAGAGCCTGTGTATCACGCGGCCCACGACCCGGACTTTGTCATTGCCTGGCTCGGCCCGGCAATCCAGCGTCTCACGACGCTGATGCGGATCGTCTTTTTCCGATGAAACGAAACCTGGATTGCCGGGGCGACCCGGCAATCACAAGGGACGACACGCCGTGATGTGCGAGCAAGGGTCGGTCGATCAATAGCGACGCATGAGCCCGACGAGACGGCCCTGGATGCGGACGCGGTCAGGTCCGAAGATGCGCGTCTCATAAGCGGGATTGGCAGCTTCGAGCGCGACGGAGGCGCCGCGACGGCGAAGGCGCTTCAGCGTCGCTTCTTCCTCGTCGACGAGCGCGACAATGATGTCGCCATTGTCGGCATTGTCGGTCTTGCGGATGAGGACGGTGTCACCATCCAGAATGCCGGCCTCGATCATCGAATCGCCGCGCACTTCAAGGGCGAAATGCTCGCCGCCGCCCAGCATTTCCGGCGGGACGGTGATCGAATGGCTCTGCGACTGGATGGCCGAGATCGGGACGCCGGCAGCGATGCGGCCCATCACCGGGACGATGACCGGCTCGTGATAGGGCTCCGCGCTTTCGGCTGACCGCATGCGGCCGAGGCTGCCCTCAATGACACTCGGCGCGAAGCCGGTCTTGCGCGGCCGCGCCATGGTCGGGGCCATGGCCTCGGGCAGGCGGACCACTTCGAGCGCACGGGCGCGGTTGGGAAGCCGGCGAATGAAGCCGCGCTCCTCCAACGCCTTGATCAGGCGATGAATGCCAGACTTGGAGCGCAAGTCGAGCGCATCCTTCATCTCGTCGAATGAGGGGGGCACACCGGCCTCCTTCAGTCGTTCATGGATGAAGAGCAGAAGCTCATATTGTTTGCGTGTGAGCATTTCCCAATCCGCGCGCCAGAATCATCCGGTACAAAACACGAACAACTTACATGTTCTGTATGTGTTCCGCAAGGACCGCGGGTTGAGGGCGGGGTGAGACGACGGGCCCGAATGGGGTGTGCCGGCTGCGATGGCCGCCGAGCCCGTTCCTTCGCTGGCTCAGCGGATCGGCGGTGCGTACTGGATGCCGCCGCGGCTCCAGAGCTGATTGAGGCCGCGCGGGATGCCGAGCTTCGAATCGACGCCGAGATTGCGTTCGTAGATCTCACCATAATTGCCGACCGCCTTGACTATATTGGCGATCCAGTCGTTCGTGAGCCCAAGCTTGGAGCCGAAGTCGCCATCCGTGCCGATGAGGCGCATCACCTCCGGCTTCTTCGAGGCCTTTGCCTCGTCGATACGATCGGACGAAACGCTGAGTTCCTCGGCATTGACCAGCGCGAAATTGACCCACTGCACGAGCAGGCGCCACGCTTCGTCGTCGGCGCGCACGGCCGGTCCGAGCGGCTCCTTGGAAATCACCTCCGGCAGGATGATGCTGTCGCCGGGATCAGAAAGGCCGGCCTTCTCGGCATAGAGCTGCGAGACGTCGCTGGTGATCGTATCGCATTTGCCGGAGCTATAAGCGGCGAGGGCCTCTGACGGCGTCGCGGCCGAAACCACCGTGTATTTCATCATGTTGGTCGTGAAATAGTCGATGAAATTCGGCTCCGTTGTCGTCCCCGCTTGTACGCAGACGGTGGCGCCGTCGAGCTCGAGCGCGGACGTCTTGCCGCTGGCCCGCTTCACCATGAAGCCCTGGCCGTCATAATAGGTGACGCCTGCGAAGACGATGCCGAGGTCGGCCTCGCGTCCGAGCGTCCATGTCGAATTGCGCGACAGCAGATCGACCTTGCCGCTCTTGAGCGCGTCGAAACGGTCGGTGGCGGAGAGTGGCAGATAGGTGACCTTGGCCGGATCATTGAAGATCGCGGTGGCGACGGCCTTGCAGAAATCGACGTCGAACCCGGCCCAGGCACCGTCGGCGTTCTTCATGCCGAAGCCGAGCAATCCCTCATTGACCCCGCAATTCAAAGTGCCGCGCGCCTTGACGTCATCGAGCGTCGCGGCGCCGGCCGTCAGGCAGCCGGCAAACAGCAACGCCGCGGCAAGCGAAGGAATGGTCGATCGAATGGGCATGAAAACTCCCCCGGGGTGGTCTGCCGTCTCAGTCTTGATGGTCGGTCCGCGCGATGCGCAGGCCGCTCGCCGTCACAGCTTGGCGCGCTGCAGCACGACGACCTTGGTTCCGACTGGAACGCGCTCGAACAGATCGACGACGTCGCCATTCACCATCCGGAAGCAGCCGGACGACAGCGCATGGCCAATGGTCTGCGGCTGATTGGTGCCGTGAATGCGATAGATCGTGTCACCAAGATAAAGCGCGCGCGCGCCGAGCGGATTGCCTTCGCCGCCGGCCATGAAGCGCGGCAGATAAGGTTGGCGCTGGATCATCTCCGCCGGTGGCCGCCAATCGGGCCATTCCTGCTTGCGCGAGATCTTGAGAAGGCCCGACCACTGGAAGCCGTCGCGGCCGACCCCGACGCCGTAGCGCAGCGCCCGATTGTCGCCCTGCACGAGATACAGGAAGCGCTCATCGGTGTTGATGATGATGGTTCCAGGCTTCTCGGTGGTGCGGAAATAGACCGGCTGCAGGCGGAATTCCGGCGGCAGCAGAGAATCCTCCGCCGTCGGGACGAGGCCTGGCTGATCGCCGATCTGGAGTGGTGCGCGCGCATCGGAAACCGACGGAGCGGCGATCGCCGCTCCCGTCACGAGACCCGTCATGGTCGCCATGAGCAGGCCGGCGAGGGCGCCTAGCGCGAGGTAGCGGTTTTTCTGTCGCATCAGTGCCTCTTCGATTGAAAGGCGAGGGGATCGGCTAGCGCGTGGCCGGCGGCGGGGCCGGAACGGGCGCCGTCGCCGAGGCTGAAGGCGTCGCGGCGGCAGTTGTCGCGGGCGTATCGCAGCGCACGAACACCATCGTGCCATAGCGGGCGGCAACCGTCGGATCGACCCAGGCCGCTACCAGGACGCCGTTCTGGAACGACGTCACCTGCCTGTCCTGGATGACGCCGGCTGGGCCCGGCGGACCGATATAGACGCGCCCGCCGGCGCTCTTGACGAACACCTCGGACGGCTGCGTCTGATCGGCGAGATACATCATCACGCCGCCATTCGATCCCTTGCCGATGACATAGGGATTGCTGCAATAGCGCCGCGCCTCGTTGGTGGTGCGCGCGAGATCCGCTTCATTGCGGAAAGAGCCGAGGCCCCATTTGCCGACGAGCTGATCGGAGGTGATCGTCGCAACAGCGGACGAGGGCGCGGTGAGGCTGGCGCCGTCCAAAGCGCTGTCCGAAGTGCAGGCTGCAAGTCCGCCCGCAAAGGCAAGGGCGAGTGCCAGAGAGCTATGCCTACGAAGGCGACGCAGCCCGCCGGCGAAATCGGTCGAAACGAGGCCCATCCGTCTCTCTCCCACGGTTGGCGTCCGGCAGGCGCGCGATCTCCGTCGGCGTCGCTTCCGGTGTGGCGGCATGATGAAGAGCCGTCGCGGCAAACGCAACCGCTTCCTGTAGGAGGAGGCCTGTGCCGCATGTTCTGCTTTCGTGCTAGTCTCGCGCCATGATCGATCTGAACTTCACGCTGTTCGAAACCGCGATCGGCCGCTCCGCCATTGTCTGGGGCGCTGGCGGCATCCGCCGCACGCTTCTGCCCGAGGCCGAGGCGGCGGCGACGCGCCGTCTGGTAACAAAGCTCTTTCCTGCGGCGACGGAAGTCGCAGCGGAAGGTGACATCGCCGCGACCATCGCCGCGATTCGCGCCCTTCTGGATGGGGGCCGCGAGGATCTGCGCGCTGCGCCGCTCGACATGACCGATGTCGAGCCTTTCCCGGCGCGCGTCTATGAGGCCCTGCGGCGGGTGGGGCCGGGCGAGACGATCACATATGGCGCGCTGGCGACAAAGGTGGGCGCCGATGGCGAGGCCCGGGCGATCGGCGCCATTTTGGGCCGTAATCCATTTCCGATCATTGTGCCGTGCCATCGGGTTCTCGCGGCCGGGGGCAAAACAGGCGGCTTCTCTGCGCCGGGCGGCGTCGCGACCAAGCTGGTCATGCTGACGCGCGAGCGGGCTCGCACGGCCGATGCGCCGGGCCTGTTCGACGGCATCGGACTGCCGCTTGTGGCAAGACGGCCATAACGCGCCGCTCATCGCCGACGCGGTGAGCGCCAGCCATTCATTCCCAACGCCACCCGGCCGAGATTTATTGTTGACTAGGAAACCACATTGAGTTAGTTTCCTAGTCAATGAAAGAGCCATCATGACCTCTGTCTCGGAACTCAGTGATCATACGGGCTACTGGATGCGCATGGTCTCAAACGCCGTGTCGCAGGAGTTCGCTCGCAAGGTATCGGGCGAAGATGTCACCGTCGCGGAGTGGTCGTTCATGCGGGCGCTCTACGATCTTGAGCCGACACCTCCATCCGTTCTGGCTGAGAAGATGGGCATGACGAAGGGGGCGATCAGCAAGCTTGCCGAGAGGCTGGTCGCCAAAGGTCTGGTAAAGCGCGCCGACAACCAAAAGGACAAGCGCGCTCACAGCCTGTCCCTGACGGCGGAGGGGCGGGCCAAGATCCCGCTTCTCGCAGCACTCGCCGACAGGAACGACGCTGAGTTCTTTGGCGCGTTGACGAAGGAAGAGCACGAGACGCTCGACCGTATCCTGCAAGTCCTCGCCGAACGGCGCGGGCTGAACGCAATCCCGGTAGACTGAAGCCGCCGATCAAAATCAATCTTGAAATGAAGGGAACCGCCATGGACGCGGATCGGATGTCTATTGCCGAAACCTGCCTGCGGGCTGCTCACGACGGAAGCTTGAGCTTTCCAGTCATCGTCCGCAAGCTCATCGCCGCCGGTTTCGAGGGCTACACGGTCGATTATCGCCGCAACTGCCAGACATTCTATCTGTCGGACGGCGATAGTGTCACGATGGATACACCGTTTTCGGCCGGCAACGTCGCCGCGGCCTTCGATGCCGCGGAGGTCGAACGCCTGGTGCGTTGGGCGCAGGCGAACCCCGCTGACTACAGCTACGTCGCCTTCTGCGAGAAGGCGAAGGTCGCCGGCTGTGCCGGGTACATTGTCTCGTTCCTGGGCCGCCGCGTCGTCTATTTCGGCCGCACGGCCGAGACCTATATGGAGCACTTCCCGAAGTGACGGGCGCCCGGCCATGGCGTCCCCCTTGAGCTCCATGATGCTCAGGGGCCGGTCTTGCTTCAGGAACGATACGGAGTTGGCGCGCCGACCAAGGTGAAACTGCGAACACGTATATGATTGAGATTCCGCTTATTTAGTTGGCCGACAAGCTCCAAAGCGACGAGCGAGACAAGGCGTCGGCGCTGGACTCCGAACCGCCCCCTCCCCGCATTCGCAAGCAGAAAGAGCCAATCGGCTCAGGTGCAACCCGAATTTGGGCCAGCCAGAGCTGGAAAATTCCGGGTTTAAGCCTCATGCCGGCACGGGCGCCGGAGAGCCATTCAGGAGCGTGATCGGCGGATTGTTGCCGATCCGGCTGTGCAGACACGGCTTTACCAACAGCCACGGGCCCCATCATTACCCGGGACCGGGGCGGCGCTATGCCCTGGCCGCGGCCAGGGCGCCTTCAGCAGCGACACAGGTCGCTGATCGCTGGCGACTGATGGAGAACGCGAGCCTGGCCTTCGTCGAGACCTTTCGTAAATCCATGTCTCCGACTCGGCCATTCCATCAGGGTGGCGGCCTGCGGATGGCACCAGAAAGGCTTACATTGCGAAATGAATGCCAATTCTGTCTGGCATAGCGAAAGCCGGATACTCGAGGGCTGTGCACAACCGTTCCGGTATTAACGGTGAGCACCGGCAGCACTGGCAATTCACGCATGACGAGCTCATTTGCGCAACGGTAAAGCCTCGTCCGTTCGGCATCTTCGCGCTCATGACGGGCAGCCTCTAGCAGTGAATCAAGCTCGTATATACGGCAGTATCCTGCATTGACCCCATGAGGGGAGACGTTCCGCGAATGTAGAACCTGATCAAGCCAGACGTCGCAGGACATACCCCAACTCATCTCGGATATCCCTACCCCGGCGGGCATACCGTTTTGCCAGTGCTTGCAGTACTCAACCCAATCCTCGTGCGGACACAGCTCTAGATTTATGCCGACCTTGGCGAGGTCTGAGGCCAATCGACCAATGATTGCAGTGGGCTGGAGCTGGGCCGAGCCTGCCGTCGCAAACATGACTCGCAGGGCCCAATCCGGGGGTGGAGCCGCCTGTGCGAGGAGCCTTCGTGCCTGGTCGAGGTCGTAGGGGTACGGATCGACGTACTCTGGATCATAGGCCGGAGACGCAGGAGGTAGAATTCCCTTCGCCGTACGGGTCTGTCCTCTGAACACCTCGTCGCTCAGCGCTTCCCGATCGAAGGCATGGGCGATGGCTTGACGCACGCGCCGGTCCGCCAGCACCGGATCGCTCATGTTGAAGATCAGGTACCAGACATAGGGAACGCTGCCCGAATGCACGACGAAGCCGCGCTGCTGCAGGTCCTCCAGATCGGCTCCGTCGAGGCCATAGGCGAGGTCGACCGTGCCGTCGAGCAGGGCGGTCAAGCGCTCGGTCGCATCAGGAAACGGAAGGAAGCGCAGCTTTTCCAGCTTTGCCACCTCGCCCCAATAAGCATCGTTTCGGCGCAGCGTGACTCCGCTGCCGCGAGATGTCTGAAAGCGCTCTTCGAAGATGAACGGCCCGGTTCCCGGCGCGCGGTCCGACAGGTCCGGCCCGAACGTCTCCAGCGCCGCAGGGCTGACGAACACCTGCGCCCCGGGCGCATCCTCCTGGGTCATGTAGCGGAGAAAGTCCGGGAACGGCTTGCCGAGCTCGATGTCCACGGTGAAGGGGTCGACCAGTTTGATCGCGTCGATCCACTCGATGCCGATCCGGTTGTAATTGGCGGCGATCGGCGAATAGACCGGACTGAGAGTGTCCCGCATCCTGGCGAAGTTCAGGCGCACCGCCTCGGCATCGAAGGCGGCTCCATCGTGGAAGCGGACGCCTTGCCGCAAATCGAAACGATAGGTGAGGCCGTCCGGCGAGACCGTTACCCGCTCGGCGAGTGCAGGTATGAGTGCCGTGGTGGCACCGATCTCACCTTCGAGATCATCCTCAATCAAGCTTTCGAATATGTTTTGGACGACGCGCCCAGTATTCCAGCCTCCAAATGAACATGGAGGATCAATAAGATCGACTTCCCAATCCAGTCCTATATTTAGAGTATTTTCTGAAGCGGCCATTTTATTTAACTTTCTTTTTGTGTTTCGGAAGGATTGGGCTATATGGCGGGGAGGGTCGCTTGGCGGCTGAAGGCAGGGCCGAAGCGGGCTGATGGAGGTCGAATTGGAAGGCTGGCCGGTAGGCGTACTTTTTTCTCATTCCGGTGTGACGTCGATGTCGGAAATTTCGCAGTTGCAGGGAACGCTGCTGGCGATAGACGAGATCAACGACGCAGGCGGCGTGGGGGGGCGGGCGATCCAGCCGATCATCAAGGACCCGGCGTCCGATCCCACGGCCTATGCACGGCTCGCCGCCAACCTGATACTGGAGGAAGGGGCGGCCAACATCTTCGGCTGCTCGTCCTCGTTCAGCCGAAAGGCGGTCCTCCCATGGATCGAGCGCCGAGGCGGCCTGCTGTGGTACTCGGTAGTTTATGAAGGTTTTGAATATTCGCCCAACATCATCTACACGGGCCCAACCATCAACCAGACGCACCTTCCTTTGGCCAACTACCTCTTCCGCCATGTCGGGAAGAGGTTCTTTCTCATCGGCTCGGACTATCTTTTCCCGCGGGAATCCAACCGCGTGATACGCGACATCGTCGAGGATGTGGGCGGCACCATCCTCGGCGAGCACTACGTTCCCCTGAGCGCGGGATACGAGACCTATGCCGAGGCGGTAGCGTGCGCGGCCGAGGCGGATGCCGACGTCATCTTCTCGACCGTGATCGGGCCGGGGACGTCCCATCTGTACGACTCGCATAATGAAGCCGGCCTCGACGCGCGCCGTATGCCGATCGCGGCGCTGACCACCAGCGAGGTGCATCTGCGCGCCATGCGCACGCCGGTGGGAGCCGGTCACCTGGTCTGCGCGCCCTATTTCGAATCGCTGAAGACCGCCGAGAATCTCCGCTTCGTGGAGCGCTACCGCGCGCGGTACGGCAGCGCGCGGCCGGCCGACGGCCCGGCCGAGGCGGCCTATTCGACCGTCCATCTGTTCGCGAAGGCGCTTGCCGATGCAGGCACGACGGATCCGGAACGGGTGCGGGCGGCGGTGCTGGGGCAGCACTATCTGGCCCCCGAAGGACTGATCACCGTCGATCCGGACAACAGCCACACCTATATCCGGCCGCGTATCGCGGTCACGACCGGTCGTGCCGATTTTAGGATCGTCGAGGAGGCGCCAGAACCGGTCAAGCCCGACCCCTACCTTGTCTATTATGAAGCGCCCGAACGGTGTGAATGAGCCGCACCGATGAGCTTCTCTCAAATCATGATCCGGGAATTGCGGTCGCTTCGGGTTGCGGTCTTCCATCCGGCCGATGGCGACCGCGAAGAGTTGATGCTTCACATCCGGCGCATAGGCTGCACGGTCTATGCCGACTGGCCGATCCCGACGCATCCGACACGCGAAACCGACATCGCGCTTTGCCTTCTCTCCGAGACGGGAGAGCAGCTCCCCGACTGGCCGGATGTCGCGCTGATCGCGATCCTCCAATACGAAAGTCCGGTCGTCGTGCGCAGCCTTCTGGACTCGAACGCCCACGGAATCGTCACCAAGCCGATCCGAGCTTTCGGTATCCTGTCGACACTGCTGCTGACCCGCTCGCTTCATCGTTTCAGCCAGCGACAGAAGGCGAAGACCGACAAGATCGAGGAAACGTTGCGCTCGCGGCGGTTGATCGATCGCGCCGCCGAAGCTCTTTCCGCCTCGGGCTTCGGCACACTTGAAGCGTGCCATCAGGCGATCCGGCGCGCCGCCATGGAAGGCCGCGTCACCGCGGCGAGCGTCGCGGAGAACATACTCGCCGGAAAAGCAGTTCCGGTCATCGAGATGCTGCGCAGGGGCTGAGTGTCTCATGTCGCGAACATCCGTCCGTCGAGCCGACGCACCGCCATCATCGCGATTTCGATTTCGAAGGAACTGGAACTCATGGCATCCAGGTCGCGGCTCAGCGCATCCTGTACGGCCACGATCACCGCAGGCTCCAGAAGGCGCTGAACAACCTGCGCCCGCGATGCGGTAAGACGCCCCAGGCGGACCGCGGCTGAGAGATGCAGGCTGACGACGCTCCTGACCTCCATCAACACCGTCTGCTCCGCCGTCAATCCCGAAGCCGCAGCCACAGCGCCGAACACGACCGCAAGATGACCGGAGGAACGCTCGGCGCGGATGGAGGCGCAAAATTCCGCCACGGGTCCATTATCGAACAACTGAGGAGCGAGGACCGCCAGCTGGCGGCCGCAACTGGTCGACATACGCCGGGCCGTCTCGCTCAGCTTGCAGGTGCCCAACTCGGCATCCACGCGGAGCATGCCGGCAACATCGCCACATTCGGCCGACCGGTGAGCATGCGCCGCTGCTACGCCGTCCGTCCGGGCTGCTGCGTACCGCAGGCTCGTCTCGATCCACCGGATGAGGTCGCCTTCGCAGACATCCCCGCGGGGATGCAGCCACGCTTCGAGGCCGCCCGAATGGGCGAAGCGACCGATTGGCAGTCCGCTATCAGAGAGCTGCATCACGGCCAGCAGTTGCTGCGGCGAGGGGGGCATCTCAGTGCGCGTGCCCGGTCGCCAGCGGCCGATCGAGGCCGAGCGGAACGCCGACAAAGCTGAACGTCACCCCTTCAAGGCCGAGGCGTTCGACCGCCGCTGCCATGACTGTTGGCGAAGTTGTGACCGGGACAAAGATCGATCCGCCGCTCACCTCAATGGGTGCATGCTGGTTGCCGAAGCAATGGCCGATGCGCGCTGCAGCAGTGATCAGCGATGAGGTGTCCAGGGCGCTCAGTCGGATCGCCATCACCGGCTGTGGCTTGCGCTCGACCACGAGGATGGTCTCGCCGTCGTCGGCCAGCACAGCGCCATGACGGAGATAGCTGCCATGAGGAAGGTCGATGGCGACCTCGCTTCCGGCCTCGGAAAGAGCAAGCTGGCGGCGACGCATGGCATTGTCGGCATCGAGCAGCACGACTTCACGCGCCCGGCCGCGGAACCCGGGATCATCGAAGTGTCCGATGATGGCGTTTACTTGCCTCATGGCTTTTCCTCATTTGCGGATCGGAGGGGGCGGATGGCCGAGCAGCGACCGTCGGGCTTCGCCCCAGGCGAGATCGACGACCTCTCGGGCGGCAGATGGCGTGCGGCACAGCGCCCGCACAATGACACCGGCGCCCTTCGGCAGGATCGACGCCGCGCCATAGACGCCGGCAACGGAGCGAGCCGCATCATCAAGGCTCCGGTCCAGGGTCGCTGGCAGCGTGCCGGGGGCAAGCACCAACACTGTGGCGATGAAGCGGTGTTCGGCGAACAGCCCCGGCCCGCCGAGCGGCATGCTGTCGGGCACAAGTTCGAACGCGTCCTTGCACGTCGGCACGCCGTCTATCTCGACAGTCGTGCGGAAGTGCAGCCGCGAATAGGCGAATACCTCGCCCGCCGCGAAGCGCCCGCAGGCGACGATTTCGCTCAGCACGGCCGTCGCGCCCGTCGCCATCCTCATAAGCGTATATTGCTCGTAGCAGGCCATTTTCAGCGGAATGACAGGATCGGGCACATATTCCAGATAGGCCCCCTCCTCCATATCGATCGTCATTCGCTGGCTTGCACTCACACCACCCTCGGCGCCAAAAATCTTGGTCGCTGACGGCGTCGAAACATGCACCCGCGCATGGCGGCGCAGTCGTAGCTCGACGATGAGCCGATCCGCTTCGAATACGCCGCCACTGGGATTGTGCACATAGACGAACGCCATGTCCGGCACTGCCGGATCCAGGCGCAACGGCGACGTGACGTGAAGGGGAAAACGTTGGTCCCGACCGATGATCTCGGTCTGCCCGCAGCCGGTGCGAGCGAAGTCGAGATGCAGCCATCCGTCGGTTGTTGCCTCGTCGGTCATATGGGCGCATGGAAGAGCAGGGAGCGCTGGAGATGATCGAAAACGGCTTCTGCTCCCGCAGCATCCCTCAAATTGGTGAACAGGCTCGGCCTCTCCGGCCGGATCATCGCCACGTCCGCTCGAATACGATCGAGATCGGCATCTACATGAGGGGCGATGTCGATCTTGTTCACAACCAGAAGGTCCGCCTGAAGGCAGCCCAGCCCGCGCTTCCGCGGAATATCGTCACCCGCCCCGCAATCGATCACGAAGATCCAGTAGTCGACGAGTTCCCGGGAAAACGACGATGCCAGATTGTCTCCACCGCTCTCGATCAGAATGAGATCGAGTGGATTTTGGCGTTCAAGCCGATCGGCCGCCTCGATGTTCACAGAAGGGTCCTCGCGGATCGCTGTATGCGGACACGCGCCGGTTTCCACGCCCACGACAAGGCGGGGATCAATCAGGCCGCCCTTCTGAATCCGCTCCGCGTCTTCCAGCGTCACAAGGTCATTGGTGATGACCGCTACCTTCAGGCCGGCGGCCTGGACCAGCGGCAGTAACCTTTCCACGAGGCGGGTCTTTCCGCTCCCGACCGGGCCGCCGATGCCGATGCGTATAGCCTGTCTCTGCATGGTTACTTCAACATGTATAGGGAGCCGAGGGGCACGGTCCTGGCAGGACTGGACACACAGGTCTCACCGTCGATGGAGACACGGTAGGTGTCAGCATCCACAGTTATCTCCGGGAGCGAGTCATTGTGGACCATGTCGTATTTGGTCAGACCGCGCGTGGAGCGGGTTGCGACACAACGCGACTCCAGTCCAAGCCGCTGCGGCAGGCCGGCCTCCAAGGCCAGTGGACTGAGAAACCGTATCGAAAGGCTTCGCGCGGCCCGGCCGAACGCACCCCATTGCGGCCGATAGAGGAGCGGTTCGCAGACCAGCAGCGAGGCGTTCGCCTCTCCCGTCACCGCCCATGCAGGAAAGCCGGATTTGAGCACCAGCTCCGGCTTGACGCCGAACAGTGCGGGCTTCCAGAAGACAAGATCGGCCAGCTTGCCCCGCTCGATTGACCCGACCTCGTGATCGATGCCAAAAATCTTGGCCGGATTGATGGTGTATTTGGCGATGTAGCGCTTGATCCGCCCGTTGTCGTTGCCGCTGCCTGCGTCCACGGGCAAAGCTCCGCGCGTCTGCTGCATGATTGAGGCGAGCTGCCAGGTTCGGGCGATGGTCTCGCCGATGCGGCCCATGCCCTGCGAATCCGAGCCGAGCGCGCTGATGGCGCCGATATCGTGCAGGACATCCTCCGCGCCGATGGTCTCCTTGCGGATCCGCGATTCCGCGAATGCCACATCCTCCACCACCCTCGGATTGAGGTGGTGGCTCGTCATGGCCATGTCGAAGTGCTCTTCGAACGTATTGACCGTGAACGGATTGGTTGGATTGGTCGACGAGGGAAGAACATTCGGGTGCGAGCAGACCCGTATGATGTCCGGCGCGTGGCCGCCGCCCGCTCCCTCGACGTGATAGGCGTGGACGGTGCGCCCGCCGATGGCTTCGAGGCTCTGCTCCAGAAAGCCGAACTCGTTGAGCGTGTCCGTGTGGAGCTGGATCTGCACCGCGCCTTGGTCGGCCGCATCGAGCGCGCTGTCGATAGCCGCAGTCGTCGCGCCCCAATCCTCGTGGATCTTGAGACCTGCCGCACCTGCGGCAAGCTGTTCGACGAGCGGCGCAGCAACATCGGAGGCCGCCTTGCCGAAGAATCCGAAGTTCAGTGGAAAGGCTTCGGAGGCCTGAAGCATCAGGCCGAGATTGACTGTTCCGGTGGAGGCGATGGGGACCGTGGTAGGCCCCAGCCCTCCGCCCATCAGGGTCGTCACTCCGGCGGAGAGCGCCTCCTGACACTGGCCGGGATCGATGAAGTGGACGTGGCAGTCGATTCCGCCGGCCGTCACGATAAGCCCTTCGGCCGCCCGAACGTCGGTGTTCACACCGACGATCAGTTCAGCAGAGACGCCGTTCATGATCCGCGGATCACCTGCCTTGCCGATCCCGGCGATCCGGCCGTCCTTGATCCCGATATCTGCCTTGATGATCCCGACCACGGGATCGATGATCAGCGCATTGGTGATGACGAGGTCGAGCACACCTTCGGAGGCGCACAGCGCCCCGTCACATCCGCTGCCCGCCCGCATGGTCTTGCCGGCGCCGAAGACAAGTTCGTCGCCGTAATGGGTCAGGTCCGTCTCGACTTCCGCCCACAGCTCGGTGTCCCCGAGCCGGACGCGATCGCCGGTCGTCGGTCCGTAGAGCTCCAGGTAATGGCGTCGGGTCAACGACTGAGCCATCCTATATTCCCCGATAGCCGCGCGCCGCCGCGCGTTCGAAAGCGCGCTCGCGAATAGCCGGATCGTCGAGCGAGCCTTCGGTCAGCCTATTGAGTCCGTGGACCTCTCGACGGCCGCCAATGGTCACGAGGTCGACGGTCTTCTCGTCGCCTGGTTCGAAGCGGATGGTGGTTCCAGCGGGAATGTCCAGCCGGAAGCCGAAGGCACGGCGGCGATCGAATTCGAGCGCCTGATTGACCTCGAAGAAATGGAAATGCGATCCTACCTGGATCGGCCGGTCGGCGAGGCTCCTCACAAGGGTTGAAAAGCTCGCCCTGCCGAGGTTGATCTCGATGGCATCGGCGGCGAGGCGCCACCGATTGGTGAAGGCATCCACCTTGCCCATGCCGTCGGCCGTAATGGGATCATGTACGCAGACGAGCTTCTGTCCGTCGGGCAAGAAGGGTTCGACCATCAGAGTGTCGACGAGTTCCCTGACCCCCTCCATTACGTCCGATTCCGACAGGATCGACCTGCCAAGCGACATGAGTTCCGACACCGATCTCCCGTTTCGGGCGCCTTCGAACACTGCATCGGCTATGAGTGCCCGCGCTTCCGGCATGTTCAGGGGCAGGCCGCTGTCGCGCCGACGCTGCGCCAGCTGGGCGGCGAGGAAAACAAGCAGCCGCTCCTGTTCTCTTGCTGTCAGATACATGACGGGTCCTCACACGCTCAAATGCTTCAGCACCCGAGCCCGGGCGTCGGGCTCGGAGGCGGCGCCCATCTCGGCGATCTCGCCGCGATCCAGCACCGCCCAGCGATCGGCCACCGCTAGGGCGAAGGGCAGATGCTGCTCGACCAAGAGCATGGTGGTGCCGTGGCGGTCGCGGGCGCTGCGGATGACGCCGGCCAGGCGGTCGATCACCGAGGGCTGGAGCCCCTCGGTGATCTCGTCCACCAGCAGCAGCTTCGCTCCCGTGGCCAGCGAGCGGGCCATCAGCAGCATTTTCTGTTCGCCGCCCGAGAGCGTGCCGGCGCGCTGCTTGAGGCGTTGCAGCAGGAAGGGGAAGGAGGCCTCCACCTCGGCGAGCGCCGCCTCGAAGTCGGGCCGCCGCACGGCGAGGCGGAGGTTTTCCTCCACGCTCATGTCCTGGAACAGCGCCTTTTCCTGCGCCACATAGCCAACGCCGAGGCGGGCGACGCGGTGCGGGGAGAGGCGCGTCGCCTCGCTGCCGGATATGGCCACCGTGCCGGTCATCTTCGGCAGGAAACCCATTACTGCTTTCAGCAGGGTGGACTTGCCCATGCCGTTCTTGCCGAGCACGGCGAGGATTTCGCCCGGCGCGAGAGAAAGGCTGACCTCGCGTAGCACCACCGCACCGGCATAGCCGCTGGAGAGATTGTCGACGGAAAGCGCGCTCATGCCCGCATCTCCTGGCTCGGGGCGGGCGCCGTCTCGTGGTCGATGCCGGCATGGCCGGAGCCGGCATAGACCTGCTTGACCAGCTCGGAGGCCACCACCTCCTCCACCGAGCCGTCCAGTACGATGCGGCCCTGGTGAAGGACGATGACGCGCGAGGAAATCTCCCGCACGAAGTCGAGATCGTGTTCCACCAACAGCACGCACAGGCCCTGCTTCCTGGCCAGGTCGATCAGGATGGCGCCGATCTGCATCCGCTCGGTCTTGGTGAGGCCGGCGGTCGGCTCGTCGAGCAGCAGCACGCGCGGTTCCAGCGCCAGCACCATGGAGAGTTCCAGCGCCTGCTTCATGCCATGCGAGAGCAGATGCGCGGGGGTGGAGAGCTGCTTGTCGAGCCCCGTGGTGGCGATGACGTGCATCGCCGCTTCCGGCAACGGCAGGTCGCGGGCCCGGCACCACAGCGAGGGCCGCGCGTGGCGCACGCGGGCGATCTGCAGGCACTGCGCGACGGTCAGCGTCTCGAACACATTCGCCATCTGGAACTTGCGGCCGACGCCCAGCGCGACGCAGGCCTCCGGCGGCTTGCGGCCGATGTCGTAGCCGTTGACCGCGATGGTGCCGGCGGTGCGCTCGGCACCGTCGGCGATGCAGCGCATCAGCGTGGTCTTGCCGGCGCCATTGGGGCCGACAAGGCTGACCAGTTCGCCGGCGCGGGCCTCGAAGTCGATCCCCTCCAGCACGGTGAGGCTGCCGAAGCGCTTGACCACGCCGGCCACCGCCAAAGCTGGCCCCTCGCCGGGCTCGACGCCCTGGGTATCGGCGAGGTCGAGGGTGGAGAGCGTCACGCTGGCGGCAGGCGTCGCGACGCGCGGGCGAAGGAGGCCGAGCAGCTTGCGGGGAAGGTCGAACACCACAGGCAGCAGGCCGCGCGGGAAGGCGACGATGACAAT
Source organism: Kaistia sp. (assembly GCA_035555375.1). GTDB lineage: Bacteria > Pseudomonadota > Alphaproteobacteria > Rhizobiales > Kaistiaceae > Kaistia. The sequence goes on along the minus strand of DATMGR010000026.1, from coordinate 8,418 downwards.
TACGAACAGCGCGCCGATGATGAGCTGCCAGACGAAGGGATAGTCGCCGGCGAGCTGGGCGCTCTCGTAATCGACGATCAGCGCGCCGAACACCGGGCCGAGCAGCGTGCCGCGCCCGCCCAGCGCGGTCCAGATGACCAGCTCGGTGCCGAAGACGAAGCCGGCAAGCTCGGGCGCCACCACCATCGCATAGCCGGCATAGATGTAGCCGGCGACCGCCGCGATGGCGGCGCAGGCGAGATAGACCAGGATCTTCAGCCGTGAGGTGTCGAGGCCGAGATATTTGCAGCGCTGCTCGTTCTCGCGCACCGCCACCAGCAGCCGGCCGGCATCGCTCTTCACGAAGATATAGGCGAGCGTCGTCACCCCGACCAGGAAGCTGCCGGATAGCCAGAACCACGCCTCCATCGACAGGTCGAAGCTCATGAAGCCGGACAGCCCGCTCGACGAGCCGGTGAAGGTACCGCCGGAATAGAGCAGCTGCGTCGCCACGATGGGCAGGACCAGGGTGATGACCGAGGCATAAAGCGCCGATGCGCCGTGCCAGAAGGCGAGCCAGCCGACGATGGCCGCCACCAGCAGCGCGCCGCCGACGCCGAGCCCCAGCGCCAGAAAGGCGTTAGAGGTGGAGAAATCCATATGGGTGAAGACGAGGCCGGCGGCATAGGCGCCGCAGGCGAAGAACACCGACTGGCCAAAGGTGAGGATGCCCAGAAATCCCCAGAGCAGGTCCACCGTCAGCGCCACCACGGCATAGAGCAGTGAGCGGGTGAGCACGTTCACCGAATAGGTGTCGAGCACATACGGCCCGGCGAAGATCGCCGCGAGTGCGAGCAGGGCGACGACGAGGATGAGGGAGAGGCGGCGCGCTTCAGTCACGGGCGAACCCCTGAGGCCGAATGCGCAGGATGATGGCGGCGAGCACGGCGATGGTCAGGCCTCCGAGAACCGGGCTGAAATGGGTGGCGACCAGCACCTGCGCCCCGCCCAGCACCAGGCAGGCGAAGAGCAGGCTGACCAGGGAGGCGCCCGACACCAGCACCAGCATGAAGGCGTTGACGAGCCAGGGCACGCCCATGGAAGGGTCGACGCTCGACAGCGGCGTGATGAGCGCGCCGGCGATACCGGCCAGCGCCGAGCCGAGGGTGAAAGTGATGAAGCGCACCAGCCCGCTATTGATGCCGAGCCCGCGCGCCAGATCCTCGTTCATGATCACCGCGCGTGTCTCCAGCCCCAGCCGCGTGCCCTGGAGCAGCGCGGTGAGGCCGATGCCGAGCACGGCGGCAATGCCGACGAGCGCGAGACGGTAGGCGGAATAGCTCTCGCCCCACAGATCGAGCGTGCCGTTCAGCGGCGATTCCGCGAACTGCACGCCGCGGCCGAAGGCGATGGTGATGAGCTGCCCGATGATGATCGATAGGCCCCAGGTGGCGAGAATGGCGTCGAGCGGGCGGTTATAGAGCGGGCGCACGACGAAGCGCTCGATCGCCATGCCGACCACGCCGCCGAACAGAGCGGCGATGGGGACGGCGAGCCAGGGATTGAGCCCCGCCTGGGTGGTGACGAGCGCGGCATAGCCGCCGAGCGTCATCAGTCCCCCATGGGCGAAATTGATGATCTTCATGACGCCGAACACGAGCAGCAGCCCGGTCGCCACCGCATAGAGGATGGCGGCGGTCGTCACGATGTCCAGCGTCTGGCCGATCATGCGAGGGTCCTTGGAGTTGGAGGCACGGCGGGATGACGGTGCGCACGGAGCCCGGCATCCCAGATCGGTGGGCGTGAGAGGCGGCGGGCGGGCACGGAAGCCGCCGCCTCTCACCGGGCGCTTGGCGTCACTCTGCCCCTACAGCGGGAGTGACGCGTCGCATCGGGACCCGTAAGGCGAAGGGGCGCACGCTCACTTCAGCTTCGGGCACTGGTCGCCGGGATCGACGTCCTTGAAGGTCGACATGATCGAGACCGAGCCGTCGCCCTTCACCTGGCCGAGATACATGGTCAGCGGCGCGTGGCGCTGCTTGTTCATGACGATGGTGCCGCGCGGGCCTTCCACCGCGACCTCGGCCAGCGCCGGGATCACCTTGGCGGCCTCGGTCGTGCCGGCCTTTTCTACCGCCGCCTTGTAGGCGTAGACCGCTTCATACTGCGGCACCGAGAGTTCATTCGGCGTCCTCAGCTCCGCGCCGAACTTCTTCTCCATCGCGGCGAGGAAGGCCTTGTTGGCCGGGGTGTCGATATTGGTGAAGTAGGAGCCGGCGATGTAGATGCCCTCGGCATCCGGGCCCATGGACTTGGCGGTGCCCTCATCCACGGCGAGGTTGCCATAGAGCGACTTGATGCCCGCCGCGCGCAGCTGCTTGGTCAGCGTCACATTCGGCGCGCCGCCGGCGGTGGAGGTGATGATGGCGTCGGGATTGGCGGCCTTCACCTTGGCGAGGATGGCGGTCCAGTCGGTGGCGTCCATCGGGGCGTATTCGTCGCCGACGATCTTGCCGCCGGTCTTCTCGATATATTCCTTGGTGAAGGCCAGCATGCCGCGCCCGAAAGCGTAGTCCGAGCCGATCAGGAAATAGGTCTTGGCACCTTCCTTGTTGAAGAAATCTACAATCGGGGCAACCTGCTGCTCAGGCACCCACGCATTGATATACATGTAGGGATTGCAGGAGCGCCCTTCGTAAAACGATGTGTAAATATAGGGGATTTTGCCGCGGTTGACGATTGGCAGGCCGGCATTGCGGGCGGCCGAGGTCTCCATTGCAACGATCGCATCTACCTTTTTCTGAAAGATCAGTGAGTCATAAGCCTTCTGCGCGCCGGCCGCACCGGAGGCGTCATCGGCGACTTCGAGCACCACCTTCTTGCCGAGGATGCCCCCCTTGGCGTTGATCTCCTCAACCGCCAACTCCGAAGCCTGTACGACGGAGGGCGCGACCACCGAATTGGCGCCGGACAGGCCGACGGGGATGCCGATGGTGATGATGTCGTCGGCGGCGAGCGCCGGGCCGGCAAGCAGGCCGGTGGCGAACACGCCGGCCATCAGCAGGGAGCTACGGGACATAGGCTTTCTCCGGAAGGTTATGGGTTGTTCTTCGGTGGTGGAGGGCAAGCGGGGCTCAGTACCAGCCCCGGGAAATGTCGGAGCCGAGCATCTCGGCATAGACATCGGTGCGGCGGTCGCGCAGCACTTGGTTGAAGGCGTTCCAGTTGCGGGCGCGGCGAGCGGCGCCGAGGTCGATCTCGGCGGAGACGATTTCCTCCCCGTCGCGGCTGGCCGGGCCGGCGGCGGGCCAGCCGGTGTAGCTGATGATGAGGCTCTGCCCCTCGAAGGGCTGGCCGCGCTCGGTGCCGATGCGGTCGGCGCAGGCGATGTAGAGCGAGTTGGAATGGGCGGCGCCCATGGCGAGGATGTTGGCCATCGCCTCGCGCCCCTCCGCCTGGCCGGGGATCGGCACCCAGTTGGTGGGCACGCAAATGATGTCGGCGCCCTGCAGTGCCTGCAGCCGGTAGGTCTCGGGGAACCAGCCATCGTAGCAGATGGCGACGCCGATCCGCCCCAGCGGGGTCTGGAACACCGGGAAGCCGTTATTGCCGGGCTCGAAGAACAGGTTCTCGTTGCCCCACAGATGCATCTTGCGATAGGTGCCGATATGCCCGTCGGGGCCGATCACCACCGCGCTGTTGTAGAGGGCCGTGCCCTCGCGCTCGGTGATGCCGGCGACGATGTGGAGGCCCCGCTCGGCGGCGATGGCCGCCCAGGCCTGGCAGGTCGGCCCGTCGGGAATGGTCTCGGCCAGCGCGAAGGCTTCCTCGCGGGTTTCGAACACATAGCCGGTATTGGCGAGTTCCGGCAGCACGATGAGCTTCGCCCCGCCATCGGCCGCGCAGGCGATGAGGCCGAGCGAATGCGCAACATTGGCGCCCGTGTCGCCGAAACGCGGTTCCATCTGGATGCAGGCGACGCGGACAAGGCTGGAAACCGGCATGGAGGCACACCTCTGCGATCGCGGCGCAAGCAACGCCTCGGTCGAATAGCCCTAGACGCAGGTTCTCACCTGCGTTGAGTGGCCAATTTTGGGGGATTTTCTCAGCAATACTGCTGATGGCGCATCATTGTTGATGACGTCCGCGTCGTCAATTTCATTGCTGACTTAATTATAAGCATATCAATGCAAATAAATTGTGCGTTTGTGATATTTTCGCTCACGTTAGATGCAGTACGATGACTGCGTGACCGAAGCCCACCTGAGCTGAAGGGCCGCCACGCTTCTGCGCATCTAGCCGCGATAAGGTGGGAATAAGCGGAGACAGGCCCCGCCAGGGAACTGCCATGGCTTTCGGCCCGCTGCCGAAGAGCGCGATGGACTAAACCGAAACTGCTCTCGAGCGCCCGCCCAAGGGATGATCCACGCGATCGATGATGGTGAGGCGCGTCAACCAAAGTCGGCGCGCCGTTGCTCCGAAGGGGCGTTCAAGCGTCCGCCGCGCTACGCCGCTGGCATCGTGAGCATTGCTAAGCAGTAACGGTGGCTTCCCTTTGCGTTTGCAACTGCACCAATCGCGCAACATCCCTGCGGAGGTGCCGCAGCTCCGGCCACGGGAAATCCCGCCCCTCAGCGCCATCGGCTCCGATTGCGATCAGAACGTCAAGTTTTGCTGAGAGGCCACGCAGAGACGTCGCGTCTGCGGCAAAGAGCATTGCAGTCAGTCGCTCTTCATCGGCGGAGGCCGCCGCCTCTTCCTGCCGGGCGACGGAGTAGCCGATGGCGCGATCCGCGTCGTCCCAACGGTGCTGATGTATGCGCAGGGCGGTTGCGACTTCATCGCGCCGAACACACAGCGACGGCAGACCGGCCGCAAGCTCGTCGAACTGCCGCAGGGAGTTGATGCGCACCGGTGACGGCAGTTCGGCTGCAGCCAGAACCACCTGCGGAAAGCCGATCGTCCGCGCGAGTTCGGACTCCAGACGTTGCTGTTTCCGGCACAGAGCGAGCGTGCGCCGATGCGCTGCGCGCCACGCCTTCCACGCACCGATGGCGGCATCTGTCGTGCCGCCATCCTGCGGTGCGGCTGCAGCCGAACTGTTGAAGGAAGAGCCGCCGACCATCGCGAGGGCGGCAGAGAGAAGGTCCCTCCGGGATGGTCGGGACAGACTCATGCTAATCTCAGAATCAGCCATGATCCGAGCTCCACGCAGCTTGGTTGTGGTCAGGCCGGATACGTGGGGCAAACACGTGTCCGGCCGCCTAAGGCGCAGAAGGATAGCGACGACATGAATCAACAGCAATCAAAAATCACTACAGTGTCGTGATTCATATGAATGCTGCGCAATGCAAAATGGCTCGCGCCGCTCTCGGTTTGGGCGTGCGCGATTTGGCGAACCAGGCTGCCGTTTCCACACAAACCGTGACCCGTTTCGAACGCGGCGAGGCATTGAAAGCGACAACAGTTGAGCGTCTTCAGGCGGCGCTCGAAGCCGCCGGCATTGAGTTCATTCCGGAAAACGGCGGCGGCGCCGGTGTGCGCTTCCGCAAGCCGTCAGCGCCGGAATAGGCCTCACTTACCGCAACTCCTGTGCAAGATCGCTGCGGCTTCAACGCGGTTTGGCCGCTGTTCTTTTGCAGCTTATCCGCGACGGGATAGCTGGTCCTACGCGGTTTGGTTGCGCCTCACCGACAGCGGCTTCGCGTCAAGCGAGGCTATGCGCGGCGAGCTCGCGGTGCATTTGGCGGCCCCTGCAGCAGTCTGGCAGCGCATTTCTGGAGAGCTTGACGAACAGCTGGTAGCGCTCGGCGCCTATGGAGCGTTTTCTGCAGCTCTGTCATAGTATCGCAGCGATGTGACGTGATCTCGTTTATTCCCGACGGAGCGAGGGAGCTTGATGGCAGGATAAAAGCGCACACATTGCGCGGCGGTCGGGTGGTTTTGTTTACAGGATATTTTCTAGATCTCGACACATTGCGACGCTGGACAGAAATGTTCCGGCTTCGCGAGGGTCCTGTTGGCTGAATGACTAGCCGCACATTGTCATCGTCTGATGACCACGTGAAGGCCATCACCCCTCGGTTTCGGATCGCGGTGCCTGCCACTTCTGGATCGTGGCGGAGAGAAGGGCTTCTCGGCAGAACCGCCGCCCCTGATCGAGGCGAGTCGCCTCTCCACAACGTGCCTGCACTGACCGCCGATGCCCCGTACGAGCTTCGCGCGCATGTTGGTGAAGTTCTGCCAGCAGCGTGCCACGACCGTCCTGTCGCCTCGCGACGCCGACCTGTTCCAGAACTGGCTTCTCGATCTCCTCGCCGCGCGCATGCCACCGCCCCTGACGGAGCGCGACTATGACTGGCACGCGATCGCTCACGCCTCCGGTGTGGATCACGCCGATCTGCAGCGAGCCGGCTCCGTGCTTGCGCCCGGCCTTGATTCGCTGCGCCGTGAGTTGGCGCGCCGCGGCCACGTCACGGTGAAGCGTGCCACGGCGCGCCGCACACCACCTAGTTCGGAGCGGGGTACGCAGCCTCGTGGCGCGGACCAGCCGGAAGCTATGCCACGTCGACGCGGCCCTCGGGCAAAGCCGATCGTCGAGTTCCCTGAGAGCGACGGGCGGCCCTGGACCGACCCTCCCACATTCGCCGATGCGCTCGATCTTCACATGCGCCGCCATGGCGATACCGCCAAGCATCTCGCACGTGTCCTTGAGGCGAGCGCGGCCCGGGTCGATGCCACGGCACTCAACCTGTGGCGCCGCGGCGTGAAGGTGCCGCGCGCCTCGCGAAGTCTTGCGGCGCTTGAGATGATAGAGCGGCGCTACCGCCTGCCGCCGGGCTATTTCCGCTCGAAGCTGTCGAACGGAGACCGCTGCACCTCGGCGGGGACCATTGCCGGCGTCAGCCGTGCGGAGAGACGACGCCTCGCCTGGCATCTGCCGCATGATTTTGATCGGCGCCCGTTGAGGGAGAGGGAGGAGATCCTTGAGTGGGTGCAGCGCGTGGTGATCACGGGGACGACCGACTATAGGCGCTTCCAGGCTGCCGCCATGAAGCAGCGCTATTCGATCCGCTTTCCCGGCCTGCTCGACCAATCCGCCCCGCCGCGCGGGCTGTACCGGTTTTGCCGGGAGGAGGATGGATCGCTGCCGGATCCGGACCTTGCAAGTGCGGCGCTCGATGCGCCGCCCCAGCTGGCCGAGGAGATGACCGATCTCGTCCGGTTCAAGACGGCGACGCTGACGGCCTTCGGTTATCAGCGCAACGGTGTCTGGGGAGAGGAGACGGCATCTCAGAAGATCGAGCATCTCGGTCTGATGTTCGGTGCGCTGGCGGCGTCGCCCAGCGGCGCGGTCCATGGCTTCGGCGTGCCGCTGGAAAACCTGAGCTTCGGTCTGCTGGTCTTCCCGATCATGTGGGACTGGTACATCCAATGGCGGGAGCGTCGGCGCGGCTTCTACACCGCGTGGGAAGTCGACATGCTGCGGATCGCTGCCGCGCTCACCCGCGCCGAGACAGGCTGGCTGCGGCAGAACCCGCAGTTGGCGGAACGCATCCGTCCTATTCCCAATCTGATCACCGAGCGCGACGTTGCCGCTGCCCGTGCTGATTGGGACGCAGCCTGCGAGCAGATGCATCGCCATGGCCTCGCCCGCGCACGGGAGGTGCAGCGCGTAGCCCGTATCCATCGTGACCCCTTCGAGCCGATCATCGCGGTGCTGGAGGCCGACAGCCCGGTCGCCGAGTATCGCAAGATCACCGAGGAAATCGTGCGGCTGATGCCGGACGAGAAGCGCTACCCGCGCGCGGCGGCCGAGGCAGTGCGGGCCTTCCTTATGCTGCGGCTCGGCCTGCATCTCGGACTACGCCAAAAGAACCTGCGCCAGCTCCTCGTCTGTCCGCGCGGCCGGCTACCGACCTCGGAGCGTCGCCTCGCGGAGCTCAAGCGTGGTGAGTTGCGCTGGAGCGAGCGCGATCAGGGATGGGAGGTGCTCATCCCCTCCGTCGCCTTCAAGAACGCGAACTCGTCCTTCTTCGGCAGCAAGCCGTTCCGGCTGATCCTGCCGGACCTCGGCGGCCTCTATCACTATCTGGAGGCCTATATCGACCGGCACCGCCGGGTGCTGCTGAAGCATGCGGCCGATCCGGGCACGCTGTTCGTCAAGACGGTGAAGCTGACCAGCAAGGATGCCGCCTACTGCCAGAACACCTTCTACGAGGCCTGTCGAGAGAGACAGGCGATAGCTGATATGGTTTCTGAGCTTGGGATCGTGCCTAATTAGGCGCCGGACGTTGCGCGGTGTTGATTTCCATTGAGAGTTGACCCGGTAGGCACGGATTTTTCCATCGAGAAGTGACCCATGTTTCACCACGTCTCACGCGGCATGCGCGGGGGACAGCGGAGTGATCGACATGGAGTTATTGAGCGTCATCAGAC
>DATMGR010000025.1:0-45592 GCA_035555375.1 Kaistia sp. | reverse complement strand
TTTGAAAGATAAACGGTTTAAATGCACGAAAGTGCCGCGTTCGAGAAAACCACCATGGCGGATCCGAAGGAAATCAAGGGTACAATCGCATTGCTCGGCGTTGCCGCTGCAGCCGTTGTCGCAGTCCTCCTCGGGGTGCTCTACTGGTCCTGGACCGGCAGGTCCGACCCGACCCAGAGTGCCATGCCCGCCCAGCCGGCCCCTGCATCCCAGGCGGCTCCCGGCCAACAGGCTGCTGCCAAGCCGGCAAATCCTGGTGAAACTCCCGCAGCCAAGCCCAAGGATGGGCCGGTCGCGCCAAGCTTCGATCTGGTGCGGGTCGAGCCGGACGGCGAGAGCGTGATCGCAGGACGTGCCGCGCCCGGGGCCACCATCGAGCTGTTGAGGGGCGATCAGGTCCATGCCCGTGCCGCGGCGGATGCCTCGGGCCTGTTCGCCATCGTGCCTCCGCCCCTGCCGCCGGGCTCCCATCTGGTGGTGCTGCAATCGATTGCGCCGGACGGCACACGCCAGCGCTCGTCCCAGAGCGTGACGGTCGTGATCGCCGACGCCAAGACGAGGCCGCTCGTGACCCTGACGGCCCCGGACAAGCCTACGGTGGTCCTCTCTAATCCCGAGCCGCCCGCCAAGGTGGCCGAGGAGACCAAGCCTGAGACGAAGCCTGAGACGAACACGGCCGAAGCCCCCACAGCCGCGCCGCAACCATCCCAGCCGGCACCGCAGCAGCAGGCAAGCGTCACGCCATCGACGCCCCCTGCGTCGACTGCCCCCGCGCAGCCGGCCCCGCGGCCCGAAATCAAGATCATGACCGTCGAGGCGGAAGAGGGGAAGCTCTTCGTATCCGGCCAGTCGGCGCCGGGCGCGACGGTGCGCCTCTACCTCAACGAGAGCTTCATCGCTCCCGGCGGGGCAGGTGGCGACGGCAAGGTGTCCTTCTCGATCGGCAACGGGGTGAAGCCCGGCGATTACCGGATCCGACTCGACGACGTGGATCCGGTCTCGGGGCAGGTCAGGTCGCGGGCCGAAGTGGGGTTCAACGTCCCGGTCCAGGTGGCTTCCGGGCAGCCTCAGGCCCCGGAACCGGCCCAGCCGGCAGCACGGGTCCAACCCTCGCGAGAGGTGGCCTCCGCCCTGCCTGATGGACAGATGGCCAGCGTCGGCACGGTCGTGGTCCCGAACATCAATACGACGATCGTTTCGCGGGGCGACAATCTCTGGCGCATCAGCCAGAGGATCTACGGCAAGGGCCTCCGCTATACGGTGATCTACGGTGCGAACCAGGAGCAGATCAGAAATCCCAACCTGATCTATCCAGGGCAGGTTTTCGTCCTGCCGGGCGAGCAGGACCCGAAGAGCAACTGAAGCGTTCACACGCTCCGCACAAACTGGAACAATGCCAGACTCGGGGTGAATTCATCCCGATGATCGCCTATATCGAGGTCCGACATTACGATTGGATTCTCGCGTATGCCTCCCTCCACCGCCGTCCCGACGACAAGAGCCGCCGCGCCGAAGCCTGGCGGCTTGGCGGCCACCTGGACGAAGCTCTGGCCCTATCTTTGGCCCCACGGCAGGCCCGATCTCCAGCGACGGGTCTTCCTGGCCTTCGGTCTGCTGCTGGTGGCGAAGGGCGTGACCATGGTGACGCCCTTCGCCTTCAAATGGGCGACGGACGCTCTCGTGGCGGTCACCGGCAGCGGCGGTCAGGGCGTTGAGATTGCTGCGACCTCGGGCTCCTGGCTCTGGAAGGCCCCGATCCTGCTGACTGCGATCTATGGCTTGACGCGTATCCTCATGGCCGTCCTGACCCAGATGCGCGACGGCCTCTTTGCCAAGGTGGCCATGCATGCGGTGCGCAACCTCGCGCTGCAGACCTTCGAGCACATGCATCGCCTATCCCTGCGCTTCCACCTGGAGCGCAAGACCGGCGGCCTGACCCGGGTGCTGGAGCGTGGCCGCGAAGGCATCGAGGAGCTGTCCCGCCTCGTGGTGCTGACCCTCGTTCCGACGATCCTCGAGTTCGTCCTCGTGCTGGGACTGCTCGCCTGGGAGTTCAACTGGATCTATTCCGCCGTCGTCTTCGCGATGGTCGTCGTCTATCTCGCCTATACCTACAAGGCGACACAGTGGCGGATCTCGATCCGCAAGCAGATGAACGACTCCGACACGGATGCGAACACCAAGGCGGTCGATTCCCTGCTGAACTACGAAACGGTAAAGTATTTCGGCGCCGAGCAGCGGGAGACGGCCCGCTACGACCGCTCCATGGAGCGCTACGAGAAGGCCTCGACCCAGACCTATACGTCGCTCGCCGTGCTCAATGCCGGTCAGGCCGTGATCTTCTCCATCGGCATGGCCATCGTCATGGTCTTGGCGGCCCGGGACATCATGGCGGGGCGCGCCTCGATCGGCAGCTTCGTTCTGGTCAACGCGATGCTGGTGCAGCTCTACATTCCGTTGAACTTCATGGGCATGCTCTACCGCGAGATCAAACAGGCCCTCATCGACATCGACGACATGTTCGCGATCATCGAGCGCAACCCCGAAATCCAGGACAAGCCCGGCGCCAAGCCGCTTGAGGTCGGCGAGGGCGTGGTGCGCTTCGAGGACGTGCATTTCGCCTATAACCCCGAGCGGCCCATCCTCAAGGGCGTGAGCTTCGAGGTGCCGGCAGGGCATACCGTGGCCATCGTCGGTCCTTCCGGCGCGGGCAAATCGACCATCTCGCGCCTCCTGTTCCGCTTCTACGAGCCCACCAGTGGGCGCATCCTCATCGATGGGCAGAACATCGCCGAGGTGCAGCAGGCTTCTCTGCGGAAGGTCATCGGCATGGTTCCGCAGGATACGGTGCTGTTCAACGATACGCTCGCCTACAACATCCGCTATGGCCGCCCGGCGGCGTCCGAGGAGGAAGTACGGGAGGCGGCCGCCATGGCGCAGATCGGTCCGTTCATCGAGACCCTGCCGAAGGGCTATGACACCGAAGTCGGCGAGCGCGGACTGAAACTGTCGGGCGGCGAAAAGCAGCGCGTCGCGATTGCCCGCACTATCCTGAAGGCGCCGCCGATCCTGGTCCTCGACGAAGCGACATCGGCGCTCGATACCCATACCGAACGCGAGATCCAGGGTGCGCTCGATCGGGTCTCCAAGGGCCGGACGACCCTTGTCATCGCGCACCGGCTTTCGACCGTGGTGAATGCCGATGAGATCATCGTGCTCGAGGCTGGCCGGATCATCGAGCGCGGTCGCCACGAAGCGCTGATCCACGCGGACGGGCTCTATGCCTCGATGTGGAATCGCCAGCGCGAGGCGGCCGAGGCTGCGGAGCGGCTACGCCAGGTCGAGGAGAGCGATACGCTCGGGCTCGTCGTCCGTGGTCCGAAGGCCGGGCTCGAGGCTGTGGTCTGATCGCCGCCAGCGGCTTCACAGCCTCGACGATCCGTGTTTTATCGGGGCTATCACGAGGCTAGAGACAGGGTGAGCATGGATTCTGTGCTGAAATCGATCCGGGCATCCCTGGTACCGATCCATCGCGAGGGCTACCCGTTCATCGCGATCCTCGCTTTCCTGGCGCTGTTCCTCGGCTGGCTCTGGGGGCCGCTGTTCTGGGTCGGCCTGATCGCCACCGCGTGGTGCGTCTATTTCTTCCGCGATCCGCCGCGCGTCACGCCGCTCGGAGCCGGTCTCGTGATCAGCCCCGCCGACGGCCGGGTTTCGCAGGTCGGCCCGGCGCTGCCTCCGCCCGAGCTCGAACTCGGCCCGCTGCCGCGCATGCGCATTTCGGTGTTCATGAACGTCTTCAATTGCCACATCAATCGCGCGCCCGTTTCAGGCCGTGTCCGCAAGATCGCCTATAAGCCCGGCCGCTTCCTGAATGCAGAGCTCGACAAGGCGAGCGACGACAACGAGCGCAACGGCCTCGTGATCGAGGGCGAGCACGGCACGGTCGGCGTGGTGCAGATCGCCGGCCTCGTTGCGCGGCGCATCGTCTGTTTCACGCGGGAAGGGGAGGCGCTCTCGGCCGGTCAGCGTTTCGGCCTGATCCGCTTCGGCTCGCGTCTCGATGTCTATCTGCCCGAGGGCTATGCGCCGCTTGTGGCGGAAGGACAGATCGCCGTCGGCGGCGAGACGGTGCTGGCTCGCTTCGGGGCGGCGACCGATCGAACCGTCAGGGTCGATTGATGGAAACGATCTTTCCGCCGTTTGATCCGGACGAAAGCAGCAACCGGCCGCGTCTGCGGCAGGTGCGGCAGATCCCGATCCGCATGATCCTGCCCAATCTTGTGACCCTGCTCAGCCTCTGCGCCGGGCTGACGGCCATTCGGATGGCGATCGAGAGCCGCTATGGCGAGGCGATCGCGATGATCGTGATCGCGGCCGTGCTCGACGCGGTGGATGGCCGCATCGCGCGGCTGCTGCGGTCGACCTCGCGTTTCGGCGCCGAACTCGATTCGCTGGCTGATTTCGTCAATTTCGGCGTGGCCCCCGCGATCATTCTCTATGTCTGGGCCTTGGATCAGGTTCATTCGCTCGGCTGGATCGCGGCGCTGGTGTTCTCGATCTGCGCCGCGCTGCGCCTCGCGCGATTCAACGTCGCCATCGATGGACCGACCAAGCCGGATTGGCATGGCAATTTCTTCACCGGCGTTCCGGCGCCGGCAGGCGCGCTCATCGTGCTGCTGCCGGTCTATCTCGAGAATCTCGATATCCCCATCGGCGCGGTCGGCGTTCCGATCGTGTTTCTCTATACGGTCGCTATCGGGCTTTTGATGGTCAGTCGCCTGCCGACCTGGTCGGGCAAGAAGATGGGCGCGCGGGTGCCGCGCAACGTCGTGCTGCCGCTGTTCGTTCTCGTGGTCGTCGCGGCGGCGTCGCTGCTGAGCTATCCCTGGCATGTGCTGGCGGCTGGCGCGACGGCCTATCTCGTTGCACTGCCGCTTGGCTGGCGGCAGTTCCGGCGGCTTGAGGCGCTGGACCGCGCCGCGGGTCGCGAGGGCGAGCCAGCTGATCTCTGAGTGATCGCAGGCGGGCGTCACGGCAACGCCATGCGGCGGTGGTAGCGGCAAAGACGCCGGTCCCTTTTCTCGCGCGATGACTTTCGCGGGCCGGCATGCCGCGCTAGAAGCTGATCCTCAGCCTCTGCCGCGCTCAAGAAGGACCCTCGAATGACCGCCATCATCGACATCACCGCCCGCCAGATCCTCGACAGCCGCGGCAATCCGACCGTCGAGGTCGATATCCTGCTCGAAGACGGCTCGCTCGGCCGCGCCGCGGTTCCCTCGGGCGCATCCACCGGCGCGCATGAGGCGGTGGAACTGCGCGATGGCGAGAAGTCGGTCTACCAGGGCAAGGGTGTCCTGAAGGCGGTCGAAGCCGTCAACACAGAGATCTTCGACGCGATCGGTGGCATGGAAGCGGAGGACCAGAGCCTCATCGACACTACGATGATCGAACTCGACGGCACGCCGAACAAGGCGCGTCTCGGCGCCAACGCCATTCTGGGCGTCAGCCTCGCCCTCGCCAAAGCGGCGGCGCAGGCAGCAGGGCAGCCGCTCTACCGTTATGTCGGCGGCGTGAACGCCAAGGTGCTGCCGGTCCCGATGATGAACATCATCAATGGCGGCGTGCATGCCGACAACCCGATCGATTTCCAGGAATTCATGATCCTGCCGGTCGGCGCGCCGTCTCTGGCCGAGGCCGTTCGGTGGGGCTCGGAAGTGTTCCACACGTTGAAAAAGGCGCTGAAGGACGCGGGGCACAACACCAATGTCGGCGACGAAGGCGGCTTCGCGCCCAATCTCCCGTCGGCGGTGGCGGCGCTCGATTTTGTCGCCAAGGCGATCGAGAAGGCTGGCTACAAGCTCGGCGAGGACATTTATCTCGGCCTCGATTGCGCGGCGACCGAGTTCTTCAAGGACGGCAAATACAACTACGAAGGCGAGGGCGTCGTCCGCACGATCGACGAGCAGATCGCCTATCTCGCTGATCTTTCCTCGAAATTCCCGATCATCTCGATCGAGGACGGCATGAGCGAGGACGACTGGACCGGCTGGAAGGGCCTCACCGACTCGATCGGTAAGAAGGTTCAGCTCGTTGGCGATGATCTCTTCGTCACCAACACCGAGCGCCTCTCGCGTGGCATCAAGTCCGGCACGGCCAATTCGATCCTCGTCAAGGTCAACCAGATCGGTTCGCTGACCGAGACGCTCGACGCCGTCGCGATGGCGCACAAGGCGGCCTACACGGCCGTGATGTCGCACCGGTCCGGCGAGACCGAGGATTCGACCATCGCCGATCTCGCCGTCGCCACGAATTGCGGGCAGATCAAGACTGGCTCGCTGGCCCGTTCGGACCGGACCGCCAAGTACAACCAGCTCATCCGCATCGAGGAGCAGCTTGGCATTCAGGGCGAATATGCCGGCCGCAGCATCCTGAAGAGCTAAGAGGTTATTGACGAAGGTCGTGGGCGAAAAGCCCGCGGCCCCTCATCCCCTGATTGCGACTGGTGACAAGTTGACGGCCGGTCCTTAATCTCGAAACCGATTCAGCGGGCTGCGGGTCGGATTTTGGGGGTCGCCGTCGTGTCACCACCTGCTGGATGGCAGCGAGACAATGTTCTGCCACCGGCGTTTTTGACCCTCGACCAGGCGATCGATGCCGTATGGGCTCGTGAGGGTCGATAATCTTCAGCCTGCGCCGCCGAGGCGCGCCTGAATGACCGACCAAATGAAACTTGGGAAGCGCATTCGCGATGCCCGCCGCCAGCGGCGGCTGACGCTTGAGCGCGTGGCAGCGATGACCGGCCTGTCGGTCGGCTTTCTCAGCCAAGTCGAACGCAACATCACCAAGCCGTCGCTGGCCTCGCTCGCCCTGATTGCGCAGGCCCTTGAGACGACAGTCAGCGGTCTGCTTCAGGAATCGGATCTCCCGATCTCCGTGTCGCGCCGCGAGGGGCGAATCGCTCACCAGATCAAGGACGAGGCGGGCTGCTATGAGCGTCTCTCCACGACTTTCCCCAACCAGTTGCTGAGCGCCGTCAAGCTGTTCTTCCCGTCCGCGTTGCGGTCGAAGGTCTTCTCCTATGATGGCGAGATGATCGTCTATGTGCTGAACGGCACCGTCCGTTATGTGATCGACGGGGTCATTTATGAGCTCCAGTCCGGCGATTCGCTGCACTTCTCGACATCGAAACCGCATCGGGTCACGACGCCTGCCGATGCGACGGCCGAAGTGCTGGTGCTGAGCACGCAGCCGGTCGTCGACGATGGTCATCGCGTCGCCCAGAACATTCATTTCGAGGACTAGGGACTGCCCCCGGGTCGTCAGCCGTCGCGCCTGAAGGTGATGCCATGCTCGAGCGCGGTCTTGCCAAAGCGCTCGCGCACCTTGTCGATCGCGGCTTCTGCGGCAGCACGCTTGGCGGCGGCCGGGTCGAGCAGATCGTCCGGATCAGCGAGCGCTGGATCCTCGAAATGAGAGAGCGAGACGCCGATGAGTCGGAAGGGTGTCCCGTCGACCTCCCGCGCCAGAAGCTCTTCCGCAGCCCGGAAGATGCGATCGGCAAGGCGCGAGGGGTCTGCCAGTTGGCGCGCCCGCGTCCGCAGCTTGAAATCCGCCGTCTTCAGCTTGAGCGTCACCGTGTGGGCGGCGAGATTGGCGCGCTTCAGCCGGCTGGCGGCCTTTTCGCATAGATGGCGGAGGACGGGCCGAAGCTCGGCAAGGCTTGCCATATCGGTGTTGAACGTCGTCTCGGCGCCGATCGATTTCGCATCATGACGCGGATCGACGACGCGGCGGTCATCGGCATGCGACAGCCGCGCCAGCCGCAGGCCCATCGAGCCGTAGCGGCGGGCGAGTTCGGTTTCGTCCATCGCCTGGATCTGGCCGATCGTATGAATGCCATCGGCGGCGAGCTTCTGCTCGAACGCCTTGCCGACGCCCCAGATGAGGCCGACTTTTTGCGGCGCCAGGAAGGAGATCGCCTCGGCGCGGCCGATGATCGAATAGCCGCGCGGCTTGTCCTGGTCGGAGGCGATCTTGGCGAGAAACTTGTTGAAGGAGAGGCCGACCGAAATCGTGATGCCGATCTCGTTCTCAATGCTGCGCGCGAAGCGGGCGAGTTGCACCGCCGGCGCGGCGCCATGCAGTCGCGCGGTGCCCGAAAGATCGAGGAAGGCTTCGTCGATCGAAATCGGCTCGACCAGAGGCGTCATCGCAAGCATGCGTTCGCGAATCTCGCGTCCGACAGCGACATACTTTTCCATGTTCGGCCTGATGACGACGGCATCGGGGCAGAGCTTCAGCGCCTGGAACATCGGCATCGCCGAGCGCACGCCGCGGATGCGGGCGATATAGCAGGCTGTGGAGACGACGCCGCGCCGGGCGCCGCCAATGATCAGCGGCTTGTCGCGGAGGCTCGGATCGTCGCGCTTCTCGATCGAGGCATAGAAGGCGTCGCAATCGACATGGGCGATCGAGAGTTCGTAAAGTTCCGGATGCGCGGCGATGCGCGGACTGCCGCAGGCGCGGCAGCGCCGGCCGCTGCCGGCAGGTGCCAGGCAGTCGCGGCAAAAACCTGGCATCGGGGCGGCGAGGGTGATCATCGGATTGAGGCCAGCCTATCCAAAGGGCAATCGCAGGACAATCGCCGGCTTTTGCCGCGCTTGGTTGCGGCGCGGCGAGGCGCGATGATATAGCGAGCAGCGGCCGCCCGCCGGCCGATCCGCCTGCTGTTCCGAAGGATCCCGCCATGTCCGTCGACATCGCCACCGTGAAGCGCGTCGCGCGTCTCGCCCGCATTGCCATATCGGACGAGGAGGCCGTCGCCTTCCAGTCCGAAATCAATGCGATCCTCGGCTTTGCGGAGCAATTGAACGAAGTCGATGTCAGCGACGTCGAGCCGCTCACCTCCGTGGTGGCGCAGGTGATGAAGATGCGCGAAGACGTCGTCACCGACGGCTTCTACGCCGAGAAGGTCGTCGCCAATGCGCCGGCCTCCGACGATGATTTCTTCATGGTGCCCAAGGTCATCGAGTGACAACGCCCGCAGCGCGATGTTCGCCCGCCGTTTCGATCCCAGCATCTGACGCCTTCTGACGCGAGAATCCGATGACCCGTGCCGCCGACCTGACCAGCCTTTCCATCGCCGAGATCCGCGACGGTCTCGCCACCAAGGCGTTTTCCGCAGTCGAGCTGACCAAGGCCTATCTGGCGGCGATGGAGGCGGCGCGCGCGCTCAACGCCTATATCGTCGAAACGCCTGAACAGGCGCTTGCCATGGCCGAGGCCTCGGATGCGCGCCTTGCCAGTGGTGAGCAACGGCCGCTCGAAGGCGTGCCGATCGGCGTCAAGGATCTCTTCGCCACGGAGGGTGTCCATACGCAGGCGGCGTCCAATGTCCTGTTCGGTTTCAAGCCGACCTACGAATCGACCGTTACGTCCAATCTGTGGGCGGATGGGGCAGTGATGCTCGGCAAGCTGAACATGGACGAATTCGCCATGGGCTCGTCGAACGAGACCTCTTATTACGGGCCGGTGACCAATCCCTGGCGCCGCGAAGGCTCCAACACGCCTCTGGTGCCGGGCGGCTCTTCGGGCGGCTCGGCTGCGGCTGTCGCGGCGCGGCTTTGCGCCGGCGCCACCGCCACCGATACCGGCGGTTCGATCCGCCAGCCGGCTGCCTTCACCGGCACGGTCGGCATCAAGCCGACCTATGGCCGCTGCTCGCGCTGGGGCATTGCCGCCTTCGCTTCGTCGCTCGACCAGGCCGGCCCGATCGCCCGCACGGTGCGCGACGCGGCCATTCTCCTCAAGTCGATGGCCTCGGTCGATCCGAAGGACACGACCTCCGTCGACCTTCCGGTCGGTGATTACGAGGCGGCCATCGGCCAGTCGGTCAAGGGACTGCGCATCGGCATTCCGCGCGAATACAGGCTGGACGGCATGCCGGCGGAGATCGAGGCGCTGTGGCAGCAGGGGATTGCCTGGTTGAAGGAGGCCGGTGCCGAGATCGTCGACATCTCGCTGCCGCATACGAAATATGCGCTGCCGGCCTATTACATCGTGGCGCCGGCCGAGGCCTCGTCCAACCTCGCCCGCTATGACGGCGTCCGCTATGGGCTTCGCGTTCCGGGCGACGACATTGTTTCGATGTATGAGAACACCCGTGCAGCCGGTTTCGGCCGCGAGGTGAAACGCCGCATCCTGATCGGCACTTATGTGCTCTCGGCGGGCTACTACGACGCCTATTATGTGCGCGCGCAGAAAATCCGCACGCTGATCAAGCGCGATTTCGACATCGCCTTCGAGGCGGGCGTCGATGCCGTGCTGACGCCGGCGACCCCTTCCGCGGCCTTCGGGCTTCAGGAAATGGCGATGGCATCGCCGGTCGAGATGTATCTGAACGACGTGTTCACGGTGACCGTCAACATGGCGGGCCTGCCTGGCATCGCGGTGCCGGGCGGCCTCGACAGCGCCGGGCTGCCGCTCGGTCTGCAGCTCATCGGACGGCCGTTCGAGGAGGAGACGCTGTTCCGCCTTGCCCATGTCGTCGAAGATGCGGCGGGCAGCTTCTCGCCCACGCGCTGGTGGTGAGGTCGCTGATGTCGAAGGCTCCCGAGGACTGCGAGACCAAGGAAGACATTCGGGCTGAGATCGACCGGCTCGACGGCGCGTTGATCGGCCTGCTGGCGAGCCGCTTCGGCTATGTCCGTCGCATGGCCGAGCTGAAGGCATCGCCCGATGAAGCGCTGGTTCCCGCGCGCGTGGACGAGGTGCTCGCCCATGTCGCCGCTCGGGCGGGTGCGGCGGGGCTCGATCCCGATCTCGCCCGCGCCTTGTGGTCGAAGCTGATCGACTGGAACATCGCCTTCGAGCGCGACGCGATCGCCAAAAGGACCGGCGAGGGGACCGGCGGCAACTGATCCGTCGCCGCCGGACTCTGTTCATCTGTTGTCGAGTTGCGCGCGCACGGCTTCAAGCCCGAGCCGCGTGATGCGGTAAGGCCCGCCGCCGCTCGAGGCGACGAAGCGCCGCCGCCGCAGCCGCTGGAAAAGCTCCATCGAGCAGTCCGTGAGCGCCCAACCGTCGCGGTTCAGGCAGTCTGCCGCAATGATGCGGCCGGTTTCGTCTTTGAGATGGCGGATCAGTCCGCCTTGGGCGAGCGCGTGCAGCACGCGTTGCTCGCGTTTGGAGATGTTCATGGAATGGATCGTCTGAATCGGGTGATCGAAGCCGCGTGTCAGCGGGCCGGGAGCAGAGCGCTCTCGGGCTTCGTTCCCTGCCTCAAGGGCAGGGGATCACCGGGACTGCGACGAACGTGACATCCACACTCCTGTCAGACGGAAAATGGATAAAGCAGATTGGGCCGCATGCGCAAGCTGTTGCTTGCCGGTGTCCGACCCTCTGCAATCGTCGTTGCACGATGGCAACGGCGCATCGAGCGCATCACCCGCGCGGGCGTTCCAATACATAGAGCCCGACATCGATGGTACCGGCGCGGAAGCCGCCTTCGCAGTAGCTGAGATAGTAGTCCCACATGCGGCGGAAGCGGGTGTCGAAGCCTTGGGCCTCGATCGCGGGCCAGGCCGCATGGAAACGGCTGCGCCACTCGTTGAGCGTCCAGGCATAGCTGTCGCCATGCAGTTCTTCGTGGCGGAAGGCGAGCCCTGCTGCGGTTGCCTGCGCGCGGATGGCGCTTCGGGTCGGCAGCATCCCGCCGGGGAAGATGTGTGTCTGGATGAAATCGGGATTGCTGCGATAGTTCTCGAAACGGTTCTCGGCGATGACGATCGCCTGGATCACCGCGCGACCGCCGGGCGCCAACCGGTCATGCAGCGATTTGAAATAGGTGGGCCAATATTCCTCGCCGACGGCCTCGATCATCTCGACCGAGACGATCCGGTCATAGGCACCCGTGATGTCCCGGTAATCCTCCAGCCGGAGGTCGGCGGAAAGACCGGCGCCAGCGAGCCTTTCCTTTGCATAAAGGAGCTGTTCGGCCGACAGCGTCACGCCGGTGACCGTGCAGCCGGACAGAGCCAATCGCTCGGCGACCGCCCCCCAGCCGCAGCCGATCTCAAGCACGTCCTCGCCGCCCGCGAGGTCGAGGAGTTCGACGATGCGGTCGAGCTTGAACTGCTGGGCGTCCTCGAGCGTCTCCTGGCCGCGCCGGATCGCGGATGAGTATTGCATGCCGCGGTCGAGCCAGCGCTCGTAGAACGCATTGCCGAGATCGTAGTGGAAGGCGATGTTGCGGCGGCTTCCGTCGCGCGTGTTGGCATTGCCGCGATGCGTGATCCGGCTCAGCAGGCGTTTCAGCGGCGTGCCGTCATCGAGCTGGCCGAGATACTCGGAATTCAACGCCAGCAGTTCGATGAGCGCCGGGAGGTTGGGCGCCGTCCAGTCGCCGGCCATGTAACCCTCGGCGAAGCCGGTCGCGCCCCGCATGGCCACTCGGCGGAGCGCCCGCCAGTTGTGGAGGACGAGCATCGCCTCCGGGCCGGCCTCCGCGCCGCTCTGTACCAGATGGCGGCCCGATGGAGTGACCACAACAAGGCGCCCGCGCCGGATCCGTGCCAGCAGCATGCGGAGCAGCGATGCACCGAAATCCGGAACAAGACGGAAGGTCCGGCCTGTTCCCGACGAAATGGATGGATCACGCACCGACATGCTCTTCCTCACACTGTCTGTTGGATATCAAGGTCACGGTGGCGCGCGGCGGCGCCGGTCGCCGTGTCAGGGGAACGCCCTTGCGCCAAAGCTTCAACGCTTCCCAGTGGATCGCTGCGATGACCTTGAGGGTCAGCAGAGGATGGGAAACGACCGCCCCAAGGAGGCTTCGGTCGGTGATCCCCTGCCGCGTGGCGGACATCGACGTGGCGATGACCATGCCGCTGGCATCGAAGCCCTTTACCGCGAGCGAGACGGCCTCTCCGGGCGGACGCACCGCAAAGTCGTAGTCGAGGTCCATCCCGAGAAACGGCGAGACATAGAACTGTTTCCGGCAGGCATGGCGGAACAGCGCATCCGGCTCAACGGCCGGATCGATCGCCGCGATATAGCTGTGGCGCTGTCCAAAGGTGTTGTTCACCTCATAGACGATCGCGACGAGCTCTCCGTCCGGCGCATGGCAGAAGAACAGGCTGATCGGATTGAACGCATAGCCGAGTATCCGCGGCATCGTCAGCAGCCGGATCGCGCCGATCGGCTGCGTGATGCCGGCCGCCATGAGCTGGCCGATGATAAGCTGGCGGAGTGTCACCACATCAGTGGCGCCATGATCGCCGTCATGGAAGGAAAGCAGGTTGAAGCGGTTGCGCGAGAAGAGCTTCAGCCGCTTGTCCATGAGGTCGAGTTCGTCGAGGTCCAGCAGCAGCCAGAAGACGCGATAATTCAGCGTGTGACGCCGCGGCTTGAGGCGCCGATGACCGACTGTGCCGGAGAAGAGGCAGGATGCGAGGCTCAACGCACTGGCTCCCTGCCGCGCGCATGGCCGCCGATCTGGATGCGCCCACTCTCATTGGCAACGGTCCATGGCCGCCGGACGCCGCCGAGCTGCTCCGCAACGGCGAGGCCGGATTGCAGGCCGTCTTCGTGGAAGCCTGCGCCGAAATGCGCCCCGCAGAACCAGAGCCGCTGCTTTCCCTGCAGCGACCAGAGCGCGGCCTGCGCCGCCGCTGCCGGCCCGTCGAAGATCGGGTGCTCGTAGATCTCGCTGTGCAGCAGCGTGCCGGCGCGCGGCGGCCGCGGCGGGTTCAGCGTCACGAAGAGGTTGCGCCCGGAAAGCCCTTGCAGGCGGTTCATCCAATAGGTGACGCAGAGCCCATCGCCATTGTCGAGATAGTTCCAGCTCGACCACACCGATCGACGCTGGGGCATCAGGCCCTCGTCGCTATGGAGAACGGTCAGGTTGCGGCTGTAGCGGAAGGCACCGAGCAGCCGCGCCTCGTCCAGTGTCGGGCGCTCGATCAACGCCAGCGACTGGTCGGCATGGGTCGCGATCACGGCGTGGTCGAAATCCGTCACCGCTCCGGTGCTGTCACGCACGCTGACGCCGGAGGCGTTGCGGATGACCGCTGTGGCACCGCGCGAGAGGCGGATCGAACCGGCGAGCGCGGCGGCGAAGACCTCGACATAGGACCGGCTGCCGCCCACCACCGTCCGCCAGACGGGACGGTCGGTGAGCGTCAGCAGGCCGTGATTGGCGCAGAATCGGATGAAGCTGGCGGCGGGGTAATTCAGCATGTCGCTGGCAGGGGCTGACCACACCGCGGCCGCCATCGGCAGGAGATGATCGTCGCGAAAGGCGGCGCTATAGCCGCGCTCGGAGAGATATTCGCCGAGCGACAAGCCCTTTTCGCTCATCAAGGCCAGGTCGCGCGGCGCCTCGCGATAGAAGCGCGTGATGTCGCGGAGCATCGACCAGAAACGCGGACGGGCGAGGTTGCGCTTCTGGGCGAAGAGGCCTCCAAGGCCGGTGCCGGAATATTCGGTCGCGCCGGCGCGCAGCGAAACCGCGAATGACATGTCCGATGGCTTGGTGGCGACGCCGAGATGTGCGAACAGCGCCGTCAGGTTCGGATAGGCGGGCTCATTGTAGACGATGAAGCCGGTATCGACGGCAACCGACGCGTCCTGGAGCCGGGCCGTCACAGTGTTCGAATGACCGCCCAGCCTCTCCGCCCGTTCATAGAGCGTCACGTCGTGGCGACCGGACAGCAGCCAGGCTGCCGACAGGCCCGAAATGCCGGAACCGATCACCGCGATTCTCAAGCGTTCGCCATTTCCCACTGCGCAGATCCTTCGCCCATCAGCTGTGCCGCACGTCCTTTGTGCGGGTCATTGGAGATGGATACGGATCGGCGGCTGAATTGGATGCGTGATCCAGATAGGATTGTCGCGCGTATCAGGGAGCATGAAGCCAAATGTAAGCCATGGCCGGCCAGGAAGGACAGCGGGGGCGCTGCTGATGCAGCCTTCTGATCCGTCCGAACTCGGGCGCCTTATCGAGGCCGTCGGGCAGTGCCGCGACCGCGAGGCCTTTGCGCGGTTGTTCGATCACTTCGCGCCGAGGTTGAAAACCTATCTCATGCGTGCAGGCGCCAATCCGGGTGCGGCCGAGGACTTCGCGCAGGAGGCCATGCTCACGGTCTGGCGGAAGGCGGCGCTTTTCGATCCCGCCCGTGCCGGCGCTTCGACCTGGATCTTCACCATCGCCCGCAACCTTCGTATTGACGCGGCCCGGCGCGAGAAGCTCGGCCAGCGCGAGCCTGATCTGACGGATCAGCCCGATGATCCCGAGCAACCCGACACGATCCTAGCCGGCGCCGACGATGCGGCGCGCGTGAATTCCGCGCTCGCGGCCTTGACGGCCGAGCAGGTTCGCATCGTCAAACTTTCCTATTTCCACGAGAAGGCCCATGCGGAGATCGCGCGCGAGCTCGGCATTCCGCTCGGAACGGTCAAGTCGCGCCTGCGGCTCGCGATCATCCGGCTGCGCGGCCTGTTGAGCGAGACGCAATGAGCACCATCACCTACAGACCGAGCGAAGAAACGCTGCTCGCCTATGCCGCCGGAACCCTGCGGGCGCCGGAAGCGGCGGTGGTCGCGGCGCATATTGCGCTCTGCCCCGAATCCGGCCGCCTCGTCGAAACGCTGCAGCGCGTCGGCGGCCAACTCATCGAGCGGCTGCCGCCGACCCGGCTCGGCGAGAATGCGTTTCGCAACCTCATGGCGCGGATCGATGCGGATGGCGGCGAATCCGTTGCAGAACCTGCTCTCAACGACATGATCGAACTGCCGGAGCCGCTGCGGCAGTTTCCGCTCGGGCCATGGCGCTGGCTCGGTCCGGGCACGCGCGTGCGCAGCGTCGGCGTCCCTAAGGATGGCGATTGCCGGGTGCTGCTGTTCAAGATCGATCCCGGTCGGCGCATGCCGCAGCACAGCCATGAGGGCGTGGAACTCACCTGCGTGCTCAGCGGATCCTACCGCGACGAGGCCGGCCGGTTCGGTCCGGGCGATTTCGAGGAGGCGGACGAAGCGACGGACCATCGTCCGATGGTCGATTCGGATGTGCCCTGCATCTGCGTTGTCGCGCTCGACGGGCAGATTCGGCTGAGCGGCCTTATCGGGAAGCTGATCCAGCCCTTCGCACGGCTTTGAGGCGTCAGCGGCTTCGGCTGAGGCCTTTCGCCGCGACTTCGTCCAGATAGCGCGCCCAGAGCTCATCATGGTTACGGCCGATCTCGGCGAGGTATTTCCATGAGAAGAGACCGGTGTGGTGACCGTCATCGAAATTGAGTCTGACGGCATAATTGCCAACCGGATCGATCGAGCGGATGGCAACGTCGATCTTGCCCGGCACCGTCTGTCGCTGGGACGGCGCGTGGCCCTGAACCTCGGCGGACGGGCTGGTAACGCGCAGGAACTCCGCGCTGAACGTGTAGGCGTTGCCATTGTCGAAGGCAACGGAAAGGCGGCGCTTGTCCGGTGAAAGGCGGAGTTCGGTCGGCCAGGGCGTGTCGGCGGTGTCGGGCATGGATACGGGTTCCGGTCACAGGACTGCGAGCGCGGCCGTTCGGGCTTTGATCCGCGCTCTTCATCCTCTACATCATGTCTTGAGACACGTCCGCCAAGTCGGCATCGGAAACGTCAATGCCCACCATCCTGTCCGCGACGGGCGAGGCCGCCCCGATGGTCGATCCGTTCGGCCGCTCGATCCGCTACCTGCGCGTTTCCGTGACGGACCGCTGTGACTTCCGCTGCGTCTATTGCATGGCGGAAGATATGACCTTCCTGCCGAAGCGGGATGTGCTAACGCTCGAGGAGCTTGACCGCCTCTGCTCGGTCTTCATCGAAAAGGGCGTTCGCCGACTGCGGCTGACCGGCGGCGAGCCGCTTGTTCGTCGCAATATCATGAGCCTCATCCGCTCCCTGTCGCGCCATATCGAGGCGGGGCAGCTGGATGAGCTGACGCTGACCACCAATGGTTCGCAGCTCTCCCGCTATGCCGAGGAACTCGCCGCCTGCGGCGTCCGGCGCATCAATGTCTCGGTCGATACGCTCGATTCGGAGCGCTTCCGCGCCATCACGAGGCGTGGGGACCTCCGCGTGGTCCAGGATGGCATCGATGCGGCGCTCGCGGCTGGCATCAAGGTCAAGATCAATGCCGTGGCGCTCAAGGGCGTAAACGAGCACGAATATGACGAGATGATCCGCTGGTCGCATGGACGTGGCATGGACCTGACGCTGATCGAGACGATGCCGCTCGGCGAGATCGACGGCGACCGGACGGACCAGTATCTGCCGCTGTCGCAGGTGCGCCGGGATCTCTCGGAGCGCTGGACGCTGACCGAGAGCGGCTATCGCACAGGCGGACCGGCCCGCTACGTGACCGTGGCGGAAACGGGTGGACGCATCGGCTTCATCACGCCGTTGACGCACAATTTTTGCGAGACCTGCAATCGCGTACGCGTCACCTGTACGGGCACGCTGTTCATGTGCCTCGGCCAAGAGGATGCGCGCGATCTGCGGGCGCCGCTGCGCGCCTCGGAAGGCAACGAACTGCTTGCTGCCGCCATCGACGAGGCGATCGCCCGGAAACCGAAGGGCCACGACTTCATTATTGATCGAGACCATAATCGGCCGGCGCTTGGCCGACATATGAGCATGACCGGCGGCTGATGCAGTCCCGGTTTGGCCGGGATGGAACAGATGCTGATCGAACCTCTGATGCTTGCCGATGACGGCGCGACGCCCAATCACCCGTATTGGCCGTTGCTCGCTTATCGCGGCGCCTTGACCGCGGAAGCGCTGGCGGAAGATGACCATGCCTTCGACAAGCTCTTCGAAGCGAATGGTTGGCCGGTCGGTTTTCGCAACGGAATCTATCGCTTCACGCATTTTCATTCGGTGACGCATGAAGTTCTTGGCATCGCGCGGGGCAGGGCAGACGTGCAGTTCGGCGGTGATAGCGGGCCGGTGGTCGCCGTTTCCGCCGGCGATGCGGCCCTGCTGCCGGCTGGCACCGGCCACAAGCTGATCGAGGCAAGCGGCGACCTTCTGGTGGTCGGCGCGTATCCGCCGGACGCTGATTATGATCTCGTCCGGGCCGGGAACGGCGATGGCGCGACGCTGCGGAAGCGCATAGCCGACGTGCCGCGGCCGGACACCGATCCTGTGTTGCACGAAGCCGGCGGGCTCGGCCGGCTCTGGTTGCCGGGATAGGTAGCGGGCTGGGCGCGGAAGGAGGGCGGCGTCATTGCGCGTTGCCCTGATATTGGTCATGCTGCCTCTGCCGCGACCATTCCGTCCGGCCCGGATTCTTCGCGGCGCCGCACGCCGCCATGCACCCACCCGACATGACCTCCTTCCAGGCCAATTTCCGGGGCATCAGCATGATATTGCTGTCCAGCCTCGTCTTCATCCTTAACGATACGCTGATCAAGCTGGCCAGCGACCGCCTGCCAACCGGCCAGATTCTCGTCATGCGCGGCGGCGTCGGGCTGGTGCTGATCCTCGCGGTGCTCTTTGCGACGGGCACCCATCGATACTGGCGTCTTGCGCTGCATCCGCTGGTGTTCTGGCGCACGGTCGGCGAGGTCGTCGCGACGGTGCTCTATCTCTATGCGCTGTTCCATATGCCGATCGCCAACATCTCCGCCGTCAACCAGATCGTGCCGTTGATGACGACGGCGGCCGCAGCGATCTTCCTGGGCGAGACGGTGGGCTGGCGGCGCTGGTCGGCGATCGCCGTCGGCTTCGTCGGCGTCATGATCGTCATGCGGCCGGGCGTTGCCGGGTTCGATGCCTATGCCCTTGCGGCCTTGGGATCGATGGCCTTCATCACACTGCGCGATCTCGTCACGCGCGCCTTTCCCCTGGGCATGCCGACGCTGCTGGTGACGGCGGTGACAGCCGCCGCTGTCACCCTGACTGGCGGGGTCATTTCGCTCGGAGAGACATGGCTCACGCCCTCGACCCATGAATGGGTCATCCTCTCGGGCGCAGCCTTGCTGCTCCTCGTCGGCTACGGCTCGATGATTCTCGCCATGCGCGGCGGCTCGATGGCGGTGATCGCGCCGTTCCGCTATGTCGTGATCCTCTACGCAATCACGATTGGCTATCTGGTCTGGGGCGATATCCCGGACAGCTACACGATCATCGGAACCCTCGTCGTCGTCGCGACGGGCCTCTACAGCATTCACCGCGAGCGCCGCGTCGCGATCGTCAGCCCGTCCAGCGCGTGACCACCTCGGCGAGATCGGGGCGCGGCCGGTCCTGAGGCTTCTCGATCTGCCGGCCGAGATGGATGAAGCCGGCGACCCGCTCCGACATGCCGACACCGAAGATCGCGGCTGCCTCGCTGTCGCGTCCCGGCCATTTGAGCAGCCACTGTGCGGCATAGCCGAGTGCCGATGCCGCCGCGAGGAGGTTCATGCCGGCGGCGCCCGCCGAAAGCTCCTGGTCCCAGACCGGGATCTTGGCGGCCGGATCGGCGCGGCTGACGAGGATCACCGTCACCGGCGCACGAAGCATGTAGAGCGTCCACATATCCTGCTTCGCCGGTGCAAGATCGGGGTTGCGCGAGGCATAAATCGCATCGAGCCGCTCGCCTGCCGTCTGGCGCGCCGGACCTGTGACCGTGATGAAGCGCCAGGGGACAAGGCGGCCGTGGTCGGGCGTGCGAGCGGCAATGGTCAGCATCCGCTCGAGATCATCGTCCGGGATTGCGTCATCCGCGAAGCTGCGCAGCGGCACCGATCGCCGCGTCTCGAGCTTCGCCAGCATGACATCCGACGACGTCAGTTCGAGCGAGCCGGCCTCGATCGGAGCCGCGGCCAGAGGCGGCGCGCCATGATGAGCCATGGGGGTAGTTCCTGCGATGCGGTGAAGCCAGGACCATGGCGCGGCCGGGCCCACTTGGCAAGCCGCCGGATCGCAACGCTGGAAAGGGAGGACTCAGGCGGCGCGGGTCGCCAACGCTTGGTCGGCGGTCAGCGCCGTTTCCGGCGTGCCGGAAACGATCAGCTCCAGCACCTCGGCCTCGTCGGTATGAGCGATGTAGCGATCGCCGACATTCTGGCCGCGCTTCATCACCATGATGCGGTCGCCGACCTCGAAGATGTCGGTCAGCCGATGCGAGATGATGATCTGCGCGACGCCGTGACGCTTCAGTTCGGCCATCGTTTCCAGAAGACGCTCCGTGGCCATGACGGAAAGGTTCGCCGTCGGCTCGTCGAGGACGACGACGCGCGGGTTGAACGAAATGGCGCGCGCGATGGCCACGGACTGCTGCCGGCCGCCCGAGAGGCTCTCGACCTTCTGGAACACCGAGTTGACGTCGACCTTGAGGCGTTTCAACACCTCGTCGGCCTCGGCATACATGCGCTTGCGATCGACGAAGAGGCCCTTTCGCGGCCAGCGGCCGAGAAAGATGTTCTGCGCGATGTCCATGTTCCCGCAGAGCGCAAAGTCCTGGTAGATCATCTCGATGCCGTCGACGCGGCTCTCATGCGGGCTCTTGAAATGCGTCTCGCGGCCATCGACCAGCACATCGCCGGAATCCCGCTGGTAGGCGCCCGTCATCACCTTCATCAGCGTCGACTTTCCGGCGGAATTGTCGCCGACCAGACCGAGGATTTCCCCGGGCGCGAGCGTCAGGTTGATGTTGCGCAGCGCCTGCACCGGTCCGAAGGCCTTGGAGATGTTGCGCATCTCGATGAGGAGCGGCGTGGCGTTTCGATTGGACATGAAAGGCTCCCGGCGGTCAGGACGCGGCGTGAGGATGAATGGCCCGGCGTGACGCGAAGCGTCGCCTGATCGAGCCGATGAGGTCGCCCTGGCGGATCCAGACATCGCCGACGACGGCGACCATCAGGATCAGCCCGATGAAGACGTTGACCCAGTGCTGCGGCATCACGAAGGACTGTCCGTTGCCGAGGATCAGCTGGAGCGAGAGCAGGGCTCGGATCAGGGCGATGACGGCGGCGCCGGCCAGCGCGCCGATCACCGTGCCATAGCCGCCGAAGATCGAGCCACCGCCGATGATGACCGCCGCGATGGCGTCGAGTTCGCGAAGCTGGCCAGCCGAGGGATTGAAGCTTCGGAGGAAGGCGACATAGATGACGCCAGCCGAGGCGGCACAGAGCGCCGAGAAGACGAGGCTGATGGCGCGGACGCGGCCGGTATTGATGCCGGCATATTCGGCGGCGCGGCGATTGCCGCCGGTGGCATAGATCATCTGACCGAATGGTGTCTTGCCGAGCACGATGCCAGCGATAACAGCGACCACGACCATGAAGACCGTCTGCACGCTGAGCGCGGCGGCGACATCGTAGACAAGCGTTCCCTTGGCCGGCGCAATCCCGAAATAGCTCAGCGCGTCGATCAGCTTGCGCCCGAGCAGGTTGAAGGCCTCTGGGAAGGAGGAGAGCTGCCGCCCCGCCGTGAGCCAGGCGCCGATGCCGCGCGCCATGTAGAACATGCCCAGCGTCGCGACGAAGGCCGGCAGGCCGAAGCCGACCGTCAGCAGGGCATTGACGAGGCCGGCCGCGGCGCCCGCGATCAGCGCGATGAACACCGCCGTGGCCGGATCGAAGCCGAGCTGCTTCATCAGGAAGGCGCAGGTCGCGGCCGAGAGCGCCAGCACCGAGCCGACCGAAAGGTCGATGTCGCCATTGGCGATGACATAGGTCATGCCGATCGAGAGCAGCCCGACCTCGGTGAAGGACAGCATCAGGTTGAACGAGTTGTCGATCGAGCCCCAGAAGTCGGGCCGCAGATAGAGGCCGACGCACCAGAGCGCCACCGCGAGGATGATGGCGGCGGCATCACGGCGCGCGAAGAAGCGGCCGATCGGTCCACGGGCGCGCATCGAGCGATCGGAGGCGGATGAACCCTTTGTCTGCGCGCCCTCGATGGCGACGCCGCCGACCTCGATGATCGGGGGCAGGGGACGGCCGGTCATTCGAGCGAAGAGGCGCGGAAAGACGTTGCGGCGGATGATCCAGGGCTCGATCAGCACCGAGAGGAGCAGGATCAGACCGAGAAAGGCCGGCACGGCGCCGGGCGGCAGCTGCGCCATGCCCTGCACCTGCATCTCGACATTGCCGACCTTGACGGTGCGCGTCATCGGAATGCCCTCGCGCAGCACCTTGTCGATCAGCGTGACCAGCACCGCGCCAAGGGCGCCGCCGAGCAGACGGCCGCGGCCGCCGAGGATCGACGCGCCGCCGACGATCACCGCCGCGATGACGATGAGTTCGGCGCCCTGGCCATATTGCGAGGTGATGCCCTTGTCCTGGGCGACGCTCATCAGTCCGGCGAGCGTCGCGGCGAGAGCCGAGAGCACATAGCCGCGCATGCGGACGCGCCGTGTCGA
The DNA here is from genome assembly GCA_035555375.1 of Kaistia sp. Classification (GTDB taxonomy): domain Bacteria; phylum Pseudomonadota; class Alphaproteobacteria; order Rhizobiales; family Kaistiaceae; genus Kaistia. Next base: position 23,211 of record DATMGR010000025.1, on the reverse strand, counting down.
GATGCCGGCATAGGTGGCGGCCATCTCGTTGCCGCCGGTGGCATAGGTTTCGTAGCCCCAGCGCGTCTTGGCGAGTACCACCATGCCGACGATGGTAACGAGGATGAAGATCAGGATCTGGTTGTTGAAGCCGAACGTGTTGGTCTCGCCGATCTGGACGAACCACGCCGCGTCACTCGCCGCCTTCTCGCTGTAGGAGACGGTCTTGCCGCCGGTCAGCCCGAGGACGAGGCCACGGCCGATGAACAGCATGGTCAGCGTCGTGATGAAGGACGGGACGCGCAGGACCGTGACGAAGAACCCGTTGACGAGCCCGACCGCGAGACCAGCGAGAACGGCTGCGATCAGCGATGGCCAGACGCCGAGATCGTAATAGGACTGCGAGAAAGCGAGCGAAAAGACGGTGGCCACGAGGCCGAAGGTCGAGCCGACCGAAAGGTCGAGGTCCTTGTTGACGATGACGAAGGTCATTCCGGCCGCCATCACGCCGTAACGGGCCGCGTCACGCAGGATCGCCGAAAAGGCATCGGCTTGGCCGAAGAATTTCGGGTTGATGAACACGCCCGCCGCGTAGAGCAGCACCATGAAGGCGATGAGACCGACCTCCCAGCCACCGATCAGTTCGAGCGGCAGCCGGCGGCGAATGGGTGGGGCGGTGCTGATCGCTGTCATGGGTTCTGCTGGTCTCAAATTCACTGGACGCTGCCGGCGAGCTTCCAGCCGTCCCTGGGCTTCACCCGCGATCCGGCCCTCGCCCGGGAGCCGGGACGAACTGGCTGGATTGCCGGGTCAAGCGCGGCAATGACAAGACTGATGGCGATCCAAGGCGACCCGCGCGCGGCGCGGGCCGCCAGGGTGAAGCTCAGTTCTCGAAGCGCTTGCCGACGAGATCGACCGTGTCCTTCGTCACGAGCTGCGCGCTCGTGTCGAGATTGGCGGCCGAAACGCCGCGGTCGATCTGCAGGTAGAGCTGCGCAACAGGCCAGAAGCCCTGCAGGAACGGCTGCTGGCCAAGCGAGCCGGTCAGCGCGCCAGTGCGGATCTGCTCCTGCTGCTTCGGGCCGAGGTCGAAGCCGAAGGCGCAGATCTTGCCATTGAGCTTCAGCTGCGCGACCGCGTCGCCGAGCGCTGGCGTCACGAAGCCGTTGGCCGCGAAGCCGCCGACGACATCGCCGCGCGACTCGATCAGCGAGACGACGGAATTGGTGATGTCGTCCTTGTTGACGTCGATGCCGATATTTTCCGGGCCCGCATCGACCTTGAAGTCGTTAAGACGACCGGCGTCGTTCAGGACCTTCACAGCCGCTTCGAAGGCCGCTGTGACGCGGCGGTTGACTTCCTCATTGCCGAGCGTCGTCGTCGACGGGAAGATGATCGAGCCGCCCTTGGCGCCACTGTCGAGCACGCATTTGGCGAGCGCTTCGCCGCCGATAGAGGCCGCCGACGAGAGCTGGCCGGTATGGCTGATCTGCGAGCGGTTCAGGATCTTCGGATCGAACGAATTGGTGGTCGCGACGGGAATGCCGTTGGCGAAGGCCTTCTTGACGATGTCATCATAGGCGCCCGACTGCGGAGTCGTCATGATCAGGCCGTCGATTGTCGGATCATTGATCACCTGATTGAGGATCTCGATCTCGCGCGGAATATCGTCGACCGGTGCTTCCGAGCCGAGCTTGATGAGATTGATGCCGAAGGCATCGGCGGCAACCTGGGCGCCGACATAGGTCGGATCGAAGAAGCCGTTGCCGGCGGTATGCGTGATGATCGCGAAGGTGAGCTTGCCGTCCTTCGAATGAAAGTCCTTGGTGGTCGGAGCTTCCTTGGCGGCGTCCTGGAAGCTGTAGCCGCCCACGGCCTTGTCCAGCGAGCCGGACTGGGCATAGGCATAGGTGCCGACGAGCGAGACGGCCGCGCCGAGCGCGAGCGTCTTCATGAGCTTTGTCATTCTTTCCCTCCCGAAAGATTCCCGGACGTTTCCTCCCCGTCCAAGATGGCGCAGCATATTCAAGGGTTTGAAATGCCGCAACGGTCGTTGCAGGTGCAGCCGGGCAACCGACAGTGTTAATCGTATGATAAACTCGGCGTCGGGCGAACGTTTCTGTTGCGCTGCCGTTCTGTCGCTGTGCATCTGCACGATGATCTAGAGAAATATTGTGCGATGCAGCAGATCGACGCCTTTATCAGCCGGTTCGTCGTCGGCTGGTGTCGCGAAGGCGTCTTGCAGCCGTTTCGATCTCGGCGAGCGCCGAGCCGTCGTCGATATTGGAGAGAAACGGCGCCAGCGGCCCGGTGTCCGCGATCTCGGCGAGGCGCACGGCCTCGTGCAGCACGCGGATCGGCGAATAGGCATCGCGCAGATCCTCGAGCGGCAGGAAATGCGCCCGGAGCTCGGCCGCGGCGCGGCTGTCGCCGCCTTTCAGCGCGTGCAGGATCGCGGTCGAAAGGTGAGGGGCGATGCACACCGATCCGGACGTGAAGCCGGCAAGGCCGAAGCCCTCGAGATGGGCGATCACCGGCCGTTCGCCGATGCCGCTGACGATCCGTTCGGCCGAGCCGACGGCGTCCAGCATGGCGGCGAGCGTCGCATCGACGGCCGGATCGGCATGGACGACCGCATATTTCAATGCGCAGACGGCGCCATCCTCGATGAGCGCGGCGAGATCGCGCGGAGCGAGATAGCACTCGGCCCGGACATAGGCGATCAGCGGCCGCCCAAAGCGGTCGGCGAGACGGCGCAGCCCTGTCGCGACACCGGTTGGCGTCGTCGCAACGCTGGCCGGAAGCAGCATTGCGGTCGGAAAGTCGCGCTCCCGCAAGACATCGATCTGGTCGCTGGCCTTGCCGTAATCGGCGCCGATCGAGGGGATCGTCCAGCCTTCGTCAGGGGTGACCTGTTCCAGGAGATCGAGCAGCGCGCCGAACTCTCGCACGCCCATATTGTAGAGATTGGCATTGCCGCCGAACAGGAAAGTCGAAACGCCGCCATCCATCAGCCAATCGATGAGGCGGGCCGTTTCGGTGACGGACAGCGAACCGCTCGCCGAGCGCGGCAGCGGCGGCACGCTGATGACAGATCGCGCGAGATCGCCCGGCTCGACCGGATCGGTTTTCATGATGTCTCCCTGCCTCGCCCCACTGATCTTGCGGGCGCGCACAGGCGCCCGTCAATCGCGCAGCCCATCTGGGGACCCAAACCGCGTCTTCCGGTCGACGCCCGGCTGGCAAAATGGCATGGTCCGGCACCCATTCCCGCGAGGAACACCGATCCATGCACGACCTCGGCCTCAGCCCGCTCATCCCGACGCTTCACCGTCTGGCGGAGACACCTGTCTACGATGACCGCAACGACCGGATTCTCTTCTGCAACATTCCCGAGGGCGAGATCCACGGCGTCGACCTCAAGACCGGTGAGGAGCATATCTGGCGCTTCCCGGAGCTCGTGGCTTCCTATGGGCTTTGCGAGAGCGGTCGTTTTGTCGTGGCGCTGAAGCATAGCGTGGTGCTCTTCGACCCCGCGACGGGCAAGAGCGAGCCGCTGGTCACTGTCGGTGCCGACACGCCTTCGGTGCGGCTCAACGATGGCAAGGTCGGTCCGGACGGCGCCTTCTGGGTGGGCGGCATCAACGAGGCGGCCGATCGCGCGGCCGTCGCCGTGCTCTACCGGATCGATTCCTCAGGGAAGGCTGAAACCAAGGTCGACGGCATCAAGGCCTCAAACGGGCTCGCCTGGACCGCCGACGGCACCACGATGTTTCATACCGACACGCGCGGACCGTGGATCGATCGCTGGCGCTTCGATCCGGCAACTGGCGCGATTTCGGAGCGGACGCGGATCGCCGAGCCGAACGACGCCATGGGGCGGCCTGATGGCGGCGCGACCGACATGGAAGGGAACTACTGGAGCTCCGGCATCTCGGCGCAGAAGCTCAACCGTTACGCCCCGGATGGCAGGCTCATCGAGAGCTTCGATGTTCCGGCGTCGCCGACCATGCCCTGTTTCGGGAGCGCTGACGGCAAGTCGCTGTTCGTCACCAGCCTGCGTGATGGCCGCTCTGACGAGCAATTGGCCCGCTATCCGCTGTCCGGAACCGTGTTTCAGGGACGTGCCTTCGTTGCGGGCGTGCCCACCTTCCGTTTCCGCGACGTCTAGGGAAGGCGGCCGCTCCTCTCCAAGGGGCGGCCCTCAGAACTCCTTGAGCGTCGCGCGCAGCGTCGGCTGCGTATAGGCGCTCCGCACCAGACCCCGCCGCTGCAAGGCGGGGACGAGACCCTCCGTGACTTCATTGATGTAGCGACGGTTGATGCGGTGGAACGGGGCCGTGATCAGGAAGCCGTCGCCGCCGACCGCCTCCATCACCTCGCCCATCCGTTCGGCCACCGTGTCGGGCGTGCCGATCAGTTCGATCGAGCCGGACATGCCGCCATCGATGGCGAGTTGGCGCAGCGTCTTGCCGGAGCCCCATTGCTGGAACTTGTCGAGCGAACCCTGCTCGCCATTGGTGACCAGTTTCTCGGGCAATGGCTTATCGAGGTCATAGATCGAGAAATCGATATCGGTGAAGGAGCCGAACAGCGCCAAGGCGCGCTCGACGAACTCGGGCGAGTTCACCGCCCGGTCCGTCCTGGCACGCGCTTCCTCGACCGTGTCGGCGAGGATTGGCGCCGCGAGGAACAGGATCTTGATCTCATCGGGATCGCGCCCGATCGCCGCCGCCCGAGCGCGCACGTCATCACGATAGGCTTTCATGCCCTCGATGCCGTTCGCGGTGGCAATGATCGAGTCGGCGTATTTCGCCGCGAAGGCGCGGCCCTTCGGCGAGCCGCCCGCCTGGACATAGGCGGGGCGTCCCTGCGGCATCGGCGCGGTGTTCAGCGGTCCGCGCGACGAGAAATACTGCCCTTTGAAATGGATCGGCCGCACCTTGCTGAAATCAGCATAGGTGTCCGTCTCGCGGTCCATGACGATGGCGTCCGGGTCCCACGAGCCGAAGAGCTGGCCGACGAGCTGCATATATTCGTCGGCCATGTCATAGCGAAGCTCGCGCGGCGGCAGCTTGTCGAGGCCGAAATTCTGAGCCGCCGTATCCTCGCCCGACGTCACGATGTTCCAGCCGAACCGTCCACCGGAAATGTGGTCCATCGTGGCCGCGAGGCGGGCCAGCAGGAAGGGCGGATAAGCGAGCGTCGACATGGTCGTGACGACGCCGAGATGCTGCGTGGCGGCCGAGATCAGCGCCGCCAGCGGCAACGGATCGTGCTTCGGCACCATGATCGCGTTTTTCAGATAGGCTTCCGTGGTGCCGCCCCAGGCCTCGGGCAGCATCAGCGTGTCTTCGAACATGATGTAGTCGAAGCAGGCGCGCTCGAGCGCCTTGGCCATCTCGATATAGAATGCGCCATCCCAAGGCTTGCCGCCGGACGCGAACGGATCGTTCCATTCGTCGATCCCGAAGGTCGTGAACCATCCGAGGTGGAAGCGATTGCCGGTCATGTGTCGGAAGTTCCCAGCTGCACGGTCTCGTGCAACAGGATGGAATGGCGGGAAGGGCCTGCAAAGATTAGATATTCAGCAACCACTGCCTCGAAAGGGGCCGGCGTGCGGATCGCCCACTTTCAGGGGCGCGCGGGCCCAAGGCCTGCCAACGAAAATATCCGATACAACCAGAAGTTACCGCGTCGATCGGGACGCTCAGGCAGCCTCTCGCAAGCAAGTCTTAAGGATAGTCGAAGTTAATCGGTCATGCGCCGGACAATAAAAAAAGCAAGGCTCTTGCGAGCCTTGCTTTGTATAGTTCGCGTTCTACCCCTTCTGTGCCGGGCGTTGTGCCCGAGGGCATTCGAATTGATTATTCGAACCCGGCGGCTGCAGCCTTACGGCTGCGCCAGAAGGGGAGCTTCCTCCCAAGACTTAGACCGCGATGCCTGTTGGTGGGACCGTGCTTATATTTGCCGATCCCTTTCTTATGGTCCGGGACGTTATCCAATGCCGAGGGGCTTGTCATCAATTTGTGCAGCCGTCGCCCACTTTTTTTGCGACAATATGGCTGACCTTAGCAATCGGTTCTCCGGGATGGTGCGATGCCTTCATTCCAGTGCAACGCGGGAAGCCTCGGAGCCTGCTACATTCCTGGTCATTTTGCTGGCAGGTTTGGCCGGTTCTCCTTGTAATCGCCACCGTTTATGGCTTGATGTCGCCCGTTCGACTCGCCCGGAGCCCTTTCCTGATGCGCCTTTCCCGGTCCTTCCTGCCTACGCTGCGCGATACCCCCAAGGAGGCGGACATCGTCTCCCACCGGTTGATGCTGCGCGCCGGTCTCATCCGCCAGCAGGCGGCAGGCATCTATTCCTGGCTGCCGCTCGGCAAGCGCGTGCTCGCCAATATCGAGCGCATCGTGCGGGAGGAGCAGAACCGCGCCGGCGCCATCGAGGTGTTGATGCCGACGCTGCAGTCGGCGGATCTTTGGCGGGAAAGCGGTCGCTACGACGACTATGGCAAGGAGATGCTGCGCATCAAGGATCGGCACGAGCGCGAGATGCTCTATGGGCCGACCAATGAGGAGATGATCACAGACATCTTCCGCAGCTATGTGCGCTCCTACAAGGAATTGCCGCTCAATCTCTACCACATCCAGTGGAAGTTTCGCGACGAGGTCCGCCCGCGCTTCGGCGTGATGCGCGGCCGCGAATTCCTGATGAAGGATGCCTATTCCTTCGACATCGACGAGGCGGCGGCGCGGCGCGCCTATAACCGCATGTTCGTTGCCTATCTGCGCACCTTCGACCGGCTCGGCGTCAAGGCGATCCCCATGCGCGCCGATTCGGGGCCGATTGGCGGCGACGCGACCCACGAGTTCATCGTGCTGGCCGCGACCGGCGAAAGCGCAGTGTTTCTTGACAAGGAAGCGCTCGATTCGCCCATTCCCGGGGCCGATACGGATTTTTCGGGCGACCTGACGCCTATCGTGTCCGCTTGGACGACGAAATATGCAGCGACCGAGGAGATGCACGACAAGGCGGCGTTCGAGGCGATCCCGGAAGAGCGTCGGCTCGAAGCACGCGGCATCGAGGTTGGCCAGGTGTTCTATTTCGGCACGAAATACTCGACGCCGCTCGGCGCCAAGGTGACCGGGCCTGATGGCGCCGACCATGACGTCCATATGGGCTCGTATGGCATCGGCGTATCGCGGCTCGTGGCCGCTGTCATCGAGGCGAGCCATGACGATGCCGGCATCATCTGGCCTTCGAGCATCGCGCCCTACCAGGTCGGGCTCATCAATCTGAAGGTCGGCGATGCCAACACGGACGCCGCATGCGATGGCCTCTATCAGCGCCTCATGAATGCCGGAATCGAAGTCCTTTACGATGATGTCGATGGCAGGGCCGGAGCCAAGTTCGCGACCATGGACCTGATCGGGCTGCCCTGGCAGCTGATCGTCGGTCCTAAGGGGCTCGCGAATGGCGAGGTCGAGCTGAAACGGCGCGCGACGGGCGAGCGTGAAACGCTTACACTCGATGCTGCGGTGAATCGGCTGGTCGCGGGCTGACCGCGACATGCCGTAGTCGGCTGGAAGGCGCGATCCCCGCGCCCCTCGGGACAGGACTTAGATGGCGGAGCCGACAGGCACGAGGCCGTTTTCACCGTTTGAATGGATGCTCGCCGGGCGTTATCTGCGCGCCCGCCGACGCGAGACGTTCATCTCGATCATTGCCGGCTTCTCTTTCATCGGCATCATGCTCGGCGTCGCGACATTGATCATCGTGATGGCCGTGATGAACGGCTTTCGCGGCGAGCTGATCGGCAAGATTCTCGGCGTCAACGGTCACATGATCGTGCAGCCGACGGACACGCCGTTCACGGATTTTGCCGATGTCGCCAGTCGCATCGCGATGGTCAAGGGCGTGAAGGCCGCGATCCCCTTCGTTGAAGGGCAGGTGCTCGCCTCCGGTGCCAGCAATTCGAGCGGCGCGCTGGTGCGCGGCGTGCGCGCTCAGGATCTGCCGAGCCTGCCGGGCATGTCGTCCAATATCCGGCAGGGAACGCTCGACAATTTTGATACCGCAGGCGGTGTGGCGATCGGCACCCGGCTTGCCACCGCACTCGGGCTGACGATCGGCGACAAGATCACGCTGGTCTCGCCGCGCGGCGCGGTGACACCGATGGGTGTTACCCCGCGCGTCAAGGCCTATCCGATCAATGCCATCTTCGAGATCGGCATGTCGGAATATGACTCCTCCTTCGTATTCATGCCCTTTTCCGAGGCGCAGCTCTATTTCAACCAGGACGACAAGGCGACGGCGATCGAGATCTATCTCGATGATCCCGAGCAATCCGGCGCGCTCCGATCGGCGATCGAGACGGCCGCGGGTCGGCCGGTTCTCGTGACGGACTGGCGGGAACGCAACATGACGTTCTTCTCCGCCCTCGAGGTCGAGCGGAACATGATGTTCATGATCCTGACTCTGATCGTCCTCGTCGCGGCGCTCAACATCATCTCCGGCCTCACCATGCTGGTGAAGGACAAGGGGCATGACATCGCCATTCTCCGAACGATGGGTGCGACGCGCGGCGCGATCCTGCGCGTCTTCTTCATAACCGGCGCGGCGATCGGCACCTTCGGCACGCTGTTCGGCGTTATTCTCGGTACGGTCGTCTGCTGGAATGTCGAATCGATCCGGCAATTCGTGTCCTGGCTGACGCGGACCGAGATCTTCTCGCCCGAGCTTTATTTCCTCTCGCGCCTGCCGGCGAAGATGGACGGCACCGAGGTCACCAGTATCGTGCTGATGGCGCTGATCCTCTCCTATCTCGCCACCCTCTATCCCGCCTGGCGCGCCGCCCGGCTCGATCCCGTTGAGGCACTGCGATACGAATGAGCCAGCCAACGACCACCACGGACAGGCGCATCGAGCGTCGCGCCGCCCCGCCGCCGGTTCTGCGTCTCAAGGGCATTGAGCGGCATTTTCGCGAAGGTGCGGGCCGTCTCAGCATTCTCGATGGCGTGGAGCTCTCCGTCGCGCCGGGTGAACTCGTTGCGCTGGCGGCGCCCTCGGGCGCCGGAAAGTCGACGCTGCTCCACATCGCAGGGCTGCTCGAGAAACCCGACAGAGGCGAGGTGCTGATCGACGAGGTGCCGGTGAGCGTTGCCAGCGACGCGGAGCGGACGTCCATCCGCCGCATGAAGATTGGCTTCGTCTATCAGTTCCACCATCTCCTGCCCGAATTCACGGCGCTCGAGAATGTGATGATGCCGCAACTGATCCGCGGCCTCTCCAAGGCCGAGGCCGCCAAGCGGGCGAAGGAGTTGCTATCCTATATGCGGCTCGGCGAACGCATGCAGCACCGGCCGTCGGAGCTTTCGGGCGGCGAGCAGCAGCGCGTCGCCATCGCGCGCGCCGTCGCCAATGCACCACGGCTTCTGCTGGCCGACGAGCCGACCGGCAATCTCGACCCGACGACCGCTCACTACGTCTTCGACGCGCTCTCCGCGCTCGTCCGGGCTTCGGGTCTCGCAGCGCTGATCGTCACGCACAACATGGAACTCGCCGAGCGCATGGACCGCCGGATCACGCTTCAGGCCGGCAAAGTCGTCGAGCTATGAGCCCCTCGACAGAGCAGCAGCTGCTGATCGAGGCGCGCGTCGCGAACAACGGGCCCAATATCGTCGTCGCCTATCTGTTCTGGTTCCTTCTCTGGTTCGTATCAGCGCATCGGTTCTATCTCGGCCGACCGGGCAGTGCCGTTCTGCAGATTCTCAGCTATTTCATTCTCGTCGGCTTTATCTGGATCCTCGTCGATATCTTCCTGATCCCCGGTATGCTCAGGGCAAAACAGGATCGGCTGCGTGCCGAATATGCTGCGACGCTCTATAGCTGACGTAGCTGAGGTGGGATCAGTTCTGCACAGACGCTAGGCTCATCCCAAGTGATTGCTGCCTGGGCGATGACGTAACCGTCACAAGATGGTAGTTGATCCTTGAGATCGTGATGAGGTGAGAGCCAGAATGTGCACCGCAATATCGTCTTGTGCGGCGCGCCAATTCGAGCCAAATTGCTAGCGACACCGCCCTTGCGGGGTGGCCTGTTTTGGGTGTCCATTCGAATTGAGGTCGTTTCAATGATCAGTTGCGCGGGTCGGCCATGAAGATTGCAATGATTGGGTCTGGTTATGTGGGGCTTGTCTCTGGGGCCTGTTTTGCAGATTTCGGGCATAGCGTCGTCTGCATTGACAAGGCCGCCGACAAGATCGAGGCGCTGAAGCGCGGTGAAATCCCGATCTACGAACCTGGCCTCGATGGGCTTGTCGCTGAGAATGTCGCGGCCGGGCGCCTTTCATTTACGACTGACTTTGCTGACCCTGTCGCCGATGCGGACATGGTGTTCATCGCCGTCGGAACGCCGTCGCGGCGGGGCGACGGGCATGCGGACCTTTCCTATGTCTATGCGGCGGCGCGCGAGATTGCGGCGGCGGTGCGCGGCTTTACGGTTGTTGTGACGAAGTCGACCGTTCCTGTTGGTACCGGAGACGAGGTTGAGCGGATCATCCGGGAAACCAATCCGGCGGCCGATGTCGCTGTGGTGTCGAACCCGGAATTCCTGCGTGAGGGCGCGGCAATCGCTGACTTCAAGAAGCCGGACCGTATCGTGGTCGGGCTCGAAGACGAGCGCGCGCGCGAGCCGATGGTGGAAGTTTACCGGCCGCTCTATCTCAACTACTCGCCGATCGTCTTCACCTCGCGCCGATCGTCCGAACTGATCAAGTATGCCGCGAATGCATTTCTGGCAATGAAGATCACCTTCATCAACGAGATCGCGGACCTGTGCGAGCAAGTGGGCGCCGATGTTCAGGCTGTGTCCCGAGGGATCGGGCTCGATAACCGGATCGGTGCCAAGTTCCTTCATGCTGGTCCGGGTTATGGCGGTTCGTGCTTTCCGAAGGATACGCTGGCGCTTGTAAAAACAGCCCAGGACCATGGCAGCGCCGTACGGCTGATTGAGACGACGGTCGCGATCAACGATCAGCGCAAGCGGGCAATGGCGCGCAAGGTCGTTCAGGCCTGCGGGGGCGATGTGCGTGGCAAAACGATCGCTGTGCTTGGATTGACCTTCAAGCCGCGGACGGACGACATGCGCGAGGCGCCGTCGCTGTCGATCATCCAGGCATTGCAGGACGCCGGCGCCAAGATCGTCGCGCATGACCCGGTTGGAATGGACGCAGCGAAGCCGCTGCTCGATAACCGCGTCACCTATGCGGCGAGCCCCTATGAGGCGGCCGAGGGTGCGGATGCGCTGGTTCTTGTCACAGAATGGGACCAGTTCCGGGCGCTGGACTTCGGCGGCCTGAAGGCGGTGATGCGCGTGCCTGTTCTCGTCGATCTTCGCAATGTCTACAGCCGCGAGGAAGTGGCCCGGCACGGCTTCCGCTACGAGGGCGTCGGCCGCGCCGACAGCCGCGAAGCCAGCGTCCTCGAAGCCGCCGCGGAATAGAACGGCGCCGCGCGCCGCGAGCCCTCGGGGCTCACGGCGTGCCGGCTGCCGGCGCGAACCGGCTGAAACAGGAGGAGGGCGCTTTGGACGCTTTGCTGCTCATCGGGGCGGTCGCCGTCGAGGTCGTGCTCATCATCATCGCCTTCAGGCGATTCGGCTTCGCGCCTCTGCCCGGTCTCGCGCTCGTCTACTTCCTGGTCGCGCAGATCTCGCTGATGCTCGTCTATCACGGCATCGCCTTCAACGCCTTCCTGGAGTCTTATAGCCGAGGCGGCATCTATACCTACTATTTCGAAACAATGATGCTGTATTTCGCGGCGTCCCTGCTCGTCGTTCTGTCGTTCTGGAAAGGAATGGTCGGAAGCGGCGCCCAGCGCATCGGTGCGATCCATGTCGATATCGCGCGATTCGCGACCGTGATGCCGATGATCAACGTCAGCGTTGGTGCGCTGACGGCGATCGTCCTGGCGACCTTCGCCACGGTGGCCGACTGGGGGATGATCTGGTCGAATGATACCTATCTCTCGATGACACGAGCGGACGTGATCACCGTCCCCTCGTTCGCCATCCTACCCAATCTGATGCCGCTCTTCGGGATCGTCGCTGCTGTGCTCGGCGCGATAAACCTCGCGATGCGCCGTCCACTGCCGGCGATCTATTTCAATTTCGTCTGGGTGGCGATCTCGATCTATTTCCTCGCCTCGCATCAGCGCGTGGCGATTGTGCCGCCGGCGGCCATGGTCGTGGTGCTGTCGATCGTGTCGACCGGATCGCACCCGATCGCCAAGATCCTGACCATCACCTATACCGTCTTCGCCTACGCCATCGCACTGACGGGACGCGGGTCGGCCGCCCATCACGGGTTGAGCAGCCTCTTCGAGGCATCCGAGCAATTCGCCGGCCTGGGCATCTTCGATCTCGCAACGAAGCTGCTGCTCAACGGCACGGAGGGCGCGTTCGTGGTCGCAGAGGGGTTCGCGCGCGATGCATCCTATCCACCCATCTATGAGATCCTGAGTTTCTCGCCGCTACCGTCTTTCATCGACAAGTTCTCCGAGATCAATCGGCTCTACCAGGTCCGCCTGTCCCCTTACGCCCCCTTCTCGGGGATCACAGAGGCGTATTTCTTTGGTCCGGCCTATCTCGTGGCCCTGATAGCGCTCTATCTCGGCGCATTCTGGATCTATCGCCGCGTGACGGAGCGCAACCGCTATCTCGGTCTCGCGATCGGCCTGCTCGTGCTGCTAGCGACAATCCAGGTGTTCGCCTATCCGCTGCGCAACAGCCTGAAGCCGCTCTGGGTGGGCGTGATCATCGGCGCGGCCGCGCTGGTCTACCTTCCGCGGCCCAGGGTTGTTCAGCAGATCAGTCCGCAGCTACGCGCGGCGCTGATGGGCGGCGCGAATACGCCCCCGAAGCGGCCCGTGCCGGCCACGCGCGGCGGCGTTCTCGGCCGGCCGATCGGTGGGCTGCAGCGCGGCCAGCAGATCCGGCGAGGCTGAGCCCAGCCGGACCGCCGCCAGCCCAACCCCGAGGGATCAGCTTCCCGAGCCTGCCGGCAGGGGCGGGAGCAGGGGGCGCAGCAGCGGCGCCAGGGCCGCGCTGTGTTCGATCTGATATTGCTGCTGGAGGTGCGCTGTCGTGTCGAAGAACTCGCTGCGCGGATACTGGCTCTTGTTCGGCAACATGATGAAGGCGGCGCCATTGTCCTCGAAGAGGGCACGCCAGGGCGCGATGACGGAATCCGGCACCGGCTGGTCATCGAACGTCGTCGAGAGGCCGCCGACCACCACCACGCCACGATCCTTCATCGACTTGATGAAATTGCCGACGAGCGCACGCGTCGTATCCGAGATCGCGTTGTCCGGCACCCGCCAGCGCACCTTGGAGAGATAATCGGTATAGGCCGCGGCGGCCTTGGCATCATGGCCGACCATGTCGCCATAGTCGTTGAGGTCGGAGGCCGTCACGCCGACGCGGCGCGCGACGCCCATGCGGACGAGCAGCTTCTCGAACACCGACTCGATCGCGAAGCGGACATTGAAGGCGAAGGCGCCATGCGCCAGGCGATCCCAGCCGAGGTCGCGCAGCGTCGCGACATCTTTCGAGAAATAGGCCGGTCCGATGTCGTCGGACAGGAAATCGCTGCGGTCTGCGCTCCACAGCGGATATTCGAGCGGCACATAGACGAGATCGCCGGGCTTCGCGACCTTCTCAACCCAGTCGAACAGGAAATCGATCTGGATCGAGGCCGCGACACCCATGTTTGCGCAGGGCCTGTCGAGGAGCTCGGAGAGCGTTGCGCAGGAGTGGCTGTAGCGGCCGTTGCTGCCGGCCGCGATGATGATGGCGCCCGGCCCGACCGATTCGGCGATCTTCTCCTTACGGTCGATCATGCGGGTCATATCGCCGAGGGTCATCGGGCGCGTCAGAACGAAATGGAAGAGGCCAAGATAGACGACGGTCGTGAGCAGGCTGCCGACGAGGAGAATGGCGAGCGCGCGGCGGCCGCCGACGGTTGGGGAGGGTGGAGCAATCTCGAGCATGGGCGGCTCCCGCTCAGAACTGGAAGTAGAGGAATTCGCTCGGATGGCGAGCGAAGAACACGGCCTGGATCAGGAAGGGCATCATGATGCAGACGCGCACCAGCCGCCCGCGCGGCGACATTTCGTAAGGGTTGCGCGCGAAGAGCGAGAGGCCGAAGGCGACGGCGATCAGCACGGCCATCGTGAAGAGCCCGAGCAGCGTCTGGTCGGCGAGCAGCGGCACATTTCCCTGCGTTCCGAACAGCTTCTGCAAGGCAGGGCTGAGATTGGTAATTGACGCGGGAAGGTAAAACCCATTCTTGCCCAGCATGCCGGCATAGATGCTGAGAGCCGCGCCCATGTCGGCCGCCCGGAACAGCACCCAGGCGAAGACAACTCCGGCGAATGTGAGCAGCCACGACAGCGAGCGGACGGGCCACGTCGCCAGGGCGGCGCCGACCTTCTTGCCCCGGAGCGAAACAAATGCGTGGTTGATGGTCAGCATCAGCCCGTGCGCGACGCCCCAGAGCAGGAATGTCAGGCCCGCGCCGTGCCAGAGCCCGCCGATCGTCATCGTGAGGAACAGATTGAGATAGCGGCGCGGTTCGCCGCGGCGATTGCCGCCGAGCGGGATATAGACATAGTCGCGCAGGAAGCGTGACAGCGTGATGTGCCAGCGTCGCCAGAAGTCGATGATGCTGGTCGCCTTGTAAGGCGAGAAGAAATTGATCGGCAGGTCGATGCGCATCATGCGCGCGAGCCCGACCGCCATGTCGCTGTAGCCGGAAAAATCGAAGTAGAGCTGGAACGTGTAGGAGAGGACCGTGCCCCAAGCCGCGAAGAACGATATGTCGGTCGACCCGGCGCCGTTGAAGCCGTAGCTCGCGAACTGACCGAGCGGATCGGCGATCAGCACCTTCTTGGCGAGACCGATGCCGAACAGCGACAGGCCATCGATGAACACCGCTAGGTTGAACCTGTAGCTCTCTTCCTTCTCGAACTGCGGCAGTATCTGGCTGTGGTGGAGGATCGGGCCCGCGATCAGATGCGGGAAATAGGTCACGAACAGCGCATAGCGAAGCGGCCTGACGCGCTCGGCGAGGCCGCGATAGCCGTCCACCAGATAGGTGATCTGCGTGAACGTGAAGAAGGAGATGCCGAGCGGCAGGTCGGCTTTGTAGTGCTCGACGTCGGTCGCGAGGATATAGTTGAAGGAATCGATCGCGAAGTTGCCGTATTTGAAGAAGCCAAGCACGCCGAGATTGACGACGATGGCGACGACAAGGCCCATCTTCGAGCGATCGACGCGGCCGCTGGCGCGCGAATCGATGATGAAGGCGGCCATCAAGTAATTGAAGATGATGGACGGAATCAGAACGAAGAGATGCGTCCAGTTCCACTCGCTATAGAAAATGAACGCCGACAGCACCAGCGCGCCGATCGCGGCGGTTCGGCCGATGAATTTCGACGCGAAGTAATAAAGCAGCAGCACCGCCGGCAGGAAGACGCCAATAAACTGGGCTGAATTGAAAAGCATCGTCGTCCCTGTATCGTATCGGTCCTAGCGGACTGCCTGCCATTTCAAGACATGGTGCGAATCGTTCATCAGCGTGCTCCTCTTGCCGCAAGCGCCGCATAGGTGTCGACCCAGGCGTGGCTGATGGCATCGGGAGAGAAGCGTTCCTTCGCGAGAGCGCGCGCGCCAGACGAGACCCCGGACCATGCCGGTTCATCTGGCTGCATCGCCTTCCGCAAGGCTTCGGCTATCGAAGACGCATCATGGCCGCAATCGATCGCGACGCCGCGCTCGAAGCCGACAGGAAGATTGCAGTCCTTCGACATGATCGTCGGCGCGCCGGCCGCCCAGGCTTCGAGGATCGCCATGGGCAGGCCCTCGCTGAGCGATGGCAGGACGAGGTAGCGCGCCGAGAGCAGAAGCTGCGCCTTTTCCTCGCCGAAGACCGATCCGATGAAGCGGATGGTCGGGGAATTGGCGGACCGGATCGCCTGCTCGAGCGCGGCGACATGGTCCGCCTCGCCGAAGCCGGCAATATCGAGCGAGAAGCCGCGCTCCGCCGGCAGCGTGCCGAGCGCCGCCCAGGCCTTGACGAGCGCGATCACGTTCTTCTTGGGATGGATGCGGCTGAGGAACACGAATTTCGTGCGCGGCGCGGGAGACTGTCCCTCCGGCGGCTGCACGCCATTGGCGATGATCGTGACCTTGGCGGAGGGCTCGGCGGTGCGGATATCGGCGGCTTCCGCCTCGGTCAGCGCGTGGAACAGCGCGGCGCGCTTCCAGCTCCGCTTCTCGTAGAGCGCCCGTGCAATCGCCTTCTTCCACCGCCCGCGCGACAGGATCCAGGGATCGAGCATGCCGTGCGGCGAGATGACGACGGGTTTGCCGGTCGCCGCCGCCCAGCGCTCCGCCACCAGCGAGGGATACATCCAGATGCCGTGCAGATGCAGGACGTCGATTTCGGCGGCTTTGATTGCGACGAGAAGCCCCGGGGCGAAGCCGAACACGGGAGGCCCTTTCACGGAGAAGGTCTGGACCGGAATACCCTCGAAGCGGGCAGCGTCCGTGTCCGACCGGTCGTCCGCGAGGCCGAATACATGCGGCTCGATCATGCCGCTGTCCCGCATTGCGAGCGCCTGAACGACCACCGCTTCGAAGACGCCTGCCCCATTGCGCGAAAGCCAGAAGGAAAGGAGGCCGAGCCTCAGTTTTCGGTCAATCATGCGGCCTCCTCGGTCTCTGGCCGAAAAACGCGGAAAGGGGGAGCGGTCGTTCGGGACCTGATCAGCTAGGGGCGGGTGAAGCGCTTGCGGGGGCGAGCTGGACGCGCCGGGTTGCCGACATAGACCATCCAGGGGTCGAGATTCTTGAAGGCGACCGCGCGCGCTCCGAGAACGGCGCCTTCGCCCACCGTCACGCCCGGACCTACGAATGCGTCGGAGGCGACCCAGGCATTGTCGCCGATGACGATCGGACGGGTGTAGAGCTGGAAGCTCGGATCGTCGATCTCATGCGTGCCCGACACGAGATGCGAATATTGCGACACCACGACGTATCGGCCGAGCGTTATCTTGCCTTGGCTGTAACAGTTCACCTTCCAGCCCAGCACGGAATAGTCGCCCATTTCGAGATTGGGCGGATACCAGATGCGCGCACTGCCATAGACCCGCGCCTCAGTCCCCAGCTTCGCGCCGAACAGGCGCAGCAGGAAGCGTCGCCAACCATGCAGCGGGGGAGGCGTCCACGACGCCAGAATCAGCCAAACGAGATTCCAGACGCCCCGGAAAACGCGGTGCTTGATCGAGAAGTTGGCGCCGCCATGCACGCCGCCGCTCTTGCTCGCATCGAGAATGCCCGAGTCGCTCTCATCCAGCTGGCTCAAGCGTGCCCCCTTCGTCCGGTCGGAATCGATGGCAGCCAACCGCGCTCGGCCGCCGCGCGGGGACAATGCCATAGTGCAGTGCAGCATGTCGAGACGGGCGCAGCAATTCCGGCGCCTGGTGGCAATCGGC
Source organism: Kaistia sp. (assembly GCA_035555375.1). Lineage (GTDB taxonomy): Bacteria > Pseudomonadota > Alphaproteobacteria > Rhizobiales > Kaistiaceae > Kaistia. The sequence goes on along the minus strand of DATMGR010000025.1, from coordinate 5,674 downwards.
CGCTAGACGCGGGCCCCGATCGTGCGGGCCGTGATGCGGCCGTCGGTCGGCGTGAAGACCGCGTCAGGCGCGGCGCCGACGATCACGATCTCGGCGGTGCGGATCTGATCCGACGCCACGTCCCCGGCGCCTTTCGCGACTTTGGGGCTGGCGGCCGCGCCTCCTGCCAGGCTGGTACGCCAGGAGAAGCCGTCCTCGCCGCCAGCCTTCGGGAAGCGGAGCTCAGCCTCGAAGCTGAACCCGGCGCCCGCCAGATCCGGCAAAGGCCGCCTGAGGGCGTCGACGCCATCGATGCGGATGACGATCTCAGCACCGTCGCCGGCACTGGATAGCGCGCCGGCGAGAATGAACGACCAGACGCTGCGCGGGCCGACTTGGAAGGTCGGCTTCGCCTCGAGGCCGAGGCTGATCGCGCCTTTCGCCGCCTTCATGGTCGCCTTCGACGTCGCGAGCGAGGCGATGACGGGATCGGCCGCGTTGAAGAAGGTCGAGGTCGCCTCGACGCGGGTGAATTCCGGATTGCGGTTCTTGAGGACGAAATCGGAGCGCTGCTTGTCCTTGCCGCCGACGATCGTATCCCTGATCAGCGTTCCCACCTCCTTGGACGAGCTGTCGGCGAGCACCGCCGCCTTGCTGCCGCCGCGGATGGTGGACCCCTCCACGATGCTGTCGCTCATGACGAGCGCCGAGGAGGCGCGGGGTGAGGCGACGATGGTCGAATTGATGATCGAGCTGCGATAGGCCAGCGCCCCTTGCGAGGCGGGCGCGAAGATGCGCGAGTTCTTCAGTACCGAGCCGTCGAACAGCGCGATGCCGAACTCCGGCGGGTTCTGCATGTCACTCAAGCCGTAGCGGGTGATGTTGTCGAAGGTGATGCGCTTGGCGCCTTCGTTGCTGTTGACCCATATGCCCTGCGAGCGCGACGACTCGCCATCGGCGAGTTGGACGAAGGTGACGTCCTTCACCAGCGTGTCATGCGAGAGATAAGCGAATTCGAGCGGATATTTCTGGTGACGGATCTCGAGGCGCTCGAAGCGGGAATGCGCCACCGGGTTGCCGCCGATGCCGCGGGCGATGATGCGGCAATCCTCGAGGAAGCAGTTCACGACCGCGAGCGTCGGCAGGAACCAGCCCATGCTCTGGCTCTGCGCAAGGGTCATGCCGCGGATGCCGGCATTTTCGGCAACGAAGAGCGGCCAGGTTCGCCCGGCCGAATCGCGGATCCGCGAGTTGAGCCCCGTATTGAGGCGCCGGATCCCGGGTCGGTTGCCGTTCCGCGTCTTGTACGTGCCGCGAATGCGCGGAGCATCCACGGGGCCGGTGAGATTGATTCGCGCTCCGTCGACGGATTTGACACGGCCGAGCACATTGGGCAGCCAGAAGCCCTCGCCATGCGGAACTTCCGCCACCGTACCGTCGATCGCAACCAAGTCGCCTGCCTTGAACAACGCGGCATTCGACGGATCGACCAGATCGACATAGGTCTGCTCGATCGTCGCGTCCTCAATCAGGTAGCGCGTCTCGAGCTTCGGCGAGATCGAGATCACCGGACCATAGGTGCCGATGATGATCGAGCGCGAATCATCACCCGATATGCGCTCGAGACGCGTCGCGTCGCGGCCGGCGCCTTCGAGGACGACATTGGAGGGGATGACCAGCAGCCGCGCGAAGCGGTAATGGCCGGACCGGAGCACGACCTTGCCGCCGCCTTCGTCTGAGAGGCGATTGATCGTCCGCTGGATGGCGATGCCGTTGTCGGACCTTCCGTCGGGATCCGCCGACGCCATCTGGTCGGCAAAGGCGGCAGGATCGACGCCGCCCTTGACGAGGAGGCGCTGCGTCGGGGGCGCGGCAAGCGACGGTCCGGCGAAGCCGGCCGCGGTGACGAGCGCCGCGGAGCGCAGAAATGTCCGGCGGTCGATCAAGCCCATCCTCCGTGCAAAGGCGCGGCATCCCGCCGGCCGGTCATGATGCGATGCGATGGAAGGGTGGCGGCCGAATGCGGCGTGACCGCGGCGCGGCTGCCCTTCAGCGCAGCGCCAGCGCCTGGCGATAGTTCCGCATCGCCCAGAACACGTCGCGCAGGCCGTCGACGGAGGCGTCGAAGCCACGAAGCGCGTTCATGATTGCTTCCGGCTCTCCCTTCAGCCGCTGCTGGCGCGCGAGGTGGATGCTGCGCGCTTGCGCGTTCATCTTCGGCCCGTGTTTGGCGAAGAAGAGTTCCATGCCGCGCGCCTGGCGGCTGACATCGTCGGTAATGCGGGCAACGCTGTCGCTGCCATAGATGATCTGGCCGAAATGCGGGACGACGGTCACCGGGCCGAATTTCTCGATGAGGCGGACCCAGAGATCGTAGTCCTGCCAGGAGGGCAGGGCGGTATCGAAGCCGCCGACCGCGAGCACATGCTCGCGCCGCGTCAGGATCTGGTTCCCGATGACGTTGCGCTTCAGCATCATCGGCAGGGTGGCGAGGTCCGGCTTCGGCATTGCCTTGATGCGGCCCGCCTTCCAGAGAAGGTCGCGCGAGGTGACGATCGGGGCACCCTTGGCCACGCCGTCAAGGAGCTGGGCGAGGCGCTGCGGCAGGAAGATGTCGTCGTCGTCTAGCCCGGTGACGAATTCTGTATCCGCGGCCTCAATGGCGCGGTTGCGCGCCGCGCAGGCGCCCTGCGCCGTCTCCTGGCGGAAATAGCTGACCCGCGGATCGGCCGCGGCGAGACCGGCGAGCACGCGCGGCGTCTCGTCGTCCGAGGCATCGTCGACGATGATGCAGCGCCAGTCCTCATGCGTCTGTGCCATGACGCTGGCGACCGCCTGCGCGACGAGCCGGGCGCGGTTGCGCGTCGGAATATAGACGGTCACATCAGCCATGGGGGCGCTCACGATCGTTCCGCATCCAGCAGGACCTCCACCAGATCCGCAGGCGACACGATAACGGAACCGACCGCATTATTGCAACGCACCATGGTGCTTCCATGCGACGGCGTTTCGCGGCGCTTCCTGACGACGCCTTCCCCGACCATTGCTCTAGCCGGAGGTCCGCCACCGACACTGGGGAATCACGCATCGAGTGCCATCCCCCAAGGATTATCGGTCCATATCCAAGAGCAACCGGCTATCGTCGTCCTGCTGCCGATCCACTTGCTTCCCGAGTTTCGTCACATCCCCGCGTGTCGCGACTGTGCGGCTGCGACAACACTTGCCATGGCCCAATTCGGCTTTTGCGTTTTATGGGTTGTTGCGTCGCAACATTTCGTCGATATTGGCGCCGAATTTTGGCCCCGTTTGAGGATCCGCGAATGCGCATTGCCATGATCGGTCCAGGCTTTGGCGGCTTGGTTTCCGGCGCATGTAATGCCGATTTTGGGCATGATGCCATCCGCATCGACAAGGACTGCGAGGAGATTGACATCCTCGGTCGCGGCGTCGACAGGGTCCGCACTCTGGACCCGGTCCGCATGCTGGCGGCAGAGATGCTGTACGACGGTGTCGAGTTTCGCGGGAACACCGATAACGCCGCTGCCGACGCCGATGGCCTGGCCATCGCGATCGAATCGGATGCATCGCGTGCGCCCGGGCTGAGGCTGCGGGAGACGGTTATCAACAAGCCGGCCGTGCGCCTTTTCCGGGGACCTGATCGGAGCGCCCCAGTGCTGTATGAGGAATGGGGCCATGCCAGCGTCGGCCACTCCGGCACCGGGAGCGTCCACTCACTGGCCATGGCTGCCGAATAGGCTGCTCGGCTGCGCAGCCACTGCCTCGGACAGGGGCCAGAAACTCGCGCACCAGCCTGAAAAGGCTGATGCGGCAAAGACCGGGGCCGTTTATTGCGGATTGCGGGCCCTCATCCGATCGCGCACCACGGACGCCAACAATGGCCTTAAGAAGCGACGCTGTTTGGACTGCTACGGACACATTCATCTCGGCCGGACTCGCATTCGCGTTCCGGCTTATCGTGGCCCGCACGCTGGCGCCGGATGACTTCGGTGTCGCTTCCCTCGCCCTGACGACCATCACGCTGCTTCAGGTCGTCGGTGATTTCGGACTGACGGCAGCCCTCATCCAGCGGGATGAGAGCAAGATGACGCCCTCGCTGCTGGGAACGACCTTCACGGCGTCGCTGGCCATCTGTGGCGCGCTCTTTCTGGTCACCGTCGGTGCGATCGCCCCGCTCTCGGCGGCCTACTACCGGCAGCCGCAGGTCTCGGACCTGACAATGGTCATGGCGACGATCCTGCTGATGCTGCCGTTCAGCAGCATCTCGACGGCCATGCTCTACCGCCGCGGCCGGTTCAAGGACGTGACCATCGTCCGCGTCGTCAGCAATGTCATCGGCCTTGGTGTCGCGGCCGTCGTCCTGTTCTTCAAGCCGGATCCCTGGGTCATCGTCTGGCAGACGATCGTCGCACAGCTCGTCGCGACCGCCGGCTTCTACTATATGGCCCGCTGGCCTCTGAAGCCGTCTTTCGACCGGTCGCTCCTGAAGGAGGTCGTCGGCTTCAGCGGGCTGGTCTTCGCGAACGATCTCGCCGTCTCGCTCAGCAGCAATCTCGCGGTGATCGTGCTCGGCCGTCTTCTAACGCCAGCCGATGTCGGACTGTTCGCCTTGGCGCTCTACGTCACCGATACGGTACGCCGCTCGCTGATGTCGATCCTCAATCGCGTGATGTTCGTCCACTACGCGAAGATCAAGCACGATCTCAAATCGGTTGGGGAGACCTACGTCAAGACCCAGTTGTGGAACTGCAAGCTCAACTTCCCAGTCATGATGGCTCTGATCTTTTTCGGACATAGCCTCTGCATTCAGTTCCTCGGGCCGCAATGGCAGAGCATGGGGCCAGTCATCCAGTGGCTCGCCTTCTCCGTCATGATCCACGCCGCCGGCGGCACGACTTCGACGCTTTACAAGGCAATCGGCAGGCCCGGCCTCGACCTCACACTCTTCCTGTTCACGACGGTGGCGATCCAAATACCGAGCGTCGTTCTCGGCGCCTACTGGTATGGCCTGCTAGGCGTCGCCGTGGCGACCGCGCTGACGAAGTTCGTTTCGATCGCGATCCGCCAGCTCTTGCTTGACCGACTGGTCGGCGGGACGACGACTTTGGTCTTGCGCAACGTGTTTACAGCGCTGATGCTTCAGATCCCGCTCGCCGTCGCCTGGATCGTCGGTCGCGTGACCGGGATGGGAGACCATTGGATGGCCGATCTCATTCTGGCCGTCTGCGGCGGCGGCATCACGATGATCTGGACCTTTTATCCAGAATTCATCCGGCTTCTCCAACAGCGCAGAGGGCGTCGGGTGCAGAGGGCTTGAGACGCAGTCGCGGCGAGTGTGGTGGCCGACGGCAATGATTAGGACGTGGCTGCTTTCTCGCTTCCGGGGTGCACTCAGGCAGGGACTCGACGCGTTGCGCACGGAGAGGCTTTCGTCGCGCGATCGGATCTCGGTTTGCAGCCCGGCGACCTTTGGTCTCGGTCTTCTAGCGAGTTCGGAATAGGACCTCCTACTGCCGATCGAAATGCGATCGACGGCTGGAGTGATTGGAGCAGAATGGAATGATCGTCGAAGTCATCGGTATCCATCCGACGAACAAGGGCGCGCTGCTGATGCTGTCGGCGATCCGGGAGCGTTTGTCGGCCGAGTTTCCGAAAGCGCGCTTCGCGGTCCCGATCA
>DATMGR010000024.1:0-155038 GCA_035555375.1 Kaistia sp. | reverse complement strand
CTTGTTAAAACGTAGCGTCGTCGTAATCTCCGGAACCAAACAACCCTTTCGAGCCGCTCAATCCCCGCAAGGACAACGCCGCCTACGTTTCTCTTTCTTCCTATGCAATTGTCAAACAACAGACGGAATAAACCGTCGATCTTCACCAAACCTCTCGGCCGGCGCGGCGCATTCTCTAGCCACCATTCGGCAACCAGTCAAGCACCAAAAAACAAAACTCAGAGACGAGTTTTTCGCCCGCGGTCAACTGCGTCAACCGCTGCGTCGATGGCCGTTATGTACGGCTTACCTCCCCGACTGTCAACTGCCGAAAATGGCCCCCCAATCATTTTGCCGGTTTCGGAGGCGCCCTGTGGATAATCGCTGGGCAAATCCCGTGGTCATGGCGCGCGAAATGGCGGTAAACCGCGCGCTTTCGCGATGATCGCCCCTCGCCCCGGCCGGGATTTATCCCCAGACCCCCTCATGCAGCTGCGCAGCTTCATCCTCGAGCATCGGGCCGATGACCTCGACCTTGCGCTGCCCCGAGGCGAGAACGACCTCGCAAGGGAGATCGAGCGTCGGGTTCTCTGGATGATTGCCGGTCAGCGACTTCATCCGCTTTTCGCTGAGCCCGTAGACGACCCGCCCGATCCCGACCCAATAGGTCGCCCCGGCGCACATCGCGCAAGGCTCAGCGGAGGAGTACAGGGTCGCCGACGCCAGGAAACGCGGGCCATAGGCAATTCCGGCCCGTGTCGCGATCACGCGCTCGGCATGGCCGGTCATGTCGCGGTCGGGCAGATATCCGTTCATCTGCTCCATCAGCACAGAGCCGTCTCCGCCCACCAGGATGGCGCCGAATGGATGCTGTCCCGAGGCCTTCGCCGCCTCGGCGACCTTGAAGGCAAGCCGCAGATAATGAGTATGGTCGAGATCGGGTAACGCCGACCCGGTCGTGGTTGCGGTCTCGCTCATCGCCTGCCCTTCCGATACATCTCTTGCGCAACCCCATCGCGCGGCGCCTTGAAACGCCAGCTTGCGCGATTTCGAAGCGCTTGCGAAGGGCCGGCCCTGGCGAACGGTCAAGCCACCCCGCCCCCTCGCCTCTCGATCTCTCCAGCCATCTACGCTACCCTTCGCCAGCCGACCCTTCGGTCGGAACAAGCTTTCCAGCGCTGCCCCGCATCTTGCCCTCATCGAACAGAAGGGCAGTGTTCCGGCCGCGTCCCGGCTGGCGCCGGCGCTGGGCCTGTCACGCTGAATGGAGAGGAAACGCATCCATGGAATATCGGCTTCTCGGGCGCTCGGGCCTCAAGGTCTCGACCCTTTCCTTCGGCACCGCGACCTTCGGGGGCGTCGGCGGTCTCGCCAAATGGGGCGCCACCGACACGACGGAAGCACGCCGCCTGCTGGATATCTGCATCGAGGCGGGCATCAACCTGATCGACACGTCGAACGCCTATTCGTCCGGCAGGTCGGAAGAGATTCTCGGCGAGGTCCTCGACGGTCGCACCGCGGATCTCGTGATCGCCACCAAGGTTCGCTTCCCGATGGGATCCGGACCGAATGACGAGGGCCTGTCGCGCCATCACATCATCCGCCAATGCGAGGCGAGCCTGAAGCGGTTGCGCATCGAGGCGATTGATCTCTACCAGCTGCATGAATGGGACGGCCAGACGCCGCTTGAAGAGACAATGGAGGCGCTCGATACGCTCGTGCGCTCCGGCAAGGTCCGCTATGTCGGCGCGTCGAACTTCTCGGGCTGGCAGCTGATGAAGGCGATGGAGACGTCCCGGGCCAATCGCTTCGTGCCGCTCGTCAGTCAGCAGATCTACTATTCGCTCGAGTCGCGCGATGCGGAATATGAGCTGATCCCCGTCACGCTCGACCAGGGGCTTGGCGTGCTGGTCTGGAGCCCGCTCGCTGGTGGCCTGCTTTCCGGCAAATATCGTCGCGGCCAGACGCCGGCCGAAGGCGGCCGCCACCTCAATGATTGGCATGAGCCGCCGATCGCCGATGAAAACCGCCTCTACGACACGATCGAAGTGCTGGTTGCGATCGCCGAGGCCCGCGGCGCATCGGCCGCCGAGGTTGCGCTTGCCTGGCTGCTCGACCGGCCGGGCATCACATCGGTGATCATCGGCGCCCGCCATGAGCACCAGCTGACGCGCAATCTCGGTGCCGCCGAGATGAAGCTGACGGACGACGAGCGCAGCCGCCTCGATGCCGTCAGCCTGCAGCGGCTGATCTATCCCTATTGGCACCAGCGCGACAGCGCCGCCGCCCGGCTGGGCGCACCGGAGCTGAGCCTCATCGGCTCTTATCTGAAGCGCTGACGATCAGGGGGACATGCCATGGTCGTCGCGGAAAACCCGGCGGAAGCGATCGGGCGCAACAAATATGACCGTCTGATCGCTGCCGCGAAGGCGCTGCCGAAGCTGCGCGTCGCGGTGGTTCATCCCTGTGACGACGTTTCGCTGGGGGCGGCGCTCGATGCGGCCGCCCTCGGCCTGATCGAGCCGATCCTTGTCGCGCCACCGGCGAAGCTCGACGCAGTCGCCGCGGCCGGCGGCTTCGACATTGCTTCGTTTCGCCGCGTGGCCGCCGCGCACAGCCATGACGCGGCTGACAAGGCGGTCGCGCTGGTTCGCGCTGGCGAGGCAGATGCCGTGATGAAGGGAAGCCTTCATACCGATGAACTCATGGGTGCCGTCGTCGCGCGCGACACTGGATTGAGGACGGCCCGGCGCATCAGCCACTGCTTCGTCATGGACGTGCCGAGCCATGACGATCCGCTGATCATCACCGACGCCGCGATCAACATCGCGCCGACACTCGATGAAAAGCGCCACATCGTGCAGAACGCCATCGACCTCGCGGCGGCACTTCACTTCGACAGCGCGCGCGTCGCGATCCTCTCGGCGATGGAGACGGTCAACCCCGATGTGCCTTCCACGATCGACGCCGCAGCCTTGTGCAAGATGGCCGATCGCGGCCAGATCACGGGTGGAATCGTCGATGGCCCCCTGGCGCTCGACAATGCGATCGATCTCGGCTCGGCTGAGATCAAGCATATACGCTCGCCCGTCGCCGGCCGCGCCAACATCCTCGTCGTGCCCGACCTCGAAGCCGGCAACATGCTGGCGAAGAGCCTGACATTTCTTGCAGATGCCGATGCAGCGGGCATCGTCGTCGGTGCACGCGTGCCGATCATCCTGACGAGCCGCGCCGACTCGCGAAAGAGCCGCCTCGCCTCCTGCGCCGTCGCGGCGCTGCTGGCGGCCCATCAGCGCGCCACGACGACGGCGGCCCTGTTGTCGTGATCGCGGCCGTCGATCCCGGCAAGACCCTGTTGTCAGCCGGTCCGGAGAGTGCTGCCGAAACGAGGAAACGGACGTATCGACGGTTGCGCAATGGTTCTTCGCGCGTATGCTGAGCTGACGGGTGCGCTCGAACATGACGAGGAGAGAATGCACCACAGCGAAACAATCCAGCAGATGACGCTCCGCTGCATCGATTGCGGCCATCTCAACGAATTGACCTACGACCAGGGTGTCGATGGCGAACGGCTTGGCTGCGCCAGGTGTCAGTCGCGCCTCGGCATGGTTCGTGCGCCGAAGCCGCCAACGCGTCATTGACGCTGCGGCGTCGCAGGCTCAATACCTCCCGATGTCACCGTGATGGCAACTCCATAGTCCGTGCTGGCACGTGGCCCGAGCGTATCGCCGATCAGGCGACCATCCTCGACGCGCGGCAACAGCGTTCCAGGCTCGATGCCAAGCGCGAACACGCCTGACTGATAGGAGCGCCAGACCAGCAGCGAAGGCAGGCTCGCCTGACGATAGGCGAGCGTCACGCCGATGCCGCCGAGCGCTGGATTGCGAAGGCCGACTCTGAGATCGCCATTCGCATCCGGCGGCAATTGCAGATGATCGACGATCTCGCGCGTTTCCGGCTGTGGCGCTGGTGGCAGAGTGGCGAAGACCGCCGCGAAATCGCCGAAAGCGCCGGTGAGCTCGGTCGCTGCATCGAGCAGCGGATAGCCGAAATTGAAGTGATAGAGCAGCGCATGCGGCGCCGGATTGAACCCGCAATTCGTTACGCGATCGTCGAGCGTGATGGTTTGCCCACCGAGCGGCAGCTCGATGCGGCGGCGACGCTCGAGCACGTCGCCAAAGACGCCCGACTGGCGCACCACGCCCTCGCACCACAACACGCCACGTTCGGCATCGAGCCCATAGCCCGCAAGATGCGCTTGCAGCGTCGAGACTTCGCCATGCTGCGGAAAATCGCGCTCGGGCCGATGCGGACTGACGACGGTATCGCCGGCAGCGCGGCGCGGCGGCCCGTAATAGTCGAGCCCGCAGGTGACGAGGAAGCCATCGAAATTGCGCAGGAAGCCGAAACCATTCTCGCTTGATGAGAGCTGGGGCGGAAAGCGCATCTGGTTCTGCGAATGCCAGCCGAGCTGAACCTGGCCGAGGCTGAGCGCCGAAAGATCGAAGCCGCGATCGACGGCGACCTCGAAGCCGACGCCCGCGGCATTGCGCGCGATCAGCACACGCTGGCCACGGCCAGGACCATCCTCGAGGCGGAACAGGCGGATTTCGGCGAGCGCCCTGAGGTCGGGCGTCTTCGCCGCAATCTCAGGATCCGAAAAGTCGGCAGGCGGGAAACCGGACATCGGGTCGAACCTCGCTGGCACCGCGCTGAGAGCGCTGCTTCCGTCCGGCGGCCACGATTACCGGGACGTCGCGACGGTCTCGCCTTGGTAGCCTGTCCGGTCCCGGGCCGCCACCGCCGGGATCTATGACGCAGCCGTTTCGGTGGATGCGTCGGTCGGCGCGATGCGCGTTCGCACGATGATCACCGCGATGACAGCGACCAGCGCAAACAACACCATCGGCAGGATGGGAGAAATCCCCGCGAGCATCGAGCCGCCAAGAACGCCGATCGCCTCGCCGAGAAAGCCGAGCGCCGTATTATTGCCGAGGACGGCGCCTTGCCGTTCGGGGCCGACGCGTGCGGAAAGGAGGCCGCTCAGCGAGGCAAACGAGATCGCCAGTGCGATGCTGGCGAGTGCGCCGAAGGCAACCGCGACGCCAGCGCCCGCCGGCACGAGCACCAGGAGAACTCCTGCTGCGCCAAGCATGGTCGAGATCATGCCAAGGCGACGCATGTCGACCCGCCCGACCAGGAGCGGCATGATCACGAGATTGCCGATCCCCGCCGTCAATGCGAGCGCCGCATAGTCGATCGTGACCTCGCCGACCGAGAGATCGAACACATCGACCAGATATTCTGTGATGACGCGCCAGAAACCCATCGACGCCACGAAGACGAGAAAATTGACGAGGTAATAGAGGCGGAGCGGCTTGTCGGTGACGACGGTCAGCAGATTGCCGAGGCTTGCGGCGATGCTCTGCTTCGGCGCGCCGGCATCAGGCGCGCGGGTCTCACGGAACGAGAAGACGACCGTGGCCAGGGTCGCGGCAAGGATGGCGAACATCGCCAGGAACGGCAGCATGTAGCCGAAGTGTGCCGCCGTCGCCCCACCAAGCACCGGCCCGAGCACATAGGAGACGCTGACAACCGACCACATATAGCCGAGATATTTCGGCCGTTCCTCCGGATCGGTGGTGTCGGCGACGACGCTGGTGCCGATCGCGGCATTCGCCTCCCCAAGACCGCAGGCAGCGAGCGCAAGGGCGAGCAGCCACAGCATGTGAGCGGCGAGACCGAGGCAGATGAGGCCGTAAGCGATCGTCGTGACCGCAAGCGAGGCGACCAGCACCGGCCGCCGGCCATAGCGATCGGACAAGGCGCCGAGCACCGGCGAGCCGACCACCTGCGCCATCGGATAGAGCATCAGCAACACGCCGAGAAGAAGCGAGCGCATCTGCATCGAAGCGCCCGCCGGCACATAAGGCGATGTCGGCGACAGCATCATCGGCACGAAGAGCGTCGCCATCATCGCATAGCCGAGATAGGAAATGCCGACGATGACATAGACGGGGGCGAGGCGCGCAAGCGGCTTCGCGATCACGCCGCTTCGCAATTCGACTGCCGTCATCATCCCCTCCCCGCCCTCGCGCCGATGCGAGATTGGTACGAATCAACCTCTACGCGCAACAATCTCAGGCGGAATACCGCATCAGCCAACCGGGACCAGGACAATCGAACAGTGGCTCGGCCGCCCCGGCGAAACCGTCATCGCCGAGCGACACCGCTATCACGCGCGCGGAATCCCAACCGGCAATCAGCAAATGGCTGCCATGAACGAGGAGATGCTGTGGCCAGGCCGCGCCGGCGTCGATCTCCGCCACCAATTTCGGCGCGCTGTCCCGCATATCGAACGCCGCGATCGTGTCATGGCCCCTGTTGGCGAGATAGACGAACGTACCATCCGCCGACCGCTGGATATCGCCCGGATAATTGCGGTCGGTGCGCGTCCTGGCCGGTCCGGTCCGCAGCGTGCTCGGTGTGCCGGCCCAGCCGGCAGGACCTTCGAGAGCGCCGACAACGACGTTCGAGGCGAGTTCGCCGCTCACGGCAAGCCGGCCGTCCGGCAGGAAGACGCCATGGCGCGGCCCCGTGCCCGGCGGCACATGGATTTCGCCGGCCGGCGCCAGCACGGCACCGCCACTTGCCGAAAGGTCAACGGAAAAGCGGCGGATGCGGTCGGCGCCGAGATCGATGACGAAGAGCATTCCATCGTGAAACAGCGCCTGATGCGGATGCGCAGCCTCCTGCCGCGATGGATCGGGGCCACCGCCTTCGAGCGGCAGCTTGGCGGGAGGCCCCTCGAAGCTGCCATCCGCGGCAAGCGGGATCAGCGTCAAATCGCTGGAACCGTAATTGGTGGCGACCAGCAGACGCCCGGTCGGATCGACCGCAATGAAACATGGATCATCGCCGCTCAATGCTTCGCCGATCGGCGCCGCCACTGTCCCTTCGACGCGCCATGCGAGCAGCACGCCGCGGACGCTGCCGCTGCCATAGACGACCGGCAATGTCGGATGGCGGCAGAGTGACGAGAGCTGCCCCACCGTGGCGAGTTGCAATCCGTGCCAGCCGGCCGAGCCTCCGACGAAGCGCCAGAGCCCGTGCTCAGGACCTGTCCCGCGCGCGGCAACGAGCAGGCTCTCGCCCGGCGCAAAACGGACCTCGGTCATTCTTGTCTCCTGGTGGCGGGTGAGTGGACGTTTGGCGGGGGCCGCCGCGATTCGGCTTCGAAGGATCGGTCAGACGGCCGCATCCGGCAATCGCCGAAATACGCTTCGCCGCGCAATCACTCAGCCATTGCGCTAACTATTGCGCCATGATACTTAGCCATATGGAACAGTATCAACCTGCCCTCGATGGCCTCTTTCAGGCGCTCGCCGATCCGACGCGCCGGGCGGTGCTGGGCCGGCTCGGGCGCGGTCCGGCGAGTATCAGCGAGCTGGCAGAGCCTTTCGACATGGCACTGCCGTCCTTCATGAAGCACATCCATGTGCTTGAGCAGAGCGGCTGGATTTCGACCCGAAAGCAAGGTCGTGTCCGCACCTGCGCGATCGAGACTGCGCCGCTCGCGATCGTCGACGATTGGCTCGTGGCCCAGCGCAAGCTCTGGGAAGCGCGGACCAACCGGCTGGAGCAGTTTCTGGCCGATACGAACCCCAAGGAGACGCCGCGATGACCCGACCATTCGACCCCGCCCGCGACCTCGTGATCAACCGCATCATCAAGGCCCCACGGGCGCGTATTTGGCAGGCCTGGACAGAACCGGCCAAGCTCGAGCGCTGGTTCCTGCCGGCGCCCTCGCTCTGCCGCGTCATCACGCTCGACCTGACGCCGGGCGGCGCACTGCTCACCGAGATGAGCGAGAGCGGCGGCGCCTTCATGCCGCATATCGATGCCTGCATCCTCGCCGCCGACAAGGACGAGCGTTTCGTCTTTACCGACGCGCTCACCGCAGGCTGGCGGCCCGGCAAGGAACCCTTCATGACAGCCGTGATCACCATGAAGGACCATGCCGAGGGCACCGAATACGCAGCCCTCGCCATGCACAAGGACCCGGAAACCCGGGCCCTGCACGAGAAGCTCGGCTTCCATGACGGCTGGGGCACCGTGACCGAGCAGTTGGCGCGGCTCGTCGAGAGCGGCGCCTAGCAAACGCGGATCAGTCGCGCAGCAATTCGTTGACCGAGGTCTTGGCGCGGGTGCGCTCGTCGACGCGCTTGACGATGACGGCGCAGTAGAGCGAGGGGCCGGGCGCTCCATTCGGCAGCGGCTTGCCCGGCAGTGAACCCGATACAACCACCGAATAGGGCGGCACCCGGCCGACAAAGACCTCGCCCGTCTCCCGATCGATGATCTTGGTCGAGCCGCTGATGAACACGCCCATCGAGATGACCGAACCCTCGCCAACGATCACGCCCTCGACCACTTCCGAGCGCGCGCCAATGAAGCAATTGTCCTCGATGATGGTCGGCCCGGCCTGAAGCGGCTCCAGCACGCCACCGATGCCGACACCGCCCGAGAGATGCACATGCTTGCCGATCTGGGCGCAGGATCCGACCGTGACCCAGGTGTCGACCATCGTGCCCTCGGCGACGTGGGCGCCGAGATTGACGAAGGACGGCATCAGGATGACGTTCGGCGCGATATAGGCCGAGCGGCGAACGATGGAGCCGGGCACGGCGCGGAAGCCGGCCTGGGTGAATTCGGCATCGCCCCAACCATCGAACTTCGACGGCACCTTGTCCCACCAGCGGGCGCCATCAGGGCCGCCCGAGATCGCGACCATCGGATTGAGGCGGAACGACAAGAGCACGGCCTTCTTCAGCCACTGATGCACGACCCAGTCGCCATCGACCTTCTCGGCGACGCGCACCGCGCCGCTGTCCAGCAGATCGAGCGCGGTGACGACCGCCTCGCGCGCGGCGCCTTTGGTACCGACGCCGATCGTGGCCCGATCCTCGAAGGCGGCCTCGATGGTCGATTGCAGGCTGGCGAGATCGGCTGATGTCATGGCTGTATCCGGCTCCATTAAGTCGGCCGGGACGATATCGGCGATTGCCGCGATGTCAACGCATGAGGCGCCGGCGCCTCAGGGCGACGTCGTCCGCGCGCCGAGACCGTCGACGATACGGGTCAGGAAGGCGCCGAGGTCATCCGTCAGATAGTCGATATGCGCGCCTTCGCTGCCCTCGGTCTCCCAGGCCTCGGCCAGGATCGGCTCGGTGCCGCGCGGGACGATGAGAACCGTCGCCATGCCGAGCGCCTTCGGCACTTCGAGATTGCGCGCGAGATCCTCGAACATCGCCGCCTCGCCTGGCGAAACGCCGTTCTCGCCGAGAAAGCGCGCATAGGTCTCGGGATGGGGCTTTGGCAAGAGATCGGCACGCACGATGTCGAAAATGTCGTCGAACCCACTGCCGAGCCCCAGACGGGCCATCACCTTCTCGGCATGCGCCCGCGACCCGTTGGTCAGGATATAGCGCTTGCCGGGCAGCCGTGCGAGCGCCCGCGCCAGCACCGGATCAGCCTCGACCGATGAGTGGTCGATGTCATGCACATATTCGAGGAAGTCGTCCGGGGAGATGCCGTGCTCGACGATCAGCCCGCGTAGCGTCGTCCCGTAGCGGCGGTAATAATCGCGCTGCAGGAGTTGCGCCTCGTTCTGTCCAAGCGACAGCAGCTTCTGGACATAGTCGCGGATGCGGACATCGATCTGCGCGAAGAGGTTCGAGTGTCGCGGATAGAGCGTGTTGTCGAGATCGAACACCCACGAGCGGACCGGCGCGAAGCGCTCCAGATCCGGCTCGTCGCGAAGCGGGGGCTTGTCCATGCTCAGCGCTTGATCAGCGTTCCGGCGCCATGCTCGGTGAAGAGCTCGAGCAGCACCGCATGTGGCGTCTTGCCATCGAGAATGACGACGCCCTCGACACCCCGGTCGAGCGCCTCGATGCAGGTCTCGACCTTGGGGATCATGCCGCCCGAGATCGTTCCGTCGGCGATCATTGCCTTCGCCTCGGCGACGGTCAGCTCCTTGATCAGGTGCTTGTCCTTGTCCATCACGCCGGGAACATCAGTGAGGAACAGCAGGCGCGAGGCATGGAGCGCACCGGCGATCGCACCGGCAAAGGTGTCGGCATTGACGTTGTAGGTCTCGCCATCCTCGCCGGCACAGACCGGCGCCAGCACCGGGATGATCTCGGATTTCGCCAGCACTTCGAGCACTTCGGTGCGCACGGTCTTCGGTTCGCCGACAAATCCGAGATCGACGATCTTCTCGATATTCGAATCGGGATCGACGATCTTGCGGGTCAGCCTGGTCACCGTGACCATGTTGCCGTCCTTGCCCGTGAGGCCGATGGCGCGGCCGCCGGCTTCCGTGATCGTCTGGACGATTTCCTTGTTGATCGAGCCGGCCAGAACCATCTCGACCACTTCGACGGTGGCCTTGTCGGTGATGCGCATGCCCGCCGCCCATTCGGACTTGATGCCGAGACGGCCGAGCATTGCGTTGATCTGCGGCCCGCCACCATGCACCACCACCGGATTGATCCCGGCGAGCTTCAGCAGCGTGATGTCCTCGGCGAAGGCCTTGCCGAGCTCTTCGTCACCCATGGCATTGCCGCCGAACTTCACCACGACGGTCTTTTCGTCATAGCGCAACATATAGGGAAGCGCCGTGGCGATCAGCTGCGCGGTCAGCACCGGGTCGGTGCCGGAGGTGATCCGGGGGTCGGTCATGGGATATCTCCGCTCGGGGCAGCGCTCTATAACGAGTTTGACATGGCGGAACAATGACGCCGCGCCATCGCCGGTCAGACGGCGAGCGCGGCGATTTCTGCCCGCAGGCGATCCATGCCGAGCCCGGTCTCCGACGACGTGGCGATGATCGTCGGATGCGCCGCGGGGCGCCGCTTGATGGCAGCCGCGGTCTCGTCGACGATGCGCTCCAGAACGCCGGGCTTCAGCTTGTCGGCCTTGGTCAGCACGATCTGGTAGGAGACGGCCGTGCTGTCGAGCAGATCGAGCGTTTCGAGATCGTTCGCCTTGAGGCCGTGGCGCGCGTCGATCAGCACATAGACGCGGCGCAACGTCACCCGTCCGCGCAGGTAATCGCGGATCAACCGGTTCCAGGAATCGACCAGTTGCTTCGGTGCTTCGGCATAGCCGTATCCCGGCATGTCGACGACGATGACGCCGGCGCCCGACGAGAAATAGTTCAGCTCCTGCGTGCGGCCCGGCGTGTTGGAGGTACGCGCAAGGCCGCTGCGGCCGGTGAGCGCATTGATCAGCGACGACTTGCCGACATTGGAACGGCCGGCAAACGCGATCTCGGTCTCGGCGATCGGCGGCAGCGTCTCGATCGAAGGCACAGAGCGCAGGAAGTTCCATGGACGCGCGAAGAACAGCCGGCCGGTTTCGATCCGGTCGGCTTCCTCGCGAATGCGTGCGAGTTCCTCGTCGCTGATCTCGGGCATCAGTCCAGGCCTTTTCGCATCGGGGTCTCGCCCTTCAGCATCAGGTCTTGGCCTTTGTCGGCTTGCCGGGACCGGATTTCGGACCGGGCTTGTTGGCATTGGCCGGACGCGACGTGGCCGCAGGCTTCGCCGGAGCGCCTGTGGTGGCGACGGCCGTCGCTGGCTGAGAACCCGGTTTCGGCTTCTTCTTGAAGGTTTCCATGATGTTGCCGAGCAGGTTCACATCGACGCCCTGTCGCCGCATGATCACATATTGCTGGGCGATCGACAGCGTGTTGTTCCAGCTCCAGTAGATCACGAGGCCGGCCGGGAACGAGCCGAGCATGAAGGTGAAGATCACCGGCATCCAGGTGAAGATCGCCTGCTGCGCCGGGTCGGCCGGCGCCGGATTGAGGCGCATCTGCACGAACATCGTGATGCCCATGATGATCGGCCAGATGCCGAGCATCAGGAGATGCGGCGGCGACCAGGGGATCATGCCGAACAGCGTGAAGATATTGGTCGGATCGGGCGCCGAAAGATCATGAATCCAGCCGAAGAACGGCGCATGGCGCATTTCGATGGTGATGAAGATCACCTTGTAGAGCGAGAAGAAGACCGGGATCTGGATCAGCACCGGCCAGCAACCGGCCAGCGGGTTGATCTTCTCCCGCTTGTAGAGCTCCATCACCGCCTGCTGCTGCTTCACCTTGTCGTCGGCGAAACGCTCGCGCAGGGCCGCCATCTCGGGCTGCACCTTCTTCATCGCGCTCATCGACTTGTAGGACTTGTTGGCGAGCGGGAAGAAGATGGCCTTGACGAGCACGGTGACCAGAAGGATCGCCACGCCGAAATTGCCGAACAGCTTGTAGAAATAGTCGATGACGTAGAACAGCGGCTTGGTGAAGAACCAGAACATGCCCCAGTCGATCAGGAGGTCGAAATGCTCGATCTTCAGATCGTCACGGTAGCCGTCGATGATCGACACCTGCTTGGCGCCCGCGAAGACGAGATTTTCGGTCGTCGCGGTCCCGCCGGCCGCCACCTGGATAGGCTGACCCTGGAAGTCCGTCTGATAGAGGCCCTGTCCCGTGTCGACATGCGAGAAATGCGCGGTGAACGGCGAGCGGTCACGCGGCACGATCGCGGTTGCCCAATATTTGTCGGTGATGCCGAGCCAGCCGCTGGCGACGTCGGCAAAGCTCTGCGGGCCTTCCTTCTTGATCTTGGCGTAGGTGATTTCCTGCAGATGCTGGTCGCCCATCCAGCCGATCAGGCCTTCATGCAGGATGTAATAGCCAGCGACCGTCGGCTCGCCGAGGCGCGCGACGCGGCCATAGGGCGAGAGCGAAACGGGCTGGCCGGTCGCGTTCGTCACATCGTCACGCACCGTGAACATGAAGCTCGGATCGATGGAGATGATGCGCTTGAAGGTGAGCCCCGCGCCATTGTCATAGGTCAGCGTAACAGGCGTATCGGGCGTCAGCTTGGCGCCCGCCGGTGCGGTCCAGATGGTATCCGGCCCGGGAACCGACGTCCCAGCGGCGGCGCCAACCCAGCCGAACTCGGCAAAATAACCATTGGGCGCGCCCGAGGGTGACAGCAGGATGATCGTCGGGCTGTTCGGGTTGACGGTCTCGCGGTAGCCCTTGAGACGAAGGTCATCGAGGCGCCCGCCCTTGAGATTGATCGAGCCCGAAACCGAGGGGGTTTCGACGGGAACGCGCGGCGTCGCGGCAAGGGCAGCTTCGCGCGTCATGTCGCCGTTGCCGATCACCTGCGTCGGCGCGCCGGTCGCAGGCGTGGTGGCGCCGGCAACGGGAGCCGCACCCGGCGCGGTGGTCGTCGCCGGGGTATTGGCAGTCGTGACCGCTGCCTGCTCGCGCTTCGTCTGGTCGAGCCGGGGGCCGGCGATGAAATACTGCCAGCCGAACACGACCGCAATCGACAGGGCGACGGCCAGGATCAGGTTGCGATTGTCGGTCATCTGTCGGCTCTTTCGGCGGAACGGTCGGTCGGGCCCGTGAGGGCGGGTTCGTTCGGTGCGGCGAGGCGCGGCGCGCGACCCCCGTCGGGCGTCGTCGCCGTCGATCGTTGCGACGGCGTGGCGGCGGGCGGGCGATCGAGCGAGGCAAGGCCTGAGATAAGGTCGCGCACCAGGTCTTCGAAGGGCTGCGACAGTGCGGCGCGGCGACCGATCAGGACGTAATCGGCGCGCGGGCTCGCATGCGGCGCGGCGGCCAGACGCACAGCCTCGCGCAGGCGGCGACGGATGCGGTTGCGCTCGGGCGAATTGCCCATTTTCTTGGTGACCGTGAAGCCGAAGCGTGGCCCGACCTCGCCGTCACGATCCCGCTTCTGCAGCAAAAAGCCGCGCCGGGAAGCGCGAGCTCCACCGGCGGCGGCTAGAAATTCGGCGCGTTTCTTGAGACGCCCCATGGTCTTCGGTCGATCCATGGCGAGCCTTTCCAG
The DNA here is from genome assembly GCA_035555375.1 of Kaistia sp. GTDB lineage: Bacteria > Pseudomonadota > Alphaproteobacteria > Rhizobiales > Kaistiaceae > Kaistia. The sequence continues at coordinate 141,125 of DATMGR010000024.1, read as the reverse complement.
GCGCCGGCCGGCTGCGTTGCTGGCCGAAAGCGTCAGGCCGTCAGCTTCTTGCGACCCTGGGCGCGGCGCTGCGCGACGACCTTGCGGCCGCCAACGGTGGCCATACGGGCGCGGAAACCGTGCCGGCGGGCGCGGACGAGCTTGCTGGGCTGATAAGTACGCTTCATGGGTCGTCACCGCCTGGGGCGGCCCTCATTCAATCTGTTTCACATCCGGAGGCGCGGCGGGCCCGCTCCGAAGCCAGGCATGCATCAGCATGCGACCTCGGCACGCATGCAGCCTGCTCTCGTCGAGCCCGGCTTATACGGAGAAGGTCTGACCAAGTCAACGCGCCGCGCTGATCCCGCGCGCCATCAAATGGCCATGCCGACCGATCAGCAGCATCGCCATAAAGCCAGCGAATCGCGTCGGTTTGACGGCAGGATGCACCCTGTCGCATCATGGGGGCTGATCGCGTTTGGCGCAGGGGTCAGGCTGAAACCCCAGGAAGTGTGGGCCTTCGAAGATGGCATTCGGAATGCCGGCTTTGGCATGGCGCGGTTTAGAGGAGGACAGGCGGCATGTCTGAACCGCGCCAACAGGCCGGGGATGCGGAAGCCACGACTGCGCCGGCAGCGGATCGTTCCGCCGCGGCACGACGCCGCCGCGTGCCCAGCCTTTCGGTCAAGCTCATGATTCTCACCGTCATCTTCGTGATGGTGACCGGCGTCGCAGGCTTCGTGCCGACCATGGCGACCTTCCGCCTGCGATTTCTTGAGGACCGGCTGGCGACGGCTCAGGCGGCCAGCATCCTGCTCGATTCGGCCGCCTGGAGCGACGTGCCGCGCCGCGTGCAGGATCAATTGCTGGAAACGGTCGGCGCCACCGCGATTGTGGCGCGCACCGGCGACGCGACCCGTCTTCTGGCCGCGATCGAGATGCCGCCGACGGTCGACGAAACCGTCGACCTGCGCGAGTCGATGTCGCCCGGCTCGATCGGCGCCGCCTTCTCGACGCTCTTGGCCTTCGAGCCGCGCACGCTGCGCGTGATCGGACCGACGCATGACGGCAACAGCCTCGAACTCGTGATCAGCGACCGCCCGCTTCGCACTGCAATGCTGCGGTTCGGCGGCACGATCCTCGCGCTGTCGGCGCTCATCTCGATCATCGCCGCTATCCCGATCTATATCAGCCTGCAGCGGCTGTTCGTCAGGCCGATGCGGCGCCTGTCACAGGCGATGGTCCATTTCTCCGAGGATCCCGAGGACAAGGCACGCATCATCACACCGAGCGGACGCACCGACGAGATCGGCGTCGCCGAGGAGGAGCTGGCAGCGATGCAGCGCCAGCTCTCGGACACGCTGTTGCAGAAGACCCATCTTGCCGATCTCGGCCTCGCCGTCTCGAAGGTCAACCACGACCTCCGTAACCTCCTGGCGTCCGCACAGCTCTTCTCAGACCGCATCGCCGCCCTGCCCGATCCCTCGGTGCAACGTTTCGCCCCCCGCCTCGTGGCGACGCTCGGCCGCGCCATCGACTATTGTCAGACGACGCTCGCCTATGGCCGCGCGCGCGAACGGGAGCCGAGCCGCCGCCTGGTTGCCCTGTCCCGCGTCGTCCGCGACGTCGTCGAGGTTCTCGGCCTTGAAAACCACGCGACGATCCGCTGCGAGATTGCGGTCGAAGGCGGCTTCGAGATTGATGCCGATCCCGACCAGATGTTCCGCGTCCTGCTCAATCTTTGCCGGAACGCCGTCCAGGCGATGGATGGCGAGCCGGACCCGGCGGTGATCCGCCGCTTGAGCATCGAGGCCGAGCGCCAGGGCGCCGTGGCCCTCGTGCGGGTCTGCGATACCGGGCCCGGCGTGCCGGAGAGAGCCCGCGCCAACCTGTTCCAGGCTTTCCAGGGCGGCGTGCGCCCCGGCGGCACGGGCCTTGGGCTCGCCATTGCAGCCGAGATCGTGCGCGCCCATGGCGGCACGATCCTGCTCGTCGACGGCGACGGGCCCGGAGCCGTCTTCGAGATCACCCTCCCCGACCGCCCCGTTGCCTTCGACCGCGCCCGCCGCGCCCAGGCGCGTTGAGGCCAGGCGGGTATAGACATGCGCCAGCGAAGGGATGAAGCCGGCCCTGCCGAGTTCCCAGCCACCATCGCCAAGCGCTGCCGGCGGCCAATGCCGATACCGGCACGCCTCTGTGGAGAGATGGGAAAAGGGCGCTTGCAATCCTCCGGACGAGCGGCTAGTTAGACGCCGCCGACGCCCTCCGGGGCGCAGCACTGGTCGGAAGAACTCTTCACGAACAGATCGGCAGGCGCCCGTAGCTCAGCTGGATAGAGCACCAGACTACGAATCTGGGGGTCAGGAGTTCGAATCTCTTCGGGCGCGCCATTTTTCCATTAGCTACCAATAACTTGCGGTATTGCTTCGGGTGTCGTGTTCCCCACGATCCCTGGGCGTTCCTCAAGTCGTGCCCTTGCTGCTTCTGGCCGCGATGCGGTGTCCGGCAACGCGGTGTGATGCGTATGGCTCGCCGCGGGCAGGCGCTCGTTCGGTCTCGATCAAGCCGCGCTTCTGGACGGGGATTCGCGCTCTGGCAAGCCGAAGTCCGGCCGACGGCAAGCCAACTCTCGTCCGTGCCGGGTGCCGCTCCGTTGGTCGTCGAGGATCGGCCGCAGCTCTTCACCGAACACGCCGGGCTGGCTGCCTTGTACGGCGGCCTCTATCCTGAATCCTGGCCAGAGCAACCAGTCACCAGCGGCGTGCAGGGTCGCACGTCTCCAGATATTCCGGGGCGAAGGCGACCGTTTGGTCAGCACCTCGAGATCAAGCTCGATGACAAGATCCGGTCACTCCGATGATGGAATCGACCGCGTGGGCTTTCGGCATCGCCGAGATCGTAACGCATGGCCGCGCGCAGTATCATCAACCTCGTACGCGAACGCTGGCGCTCGGTATCGCACCACCTTGCGCGCAGTGTTCCGCGACACGTGCTGCTCGCGCACGATCTCCTGGATCGTCCTGCCAAGCAGAAATGCTCGCGGCCGCTCCGCGCGATCGTGTCCACGCCCTTCATCCCCGACCGCCTGTCCTGGACAAAGACAGGCAACATGCGCAACGCGCGCCTCAGGGGTCAAAATCGGACGCCGAGCCCCTCACGAGGCGACCAAAAGTCCGCGGCCAGCCTGCTATCCCTTGACCGCGCCGGCTAGCAGCGCCTGCTCCATGCGCCGGGCGGTGAACGCATAGGCAATGTAGACGGGGATGAGGCTGATCACGATGCCGGCGGCGAGAATGCCGAACTGCGCATTGGTCTGCGAGGTCAGGGTCGGCAGCGCGACTTGAACCGTTCGCACGTCCTCGCGCGGGCCGCCGATGACTAGCGTGAAGAAATATTCGTTCCAGAAATTCAGGAAATTGACGATGGTGACAAGGGCGACGGTGGGCGAGGTCAGCGGCACATAGATGTGCCAGAGGATATCCAAGGTGCCGGCCCGGTCGATGATCGCGCTCTCTTCCAGCTCGGGCGGAATGGCCCGCATCGCCTGCACAAGGAGGATGATCGTGAGCGGCAGCGCGGTGGCCGGGAAGAACAGGATGAGGAATTCGCGCGTCTGGAACAGGCCAAGAGAAATTGCCAGGAGCGTAGTCGGCACCAGCGCGGCGAAGCCCGGAATGAGAAAGCCGAGTGCGAAGATCTTCTCGATCGTATCGGCGACCCGGCCCGTCGATCGGGCAAGGCCGAACGCTGCCGGAACGGCGAGGAGCAGCGTCAAGATGAGCGCAACGAGCGCGATATAGGCGGAATTGCCCAGCGCCTGTCCCAGCGCGGCGAAGTTGAAGGCGTTGACATAGTTGTCGAAGCCCGCGCTGCCGAGCGGCAGCACCGGGCTGCGGAACACCTCGGTATTTGTCTTCACCGAGGAAATGAGGATGTAGTAGAGCGGCACGATCAGGAAGAGCACGTAGAGCCATGCGCCGCCATGCGCGACAAGGCCGAGAAGCCAGCCGATCGGCTTGCGCCACTTGATCCCGAGCGTGTCGCGCGACGTCTGCATCTCAGCCCCCTCTACCGCCACGCGGCCGAAAGGCGGCGCGGATGCCGATCATCCCGAGGACGCCGACGAAGAACAGGACGACAGCGAGAGCCTGCCCGTAGCCGACCGCATCGCGGTTGAACGACAGGTCGTAGACCAGGAACGCCATCGTGATGGTGGAATTGCCCGGGCCGCCGCGCGTCAGCAGCAGCACGAGCGTCGCCGAGCCGAAGAGCACCCAGAGGAATTGCAGCATGGTGACGACGCCGGCGAACTCCCGGGAGATCGGCGCCGCGATGCGCCACATCCGGCTCCAGTGACCACAGCCGTCGAGCTCCGCCGCCTCGAATATGTCCGGCGAGATGGCGGCGAGGCGCGTGCTGAACATCAGCGTCGAAAGGCTCACCGCCGACCAGACGCCCACGATCATGATGCAGGCCATGGCGCTGTTGCCGTTGGCGAGCCAAGGCTGGGCGAAACTCCGGAGGCCGAGCGATCGCAGCGTGGCATTGATGAGGCCCATCTGCGAGAAGACGCCGGAAAACACCATGGCCTGGGCCGAACTGGACAGCAGCACGGGCGTGAACAGCGCCACGCGGATGATACGGTGGCCGGGCGGCTTCAGCCACAGGTAGTAGCCAAGCATGAAGGAGATGATCAGCATGACCGGCACCACGAAACCGACCTGCAGCGCGGTGTTCAACGCGGCGCGGCGGATCAGCGGATCGCCGGGCATGCGGAGGAAATTGTCGAGCCCGATGAAGCTGCCCGGCTGAAGCAGGCGCGGCCAGTCGAGCGTCGAGAAGTAGAACAGCGCCACCAGCGGCCCGACCATGAAGGCGAGGAACCAGATCAGCGCCGGCGCCGTCAGGAGTGTCAGCGTCACCGGATTGCGGCTGACCGGACCAAAGGCCCGCCTGCTCTGCACGCGGCGGATTGCGGCGGCGTCGGCTTGCGTCATGGGCTCAACATGCCTGGCTGGGAAGTTATCGACACGGCATCCGCATGGCGCCGAAAGGCCGGACGGCCGCTCGGCCGTCCGGGAAAGCTCGACCCTACTTGCCGTAGGCGCCGTCGAGCGCAGCGCAGGCCTCCTTCGCCGGCACGCCGGCGGTGAAGACCACGGTCACGGCGCGATAGAGCGCCTCGCTCACGCTGCCCGGCACCCAGATATCGGGCATCACCGCGAGATCGACCTTGCCCGGCAGTTCAGAGAAGGACTTGGCCATGGTGGCGCTGCCCGACTTCTCGCCGGCGACGGCCGGATCGACCGGCACGACGGGGATGGCGCCTGTGTGGTCCATCAGGCTGGCGATCTGGTCGGGTTCGTAGGCGAACTTGATGAACTGCGACAGCGTGTCGAGCTTCTTCGCGCCGGCCGGGCTCACATACCAGCCGCTGAGCGTGGCGGCGGCATAGGAGGTCGGCAGCTTGTAGGTGCCGCCTTCGACCGTCGGGAAACCGGCCAGCACCACATTGGCGGTCATGGTGTCGCCGTCCTTGTAGGACCACGACCCCATCGACGTGATCGCCGCGTCGCCCGAGACGAAGGACGATGCCGAATCGTTGGCGGTGAGGCCCTGCACATCATCGACGAACACGCCCTCGTCGCGCAGATGCGTGAACAGCTCCAAGCCCTTCATGGCATTGGGGTTGGCGCACCAGCCGCCATTGACGAAGACCTTCCGAGCTTCGTCCGGCGACATGAAGGACTGGATGATCTGCAGCAGCATCTTCTGGCCGGACCAGTCGCTGCCGCCGATGATCACCGGGTCGATGCCGGCCGCACGCAGCGCCTTGGCGTCAGCGATCAACTCGTCGGTGGTCTCCGGAACCTTGGTGATACCGGCTTCCTTCAGCCGATCCATATTATACCACCACGGCCAAGTGAACTGCAGGTAGGGCAGTCCGACGACGTTGCCGGCGCTGTCGGTCCAGTCGGCGATGGCTTCGGCGGGAATGGTGGCGGAAAGGTTCCAGTCTTTCAGAAGATCGCCGGCCGGCACCACGGCCTTGTCCTTGGCCCAGTCGTTCATCTTGCCTTCGAGGCTGGCGAGGACCAGATCCGGCTCCTTGTTGGCGAGAAGGGCCGTCTCATAGATCGAGGCGATGGCGCCGCCCTCATTGGCCGAAGCCTGGACATCGATCGTCAGGCCGGTCTTGGCCTTGAAGGCTTCGACCATGCGATCGAGGGCCGGACGGCGTGCATCGCCGTTGGTCCAGGAGGTGAGGATGGTGAGGTCCGCGGCAAGGGCAGAGCCCGCGCCGAGGAGACCTGCGGCCAGCGCGGCCGCCCCGGCTCCGCCCTTCAGAAGCTGATTGATACCCTTCATAATTCCCTCTCGCCATTCTTGTGAGCCGTGGTGGGACATGCCGGCTTATTCCCTGCGCCGGATGCATTTCCTGTCAGCGCAAGATGCGCCGCGCCGCCTCGATCAGCGGAGTGAGCTCGTCCGCCATCAGGTTGAACGGATTGATGAAGACAGTGCGCGGCAACAGGGCGTCGCGACCGACGGCGATCGGCGGCCTGTTGGCCTCGAACGCCTCGGCAATCGCCGCCGCATCCTCAGCGCCGGAAAGATCGATGCGCACGCGCGGATAGAACTGGCCGAGATGGCCGTTCGGCACGATGGCGGCCTGCGCATGCGCCTTGTCCGCAAGCGCCGCGAGGATGTCCTCGCATATCGCCTGGTAGCGCCGATATTCGGCAGCCTCGTCGAGCGAAACGGCGATCTCGACAGCCGCCAGAAGGCCGCAGGCATCTTCCTTGCTGACCTTCATGGCACGGCCGATGGCGGCCCGTGGGAAGGCATGCGCCCGGGCGATCTCGACGAAGGATCGGCGCCCGAGCAGCAGCCCGGTGGCCTGCGGCCCGCGCAGCCCCTTGCCGCCGCTGAAGGCAACGGCCGTGGCGCCGTTGCGGGTGTAGTGGCCGAGATTGGAGGCCGGGGGGATCTGCGCGGCAGCATCGACGATCACCGGCACGCCGGCTTCGCGGCCGATGGCGGCGACGGTGGTGAAATCGAGCGCATAGTTCTCGAACTGCGTGCCGGCAAACCACAGGATCGCGGCCGTGCGTTCGCTGATCGCGTCGCGCAGCTGCCAGTCCGTCGTGCCGTCAGAGTAGCCGGCTTCGCGCAGGACGCCGCCGGCGATCCGAACCATGCGATCATACTGGTTGCGCTGGGCGCAGAGGACGACGACCTCCCGCCGCTCCGTGCGATGATCGGGCGTGGCGTCAACCGCGCCCTGCGCGCCGCCGGCGATCGTCGCGGCGATGGCCAGCAGCACCGCAGCGCCGGCGCCTGATGTTACCAGCGCGGCCTCGTTGCCGCTGATCTCGGCGATGCGCGCGCCGATGGCGTCAAAGAGATCAACGATACGCACATGGCCGGCAGAGGCTGCGGCCATGGCCTCCAGCACCGGAACCGCCAGCGGGCCGCCGCCGAGGACGGTGTAGGTGTCTGCCGCATTGATGATCTTCTCGATCCCGAGGCGGGCGTAAATATCCGGGTGACCGTCAGTCATCGCTCGTCACTTGGCCGGCGCAATGCGCACGATCATCTCGATCTCGACCGGCTGGTTGCCGGGCAGATTGTTCGTGCCCATGGCGGAGCGCGCATGCCGTCCGCTCTGGCCGAAGATCTGAAGGAAGAGGTCGGATGCGCCATTGATGACCTTGGGCTGGTCATGGAAATCGTCGGCGCTGTTGACGAAGCCGAGGACCTTCACAACGCGCTCGACGCGGTCGAGGCTGCCCGTATGCGCCCGGATGGCGCGCAGCAGCTGGATGCCGGTGAGACGGGCGGCCTCATACCCCTGCTCTACCGAGACTTCGCGACCGACGCGGCCGACGAATTGCAGCTGGCCCTCGTCGTTTTCGGGGCCGTGGCCGGAAATGTAGAGCAGGCCATCATCCTCGACGCAGGTAGCGACAGCCGGCTTCGGATCGCCCTTTGGCGCCAGCACGATCCCGGCGGCTTTCAAACGCTCCTCGGCACCCATTCCCGGCCCTCTCCCTGTCTCGACGATTGCAAGAATTCCAAATATGAAACTTTACGAGTTCATATTTTGATTGTAAGAATGCGGTGCAAGGGAGTCAATGGCAGATGAGCGCAGCCAAGCCAGACGAGGATGACGGCCATCCGCACCGCATTCCCGCCATCGATCGGATGATGGATGTGCTGGCGATTCTGGAGCAGCGGCCGATGGGCACGACCATGCGCGAGCTCGTCGACATGGTCGGCGTACCGCGCTCGACCGTTTACCGGCTGCTCAATTCGCTTGCGGCGCACGACATGGTGACGAAGCTCGCCAATGGCGGCTATCGCCTTGGCCCGCGCCTGCTGCAGTTCGCGGCGGCGATCGCGGTCGACACCACCGGGTTCGACCTCGTGGCGCTCGCGACGCCGCATCTTGAAAAGCTCTGCCGCTTAAGCGGCGAAAGCTGCCGCATCTCGGCCGTCGATCACGGCACGACGCTGGTGCTCGCCACGGCGCAGGGGACGCGCGAATATGCGTTGACCGCCAAGGCGGGCCAGCACCTGCCGCTCTATGCCGGCGCCGCGAGCAAGATCCTCTTCAGCAGCCTGCCCGCGCCGGAACGCGACGAGGTGCTGGACCAGCCGCGCACGGCCTTCACTGACCGCACCCTCACCGATCGGCAAAGTCTTCTGGAGGAACTGGAAACCGTGCGCCGGCAGGGTTGGTCGTATGACGGCGGCGAATTCAGCATCAATGTGCATTCCTACGGCGCCCCGATCTTCGACAGCCGCCAGCATGTCGTCGCCGCGGTGAGTTCGGCCTATCTCGCCGGCAAGACGGCGGCGGAGGCGGACAGCATCCGCCGCCACGTCATCGCCACGGCGGAGGAGATCAGCGCCGAGATCCTGTCACTCGGATGGTATGCGGGCCAGTGAGCGCCGCTTTCCATCGCCTTTCGCGAGCCTGCTGCATGCTCCCTGCATCAGCCCGACAACTTCCGCGGCCGCGCAATGCCGCCACTCTCAGGACCCCGACATGCAATTCCCCACGATCAACCGTCCGCCGGTCGCGCTCACGATGGCTCTCGCCGAGGTCGGCAGCGCCACGGCCGCCGGCGAGCTCAGCCATATGGGCATCCGCGACCCGCATATCCGCGGTCCGGTGGCACAGCAGCGCGGACGCTCCATCGCGGGTCCGGCGCTGACGCTGCAGTTCATGCCGAAGCGCGAGGACCTGCACAATGCCAGCGAATATGAAGATCCGGAAAAGCAGCTGCATCGCCACGTGCTCTACCAGGTCGAGCGGGGCGACGTGGTCGTGGTCGATGCGCGGGCCGACATGGCAAGCGGCATTTTCGGCGAGATGATGCTGACCTATCTCGCCGGGCGCGGCGGCGCGGGCGTTGTCATCGACGGCTGCATTCGCGATAGCCGCAAGGCGATGGAGCTCGACCTCGGCTATTGGGTGCGTGGTACGACGCCCAATTTCCACATCCAGACCGGCATCGTCCCCTTCGCGGTCAACGTGCCGGTCGCCTGCGGCGGCGTGCTGGTCATGCCCGGCGACATCATCGTCGCTGATGATGACGGCGCGGTCGTGGTACCAATCGGCATGGCCGAGGCCCTGCTCGAACGCGCCAGCAAGCACGCCGAATGGGAAGACTTCTCGCGCGCAAAACTCTCCGAGGGCGGGGACTTACGCAAGTACTACCCCTTGTCGGCCGAGGCCGAGGCCGAGTTCCGCGCCTGGCAGGCGATGCAGCAACCCGCCTGACGGCTTCGCCGCATGCGGGCCCGCCTCGCGGCGCGCCGCTGCCCGCCACCCAACCAGCTACGAGACCGGCGACATCCGCGCGCTACAGGCTGATATTGCTGAAATTGGACGTGAAGGCTTCCAGGCTGACGCGGATCGATTCCAGCTCCGGCAGTTGGGTGTGGTCCTGCTCGAGCACCAGATAGCGCAAGCTCGGCAAGCCGGCCGCGGCGTCGATGATCTGCTGGATGGGCAGAATGCCCGTCCCGATCTCGGTGAAGCATGCCCGGTTCTTGCGCTGATCGAAGGCCTGCATGTCGATCTTCTCGGTCGGCGAGAAGATGCCATCATAGAGGTTCAGAGGCTGCGGGGCATCATCGGGAAAGTCCTTCTGGTGCAGCAGCACGATCCTGTCCGAAAGCTGGCTCATCCAATCGACGGGATCTTGCCCCGCACGATACATCCAGTAGGTGTCGAGCTCGAAGAACACGAGGTCCGGATCGGTATTCCTGATGATGTGGCTGTAGACATAATCCCCGTCGATGCGCTGAAACTCCTGGAAGTGGTTGTGATAATAGAAGCGCATGCCGCGCTCGCCCGCGAGCTGGCCCACCTGGTTGAACGTGTCGCAGCGGCGGAGGACGAAATCCAGGTTGCCGGGCGGGAAAAACTCGATATCGCAGCCAAACTGGTCATTGCCGAGCTCGGCTTGATAGTCGAGCGCCCGCGGCAGTATGGCAAGGTCCAGCGGGTTGATATGGCAACCGATCATAGTGAGACCGAGATCATCCAGCCGGCGCCGCAGTTCCGCGGCCTCGACGCCAAAGCCCACGCCGGGATCGGTCCGAGCCTTGTGATTGGCCGCCTCGAGGCGGGTGAATCCGATCTTGGCGATCTCCTCCAGCGTACCCCAGGGATCCGCGGTCAGGGCATTGCGAACCGAATAGAGCTGCAGGCCGATCTGAATAGGCACTGTTGAATTCTCCTTCTTTGGGATCTTGCTTGTGCCAGGCCCCGGGTAACGGGGTTCCGGACATCTGTGCCCCGACACGACGGAGGCCTCAAGCCATTGAGCACAACCGCGATCGCGGCAAACCGGCGGCGATCAAAGACGCTGGCGGCGCCGAAAATGATCGGCGCCGCCCGAGAATGCTATTTGGAGCTGCCGCCCAGCAGCCCGCGAACGAACGCCTTCTGGAAGAGCAGGAAGGCGAACAGCATCGGAATGACCGAGATGATAGCGGAGGCCATGAGTGGACCATATTGCACCTGAACGGCACCGACGAAGCCGTTGAGCTTGGCCGTGACCGGCATGGTCCGATCGCTATTGGTCAGCGTCATCGCGAACAGCAGGTCGTTCCACACCGAGCGGCTCTGCACGATGGCGAGGGCGGCAATGCCGGAAAAAGGGGCCGGCAGCAGGATCTTGAAGAAGTAGCCTGCCGTCGAACAGCCGTCGATCTGGGCCGCCTCGTGCATCGAGCGTGGAATGGTCGCGAAGAAATTGCGCATGAAGAAGGTGCAGACGGGCACGCCAAAGGCGACATGCACCAGCCACAGACCCGGAATCGTATTGTAGACCCCCAGGAAGCGCGCCAGGTAGAAGACCGGAATCTGCACGATCTGGAAGGGAACGAACATGCCCGAGAGTAGGAAGAAGTAGATCCAGCGGCTGGTCCTGACCGGCATCATGGACAGCGGATAGGCCGCCAGGCAGCCGATGAAGACAGACAGGATCACCGACGGAATGGTGATCATCAGGCTGTTCAGCACAGCCCCGCTCATCTGGTTCCAGCCGATGACGAAATTGTCGAAGGCCGGGCGCGTCGGCAGCGCCAGGACGTCGTTGATCTCCTGCGGAGACTTGAACGCACTCGATATGGCGACGAGGATCGGCACCATCATCACGAAGCAGACGGCAATCACCGTCGCATAGCGGAGCACGCGGAGCGGCCGAATGGGCGAACGGACGGCTACGCTCATTCGGCATGCTCCTCGACACGGCCGGTGATATAAACGATGTAAGGCAGGATCAGGCAGGCAGCGAGGATCAGCTGCGAGACGCCGATGGCACTGGCCATTCCCATCTGGAACGTGGTGAAACCCACGTCATAGAGCTGGGTTGCGAGCACTTCGGATGCGCGCGCCGGACCTCCCATCGTGGTGGACCAGACGATATCGAAGATGCGCATCGCGTCGATGCCGAACAGGCCGAGCACGAGCACGGTAGACGGCCAGAGCTGCGGCAAGATGATCTGCCAGAAGATGGTCCATGGCGATGCACCGTCGATGCGGGCAGCCTCGATATACTCGTAGGGAATGCTGCGCAGACCCGAGAAGAAGACGAGGAAGGAAAAACCTGAAGCGCACCAGAGGGCAGCCAGCTTCACCGAGAAATTCACGATGGACGGATCGCCCAGCCAGTTGCGGGTCCAATCGCCGAGGCCAATGGTCATAAGCACAGCATTGAACAGGCCGCCGCTCGGCACATACATCCAGCGCCAGACCGCGGCGACGGCCACGGGCGTGATGATATAGGGCAGGAAGATCAGGACCTTGATCAGCCCCTCCCCCTTCAGCTTGCCATCGACGAGCAGCGCCAGGCACAGGCCGAGCGTGCTTGGCACCAGAAGGTAGAAGGCGAGCCAGCCGACATTGTTGAGCACAGAATTATGGAAGCGGGCCTGGCCGAGCAGGCTCAGGTGATCCGCACCGGCCAGCGCCAGCACATCGCGGCGATCCGCCTGCCCGTCCTCATGCCCGGCGAACAGGCCGTCACAGCCCATTCTCCGGCGCGCGAGCTCTTCGGCATGCTGCCCGATTATGATGCCCGCCCCGGCATGGTGGAAGCCAATGTCCTGGTCGGCTTCGCCTGGAACGATCGTCCCTGGATCGGCATGACCGCAATTGCCCAATCCAGGCAGTCGCTCGAACAGGCGGTGGAAGTCGCCACCGAAATCGCCAACAAGATCTGGGCTGCCCGCAAGGACTTCCAGTTGCGCATGGAACATGCCGAGGTCGCCGAGGGTCTGGCCCGAGCCGCCGCCAGCACCGAGCGCCCGCTCTTCATCTCGGATTCGGGGGACAACACGACCGCCGGCGCTCCCGGCGATCTGACCACCGTCCTGCAGGAGGTGCTGGCGCGCCCCGAACTCGAAGACGTGGTGGTTGCCGGCATCACGGCCCCGGGTATCGTCAAGCAGTGCATGGCGGCCGGCATCGGCGCGACCATCACCCTGCGCCTCGGTGCGGAACACGAATCCGCCCCCCGGACCAGCGTCGAAGTCGAGGCCATCGTCGAGGGCTTTGCCGACGAGCTGAAACCCGAGGGTTTCCAGCCCTATCTGCGGTCGGGCGGCGCCTGGGTTCGGGTCCGCATGGGCCACGTCATCGCGACCTTCCACGATACCGGTATCGGCATCACGACGCCCGCGCACTTCACGATGGCCGGCATCCACCCGACCGATCACCGCATCTACGTGGTCAAGCTCGGCTATCTCCATCCACAACTGGAGGATGTCCAGGCGCGGCACATCCTGTTGCGGAGCGATGGTTCGTCCAACCTCGATGTTACCCGCCTCAGCTGGAGCCGCATTCCGCGCCCAGCCTATCCGGTGGATCCAGACGCGACCTGGACGCCCGGGCCCAACCTTTTCACCACCGTCTCGTAGAGGACGACGACACATGGCGATCTCGCTCAAGTCCGTAACCATTCCCGATTTTGGCCTGCCCGTCGCGGCGCCCGAAATACCGGTCGGCATCTATGAGGCTCGTGCTCGCGCCACCTATCAGCGCGCGGGGGCCGACTGGGTCGTGGTCTATGCCGACCGCGAACATCTCGCCAATATCGCGTTCCTTACTGCCTTCGAGCCACGCTTCGAGGAAGCGCTGCTCCTGCTCGGTCCGAATGATCGCCGCATTCTGGTCGTGGGCAATGAAAGCAAGGACTATGCGCCACTGGCCCGCCTGCCCGGCCTCGACGTGCTGCTTTGCCAGACGCTCAGCCTGATGGGCCAACCGCGCGGCGAAAAGCCGAATCTCGAAGCCGTGCTGCGCGAGGCCGGTATCGGCCCGAGCAATAGCGTTGGCCTCGTCGGCTGGAAATATCTGGGCGCCGAAGAGTTCACCGGCGCCCTTCCAACCTTCCAGGCTTCGGCCTTCGTCGTCGATACGCTCCGCAAGATCCTGTCCGATCGCGCAGCCTTGACCGACGTTACCCATGTCCTGATGCATCCCGAGAACGGCCTGCGCGCCGTGGTCGACGTGCATCAGATCGCCGCCGGCGAATGGGGCGCGGCCCGCGCTTCCGCCGCCGTCTGGCGCATCGTCTCGCATGTCGCTGTGGGCGACGACGAATTCCTCGCTGCCTCCCGCATGGGCTATGCCGGCGAAGAGCTCAGCGCTCACGTCATGTTCGCCTCGGCTGAAAAGGGCGGCAATGTCGTCGGCCTGCGCAGCCCGCGCGGCCGCGTCCTCAAGGAGGGTGACGGCGTCACTACCGCCGTCAGCTATTGGGGCGGCCTCTCCTCCCGCGCTGGCCTGCTGTCCACGGGCGACGACACCTTCCTCGACATTGCCAAGGCCTATTTCGCAGGCCTCCTGTCCTGGTACGACACCGTCGATATCGGCGTCACCGGCGGCGCGATCCACGATACGGTCGTCGAGACGTTGGCCAAGGGCAATCTCAAGCCTGCGCTCAATCCGGGGCATCTCGTCGGCCATGACGAGTGGATGCATTCACCGATCCGTCCAGGCTCGACCGAGAAAATCCGCTCCGGCATGCCCTTCCAGGTCGATATCATTCCGACCCCGATGCCGGCCGGCTGGGCGCTCAACAACGAGGACGCCGTTTCCTTCGCCGACGAAGGCCTCCGCGCAGACCTCGCCCGCCTTTATCCCGCGGTCTGGTTGCGCATCGAGGCCCGTCGCAAGTTCATGGCGGAGGTCATAGGCTGCGAGCTCAAGCCATCCATCCTTCCGATCTCTTCCACCCCGCTGTGCCTGCCGCCCTTCTGGCTCACGCCCGATCGGCTTCTTGTGCGCGACTGAGACCGATAGGCCCGCAGGAAACAACCATGGCAAAAGTAACCCTCTCCAAGCTCGACAAGGCCTACGAAAGTTTCCACGCGGTGCATGCCATCGATCTGGAGATCCCGGACAAGGCCTTTGTCGTCCTCGTGGGCCCCTCGGGCTGCGGCAAGTCGACGACCCTGCGTATGATAGCCGGCCTGGAGGACATGACCGGGGGCGTCCTCCACATCGGGGACCGCGTGGTCAACGACTTGGCGCCGGGCGAGCGGGATATTGCCATGGTGTTCCAGAACTATGCGCTCTATCCGCACATGACGGTGCGCAGCAACATCGCTTTCGGCCTCAAGCAGCGGAAGCTGCCCAAGGCCGAGATCGATAGCCGCGTGGCAAAGGCCGCCAAGATGCTGCAGATCGAAGCCCTGCTCGATCGCAAGCCACGCGCCCTGTCCGGCGGCCAGCGTCAGCGCGTGGCCATGGGTCGGGCCATGGTGCGTGACCCGTCCGTCTTCCTGTTTGACGAACCCCTCTCCAATCTCGATGCCAAGCTGCGCGTTCAGATGCGCACCGAGATCAAGCGTATCCATCAGGCCAATCCGACGACCTCCATCTACGTCACCCATGACCAGATCGAGGCCATGACCCTGGCCGACATCGTCGTGGTGATGAACAAGGGCCGTATCGAGCAGTTCGGTCCGCCGCAGGAGCTCTATCACCACCCGGCCACCAAGTTCGTCGCCGGCTTCATCGGCTCGCCGGCCATGAACTTCTTCGAGGTGGACGTCGCCAAATCTCGTGACGTCACCACGCTGGCCCTGACCAATGGCGACAAGCTGACCGTGCCTCCTTCGCGAGCCGCGATCTACGCCCCCTATGTCGGCCGCCGCATGATTTTCGGCATCCGCCCCGAACATCTGCATGTGGCCGGAAAAGCCACCGGCGCCATCACCGCCGAGATCGAAGTTCTGGAACCTCTGGGCCAGGAAACGCTGGTCTATTTCAAGATCGCCGGCACCGAGGCCAGTACGCAGTTCGATCCCGACGTCAAGGCTCTGCCAGGCCAGAAGTTCCCGCTCTATCCCGATATGGACAAGGCGCATTTGATCGATCCGGAGACCGACCTCGTCGTGAGCGCCAAGGCCTCGTCATGAGCGACATCTTCGATCTCGTCATCGTCAACGGCACGGTGGTCACAGCCGCCACTCCCGACATGACGATTGTCCCACCGGCGCTGGACTCACCGCCGAAGCGAGCGGCGCGGAGTCTCGGATCGTGCCGGCCACCGGATCGGTCGCCGAGCCGACGAGCGCAATCATCAGCGCGGTTCTCATCGTGTCGTTTCAGCGCGTCATAGAGGAGCGCGACGCAAGGTCGGCGGCTCGTGAGGAGGCCCTCACTCGACGGGCGGCTTCACAACGGCGAAGGGCGTGCCGTCGCAGCACGGACGAGATCCGGGGCCGGCGACTCCGGCAGGTGCCGAGAAACAGGCTCGATACTGGAAGGCTCCTGCGACAGGAACTTGCCGAATGCGTCAATGTCGAGCGGCGGGCTGAAGAGATAGCCCTGATAGTTCAGGCAGCCGGCCTCGCGGAGGCGATCGAGCTGCTCGGCCGTTTCAACGCCTTCGGCGATCACCTGCAGGTTCAGCTTGCCGGCGAGTTTGATGATGGCTTCGGTGACGACCATGTTCGACGCGCTGGTGAGGAGGCCGCGGACGAAGGACTGGTCGATCTTGATCTGGCCGTGCGGAAAGCTGCTAAGAACGCTCAAGGACGAATAGCCTGTGCCAAAGTCGTCGAGCGACCAGACAATACCCATCGCCTTCAATGCGTTCATCTTGGCGACCGTCGCTTCGACATTGTCGACGAACATGCTTTCCGTGAGTTCCAGTTTGAGTTTCGAAGGCATGACGCCGCTGAGGCGAACGATTTCGGAGACACTCTGGACGAAATCAGGCTGGCGGAACTTTGAGGCGCTGACATTGACCGCCATGGTGAGATGCTGCGTTTCCGGCTGGGCATTCCACTGCGCTAGTTGGGCGCAAGCGGCCCGCAGAACCCAGTTGCCGATCGGGACGATGAGACCCGTTTCCTCGGCAAGCGGGATGAATTTGACGGGAGGAACATCGCCCATCTTGGCGTGCCGCCAGCGGATCAGAGCTTCAGCACCAACCACCGTTCCGATCTCGTTGATCTGAGGCTGGTAGTGAAGCCGGAAATCTCCATGCGCAATGGCCTTGCGCATTTCGATATCCATCATGCGGCGCACCGAAAGGTCGGCGTTCATGATGACAACGATGAAGACCAATTCGGCCATCGCAGTCAGCGTATTGGTCCAGACGCCGATCTCTGCGGCGCCGGCAGGAATAACCAATGCCGGGTCGTGAAAGCCGATCGAGGTATTGGAAACACGGCAAAGCCAATCAGGCAAACTGCCGGCATGACATATTTCATGTAAATGCCACCTCGCCGAAAAACGAAGTAGCCGCCGAGGGCAACCGGGAGAAAATGCATCTGCGTGGCGCGGTGTACGCCATCCGGCACATTGTCGAAGAGACAGGAAACGGCGATGAACACGGGCAAAAAATGCCCGGCGAGCAATGTCGCCGCCGTCAGTCGTTCCTGATAGGCAAGCCAGACCAAAGTAATTCCAAAAGCAATCAAGACGCCATGCAGTGCCGTCAAGATGAGTCGATCAAACTGAATGAAGGCTGCGCTCCAGGCCAAGCCGAGCAAGATGGTTATTACGCCAGAACCAATTAAGCTGGCCTTCACCCGTTGTTTATGCCCCATCATCATTCATGAATGAACTACACTTTCACTACTAACGTTCGCACACACAAAGCATGCTAAATAATCTGAATATGGCCTATCCTGAAGACGCGTTATTGTGACCGTTCTTGCCGCAAAGTCGGCCAACATCTTGTCTGGCCATATTGTCAGAAGTTCTGCCATCCCGAAACGCGCGCCGGTTACGATGGCGCCCTTTCGGTCCATTGCTTTATCCGATGCTCTCACGTCCGTGTAAGCAATTGTCGCGCCGCCGCGCAATTTCATTGTAGTGAAATTCGACCGTCTGCAGTCCCTCACCGGCCTAGCAGGAACGCCGGTCTCGGCTCCCGCCGCTAGGGCAAGGCTCTTGCAAATCGTTGTTCGAGGACTTCACTGCCCCATTGCGAGCCGGGGCGTTCTTCGGCCAGTTTGAAACCTCGCGTTTCATAAAGATGCCGTGCCGCATGCAGCCCGGAGAACGTCCACAGATGCGTCTCCGCGAAGCCCTGATGATCGACGAAGGCCAATGCTGCATCCAGCAGCTTCTTGCCGGCCCCGCTGCCGCGCATTGCATCATCGACGATGAACCACCGAAGATGTGCGATGCTTGAGCCGAGATCTTCTCCGTCGATTGCGATGGATCCGGCGATATCGCCGCCGCTCATTGCCGCCCAGATCTCGTTCTGGGGTTTGCCCAGTCGACCTGCAAACTCGGCCAGTCCGCTGGCGACCACCGACTCGAATGCCAGCCCGAAGCCAGATGTTCGCGCGTAATAAACCGAATGCATTTCGGTGATGCGTGCGATGAGACCAGGCCGGTATCCTGCCCTGAGCTCGACCGCCAAAGCCGTCGGCGGCCCCGCCAAAGCCTTGGCGTAGAGACGCAGCCCGTCCAATACCGTCTGACCTTGATCAGCGGTCAGCTTCGCGAGCGCTCCCATGACCTGCGCGCGTGCGAAACCATGAACCCTGGCCACCCGGTCTTTGCCGGCGGGTGTCAGAGACAACAGCTTCACGCGGCCGTCGTCCTCGCCCGTTTCTTCCACCACATCCCCGGATGCTATGAGCTTTCGAAGCATCCGGCTCACGCTCGACTTTTCGAGATGCAGCAACGCGCCGAGATCGCGCGCCGTCACTCCGCCCCGCTCAATCTCGATAAGCGCATGGACCGCCGAAGGCGACAGGTCGGTACCCGCGAACGCATTTCCGGTGAACCCCAACGCGCGCACAAGCTGACGGGAAGAAACCCGGATCGAGTCAACCGTTTGCGACAATGGCATCAGCAGAACCACCGGATAGTTGCATCATACAACATAACGGTAACCGGATGCCTATGTCGACGAGGTTTGCGTCGATGATCGCGCGCCATTCGCTTCGGCGGTTTGTCCGCGCCCGTCACTCGCCATAGGGCAGCCAGATGTTCTTCACCTGGGTTGCTCGCGTGAGGAATTCCCGGCCTTCGCCCTCTAGAGACGAATACCAGTCGCGTTGCAGCGTCTCAGCCCACACCTGCTTCAGGTTCGATGCGGAGGCCGCCTCAATGGTGCGCGCGGTCGCTGCGTCGCCGAACCACCAGAGGCCATCCACCTCGGCATGCGCCGCGAGTTCCCGCGCGAGCGGGGCACGCATGCCCGTCACGATGTTGACGACACCGGCCGGGACGTCCGACGTATCCAGAACCTGGTAGAAATCGGTCGCGGCGAGCACTTCGGACGCCGATGGCAGGATGACGACGCGGTTGCCCATCGCGATGGCGGGCGCCAATGTCGAAATGAGCCCGAGCAGGCCCCGTTCCTCGGGCGGTGCGATGCCGAGGATGCCGACCGGCTCGTTCATGGCGAGCGCCACCCCGCGCATCGGCGGACGATGAACGGCGCCATCGAACTTGTCGGCCCAGGCGCCATAGGCGAACAGCCGCGACACGCTCGCCGCAACCTCCCGCAGACCCTCCTGCCGACGACGCCCGGTCATCGCCGCGAGGCGATCGGCAAACTCCCCTGCCCTGGCCTCGAGATTCTCGGCGATAAAATAGAGGATCTGCGCCCGGGCATGTTCCGAAGCCGAAGCCCAGCCGCTTGCCTTGCGCGCGGCCTCGACCGCGTTGCGGATGTCCTTTCGGTTGCCTTCGCCGACCTCGCCCAGAAACGCACCGGCGGGCGAGACCACCGGGCGTGAATAGCCACCGTCGGGCCGCGTCTGCTTGCCGCCGACATAAAGCTTGGCAGTCCGGTCCAGCCCTCCCCCAGCCGGGAAGTCGGACACGGGTGGAAGAACCGGTGCCAGCGCTTCCGCGCGCGCCCTGGTCTGCCATTTCGGACGCGTATAGGCCGAAAGGCCTTCGCGGCCGCCCTCGCGGCCAAAGCCGGATTCCTTGTAGCCGCCGAAACCGACAGCAGCGTCGAACATGTTGGTGCCGTTGACCCAGACAACGCCGCAGCGGAGCTTGGCCGCAATGTCGGTGGCGAGCGACAAGGTCTCGCTCCACACCGAGGCAGCGAGGCCGAATTCGGTGTTGTTGGCGAGTTCGACGGCCTCGGCCGGGGTGCGGAAGGTCATCACGGTGGCGACCGGCCCGAAGATCTCGACCCTCGACACCGTGGCGGACGGCTGCACGCCGAGCAGCAGCGTCGGCGGATAGAAGCAGCCCCCTTCCGGCAACAAATTGCCGGGCTGATGCAATTCGGCGCCCTCTTCGACGCCGGTCGCGACCAGTTGCTTGATACGTTCAAGCTGGACAGGGTGCACGATCGCACCGATGTCGATCGCCTTGTCGAGGGGATCGCCGACCCTCAGCGTCTCCATGCGGGCCTTGAGCTTGCCGACAAAGCGATCATGGACGCTTTCCTGCACGAGGAGGCGCGATCCGGCGCAGCAGACCTGGCCCTGGTTGAACCAGATGGCGTCGACGACACCCTCGACGGCAGCGTCGCAATCAGCATCGTCAAAGACGATGAAGGGAGATTTGCCGCCGAGTTCGAGCGTGAGGCTCTTGCCGGATCCGGCAGTTGCCGCTCGGATCAGTCGGCCAACCTCGGTGGAGCCGGTGAAGGCGATCTTCGCGATGCCGGGATGTTCGACGATCGCCTCGCCGGTGCGCCCGTCCCCCGTCACGATATTGACCACGCCCGGCGGAAGCCCGGCCTTCTGGCACATCTCGGCGAAGAGCAGTGCGGTCAGCGACGTGTATTCGGCCGGCTTCAGCACAACGGTATTGCCGAGTGCGATCGCCGGTGCGACCTTCCAGGCAAGCATCAGCAGCGGGAAATTCCACGGGATGATCTGACCGCAAACGCCGAGGGCGGTGCGATCCGCAAGCTCGCTCTCCATGAGCTGCGCCCAGCCCGCATGATGGTAGAAATGGCGCGCAACTAGGGGAATGTCGATGTCGCGGGTCTCGCGGATCGGCTTGCCGTTGTCGAGCGTCTCCAAGACTGCGAACAGACGGCTGTGCCGCTGGATGAGACGGGCGAGCGCATAGAGATAGCGGGCGCGCGCGTGGCCCGAGAGCTTCGCCCATGCCGGCTGAGCCTTCGCCGCGGCCTTCACCGCGGCATCCACGTCGCTGCCGCCGGCCGCTGCGACGCGAACAAGCACCTCGCCGGTCGCGGGAGACGTTGTCGGGAAGCTCTCGCCGGATTTCGCCTTCCTGAAGCTGCCGCCGATGAACAGCTTCGTCTCGCCACCGAGCGATCGGATCCAGGCGCGGGCTTCCTTGTCGCTTTCGGGGGCGGGACCGTATTCCATCGTCTCGAGAATCTCTGCAATCGACATCGTTCCGTCCCCTCAGGCCATGCCGTGATGGCTGAAGGCCGCATAACCGCCCGTGACATGGTGCTCGAGCTGGCGCTCGATATCGGCCAGCAGCGATGAGGCGCCAAAGCGGAAGAGATTGGGCTGCAGCCAGTCGCCGCCGAGCTCTTCCTTGACGAGAGCGAGATAGGTGAGCGCGTCCTTGGCGGTGGAGATGCCGCCGGCCGGCTTGTAGCCGACCAGATGGCCGGTGAGCGCGCGATAGTCGCGGATCGCCCGCAGCATGGTGAGCGTCACCGGCAGCGTCGCGTTCACCGCTTCCTTGCCCGTCGAGGTCTTGATGAAGTCCGAGCCCGCCATCATGGCGACCCACGAAGCGCGCGCCACATTGCGCAGCGTCTGCAAATCGCCCGTCCCGAGGATCGTCTTCATGTGAGCGGGTCCGCAGGCAGCCTTGCAGGCGCGGATTTCGTCATAGAGCGCCTGCCAATCGCCGCGCAGGACATGTTCGCGGGTGATGACGATGTCGATCTCCCGGGCGCCGTCGGCAACCGAGGCCTCGATCTCGGCAAGGCGCGTCGAAAGCGGCGAAAGACCTGCCGGAAACCCCGTCGATACCGCGGCGACGGGAATGCCCGATCCTTCGAGGGCCTCAACGGAGGCACGAACGAAACGATGATAGACGCAGACCGCGCCCGTCGTGACGCGGCGTCCGGACAGACCGAGGGCCGCCTGGATATCCGGGCGCAAAGGCCGCATGGCCTTGGCGGCGAGCCGCTGCACGCGGCCCTCAGTGTCGTCGCCGGCGAGCGTCGTCAGGTCGATGCACTCGATCGCCCGCACCAGCCAGGCGGCCTGCCAGTCCTTCTTGACCGTCCGCCGCCCGCCAAGCGAGGCGACCCGCCGCTCGGAGGCGGACAGGTTGACGCGCACGGCCTCGACCGGATCGAGCGAGAACGCAGTACCGGGATTATCGGGATGCGGCCGCCCCGCAAAGGGTGCGAGCCGCAAGGGGCCTGCGACATTCATCGTCATTCCTCCGGTCGCGCGGGCTTCGCCCGCTGCAATCTTCTGGCGGCGGTCCGCCGCCTCGTGCCGCTCATTCGTCGATGACGACCGCCTCGTCGAGCGTCACGAATTCCTCGTCGCCGTCGGTGCCATCGACGAATGTGAGCGTTACGAACTCTGCCGGGCCGTCGAGCGCCGTCATTGGGTGATGCCAGACGCCGGGTGCGTAATTGATGCCCATCGTGCCAGGCACGGCAAAGGCCAGCGCCCGGGCGGCATCCGGCATGCCATCGGACGCGCGCGGCGGCACCACGAGCACCAAATACCGCAAGGCACCGCAGGGGATGAAGGCCTGCGCCGAATAGAGATGCCGCTCGACGCGAAGGGCCGTGAGAGGCAGCGGTGTCGGCGCAAAAGCCGACCGGTTGAGGCGAGCTCTGGCGTTTGGCCTCGAATTGATCAGTTCCTCGATCAAGGTCGGCCGCGGCGCGCCGATGGCGGCGGCCGGGAGCAACTGGCCGAACGGAGCAAAGGCCTCGGCGCTGATGGGCTGAAGTGTGATCCGCGGCATGTCACGATTCCCGATAGGGGTGGGTCTGAAGCCAGTGCCGGGCGATCTCGATGCGCCGGCACACCCAGACATCGTCTTTCTCGGCGATGTAGTCGAGGAACCGCATCAGCCCGGACGCGCGGCCGGGATGGCCGAGCAGGCGCATATGCATGCCGATATTCATCATCTTCGGGGCCGTGGCGCCCTCCTGATAGAGGACGTCGAAGCTCTCCTTCAGATAGGTGAAGAAGTCGGCGCCCGTCCCGAAATTCGCGGTCCCCCATTTCACGTCATTGTTGGTGAGGGTGTAGGGAACGACGAGCTGCGGCCGGCCCCCGGCGAGCACATAATAGGGCAGCTCGTCATTGTAGCTGTCGCTGTCATAGAGGAAGCCGCCTTCCTCCATCAGCAACCTGCGCGTGTTCACGCTGGCGCCATAGCGGCAATACCAGCCGAACGGGCGCTCGCCCATGGTGCGTTCGAGGCTCTCGATGGCGAGGCGGATGTGTCGGCGTTCCTCGGCCTCGTCGAGGCGGAAATGCTCGATCCAGCGCCAGCCATGGCAGCAGATGTCGTGTCCCGCAGCGCGAATGGCCGCGGCCGCATCGAGGTTGCGCTCGAGCGCCAGCGCACAGGCATAGACCGTCATCGGCATCTCGCGCTCGGCGAAGATGCGCATCAGCCGCCAGAAGCCGACGCGGCTGCCATATTCGAACATCGATTCGGCGGCAAGATCGCGCTCTCCGCGTGGAACCGGCGATGGCAATTCGACGAGGCCACTATCTGTCATCCCGTCGCGATCGCCGATGCTGTATTCCGAGCCTTCCTCGTAGTTGAGCACGAAATTGATCGCGAGCCGCGCCCGGCCGGGCCAGCGCGGATCGGGCGGGTTCGCGCCATAACCGACAAAGTCTCGTTCGAGTGAAATTGCCATTCTGTCCTCGATCAGCCGCGTGGATGCGCCGGCGCTATTGGTCGAAGCGCCAGCCGCCATTATGGGCGTTGTCGCGGGTGGTGCGGATCCCGACGATCACCATGGCGAGGATCGTCACGAGATAGGGGATCAACTGGAGGAGCTGCGGCGCCGCGCCCGTCACCTGCGGCAGGCGCACCGAGAGCGCCGTGGCAAGACCGAACAGCAGGGCGACCGCGGCCGTTCGTACCGGCCGTCCCTTGGCGAAGAAAATCGCGGCGAGCGCGATCAGGCCGCGCTCGTTGGTCATCTGCTTGGCGAACAGCGAGACATAGCCGAGCGAGAGATAGGCACCGGCGAACCCGCAGAAGAGGCCGCTGATGAGCATCGTCTGGAACTTGATCCAGTCGACGCGGATGCCCGCCGCGAGCGCCGCATCCTCGGCCTCGCCGACGATCCGGACACGCAGGCCCCAACGCGTCCGATAAAGCGTCCATGCGACGACCGGGATCGAGAGATAGGCGACATAGACCAGGAGCGTGTGTCCGCTGACGAGCGGACCAACGATGGGAATGTCGCGCACGAAGGGAATCTGGATCGCCGGAAAGGTCGGGATCTGGTCGGAAGCAAAGACGCCGTCCTGCCCCAGCACGCTCTTGAGGAGAAGCGCCGTCAATCCATAGGCGAGGAAGGTGACCGCGATACCGGCGATGAAGATATGCGCGCGGAAACGGAGGTTGAACAGCGCAAGGAATGCCGCGAGCAACATGGACGCGAGGACGCCCGCGATCACGCCGGCCGTGAGGCTGCCGGTCGCGAACGCCGTCGCGATCGCGGCGAAGGCGGCGATGATCATGAAGCCGTCGAGGGCGATGTTGAGCATCCCCGCCTGGAAGGTATAGAGGCCGCCGAGCGCCGCGAAGATCAGCGGCGTCGAGATGCGGATGGCCGAATAGGCGATGTCGGACAGCATGCGAGCCTCCTCTCAGGTTTCGGTGACGTGGGACTGGCCGGATTGGGGCACTGGACTTGCCGGCGGAACGCGGTCGTCGGGCGAGCGGCGCTTCAGGAAGGCGAAGGAGAATTTCGCCGCGAGGATCAGGACAACGATGAACTGCAGGACCTGCACCAGATATTTGCTGATGCCGAGCTCCATCTGCAGGACCGAGCTGCCGCTGTTGAGCGCCCCGAACAGGAAGGCGGCCACGATCACGCCGAGCGGATGATTTCCGGCGAGCATCGCCACCGCGATGCCGTCGAAGCCGTAGCCGGGCGAGAAATTGTCGTAGAAGGCGCCGTAGACTCCGAGCACCTGTTCCGCGCCCGCAAGGCCTCCGACGGCGCCGCTCGCCATCATGATCGTCAGCACATCGCGCCGCACCCGGATACCGCCGTAATGCGCGAAGCGCGGGTTGAGGCCGATCAGCTTCCACTCGAAGCCGCGCACGGTCGACCGGTTGAAGATCGCGAAGGCCACGCAGATAGCCAGGGCGAGGAAGATGCCGGTATTGAGCTGGGAGAAGATCGAGTAGTTCGTGAAGCGGGCGCTGTCGAGGATGTCGGGGAGCTTGTTGGTCGGCCCCGGCGCCTTCAGGGGATGCGTCGCGACATAACCGGTCACGAGCAGCGCCGTCGGATTGAGCATCAGGCAGATGACGAGCTCGTTGACGTTCAGATAGACGCGGAGCAGCGCCGGGATGGCCGCCCAGAGGGCACCACCGATCGCCGCGGCGAGAATGCAGAGCGGAACGTGGAATGGCGCCGGCACCGGCAGGGCATAACCGGCGATGCCGGCTGCGAGTGCGCCCATCAACATCTGGCCCTCGACACCGACATTCCAGATGCCGGCCCGGAACGCCATCGCTACGGCGAGCCCGGTGAAGATCAGCGGCGTCGTGAGTTGCAGCGTGACCGACAGATTGGCCCAGCCGACAAGGCTTCCGCTAAGCAGGAGCCCATAGACGGTGAGGGGATTCTGGCCTAGCAGCGCCACAAGGAGGCCGCCGATCAGGAAGGCGACCACCACTGCGCTCACGGGGCCGACGAGCGGGCGCAGAAACCGCATCGGGGAGAAGCTCGCGGTACGATGCAGTGGAACGTCCGTCACTGTCCAACCCTCATCTCGGCCGCCACCTTCGGCAGGCCTGTTCCTCCATCCGCGTGATGGCCGTCGTGACCGTCCGTGATCCCGCCCATCAGTCGGCCGACCTCCTCCACATCGACGGTGCGGCTATCGAAATCGCCCACGATCCGGCCGCGATAGATGACGAGGATGCGGTCGCAGAGCGAGAAAATCTCGTCGAGATCAGCGGAGACCACGAACACGGCACGTCCGTTGTCGCGCATCGTGACGAGCATCCGATGGATGGATTCGATGGCGCCGATGTCGACGCCTTGTGACGGCTGTTCCGCTATGATCAGAGGCGCAGACCGCGTCAGTTCACGCGCGAGCTGCACCTTCTGCTGATTGCCGCCCGAAAGCGCGCCTGCCGGCGTGTCCTCGCGCGCGCCGCGGACGTCGAAGCTGCGGATGAGTTCGCGCGTCCTGAGGCGGGCAGCGGCGGCCCGTAGGAGCGGTCCTCTCCGGAATTCGCTCTGATGGCCGAGCGTCATGTTTTCCCAGATCGTGCTTTGCAGCGACAGTCCGACCCGGCCGCGATCGGCCGGAATATAAGCGAGCCCCGCCTGGCGAGAGGCGCGTGGATCAGCCGTTGCAGGTTCCACGCCACAGATGGCGATGTGGCCCGAAATGGGCCGACGAAGGCCGGCGATGCTTTCGACGAGTTCGTCCTGGCCGTTTCCCTGCACGCCGGCGAGCCCGACGATCTCGCGGGGCCGAACCTGAAGCGAGAGACCGTCAACGGCCGTGGCGCCGCGATCGCTGCGCACGGTCAGGTTCCGGATGACCAGCGCCGGCTCGGGATCCGGCTTGGACTCCACCTTGTTGACGCGCAGCAGCACGCTGCGCCCGACCATGAGGCTGGCGATCTGCTCGGCGGTGACACCGTCATTGTCGCGCGTGGTGACGATGCGACCCTGGCGCATCACAGAGATGCGGTCGGAGGCGGCGAGCACCTCGCGCAGCTTATGGGTGATGAAGATGACGGAGCGGCCGCTGTCGGCGAGCACGCGCATCGTCCGGAACAGTTCGTGGGTCTCCTGCGGCGTCAGGACCGCCGTCGGCTCGTCGAGGATGAGCACCTCGGCGTCCCGATAAAGCGCCTTCAGGATCTCGACCCTCTGGCGCAGGCCGACGGGGAGAGTGCTCACCACAGCGCGCGGATCGAGATCGAGGCCGAAGCGCTTGCTGAGCGCCGCCGTCTGCTCTTCAGCCGCCTTGCGATCGAGACGGGCGAACGATTTCACCGGTTCGCTGCCCACGATGATGTTCTCGGCGACCGTGAAGGACGGTGCCAGCTTGAAGTGCTGGTGCACCATGCCGATGCCGGATGCGATCGCCTCGGCGGGACTGCTGAAATGAACGGGTCGGCCGCGCAGCAGGATCTCGCCGCCTGTCCGCGGCAACAAGCCGTAGAGCAGGTTCATGAGCGTCGACTTGCCGGCGCCGTTCTCCCCGACCAGCGCGTGGATCTCGCCTGGCCGGATCTCGACAGAGGCATCGTGGATCGCCACGAAATCCCCGAAATACTTCACGATGCCGCGCATAGCGACAAGATGAGAACCGTCCATCGGACCACCCGGGCTAGAGATCGGAAGCGACGCGAGGCGCTTTCGCGCCTCGCGCTGCAGCGGTCAGCCTGCCTTGTTGATCACCGAAGGCGGAGAGGCCAGCGGCGGGGTGCCCATTTCCTTCTGGCCTGCCTTGAGGTCGAAGTAGTTCGGCACGACGATCTCGCCGGAGATGACCTTCTGCTTGAGCGCGTCGACCTGCTTCAGGACGTCATCGGCGATGAGACCCTTGTTGTACTGGTCCATCGCGGCGTCGACGCCGCCTTCCTTCAAGCCGTAATAGAGGACGGTGCCGCCCTTGAAGCTGCCGTCGGAGACCGACTTGATCATGTCATAGGCCTGGGTATCGACGCGCTTGACCATCGAGGTCAGCACCGAACCGGGGGCGAGGTAGTTCTGGTTGGAGTCGACGCCGATCGCGAAGGTCTTGGTTTCCTTGGCCGCATCGATCACGCCAGCACTCGTCGCGCCCGCAACCGCGAAGTTGATGTCCGACTTCTGGTTGACGAGCGAGAGCGTGTATTCCTTGCCGGCCGCCGGGTCGGTGAAGGTGCCCGAATAGCTTTCGAGCACATTCACCTTGGGGTCCGCCATCTTGGCCCCGTAGTAATAACCGACGAAGAAGCGGTGGATGATCGGAATGTCCTTGCCGCCGACGAAGCCGATCGTGCCGGTCTTCGTCGTCTTGGCGGCGATGACGCCGACCAGGAACGAGCCCTCCCAGTCCTTGGTGACGCTCGACACGACGTTCGGCGCGACCGGATCGGGGCCGACATCGACGAGGCCGAACTTCTGGTCCGGGAACGCGGCCGCCACGGCCTGCATCGGCTTGATCATGTCGAAGGACGAGCCGACGATGAAGTCGAAGCCCTGCCCTGCGGCGCGCGCCAGGGTCGACTGGAATTCCGAGATCGAACGCGGCTGGATCACCACATATTCGATGCCGAAGTCCTTCTCGGCCTTCTTCATCCCCTCGTTCATCATATCGTTGAACGAACGATCGCCGAGGCCGGACTCCGACGTGATCATCGCCACGCGCAGCTTGGCCGCCTCGGCCGCCCCCGGTATCGCGAGGCTCGCGATGAGGGCGGCCGCAAAGCCTAATTTCGAAAGAAGTCTCTTCATTTTCCCTGCTCCTCTGAAAGAACTTGGTCTGCGTGACGCGGAGCTTCGCTCTCTTGTCGTATCGTCAGCGGGTCGACGTCTCTCCTCTGGCGACCGCCATGAAGGATCGAACGCGTTCTGGATCGAAGGAACCGAACGCCGTCCCGCCGCCCTTCAGCGAGGAACTGACGATCGTGCCGTCAGCGACGGCATTGACCTCCGCAAGATTCGTCTCGGTCACGCCACCGCCGACAAGGATCGGCACGGAACCGACAACCCGCCGCGCAGTGGCAATGAACTCATAGGTCTGGGCGCTGGTCTTGCCCGTCAGGACGAGCCCATCGGCGGTGCCGAGGCGCACCGCATAGTCGAGGTCGTCCTCGAAATTGCCGGGGACGAGCGACCGACCGGTGCGATCATGCACGTCGGCAAAGATCGCGACCTTCTCGGCATTCCAGCTGGTCCGCACGCGGATCGCCGTATGCGCCTGGGCGCTCTCCACGCCGAACGGCGTCAGCATGGCACCGACGAAGATCTTGATGCGGACGAAATCGGCATCGGCGGCCGAGGCTACGGCGAACATGGCCTCGGCATCGTTTTCCAGCAGGTTGAGCCCGACCGGCTTGCCGAAGCGCTGGCGGATCTCCGCCGTCACGCGGGTCATCCACGCAACCTGCGCCTTGGTGGCATGAAGGTCGGTCGGAACGTCACCGAGATTCTGGACCATCAGAACGTCGATGCCGTTCGAGGCGAGGACCTCTGCCTCGGCGACAGCCGGCGCCAGGATGTCGGCGATGCCGGCACCCCGATAGCGGCTGCTGCCGGGCAGAGCGCCAAGCTGCACCATGCCGATGACGGGCTTGGCGCCCGCCCGGATGAGGGAGAGCAGCTCGCTCATCAGGCAGCCGCCCCCGCTGCGTTCTTCTGCGCCGAATTGAAGATCTGGCGGAAATTGACTTCCTGGCGCTTCCGGTTGTCGAAGCCGAGGAAGGCAATGTTCTGCTTGTCGGCGATGAAGCAGGAAAGGTATTCGAACGGCAGCTTGTAGAGGAACGGCGACAGGGTCTCAGGGACCTTCGGCATCGCGAAATAGATGTCCGAAGCCGCCTCAGCCTCGCCATCACCGACTTCGCCGATGATGATGACGCGGGAGCCCATGTCACGCGCGGCCTGCGCCTGCTCGAGGCCGCGGCTGTGGCCGGCGCCCGGTGGCAGGATGATGATCGTGTCGGTCTGCTCGTCCGTGAAGAAATACTGCTCGTGCGCCCACTCCTCGAGTTCGGACGGGTGGCACGGGCGGGTCAGTCCCTCGAACCACTTGGCCATGCCGAAATAGGCGGTGGCGTAATTCGGGCCGCCGCCGAGAATGACCGTCTTGCGGTCGGGGGTGAAGCTCGCGGCAATCGACTCGGCGAGCGTCTTCACATGGCTGTCGGCCACTGCCATCGCCTCTGCGAGGGCGTGCAGCTCGGCGATGTGCTTGTCGACGGCCGCAGCGTCGAGATTGCCGATCCGCTCCCCGACGGCGATGGCCGCAATGAAGAGGCCGAGCATGCTCGCCGTATAGGTGATCGTTCCCGGCGTGACGACGCGCGTCCCATCCGGCTGTTCCTTGATGTTCGGCGTGGCGTTGACCTTGATCAGCGTCTCGGCCGTCTTCGCGAGCGTATTGTCGGCGCTGACGGTGACGCCGAAGGTCCAGGCCCCCTTCTCACGCGCACTCCGGACACCCTCGATCGTGCGCGAGACCGTGCCCGAATTGGAGATGCCGAACACGAAGCTCGACGGCGGCAGGTCATTGACCAGGTAGCGCGAGAACTCGAGCGCTTCGACCGGTTCGATGAACCGTCCGGTCATCTTCATCATGTGCATGCGAGCGGCGAGCGCCGCGCAATAGCTGTCACCGCAACCGATCATGAAGCCATGCAGCAGGGTGCCCGGCTCGCGATCGGCCACGACGCCGCGCATGAAGGTCAGCATCTCGTCGATATTGTCGCGGACGAATGCGGGCTGCATCGCAATTTCCTGCAACATGATCGTCTTTTCGTTTTGCACCGCGTGCTCCTTGTCGGTCGTTTGTTTCCGGCCCAGGCCGGCTTCCTTGCCGGCCGGAGCCAGCGTCCTCGCTCAGATCGGCTGTAGTTCGACGCGCTGCCTCAGCGCTTCGAGCCGTTCCTCGGCAATCTCGGGGGTGGCGCCGGCGAGGCCTGCCGGCCCCAATGTCTCGACGCAGAAGGAGGCCGAGACGGCGCCGTGCAGCAGCGCGTCGACGGCTTCGCCACCGATGCTGAAACCGACAAGCGCTCCGCCGCAGAAAGTGTCGCCGGCCCCCGTTGCGTCGTGGACCTCCACCGGAACCGCCGGCACGCGGATCAGATCAGCGGTGCCGACCGCATGCGCTATGCTGCCGTCGGCACCGCATTTGACGCCGATCAAGGGAACGTCGGGGCCGAGTTCACGCAGCCGGCGCAATGCCTCGACAGGCGATGCGCCCGGAAACATGGCCGCCGCGTCCTGCCGGCTCGGCAGGAACAGATCGACCACGCGCAAGAGCTCGGTCACCCGCGGAAGGCCGGTATTGGCAAGATCGCGATCATCGAAGTCGATCGAGATCAGCTGCGTCCCGCAGTCCCGAAGCGTCGCCAGGAGTTCGGCCTGGACGGGCCATGGCATCGGCGCGAGATGCGCCGCCACCTGCAAGCCGGGCACGACGGCGGATGCGCGCGGACTGAAGGCTTCCCAGTTGCGGGTCGCGAAACGGAAGATGAAGTGACGCGAACCGTCGTCTTCATAGAGGCCCCAGTTGCGCAGACTGTTCGGCAGGCGCGGGGAATGGGAGACATCGACCTTCACGTCGAGCCCCTCCATCGGATAGTCGGATCCGAAAGGGGCTATGACATGAGCCTCGGCCTGCCAGACCGCCATTCCGAGCGCTGCATACATCGCGTTGCCGCCGGGCACGCGCCACTTCGTGGTGCCGTCCGCGAAGACGAGATCGTCGATCGAAAGGTTGCCGAAAGCGCTGTAGCCGCTGCTCACGACGACACCCATGTGCGCATGAGGCTGAAGTCGACGACTTCCGAATTGTGGTAGTTGACGGAATAGAGCACCCGCTGGCCGCTCTCGTCGTAATGCACTTCGCGCATCAGGAGCAGCGGCGCCCGCGGCTTCAATTCCAGCCGCTCGGCCTGCGCCTTGCCGGCCGCGACCGCGGTAACCGCCATCTCGCTCCGCACGAGTTGCCGGCGGAGTCCCTTGGCCATGAATTCATAGATCGAGCCGCCATCGAAGGCCTCGACCAGCGCGTATTCGCGCTCGGCATCGAAGAGCGGGATATATTCATAGCCGAGCGCGAGAGGCCTATCGTCGATCAGACGAACGCGCGAAATCTCCGCAATCGGCGCGCGCGGCGAAAGTCCAAGCACCTCGGCGATGGCGTCGCTTGCCGCGGCCACCTCGATCTTCAGCTCGCGCACGCGCGGCTCGCCGCCAACCGCCCTGATCAGGGCCGACATCGAGCGCATCACGTCGAGCGAACCGCGCACATGCGGCAGGTGCTCGGCGACGAATGTGCCGACGCCATGCTTGATCTCGATCAGCCCCTCTTGAGCCAGCATCCGCGTTGCCTCGCGCAAGGTCGGCCGGCTGATGCCAAGCTGCCGTGCAAGCTCCGTCTCGCCCAACAGCCGGGTGCCGCGCTGAAGTTCACCGGCCTGGATCTGCTCGCGGATCGCCGCCGAGACCCGTGCGACGAGATCCTCGCGCGGGAGCCCCGCCTTCCAGATCCTGCTCGACAACTGACTGATTTGAAGATCGTCCAAAGCGGTCACCCTTGAATTGAATTCAGAATGCAAACAGACAAGACCCCTGTCAACTGACCTCAGAGGTCTGACCTGTTTAATTTTGCGACGGTGCCATCAAAGAGGCATTTCTTCAAGCAAGGTGTGCGGGCGCGGAACCGGATGGAGTGCGCTTGTCGCGCCATGCGGCGCGAACAGACCCGGCCTCGGCGCGCATGATCCCGCGCGCGCCGAAGTCTGACAGTGCGGCTGCGGCGGCGAGCGATCCGGCCCATCCCGCGCCTTCCAGATCGTCGGGCGCCTGAACGAGCCGAGCCATGAAGCCGCCGCAGAAGCTGTCGCCGGCGCCGGTGGTGTCCACCACATCCGGCGCAGCCGCTGGAATCCTGATGTCGCGACCGGACGGTGCGTGATGGATCAGGCACCCCTCGCCGCCGAGCTTGATCACCACCATCGACGGACCAAGCGCCGCAAACTGACGGGCGGCGCTGGCCCAGTCCTCGGTACCCAGCAGGCGCTTCGCCTCGATGGCGCTCGGCATGAAGATGTCGAGCTGTCCGATGAGGGTCATCAGCCGCACTTCGTTGCCAAGCAGATAGTCCTGCTGCGGATCGAGGGCGATCGTCCGCGTCCCGCCACGCCGCAGGAACGGCACCAGGTCTTCCTGGGCTTTGAGGCTCATGGCGAGGAGGAGCGCAGCGTCGCCGCCAAGCGCCTCAGCGGGGATGTCCTCAGGCCGGGGTGAGAGGTCGAAGAAATCGGCCTCGTCATAGGCGAAGGTCCAGCGACGATCATCGGGGCCGCTATAGACGACGCTGGTCCGAAGCGTGGGGCGAGCGCGCCTCGGAAGCGCCTCTGCGAGGCCTCCCGCCTCGATGAAGGCCAGTGTCGACGCGGGCAGGTCGTCGCCGATCGGCGCCAGCATCCGCGCTCCATCCTCGAAGAGCCGCGCCGCGAGCACGGAATAGAGGGCGTCGCCGCCGATGCAGTCGAAGTGCTCCTCGCCATTGGGCAGAACGACGGTATCGATCGTCAGATTGCCGAGGCAGAGGAGCCGGGGCGCCATGATCAGGATAGCGCGCGTTCCGCCGCGGCAAACTTCGCCATGGCGAGGTGATAGGCGAAGAGCTGAGCCGGAACGGTGTAGAGGAGCGGCGCCAGTGGCTCCGGAATCGCGGGAAGGGAAATCACGGCATCGGCGACGTCCGATAGCAGCGGATCGCTCTCGGTGACAATCGCGTAGATCCTGCCGCCGGCCTTCCTCCCCTCCTCCGCCGTATCGCGGGCCCGATGGCGTGAAGGACCGGCGGGCGCTGTCAGAAACAGCGGCTCGCCCTTCTTCTGGGAATGAAAATGATGAAACTCCTCGAGCGGTATCGCCAGAGCATGGTCAGGCGTGCACTCCTTGACCTTGGCGGCGCCGAAGAAGGCTGAAGCGTAGCTCGGCCCGCCGGCAGCGAACAGGAACATTCCGCCACTCGACTCGCGCGCCGCGATCTCGACGATTTGAGGCTCCGTCGCGGGAATGGCCGCATCGATCTGCCCGGCGATCCGATCGAGCGCCGCGGCATAGGGCTCGACAGCCGATGCGGCCAGCCCGCGTTCGCGGCCGAGCGCAATGGCAAATGCCATCAGGAGGCCCATGGATGCCGTGCTGGCCTGGGTGGGCCACCCCTTGCGCTCGGCATGGACAAGCAGCGCGAACTCGGCCTCCGCCATAAGCGCCGAGCCCGGCGTGTTGCTGAGGGCGAGGGTGCGCGCACCGAGCGCCTTGGCCATCATCAGCGCCTCGACCGTGCGAGGCGTCGTGCCAGTCGAACTCAGCGTGACGACGAGCGTCTCCGGACCGATCGGGCGATTGAAGTAGTAAGCGAAGTCGAGCGCCTGCATCGGCTCGCAGGGAATGCCGAGCAACTGCTCCATGAGTAGGCGCGCGCCCATCATCACGGCCCAGGAATCTCCGCATCCGGTCATCACGACGCGCGAGAGCGGCGCACTCGCGAGGGTGCGGGCGATCGCGGCGACGTCGGCGGCCTGCGTGTCCAGCGTCTTCGCCAGTGTCTGCGGCTGGCCGGCGATCTCCGTGCGGGTGATCTCGACGCGCCGACGCCGGATCGGATTGAGCGGATCGTCGCTCGGCAGCGCCCGGACGCGCTGCTGCTCGCGCAGGAACAGCGCCTCGACGAGAGACCGAGCGCCCGCGTCGAGGATGGAGTCGGCGGCCAGAAGGGGGGTGAGCGGTTTGGTCATCGAAGGGTCTTCTCTTTTCTCACAGGGCCACACGGCCGCTTCGAATGGCGTCTCGATACGCGGTGATGCCCCTGGTGATGTCGAAATCCGGCCGCCAGCCGATGTCGTCGGCGGCGCGCGTGATGTCGAAGGCCTGCTGGATGTCCGGAACATCGTCCTGGCCAGGAACAAGCTGCGCGCGCAGATGTGGAATCGCGCTGCGGGCGGCCTCCACGATCTCGGGCATGGTGAGCGCCGCACCGCCGCCGATATTGTATTCCCGGTGCGGCAAGTCGTTGCTTTCGAGCGCTGCCGCGATCGCCGTGGCGACATCGTCGACATAGACATAGTGATAGGCGAAGGCGGGATCGCACGGGATCGTGGTTTCCTCGCCGCGCGCGGCATCGCGGATCAGAGAACCGAGATAGCAGTTGGCACGCCGATAGGGACCGTAGACGCGGGCGATCCTGAGGCTGACGCCATCAAGGCCGTACTCGGCCGCAAAGCCCTGGATGAGTTGCTCGCAGGCGACCTTGGTGGCGCCATAGACCGATGTCGGACGGAGCTCCGTCTTCTCGGTGATCAACCCGTCGCCGACGCTGCCATAGACGCTGATGGAGGAGCAGAATACGAAACGGCGCATCGCGTTGCGGCGGGCAAGTTCGAGAAGCAGCGCCGTCGCGTCGATATTCGCCGAAACGAGCTTCAACGGGTCGCCCTTGGCCATCATCGGACCCGAGATGGCGCCGCAATGCACGATGGCCTCGATGCCTGTCCCCGCAATCAGCGCCTCGAGCGCCGGACGATCGTCGAGCCAGATAAGCCGGAGTTCCGGATCGTCCCGCCCGAAATCGGTGATGTCGATCGGCAGGACTTCATGGCCGCGCGCCGCCAGCAGCGGGCGCAGCGCCATGCCGATCAGGCCGGCCGCGCCTGTCAGAAGGACTTTCACGTTCCAGCCTCCTAGAGAGCGACCATGCCGCCATCGACGCTGACATCGGCGCCGGTGATGAACGACGAGCCTTCCGAGCACAGGAAGAGGATCGCGGCGGCGACTTCCGGCGACTGGGCGAAACGGCCGATCGGCGTCAGCGGCAGAAACGCCGCGCGTTGCTCCTCGGTGATATCCTTCTGGATGCCCGTCATCGTCGTGCCGGGGGAGACGGAGTTGATCTGGACATTGTCGGCGGCATACTGGACGCCGGCCTGCCGGGTCAGCGCGAGCACGGCGCCCTTCGAGGCGCAATAGGCTGCCGCGTTGCGAAGCCCGATATGGGCAGCCGTCGAGGCGACATTGCAGATCTTGCCGGACTTCTGTTCGACCATCGCCGGCAAAACGGCCCGCATGCCGAGCCAGACGCCCTTTGCATTGATGTCGAGGATGCGGTCCCACACCTCCTCGCTCACATCGATCACCGTGTCACCGGGAACCGCTATGCCGGCATTGTTGACGAGGATGTCGATGCGCCCATGACGTGTCATCACGTCGGCAGCCAGCGCCGACCAGGCGGCCGGATCGCGGACGTCGATCCCTACAGGCTCGGCTGAGCCTCCCGACGACCTGATCGATGCGGCCGCTTCTTCGGCCCCCTGCCAGTCGGCGCAGATCACCGTTGCCCCGCCTGCCGCAAGGCCCGCTGCGGTCGCAAGGCCGATGCCGCTGCCGGCTCCGGTGACGATGGCGATCTTGCCGGCGAATGGCTGAGACGAGGCGGTCATGTCGATCAATCCAGTTTGGCGATGGGAGCAGGCGAAAAACGTCGCAATGCCGGGTGCGTGCGAAGCATCTGCACGAGATCTGCATCGCGCCCGTGGGCCGCGACGAGCTGGACGCCGATCCCGCCTTCCGCCTCGGTGAGTTCGAGCGGAACCGTCACCGCCGGAACGCCTGCGACGTTCATCCAGCCCGTGAAAATGGCATGGCCGCGCGGACCGACGGGCTGTCCGGCGATGACCGGGGGATAGACTTCATCCGCCGGCCAGGCGAGCGCCGCCGTCGCCGGAGCGACCAGGATGTCGAAATCCCTGAAGAATGCGCCCGCGGCGCGGCGGACCTCCGACGCGGCGGCGAGCGCATCGAGAAGTTCGGGCGCGGAGCGCTTCGCGCCATCGGCCGCGATCTGCCGGACGCTCGGCCCGAAGGCGTCCTGCTTGTCAGGAAAACCGGCGAGATACCAGCTGACGCCGGCCGTCATCACGGTTGCCCATGCAGCGCCCGCGCCGGCAAAGTCGAACGGCTCCGACACCGTGACGACATCGGCACCCGACGCCGCCAGATCGGCAGCGAAACCCGCAGCCGCCGCCGCAATCCGGGGGTCGACAGGATTGCTTCCGATCGTCGGCATGAAGGCGACGCGAAGCGGGCTCGGCCACGAAGGCAGCCTGCCAAGCGTGGCGAGTGACCGCGGATCCTCGACGTCGACACCCTCGAGAATGCCGCGAACCATTTCGAGGTCGTCGGCTGTCCGTGCCACGGCGCCGATGACCTCGAAATCCGACAGGATCGCCGGAAATCCGCCATAGCGCGGCACCATGCCGACGGAGGGTTTCAAGGCGAAGAGACCACAATGCGCCGCCGGCCGTCGCAGCGAGCCGCCGCCATCCGTGCCGATGGCGATCGGGCCGATGCCGGCGGCCACGGCAGCCGCGCCACCGCCCGTGGAGCCCCCGGGCGTCCGTCCCGGCGCATGGGGATTAAAGGTCGTGCCGAAGAGGAGATTGCTCGTATAGCCCTGAACCGTGAGCTCAGGCACGTTCGTCTTGCCAAACAGCACGGCGCCTGCGGAGCGCAGGCGCGCCACGGCAGGCTCGTCGCGGTCCGGCACGAAATCGGCGAGAGCGCGGCTGCCCCATGTCGCCGGCAGACGCCGCAGGTGGAGATTGTCCTTGATGGTGATCGGCACACCGTCGAGCGTCGAGCGCGGCGCCCCGGCCCGCCAGCGCGCCGCCGATTGCTCGGCTGCGGCAAGCGCTCCAGCGCTGTCGATGGCGATCACCGCGTTGATGGACGGATTGACGTGGTCCAGTCGCGCCAGAACAGACTTGAGCGCCTCGACCGGCGTGAATGCCCCGGCGGCGAAGCCGGCCGACAGATCGGCAGCGCTCAGCGTCCAGAGCGGCGCGGCGCTGGTCACGCCGCCGCTCCAGCCGGCAGCGGCACGTCGCAATAGAGGCTCTTCAGCTTTGCCTGGAACTCCGGTCCGGTCTTCCGGAGCGTCCCGGCGACGGGGTCGGCACCGGCCAGCATGGTGTCGGTCGCATCACGCGAGAACTGGACCACGAACCGCACCCGCTCGGCACGGCGAGCCTCGACACGCTCCGAGATATCGGCAAGCGGGCGGCCCGCGTCAAGCGCGGCCTTGATCTCGTCCACCACGACACAGGCATCCTCGCAGGCCTGCGTTGCGCCCTGCCCCAGCGTCGGCACCATCGGATGGGCGCTATCGCCGACCAGCAGGATGCCACGTTCGCGGCCATAGGCGACGCTGCCGTCCTGAAGCCGCGCCCAATGGATGCGGTCGACATAACGCTGAATCGCATCGATCAGATAGGCGGCCTCGGGGGAAGGCTCCCCCTCCTCGGGTAGATAGACGCGCCCGAGAAATTCGCGCTGCTTCATCTCGTCGGGGATGCCGCTCTCGGCCGGAATCGGGAACGAGCCGGCGCAATAGATCAGATCGCCGGGCACGCGGAAGGCAAGCAGCCGGTTGGCGCCGTTGAACCACTGCGCATAGTCGTCGAGCGGGCAATCAGGCCCAGCCGGGAACAGCACGCGATAGAGGCAGACACCAAGGAAGAACGGCTTCTCTTCCTCACCCAGCACGAATTGGCGAATGAGCGAATAGCGGCCGTCGCCGGCAATCAGGAGATCGATGCCGCCAATGCGCTCCACGGCGCCGGTGATCGTGTCCTTCCAGTCGACATAGGGCCCGCTCTCGTCGCGGCCGCAGCCAACGAGTTCGGCATTGTAGCGGACATGCGGGCTGACCGCGGTGCGCAGCAGCGAATAGAGCTCGGCCCAGCGGATGCGGATACCCGAATTCTCGGCGAGACTGCCAAGTTTCAGATCCATGAGCGTCCGGCCGTTGGTGAGCGAGATCTTCCAGCTCTCCCAGGGAAGGCTGTTGGCGCGGATCAGGGCCGCGCTCTCGGGCAGGTGGAGGTCGAGCGCCTTCAGCGCGTTCGGACCGATATTGAGGCCGGTGCCGGCCTCGGCATGATCGGCCGTGCCGACACGTTCGAGGCAGATGAGTTCGACATCGCTGCGATCCTTGAGGCCGGCCGCGATCAGGCTGCCGGCGATCCCGGCGCCGACGATGACGACCTTCTGCTTCCTGGCCGGCATGTCAGCGCCCCGTCCGGTCGGCGATGACCGCGATCATGCCACCACCATCGGGTCCCTGATGCTCGGCGCCGCCGGAGACGAAAAGCGCCGTATCGTTCAGGATGCTCGCGGCGATAGCGCCGACCGCGCCGCGAATGTGGCGCTGCTCGTTGATGTCACCATCGTTGAGCATGGTATGCGGCTTGCCCCGCACCAGCCCATCGCGCTGCGCCTCGCATTTGATGAAGGCTGCCTTCACGCGGGCCGCATCGGCGATCTGCGGAGCGGGTGGAAAGCCGAGCCTCTCGACCATCGCATGAATACTCGCAACATCCAGGGCATCGCTCATCGTGGTGTGCTCGATGGCAAGCGAACCTGTCCATTGGCTGCTCATGCCGATGACGACGACCTCGTTTGCGACCACCTCGACGCCGGCCGAGATGCTCGCGACCGACGAGAAGAGCGAAAAGTCCTTCAGCACGGCCGCTTCGACGGCCTTGTCGGCCGGAATTTCGCCAAGTGCCTTGGCGACGCCGAGCGCACAGGCTGCCCGTCCGAAGCTCATGAGCTTGCCCGGATTGTCGGTCGCCGACGGCCGTCCAGCCTTCTGGTCGGCCAGGATGTCGGCAAGCGTGAAAGCCGGACCCTTCACCTGGACGAAATGGACTTCGGTGATGCCGGCCTCGGCGGTGAGACGCTCGACGGTCGATGCGACGGCGTCGATCTGCGCCTGCCGCCCGACATCGGAGGGCCGCATCGCCTCCGTGAAGCCGACCCCGATCGCGAGGGCTTGCCCTCCGGCCGCGGGCGCATCGTCGGCGACCGTGAACACCGTGTAATGCGGCGAAAGCACGCCTTCGACGCCGCCCGAGAAGATGAACGGCACGCTCTCGCGCACGCTTTCGGCGCTGCGGCCGCTGCGGGCACCGATCAGCAGCGAAAGCGACTGCATGAGATAGCCGCGGGTGTAGTCGTTGACGAGACCGTTGCCATGGGTCTTGCCGATCACGGCAGCGATTGTCGACGGATCGATCGCGCCCGATGCGATCGCCGCATCGAGGCCGGATACATCACTGGGATCGGACAGCGGGAAACGGTGGACATCGACACGCACGGCGCACTCCGGGAAATTGAGGAAGGCGAAATGGAAACGTCAGAGGTCAGACGTCTAATGTCAACGCAATTGTTGCGTTGGTGCAAGTGCATTCTTGCGGCAGAATCACGACCGGGCTCCGCAACCGCTTTGGAGCCGGGGCGCCCTGCGATCACGCGGACTGCAGGGGCGTCCGATGGCCACGATCAGGCGCCGGAGAAGACATAGATCGAGTGGACATAGCCGAAGGCGAGCGCGCCATACCAGGTAACGACAAGCGCCAGCATCACGGCCATGACGGCGTAGCTCGCGACGGTCATCCGCGGGCTCTCGACGAAGGTGCGCTGCGGATAGGCGCCGAAGGCGCGCGATTCCATCGACATCACCATCATCGAGGCCTTGCGCAGGCTGCCGACGAGCAGCGGCATCGCATAACGTTTCATCTCGCCGATGCGGCTCGCGAGACCGCGCTTGCGCACGACGCCGCGCACAGCCTGGGCGGCACGGATCGTCTTGATCTCGGCCTCGATGGTCGGGACGATCCGAAGCGCGATGAAGAAGGCATAAGCGACGCGATACGGCACGCGCATCTGCGTGACGAGCGCAATCGCGAGTTCCCGTGGGTCGGTCGTGCGGACGAAGACGAGCGATGACAGGATGATGGTGTAGATGCGCAGCGCCGAAGCGAGGGCGTAGTCGGCGCTTTCCGCATAGATCGGATGGCCGAGCACGGTGAAGGCGACATGCGTGCCGGGCAGCGTCAAGGTCTGGATGACCCAGAAGCTGACGCAGGCGATGCCGAAGAGCCAGGTGCCGCGGAAGATCACGAGCGGCGAGATGCGGCCAAGCGCCAGCGCCGTGAACAGCACCGCAAGCGCAATGAGGATCTGCACCCACGCGATATAGGCGCCGAAGGCGAGAAGCGAGATGGCGACCAGCCAGGCGAGCTTCGTCAGCGGATCGAGCCGATGAAAGAACGAACTACCGGATCGGAACTGGAATGCTGTCGAGCGGTTCATGCGCTTCGCCCTTCTGTTCCCGTAATCATGTCGACGAGGTGCGGCAGCGAGAGCGTCGGCTGCACGCGGTCCGGCCTGTCGGCGGCGAGCGCACAGCTGATCTCGAAGACGGGCGGCGCGAGGAGGCCCGCTTCCTCGATGAGATCGGTATTGGCGAACATCGCCTGGGGCAGGCCGTCGAAAAGCAGCCGCCCGCCCGATACGACAAGCGCTCGGTCAGCCCATTCGGCGACCAGGCGCACGTCATGCGTGATCATGAGGATGGTCGTGCCATAGCGCTCGCGCAGGCGCGCCATGAGCCCCATCAAGAGTTGCGCACGCTCGTGGTCCTGACCGATCGTCGGCTCGTCGAGCACGAGCAGGCGCGGTTCGAGCACCAGCATGGTGGCGACGCTCAACCGGCGCCGCTCGCCGAGGCTGAGGCTGAAGGGTGACTTGTCGCGATAGCGCTTGAGATCGACGATATCGAGAACTTCGCCGACCCGCTCTTCGATCGCATGATCGGCATAACCGCGGACGACGAGCCCATAGGCGATTTCGTCCCACACGCGGTCGGTGACGAACTGATGGTCCGGATTCTGGAAGACGTAGCCGATCTCGGCCGAGATATCGCGCGCCGACAAGCCGGTGATGTCGCGCTCGCCGAGCATCAGCGTGCCCGGTGGCGGCGCGTTGATGTGCACCAGCAGCCGGGCCAGCGTCGTCTTGCCCGAGCCGTTCCGCCCGCACAGCGCAACGATCTCGCCCTCACCGAGCGTGAAATTGATGTCGGTCAGGATCGGTTGCTTCCGCTCATAGCCGAAGC
Organism: Kaistia sp.; assembly: GCA_035555375.1. GTDB lineage: Bacteria > Pseudomonadota > Alphaproteobacteria > Rhizobiales > Kaistiaceae > Kaistia. The sequence continues at coordinate 99,290 of DATMGR010000024.1, read as the reverse complement.
TCAGATTGCGCACGGTGAGAAGCGGCTTCTCCGATGCGGGGATGGCGGCTCGCTCCGGCAGGGCCGCGCGCGGCCCGCCTGCAAAATGGTCTTCCGCGAACCGCACCGCCTCGTCGACATTGAGCGGCAGGTCGTCCGAGGGCGCCGGCGTGCCGCTGGCATCGGCCAGCGCCAGGGCGAATTCGGCAGCCTGAGGGAACCATGCGCTGGACGGCACCGCATCCCCCTCCTCCGAATGCGCGGCCCTGCGCTGCGAAAAGGCGCTTCGTGGATCGCCGTCGAAGACAATGGATCCACGATCCATCATCACGACCCGCGTCACACAGTCGGCAAGCTCGTCGACGCGATGCTCCACCATGACGATGGTGGTGCCCGACTCGCGATTGAGCCGCCGCAGCACGCCGAAGATCTCGGCCATGCCGTTCGGATCGAGATTGGCGGTCGGCTCGTCGAGAACGAGCAGGCGCGGCCGCGCGGCGAGCACGGCAGCCACCGAGACGCGCTGCTTCTGGCCACCGGAGAGATCGAAGATCGAGCGGTCACCAAAACCGTCCAATCCGACGAAAGCCAGCGCTTCAGTCTGGCGGGCGACGATCTCGTCGGCCGGGCGGCAGAGATTCTCGAGGCCGAAGCGGACCTCGTCCCGGACGAGCGTATTGATGATCTGCGCTTCGGGGTCCTGGAACACCATGCCGACCTCGGTCGCGAAGCTCGCGACACGAGTTTCCACGACGGACTTCCCGCAGACGAAGGCGTCCCCTTCGAGCCGGCCCCGCAGCGTATGCGGGATGGTGCCGTTGAGCACCTGCAACAGCGTGCTCTTGCCGCAACCGCTCGGCCCGAGGATCAGCACGAACTCCCCGTCGCCGACCTCGAGCGAGACCTCGCGAAGCACCGGGTCGGCCTCGCCCTCATAGGCGTAGGAGATGCCACGGATATCGACGACCGAACCTTCGGCAGCCACGGCCGCCCGGACAGAAGACGGCGCAATGGTGATCTCCTGGACATCGTTCACGTCGAGGCTGCGGAGGCTCGCCATGCCTGCGGTGTTATCGACTGCCAGTTCCATCGCGCCGTCTCCTTTGGCTTTCCAGGGCTCAGGCCGGGGACCGCTGGGCACTCACCGGTGCTTCGGCGGCAGCGAGCGCCGTACCGCGCAGGACGCCGGCGCGGGCAAGGGCGTGGGCGATCGGCTTCACCAGGATGATGGCGTAGACCGCGCCGGAGGCGATGCGGATGGCGAGTGCCAGCATGTTGTAGCTGATGCCCATATCGCCGACACCGAAGAAGTAGACCTCGGGGATCTGCTGCAGGATCGGGGCCAGCGCGCCCGACAGCGCCACCACCGACAGCGTCCACTTGCGGTAGCCGTAGAAGGCGAAGCCGAGATCCGACATGAAGCCCTGCAGGAAGCCGGCGCCAAGCACCATGATGCCGTTCGGATTGCCCGAGAGGACCTGCGCCACGCCGTTCATGGTCTCCGCGATCGTCGCGGCGCCCGGCTTGCGGATGATGTAGCCGCAGAGCGGGCCGGCAATGTAGAAGCCGCCACAGACGGCCGCGAAGGCGAGGAAGCCGTAGCTGCCTGAGAAGGTCATGAAGAGGCGGCCAAGCATGGCGTTCGGTGTGCCGAGGACGCCGTTGATCACGCCGATGATGGCCATGATCACGATTTCCATCAGCGTGAATGCCACGAAGAACTTGCCGTTCTTCCGGTTCATGAAATAGGCGATCGCGGCCAGCACGATGCCGATCACGGCGACGATCAGATAGAGCATCCCAACGGTCATGGGTTTGGTCCCGCAGCTTGGAGGAAGGTCCATCGCGGGCCGCTTCTGCCCTTGGCGGGCCGCGTTGCCGCAGCGGTTCAAACACTGGATTCTCGCCCCGGAAGATGCGCTGTCGCTCCACCTCGGTCCGGAGCGGAAGGTCCGTCGATCCGACCGCCAAATGAATAATGCATTCATTTTTTGGGGTCAGCCAGTTGAAGATGTCATCAACAGCCGAGGCATTTGCCTTAATTTTGGGCAGGCTAAGTTTTGACCATCCGCGGCCGGTTATTCAGCCGCAAGCGCGGGCGGAGAGTTGCGCTCCGCGAGCGCCATCATGGCCTGCTCGACGCCGCCGCTGCGGTGTGGCACCGAACTGGCGCTGAGCCCCATCTCGATCGCAGCCAGCGTGCCGAGCAAGGCGGGATCGTTGAAATCACCGAGATGACCGATGCGGAACACGCGGTCGGCCAGTCGGCCGAGACCATTGCCAAGCGACACCGAGGATCGATCGAGGATACCCGACCGCAATTGGTCGGCGGAATGGCCGGACGGCATCCGGACCGCGGTCAGGGATGGCGAGGCTTCGCCCGGATCGAGCGCCTGGATTTCGAAACCCCATTGAGCCACGCATCGGCGCACGGCGGCTGCAGCCCGCAGATGCCGCTCGAACATGGCCTCGAGCCCTTCTTCATCGATGAGATCGAGCGCGACCCGCAGCCCCTGCAGGAGGTTGGTCGATGGCGTATAGGGAAAATAGCCGGTCCGGTTGGCCGCCAGGATGTCCTCCCAGTCCCAGAACGCCCGCGGCAGCCGGGCTGAACGCGCAGCGGCGCGGGCTTTATCGGAAACGGCATTGAAACTGAGGCCCGGCGGCAGCATCAGCCCCTTCTGCGAGCCGCCCACAGTGACGTCGACACCCCATTCGTCGTGCCGGAAGTCGATCGATGCCAGCGAGGAGATCGTGTCGACGAGCAGCAAGGCAGGATGCCCGCTGCGATCGATGGCGCGGCGGACGGCTGCAATGTCGGAGGTGACGCCCGTCGACGTCTCGTTGTGGACGACGGCGACGGCACGGATGGTATGGTCACGATCCTCCGCAAGCCGCGCCCCGATCGCCTCGGCGTCGGCGCCGCTGCGCCAATCGCCCGGGATCAGTTCGACATCGAGGCCGAGTCGCTCGGCCATCCGGCTCCACAGCGTCGCGAAGTGGCCCGTCTCGGCCATGAGCACGCGATCACCAGGCGAGAGCGTGTTGACCAGCGCCGCCTCCCACGCGCCCGTACCAGATGCGGGGTAGATGACCACCGGGCCTTCGGTGCGGAAGACGCGTCGGATGCGCTCCAGCACGTCGAGCGCGAGATCGCGAAACTCCGGGCCTCTATGGTCAATGGTGGGAAGAGCGATGGCGGAGAGGATTCTGAGGGGCGTATTGGTCGGACCGGGGATCTGAAGGAAATGGCGGCCGGGCATACGGCTCATGGCACAGAGTCTCCTGAAGGCGCCATGGCCGGCGCTCGTTGATCGATGACCGGCACAATGCGGCAGGTCGACCCCATTATGCATAATGAATGCAAAATGACACCAGCAATGATCGCGCGCGTAGGAGCACGGGCGTCGGATCATCGAAACAACGGCTTGCGACCCCTGATTTTGGCCATTTGCAGCCCTGCAAAAGGCCCGGCACGGGCAAATGCGGACGGCAAGGCCTTGGAGACGGCCGCATTTTGAATTCATCGCAACTGCGCAGTTGCACCTCAGGCGGCTTCCCCCCATCTTGCACCCATCAGAGATCATCCAGGACATGCCGGAATTGAGTCCGTCCGACACAGCGCTCGTGGAGCGCCCTGCATCCATCGGCCGCCGCTATCTGCACGATGAGGTCGTGGTCAGGCTGCGCGAACTGATCCTTTCGGGCGAACTCGAGCCGCGCTCGCGCGTGAACGAGGCGGATCTCTGCCGGCGATTCGATATCTCGCGCACGCCGCTGCGCGAGGCGATCAAGCTGCTCGCGGCCGAGGGACTGCTCGACCTGCTCCCGAATCGCGGCTCGCGCGTCGCGGCGCTGTCGGCGCAGGAGATCGAGGAGGTGCTCGAGGTCGTCGCCGCTCTCGAGGGCGCCGCAGGAGAGCTCGCCTGCCTCCATATCACTGACGAGGAAATCGCCGCGATCGAGGTCCTGCACGCATCGATGGTCGATGCCTGGCAGCGGCGGGACGCACCGCTCTATTTCGAGCTGAACCGGCGTATCCACGAGGCGATCATGGCAGCCTCGCGGAACAATGCCCTGCAGGGCGTCTACGCCACGATGTCGGGCCGCATCCAGCGCGCCCGCTATGCTGCGTCCAAGACGCCCGAGCAATGGGCGCTCGCCATCGCCGACCATGAGGAGATGATCGTCCTCTTGAAGGCACGCGACGGCGCCACGCTCGGCTCGCTGATGCGGCGCCATGTGCGCAGCAAGCGGCCCGTGATCTCGGCCGCCTTCGGCAACGCCTGAGCCTTCGGGCTCGGCGACGCCGCGTCACGGCGGGCACGTCGATCTTCGTTGAGAGACTCTTCTCTGTCATTGCCGGGCTCGACCCGGCAATGACAGAGAAGAGCGAACTGCGGCGCGACGCGAACCCTATATGTCGATCCGTCATAGCCCTGAAGACGCTCGATCATCGCCGGCAAGCGCGTCAAGCTCCTGACAGCTCACGACAAACTGTCGCGAAGCCTGCCCGCAGATCGAAGGGCCGTGGCCCGCCAAATCCTCAACGACCATCGGTGCGCCCGCTGGACGGGCCACCCCGCCTACGACAGCCTGATCATTAGGCATGGCGCAAAAGCCATCAAAACGATCATCAGTTTGGCTTGACGACGGACATCAAACGTTTAACTAATGATGGCCGCTGGGAACGGGCGACCTTCAACGCCCGCGCAGACAAAGCCTTCACAGGGGACCGACCATGTTCAGGAAGATGCTATCCGCCGCGGCGATCTTCGCAGCGATATCGGGTTCCGCCTTTGCCAAGGAGCCCATCACGCTCTGGTTCTGGGGCGCGCCGCCCAATCTGCAGGACGCCCTGCAACAGGCGCTGATCGATCCGTTCAACGCTTCGCAGGACAAATATGAGTTGACGCTCGATTACAACAACGACGTCGACAACAATGTCCGCGTCGCCGTTTTGGCCGGCGAAGGACCTGATCTCGTCTATACGTCGGGCCCGTCCTATATCGCGCCGCTCGCCAAGGCCGGCGCTCTCGAGCCGCTCGACGACTATTCAAAGAAATATGGCTGGGGCGAGAAGCTTCTGAAGCCGGTACTCGACACCTGCAATCAGCTTGGTCATCTCTACTGCATGCCGCCCTCGTTGATCTCGGACGGCATGTTCTACAACAAGGCCCTGCTCGCGGAGAAAGGTTGGGCGGTTCCCAAGACCGCCGCCGAGCTCGAGACGATCATGAAGGCGGCGCAGAGCGACGGCCTCTATGCCTCGGTCACGGGCAACAAGGGCTGGCAGCCGGTCAACGAGAACTACGCCTCGATCTTCATCAACCAGATCGTCGGTCCGGCGAAATTCTACGACATCCTCGCCAATGGCGCGCCGTGGGATTCCGCCGAGATGAAGAAGGCGATCGACGAGTCGGCGCGCTGGTTCCAGGCCGGCTATCTTGGTGGCAAGGATTATTTCTCGCTCAACTTCGACCAGTCGATCTCCCTGCTCAGCCAGAAGAAGTCACCGTTCTTCTTCGCGCCGTCGATCGGCTTCCAATGGGCCACGAACTACTTCACCGGCGACCAGGCGGGCGATTTCCAGTTCGCACCGTTCCCGCAGCTGGATCCGAGCGTCCCCTATCCGGTCTATGACCTCGGCGTCGCCTTCACGCTGTCGATCAACGCCCATTCCAAGAACAAGGACGGCGCGGCTGAAGTCCTCGACATGATCTTCAGCCCGGAATTCGCCGCCCGCATGGCGAAGGTCTGGCCTGGCTATTGGGGCATTCCGCTCAAGGACTTCCCGAAGGATCCGGAGGCCACCGGCCTCACCAAATCGTTCCTCGATGCGATGGGCGCCATCTCCACCGCCGTCGACAAGGGGACGTTCGGCTTCAAGATCGGCACCTTCTTCCCGCCCGCGACCGGCGAGTTGATGTACAAGGACATCGAGGCCGTCTGGCTCGGCAAGGAGACGTCCGAAGAGATGCTGAAGAAGGCATCGGCGCTCTATGCCGAGGAGAAGGCCAAGGGCCTGACCCAGCCTTATCCGAAGCCAGCCCCCTGAGCCCTGATGACGACTGGGACGGCGGCCCGCACGGCTGCCGTCCGTCCACCGCGCCGGGCGCGGCGCCCGATCGTGTGAACACCCCCCCTGCCCAGCCAGATTTCGAGAGAGCCGCTGATGTCGACCTTCGCCCCTTCCATGCGCGAGCAGGTGCTGGCCACACCATCGGCCCTGCTGGGCGCCTTCGACGCGCTGGAGCGCACGGCGCGGCTCGTGCTGAAGACGCCGCAGATCTATCGCACGCGGCGCATCGTCCTCACGGGCAGCGGCGACTCCTATTTCGCCGCGAAGGCCACGGAATTCGCCTTCATGGCTCATGCCGGCCTGCCGGTGGAGTTGCGCACGCCGCTCGATGCCGGGCGCTATCATGCACGGCTCGCAGACCGTCGCGACCTTGAGAACACGCTCGTCATTGCCCTGTCCAATTCCGGGGCCGCTGCCCGCGTCGCCGAGGCCGCGACGCTCTACGGGGCCGCCGGCGCGCCTGTGCTGGCGGTGACGAAGGCAGAACAGGGCCGGCTGGCCGGCATCGCGTCGCAAACCCTGGTCCTGCCGATCCCCGAATTGCCGCCGGGCCCGGGCTTTGGCCCCTATCTGTTCGCGCAGACGGCCTTGCTGCTGCTCGCGATCCGGATCGGCGAGGTGCGTATGCGGATCACCATGGACGAGGCGCAGGCGCTCCGCGCGTCGTTGAAGGCCGCGATCGCCGCAACGGAGGCGTCAATCGCCGCAGCCGACACCTCGGCGGCATCGCTCTCCGCATCGATCCTCTCCCGCCCGATCGTCGAGTTTCTCGGGGCTGGTCCGGACTTCGCGGTCGCGGACTATGGCGCCGCCAAGCTGCTCGAGGCGGTCGGTCATCACGCCTATGCGCGCGACCTCGAGGAGTGGACACATCTCAACTATTTTGACGGCCGGCCGGAGGAGATCGCGACGTTGCTGGTCATCGCCGCCAACAGCCGGGCGCAGAGCCGCGCCGTCGAGCTGCTCGACTACATGAACCGCCTCGGCCGGACGATCACCGTCGTCGGCGGGGGGCCGGCTGCCGACAAGGCCATTCGCCTCGGCCACGCCGCCATTACCGTCAGCGGCGACGTCGACGAGCTGTGGTCGCCGATGCTGCTGAGCGCGCCGCTGGCCCTGATCGCCGCCCATGCACCGCAGTCCGCCAATCGCCGGCTCGGTTCCGAGCGCTGGGCGGACAGCGCCGACGCGTCAACCGTCCAGAAAAGCGAGATTTGGGAGCCGCGCACGTGACCCTGTCCAATCACAAGCTGGAAACGCTGGCGAACGAGGCTTACGAGATCACCGCCACGGTGCGCGAGGCAGTCTCTGCCAGCGGCGTCACCGAGGGCCTCTGCGTCGTCTTCGTGCCGCATACGACCGCGGGCCTGTCGATCACCTCGTTCTGGGACCCCAAGGGTCTCGAGGACATTCATGACGACATCAATCGCCTGGTGCCGACGCGGATCGACTTCAAGCATCAGTTCGATACGCCGCAAGATGCCGCCGGCCACGTCAAGTCGGTCATTGTCGGCGTCAGCCTGACATTGATCATCACGGACGGCCAGCCGCTGCTCGGCCACTCGCAAGGCGTGTTCTTCAACGAATTCGACGGGCCGCGCCAGCGCCAATTCTTCGTCAAATGCTCGCGGGACTGAGCCCTTCGTCATGACGGCGGCCCGCGATCTCATCGCCTCGGCGGCGCTGATCGACACACTCCTGTTCGCGGACGGCCGCGCGGAGGAGAACGTCGCCGGAGGAGCCGGGCTCTACGCGCTGGCAGGCGCCGCGCTGTTCAGCGATGGCGGGCTGCTCGTGACCGGCACCGGCGAAGACTATGTCGACACCTTCGGACCCTGGATGGCCCGCAACGGCCTTTCGACCGACGGGCTCCGTCTGGCCGATCCGCACACGCCGCGCAATCTGCTCCGCTACATCGACGAACGGACGCGGACCGAGACGCCCATGTTCGGCGCCGCGCATTTCCAGCGCATCGAGCCGCGCATATCGGACATCGAGCGCGTGCTGGACGGAGCGCGATCGCTCTATGTCTTTCGCGATACGGGCGCTGCATTCTGGGATGATCTCCTCGCCTGGCGCCGGCCCCGACCGAGGACCGTACTCTGGGAGATCAGTCTCGATGCGTGCCTGCCGGAGGAACTGCCGCGCATCCTGGCGCTCCTGCACCATGTCGATGCCTTGTCGCTGAATCTCGAAGAAGCCGGCCGTATTCTCGGCGTCGACGATGAGACGGCGATCTGCACGCGCGTCGCGCAATGGCCGGCCCGCTCGATCTTCCTGCGGGCGGGCAGCCGGGGCAGCTACGCGATCGAGCGGGGCGCCGTTCATTTCGTGCCCAGCCTTGCCGTCGAGGCCGTCGATGTGACCGGCGGCGGCAACGCCTATTCCGGCGCTGCGCTGGTGGGCCTCGCCGAGGGCGCAGGCTGCATTGGCGCCGCCGCATTTGGCACGGTCGCGGCCAGCATCGCCATCAGCCAACTCGGACTGCCGGAGCCAGGCGACCCCGGCCTCCGGTCCCGCGCTCGACGCGATGCCGCGGCACTCGCCCTCGCAATCACTCAGGAGGCATGCACGTGAAAAAGGTCATCATCGATACCGATCCGGGGATGGACGACACCATCGCCATGGTTCTGGCTGCCAAGTCCCCGGAAATTCAGCTGCTCGGCATCTCAAGCGTCGCCGGCAACTATCCGCTCAACGTGACGACGACCAACGCGCTGAAGACCGTCGAACTGCTCGGCCGCACCGATATCCCCGTCGCGCGCGGCATGGGCAAGCCTTTGTCGCGTCCGCTTCCCCCCGATCCGTTCTCGCATGGTTCCGACGGACAGGCCGAGGTCCACCTTCCGCAGCCGACAACGAAGCCGGTGGCCCGGCACGGCGTCGACCAGATCATCGACATCGTTCGAGACCATCCCGGCGAGGTGACGATCATCACGCTCGGGCCGCTGACCAATGTCGCGATGGCCTTCATGAAGGAGCCGGGCATCGTCCCGCTCGTCAAGGAAGTCGTCTCGATCGCCGGCTCGTTCGGGCTCAACAAATATGCCTTCGCCAACGCGACCGGCGACACGCCGCAGAGCGAATGGAACGTCTATGTCGATCCCGAGGCGGCCAAGCTGGTGTTCGAATCCGGCGCGCCGGTGCGGGCCGTCGGCCTCGACGTCGCCACCCATTTCGACATCAATTTTTCGGAAGCCGAGCTCGCGGCGCTGAAGGCATCGGCTCGCAAGGAAGCGAACATCGCCGAGCAGATGGTGCGTTTCGTCCAGGGGCGCGGCTTTGAATCCTATTGCGTGCTGATCGATTCGATGGCGGTCGCCGCCGTCATCGATCCGAGCCTGATCGTTACCCTGCCGGCGCGGGTCGGCGTGGAAACGCGCGGCGAGCTGACCCTCGGACAGACGGTCGCCGATTTCCGCCACCACCATGGCTGGGCGCATCTGCCCGAAATCCAGGTCGCGGCGACGGCGGATTATCGCCGCTTCCTCGACCTGCTCCTCAAGACGCTGATGGATTGACCATGGACCGCGCCACACAGGAAAAGATCTATGCCGGCGTTCTCGGCAAGATCCTCGGCGTCTATCATGGCCGGCCGGTCGAGGGCTGGTCTTACGAGAAGATCCGCGACACGTTCGGTGAGGTCGACTACTTCGTCAACGGCAAGCTGAACCTGCCGATCATGCTGCCGGACGACGACATTTCCGGCACGTTCGCTTTCTTCCGCGCGCTGGAGGACCACGGCTATCCGAAGGCATTGACACCGCACCAGGTCGGCCAGACCTGGCTCAACTACATCATCGAGGAAAAGACGATCCTCTGGTGGGGCGGGCTCGGCCGGTCGACGGAACACACCGCATTCCTCAATCTGAAGAATGGCATCGACGCGCCACGAAGCGGCAGCCACGCCCAGAACGGCCCGTGGATTCCGGCGCAGATCGGCGCCCAGATCTTCATGGACGCCTTCGCGCTGGCCGCGCCCGATGATCCCGATCGGGCCGCGCACATGGTGCGCGCCGCCGCATCGGTCAGCCATGACGGCATCGCACTCGACGCCGCCGTGCTGCTCGGCACGATGGAGGCGATGGCGTTTTCGGAGCAGAACGTCGACCGCCTGCTCGATGCCGGCCTCCGCTATGTCAGCGACCGGCATCTTCTCAACGTCGTCGACCAGATCCGCGCCGAATGCGCCAAGACGGATGACTGGCACAAGGTCCGCGCCTGGATCGCCGGCCATCACGGCTACGACCATTATGACGGTCCATGCCACATGATCCCCAATCATGCCATTGTGCTGATGGCTCTTCTGATGGCGGGCGACGATTTTGGCCGCTCGCTGATGATCGCCACCAGCGCCGGCTGGGACACCGATTGCAATGCCGGCAATGTCGGCTGCCTCAACGGCGTCCGGCTCGGGCTGGCAGCGCTCGACAAGGGACCGGACCTCCGCCGTCCGGTCAGCGATTTCCTTTATGTCGTGACCTCCGACGGCGCCTCCAGCATCAGCGACGCCGTGCGCGAGACCCGCGGCATCGTTGCGGCGGCGGATGTTCTGGCCGGACGGGAGCTGCCGCCCGCCGCGCCCCGCTTCGGTTTCGACTATCCGGGCTCGACGCAGGGTTTTGCCCCCTGCCCGCGCCATGTCGGCCGCCAGGGCGTGCTGCTGCTGAGCAATCCGGAGGGCGGCGCATTGACCGTCCAGCTGCAGGGCCTGTCGCGCGGCGTCACAGGCAGCCTGTCGACACCGGTCTTCGTCGAACCCTTCGCGGCAACATCGAGCTTCGCCATGGTCGCGAGCCCGACGCTTTATCCGGGCCAGACGGCGACGGCGCGGATCACGGCCCCGGCCGGCGTCAAGGCGCGGCTCTATGCCCTCTATTACACCGCCGGCGACGACATCGCCCGCCTCGACGGCGACTGGGTTGCACTCGGCGACGCGGACATGGCGGTTTCCTGGACCGTGCCGCAGACCAACGGCCTGCCGCTCTATCGCCTCGGCATCGAGTTCGGGTCCGACAGCCGCTTCGACGGCGCGGCGACGATCCACTCCGTCAACTGGAGCGGGGCGCCGCAGACCTATGAGATCAAGGGCATGCTGATGCCCTCGATCTGGAACCTGGCGCCGTTCTGGATTCGCGCCTTTGTCAGCTCCGCCCGGCATTTCGCTCCGGATTTCAAATACACGCTCTGCGTCTCCCACCCTTTCGATAATGGTGTCGTCACGACGGGCAGCCGCGACTGGGACAATTATTCGGTGGCGAGCTCGATCGACTATTCGATCAATGACGGCGGCGGACTCGTCGCCCGCTCGCGCGGGCATCGCCGCTACTATGCGGGCATGCTCAGGGGCAACGAGGCCCGCATCATCCGCCGATATGACGACGAGGTCGAGGTCCTGGCCCGGGCGCCGGTCGCGAGCGGCGCAGCGGGCAAGCGCGACCTGATGTTCAGCCTCGACGGCGATGATCTCCGCCTGTCGGTGGACGGCGTCGAGTGCTGCGCTGCGCGGGATGACCGCTTCCAGTCGGGCGCAGCAGGCTTCATCGTCGAGAAGGGAACCATCGTTGCCGATGGCTTCCTTGTCCGCGCGATCCACCGAAAGGGAGCGATAGCATCATGAGCCGAGACGAGGTCGCCGGCCGCGCCGGCCTGGCCGAAATCCATCAGCGCTATGCCTACTGGAACCATGTGCCGCATCGCGGACTGACGGTGGACGGCCGGCCCGCGATGACCCGGATCAATCCGGACAAGGTCGGCGACTTTGTCCTCGTCACCGTTCGCGATCCGCTCATTCAATATGTCGGTGATCCTGCCCGTCATATTGCCGGCCTGTTGGGCGATGCCGAGGTCATCGGCGAATCCGGCATGTTCACCAGCATTTCCGGCACCTATGAGGGCGCCAGGATCACCGTGGTCAGCGGCGGCAGCGGTTCCTCGGAGGCCGAGCTGCTGCTCTATGACTTCATGGAGTTCTCGAAGGCCAGCACCTATCTGCGCGTCGGCGGATCAGGCGGCATCGGCACCCATGTGAAGCCCGGCGATATCGTCGTTTCCTCGGGCGTCGTGCGCGAGGAGGGCATGACCCGCGCCTATATCGACCGCGCTTTTCCTGCGGCCAGCCATTACGAGGTCGTGGCGGCGATGGCGCAGGCCGCCGACGATCTCGGCACGTCCTATCACGTCGGCGTCACACTCTCGATCGACAGCGATTTCGTCGGCGCCGGCCGGCCGGGGGTCGGAGGCTACATGCAGCCGTGGAACATCGAGATGCTCGGCACCTATAACCGGGCCGGCGTCCTGAATGGCGACCGGGAATCGGCGGCCGTCGTCACGCTGGCGGCGCTCTATGGCTTTCGCGGCGGCTCGGTCTGCTCCGTCGCCGACAACGCTGTGATGAATCTCGATTTCGCGCATGGCGCCGGCCATGCCCGCGCCATCGACGTCGCCCTCAAGGGCTGCGCGATCCTCGACCGCATGGACAAGAAGCGCGCCGCCACCGGCAAACGCTACTGGTTGCCATCCATGGGGGTGTGAGCCGCCCCTGCCCTGCCCGGCAATGCTCGCCTCAGGAGGACGGGAAGCCCGCCGGCGGCGACGTGCTGTCGCGCTTCATCAAGCGCACGCCGATGGTCAGGTGGCGAACGGCACGACCGGGATCGGCGATCCGGTCCCGCAGCAGGCCGACGGCTGCGGTCGCCATGTCCGAGACCGACTGGCTGATCGTGGTGAGCGTCGGCGTCACAATCTGGGCCCAGGGAATATCGTCGAAACCGGTGACGGAAAGCTCGCCCGGGACGGCAATACCGAGTTGCTTCGCCGCACGCAGCACGCCGATGGCGATCTGGTCGTTGCCACACATCACCGCTGTCACATCGCGCCGCGCAAGACGATTGAACAGCCGCCGATGAAGGTCGATCGAATAGGCCGTCTTCACGTCCCAGACGATCTCGCCCTTGCTGGAAAACGCCTCGACAAAGGCCGCCCGGCGGTCGTCCATGCCGTCAGGCACCGATGCGCCGGTCAGCACGCCGACGCGGCGATGGCCGAGCTTCAGGAGGTGCCGGGCAGCCAACCGGCCGCCGGCGGCATCGTCCGCGGTGACATTGTCGACATGGCCCTCCGGGATACCGATCACGACGATGGGAACCTGGAAATCCTCGGCCGGCCGGTCCTTGCGGGGCAATTGGCACCAGACCGCGCCGGCGATGTGGCTCTCGATCTGCCGGAGCGCCGCGCCCTCATCGTCAAAGCTCGCGGTATCGATCAGCACGACGGCATAACCCGCCTCGCGCGCCTCGCGCTCGACCGATTGCGCCAGCGCTGGATAGAACGGATTGTTGAGGTCGGGCACCAGCAGGCCGATGCTCATGGTGCGGCCGGTGCGGATCGCCTGCGCCATGCGATTGGGGCGATAGCCGACACGATCGGCGACCTCGCGCACCTTGGCGCGGAGTTCCTCCCCGATCGTCCCGCGCCCGTTGAGGGCGTAGGAAACCGTCGCCACCGAGACGCCGAGCTCGCGCGCGACGTCCTTGATGGTGGCCGGCTTGCGAAGCTGCGTCTTGGATTCGCTAATCGGCAGGCTCCAGATGGCTGGCGGGGCTAGAGGCGGCGGCCATCGCCATCGAAGAGATGGATCTGGTCGTGCTCGATATCGAAGCGGACGGCGTCGCCGGCATGCAGCCCGGTCATCCGGCGCTGCTCGATCGTCACCGTAGCCCCAGCGGCCGAGTCGACATAGAGATACGACACGTTGCCGAGTTGTTCCACGACCTTGACCGTGCCCGCGAACGCGCCCGCCTCAGTGATCGCGATATGCTCGGGCCGAACGCCCAGAGTCCGCACCGATGCGGACGATCCGGCAATCGCGCCGCCGAGCCCCGGCAGGGTGAGCTTGCCATCCGCCGGCACGACATCGAGAAAGTTCATCTTGGGCGATCCGATGAATCCGGCAACGAAGATGTTCGCCGGCCGCTCATAGAGCTCGACCGGTGGACCGGCCTGCTCGATGCGGCCGTCGCGCAGCACCACGATCTTGTCGGCCAGCGTCATCGCCTCGACCTGATCATGCGTCACATAGATCATGGTCGCGCCGAGCTGCTGGTGCAGCCGCGCGATCTCCAGCCGCATCTGCACGCGCAGCTCGGCATCGAGATTGGACAGCGGCTCGTCGAACAGGAAGATCTTCGGCTGCTTGACGATCGCCCGACCGATGGCGACGCGCTGGCGCTGCCCGCCGGAAAGCTGCTTGGGCTTCCGCGCCAAATAAGGCTCGAGCTGCAGGATCCGCGCCGCCTCCAGCACCTTCGGCCGTCGCTCGGCGCGCGACTGACCGGCGATCTTGAGACCGAAGCCGATATTGTCCTCGACGGTCATATGCGGATAGAGCGCATAGCTCTGGAACACCATCGCGACGCCGCGCTCCAGCGGCAGCATCGATGTGACATTGCGGCCATCGATCTCGATCGCGCCGCCGCTGACCTGTTCCAGCCCCGCGAGCATACGCAGGATGGTCGACTTGCCACAGCCGGACGGCCCGACCAGCACGGCGAATTCGCCATCCGCGACGGAGAGGTTCACCGATTTGATGACCTCCGTCTCGTTGAAGGTCTTGGCGACGTTCTTGAGCTCGAGCCTGGCCAAATCCGTCCGCTCCCTAGATGCGCCGTACCGAAAAACCGAGCGCCGGCACCGTGCCGCCCTCGATGAGGAAGCCGGCGCCGCCGGAGGCATAGTCGCCGTCGCGGGCACTGACGAGAGGGACTCCGTCGATGGACAGCGCGATCGTGTCGCCCTCGACCCGCAGCTCGAATGTCTTGCGGGCATTCTCCTCGAAGGCGTAGGGCACCGACGCCAGTACAGTCAGCGCGCGGTCGCGGCGCTTGACGATCTGCGCCGCGCCGCCCCTGACGATCCCGGCATAGTAGCGCTTGTGACCGCGCGCGCGAGCGACGAGGCCGACCGTCTCATGCAGTTCCAGCACGAGTTCGGATGCGGCGGCATAGTCCGTCCAGTCACGCGTGCCGGTGGTGATGACGCCCTCGCCGTGCGGATGCGACAGCGTGAAGGTGTTGTAGATGTCGGTCGCATAGTGCCGGGCCGAGCTGACAAAGCTCTTCGTCCAGAACGTCGTCGTGTCCCAGGGCGTGAGCTTCGGCGTCAACTCCCGCGACGTTCCGAAGTGCAGGTTCTCCGGCGCGCCGGACCAGTCGAGGTCGATCAGCGCGACGCGGCCCGCCAGGCGTCGGTCGGCCTCAAGCTGCAGGCCGAGCCGGTGGATGGGACGGCCCTCGGTATCCGGCACCTGCCAGGTGATGGCATTGTCGCCTTCGCCGATCGCGAAGCGCGGGCCGTCCAGCCGCTTCAATTGATCGGTCTCGTCGAAATAATGGATGAAGAATCGCCCCGCCGGATTATCGCTGCGGAGACCGCGGATCGTCGCCGTCAGCGTTTGGGTCGGATAGAGCGACGGGCTGGCGATGACCTCGAAATAGCTGGTGTCTGAGACACCGCGCGGCTTCGGGTCGATGAAGGTGGGCACCGACACGCTGCCGCTGACGCCCGGGGCCAGCGCCTTGTAGGCGAGCAGGAGACCATTGCCCTCGCCGCTCTCGTTCAGATTGCCGACGGCGGTAATGCCTTGGGCGCCGGGATGCAGCGGACAGGGCTCGAAGCCTTGCACCGAGCCGGGAAACTCGAAGGCGAAGCGGGCCTTGGGCGCCTCATAGGCCAGCCCGCCCAGTGCAGCCCTGGCCCTCAGCACCCGCCGCGTCTCGATGACGGCGTCGGTGACGCATTCGCCGCCGTCGGCTCCGACGACATAGAGGCGGTCGGCGACCGGGCCGCGGAAATCGGGTCCGGTGGCGAGCCCCTCAAGGCCGAGGCGGATGCCGTTCAGCGCCCCGAGATTGCCGGCATTACAATCGGTATCCCAGCCGGAGGAGACGGCGATCTTCAACCCTTTCTGAAAATCGTCGCCGCCGAGAATGAACGCGGCGATCAGCAGCGCGTGGTTCGGCACCATCGGGCAGTTGCCGGGATACCGTTCATAGCCGTGTTCCGCGCCGAGCCAGCGTCGGACTGAGCGCCAGTCGTCGCCTGCCTTCGCGCAGCGCTCGCGCACCTCGCCGATCAATCGGGCAAGGCTGTCATCGCGATTATAGCACTGGCCAAGATCGAGCAGCGTGTCGATGTCGCGCTCGACGAACGCCGCCGCTTCCATCGCCGCCAGCAGGCAGGCGGCCTCGATGGCGACCCCGCCATGGCTGACGGAGGCCGCCTCGCGCGCCATCGCGGCGGCACGATCCGGATCGCCTGGATTGGCCATCGCCCAGGTGTCGATGAAGATCTCGGACCCGATCTGCTCGGCCATGCCGCGGCCATTCATGGCCACCGAACCGCTCGCCGGCGCGTCGATGCCGTTCTTCAAGCGGAGATAGGCGGTGTGCTCGGTTGACCGGCCGAGACCGCCCCACCAGAGCACGGTCTTGTCCTCGACGATATAATTGAGCCAGGTGTCGCCGATGGTGCGGGCGGCGATGTCGCGCGGAAAGCCGTTGTCCTCCAGCGCGCGGTAGAACAGGAACGTGCCGGAAATATCGTCGTCAGGGACGATCAGCGGCCAGTTGACGCGATCGTTCACATAATAGGCGACCTCGCCGAAGACCCGCTCGATGTCCTCGTAGAACCAGCCCTCGACGGCGCGTCCGAGATAGACGCCGATCAGCTTGCCGAGGACGCCGGCATAGGTCCGGTCCATGACATCCCGCGTGATCGCGGGGCGGAAGGCTGTGTTCATGATCAACCCTTGACGGCGCCGGCCGACATGCCGGCAATGAAGAAGCGCTGCAGGATCAGGACGAAGACGATGATCGGCGCTACCAGGATGAAGGCACCCGCCATCATCGCCCCCTGGTCGGTGGCATAGATGCCGTTCATCGACAGATAGCCGAGCGTCATCGTCAGGTTGCCGCGCCCCTTCTGGAACGTCGTCGTGATCAGGAATTCGTTCCAGGAATTGAGGAACACGATGATCGCGACGGTGATCAGCCCCGGCTGCATCAAGGGCAGGATGACGTGCCTGAAGGTCTGCCATGGCGTCGCCCCGTCCATGAAGGCGGCATCGTCGATCTCGCGCGGAATGCCCAGCACATAGGCCCTGAGCAGGAAGATCGAGATCGGCAGGTTGATCGCCGAAAGGATGGTCGCGGTGGCGAGGAAATTGCCGATCAATCCCAGCTTCGCCAGCACGAAATAGAGCGGGAACAGGAACAACTGGATCGGCACCGTGGTGGCGCAGAGGAAGTAGATCGTGATGGCCTGCCAGCCGCGGATCTGCCGCCGAGCGAGCGCATAGGCGGCGAGCGAGGCACAGGCGAGCGTGATCAGCACCGTCGAGCCCGACAGAAGCAGGCTGTTGACGATGCCGGTGGAGAAATGCCCGCCGCGCCAAGCGCGGCTGAAATTGTCGAAATTGATGCTGGTCGGCAGGCTGAGCGGGTTGGCGACGATCGCGACATGCGGCTTGAACGTGTTGATCGCAACAAGCAGCAGCGGCAGCATAGCGATCAGCACGGCGACGGCCAGGTAGATATTGCCGGCGACGCGCGCGGCTTCCCAGGGTCTGGCTGTGCCTTCATTCCCGGCACGTTGCTTCCCGGCGCCCTGGCTCATAGCTGGATCTCCGAACGGCTCATGCGGACATAAACGAGCGATGCGATGAGGCCGAAGAAGCTCATCGCCAGCGCCACGGTCGCCGCCTTGCCGACCTGGAACGAGGTGAAGGCGAAGGCATAGGCGAAGGTCGACAGCATTTCCGTCGAACGGGCGGGGCCGCCCTGCGTGATCAGATAGACATAGTCGAAGGTCAGGAAGGAGAAGATGGTGACGAGGACCAGCATCAGCGCCACGGTCGGCAGGATGTTGGGCAGCGTCACGTTCCAGAACACCTGCCAGCCGCTGGCGCCCTCGATGAAGGCCGCCTCGAGCTGGTCCTCCGGTGTCTGCCGCATGGCCGCGAAGAAGACGACGGCCAGATAGCCCCAGAAGTGCCAGATATCGACCCCGGCCACCGCATAGAGCGCGGTGCGCGTATCGGTGAGCGGATTGAACAGCGGAAACCAGCTGCGCGACACGAAGCCGAGCAGGCCGGAAATGGGATCGAAGATGATGTTCTGCCAAATGACGGCGTTGGCCACCGGCGACAGCACATAAGGCAGCAGGAAGATGATCTGGAAAACGGCGCTCGATCGCTTGCGCCGCATCAGGATCGACGCCGCGACCATGGCGATGGCCATGGGGATGGTGAGGAAGATCACCATCCACTGGACATTGTTGAACAGCGCACCCCAGAACACCGGATCGGAAAAGACGGCCTGGAAGTTCTTCAAACCGACAAAGGTCGGCGTGCTGGCGCCATCCCAGTCGGCGAAGGCGACGAGCAGGGTCAGCAGCGCCGGCAGCAAGACGATCGCGACGCTGACCACGAGCGCTGGCGCCACGAAAAGCGCATGAGAAAAGGCAACTGATCGAAAGCGCGCCATGCCATATCCTTGAGCACGCTCAATAGTTAAACGTTTGATTCCGTCGGGTCAATATGGCTACCGGGCCGTTTGCATGGCTATCGACGAACCTGTGCTGTATCCTTGGGGCTCGGCCGCATCAGCGCGGCGGTCTCCGGCGTCCCGAACGGCTCTGGTCGCTCGGGTTTGATCACAAGGTCGACCGATTTTCCGCTGGTTGCGGACAGGATGATCGCGTCGGCCGCCTCGACGACATGGGCGCCGAATTCGGCCGACAGACGATGCGGGCGATGCGCGTGGATCGCATCGATCGTCTCCGCAAGCCCGATGCCGCGATAGTTGGCGTGTTGCGGCTGCCCGACCGGCCAGTTCGGTCGCGCGAGCGGCGCATCGTCCAGCGGTACGTCTTCCCATTCGCCGCCGGGACGCGCATAGCGCAGCGGGCCACGGTGGAAATTCGGATGCGGCAGGCTGAGCGAGCCCTCGGTGCCATGAATCTCGATATGCGGCAGGCTGGTGCGCCAGACATCCCAGCTGGCCAAGAGCGAGGCCTGGACGCCTGAGCGAAAGTTCAGAAGGGCGAGGACGCTCGTCAGAACCTCGACCGGGACCGCGTTTCCGTTCTCCCGCCCGGGAGCTGTCACGGTCCGCGTTTCAAATCCCTTGAACCCCGTCGCGCGCACGTTGGCCAGCGGGCCGAACAGGCTCATCATCACCGCCAGGAAATAAGGACCGACATCGTGCATGGGCCCGCCGCCGCGGCGATAGAAGAAGGACGGGTTGGGGTGCCAGCCATCGGCGCCGTGATAGAGAATGGCGGCGTTGGCCATCAGCGGCCTGCCGATCGCTCCGCTGTCGATCATCGCGCGCGCCCGCTGGACGCCGGCACCGAGAACCGAATCCGGCGCCACCGCCAGCCTGAGGCCGCGTTGTCCGGCAAGATCCGCAAGGTCCAGCGCCTCTTCGAGATCGGCGGCGAGCGGCTTTTCGGAGAAGACATGCTTGCCGGCCTCGAGCGCTACCCGGGTAACGGCATGGTGGGCCGCCGGCGGCGTGAGGTTCAGCACCGCCTCGATGTCGGGCCGGCGCAGCAGCGCATCGACCGAAAGCCCCTCGACGCCCCAGCCGGCGGCGCGTCGGCCGGCCTGGGCCTCGTCGCGCGAGGCCACCGCGACGACGCGGTAATTGCTCATCTGCCGCGAATTGAAGAGATAGACGTCCGCGATCGAGCCGACGCCGATCATACCGACTTTGAACATGCTAGGTCCGCCCGCGCGATGCCATTGAGATCAGTGACGCCGTCATGATCAGCCCTTCAGTGCGCCGGCTGTCAGGCCGCCGATGAACTGTCGCTGCAGGATGAGATAGATGGCGACGACCGGCACCAGCGCGATCATCAGTCCCGAGCACAGTGCCGTATAGTCGGTCGAATACTGTCCGATCGCCTGGAATACGGCCGACTGAACCGTCTTCTTTCCAGGCGTTATGATGAACGTGTTCGAGAACATGAACTCGTTCCAGGTATAGAGCGACTGGATGATCACGACCGTGGCGATGCCAGGCCGGGCCAGTGGCAGATAGATGTACCAGAACACCTGAAAGTCGTTGCAGCCGTCGGTGCGCGCGGAATCGCCGAGTTCGCGCGGCAGGCTCAGGAAGAAGGTCCGCATCAGGAACACGGCGAAGGCCGTGCCGCCGCCGACAAAGGAGAATGCGAGCCCGTTCAGCGAATCGAGCAGGTGCAGCGATTTGAGGAACTGGAACATCGGGATGAGGATCGCCTGCGGCGGAATCATCATCGCCCCGAGGAAGGCGTAGAAGACGATCTCACGCCCCGGAAAGCGGTATCGCGCGAACGCATAGGCGGCCGGAGTGGCGAGCACGACCACCAGGCTGACAGTCAGTCCGGTGACATAGAGTGAGTTGCCGAGATGGACGGGGAAATTCATCGCGTACCAGACGCGCGGGAAGTTCTGCCATCTGATTTCGCCTGGAAGCACGCTGTTGAAGACCTCGTGCGGATCCTTCAGCGACGTGACGATCATCCACACGAGCGGGAAGGCTTCGACGACGACGATCGCCACGAGGATGACGTAGATGAGCGTGCGCGTGAACGTCACCGCCCAAGGCGACGATGGGGCGGCGCGGCCGATCCTTGCGGTTCCGGGCATTGTCGAGCGTGTTGTCATGGCTTTGCCGCCTCAAACCTCGATCTGGGCATCGAGATCGCGACGCCGTCCAATACGGATCTGGATCAACGACACCACGATGCTGAGCACCAGGATGACGATCGCGATCGCGGCCGCGTAGCCGAGCCGCGAGTTGGAAGCGCCCATGGCGCCGAACGCGATCGAGTAGAGATAGGTGCCGAGTGTCGCGCTGGCGTAATTGGGGCCACCGGCCGTCATCACCCAGATCTGGTCGAACACCTTGATTCCGTTGATGGTGTTGAGAACCACCACGATCAGGATTACCGGACGGATCGTGGGAACCGTCACATTCATGAAGCGGCTCCAGGCGCCCGCCCCGTCGAGCGTCGCCGCCTCGTAGAGATCCTTGGGCACGCCCTGCAGCGCGGCGAAGAAGATGACGAGATAGAAGCCGAGCGACTGCCAGGCCGACACGATGATGACACTCGGCATCACCGAATTGGTGCCGGCGAGCCAGAGCGGCGTGAACGCTCCGAGACCCATCGCGCGCAGCATGCTGTTGATGGCACCGAAATTCGGTTCGAACAGCATGGCCCAGAGCAGTCCGCTGATGGCCAGCGAGATGATCACAGGCATGAAATAGAGTGTGCGGAACACCGTGCTTCCGCGGATGCCGGAATTGAGCAGGCTGGCGATCAAGAGCGGCAGGATCGTCTGCAGGATGACCGTGCAGACGGTGAAATAGAATGTGTGCCAGAGGGCACGGAAGAATGTCTCGTCCTGCGCCAGCCGCACATAGTTGTCGAACCCGGTCCAGACGGCCGGCGTCATGGCATTCCAGCGCTGCAGGCTGAGCAGGACGGCGTCGACCATCGGCACAGCCGTCGTCAGGATCAACGCGATGGCGGCGGGCGCAATGAACAGTCCCGGTGCGATGAAGGGCTGAAGTCGCGATGGAACATTCATCGGGCGGCGCTCATGCTGGCGTTTCTGTCGAATGCGCTCCGCCGCCGGGGACGGCGGCGGAGCCGGGACAGTGTCCCTTCTATGCGCGGGCGCCTCTTAGTTGGTGCGCGCGGCCATCACGTCGGCCTCGATCTTCTTGGCGCCATCGGCCGGCGAGATCGAGCCGTCGAGGGCGCTCTGGCAGACATTCGAGACTGCGTCCCAGCTTCCCGGCCCGAAGAGGATGTGGTTGGCCGAGTCGGTGGCGATCCACGAGATCATCGTGCGGACCTTCGGGTTGCCGATCTGGTCGACGGCGCTCTTCATCGACGGGAACGACTGCAGGCCCTTGGCGCGCCAGTTGTAGACGTCAGGACGATAGAGATAGGCGATGAACTTGAGCGCGAGGTCCTTGTTCGGGCCGTCGGCGTTGACCGACCAGGCTTCGCCTGCGCCGTCGCCTGTGAAGTGGATGCCGTCAGGCGTCAGCGCCGGGACCTTGTGCACCGAGTAGTTGTCGAGCCAATCCTTGGTGCCGTCCTGGGCGAAGATGCCCGGGGTCCAGGATCCGCCGAAATACATCGCGGCGCGGCCCTGATAGGCGAGCTGGCGGCTCTGCGGATCGTCGATGCCGTTGATGCCGTCAGGGAATACGCCCGCCTTGGAGAGGCGCTGCAGCAGATCGAGCGCGTCGACAACCGGCTTTGAATCCCAGCTGAGACCTGGGGCCGTGTGATCGTCGAGCGCATAGACATCGCCGCCATACTGGGCGATCAGCGGCAGGAAGAAATCGGGACAGGTATTGCGGGTCAGGTTGCCCCAGGACAGCGGAATATAGCCGGCGGCCTTGAACTTCGGCACATCGGCGATCAGCTCGTCCCAGGTGTTGGGGACCTCGACGCCGACTTCCTTCATGATGCGGTCATTGGCGAAGACGCCGAAGATCTGCGCCATGTCCGGCAGGCCATAGGGCTTGTCGTCGAACGTGTATTGACGCAGCGGCCCCGCGTAGAACTGGTCGAAGAAGGCCGGATCGTACACGTCCTTGAAGTTGACGAGATGCCCGGAGCGGCCGAGTTCGCCCGTCTTGGTGCCGCCATTGAACACATCCGGCAGGGACCCCGCCGCGATCATCGCCGTCAGCGTCGGAAGATACTGGCCGAAGGCGACGAAGTTGCTCTCGACCTTGACCCCGGGATTCTCGGCTTCGAAGCCGGCAACGGTCTTGTCCCAGTAATCGGTGCCGGCAACATAAGCCGGCTGCCAGCTCATGACATGCAGCGTCGTATCGGCGAGCGCCGGAAAGGCTGCGGCGGTCAGCACCGCTGATGCGGCAATGGCCTTCAATCTCTTCATGTTATCGACTCCCTTTGCACGATGATGGGGTCGGTTGCTCCGACCTTCGAGAATCTGACTTGCCAGGATGTGACGGCGCGGACTGGACGACGCCGGCACCCGGTCTCCAAATCGCAGGAAACCGGCAGTCCGCCTCGGAGAACGAGCGCCGCTCGCCCCCTCGAGGCGTTGTTCACGCTGCATCGGCCGTGCTCGGTTCGACCGGACGGAGGGCCGATGTCGAACCGTTGACGGACCACATCGATTGGATCGCCTGCTCGCGATACGGGTGCTCGCGCACCACGTTCTCATCGAGCTCGATGCCGCCGAGCCCCGGCTGGTCGCTGACCACATAGCTGCCGTTCGACGGCATCGGGCAGTTCCGGATGAGCGCCGAGCGCCAGGAAACGTCGAAGGCCGAGAACGATTCCTGGGCGACGATGTTGGTCGTCGTCGCATTGAGCTGGAGAACCGCCGCGGTGGAGATCGGCCCGAACGGGCAGTGGAAGGACACCGGCAGATAATGGCTGTCCGCGAGGGCGGCGATCTTCTTGGATTCGAGCAGTCCGCCGACCTGGATCGGATCAGGCTGCAGCACATGCGGCCGGCCCTGCGCCAGAAGAAGGGGGACCTGATAGCGGGAATAGCAGCGCTCGCCCACGGCGATCCGCAGCCCGCGCGGCCGCGACACCTCGCCGAGCGCGATGAAATTCTCCGGGTCGACCGGCTCCTCGAACCAGTAGACGCCGAGATCGGCAAGCGCATGAGCGAGGTGGCTGGCGGTGCCCACACTGAAGCGGCCATGACCGTCGATCATGATCTTCATGTCCGGGCCAACGGCATCGCGAACCGCGGCGATCTCCTCGATGCCACGGCGCAGGTCGGCGAGGTCCGGGTCGCGCCCCTGGCCCCAGAAGGGATCGAATTTGAGGCCGCGATAGCCGGATGCGGCGACCTTGCGTGCCGCCGCGCCAATATCGTCGGAACCCGTCTCGGCATTGAACCAGCCATTGGCATAGGCCGGGATGGTGTCGTGCACCTTTCCGCCGAGGAGATTGTAGGCCGGCTGGCCGAGCGCCTTGCCGCAGATATCCCACAAGGCGAACTCGATCGCGGCGATCGCGCTGTTGAGGACCGGGCCGCCACGCGCATATTCGTTGCGATACATCGCCTGAACGAGGCGCTCGATCTCGAATGGCGACGCGCCGATCACATATCGGCTGGCCATATGCTCGATCGCCGCCGCCACGGTCCGGGCCTGCCACTGCATCGTGCCTTCGCCGAGCCCGGAAAGCCCGTTGTCGGTGTGCACGCGGGCGATGACGAGATTGTTCCACTCCCGCCCGACGAGGAAGACTTCGACACGGCTGATTTTCACGTTAGGCACCCCAGGCCAATTTGCATAGGCGATGCGTCATAGTGCATAGAATGTTGTTCGAAATCTATAGAATATATCGCTCTTGACAGATTCTTTGCCGACCCCGTTTCTGAATGGCTTCCGATCGACCCGCAGCGAGACCTCCTTGTCAAAAAATTCGAGCCTCTCCCACCGCGTGACAAACGACCTCCGCCGCGACATCGTGGCCGGGATCCTGCCCCCCGGCGCCTGGCTCAAGACCGAGGAACTGGCGGCCCGCTATTCCGTCAGCGCCAATCCCGTGCGCGAGGCTCTCTGGCGGCTGCAGGGCGAGGGTTTCGTCGTCGCCAATCCCAATCAGGGTGCGCGCGTGCGCATGGTCGATGACGATTTCGTTCGCAACATCTTCGAATTGCGGGAAGCGATCGAGCCGATCTTCGTGCGCCGCTTCTGCCAGCGCGCGACGCCCGAGGATCTCGATCGGCTACGCGCGGCAGCGGCGGACTTCGCGACGGTTGCCCGCGAACAGCCGACGGATTTCGACGCTCTCGACGCCGCCAACCGCGACTTCCACAACATCATGCTCGAGGGCGAGATCAACGTTCAGGCGATCGAGGTGATGCAGCGCTATGCCGGGCTGATCAATGCGACGCGGGCAAAGTTGCCGATCATACCGTCACGGGTTCGCCAGCGCGTCGTCCAGCACACCGAGATGGTCGAGGCGATCGTCGCAGCCGATGCCGATGCCGCCGCCCGCGTGGCGGTGGACCATATCAGGGCGGCCGGCGAGGATATGCTCAGCCAGATGCGGCAGGTCCGGCTGACCGGTTCGCGCGTCACGCGCAATCAGCCGGCGCGGAAGGACGATCTGCCCGCAGGGTGAGCCGCCGCCTCAGGCCCGGCCGCCTCATGGCGGAGGTGAATGGCCGGCGAGACGGTCGCGCCACCGCCGCTTCGGCACCCATCCGATGAGATCCGCCGCTTTCGCGAGGCTCACGGGCGTGGCGAATTCGCCGAGGTCGTCCCCGATCACGGTCTGCGGAAAGTGCGTCTCGAAGAGCGCGCGCGTGCCGACAGTCATGATCGTGTCGGCCGCGGCAATATTGAACACGTCCGAACGGACCACCGGCGCCTCGAGCGCGCAGACCACGGCGTCGGCGACGTCGAGGCTGTCGACATATTTCCACAAGGTCTCGCGGCGGAGCGCCGCATCCGCCCAGTAGCCCGGCACGAGATCATAGCCGGCATGATGGCCAGGGATATCGTAAAGGATGTTGGCGCAGCGAAGGCCGAGGAACACGGTCCCATGCATGCGACAGAGATGCTCGCCCAACAGCTCGGCCGTCAGCTTCGAAAGGGCATAGGCGGTCTGCGGCACGGGCGCGTCGGATTCGAGGATCGGAATGCGCTCGGGATAAACGGCCAGATAGGGATGGCCCTGGACGGTCTCGCTCGATGCGTAGACGACACGCGGAATACCGAGCTGGCAGGCCGCCTGGAACACGTTGAACGTTGCGATCGTGTTGTTCCGGAAGCGATCGGCACCGGTGAAGAAGTCGGAATCCGGCCATGGATTGGAGCCGAAATGCACGACGGCATCGGCGCCATGCAGGGTGGCGACGGTATCACCGTAGCACGTGAGATCGACGACGCGGCTCGGCTCGAAAAACGGATTGCGCGACGGCATCACATCGATGGGAATGACCCGATAGCCGCCTTCCTCCAGGCGCCGACTGATGACCCGCCCGGCATTGCCAAGCGCGCCGGTGACGGCCACCGTTCGAGTTGTCATACGCTCCCCCTTTCCAATTCGACCAAACTATATATGATCTTGTTGTCATTCTATATAATATGGACATGAGGATGCATACGGCGAAGGTTCTGACCGGCCGGCATTGATGGCCGCCATCGCCGAGACGGCGCCGCCGGCCCATCCCGCACCAGGCAGGCTGCGCGGCTTCGAGCCGCCGCCGATTCGATAGATCCGAAACGATGGACAAGGGTTATTCCATGGCACTCAGCGTTCTCTATATCGGCGGCACCGGACAGATCTCGCTGCCCTGCGTCGAGGCCTCCGCGGCCGCGGGTCATGACGTCACCGTCCTCAACCGCGGCAAGACCAGCGTTCCGCTGCCGAGCGGCGTCAAGACCCTGGTCGGCGACATGAACGATGCCACCTATGGCGAACTGGCTGGCCGGCATTTTGACGTCGTAGCGCAATTCCGTCTCTACACCGCCGATCAGATGCGGCGCGACATCGACACCTTTTCCGGCAAGACCGGGCAGTATGTGTTCATATCCTCGGCCTCGGTCTACGAGAAGCCGGTCCGCAACTACATGATGACCGAGCGCACGCCGCTCGAGAACAAGTACTGGAAATACAGCCGCGACAAGATTGCCTGCGAATTGCTGCTTCGCGACCAGGGCGGCCTGCCCTACACGATCGTCCGGCCGAGCCACACCGTGCGCACGGGCATGCCGATCCAGGTCGGCGATCCCGATATCGCGATCCGCCGGATGATCGCCGGCAAGCCCGTCGTCTTGACGGGCGACGGCTCCTCGCTCTGGACCCTCACCCGGTCGGTCGACGTGGCGACGCCTTTCGTGCGCCTGCTCGGCAATGCCCGCGCCCTCGGGGACGACTTCCACATCACCACGGATCGCGGCTTCACCTGGAACCAGATCCACGACGCCATCGCGCGCGGCTTCGGCGTCGAGGCCATCCACGCCCATGTGCCGACCGACACGCTGGTCCGCTTCGACAAGGATTGGGAAGGCCCGCTGCTCGGCGACAAGAGCTGGTCGGCCCTGTTCGACAACTCCAAGGTGAAGAGCGTCGCCGGACCGTTCGAGGCCTCGCAGGATATCGACGTGATCCTTCACGATTCGATCGAGCACGCCAAGAAGAGGATCCAGTCGACCGCCGCGACCGAGACCGAGGAAGACCGGCTCATGGATCGCATCATCGCTGCTCAGGATGCGATCCGGCCCTGATCCGATATACGGGCCGCGGGACGCGGCCTGACAACAAGACTCATGAGGGCGCCCTCCTCGTCCTCATGAACAGGCGGCCGGTCTCTCCCCTCCTCCCGGCCGCTGCCTGGGGCGCCCGCCGGCTTCACCCGGCTGGCGTCCTCCGGGCTATCCGGGCCCTACTGCGATGCGGCCACCGGGCGTCAATTCGCGATCCGCTTCGCCCAGTTCGACACGGCTTCCGCGATGGTCCTCAAATGGTCGGCTGCCGAAAAGCCGGAAATGCTCTTCCGCGGTTTCAGATCATGATCGCCATCCTCCAGCCAGAGGATCTCGATGGCCGCCGACAGCTCATATCCGGCTACCTCCGCTCGTGAGCCGAACGGGTCTCGCGTGCCCTGCACGATGAGCGTCGGTGTCTTCAATTCGGCGAGGTGTTTCGTCCGCAACTGGTCTGGCTTGTCCGGCGGATGGAAGGGATAGCCGAGGCACAGCAGACCGCGGATCGTCCCGGCGGCGAAAAGCTCGTCCGCAATCATGCTGGCGACACGCCCGCCCATCGACTTGCCGCCGATGATGAGCGAATCCTCAGCTCCGAGCGCAGCCACGGCGGCGAGATATTCCGGATTGAGCTTTTCCGCGCGCGGGGGCGGCCTTCGAACCGCCTCCGTCCGGCGGCTGGCCATGTAGCCGAACTCGAACCGGGCGACACGCAGACCGGCCCCGCCGAGAGCCTGTGCCATTCGCTCCAGCGAGGGCGAATCCATCGGAGCACCCGCGCCATGAGCGAGCAGGATTGTCTGCCTCGCCTTTTCGGGGCCATCGAAGAGAAAGTCGCTGCCATCCATCCGCGCGGCCCCAGGCTGATATCTGGCTCGACAATGCCTATATTCGGGACGCGTTGAAACCAGGAGGTCCAGACCATGACGACAGAACGTGCTCTGCTTGCGGGCGGCTGCTTCTGGGGAATGCAGGATCTGATCCGCCGCTATCCGGGCGTGATCTCCACCCGCGTCGGCTATTCGGGTGGCGACGTGCCGAATGCCACTTATCGCCATCACGGCAACCATGCCGAAGCGATCGAGATCGTGTTCGATCCGGCGAAGATCACCTATCGTGACCTGCTCGAATTCTTCTTCCAGATCCATGACCCGTCGACACGCAACCGCCAGGGCAACGATGTCGGCGCAAGCTACCGCTCGGCGATCTTCTACACGAGCGACGAGCAGAAGCAGGTTGCGGAGGAAACGATCGCCGACGTCGATGCATCCGGCCTCTGGCCGGGCAAGGTCGTGACCGAAGTGGTCCCGGCTGGCGATTTCTGGCAGGCGGAGCCCGAGCATCAGGACTATCTCGAGCGCTATCCCAACGGCTATACTTGCCACTTCCCCCGCCCGAACTGGAAACTGCCGAAACGCGCGGATATCCGCCGCGCCAGCTAGCTTCTCCCTATCGCTCCTGCACCCTTTTGCTGGAGCGATAGACGGCAAAACAGTTTCCATACTCGGAAAGTGTATAGCCAAGCCCGGCGCGCCCTGCTATGGTTTCCACTCCTGGAAACCATAGGTGCGCCGTGGCCCTGACGCTCTACATGCATCCGCTTGCCTCGTTCTGTCACAAGGTGCTCATCGCGCTTTACGAGAACGGAACACCCTTCGAGGCGAAGACCGTCGATTTCGGAAATCCGGGCGCGGCCGCCGCGCATCTCGATCGATGGCCCGTCGGCAAGATCCCGGTGCTGCATGATGGCAATTCCGACCGCATCGTTCCGGAAACCACCATCATCATCGAATATCTGCAACAGCATTTCCCGGGGCCGGTCCGGCTCATTCCCGACGACGCCGACGAACAGCTCGAGGTTCGGCTCCTCGACCGGTTCTTCGATCTTTATGTCAGCGTGCCCATGCAGAAGATCGTGACCGACCGCCTTCGCCCCGAAGGCCAGAGCGATCCCCATGGCGTCGCCGAAGCGCATGCGATGCTCGATCACGCCTATGGCATGATTGAAAGACGGATCTTCGACAGGCGCTGGGCCGCGGGCGATCGCTTTACGATGGCTGATTGCTCCGCATGGCCAGCACTTTTCTTCGCCTCGATCGTGCATCCGTTTGCCGACGATGCCAGGCATCTCCCGGACTATTTCGAGCGGCTGTTATGGCGTCCCTCCGTCAAGCGCGTCCTGGCCGAGGCCCAGCCCTATTTCGCGCTGTTCCCCTATCGCGAAGCGATGCCGAAGCGCTTCACCGACGCCCTCGGGTGACCGCCATGCAGCTCGACCGGTTCGATCGCCTCTTCCAGGCCCTCGCCGATCCTTATCGCCGAGGGTTTATCGAACGGCTCGCCAAGGGGCCAGCCTCTGTCACCGAGCTGGCCGCCCCGGCCGAGGTGGGCCTGCCGGCGGTGCTGAAGCATCTGCGCGTCCTGGAGGACAGCGGAATCGTCGCATCCGAGAAGATCGGACGCGTGCGGACCTACCGCATTCACGCCGACGCGTTCGAGGATATCAACCAATGGATCGGGCAACGGCAGGCCGACATCAACGCCGCCTTTGACAGGCTGGCGGCGCTCATGGCCGCAATTCCGGAGGAAAAGGACCACTGATGGGCGTCACCGTGAACCACCGCAGCTTCGTCATCGAACGCGCGTTGCCCGGCAGTGTCGGCCATGCCTTCCGCTTCTGGTCCGATCATCAATTGAAACGGCGCTGGACCAGCTGCCATCCCGATTGGGAGGTTGTCGAGGACCGCTTCGATTTCCGCGTCGATGGCAGCGAGCGCGTCATCTGGCGGATGCCCGACGGCACCGAGCAGGCCATGCTGGCTCACTATCTCGATATCCAGCCGCGCGAGCGCATCGTCTATGCCTATGTGATGCGGACGAATGGCGAGAACATCTCGTCGTCGCTGGTGACCGTCGAATTCACCGCACGCAGCGGATCGACCACCATGACCTTCACCGAACAGGCTGTCTTCGGAACCGTCCGCGACGGCGACATCCGCGAAAGCGGCACCGGCACCGGTTTCGACCTTTTGCGCGACATCATGGAGGCTGAGCCGGTGCCCGACGATCCCGCGACCTGAAGCCGTTTCGCTGATCTGCAAGACGCAGATTCAGCCAACGCTGCCAAAAGCCGGCGCTGTTTGAGCGAGCGCAAAGCGAGCCCTTTCGCCGAAGGCTATCCGGACATCGAACGGCAGGCCGAATGGCCCAGGCTTGCCGCATCGAGGGTCCATGCGGGCTCGAGGGCCATCGGACGATCTGGCCATGAACGCACATGTCTCGCCGCCGCTGAAGGCACCGCTGCCAAGCCTTGCCGAGGTCGCGCGCCGCATGGTGCCGCGCTACACGTCCTACCCGACCGCGCCACATTTCTCCCCCGCCGTCACGCCGCAGGCCTATGCCGGCTGGCTCGAACAGGCGGGAACCCGCGACGAAGCGGTTTCGCTTTACCTGCACATCCCCTTCTGCCGCTCGATCTGCGCCTATTGCGGCTGCACGACCAAGGCCTCGCGCCGCGATGCGCCAATCCGCGCCTATGCCGCGACGCTGCATCGTGAGATCGCCCTTGTCGCCGCTCACATCGGCCGTGTTCCGGTTTCACATCTCCATTGGGGTGGCGGCACGCCCAACATCCTGCCGGCGGATTGCATGGCGGAGCTGGTTGATGATCTTGCCAGCCGCTTCGATTTTCGGCCGGACATGGAGCATGCGATCGAGCTCGATCCGCGTCATGTGACGCCGGATGGCGCGCGGCACCTTGCGGGGAACGGCGTCAACAGGGCGAGCCTCGGCATCCAGACGCTCGACGCCGACGTCCAGGCCGCCATCGGCCGCATCCAGCCATTCGAGATCGTTGCGGCATCGTTCGCGGCGCTGCGGGACGCAGGCATCGATGCCGTCAATGCCGACCTCATATATGGTTTGCCGCTGCAGACGCTGGCGATGATCGAGGACACCGCCCGGCGCATGCTGACGCTGCGGCCGAGCCGGATTGCCATCTTCGGCTATGCCCATGTGCCCTGGATGAAGACGAACCAGAGGCTGATCGACACCGCCGCGCTGCCGAATTCCGAGATGAGGATGGAGCAGGCGGCGCTGGCTCGGGCGATCTTCGAGGCCGCCGGCTATGTCGAGATCGGGATCGACCACTTCGCCGCGCCGGATGATCCGCTCGCCCTCGCGCGGAAGGACGGACAGCTTCGCCGCAATTTCCAGGGCTATACCGATGATGCCGCGACGACGCTGATCGGCATCGGCGCGTCCTCGATCAGTCGCACGCCGCATGGCTTCGCCCAGAACGCCCCGGACAATCTCGGCTGGCAGCGTGCGATCGAGGCCGGCATGCTGCCGACCGTCCGCGGCAAGGCCTTCGAAGGCGAAGACCTGATGCGGGCGGAAATCATCGAAGCGCTGCTCTGCGGCTTCGACGTCGATCTCGCGGCGGTGGCTCGCCGGCACGGCGTCACGCCCGCCACCTTTGCCGACGCCCTCGAGCGCCTTCAGCCGCTGATCGAGGCCGGCTTTGTCGCGAAGGACGGCGATCGCATCGTGATCCTTCGGCATCGCCACGAGATCGCACGCGTCGTAGCATCCGAATTCGACACCTATTTGAGCCGTGGCGGCCGGCATTCCGTGGCTGTCTAGCGGCCGTCGCGAGGTTCCCGTCGGCGCGCCGCACCGATTGCGGCGCTTCGTCCGGGCTGCCGCGACGCGGGATGCTTGATTGCCGCCGCCCCGCATGGCAACGAGAGGCATGTCCACGCCCGCCAGCCCCATCGCCGCCGATCCCGTCGCCCTGTTGAGCGCGCTGATCCGCTGCCCATCGGTGACACCCAATGAGGGTGGCGCCCTCGCCTTTCTGGAAAGCGTGCTCGCTCCGGCCGGCTTCCGTGTCGAGCGGCCTGTGTTCAGCGAGGCCGGCACGCCCGACGTTGAGAATCTCTTTGCGACCATCGGTTCCGGAGCGCCGCATCTGGTCTTCGCCGGGCACACCGATGTGGTGCCCCCTGGCGATGCAGGGCGCTGGCGCCATGATCCTTTCGCCGGAGAGATCGCGGAGGGCTTTGTCTACGGACGCGGCGCCGTCGACATGAAGGGCGGCATCGCCGCTTTCGTCGCCGCTGCGCTCGATTTCCTCCAGGGTCGCGACGGTGCGCCGAAGGGCACGATCTCGCTGCTGATCACCGGCGATGAAGAAGGCCCCTCGCTCAACGGCACGGTCAAGCTGCTCGATTGGGCGGCCCGCGCGGGGCATCGCTTCGATGGCGCCATCGTCGGCGAGCCGACCAACCCGAAGACGCTCGGCGACGCGATCAAGGTCGGGCGGCGCGGCAGCCTTTCCGGCCGCATCACCGTCTTCGGCCGCCAGGGCCATGTCGCCTATCCTCACCTCGCCATCAATCCGATCCCGCAACTGGTCAAGCTGGTGCGCCGTCTGACGGCGGAGGCCCTCGACGACGGCTCGGAGCGCTTCGATCCGTCCAATCTCGAATTCGTCGGCCTCGATGTCGACAACGCCGCCTGGAACGTCATTCCGGCCGAGGCGAGCGCGCGTTTCAACATCCGCTTCAACGACCAGTGGACGGTCGAGACGCTCGAGGCCTGGCTTGCCGCGCGGCTCGACGAAGCAGCCGGCAATGAGATCGCCTATGAGCTCGATCTTCAGCCGGGCTGGAGCCAGTCCTTCCTGACGCATTCGCCGGCCCTGATCGATGCCCTCGGCGATGCGGTCGAGGTGGTGACCGGCCGCCGGCCCGAGCTCTCGACATCCGGCGGCACCTCGGATGCGCGCTTCATCAAGGACTATTGCCCGGTGGTCGAGTTCGGCCTTGTGGGCGAGACCATGCATCAGGTCGATGAGCGTGCTTCGATCGCCGATCTCCAGGCGCTGACCGCCATCTACCGCCGCTTTCTCGACCGCTGGTTCGGTTGAGGCGCGGCATCCGATGTTCAGCCCCGCCTCCATCGGCGCGATCCGCAGCGCCTTCGATCTCTTTCTCGGCCGGCGCGACGCGCTGACGCGCTTCGATGTGAGCGTCGACGGCTTCTGGCACTCGTTCCGGGCGATCTTCTACGTCCTGCCCTTCTTCGCCATCAATGCGGCGGTCGAGCACCGCATGATGCTGTCCGATGCGGTGGTCGAGAATGTCCCGGACGCGGCCTTCGTCGCGGCGCGCATCGTCGATTATGGCATCGACTGGATCGCCATGCCGGCGCTGCTGGTGCTGTTCGCCAAGCAGCTCGGCATATCCCGGACGTTCGCCCCCTATATCGTCGTCCGCAACTGGGCGCTCGTGGTCATGACGGCGCCACAGGCGCTGGTCTCTCTGCTGCTCGGCGTTGGGGTTCTGTCATTCGAGATTTCGGCCGCGATGTCGCTGGTCATTCTCGGCGTGATGATCCGCTTTCACTACCAGATCATCCGCTGGACCCTCGGCAGGTCGTTCGGTTTCTCGATCGGCCTCGTCGCCGCGGATATCGCGCTAAGCCTCGTCCTCAGCGAGGTCATCGACCGCCTCTTCGGGCTTTGAGCCGGACGCCGCGCCGTAGTCGACGCGGACGAGATAGAGCCCGCCCGGAGGCGCGACGGGGCCGCACGCCTTGCGGTCGCGCGCTTCTAGAGCTGCGCCGACCGCTTCGGCTGGCCATTTGCCCTCGCCGACCTTTTTCAAGGTGCCGACCATCGAGCGCACCTGATTATGCAGGAACGAGCGTGCGGAGACGTCGAACAGGACTTCATCGCCCTGGCGCCGGATCGCGATCGCGTCCAGCGTCTTGACCGGGCTCCTCGCCTGGCAATCGGCAGAGCGGAATGTCGTGAAATCATGGTGCCCGACGAGATGCGCCGCGCCGGCGCGCATCGCCTCGATGTCGAGCCGCCGCCGCACGTCCCAGACGCGGTCGATATCGAGCGCGGCCGGCGCGCGCCGATCGACGATGCGATAGAGATAGTGCCGCCGCGTGGCCGATCGGCGCGCGTCGAATGTGTCCGGCACAGGCTCTGCGGCAATGATGGCGATCGGGGCCGGCCGGAGCTGCGCGTTCAGCGCGTCGCGGATCCGGTCGCCACGCCAGACACCGGGAAGATCGAAATGACCGACCTGGCCGAGCGCATGAACGCCCGTATCGGTCCGCCCGGCCCCCTGCAGCACGGCCTTCTCGCCCGAAAAGCGGAAGATCGCTTCCTCGATCGTCTGTTGCACGGACGGCGCATTGGCCTGCTTCTGCCAACCGGCATAAGGGCGACCGTCATATTCGATCAGGATCTTGTAACGCAGCAAACCGTCTGATCCTCTATCCAAAAATGGAGATCGAAATGGCGCTTATTAGGAAACTCAACGCCAAGCAGATGGAGCGAAACTCGATCCATGGCGAGATTGGCGCCACCTATACGGTTTTTGAGACCGATGGCCGCGCGTTCGTGCAAATCGACACATACGGTAGCGATGATCGGCAGATGCCCGGCAAGAAAAGTCAAACACTGCAGCTAGACGAGAGTGCTGGCAGACAACTTGTTCAAATCCTCAGAGACGCCTTCAGGATCCGAGACTAGCCGATCCGAGCAACCATTGCCCCGCGCAGGAAAGCCTCGGCAGCGAGCGGCTTGCCGCCGGCGCGCTGCAGTTCGACGAGGCGGACGGCCCCCGTGCCGCAGGCGACGGTCATGCGATCATCGAGCACGCCGCCGGGCGGGCCGGAGCCTTCGGTTAGCGTCGAGCGCAAGACCTTGACCCGCTCCACCTTGCCGGAGAGATCCATCTCGCACCAGGCGCCGGGAAACGGTGACAGGCCGCGAATATGGTTATGCACCTCGGTAGCCGGGCGCGACCAGTCGATGCGTGTCTCGGCCTTGTCGATCTTGGCGGCATAGGTGACGCCGTCTTCTGCCTGTGGAACCGCGCCGAGCGCGCCCCGCGACAGCGCGGCGAGCGCGCGCACCATCAGATCGGCGCCGAGCCGCGCCAGGCGGTCATGCATATCGCCGGTGGTGGCATCGGGGGGGATCGCAAGGCGCTCGGCCATGGCGACCGGGCCGGTGTCGAGGCCCTCTTCCATCCGCATCACCATGACGCCGGTCTCGCGGTCGCCAGCCATGATGGCGCGGTGGATCGGCGCGGCGCCGCGCCAGCGTGGCAGCAGCGAGGCATGCAGATTGAGGCAACCTTCGCGCGGGGCGTCGAGGACGGCGCGCGGCAGGATCAGGCCATAGGCGACGACAACGGCGACATCGATGTCGAGCGCCGCGAAATCCGCCTGTTCCGCCTCACCCCGCAGCGAGCGCGGCGTGAAGACGGGGATGCCGAACCGATCGGCAATGGCATGGACCGGCGACTGCCGCTCCTCCATGCCGCGGCCGGCCGGACGGGGCGCGCGCGAATAGACGGCGACGACCTCGTGACCCTGGCCGATGATCTCGGTCAGCGTCGGCACG
The DNA here is from genome assembly GCA_035555375.1 of Kaistia sp. Classification (GTDB taxonomy): domain Bacteria; phylum Pseudomonadota; class Alphaproteobacteria; order Rhizobiales; family Kaistiaceae; genus Kaistia. The sequence goes on along the minus strand of DATMGR010000024.1, from coordinate 63,517 downwards.
GCAAAATCCGGCGTGCCCATGAAGGCGATGCGGAGCGTCATCGCCTCACGCCTTTTCGTCGGCGCGGGACTTGAATTCCGGCTTGATGCCCGACTTGGCGGCCTTGACGAATTTGCGGATCACCATCTCGCGCTTGAGGCGCGAGAGATAATCGATGAAGAGCTTGCCATCGAGATGGTCGATCTCGTGCTGGATGCAGGTGGCGAGCAGCCCGTCGGCATTCATTTCCTGCTGCTTGCCCTCGCGATCGAGATAACGGAGCCGCACGCCCGCCGGACGCTCGACCTCGGCATAATAATCGGGGATCGAGAGGCAGCCTTCTTCATAGATCGAGTGATCGTCCGTGGAGGCGATGATCTCGGGATTGATCAGGAACAGCGGCTTCCTGGCCTCGCCCTCTTCGCGGCCGGACACGTCGATGGTCACCACGCGGCGCGGCACGCCGACCTGGATCGCGGCAAGGCCGATGCCCGGCGCCTCGTACATCGTCTCCAGCATGTCGTCCATGAAGCGTCGCAGCTCGTCGTCGACGCGCTCGACGGGCGCGCTGGCAAGACGCAGCTTCGGGTCCGGCAGGGTGATGATATCGAGCTTGGCCATGAAATTCCTCGGTAGTGCCGCTCCAGATAGGCAATCGGACCGAAAGGGTCAATCGCCGAAACCGGCCGGCAGCTTGAGCAACGCGGGGAAATGTTCTCGTTTTGATCTGGTTTCGCGGCGAAAATCTGCTATCTCGTTTGAGCCATGCAGCAATCGCTCTTCATCGTCGCCGGACGGTCCATCACCCTTGGAGAAGCCTTCGTCGCCCTCGGAGCGCTGGCGGCGCTGCTTGTCGTCTTTCTCATGCTGGCGATCTGGCGCGGCCAGCGACGGCAGGCCGAGGCCGAGACGGACCGCTATGCCGAGGAACGCGCCGTCGAGGACCGGATTGGCGAACTCGTCCGCCTGCAGAGCGAGATGGCCGGCCGCATGAACGCCATGGCCGAAGTGCTCGGACGCCGTCAGGCCGATCTGGTGCACGGGCTTTCGGAACGGATGGACATGCTGGGTCATCGCGTCGGCGAGAAACTGGCCGACGCAACCCGCTCATCGCATGCCGATCTCTCAAAGCTCAACGAACGCCTCGCCGTCATCGACACGGCGCAGAAGAACCTGACGGAGCTGTCGAGCCAGGTCGTCGGGCTGCAGTCGATCCTTTCCAACAAGCAGACGCGTGGCGCCTTCGGCCAGGGACGGATGGAGGCCATCGTGCAGGATGGCCTGCCGCGCGGGCGCTATGCCTTCCAGGCGACGCTTTCGAACGGCAACCGGCCGGATTGCCTGATCGAATTTCCGAACGGCACGCCCGCCCTCGTCGTCGATGCGAAGTTCCCGCTCGAAGCCTGGAACGCCATTCGGGCCGCGTCCGGGCCGGAGGCGCTGCGCGCCGCCGAAACGCAGTTCCGCCGCGATATCACCCGTCATGTGCGCGATATTGCCGAGCGCTATCTCATTCCCGGCGAGACGCAGGAAACGGCGTTCATGTTCGTGCCGTCGGAATCGGTATTTTCCGAGATCCACGAGCGCTTCGAAGATGTGGTGCAACAGGCCCATCGCACCCGGGTCGTCATCGTCTCGCCCTCGCTGCTGCTGCTCTCGATCCAGGTCATCCAGTCGGTGCTGCGCGATGCCGAGATGCGCGAACAGGCGCATGTCATCCAGACCGAGGTGCGCAAGCTGATCGAGGATGTCGGCCGGCTCGATGACCGCGTGTTGAAGCTGCAGTCGCATTTCGGCCAGGCGGCGAAGGATGTCGAGGACATCCTGATCTCGACGCGCAAGGTGAAGCAACGCGGCGCACGCATCGACGGACTGGAATTCAGGGAAGAGGCCGTGGAAGCGGCGCCGCCACTGCAGCGCGACCTGCTGGCTGGAGAATGAGCGATCAGTAGCCGCGCCCGTGCTCCGCGAGGAATGCCATCTCCTCCGGCGTGCTCTCGCGGCCGAGGACGGCATTCCTGTGCGGAAAGCGGCCGAAGCGGCGGATGAGATCGCGATGCTTGATCGCGAAGTCGAGATAGTTGCGATAGGTGTCGGCCTGCGCGGCCGGCGCATCGGCGAGCAGCACCTCATAGAGCGCGACCGAGAGATCCTGGTCGGCCATGTCCTCGCTGTGCTCGAACGGCAGATAGAGGAAGCAGCGCTCGATCAGCGCAAAACGCTCGACCCCGCCTTCGACGAGAACGTGTGCGTGGCGCCGGGCCACGGCGTCATACGCGAAGGCGCGGCCGTCCGCGCGGAAGATGTTGCGGGGAAACTGGTCCAGCATGATGACGAGCCCGATCGCCTCGTCGCGGTCGAGCTGATCGACCGGCCAGTCCTGCGCCGCGACGGCATCGAGAAAGGGACCGAAGATCGAGAAGATCTGCGCGTCGGTTGCGTCGCTTTGCTCGAACCAGATGCCCGCCTTCTCGGCCGGGAAATAGTCCTTGGCCGGCAGATGGCCGCACCAGAAGTGATGCGCTTCGGCGAGGATGTCGTCGGGAATCATGGCGGTCCTCAGAACGGTGTGCGCGCGCGGATGGCAGCGGAGAGCGTGCCTTCATCGAGATAGTCGAGTTCGCCGCCGACCGGCACGCCATGCGCAAGGCGCGATACCTTCACCGGCAGTCCGGCCAGGCGATCCGTGATGACATGCGCCGTTGCCTGCCCGTCGACCGTGGCATTGACCGCGATGATCACCTCGGACACCTCTCCGGCCGTGCAGCGGGCGACGAGCTGGTCGATCGTCAGATCCTCGGGGCCAACGCCATCAAGCGGCGACAGCGTCCCGCCGAGCACATGATAGCGCGCGTTGATCGCCGCCGCGCGCTCCAGCGCCCAGAGATCGGAGACATCCTCGACCACGACGATCGTGCGGCCGTCGCGGGTCGGGTCGGTGCAGATGATGCAGGGGTCGGAGGTATCGACATTGCCGCAGACCGAGCAGGTGACGATCCGTTCGGCGGCGACGCTCATGGCGTTCGCGAGCGGAACGAGCAGCAGGTCCTTCTTCTTGACCAGCGCCAGCGCGGCACGGCGCGCCGAGCGCGGCCCAAGGCCAGGCAGCCGCGCCAGAAGCTGGATCAGCCTCTCGATCTCGGGTCCGGCGACGGCGCGCGGCATGGCGGTCTCCGATCTGCCGCAATCAGAACGGCAGCTTCAGGCCCGGGGGCAAGCCGAGCCCGCCGGTCAGCGACTGCATCTTCTCGGCGAGCAGCTTCTCGGCCTTGCCGCGCGCGTCGGCATGGGCGGCGATGACGAGATCCTCCAGGATCTCCCCTTCGTCGGCTTTCAGCAGCGACGGGTCGATCGCGATCTTCCTGAGGTCACCCTTGGCCGTCATGGTCACCTTGACCAGCCCGGCACCGGCATTGCCCTCCACCTCGAGCACGGCGACCTCTTCCTGCATCTCCTGCATCTTCGACTGCAGTTCCTTGGCCTTGCTCATCATGCCCATGATGTCGCGCATCGGATTCGCTCCTCTTCGTCAGCTTGAAATGGATCAGTCTTCGGCCTGTTCCGACGGATCGTCGGTCAAATCGCCCGCAACATCGGCAGCGGCAGGGACCGGCAGGACCGCGTCGGCGCTCTCATCGCCGCGGATCTGCACGTCGACGATCTCGGCGCCGGGAAAACGCGCGAGCACGGCGGCGACGAGCGGATCGGAACGCGCATCGCTCTTCTGCTTCAGCTGCTCGGCTTCCTGCCGCTCGGCGAGCGTCTGGCTGGACGCGCCGCGGCCGAGCGAGACCATGAACCGTTCGCCGGTCCAGTCCGTCAGCTTGCGGGCAATGTCGGCGGCAAGCGTGCGCGGCGCATCTTCCGTCGGCTCGAATTCGAGCAGGCCCGGCTCAAAGCGGATGACGCGAACCTCGCGCTCCAGCGCCAGCTTGAGCGGCAGGTCGCGCTTCTGCCCGACATAGGCGACGAGATCCTCGAACCGCTGGAAGCGGATGGCCGGAGCGGCCTTGGCGGTGACAGGCATCGGCGCGGGCGGCGCCGAGGCAGGCCGCGAAGCGGGTTCAGCCAGACTGAGGCCCGGTCCGCCATGTCCGAATCCGCCTGATGACGGCGCGCTCGCGCGCGGGCCCGGCTCGGGAGAGGAGGACGGCGAGGCCCCGGAAGACGACGGAGACGGGAGCGCGCCGCTCTTCAGAAGCCGCAGCGCTTCGTCGGGCGTCGGCAGATCGCTGACATGGGCGATGCGGATCAGCACCATATCGGCGGCGGCGAGCGGCCGACTCGAGCCCTGCACTTCCTCGATGCCCTTCAAGAGCATCTGCCAGGTCCGCGACAGCACGCGCAGCGGCAGGCTGGCAGCGAATTCGCTGGCCCGGCGGCGCTCGTTTTCCGCCATCGCGGCATCGTCACCGGCACCCGGCACGACCTTCATCCGCGTCACCTGATGCGTGAAGGCGGCAAGGTCCTGCAACACCACGCCCGGTTCGGCGCCGATGTCATACTGCGTCTTCAGAAGCGCCAGCGCCTCGGGCACGCGTCCGCCCATCAGCGCCTCGAACAGATCGACGACACGGCTGCGATCGGCAAGGCCCAGCATGCCGCGCACGTCTTCGGCGACGATCGTGCCGGCGCCATGAGCAATCGCCTGATCGAGCAGCGACAGCGAATCACGCGCCGAGCCTTCGGCAGCGCGCGCAATCATCGCGAGAGCTTCGGCATCGATCGTGACGCCTTCGCGGGCCGTGATCGAGCCGAGCAGCCCGACGAGCCGATCCTGCTCGATGCGGCGAAGGTCGAAGCGCTGGCAGCGCGAAAGCACCGTCACCGGCACCTTGCGGATCTCGGTCGTGGCGAAAATGAACTTCACATGCTCCGGCGGCTCCTCGAGCGTCTTCAAGAGGCCGTTGAACGCGGCGCCCGAAAGCATGTGCACTTCGTCGAGGATGTAGACCTTGTAGCGCGCCGAAACGGGCTTGTAGCGCACCGCCTCGATGATCTCGCGGATATGGTCGATGCCGTTATTGGAGGCGGCGTCCATCTCGATCACGTCGACATGGCGGCCCTCCATGATCTCGGCGCAGTGGACGCCGAGTTCGGGCATGTCGATGGTCGGCTTGTCGACCTTGCCGGGCACGAGATAGTTGAGACCGCGCGCCAGGATGCGAGCCGTCGTGGTCTTGCCGACGCCGCGCACCCCGGTCAGCATATAGGCCTGGGCGATGCGACCGGTCTCGAAGGCGTTGCGCAGCGTGCGGACCATCGGCTCCTGGCCGACGAGATCGTCAAAACTCCTCGGACGATATTTCCGCGCGAGCACGCGATAGGCGCCCGCTGCCGTGTCCCTGGTTCCGCCCGAGAATTCGCCGCCGTCCATGCCTCGTCCTGTCGCCTCGATCCGGCCGAGCGGACCCTCACGTCCGAACTCAAATGGAGAGCCTGACCCTAGCACAGGCTATGGCCCAGGCTCAGCGGCGGATCAAGAAAGAAGGGGGTAAGTAGGAGGCTGGCACGCGACCCGTGCCTGGCTCGTTGGGGCTGCTTCCTTCCGGACCTGACCCGATTGGCGAGTGGTACGTCCACCACCAACCTCCCGCTGGGACATATCGTCGTTTCGGCGCCGCTTGGCAAGCCCCCCATGCAGAGCCATGGCCGCTTTGACACAGCCTAGCCGACGGGGCGCCCCGCCTGACGTCTATCGCCCTTGCGACTTCTGTGGCGTAATGCCGGCCTCCGCGCGCGCCGCGCCACGGCCGCCACCACACTCGCCGAAGTCATCCACCATGACCCGATCGCTCTTCGATACGCTCCCCTCACCCGAGCCGAGCACGCTCACCGGATTTTCCGGCAACCGGCTCGACCGGCGCAGCGAGCAGCGCAATGAAGCGAGCCTTTCGGCGGCGCTCGCCGATCCTTCCGCACGCGTCATGCTGCTGCGCGGCGACGAGGCGATGCTGAGGAGCGGGGAAGCGGCCAACGCGCTGTTCACGCTGCGCGAGGCCGAGGCCATCGGCGCGGATCTCGACGAGGTCATCCTGCTCGGCTGGGCGGACAGCGCGCCGCGCCTTGCCGCGACGATCACCAGCGAGACCACCTTCGACGCCGATTCGTTTCATGCCGTTTCGATGCGGACGCTCGCGATCAACGGCGCCGCCGGCGGGCTGCTCGCCGATACCGCCGATCCTGAAACGCTCGGCGCCCTGGCACAGGCGCGCGCCCTGCTGCACTGGCACCGCTCCAGCCGCTTCTGCGGACGCTGCGGCACGAAGACGATGATGAGCCAGGGCGGCTACCGGCGGGACTGCCCGAATTGCGATGCGCAGTTCTTTCCGCGCACGGATCCGGTCGCGATCATGCTGGCGATCCGTGATGACCGCTGCCTGATGGGCCGCCAGGCGCGCTTTGCTGCCGGGACCTATTCCTGCCTCGCCGGCTTCGTCGAGCCGGGCGAGACCATCGAGGACGCCGTCCGCCGCGAAATCCAGGAAGAGGCGGGCGTCCGGATCGGCCGCGTCGCCTATCACGCCAGCCAGCCCTGGCCGTTCCCGATGTCCTTGATGATCGGCTGCATCGCCGAGGCGCTCTCGAGCGAGATCGTGCCCGATACCGACGAACTCGAGGATTGCCGCTGGTTTTCCCGTGATGAAACCCTCGCCATGCTGGAAGGCCGCCACCCCGATGGCCTCTCGACACCGCCCCGCATGGCGATCGCCCACACGTTGATCAGGGCCTGGGCCGAGGGCAACTAAGGCCTTCGCCGCAATGCGGAAACAGTCCGATACAAAGGGACTGATACCAATACAAATCTCTCCGTGACGCTCTTTTCGGGTTGGATAAGAGTGCTTTCGGCGCATGCAAAACATGCGTTTGGCGAACCTGATCGCTCAGATGAGGGCGAGGTCTCGGGGGAGATAGCCAGGCGTGAAGACAATCGTGATCAGCCTCCCGCGCCGCATCGACAGGCGCGAAACCTTCGAGGCATGGAACCGGGCGCAGCCGCTCTGCTTTTCGTATCTGCCCGCCGCGGAGGGTGAGCATATCGCCCGGCACCGGCTGATCGAAAGCGGACTTCTCGTCGAGGACGAACACAATTTCGGCCCCGGCGCCCTCGGCAACGCACTGTCCCACGCGGCGATCTGGCGCAACTGTGCCGAGGGCACCGAGACCTATCTCGTCCTGGAGGATGATGCCTGCCTGCGCGGCGACTTCTGGAAGCACGCCAAACCGATCCTCGAGCGCAACCTCGCCGCCTGCGATATCCTCGCGCTCGGCTACAACACGGATTCGGTCGTCGCCTTGCGCGGATCGGATGGTGTCGTCTCGGCGATGCGTTTCGACGAGACGGTCAAGAAGCGCCCGGGCTATTTCGAGACCTATTCGCGTCTGCACGACGTCCGGCCGAATCTCTTTCGCTGCGTCCAGTTCTGGGGTCTGCTCGCCTATGCCATCACGCCGCGGGGCGCGAAGGCTCTGCTCTCGGCCTGCCTGCCGCTCTCATCACAAGAAAGGGTGACGCTGATCGGTCAGGATCGCGTCATCCAGCCCTATGGCATGGACAGCATGGTCAATCTTGCGCTGCAAAAGGGCACGATCCGGGCGGCAGCATGCTATCCGTCACTGGCGCAGGGTCCCAACAGTCAACTGACCTCGGATATCCAGACGACCGTCGACGCGCAGCTCGCCTGCTGAGTCTTTCAGGCGCCCCTTGTCTCAGGTGTGCCCATGGGCGCGGAACGAGGCCGCCGGATAGACGCCGAGGATGCGCAATTCCTCCGAAAAGAAGGCCAGTTCCTGCAATGCCAGCGTCAGGTTCGCATGGTCGGGATGTCCCTCGACATCGGCATAGAACTGCGTGGCCGTGAAGCGACCGCCGAGCTGGTAGCTCTCGAGCTTCGTCATGTTGATGCCATTGGTCGCAAACCCGCCCAGCGCCTTGTAGAGCGCTGCCGGAATGTTGCGCACCCGGAAGACGAAGGTGGTGAGCACGGGACCATTGTCGGACGGCGCCGTCACCGCCTCGCGCGAGAGAATGACGAAGCGCGTCGTGTTGTGCTCGGCGTCCTCGACATTCTCCGCCAGGATGTCGAGGCCATAAAGTTCGGCCGCAAAGCGCGGTGCGAGCGCGGCGCGGGTGATGTCGCGCGATTCGGCAATGATGCGCGCGGCCCCCGCCGTATCGCCGGCGACGACGGCGCGATAGCCGTGTTCGCGCAGGATGCGCCGGCACTGGCCGAGGCCATGCACATGGCTCTCGACGGTCTTGATCGTCTCGAGGGTCGCGCCATGCGGCGCCATCAGCTGGAAGCGGATCGGCAGGAAATATTCGCCGATGATGTGCAGGCCGGAATCGGGAAGGAGATGGTGGATGTCGGCCACGCGGCCGGCGAGCGAATTCTCGATCGGAATCATCGCGAGATCCACATCCCCGCGCGACATCGCCTGGAAGCAATCCTCGAAGGTCGGCGCCGGCACGGCCTCGTAGTCGGGAAAGACGGCGCGTGAGGCGATGTGGGAATTGGCGCCAGGTTCGCCCTGATACACGATCTTCTTCATGGGATGGGTCACTTCCGAACGTCGCCAGCGCGACGGATGCCCTTGAGCGGGCTAGGTTTTGCGGGCGAGCAGAAGGCGCGCCCGTTCAAGATCGGCCGGAGTATCGACACCGAGCGGCACAGCGTCAACGACCTCGACATCGATGCGCATGCCAGCCTCGAGCGCCCTGAGTTGCTCCAGCCGCTCGCGCCTTTCGAGGGGGGACGGCGGCAGCGCGACATAGCGTTCGAGCGCCGCGCGGCGATAGGCATAGAGGCCGATGTGATGATAGAGCGGCCCGGCGCCCCACGGCGCGGTGGCACGCGTGAAATAAAGCGCCCGCAGCTGCCGCTCGGACAGGACGCCCCCGATCATCTTGGGCGAGGCGACGATCTTGACGACGCTATCATTGACCTTGTCGGCCTCCTCGGCGATGACCGCGGCGATGGTCCCGATGTCGACTTCCGGATCGGCCAGCGGCGCGAAGGCGGCGGCGACCGAAGACGGCTCGACGGTCGGCAGATCGCCCTGGACATTGACGACCAGATCATAGCGCCCGCCGGGATCGATGAGGCCGATGGCCTCGTGAATGCGGGAAGAACCATTCTCATGATCGGCGCGCGTCATCACCGCCTCGCCGCCGGCCCGCCGCACTGCGCCCGCGATATCGGCATCGTCGGTTGCGACGAAAACGGGCCCGATTCCGGCCTCCGCAGCGCGGCGCCAGACATGCACGATCATCGGTTCGCCGTGAATATCGGCCAGCGGCTTGCCCGGCAGCCGCGTCGATGCCATGCGGGCCGGCACCATGACCAGCGCCTCTCTTGTCACGCTCATTCGCTCGACTCCGCCCCCATTCACGCCGCGGGTGTCAAAAAGTCTCAACGGCGCGACCTTCATACGTATTGCGCGGCTTGTGCGAAAGCTTGTAGTTTCCGCGCCACATGCTTTGGCCCTCGTCATAAGGCGGGTGTGCCAAGTCCTTATTTTTATTGCGACTGGGGCCGGGACCGATGGATTCCTTCGAGGTCAACAAGATACTGGGCGCGGTCCTGTTCACCCTTTTGATGGTGATGTCGCTCAGCATTGTCTCTGGGGCGATCTATTCGCCAGCCGAGGCGGAGAAGCCGGGCTTCGAGATCGCGGTCGCAGAAGAACCGGCTGCCGGAGCGGCTGCGGCGCCCGTTGCCACTGATCCGCCGATCGCGACGTTGCTGCAGACCGCAGACGCTTCCGCGGGCGAAACCGTCGCCAAGAAGTGCGCCGCCTGCCACAATTTCGTCGAGGGCGCCGGCACCAAGGTCGGCCCGGATCTCTACGGAGTGGTCGGCCGGCCGATCGGCGACATGCAGGGGTTCAAATATTCGGCCACCTTCGCCAAGGCCCATGAGGCCGGCGACAAGTGGACCTATGAGCACCTCTATCACTTCCTGAAGAAGCCGAGCGCCGACATGCCGGGCACCGCGATGGGCTTTGCCGGACTGGCGAAGCCGGAAGATCGCGCCAACGTCATTGCCTATCTGCGCACGCTGGCCGCGACGCCCGAGCCGCTGCCGGCGCCTGAAGCTGCTCCTGCGCCCGCGGCTCCTGACGCGGCCCCGGCGGCTCCGAACTCAGCCCCGACGGCTCCGGCGTCTCCCACGCCTGCCGCTCCTGCCCCGGCGGCGCCCGCGGCCCCGGCTCCGGCGGCTCAGTAGGCGCGGCGCTTCATTAAATCTTGGAAAGCTTGGGCCGGAGCCGACGCTCCGGCCTTTTTCATGCCCGAATTGCCCAAGCTTCTTCGCAGCATGGTTGCCCTCGCGGCATTCAACGCTGAGAATGTCGCCAGCCTTTCGGAGAATCGTCCTTGCTCAGAGCCGCCTTCGCAGCCCTCCTCGCCGGTCTGGCCTTGCTACCGCCCCTGGCGCCAAGCCTTGCCGAAGACGCGCCCGCAGCCGCGACGACAGCCGACGCGCCGAAATCGGACGCGCCCTGGCGTCATGCGACCTCGCTGATCGGCGAGCCGAACTATCCCGACGGCTTCAAGCATTACGACTACGTCAATCCGGACGCGCCGAAGGGCGGCACGTTGAATTCGGCAGCCGACGGAACCTTCGACAGCTTCAATCCCTATGTCATCCAAGGCAATCCGGCGGCCGGCTTCACGCAGTTTCTCGGCGGCCTCGTCTATGACACTCTCATGGATCGCGCGACCGACGAGGACAGCACCAGCTACGGCCTGATCGCGGAGGCGATCAGCTATCCGGCCGATTTCGCCTGGGCGCGGTTCCGCCTCAATCCGGCGGCTCGCTGGCATGACGGCCAGCCGATCACGACCGACGACGTCATCTGGTCCTTCAACACGCTGAAGACGCAAAGCCCGCTCTACAACAAATATTACGCCAATGTGGTCAAGGCCGAGGCGACCGGCGATCACGAGGTGACTTTCACCTTCGACAAGCCCGGCAACCGCGAACTGCCCACCATTCTGGGTGATCTCGTCGTCCTGCCGAAGCACTGGTGGGAAGGGACCGATCCATCCGGCAAGAAGCGCGACGTCACGCGCTCGACGCTGGAGCCGCCGCTCGGTTCAGGCCCCTACAAGATCGAGAGCTTCTCGCCCGGCAACCGGATCGTCTGGAAACGGGTGCCCGACTACTGGGCCAAGGACCTGCCGACGATGGTCGGGCGGAATAACTTCGACCGGCAGATATACACCTATTTCCGCGATCCATCGGCGAGCTGGGAGGCGTTCAAAAAGGGCGGTCTCGACGATATCCGTCTGGAAAACCGCATCGCGCGTTGGCAGACCGAATACACGTTCCCTGCCGTCACGCGGGGCGATGTGATCAAGCGCTCCTTCCCCTTTCACGCGTCGGGCCGGATGCAGGGCTTCGTGCTCAACCAGCGCCGCGAGAAATTCCAGGACATCCGCGTCCGTCAGGCGCTCAACTACGCCTTCGATTTCGAGACGATGAACCGCACGCTGTTCTTCGGCAAATACAAGCGGATCGAGAGCTATTTCGCCGGCATCGACCTTGCGTCGAGCGGTCTGCCCGAGGGCAAGGAACTGGAGATCCTGCAAAGCGTGAAGGATGAGGTTCCGCCGGAACTGTTCACACAGCCCTTCCATCTGCCCGTCAACGACACGCCGCAGGCGCTGCGCGACAATCTCCGCAAGGCGGTCGAGCTGATGCAGGAGGCCGGCTGGACGCTGAAGGGCAACCGCCTCGTCAACGCGAAGGGGGAGCCCTTCACGATCGAATTCCTGCTGAATGATCCGACCTTCGAACGCGTTGTGACCCCGTATCTTCAGAACCTGAAGCGCATCGGCATCACCATGACGATCCGCACGGTCGACCCGGCGCAGTACCAGAACCGCGTCAACAATTTCGACTTCGACATGATCTCGTCAGTGATCCCGCAGTCGCAGTCGCCCGGCAACGAGCAGCGCGAGATGTGGACGTCGGCAGCTGCCGATCTTCTCGGCAGCCGCAATGTCATCGGCGTCAAGAATCCGGCCGTCGACAAGCTGGTCGATCGCGTCGTGTTTGCCACCAACCGTGATGACCTTGTGGCCGCGACTCACGCGCTCGATCGCGTGCTGCTCTGGAATTATTACGTCGTGCCGAACTGGTACAAGGACACGCTTGACGTGGCCTACTGGAACAAGTTCGGCATCCCCCCGAAGCAGCCCGATTACAGCGGTATCGATACCAACTCCTGGTGGATCGATGCGGCAAAACCCGCCGCAAGCGTGACGCCGGGAGCGGCCCCTTGACCATCTGGCGGCCTTCGCGGCGCTCCGTTCTTCTCAGTGGCATTGCCAGCGCGTTCCTCGCGCCGGCATGGCGCGCGCTGGCAACGCCGCTTGCAGGCGTTGCCGGAAAGAACGGCCTGCATGGCCTCTCCGTGTTCGGAGAGTTGAAATATCCGGCGGATTTCGGCCATTTCGACTATGTGAACCCGGACGCGCCAAAGGGCGGCAGCTTCGTGTTCACGGCGCCGAACTGGTACTACAATCAGAGCCCGAACACGTTCAATACGCTGAACGGCTACACCTTCCGGGGCGACGGCCCGCCGCGCATCGAACTCGTGTTCGACACGCTGATGGTGCCGGCGCTCGACGAGCCTGATTCGCTATACGGCCTGGTTGCGAAGAGCGTTTCGGTTTCGGAGGATGGCAACCGCTTCACCTTCGACCTGCGCGAAGAAGCCCGCTTTCATGATGGAACGCCGCTGACATCAGCCGACGTGGTCTTTTCATTCGAAACGCTGAAGCAGCAAGGCCACCCCGACATTTCTCAGTCGATCCGGCAGATGTCATCCGTGACCGCCGATGGTGACCACCGTGTCATCGTCACATTCACGGGCGAGCAGTCCGTCAAGGAGCCGCTGATCGTCGCCGGAACGCTGCCGATCTTCTCGAAGGCCTTCTATGCCGGCCTCAGTTTCGAGGCGGCAACGATGACGCCGCCGCTTGGCTCCGGTCCCTACCGGGTCGGCGCGATCAGCCCCGGCCGGTCCATCGCCTATGAGCGCGTCGCCGATTATTGGGCGAAGGATCTGCCTGTCACGCGTGGCCGCTACAATTTCGACCACCTCCGCGTCGAGTTCTATCAGGACCCCGACGTCGAGTTCGAGGCCTTCGCCAAGGGCGCACTGACCTGGCGCGAGGAGCCGGCCTCGAAGAACTGGGCGACGCGGTACACATTCCCGGCCGTTCGCGACGGCAAGGTCAAGAAGCCCGACTTCCCCTCGGAACGGCGCGCCGACATGTATGGCTGGTTCTTCAATCTGCGCCGCGCCAAATTCGCCGATCTACGCACCCGGCGGGCCATCGGCATGGTGTTCGATTTCACCTGGACCAACAAGAACCTGTTCTACGGCCTCTACCAGCGCAGCACCTCGTTTTTCGAGGGCTCCGATTTCGCGGCGACCGGCCTCCCGAGCCCGGCCGAAGTCGCGTTGCTGCAACCTTTCGCCGAGAGCTTGCCGCCCGGCATCCTGGACGGGCTGCCCGTGATGCCGCCGCTGGCCGATGGCAGCGGCCGCGATCGCAAGCTCATGCAGGTCGCCGTGGGCCTCCTCCGCGATGCCGGCTGGCAACCCAAGGGCAACCGGCTCGTCAACGCCGCAGGCGAACCCCTGGCCATCGAATTCCTGATCCAGTCGCCCGCCTTCGAGCGCGTGCTGACGCCCTATCTCGCCAATCTCAAGGCCATCGGCGTCGATGCTTCGATGCGGCTGGTCGATGCGGCGCAATATCAGCGCCGCAGGGGCGACTTCCAGTTCGACATCATCGCCAGCCGAACCATGTTCGACGCGACGCCGATAGACGGCATAGAGCAGATCTTCGGATCCGCGGTTGCCGATGTCAGCAGCGGCTCGAACCTCGCCGGCCTTAAGGATCCGATCGTCGACAGCCTCATCGCGACCGCTGGCCGCTCGGAGAGCCGCGAGGCGCTGATCACGTCGATGCGCGCGCTCGACCGCGTGCTCCGGGCGCGCGAAATCTGGATTCCGGCCTGGCTGCCCGGCGCGCATCGTGTCGCATGCTGGGATATCTTCGCCTGGCCGGAGGCGAAGCCCGCTTATGGCTTCTCTCCGGAGACCACCTGGTGGTACGACCGCGAGCGCGCTGCCGCCATCGGCAGGCCGGGCTGACGGGAAGGATTTCGACGCGCTCATGGCCGCCTATATCATCCGACGCCTGCTGCTGATGATTCCGACCATCCTCGGGATCATGACGCTTTCCTTCATCGTGGTGCAATTCGCGCCGGGCGGGCCCGTGGAGCGCGTCATCGCTCAGCTCCAGGGCAATGACGTCTCGGCGACAGCGCGCATTTCGGGCGGCGGCGGCGATGCCGGCATGGGCGCGCAGGACCAGACCGGGCGCGGCGGCGGACCGATCAATTCGAAATATCGCGGCGCGCAGGGCCTCGATCCCGAGTTCATCGCCAAGCTCGAAAAACAGTTCGGCTTCGACAAGCCGCCGCTCGAGCGTTTCGGCCTGATGTTGTGGAACTATGCCCGCTTCGACTTCGGCCAGAGCTATTTCCGCGACATCAGCGTCATCGACCTGATCAAGGAAAAGCTGCCCGTCTCCATCTCGCTCGGCCTCTGGATGACGCTGATCTCCTATGGCATCTCGATCCCGCTCGGCATCGCCAAGGCCGTGCGCGACGGCTCACGCTTCGACGTCTGGACTTCGGCCGTCGTCATTGTCGGCTATGCGATCCCGGGCTTCCTGTTTGCAGTGATGCTGATCGTCCTCTTTGCCGGCGGCAGCTTCCTGGACTGGTTTCCGCTGCGCGGGCTCTGGTCCGATCAATATGCATCGATGCCGTTCTGGCGGTGGGTCACCAGCCCGGCAGCGCTCGCCGACTATGCCTGGCACATCACATTGCCGGTGGTTGCGATGGCGCTGTCAGCGTTTGCGACGACGACGCTGCTGACCAAGAATTCGTTCCTCGACGAGATCCGCAAGCAATATGTCGTGACGGCGCGCGCCAAGGGCCTCACGGAAAACCGCGTGCTCTATCACCACGTTTTCCGCAACGCGATGCTGATCGTCATCGCCGGCTTCCCGGGCGCGTTCATCGGGGCCTTTTTCGGCGGCTCGCTGCTGATCGAAACCATCTTCTCGCTCGACGGCCTCGGCCTGCTCGGCTTCGAGTCCGTCATCAATCGCGATTATCCCGTCGTGTTCGCTACGCTTTATATCTTCTCGCTGCTCGGCCTCGTCATCGGCCTCATCTCGGACCTGACCTATACCTGGGTCGATCCGCGCATCGATTTCGAGAAGCGGGAGGTCTGAACCTTGGCTGACATCGCATTTGACGCCGCCGAGGCCGAGCCGCGCCGCTTCACGCTGTCGCCGCTCAACCGGCGTCGCTGGCAGAATTTCCTGCGCAACAAGCGCGGCGCCTGGTCGCTCTGGCTGTTCCTGGCCCTGTTTGCCGTGACGATGTGCTCCAATTTCATCGCCAATGACAGCCCGCTCGTCGCCTCCTACAAGGGCGAGCTGCTGTTTCCGGTCCTCACCGATTATCCTGAGGAGAAATTCGGCGGCTTCCTCGCGACGACGAACTTCCGCGATCCGTTCATCCAGGAAGAGATCAACGCGCATGGCTGGATGATCTGGCCGCCGGTGCGCTATTCCTATGATACCGTCAACAACGAGATCGCGACCCCGGCCCCGGCGGCGCCCTGGTGGCTGATTCCGGCCGACCAACGCTGCCGTGCCTATCCGCTTGGCGCCGAAGATCCGAACTGCACGCTCGGCAATTTCAACTGGCTCGGCACCGACGACCAGGGCCGCGACGTGCTCGCGCGCGTGATGTACGGCCTCAGGATCTCGATCCTGTTCGGCTTCATCCTGACCATCGTCTCCTCGGCGGTCGGCATCGCCGCCGGCGCGATCCAGGGCTATTTCGGCGGCTGGATCGATCTCCTCTTCCAGCGCTTCATCGAAATCTGGACCTCGCTGCCGGAGCTTTACATCCTCCTGATCATCGCCTCGGTCCTCGTGCCGGGCTTCTGGGTGCTGCTCGGCATTCTGCTGCTGTTCTCCTGGGTCCGGCTGGTCGGCCTGGTGCGGGCGGAATTCCTGCGCGCGCGCAATTTCGAATATGTCCGCGCGGCGCGGGCGCTCGGCGTCGCCAATGCAACGATCATCGTCCGCCATGTGCTGCCGAACGCCATGGTCGCGACGCTGACCTTCCTGCCCTTCATCCTCAACGGCTCGATCGTGACGCTGACCTCGCTCGACTTCCTCGGCTTCGGCCTGCCGCCCGGCTCGCCCTCGCTTGGCGAACTCATGAGTCAGGGCAAGAACAACCTGCAGGCGCCGTGGCTCGGCATCACCGGCTTCATCGTCATCTCGCTGACGCTCTCGCTGCTCGTCTTCGTCGGTGAAGCGGTTCGCGATGCGTTCGACCCGCGCAAGGCGTTCGGATGATGACGACAGCTTCGATGCAGCCCCTTCTCGCCGTCGAGGACCTCTCGGTCCATTTCGTTCAGGGAAACAGCCGGACCGTCGCGGTCGACCGCATTTCCTTCGCCATCGGCGCCGGCGAGACCGTGGCGCTGGTCGGCGAATCCGGCTCGGGCAAGTCGGTGACGGCGCTTTCGGTCCTGAAACTCCTGCCCTATCCGGCGGCCGAGCATCCGACGGGCCGCATTCTTCTGGACGGCGAGGATCTGCTCGCCGCGCCCGATCGCGAACTCCGCCGCATCCGCGGCAACAAGATCACCATGATCTTCCAGGAGCCGATGTCCTCGCTCAATCCGCTACACACGATCGAGCAGCAGATCGGCGAAGTCCTCTCGATCCACCAGGGTCTTGGCGGCAAGGGCGCGAACAAGCGCATCGTCGAACTGCTCGAGGAAGTCGGCATCCGCGATGCATCCAAACGGCTCGGCTCCTATCCGCATCAGCTTTCGGGCGGCCAGCGTCAGCGAGTGATGATCGCCATGGCGCTCGCCAACGAGCCCGATCTCCTGATCGCCGACGAGCCGACAACGGCGCTCGACGTCACGGTCCAGGCGCAGATCCTGAAGCTCCTGAAGGAAATCCAGGTCCGGCGCGGCATGGCGCTGCTCTTCATCACCCATGACCTCGGCATCGTCCGCAAGATCGCCGATCGCGTCTGCGTGATGACGCATGGCAAGATCGTCGAGGCCGGTGCGACGGCCGACGTCTTTGCCCATCCGCAGCACGAATACACGCGCCACTTGCTCGCCGCCGAGCCGCGCGGCAAGCCGCCCGCCTCCGATACAAGCGCGCCGGTCGTCATGGTGGCCGAAGACCTGAAGGTCTGGTTCCCCGTCAAGGCCGGCCTCTTCCGCCGCACGGTCGACAATGTGAAGGCCGTGGACGGCATCGATGTCACCGTCCGCCGTGGCCAGACGCTCGGCGTCGTCGGCGAATCAGGCTCCGGCAAGACGACGCTCGGCCTCGCCATGATGCGGCTGATCTCATCGAAGGGCGCCATCAGCTTCAAGGGCGAGCGCATCGATGCCCGCGGCTTCGACCAGATGCGGCCGCTGCGCCGCAACATGCAGGTGGTGTTCCAGGATCCGTTCGGCTCGCTGAGCCCGCGCATGTCGGTCGGCGAGATCGTCGCCGAGGGCCTCCGCGTGCACCAGCCGGCGCTCTCCTTCCGCGAGCGGGAGATGAAGGTCGCCCAGGCGCTAGAGGAAGTCGGGCTCGATCCCGCCAGCCGACATCGCTATCCGCATGAATTCTCCGGCGGCCAGCGCCAGCGCATCTCGATCGCCCGCGCCATGGTGCTGGAACCGCAATTCGTGATGCTGGACGAGCCGACCTCGGCGCTCGACATGTCGGTGCAGGCGCAGGTCGTCGACCTCCTGCGCGCCCTGCAGCAGAAGCACGGCCTCGCTTATCTGTTCATCAGCCACGACCTGAAGGTCGTGCGGGCGCTGGCCAATGATGTGCTCGTCATGCGCGCCGGCAAGATGATCGAATATGGCCCGGCCGAGCGCATCTTCGCCGCGCCTGAAGATGATTATACCCGCGCGCTGATGGCCGCGGCTTTCTCGATCGAGACCGCGCCGGACGGCGTCGTCTCGCAATGACGGCTGTCGCGACGCTTCCCGGCGTGCTGGTCGCGGCCGGCCATTGGGACCCCGAACCCTGGGCGGCGCCGTTCCGCGTCGATATCGGCCGGCCCGTGATGATCTGGCCGCATGTGACGGATCCGTCCGCCGTTCACTATGTGCTGGCCTGGGCGCCACCGCCTGAGGCATTTCTTGGCCTGCCCAACCTCAAGGCGATCTTCTCGCTCGGTGCCGGCGTCGACCATATCCTCGGCAAGGCGGCGCTGCCGGACGTTCCGGTCGTGCGCATCGTCGATCCCGATCTCACCATGCGGATGACCGAATGGGTGGTGCTGCAGGTCCTGCTGCATCATCGGCGCCAGCTCGCTTATCTGCGGCAGCAGGCGGCGCATCGCTGGAAGGAAATTGCACAGCCCGTCGCGAAGGATGTGCGCGTCGGGCTGATGGGCCTCGGCGAACTCGGCCAGGCCTCGGCGCGCGTGCTGGTGCAGCTCGGCTTCGATGTAGCGGGCTGGAGCCGGAAGCCCAAGAGCGTGCCGGACGCCGTATGCTTCTCCGGCGCGGATGGACTCGACCCCTTTCTCGCACGCACCGACATTCTCGTCGTGCTGCTGCCCGCGACACCGGAAACACGCGGCATCCTCGATCGCGCCCTCTTCGCAAAACTGCCACGCGATGGCGCGCTCGGCGGCGCCGTGTTGATCAATGCCGGCCGTGGCGCCCTGCAGGTCGAGGCCGATATCCTCGATGCACTCGAGAGCGGCGCCTTGATCGGCGCCAGCCTCGACGTGTTCGAAAAGGAACCGCTGCCGGCGGAAAGCCCGCTCTGGTCGCGCCCCGACGTGGTGATCACGCCGCATGTCGCCGCGACCAGCGACGCCGCCGTTCTGGCCGAAGGCATCCGCCGCGCGATCCTCGATTTCGAAGCTGGCAAGCCGCTGTCGAATGTGATCGATCCGAAGCGGGGCTATTGAGACGGCGCGACGATTGCGATCATGGCGCCGAAGCGCCATTGACGGACCGACCTGATCCGGAGGGCTGCCTCACCGAGCCGGATGAATCGTCTCAGGATGACTATCCCTCGAACGCGATCCGCCGCACCACACTCGGCAGCCCGGCCGTAACAGCAATCCGCGCCACCGCCTCGTCGAGCGGCTCGGCGACGACTTCCATCTGGTAGCCGCTCGCATGCAGCAGCGTTTCGGGATCGGCGAGGATGCCGACATGGCCCGGCCAGAATACGAGATCGCCGCGCAGCCGCGTTCCTGCGAGCCCTTCGGGCAGGACATCACCGAGCGCGGCCGCCTGCTGGTCGCTGTCACGCGGTGCCTTGATTCCCGCGGCGGCAAGCGAAAGCTGCACCAGCGCGGAACAATCGAGGCCGAGGCTGGTGCGGCCGCCCCAGAGATAGGGCGTCTCGATGAAGCGCTCGGCAACCGAAACGAAGTCGAGTGCCGGCGCAGCGTCGATCGGCGCGACATGCGTTGCCACGACCGCGCCCATGCCGTTCTTGAGCAGCCGGTAGGTCGTACCGCGGGTCACGGCCTCGCCGCCGAGCGCCAGGGCCGAGCCGAACGACAGGAGGCCGAGCGGCGGGCGCCGCAGATCGGCCTGGGGATAGATGAAGGTGCGCAGCGCCGTGACACGGTGGGTCGGCGCCGGGTCGACGGGGCCGAGCGCATCGGAGGAGACATAGCCGACATAGCCGTCTGTCTCGAGCTGCAGAAAAGCCCAGCCTTCGATGGTCTCCTCGAAGACGCGCACCACTTCGCCATGCAGCGCCTCACTGGCGATACCGCCATCCGTCCGCGGCGCGCTGCGGATCGGCGTCGACGCCGCCGTGACGCGCTTCAGGACGCCCTCGACGAAACGTTCGGCCTCGACGCGCCCTTCGAGCCGCGCATCGGCAAGATCCGCCCGAAAGGCATGGCTGCGCGGATCAAGCAGCGAAAGAACGGTCATGGCGGCAGCTCCTTGTGGCGGGCGATGATCAGATCGCCAAGGCGTTCGACAGCCAGCGCGCCGGCAACGGTCCGCTGGACCACGACATTGCGGCGATCCGCAGCGTCGCGATGGCGGCTGACAAGCCCGAGCCGGCCCATCGTGTCGAGCGCGCGGGTGATCGCCGGCTTGGTGACGCCGAGCTTGGCAGCAAGGCCGCGCACCGTATGCGGCGGCATTTCGAGATAGACCGTGAGCAGCACCGCCATCTGGCGCGCGGAGAGATCATGCTCGCCGTCGCGCACCAGATCGAAGGTGACATCATGCCAGAGACGCAGCGCCTGGGACGGGCGCAAACTCGTGGGCATCGCCGGCTCCAGATTCACGCGATACGCAATCGTTTCGGAACCGTTCTATTTAGCCCCACATGGACTCGGACGGCAAGCAGATCCCCTTTGTCAGCCGAAGCGCTCGCTGATGAGGCTGAACAGAGCGCGGATCGCCTGCGCCTCGCCGCCTTCCGGCCGCCCCGGCCGCGACGCAGGATTCCATGCGTAGATATCGGCATGGACCCACGGCACCGTCCTGGGAACGAAGCGATCGAGGAAGAGCGCCGCCGTCACCGACCCGGCGAAACCGCCCTGCCCGGCATTGTTGATGTCGGCGATCTTCGAATCGATCATCGCCTCATAGGGCGCCCAGAGCGGCAGCCGCCACAGCGGGTCGCCGACTTCTTCCGCATGGCGCGCGAGATCGGCCGCAAGGCTGTCGTCATGCGTATAGAAGGGCGGGATGTCCGGGCCGAGCGCCACGCGGGCGGCGCCGGTCAGCGTTGCAAGGTCCACCAGCAGGTCTGGCTTCTCTTCAGCGGCCAACGTCAGCGCATCCGCGAGGATCAACCGGCCCTCGGCGTCGGTATTGCCGATCTCGACCGTCAGCCCCGCTCGTGAGCGCAGCACATCGCCGGGACGGAAGGACGGGCCGGAGATCGCATTCTCGACGGTCGGGACGAGCAGCCGCAGGCGGATCGGCAGCCCCGCTTCCATGATCAACTGCGCGAGGCCGATCGCGTTGGCAGCGCCGCCCATGTCCTTCTTCATCAGCAGCATGCCGCTCGACGGCTTGATATCGAGGCCGCCGGTGTCGAAGGTCACGCCCTTGCCGACCAGCGTCACCTTGGGATGGTCGGTATTGCCCCAGACGAGATCGACGAGGCGCGGCTGGCGGTCTTCAGACGCGGCACGGCCGACGGCATGGATCAGCGGGAAATTCGCCGCCTGCAGCGCAGGCCCGACGATTTCCGAAACCTTGGCGCCATGCCGCTCGGCCAGCGCGAAGATCTGCAGCGACAGCTCGGCCGGTCCGAGGTCATTGGCGGGGGTGTTGACGAGGTCGCGCACCAATGTGACAGCGCGAGCGAGGCTGCGGGCCGCAGCGATCTCGACCCCGCGCGGGATCACCAGCCGCGGCGTCGGCTGCCGTGTCGTCTTGTAGCGGCTATAGGCATAGTTGCCGAGCGCCCAGCCAAGCGCGCCGAGCGCTGGATCCGGAAGGTTCGTCACGAATTCATAGTCGCCGGCTGGCAGGATCGCCGGCAGCTTGCCGATCCCGAGCGGCGCCCGCCGCCATGCATCGGTCTTTCCGAGTCCGAACAGCACGCGGCCGATGCCGCCCTTGGCATCGGCGATGATCGTGACCGCGCCCATCGCCGCGTCGAAACCGGTCGCCCGCGCCCAGCTCGCCTCGACATCGGACAGTGTCGAGAGGATCGCTTCAAGGCCTTCGGTCGCGACGGCGTGAACCGGAACCGAGATGTCGGACCCTTCAATAAGGCTATCTGGCAATGCACTGACCCGCGGTTAGGCAAAAGGAAGGCCGCGATCATGGACCTCCCTCTCCCGCCCGGCAATGCGTCGATTGGACAGGGCCGGACGGCGCGCGATCGTGTTGGTTAACCAGTCATTAGGGTTAACCAATTATTGCTTCACGGCAGTTCCCCGCGTCGACACGCATCCTCGGGTCCCCGCCATGCCGCTTGCCGTCCCCCGCTCCGAACGCTCCGTTGTCCGCCGGTTCGGCTGGCCGCTCGCCAGTGCGATGCTGGTCGCCCAACTGGCGCTCGCCGGCTGCACGACGGGGTCCGGCGTCGATCGCGGGACGACCGGATCGGTCGGCAAGCCGCTGACTGCGGCAGATTTCGAACAGGCCGTCTCCTATTGGAGCGCCCGCTACGCCAAGGATCCGGCCAACAAGCAGAATGCGCTCAACTACGCCGCCGCGCTGCGCCGGGTCGGCAGCACCGACCAGGCGGTCGCGGTGCTGCAGAAGGCGGCGATCCGCTATTCGACCGACCGCGAAGTCCTTGCCGCCTATGGCAAGGCGCTGGCTTCCAACGGCCAGTTCGAGCAGGCGCTCGACGCTGTCCGTCGCGCGCAGACCCCGGACCAGCCCGATTGGCGGCTCCTCTCGGCCGAAGGCGCGATCCTCGACCAGCTCGGCCAGCCCAACGATGCGCGGGCACTCTATCAAAAGGCGCTGGCGATCAAGCCGAACGATCCGACGGTCCTTTCCAATCTCGGCATTTCCTATGTGCTGACCAGCCAGTTGCCGGACGCCGAGAAGGTGCTGCGCGTCGCCGTGGCCCAGCCGGGCGCCGACAGCCGCGTTCGCCAGAACCTTGCTTTGGTGGTGGGTCTGCAGGGCCGCTTCGCCGAGGCGCAGCAGATCGCCCGCACCGAGCTCTCGCCGCAGCAGGCCGAAGAAAACGTCGCCTATCTCCAGGCGATGCTGGCGCGGCAGAAGCAGACCGCGCAGCCGACACGGACGACTGCGCAGCCGATGCCGCCGGTCCAGAACGCCGGCTGAGCCGCCAGCCGCCCGACATGGACGGGCGCCGCTTCCTTAGTGGCGAACCTGCATGATCTGGATCGCTGCCGGGCCTGCGACCACCGCGAACAGCACCGGCAGGAAGAAGAGGATCATCGGAACGGTCAGCTTCGGGGGCAGCGCGGCAGCCTTCTTCTCGGCCTCGTTCATGCGCTGGTCGCGGCTCTCCTGGGCCATGACACGCAGCGATTGCCCAAGCGGTGTGCCATAGCGCTCGGCCTGTGTCAGCGCCATGACGACGCTCTTGACCTGATCGAGACCCGTGCGCAGCGCCAGATTCTCATAAGCCTGGCGACGATCCGGCAGATAGGAGAGTTCCGCCGTGGTCAGCAGCAGCTCCTCGGCGAGCGGCGGTGACTGGCCGCCGATCTCTTCCGCTACCTTGCGGAAAGCCGCCTCGACCGACATGCCGGCTTCGACGCAGATCAGCACGAGATCGAGCGCATCCGGCCAGGCCTGCCTGATGGAGGTCTGCCGCTTCTGCACCCTGTTGGAGATGAAGATGACCGGCAGATAGAAGCCCGCGCCGCCGGCGAGCAGCGAATAGCAGATTCTCACGAAGAACGGCTGATCGGACTGCGAAAGCACGAAGAAATAGACGAGCGCCCCGGCAAAGAGGACGAAGGGCAGCATGAAGCGAAAGAACAGGAAGACGGTCAGCGGAGCCTGGCCGCGATAACCTGCCATGCGCAGGCGGCTGATCGTGTTCTCGTCGACGAGGGCCTCGCGCAGATTGAAGCGCTCGACCACGCTGCGCATATAGGCGCGCGGCTCCGTGCGCAGCGAGATGCGGTTGCGTTCGAGCTTGGCCCGCTCGCGCGCCCTGATGCGCTCACGCTCCACCGCCACCGCCTTCATCCGCGCCGGCAGCCGGTCGCGATCCATCAGCGGCAACGCGATGCCGATCACCGTTGCGGCGACGGTGATCGCCGAGAAGGCGGCAATCAACACCTGCGGATCGGTCAGCATATGGATGAAGGTCTGCATCATACCGCCCGCCTAGATTTTGAAGTCGATCATCTTCCGCATCACCAGGATGCCGATCAGCATCCAGACGGCCGAGCCGCCGAGGATGACGTTGCCGAGCGGCTCCGTGAACAGAAGCATGATGTATTTCGGGCTGCTCATGAAGGTGATGGCCATCACGAGGACGGGCAGCGCGCCGATGATCCAGGCCGACGCCTTGGCCTCCATGCTCATCGCCTTGATCTTTCCCGACATCTTGGCCCGCTCGCGCAGGACGCGTGAAAGATTGCCGAGCGCTTCGGAAAGATTGCCACCGGCGCGCTGCTGGATGGCGATGACGATGGCGAAGAAATTCGCCTCGGTGACGGGCACCCGTTCCGGCAGCCGGGCGACTGCATCGGCAAGCGGCAGCCCGAGCCCCTGCTGCTCGTCGACGATCAGGCGGAACTCGCTGCGCACCGGCTCCTTGGCCTCGGTCGCGATGATGCGCAGGCAATCGCCGACCGGCAGGCCCGACTTGATGCCGCGCACGATGACGTCGACCGCATTCGGAAACTCGGCCATGAACAGCTTGAAGCGGCGCTTGCGCAGATGGCCGACGATCCAGCGCGGCAGGCCGAGTCCGGCGCCGATCGTCGCAGCCGCGACGGCATAGAGTGGCAGCCCCGCGAAAAAGGCGATCACGCCGACGACGAGCGCAGCCACGATGCTGATGACGATGAAGGTGCGGCGCGTCCAGTTGAGCCCCGCCTGCTGCAGCCGCAGCATCAGCGGTGGCGAGTCCGTTCGCTTCTGCCGAGCCTTCTGGTTGCGCTCCATCTCTTCGAGCGTTTCCTGGATCGTCTTGCGCCGTTTCGTTGCGTCGTTCGCCCGCCCTGCCGCCGCGGCCGCCACCGACTTGGCCTGCAGGCCGGCGAGCCGGTTCCCGATCTGGTTCTCGTCGCGAATGCGGCCGGCCAGGATGACATAGGCGATGCTGCCGACGCTCAGCATGGTGAGCACGGCGATGGCGGCGATCAGCCCTGTCGATCCCAGCATCTGATCAGGCCGCTCCGACGGCATCCTCGCCCGCATCAGCCGCATCGAGCGCGGCCGCAAGGCGGTTCTCTTCGTTGAAGTAGCGCGCGCGCTCCCAGAATTTCGGACGGCCGATGCCGGTCGAGCGATGCCGGCCGATGATGCGGCCGTTCTGGTCCTCGCCGAGAATATCGTAGAGGAAGATGTCCTGCGTCGTGATGACGTCGCCTTCGAGACCGAGCACCTCGGTGACATGGGTGATGCGGCGCGAACCGTCGCGCAGGCGCATGACCTGGATGATGACGTCGATCGAATTGACGATCATCTCTTTCAGCGTCTTCGACGGCAGGCTGAAGCCGCCCATGGTGATCATGGATTCGATGCGCGACAGCGCCTCGCGCGGGCTGTTGGCGTGCAGCGTGCCCATCGAGCCGTCATGGCCGGTGTTCATCGCCTGCAGCAAATCGAACGCCTCGGGCCCGCGCACCTCGCCGACGATGATCCGCTCGGGTCGCATGCGCAGGCAGTTCTTGACGAGGTCGCGCATGGTGACCTCGCCCTCGCCTTCCAGATTGGGCGGCCGCGTCTCCAGCCGCACGACATGGGGCTGCTGCAACTGCAGCTCCGCCGCATCCTCGCAGGTGATGACGCGTTCGGTCTGTTCGATCGAGGCCGTCAGGCAGTTGAGCAGCGTGGTCTTGCCGGAGCCCGTGCCGCCCGAGATCAGCACATTGCAGCGCGAGCGACCGATCACCTCGAGGATCGTGGCACCCTCGGGCGTGATCGTGCCATAGCGCACAAGCTGCGGCAGCGTCAGCTTGTCCTTCTTGAACTTGCGGATGGTCAGTGTCGGGCCATCGATGGCGAGCGGCGGCGCGATGACGTTGACGCGGCTGCCATCGGGCAAGCGCGCATCGCAGATCGGGCTCGATTCATCGACGCGGCGGCCGACCTGGCTGACGATCCGCTGGCAGATATTCATCAGCTGCGTATTGTCGCGGAAGCGGATCGGCGTCAGCTGAACGCGGCCCTGCACCTCGATATAGGTGCGTCCGGCGCCGTTGACCATGATGTCGGCAATGTCGTCGCGGGCCAGCAGCGGCTCGAGCGGTCCATAGCCCAGCACATCGTTGCAGATGTCCTCGAGCAGGTCCTCCTGCTCGGAGATCGACATCACCATCGACTTCAACGAGACGATGTCACCGACGATGTCGCGAATTTCCTCACGGGCCTGATCGAGATCGAGCTTAGCAAGCTGGCCGAGATCGATCGATTCGATCAGCGCGGCGAAGATGATCGCCTTGGTGGCGTAGAAATCCTCCGATCGTCCGCCGCGCTCGTCGATGATCGGCGGCGCAACGATCTGGGCCACGCGCTCGGGCGGCGCGGCGGACCCGCTGGCGACAACGCCGAGCGGCCGCGCGACCGGCTTGTCTGGCGTCCCTCCCCGCTTTCCGAACATCAGGCGGCTCCGCTCTTCTTGCCGCGCAGCTTGGCGAGCAGCGGCGCGAGCGCGCCGGCTTTCTTGTGCCTCGCCTCGGCACGTCCGGTGACGAGTTGCGCAATCTGCTCGAAGGCTGCGGCCGCTCCGCTCTTCGGATCGGTCTCGGCAATCATCTGGCCGTTATTGGCGGCGGTGCCGAAGAGTTGCGGCTCGAACGGAATGACCGCGATCGGCTCGATGGCGAGCGCGGCGGCAAAATCCGCGACCTTGATCTCCGGCCGTTTCGGAACGCCCTGCTTGTTGATCACGAGCCGCGGCGGCGCATCGCTGCGGCGCAGCTGCCGCAGAAGGTCCATGAGGTTCTTGGCGTTGCGAAGATTGGCGAGGTCCGGTTCGACGGTCAGCACGATCTCGTCGGCAGCGATCAGCGTTCGCCGCGCCCAGGCCGTCCAGACATGCGGGACGTCCAGCACCAGCGCCGGCACGCCGGCCTGTGCCACCTCGACAATCCCCTCGAAGACGGTTTCGTCAAAGTCGCAGGTGCGGTCAAGCGTCGCCGGGGCGGCCAGGAGGCTGAGATGATCCGAGCAGCGCGCGAGCAGCCGTTCAAGGAACGTATCATCCAGCC
The DNA here is from genome assembly GCA_035555375.1 of Kaistia sp. Classification (GTDB taxonomy): domain Bacteria; phylum Pseudomonadota; class Alphaproteobacteria; order Rhizobiales; family Kaistiaceae; genus Kaistia. Next base: position 36,560 of record DATMGR010000024.1, on the reverse strand, counting down.
GTTCCGGCGCGCTCAGCGCATCGGCGATGCCTTGGGCGGGATCCTGGTTGAAGTCGAGACCGGCCGTGCCGAAGGCGATGTCGAGATCGGCGATCACGACATTGCTCTGAAACGCCTTGGCGATCGCCCAGCCGACATTGTGCGCGATCATCGACGAGCCCGCACCGCCCTTGGCGCCGATGAAGGCGATCGAGCGGCCGAGCGGCGCCTTGGCGCTGTCGAGATAAAGATCAGCGACGGTCTTGATGGCCCGCCCCATATCGACCGGGACGACGAGATATTCGCTGACGCCGCGCCGGATCAAGCGGCGATAGAGCTCGACATCATTGGCATGGCCGATCACCACCACTTTGGTGCCGCTGTCGCAGACTTCTGCGAGATGATCGAGTTCGGCGATCAGCCTGTCGCCAGTCTGGCGCGTCTCGACCATGATGAGGTTTGGCGTCGGCGCCTGGCGATAGAATTCGCCTGCCGCCGCGAGCCCGCCCATCTGCACCTTGACATGCGCCCGCGCCATGCGCCGGTCGGCCGCCGCAAGCTCCATGATCGCGGCGAGATCCGCCGACTCGCAGAAGACCTGGATCGAAATCCGCGGGATCGGCCTGACATCGACGAGCGAGGTCGCCTCCGCCTGCAGGGCCGGTTCGGCAACCGCCTTGTCGAGCGCCAGGCTGAGCATCAGTTTCCTCCGAGGCCCGAAATCGTGTTGATATTGTCGAGCCCGGCATAGGTTCCCGATGGATTCGTGCCCTGCTGATAGTTGCCGAGGACCACCATGCGGCGCGTCGCATCGGCCGGGGTCATGCCGCGTGGATAGAGCAGGTCGAGCGGATTGGCCGTTGTCGCAGCAAGGTTCTGCTGGGTCGCACAGCCGAAATTGTAATAGCTGCGGTTCTCGGTCTTCATCCACATCTTCTGGTCTTCCATCGGCCATTGGCCGCAACCATCGACATGGGCGCCGATCCGCGCGAAGGCGAGACGAACAGGCGCCCCGACCTCCTCGGCGCCGGCCGGATAGGTGCGGACATCGATCTGGCGGCGCGGGACGCCGGCAGCGACAAGCGCATCGGCGGACTGCCGCGCGATGCTCTGCGCCCTGCGGGTATCGGGACTGTTGCTCGGCACGACGATCGCCATCGTGCCCGCGCCCGAGGCACGGTATTTCTGCGCGAAGCCGGTGATATTGCCGACCATGCGCGGCGCAAGCTTCGGCACGTCCGTCCCGACAGGGACATCGAGCGTCGCCAGTTGCTGATCGATCAGGATCGGATGACGATAGCGATAGTCGTCCGGCCCGAGCACCGCGCCGGTCACGTCATAGGTTGTGTTGGCGCAGCCCGCGAGCGCCGAGACGAGAACGAGGGCCGCGAGCGGCGCCAGCGCTCGCTTCGAGCGCGGCGCGGCGGCGGCCGGCAGGAAACTGCCGAATGTGAGCCGATGCAGCGAAATCATGGTGTCCCCGCCCGATCAATCGTAGATGAAGCCGTAATAGCCGGCATAATTTCCGCGCGGCACCGGATGGCCGACCGTGCCGTAAATCCGGTTGAGTCGTCCGAGGAACGTCACCGACGCGTCGCTTGGGGTCTCGAAGCCATCGTCGGGACGGGCCAGCGCAGTGCGCGCGACCGGCTTCGCCATATAGGGCGTGACGATGATCACGAGCTCGGTCTGGTTGCGCTTGAAGTCGCGGCTCTTGAAGAGCGAACCGAGGATCGGCACGTCCATCAGCACGGGAAAGCCTGTGAGCGCCTGCTGGATGTTGTCCTGCAACAGGCCACCGAGCACCAGCGAGCCACCGGACGGCAACTCGATCGTGCTCTCGGCGCGCCGCACCTTGAGGCTCGGAATCTTGTATTGTCCCATCGAGACGGCGCCCTCGTTCGAAATGTCGGACGCCTCGGTCTTCACCTTGAGGCTGATCCGGCCCTCCGAAAGCACGATCGGCGTGAAGCCGAGCAAAATGCCGTAGGACTTGTAGGAAACGGTGAGCTGATTGTTGGTCGCGTCATAGCCGGTTGGAACCGGGAACTCGCCACCGGCGAGGAATGTCGCCGGTTCGCCAGAGATGGCGGTCAACGTTGGCTCGGCCAGAATGCGCACCGTGCCGTTCTGCTCCATGGCTTGAAGCTCGGCCGCGACGCCGGAGCCGCCGCCAGCCGAAGCGACGACGGCCCGGTTGACCGGTGAGAACAGCGGGCCGGCGATGGCAAAGGGATTGTTGGTCGCGAGCGCCGCGATCTGCCCGCCGACCGCCGTGATGTTGACGCCGAGCTGCTTGGCGACGTTGCGATCGATCTCGGCGACCGTCACCTTGAGCTGAACCTGGTCTTCACCCTCGATGCTGAGGAGGTTGAGTACATTGCTCTTGCGGGCATCGCCATCCGACGAACTGGCTACCCCGCTGCCGGTACCGCCGCTGCCACCGCCGTTCGGGCTCGACTCGCTGACGCTTGTGCCGGTGTTCTGGCTGCCATTGCCGAACATGTCGGCCAATTGCTGCGCCTTGTTGGCGTCGCTGGCGTTCTTCACCGTGCCGGTCAGCACGATGTTGTCGTTCATCAGCTCGACATGGATCCTCGAGTCCGGGATCAAGCGGCTGAGCATCGTCTGCAGAGCCGCCGTGTCGCGCTCGACGAGCAGCGAAAGATGCAGGATCTGCTGTCCGCTCTGGTCGAGCACGAAGAGGTCGGCCTGGCCGACAGTGACGCCGGTCAGGAAGATGCGGCGCGAGTCGCGCAGGACGGCTGTCGCGATGCGCGGGTCGGAGACGATGACGTCACGGGCCGATTTCGGCAGGTCGATGATCTTCGACTTGTGGTAGCCGAGCGAGAGGGTCTGCGAGGCACCCATCGGCAGCGACACGGTGGAACCGCTGCTGGCGGCCTGGGCCATGGCCGGCATGCAGGCGAGGCTCGCAGCAATGGTCGCAGCCATCGCGAAGCGGCCAAGCGCCGATGCACGGGCGAGAGTGATCATGATCGGCTTCCCCACGAAAGTCGTGGCAGGCTTCGAAATCATCGGGTTTCCACCTGCTGGGTGACGCCGTTGCGAACGATGCGCACGGCCCCGCGCCCGCCGCCATTCTGGATGAGATGCACCGCATCGGGATCGGCGGTCGCCGTCGCGTCGGCGAGACTGCGCAGCGCCAGCGTCAGCTTCTGGTTCTGGCTCATCTGCTGCGCGACCGTCAGGATCTGCGCCTGCTCGGAGGAGAGCTCGAGGGTCGCCGTCTGGCCGACCACGACCTTCTCGCCGTCCTTTTCGCCAATCGTCTGGTCGATCGCCAGCACGCGGACATTGGAAAGGACCGTCTCGGTGGTGAAGCGGTCCTGCGCGCCGCCGCCGTTGTCGAGCTTGCGCGTCATGATGACGTCGACACGGTCATTCGGCAGGATGAAGCCACCTGCGGACGTATCGGCCGAGATCGCGGTGGCGACGGCTCTTTGCCCGGCCGGCAGGATCGCCGACATGAAACCACGGTCGGAACGGATCAGCTTGGCCTCATTGATCGGCTCGCCCGCGACGAAGCTGGTGCGCGCGATCGAACCGGTCAGCTCGGTATCGGCGCCCGGCTTGACGTCGCGCGTGATGTAGCCGGCGGAGACCCCGTCCTTCGGCCAGTTCTGCCACTTGAAGGCGGCGGCATCGAGAGCGGTTCCCATTGGCAGATCACGGCTCGCGACCAGCACGTCAGCCGAGGCGACGACAGGAGCTGCGGCAGCGATGGCGACGGGAGCGGGCCGATTGAGCAATTGCCTCGCGAGAAGAGCGGCCGCCAGGCCTGCCACCACGGCAACGCCGATCACTGCGACACGCGCCGTCTTCATCGTCGCTCTTCCTTTTCGCGTGATTGGTGCATCGCATGCACGCAATCTCGCCGGTGAGTGGTGTATCTATGGTTAACGAGGTGTGAGATTTTCTGCTTAACGAAGCGTTACCAACGCCTCAGATCCACCCGGCGGCGAGCGCCATGAAGGGGGTCTCGGCGTAGATCATCATGGCTCCGGCAGCGATCGCGATGCCGTAGGGCACGCCGGCGTCCCTGTCGTGCAACCGCATCAGCCATTCCTGGCGCAGCGCAAAGGCGGGAACCAAGCGCGAGCGGAAAGCCAGAATTCCGAGCGTCAGCATGCCGCCGAAAAGGCTTGCATAGACGAGGAAGACGAGAAGCTGGTCAAATCCCAGCCAGAGCGCGATGGCCGCCGCCAGCTTGGCATCGCCGCCGCCGATCCAGCCGCGCGAAAACAAAATGATGCCGACGCCGAGCACGGCCAGCCCCGCGAAGATGTGCATTCCGAACACCGCGATCGGCATGGAAATCGCCAGCGCTGCAAAAGGAAACGCAAGCGCCAGAGCCGCCGGCAGCTTGTTCGGGATCGTCATGGTCGCGAGATCCGAAAACGCTGCCGCCGTTACGATCATTGGAAATGCGAGATAAAGACAGGCTTCGAAAAACGAGCTCATGAGATTGATGCCAGTTTGAAGGAGCGGTCATCGCATCACGGATGCGCCAACCATCTGGGAGGGGCCACGGCCCTGACCGGGCCGTGACATCCTTGGGCGCGGCGGCTCGTGAGCCGGGCGATGTTCTTGTGCTGCTTACTTGGCAGCCGTCGTGGTCAGCTTGGTGCTGATGCTGCCGAACGCCTCGCCGAGGCTGCCGCCAAGCGCCGTGAACGCGGTGATAATGGCAACGCCCATTACAGCGGCGATCAGGCCGTATTCGATCGCGGTGGCGCCGGACTCGTTCTGCAGGAAACGGCTGAAAACGGTCTTCATGATTCTTGCCTTATGCTCTTGTGAAATGGTGGAGGCCACACCGTGTGGTGTGGCTCTCGTCCTGCTTACTTGGCAGCCTGCGTCGTCAGCTTAGTGCTGATACTGCCGAACGCCGTACCGAGGCTGCCGCCGAGCGCCGTGAATGCGGTGATAATGGCAACGCCCATCACTGCGGCAATCAGGCCGTACTCGATAGCGGTGGCACCGGACTCGTTCTTCACAAAACGGATGATGAGAGACTTCATAGGATTTCCCCGATACTTGGATGGTGACGAATGAACTTGAATGACTGAGGCTCACTTCGTTTTCGTCAGTGGCCCTCAACGAGGATCAACTTAACAGGCACCTCCTGAGCCTTAGTTAAATCAAATTGGAGTAAATCCTGCATCTTTCTACTGAAAATTAACCAGAATTCTCCGGCGAAACTGGAGACAATTGTAATTTATCGCTTTTTCAAATCGCTGTTCTTTTGTTGTCGACTTGTTAAGGATGGCCGTTAACCCGGTATTCAGGATGCCCGGAAGTCGCTTTCCCGGAGCCAGCCTGAGCGACGCCAATGCGCGCCCCGTTTTGGTGTTTCGGAGCCTTGCCGGCCGTCCGGGAGCATGAAGCTCTCCGTTAACGCGTGGGCATGGCCCGCCACGATGACGGCGACCGCGGCAACATCGCCGTTTGGCCCGCCTACAGGCGGTATGAACGCATGCGCGTATGCGCGTGTAAGGCGCTGCCGCTCGCCTTTTTCTCGATGCCGGCCACACGGTCGAGCCTGTCGCTTAAGGCTTCATTCACCATCCTCGGCCATGCTCCGGGTGAGGACTGGGCGCCTGCTGCTCCACGACACGAGGACTTCCCGAGCCATGCTGATGAACCGGTGCACCGCCGCCCATCCGCGACGCCTCACGGCGCGCGCACGTTTCGCGGCGCTTGTGCTCTGCGTCCCGCTGGCACTGGCCGCCGCGGGCGGCATCGCGCATGCCAGCGACGCGCTGGCGATCAAGATGGACCGGGCCAAGGTCATGCGCGTCTCTCGCCCTGCCGCGACCGTCGTCGTCGGCAACCCGGCCATCGCCGACGCGACCATCCAGGACCGGCAGACGCTGATCATCACCGGCCGCAGCTTTGGCACCACCAATCTCATCGTGCTCGACGAGGCCGGCGAGCCGATCGCCGACGAGCTGCTGACCGTCTCGGCCTCCGACGACCAGATGGTCACCGTCTATTCCGGTGCCGACCGCCGCAGCTTCTCCTGCGCGCCGGATTGCCAGCCGGTGCTGACCCTCGGCGATACCAACGCCGCCTTCGCCGACGCGCAGTCGCAGCTTGCCGGTCGCAACGCGATCGTGCAGGGCGCCACCGGCCAGCCGAATTGATCCACCCGCGCCGCTAGGGTTAACAGCACCTTGCCGTAGCGGGCCGAATTTTCAACAAAGCGGACAAACATTCCTCAACGCCTCGCTGCTAGCTCAAGGCGAGGCAAAGGGCGCGCATGGCGTGCGCTCGCTGGGGAGCTTCTGTTCATGGCCGCTCTGACCGCTGGGGCACAGCCAAACCGCTTGCGCCGCCGTTTCTGGCGCAACACCCGTGGCGCGGCTGCGGTCGAATTCGCGTTGATAGCGCTGCCGTTTTTCGGCCTCGTCGCGGGCATGCTGGAAACCGGCATCATGATGTTCGCCGACAGCGCGCTCGACACCGCGACCAACAGCGCCGCCCGCCTGATCCGCACCGGCCAGGCTCAGCAGAAGAATTTCGATATCAGCACCTTTCGGGACAGCGTCTGCTCCGAGGCGAGCGGCTTGTTCGACTGCACGAAGATCAAGGTCGATGTGCGCACCGCCGCAAGCTTCGGCGCCATGGCCCTGGCCACGCCCGTGAAGGCGGACGGATCGCTGGACGACAGCAATTTCGCCTACAGCCCGGGTCACGGCTCCGACATCGTCGTCGTGCGCGTCTATTACGACTGGCCGATCGTGCTCAACCGGCTGGCGACCCTCGGAACCGGATCGAACGGCAAGACGAAGCTGCTCAACGCCGTCGCTGCCTTCCGCAACGAACCCTTCAACTGGTGAGGACAGGACCGATGCAGATCGCCCTTGTCAGCCGCTTCACCGCCGCCATGGCCCGCCCCCTCAGGTCGCGCTTCCTCAGATCGACATCCGGTCTCGCAGCGCTCGAATTCGCGCTGATCCTGCCGATGATGCTGACGCTCTATGTCGGCGGCGTCGAGGTCAACGACGCCGTCAGCATCAAGCGCAAGCTCAACCATGCCACGGCGGCCATGGCCGACCTCGCCGCGCAATCGAGCCAGACTCTCACGGCCGCAAGCGTCGCCGATATCTTCACGGCCGGCCAGTCGGTCCTCGAGCCCTATGAGACGTCGCTGATGAAGGCGACCGTCGTCGGCGTCACCATGGATGCCAACAAGAAGGCGACCGTCGCCTGGGCACGGTCCTATAACGGCGCCGCCTGCCCGGCCAAGGGCGGCGCGGCGGCCGTGCCGGCCAACCTTGCCGTCGCCAATGGCTTCCTCGTGATGGTCAACGCGAGCTATGCCTTCACGCCGAAGATCGGCTATGTGCTGACCGGCACCTTCAACATGAACGACAGCATTCTGCAGCAGCCCCGGCTCGGCAAGACGATCGCCGGACCGACCTGCTGAGCCCGTCAGCGGCCGCCATGCGATCTTGCGAAGGTCTCGGCCAGCATGTCGACGAAGCGGCGCGGATCGGCTGTGAGCGCGAGATCGACATTCGCCGGAAAGCCGGTGCGGCGCTGCGTATCGACGATCGTCGTGCCAACCGTCAGCGGGCTCGCCGTCTCGACCTCGACAAAATAGGGGCGCGTCGCAAGGATATCGCGATCGACGAGATAGGCGACGCAGACCGCGTCATGCACCGGAGCGGCGCCGCCGTCCTCGCCCATCTTCTGGTACTTGTCGTGCACATCGATGCGGAAACGAACGATCTCCGCCGTCGCGGTCGCAGCAGGCGTGCCGAGCGCGGCGAGACGATCGCAATCGGCGATCGTCATCAGCGCCTGATGCGTTGCGTCGAGCGGCACCAAAGTGATCTTCTCGAATCCCGAATTCAGCACCCGTGCTGCCGCCTCGGCATCGCCCCAGATGTTGAATTCGGCGCTCGCCGTGACATTGCCGAAGGCATAGCCGCCGCCCATGATGATCAGTTCCGGCACGCGCTTGACGAAGCCCGGATCAGCGGCCAGCGCCGCGGCGATATTGGTGAGCGGCCCGACCGGCATCAGGACGATCGGATCCGTCGCCGCGCGATAGGTTTCAATCAGGAATTCGACGGCCGTCTTCTCAGCCTTCTTTGACGTCGCATCCGGGATCGGCAGCTGCTCGACATGGTATTTCTCGCCGCCATCCTCATAGCGCTTGGCGATCGGATGGCCCGTCCGCACCAGCGGGCGATCGGCGCCCTCATAGACGCGGATATCGGAGCGTCCGATATGGTCGAGCACGCGAAGCGAATTGTCCGTGCAGTACTGGACCTCGACATTGCCGTTCACGGTCGTGACGCCGACGAGCTCGATTTCGGGATGCAGCGCCGCGAGCATGATCGCGACGGCATCGTCGGTTCCGGTGTCGACGTCGAGAATGAGCTTCTTGGGCATGAGACCGGAATCCTTGCGGGATGAGGAGAGACAGGGGCCGAAACTAGGCGGCGGCTCGGCGCCGCGTCAAGCAATCGGATGGTGTGCCGCCGCTGCAAAGAGCAGGCAGGCTGCCATAGAAAACGGCCGCGCGAGGGCGGCCGTTCCATGTCGTCCCGATCTCGTCGGAAACCTTATTCGGCGTCGTCGGCAGGCGCCGCATTGAGCAGGGCGTAGCGTTCCTTGCCAATCTCGCGCAGGAGGTCGAGCTGGGTTTCGAGGAAGTCGATATGCCCCTCCTCGTCCATCATCAGCTCCTCGAACAGCTTCATCGAGACATAGTCGCCCGCCTCGTGGCAGCCGTCCCGCGCTTCCTTGTAATAGTTGCGGGCCGTGTATTCGCCACGCAGGTCCGCCTCGAGGATCTCCTCGATCGTCTGCCCGATCTCCAGCGGATCGAGCACCTGCATGTTCGGGAAGCCCTCGAGGAAGATGATCCGGGCCACCAGCCGGTCGGCATGGTGCATTTCCTCGATGGATTCCGCGCGCTCCTTCTTGGCGAGCTTGATGAACCCCTTGTCCTCGAGCAACCGGTAATGAAGCCAGTACTGGTTGACCGCCGTCAGCTCCAGCCGCAGCGCCCGGTTAAGATGCTCGATGACCCGCGCGTCACCCTTCATATCGGCTCTCCCTCTGGAATGATTCCAGAGGAAAGCTAAGGCGCACGGATGAAGCCGTCAAATTATCGATCCGCCGAATTGACGATGCCCGCACTTAGGCGAACAGCGCCGGATCGCGTTCATCCTCCGAGCCCGACCCGAGCGGCTCGGGACAGGTGACGGCAAGGCCCGATTCCATGACCAGCCGGCGCACCAGCGCGAAGCATACGGTGCACTGCGCGCGGACCTGAAGCGCACGATAGATCCGCGCCGGCGTCAGCGGCCGCCCGGGCTGCTCGCGCTGGAGCATTTCCGCGGTCGCGAGAATGTCGGCCTTGGAGAGGAAGTTGCAGGAACAGACGATCATGGACGGCTCTTCGGTCGCCGCGCTGAACGGCAAAGTGGAACTCGCCGGTCAACATAGGGCTTCCGCAGGCATTCGGCCACCGCCGAAGGCGCGCATGGCCGTCACCGGCCACACAGCGCCCGTTCAGCGCATGATGGCGAGCGCCACGATGACCACGAGCAGCGCCAGCAGACCCCAGACATAGGGTCCTCCGAGAACGCCGCGCCCGGCCGCGACCTCGAGCTCCTGCTCGACCTCCTCGGCGATTTCGGCGACGTTTTCCGCCTCGTCGTCGACGCGGTGCTCAATGCGGTCGACAAGTTCTTCCTCTGCGGCTTCGTCGGGGCCAGGAGTGGCGAGCGGCGGCGCGGTCACAGTGAGTTCTCCTCCAAGGCGCGCGGCGAAGGCCGCGAAAAAGGCGTTGGCCATAGATTTGGCGGACGTATCGATAAGCCGGGATCCGAGCTGTGCCAACTGGGAGCCAACCTGCGCCTTCAGGGCGTAGGACAGGATCGTCCCCTCGCCCGCCACGACAAGCTGGACATCGGCGGCGCCCTTGACGGCGCCGGCGGGGCCGCCATCGGCTTCCCCCAGCATCGTGCAGCGTTCAGGCGCCAGAACATCGGCGAAGGTCACGGTACCGGTGAAGACCGCTTCGGTCGGACCGATCCGGGTCCTGACGGTCAGGTTCATTCGGCCGTCTTCGGTGCGCGTCAGGGCCTCGCAGCCGGGAATGCAGGCCTTGAGAACCGCGGGATCGTTCAGCGCGGCCCAAACCACCTCGCGGCGCGCGGGGATCTGGTATTCGCCGTTCATTTCCATGGGAGCACCCTTCCCTCTGCAGAACCTAATACGCTGGGACTGCTTCTCGCTTGATAACGGCGAAACTGTCGCAGGCGATCCATCGTCGCCGTCAACAGAGCTTTACGGTGGCACGGCGAATAGGGCAACGACAAGTCGCGCGGCCGGGGCCGGTCATGCTCGCCCAACCGTGAAGAAGGGCGGAATCGGGAAGAAGGTTGGCTTTCGCGCAAGCGCGGACTATGAACCCGCCATGCAGAACCCTTCGCCCGCCGAGATGCCCGAATTGCGCAGTGACGGCCGTCCCGCCGCGCGCTGGCCCTTGATGCTGGAGACGGAGGGCTGGCCTGATTATGCCCTCATCGACAGCGGCCATGGCCGCAAGCTCGAGCGCTATGGCCGCTACCGGATCGTCCGGCCCGAGGCGCAGGCGCTGTGGACACCGCGGCTTTCGGAGGCCGAATGGGACAACGCCGATGCGGTGTTCACCGGCGCCAAGGACGAGGATTCGGACGGACGCTGGCGCTACAAGAAGCCGCTTGGCGAAACCTGGCCGATGGCCTGGAAACTGCCGCGCGAGACCGGCGACAACGAGATCCGCTTTCTCGGCCGCTTCACAGCCTTCCGCCATGTCGGCTTCTTCCCGGAGCAGGAGATGCACTGGGCGTGGTTCGCCCGTCTCTGCAAGCAGGCGACGCGGCGGCCGAAGGTGTTGAATCTCTTTGGCTATACGGGCATCGCATCCTTCGTGGCGGCGCTTTCCGGCGCCGAAGTCACCCATGTCGACGCCTCCAAGAAGGCCATCGGCTGGGCGCGCGAGAACCAGACGATGTCGGGCATCGCCGATCTGCCGGTGCGCTGGATCGTCGACGACGCGATGAAGTTCGTCCAGCGCGAAGTGCGACGCGGCTCGCGCTATGACGGCATCATTCTGGACCCGCCGAAATTCGGACGCGGTCCGAATGGCGAGGTCTGGGGCATCTTCGAGAAACTGCCTGAGATGATGCGGCTCTGCCGGCAGCTCCTCGCCGACGATGCGCTGTTCCTCTGCCTCTCCGCCTATTCGATCCGCGCCTCGTTCATGGCCGTGCACGAACTTTCGGCGGAAGCGCTCGCCGGATTGCCGGGCACGCTCGAATCGGGCGAACTGCTGCTCCGTGAGGAAGGTGGCGGCCGCGTCCTGTCGACGTCGCTGTTCTCGCGCTGGTCGAGAGGGTCCTGATGTCCGACGACGCGTCGATCCCGATTCCCGGCCAGATCCGCGTGGTGACCAGTCTCACCAACCCGACGATCAAGGAAATCCGCGCCCTCGCGCTGCCGAAATACCGCAAGGAAAGCGGCCTCTTCGTCACCGAAGGCATGAAGCTGGTCGCCGATGCCGTCGAGGAGGATTGGCCGATCCGCATCCTCGTCTATGGCGCCAAGGTTGCGAACCATCCCGTGGTCCAGCGCGTGGCCCAGCGGGCGCATGCGCGCGGCGGCGACGTCCTCGAAGTCTCGGAAGCCGTGCTCGCCAAGATCACGCGGCGAGAAAACCCGCAGATGGTGGTCGGCGTGTTCGAGCAGCGTCTGACCGATCCCGCGACGATCCGCCCGAGCGCAACCGGCGTCTGGGTTGCGCTTGAAGGGATCAAGGATCCCGGCAATCTCGGCACGATCATCCGCACCTCCGACGCCGTCGGCGCCGAGGGCGTGATCCTCATCGGCGATACGGTCGATCCCTTCGGCGTTGAAGCCGTGCGCGCCACCATGGGCTCGATCTTCCACATGCCGCTCGCTCGCCTGTCGGTGGCCGAGTTCTTCGAATGGCGGAAGCGCTGGCCGGGCATCGTCGTCGGCACGCATCTTTCCGGCAAGCATGACTACCGCGACGTCGACTATGACAAGCCGGTGCTGCTCTTGATGGGCAATGAGCAGTCCGGCATCGACGACCGCTTCGCGGCGGCCTGCGACACGCTGGTCAAGATCCCGCAGGCAGGGCGCGCGGATTCGCTCAATCTAGCGATCGCGACCGGCGTCATGCTGTTCGAGATCCGCCGCGACCGGCTGAAGCTCGCATGACCGAAGCCTCGTCCGCCGCCACGCGGCCGCCTGGCCCGCTTTCCCGGCTCGGCCTCTCGATCGTCATCGCCGTCATCATCATCGACCAGCTTTCAAAGGCCGTCGCAGAGGCCAAGCTTGCCTACCAGCAGTTCATCGAACTGCTGCCGATCCTGGCGCTCTTCCGCGTCCACAACACCGGCATCGCCTTCTCCTTCGCGCATGGCTTTGACAGCCTGCTGATCGTCGGCGGCACGGCGCTGATCACGCTCGTCGTACTCTATCTCTGGTCGACGGCGAGCGAAGGCGGGCGCATCGTCGCCGTCGGCTTCGCGCTCATCGCCGGCGGCGCGATCGGCAATCTGATCGATCGCGTCCGCTTCGGCTATGTGGTGGACTTTCTGTATCTCCACCTCGGCGCGCGCGGCCTCTTCGTGTTCAATCTCGCCGATGTCGCGCTGACGATCGGGCCGATCCTGCTCGGCTGGTATTATCTGATCGGCAGCAGGAAGGGCTGAGCGGCAGCCTCAGAACACCGTTCCGTCGCTTTCGATGCGCAGCGGCGGCCCGCCGCCTTCGCGCTTCTGCGCCGCGATGCGCCGACCCGCGGACCAGGTCCCGCCTTCCAGCACCTTGGCCAGCGGCAACGCGATGCTGTCGACGCCGAGGCGTTCGCGGATCATGTCGGCGGTATGGTCGAGCAGCGCCACGGTCAAAGCCCGCCATTCGACAATGAACTCATCGCCGGCGCGCCAGAGCCGCGTGGCGGCATCAGGCGCGCGTGGCACCAGCACGCCCATATCGATGAAAAGGCCGCCATTCCTGTATTCCGGCAGCCCGGTCAGCCCGTCGACATCGACCACCTCGACACCGGTCCAGATCAACGGCTCCAGCAGGGAATACGTCATCCATTGCGACAGCTTGTGGAACGGCACCAGATGCGTCGTGTCGTCGTCGGTGACGAGCTTCGCATGCCGCCAGGTATCGCCGAGCGCCACGCCGTCCAGCATGATGCGGCTCGGCCAGATCGAACCAAGGCCATCGAGCACCAGCTTCAGAACATCGGGCGCCGCGACCTTGCCATCGACCGCACCCTCGACCGCCTTGTCGAACAGCCCGCCCGGCCTGGCCTCGTCCTCGCCGAAGATGTCGGCGCGCTCGGCAACCGCGCGCCCGAGCGCGTTCAGAAGCTGGACACGGCCTTCGAGCCCGACGATCGGGTTGTCGGGACCAGACTGGAAGCCGTCGCCAAGCTCTTCAGCGGTCAGGGCGGCAAGCGCCGCCGCATCGGCGCGAAGCGGATCGGCCGGATCGCTCGAAAAAAGTCCCGACGCGAACATCGCGAAACTCGCGACGCCCAGTCCCTCGGAGCGGACGAACGTCTCGCCCGTCGCCGGCTCGACATAGCGCCAATCCGGACCGGCGCCGGCGTCGAGCAGGACGCCGACGATGGCGAGATCATAGGCCGCGCGCCCGAAGCGAACCGGGTCCTCGGTCAGCCCGGCAGCCTCGGCGAGCCCCGCCCAGCGCGCGATACCGCCAGCCTCGAAATGGCGCCAGCGCGAATGGAATGGCATGTCGAGTTCGGGATAGTTCGTGCGCATCGTCTCAAGGACGAAATCCGCTGTCGCCGGCAGCCTCTCCAGATGGACCTCGAAATGTTCGAGTTCCCCCTCGATGCCGAGTTCATAGATCCGGTGCGCCCGCTCGCGAACGGCAGCGGCTGTAAGGAGGGAAGAAGCGGTAGCCAAAGCGGATATCCTTGAACTGACGGCGACGACGGCCTCATTGCACCCGTCGCCGGCCATGTAAAGCCGCGATCAATGCGGCGGCTCGATCTCACCGGCGTCATCGCCTCCGGCGCGCGTCCTCAAAAGCTGATCATCCTGAACACCGACCGGTAGTCTGCCAGCGCCAGATCGGTAAGCGCGGATGCCTCCGCCACCGTGAACCAGCGCAGCGCGGAATGCTCATGGTTCGCGATGATCGGCTCGCCGCCCGTCCAGGCGCGAACAGTGAAGATGTGGTAGGTGGCCGGTCCCTGTGCTTCCGGACCGGTGTCGAGGAGCGAGCACAGGCTCTCCCAGGCTACTGCGGTAATGCCGAGTTCTTCATGGAGTTCGCGCACGAGCGCGCGTTCCAGTTCCTCACCCTCTTCGACGCGTCCCCCGATGATGTCCCACTTGTCGGCATAGGCCTTCCGATGCGGCGCGCGCTTGCCCAGCAGCAGGCGCTCGTCTTTGAGGAGGATTGCGCAAGCGCAGTTCTGCATGGCCCTCTCGCTCCATATCGCGCCGCGCGATCCGCTGCTCTCGGTCGGGGCCGAGGCTAGTATTTCTCCAGTGGTCGTCCAACGGTCTTCGTCAGATCCTCGGCCGAAGGCGGCGGGGCGGGGCTGAAGTAACCGGCGGCTTTCTTGGCATCCATTTCGACGCGCGCATCCGGCGGGATCAGGTCCTCCGGGATCGGCACGCGCTCGACGATGGCGATGCCGGAGCGGGTGATGGCGTCATACTTCATGTCCGACATCGAGATGAAGCGATCGATGCGCGTGATGCCGAGCCAGTGCAGGATATCAGGCATCAGTTCCTGGAAGCGGGCATCCTGGACGCCGGCGACGCATTCGGTGCGCTCGAAATAGGTCGCGGCCTGGTCGCCGCCCTCCTGCCGCTTGCGGGCGTTGTAGACGAGGAACTTCGTCACTTCGCCGAGCGCCCTGCCCTCCTTGCGGTTGTAGACAACGAGCCCGACGCCGCCTTTCTGCGCCTCCTTGATCGATTCCTCGATGCCCTGGATCAGATAGGGCCGGCAGGTGCAGATATCCGAGCCGAACACGTCCGAGCCGTTGCATTCGTCATGGACGCGACAGGCGAGCGTCCGCTTGGGATCGCTGAGCGCCGCGGGATCGCCGAACACATAGATCGTGATACCGCCGATCGGCGGCAGGAAGACATCAAGGTCCGGCCGCGTGACGAGTTCGGGATACATGCCGCCGGTCTGCTCAAAGAGCGTGCGCCTGAGCTGGTCCTCGGAAACGTTGAAGCGCGCCGCAATGCCCGGCAGGTGCCAGACCGGATCGATCGCCGCCTTCACGACGGAGACATCGCCATTCTCATGCACGATGTCGCCGTCGATCTTGAGCCGCTTCAGCCGGATCGCCTCATGCAGTTCGGCCATGGTGAGCCGCGCCTTGGTGATCGCGATGGTCGGACGGATGTCGACGCCCTCGGCGATCAGATCGGCGAAGATCTGCGCGGCCTGATGGCCGAACGGATCGAGCGAGACGATCTTGCCGGGCACGGACCATTGCGGATGCGGCCCGATCTCGACCACCGGCGCCGTATTGTGGAGGTCCGGCCGCTGGATCGGATTGAGCGCGCCCGAGGAAACCGCGAGCGCCCGATAGAGCGAATAGGAGCCGCCATGCGTGCCGATGACATTGCGGTCGGCAGGGCGAACCACCGTACCGATCACCGGGCCGCGCTTTCGGGGATCCGCTTCGCCCCAGCGAATGGGAAAGCGGACCGGCGCCTGCGCGCCGGGGTGGGACGTCAGGCGAATATGGGTCGAGCGATTGCTGCTCATGGGAGGCTTCCGGCCGGGTGCACCCGGCAGTTGGTGGAAGCCCTGAGAATGGGGTCGCCGACGACGGAAGGGAAGGAGATTGTGCACCGCCGGGCCGGGGCGCCGCCCCGCCTCACGCCCGGAGGAATGGTTTCGCGGCCATCAGCCCTGCGGCCGCGAAACTAGCACTCAACGACCGATCAGCAGAAATCGTCGTCCTTGGAAGCGACCGCCTTCTGCCAGTTCGGACCGAGCGTCGCCCGGGCCGAAAGGGCCCGGTCGAAGCCCGGATCGCCCTGGCGGAACATCTGGACCGTCAGGTTCTGGTCAAAGCTGCCGCCAACGATGGCCTGCCCGCCGGAATAGGTCGTGGTCGACCGGCCCGTAACATAGCTGCTGTTGCCCCAGTCCGTGCCGACAGCATCGGACGTCGTCTGCGACTGGACCGGCGTGTAGCCGACGACGCGCGTGTTGTTGGCCTGCTGGATGCCGAGAATGACGAAATTGTCGAAACCGCGCCGCAGCGTCTCGACCGCGGCTCGTTTCAGCGCCGCCTGCTGTGCGCCGCGCGGGCCGCAATCAGGATCGGCCTGCGCCGTCACCTGGATCGTGTCAGCCGACAGCGGCACCACTGAGGTGCTCGCGCAGCTGGCGACTGCAAGCACGGCGAGTGCCGAGCCAGCCCAGCGGAGAAGGATATTGTGCCCCATCATCATGCCCTCGTTATGAGCTTCCAAAACCGATGTCTCGCTGCCTCGCCAGCGATGTCCCCCGTTGCCGTTAGCCCGCCCGTGCGTTTCGTCGCAAGGCTCAGCTTCGACTGAAGGCGAACAGAGTTTCCTGCCGGTAAACCGCGCCCGGCCGCAACACCGCGCTCGGGAAACCCGGCTGGTTGGGCGCATCCGGGAAAAGCTGCGGCTCGAGGCAGAGGCCGGCATTGGCGCCATAGACCTCGCCATTGATGCCCGCATCGCCGACGGTGATCATCTGGCCGCCATAGAACTGGACGCCCGGCTCGGTCGAGAGCACCTCGAGCGCCACGCCGCTTTCCTTCGAGACGAGGCGCGCCAGAAGGTGCGGCGCCTCGGTCTTCGCATCGGTCACGTTGAAATTGTGGTCATAGGTATCGACGATCTCGCCGCCGACCTGGCCGACCGGCCGCGGCGCGCGGAAATCGAAATCCGTTCCGGTCACCGGCCGCCGCTCACCTGTCGGAATCTTGCCCGCATCGATCGGCAGATAGGTCTCGGCTGGAATGGTCAACTCGTGGCCAAGGATGCCGCCATGGCCGGCGAGATTGAAATAGCTGTGCTGCGCGAGATTGACGATGGTCGGCGCGTCGGTCGTGGCGCGGATGCTGGTCTTGAGAGTCGCGGGCGCCTCGATGGAATAGGTCAGCTCGACCGTCAGCGTACCGGGATAACCATTGGCGCCCGCTCCATCGACGAGGCCGAGCGTCACGCTCGATGCGTCCGAACGCAGCAGCGTCCAGACACGCGTGCCGAAGCCATCGGCCCCGCCATGCAGATGATTGACGCCTTCGTTCTGCTGAAGCTGGATCAGCGCTCCGTCCAGCGCGAAATGTCCGCCGGCGATGCGGTTGGCATACCGCCCGGCGACGGCACCGAAATAGTTGGGATTGCGCAGATAGCCATCCAGCATCGGGAAGCCGAGCACCAGCGGATGCGGGACGCCTTCGAGACGGATGTCCTGGATCACCGCCCCAAAGGTGATCACGGTGGCCGAGAGCCCGCCGGCCGCGATCGTCACGGCCTCGACGGGGGTTCCATCCGGCATCGTGCCGAAGGGTGTGGCTGGCATGGCAGGACGTCTCCCAAGTTGCTTTCGTCCGACGATAGACGAGGGAGAAGCGCCGCGCCACGCTGGAAACGACGGCTGTGGACAGGCGGCCGGGCGTCCCGGCCGCCCGCCGCGGTCAGATCGTCTGATTGTAGGCGCCCACTTCGGGATTTTCGCGCAGAACGCCGTCGATCGCGTGGAACATCTCGCGCATCCGCGCCTCGGAGACCGGGCTTTCGACCACGACCACCATTTCAGGCTTGTTGGACGAGGCGCGCACCAGGCCCCAGGTACCGTCCTCGTTGACGACGCGCACGCCATTGACGGTGATGAGGTCGATGATGGTCTGGCCGGCGACCGGCTGGCCCTTCGCCTTCATCTCCTCGAAGCGCTTCACCACCTTGTCGATGACGCCATATTTGGTCTCGTCGTCGCAATGCGGCGACATCGTCGGCGAGCCCCAGGTCTTGGGCAGCGCGTTCTTCAGCTCCGACATCTTCTTGCCGGGGTTGCGATCGAGCATGTCGAGGATCGCCAGCGCCGAGACGAGGCCGTCGTCATAGCCGCGGCCGACCGGCTTGTTGAAGAAGTAATGGCCCGACTTCTCGAAGCCGGCGAGCGCGTTCAGCGCGTTGACGCGGCGCTTGATGTAGGAATGGCCGGTCTTCCAGTAATCGGCGACGACGCCGTTTGCCTTGAGCACCGGATCGGTTGCGAAAAGGCCGGTCGACTTCACGTCCACGACGAAGGTCGCGCCCGGATGCAAAGCCGAGAGATCGCGCGCCAGCATCACGCCGACCTTGTCGGCGAAGATCTCGTCGCCGGTATCATCGACGACGCCGCAACGATCGCCATCGCCATCGAAGCCAAGGCCGACCTCGGCGCCATGCTCGAGCACCGCATCGCGGATCGCGTGCAGCATCTTCATGTCTTCGGGATTCGGATTGTAGCGCGGGAAGGTGTAGTCGAGCTCGGCATCCATCGGGATGACGTCGGCGCCGATCATTTCCAGCACCTTCGGCGCGAAGGCCCCGGCTGTGCCGTTGCCGCAGGCGGCAATCACCTTGATCGGACGCGAGAGTTTCGGCCGGTTGGTCATGTCGGCCATGTAGATGGCCGGGAAATTGTCGTGGAACTGATAGGAACCGCCGCCGGAGAGGTTGAAGGCGGCCGAAAGGACGATTTCCTTCAGGCGGCTCATCTCATCAGGGCCGAAGGTCAGCGGACGCGCCGCGCCCATCTTGACGCCGGTCCAGCCATTTTCGTTATGCGAGGCGGTGACCATGGCGACGGCCGGCACGTCGAGCTCGAACTGCGCGAAATAGGCCATCGGCGTCACGGCAAGGCCGATATCGTGCACCTTGCAGCCGGCAGCCATCAGGCCCGTGGCGAGCGCCAGCTTGATCGAGGCTGAATAGGACCGATAGTCGTGACCCGTCACGATCTCGCGCTTGATGCCCATCTCGCCGAGCAGCGTGCCGAGGCCCATGCCGAGCGCCTGCACGCCCATCAGGTTGATTTCGTCGTTGAACAGCCAGCGCGCGTCATATTCGCGGAAGCCCGTCGGCTTGACCATCGGCTTCGATTCGAACTCGTAGGTATTGCGCAGAAGCTTGGCGACGGGTTTCGGAAACACGTTTGGGAAACTCCCCTTGTGGATGGCTGTGGGTGAGATTTGCGCGGAAGAGCGCTGCAAAGCAACCATTGACCTGCGCATAGCCGAAACCGCGTGTCACGACAAAGACAAGTCGAGCTTCGGCTGGAGACCATGCAACAGGGCGCCAACACCGCCTGGCGCCCAATCGCCACGACATCCGCACGGAACGCATCGCGAACCATCGGACGAAAGAAGGAACGGGCCGAGCGCTCTCAGCTCTCGCGCAGGGCAACGAAACGCGCGGCCTCGGCCAGCGGCCCGGCAGCGGATCCAAACGGCGCCAGCAACCCCTCCGCCTCGGCGACAAGATTGGCGAGCCGGGCCCGCGTCTCCTGAATGCCGTAAAGCGCGACGAGCGTCGCCTTGCCGCGCGCCTGATCCTTGGCCGTTGCCTTGCCCAGCGCTTCGGGCGTCGCTGTGGCGTCGAGAAGATCGTCGGCAAGCTGGAAGGCGAGCCCGACGATCTCGCCGTAGCGGCGGATCCGTCGGCGCGCCTCGGCATCGGCGCGGCCGAGGATCGCGCCCGCCTCGCAGGAGAAGCGGATCAGGGCGCCCGTCTTCATGGCCTGCATCTCGAGCGTCGCTGCCTCGCTGAGCGCGCTGCTCTCGGCTTCGAGATCCCGCATCTGGCCCCCTGCCATGCCGCCAAGGCCTGAGGCGCGGGCGAGGCCAAGCACGAGTTCGGCGCGGATGGCGGCATCGCTATCGGTCTCCGGCGCGGCGAGGATATCGAAGGCGAGCGTCTGCAGCGCGTCGCCGCAAAGGATCGCCGTCGCCTCGTCGAAGGCCTTGTGCACCGTCGGCCGGCCGCGGCGCAGATCATCATCGTCCATGGCCGGCAGATCATCATGCACGAGGCTGTAGCCGTGCAGGCATTCGATGGCAGCGGCCGTGCGCAGCACGCCGGCATCCGCACGGCCGAACAGCGCCGCAACTTCGAGCGTCAGCGCCGGCCGAAGCCGCTTGCCACCGCCAAGCATCGCATGGCGCATGGCACTCAGCAGCCGCGCCGGCCGCGCGATCTCATAGGGCTGCGGCGTCGCCGCGAGGAGGTCTGCAAGCAGCACCTCGATGTCGCGGGCAGTCTCGGAAAGACGGTCGGCAAAGTCTCGCAAACGAAAAGCTCCGGGCCATGACCCGGAGCGCATCGATGCGTGTCGGGCGCTGCCGGATTGGCAGCTTGCCGCGAAGGCGTCAAGCGGCCTCGGCGGCCTCGAGCGCGATCGCCGCGGACTGGATGATCGCGGCGAAGCGCACCGCCGTATGGACAGTCTCGGTCGGCACCTCGGCCTTCTTCAACACGGCTTCATGGCTGTCCATGCACATGCCGCAGCCATTGATCGCGGAAACCGCCAGCGACCAGAGTTCGAAATCGACCTTCTCGACGCCGGGATTGCCGATGACGTTCATGCGCAGCTTGGCCGGCAGCGTGCGGTATTCGCCGTTCGAAACCAGATGCGTGAAGCGGTAATAGACATTGTTCATGCCCATGATCGCGGCAGCCGACTTGGCGGCGGCGAGCGCTGCGGGCGTCAGATGCGGCGCGGCTTCGGCTTCGAGCGCAGCACGCACCTCCGGATTGCGGCTAGCGATGCCGCAGGCGACCATGAGGCCATATTTTTGTTGCGGCGTCAGCGTTTCGTCCGAGCCGAGCGTCGACAGGTTCAGACGAACGTCCTTGGCGAAATCAGGGATGCGTGACTTCAGGCTGTCGATCGACATGAGGGGCTCTTCGCGTTCGCGTCAGGAGGAGGCGCTCCGGCGAACCGGAGCGCGAGGGTCGGCCGGTCACGCGAGGATCACGCGCCGGCCGGATCGATCACGCCGCCAGCGTATTGCCGCCGACTTCGCGGTTGCAGGCGCAAAGCTCGTCGGTCTGCAGCGCGTCGAGCACGCGCAGCGTGTCCTTCGGGTTGCGGCCGACATTGAGGTTGGTCGCGTAGACGTGCTGGATGGTGCCTTCGGGATCGACGATGAAGGTCACGCGATAGGCGACCCCGTCGGGCGAGCGTACGCCAAGGCCATCGACCAGCGAGCCATTGGTGTCGGCGAACGACCAGATCGGCAGCCGGTCGAGATCCTTGTGGTCGCGGCGCCAGGCCAGCTTGACGAATTCATTGTCCGTCGAGCCGCCGAGAACAACCGCATCGCGGTCCTCGAAATCGCTGGCAAGACGTGCAAACTCGGCGATCTCGGTCGGGCAGACGAAGGTGAAGTCCTTCGGGTAGAAGAAGATGACCTTCCACTTGCCGGGGAACGAGGCAGCGGTCAGCGCCTCGAAGGCGCTCTCGCCGTTTTCCTCATGCTTGTTGAAGCCGGGCTTGACGCCCGTGACCGAGAATTCAGGCAGCTTGTCGCCGATGCCGAGCATGTCTTACTCCTGAGGGTGTTGAGGCAAACGTTTCGGCAGCGCACGCAAAACCGGAGAGGCGCTGCTGCATGTGCGAGAAGGTGCCATGCTGCATCGCATCGGTCAAACCGTTAAAATCGAACACCGTGATCGGATTTATCGATTGCCGGTTGTCGGAGTCCCCGGTATTGCAGGATCGATGCAGCTCCCCACCCTCCGCCAGATGCAGTATTTCGTCGCGCTTGCCGAAAGCGGCTCGTTCAGTCGCGCGGCAACGGCCTGCAATGTCACGCAGTCGACGCTGTCCGATGCGATCCGTCAGCTCGAGGAGACGGTCGGGGTGGTCCTTGTCGACCGTTCGAACCGCATGGTGGCGCTGACGGCCGCGGGCGAAGCGATCCTCGACAGGATGAAGGCGCTCCTCGTCGATGCGCGCGAAATGGTCGATGCAGCGCGCGCTTCGCATGCGCCGCTCGCCGGGCGCATCCGTCTCGGCGTCATTCCCTCGATCGCGCCCTATTTCCTGCCTCGGGCGCTGCCGCAGCTCCGCCGCCTCTATCCCGATCTCCGGCTGCATTTACGGGAAGACCTGACGCGCCCCATGCTCGAAGACCTGCGCGGCGGCAGGCTCGACGTCGTGCTGATCGCGCTGCCCGCGCCGGTCGAAGGGCTGATGATCGACATCGTCGCCGAAGACAGCCTGCTGCTCGCCGTGAATGGCGATCACAAGCTGGCGGGGCGGCGGACGGTGTCCGCCTCCGAACTCGATGCCGAGACGCTGCTGCTGCTGGAAGACGGCCACTGCCTCAGTGACCATATCCGCGCCGCCGCGCCGGAACTCGTCGCCCGCGAGAGCGAGGATATCCAGGCTTCCAGCCTGTCGACACTGGTGCAGATGGTCGATAACGGTCTTGGCATCACCTTCCTGCCGCGCATCGCCACCGAAGCCGGCATCCTTTCCGGCACGGATATCGCACTGATGACCATCGACCAGCGACCGACGCGGCGAAGCCTTGCTCTCTGCTGGCGCAAGGGCACCAGTCGCGAGGCCGATTTCCGTCTGCTCGCCCGCTGCCTCGGCGGCTTCGCACTCGAGCCGGCGCGGACGGCGGCATGACGTTTCCCGCCGGTGATCCCGCTGCCGATTCCGACCCCGCGGCCGAATTTCCGGCGACGCCAGATGCCGAGACGGAGGCCGCCATGCCGGTTGCAAGACGCCGCCGCCGCTGGCTCGTCCTCGCCTGCAAAGTTGCGCTCGTCATCATCGCACTACCGCTCGTGCTGACGCCGATCTACTGGATCGTCCCGCCCGTTTCGACGCTGATGCTCTGGTCGGGCCTGACCTTCCAGGGCATGCAGCGCGACTGGGTCTCGTTCGATGCCATCGCGCCTGCGATGGTGAATTCGGTGATCATGTCGGAGGACGGCCGCTTCTGCGAGCATGCCGGCGTCGATTGGGACCAGCTCAACCTGGTCATGGCTGCGAAGGGCGGCCCCTCGCGCGGCGCCAGCACCATCCCGATGCAGACGGTCAAGAATCTCTATCTCTGGCAATCACGCAGCTATATCCGCAAGGGACTGGAGATTCCCCTCGCCTATTACGCCGATTTCGTCTGGTCGAAGCGGCGGATGATCGAGATCTATCTCAACATCGCGCAATGGGGACCCGGCCTGTTCGGGATCGAAGCCGCGTCGGAGCATTATTTCGGCCGCCCGGCACGCGACCTCACCACGCGCCAGGCGGCCCTCCTCGCCGCGGCGCTGCCGAACCCGATCGCCCGCAATCCGGCCAAGCCCTCGCGCGTCATGCAAGGCACCGCCCGCATCATCGAGCGAAGGGCCCGGCAGGCCGGGCCTTATGTGGGCTGTCTCTGAAGGAACGCCGCCAGATGCGGAGCGGCAGCGGGACCGGCAATCGCGCCCCCGTTCGCGGTGCTACTCGCGGACCAGCGGATCGGGGTTGAAATCATGCAGCGGCACGTCATCGACGCCCCAGCTACGCTTGATCACATGCTGATGGATATCCCGGGCACCGCTCTTGGCGAGGGCGTTCACGATCTTCCTGTCCATGTCCGAATCGGTCGAATGCACCCAAAGCACAAGACCGCCCGCCTCGATCTGACGGCGGATGAAATCCGCGTGCCGATGGCCGAAGAAGCGCGCCAGCAACATGCCGGCCCCGCCGCTTGCCAGCGTTCCGCCGATCGTCAGCGCCAATGTCGGGATCAACGCCAGTCCCGCCGTGCCCGCCGCGAGCGCGGCGCCAAGGCCGACGATCAGCGCCGGCCCACCTGCGAGCGCAGTGCTGGCCTCGACGCGCGACTCGGCGGGAACATAGGAGGCGCGTCCAACCTTGGCGTCGTCCTCGAGACCCGATACCGGCACGCCGAGCCCGGCGAGCTTGCCTGGATCGGCGAGAACGCTCATGTC
Source organism: Kaistia sp. (assembly GCA_035555375.1). Taxonomy (GTDB): domain Bacteria; phylum Pseudomonadota; class Alphaproteobacteria; order Rhizobiales; family Kaistiaceae; genus Kaistia. The sequence continues at coordinate 12,525 of DATMGR010000024.1, read as the reverse complement.
CTCCGGATCAAGTCCAGCGGAGATGAGAGCGTCGACGGCCGCCTGCAGGGCCTTCTCGTTGTCGAAGACCGCGACCACCTCGCGAACCTCGTAGCTCGTCTCCCCGTCAGCATCCTGCACAGCGCCCGCCATCACGGCCTCCCTTGGCAATGTCCATCGAAGCGCACCGCCGAAGCGGCGCGCCCTCCCGGCTCCTACCATAGGTCCGACAAGCTTCACTCAACCGTCTGAAAGCGGCACGCTCGAAAACGGCACAGAACGGCCCCCTTGAGGGAGGCGCGCTGCTCAGCGCCCTTCCATATACCGATCGAAGGCTTCCTTGACCGTGCCGATATGGGAGCGCATTTCGCGCGTCGCCTGCTCGCGATCGCCACGCAGGATCGATTCGACGATGCGGTCATGCTCGTCGAAGGAATCCGCCAGGCGCCCGACGCGGCGGAACTGTGCCCGGCGGAACGGCGCGAGCCGCGCCCGCGTCGCCAGCGTCAGTTCGGCGAGGTAGCCGTTATGCGCGCCGGCATAGATGGCGCCGTGGAAGCGCTCATTGGCCTCGGCATAGCGAAGCGGATCGCCCGACTTCACCAGTTCGCCGAGAACGCGATGCACCCGCTCCAGTTCGCGCCGCTCGAGAAGGCTCATCGCCTCGGCGGCCAGCGCGGCGCAGAGACTTTCGAGTTCGGCCATGACGATGAACATCTCCATCAGCCGGCTTTCGGAGGGCCGGGTTACGATGGCCCCGCGATGCGGCCGGATTTCGACCAGCCCGCTCGCCGCGAGCTGGCGCAGCGCCTCGCGCACCGGCGTTCGCGACACGCCATAGCGCGCCGCCAGCCCGGCTTCGTCGAGCGGATCGCCGGGCGCGAATGTGCCGCGCACGATCTCGTCGGCAAGCTGCAGCCGCAGGTCTTCGGTCCGCGTGCGGCGAACGGGCGTCTCTCCCGGATCGGCCGCGCGCGCCCTCACGATCCGGTCCCGCCGCCATCCGGATCGGCGATCAGGCTGACATGCGCCGCCGCGACCCGCCAACCCGCGACCGTGCGCACCCAGGTCTGCGTCTGGCGGCCGACCTTGCCCGGCGCGCTGTCGCGATAAAACAGGGTCGAGGCGACGCCGCAGTCGCGGCCATAGGTCGTGATGACCGTTCGGGCGAGCCGCCGCGCGAGGCCAGCCGGCGAGCGGCCGGAGCGGAACGCCGCTATCTCGTTGTAGCCGTAGAGATTCTCGGTCGCGCCATAGCGGATCGTCGCCGGCGAAACGAGAAAAAGCTCGTCCAGAACGGCAACGTCATTGCCGACCAGCGCTGCCTCGTAGCGGGCAAAGGCCTCTTCGAGTTCCGCCTTGGTCTCAGGGTGATCGATCTCGATCGTCATGATGCTGCTCGCTCCCCGCGGTTCTCGATGCGCGCCCTCAGATCGTTGAGGAACGGGATCGAGGCATATTGATCGGCCTGCACGAAGTCCCAGGCGACCCTCGTCGGCCGCGCCATGGTGGTGCCGGTCTCGATCAGGCCGAGATCCGTCGCGATGAAATCGAGGGGTGAATCGTGTGGCTGCATCGGCAGCAGCGCGTCGTCGACGACCTGAACCGAATGCACCGATGTCGCGACCGGCGTGTCCGGCGTCACCTTGCCAAGCTCGCGGAAGATGCCGAGCTCAAGATCGGCAAAACCGCCGCCCTTGCCCGTGCGCCCACCGGCGCGGCTGACCGCGACACATCCGACGACGACGAAATCGAGTTTTTCCATCTCCTCGAATTCGACGGGCTCGCCATGTTCGACGAAGCCCTGCGAGACGGCCGCGAGTTCGAACTGGACGCCTTTAGCCTCAAGCACCGCCGGATCGAGCCGGACGAACGGAAAGCCCTTGGTCAGCTCCGGCACCGGCGCATAGAGGATCTTGCCGTCATAGAGCGCGCGGAGCCGGACCGGGATCTGCGGCGGATCGGGATTGCATTTGACGACGCGCGCATTCTTCCAGGCATCGAGCCGCGAGAGATTGAGCGCTGCGAGGTCGGCACCGGCGAAATTCGGGATGCGACTATCGACCGGGCCGACATTGACGCCGTCGGTCATGAGCTTCGCCCAGATGCGGTCGCGCAGCCGATCCTTGTCGTTGTTGCGGCCGGCCCAGCGGGCGTTCTGTTCGGTTTCGGGGGTCATGGTCTCAGCATTTCATAGGGAGGCTACCGGCGCCGCCGTGGCGCCAGCCTGATGCAGCGCCTCGGCGACCCGAAGCGCAATGTCTTCTCGCCATGCCGGCGCGATCACCTGCACGCCGATGGGCAGATGCGTGCCGGCGGGCCAGACCGGAACCGCGACGACCGGCAGGCCGATAAAGCTGATCGGCTGTGCGAAGATACCGATATTGGGCCGGGCCGGAACCCTGCTGCCAGCAAGCTCCACCTCTTTCGTGCCGGAGAGAAGCGCTGGAAACGGCGTCGCCGGCGCGAGAATGACGTCGACGGTCTCGAACAGATGCTCCATCTCGGCGCGGAACCATGTCCGGAAGCGTTGCGCGGCCATGTACCAGGCCGCCGGCACCATCGCGCCGGAGAGGAAACGATCGCGCGTGTCGGGGTCGTAGTCCCCGGCCCGCGTCTGCAGGCGCTCAAGATGCAGGGCCGAGGATTCGCTGGTGGTGATGACATAGGCGGCCGCGCGCGCCCGGTGGACCTCCGGGAGGTTGACCTCCCGGCTTGTGCCTAGAGCTTTCGCGACATGCTCGACGGCAGCCAGTGCCTCGCTGCCCGCCTGGTCACGGAAATAGCCGCCGGCAACCGCGATACGAAGGCCGCTGATGCCGGTTCCAAGTGCGCGCTCGACATCCAGCGGACGCTGCGCCAGTTGGTGGCGATCGTCGGGATCGGGGAATTGCAGCGCGTTGAACGCGACCGCGAGATCGCGCGGCGAGCGTGCGATCGGGCCAAGATGATCGAGGCTGGCGACAAAGGGAAAGGTTCGGGCGCGCGAAAGGCGGCCAAAGGTCGGCTTCAAACCATAAAGGCCGCAGAAGGACGACGGCACGCGAATCGAACCATTGGTGTCCGAGCCGAGCGACAGGGCGACCATGCCGGAGGCGACCGCCGTGCCCGATCCCCCTGACGAGCCGCCCGACATGCGGGCCGGATCATGCGGATTGAGCGAGGCGCCGTCATGGGCATTCTCGCCCGTGAAGTCATATGCGTATTCGCCCATATTGACGCCGCCGATCAGCACGGCGCCTGCCTTCTGCATCTGCGTGACGAGGCTCGCATCGGCGATGGCCGGCGCATTGTCGCGATTGATCTTGGACCCGGCGCGCGTGACCACGCCTTCGATGTCGAAGAGGTTCTTGACCGCATAGGGGACGCCTGCCAGCGGCAGTGCCTTGCCCTCGATCATGGCGGCATCGACCCGGTTCGCTTCCTCGATCGCCCGCTCGGCCGTGACGTCGGTGAAGGCGTTGAGCTTGCCGTCAAGCGCCTCGATGGTATCGAGGGCCGCCTCGGTCACTTCCCGGGCGGAAATACGGCGCGCACGAACGTCGGCGGCGATCTCATGGCCTGGTCGGAACAGGATGTCGAAGGCGCTCACGGCTTGAACACCGGCGCCGGCTCGACATGATCATCGAGCGCGAACTCGGTCACCAGCGCGGCGGCGCGCGCCGTCGCCGCCATGTTGGCGACGACCCCCGCCCGCCAGGCCTCGTCGATCGTGAGACCCATCACCTGTTCCATATGCGCGACATGGGCCGCCGCATCGAACTCTTTCATCGCTCCGTCCTTTCCTCACGCCGCCGCGGCTTCGAGCGCCGCAAAGGGCGCCACGCAGCCGACGATCGCGCCCTGCGCCGCGATCATCGAGACCGTCGCGGCCTTGTAGTGCGGGAAATAGCTCTCGGTCGCATCCTCGATCAGCAGACAATCGAAGCCGCGATCATTGGCCTCGCGCATCGTCGTCTGCACGCAGACCTCGGTGGTGACGCCCGCGAAGACGAGATGCGTGATGCCGAGCCGCGCCAGATCCTCGCCGAGCGAGGTGGCGTAGAAGGCGCCCTTGCCTGGCTTGTCGATCACGATCTCACCGTCGATGGGTTGAAGCTCGGGGATGATTGCATTGCCGGGTTCGCCACGCACCATGATGCGCCCCATCGGCCCGGCATCGCCAATGCGCATCGACGGTGCGCCGCGGCGGATCTTGCTCGGCGGGCAATCGGAGAGATCGGCGAGATGGCCCTCGCGGGTGTGGATCACCGGCCAGCCCTTGGCGCGGAAGAGGCCGATCAGCGAGGCGACGGTCGGAATGATGGCCCTGAGCAGCGAGACATCATTGCCGAGGGACTCGCCAAAGCCGCCCGGCTCGACAAAATCCCGCTGCATGTCGATGACAATGAGCGCCGTCGTCTCGGGTGGAAAGGCATAGGGAACCGGCTTCGCGTCAACGGTGATCATGCTCAATGCCCCGCCATCGCCTTGCCGATGGAATTGCGGTCGGCCTCGGCGATTGGCACGACATAGTGGATGCCGCCGCCCGACATCACGGCGACACGGTCAGACAGCTCCAGCACCTCGTCGAGATCTTCCGAGACCAGCAGCACGGCGGCGCCGCGATTGCGCTGGTCCATGATCTGCGAGCGGATCTCGGAGACGGACGCGAAGTCGAGGCCGAAGCACGGATTGGCGACGATGAGCACATCGACCTGCCCCGACAATTCGCGCGCAAGGATCGCACGCTGGACATTGCCGCCCGAGAGATTTTCGATCGGCTCCTCGGTCGAGGGCGTCTTGATGCGATAGGCGGCGATCAGCTCGCGCGCCCGCTTGCGCATCGGCTTCGGCGACATGAAGCCGAAACGCCGGGCGATCGGCGGCTCGTCGAAGGAGCGGAAAGCGATGTTCTCGGCCACGGTCATGCGCGGCACGGCGGCATTCTTCAGCGGTTCCTCCGGCAGGCCGAACACCTTGAACTTCGCCATCTGCTGGCGCACCGGCTCGAAATTCTCCCCATCGATGAAGAGCTGGCCCTCGGTCATGTCGCGTTGGCCGGACAGCACCTCGATGAGGGTCGACTGGCCATTGCCCGAGACACCGGCAACGCCGACGATCTCGCCGGCATGGACCTTCAGATTGACGGCATCGACCGCCGGCATGCCGCCATCGTCCTCGGCGCAGACGCCAGCGAGCTCCAGCGTCACCTTCTGGCCGGTGAACGTCTTGCGCGCGGCGCGCTCGCGGATCTTGGTGTCGCCGATCATCATGCGGCTCATGTCGTCGACCGTAAGCTCGCCGACCTTGCCGCCGCCGATCTTCTGTCCGCGCCGGAGAACCGTGACGTCGTCGGCATAGGCCATGACCTCGCGGAACTTGTGGCTGATCATCAGGATCGTCAGGTCGCCCGCCTCGGTCATGCCACGCAGCAGGCCGAGCACTTCATCGGCCTCGCCCGGCGTCAGCACCGAGGTCGGCTCGTCGAGGATCAGGAAGCGCTGGTCGAGATAGAGCTGCTTCAGGATCTCGAGCTTCTGCTTCTCGCCGGCGGAAAGGCTCGCGACGGGAACTGTCAGCGGCACCTTGAACGGCATCCGCTCCAGGAATTCCTCCAGCCCCGCGATCTCCTTCTTCCAGTCGATCACGGCCGGCGGATGGGCGCGGCTGATGACAAGGTTTTCAGCCGCCGTCAGCGAGGGCACCAGCGTGAAATGCTGGTAGACCATGCCGATGCCATGGGCATGGGCGTCGCGCGGCGTCGCGATCACGACCTCCTTGCCGTCGACCATGACGCTGCCGCGGGTCGGCTGGTAGAAACCCATAATGCATTTGACCAGCGTCGACTTGCCGGCGCCGTTCTCGCCGAGCAGCGCGTGGACGCGGCCGGGGCGGAGCGCGATGCCGACGCCCTTGAGCACGGGATTGCCGAAGAAGGCCTTCGATACAGCCCGCGCCTCGATCAAGGGCGTCGCCTGATCCATCAGTTCACCTCTCGCCCAGGCTTCGGCTTACTGCGCGAGCAGCTTGTCGAACAGCGCCTTGTCGTAGGGCGAGTAGATATAGCCGTCCGCCGGGAAATCGCCGGCCTTGGCGAGGTAGCCGTCGATGTTCGAATCGTCGATCACCGGCAGCGGAACCTTGACGAAGGCGGGGACGTCCTTGCCTTCGAGGGCCTGGACGGCCGCATAGACCGACAGGGCACCGAGCCAGTTCGGCTGCATCGTCGCCCAGGACTTGAGGCCCTTCTCCTTCCACAGCTCCAGGAACTGGCGCGCATTCTCGCCGGTGATCGGAACCTGCTCGCGGCCCTGGCGGTCGAAGGCGAGCACGGAGCCGGCCGACAGCGCGCCGCCGAGCGAGAGGATGCCGTCGATCTCCGGATTGGCGAAGAGCAGGCTGGTCATGGCCTCCTGGGCGGGGGCGACGTTATATTCGGTGTTGGTCTCGGTGATGATCTTGATATCGGGATTGGCGTCGAGCACCGGCTGCGCGCCCTTGCGGCGATCATCGCTGACCGAGATGCCGGCCGGGCCGTTCATGACGATGATCTTGCCCTTGCCACCGAGCTTCTCGATCAGCCACTTGGCGGCCGACGAGCCCCACTCGTTGGAGTCGGTGTTGATCTTGGCGGTCAGGTTGTTGGTGTCGACGAGGCTGTCGAAATTGACGACGGCGATGCCCTTGGCGCAGGCGTCCGAGATGACGCGGTCGAGCGCGGTCGACGAGCCGGCCTCGACGATGATGGCGTCGAGATTGGCGTCGATCATCGACTGGATCTGCTGGATCTGCGTCTGCGCATTGCCCTGCGCGTCCGTGATCATCAGGTCCTTGACGAGACCGGCCTTCTTCAGCTCGTCCACCTCCGCGGTGATCGTGCCCTCGGTCTGCTTCATCCAGGTCGGGACCGAATAGATGTTCGCCCAGCCAATGCTGTAAGGTGCCTTGCGGTCGCCCTTGATGCAGTTGGAGAGCGCGTTGGCGCTGCCGCTGGCCGTCAGGGAAACCGCGACCACGGCTGCACCCGCCATGACGGCCCTTACCAGCATGGATTTCGAGACAATACGCTTCATGGAAATTCCCCTCTGTGTCGGCGCCTTGCCGTCGCCGCTTGATGTCCGCTATAATGGACCATAGGACACAATAGCGGACACGCGGACTATAGACCCAATCAGGCGCCTTGCAAGGGGTGCGGGACGGCGGTCCAAGGGTCGCTTACAGGCGGAATAATGGCAGACACATTGGACGGCGAGCAGGTCACCAAGCGGGCGCGCGGCCTCGATCGCGCCTTCGCGATCCTCGAATATCTCAAGCTGAAACGCGAGCCCGCCAATCCCAACGAGATCGCCGCGCAGCTCGGTGCGCCCCGCTCCTCGGTCTATGAGCTGGTCGGCCTGCTGCTGCGGCAGGGCGTGCTCGAGACCGTCGACGCGGAGGGTCGCGTCTTCCTCGGGCGAAAGCTCTATTTCCTCGGCCATGCCTATGAGGAGCGCTACGATTTCACGCGCGAATGCGAGCGCGTTCTCGATGCGCTGGCCGGCGAGACGCACGAGACCGCGCAGTTCTGCATGCTCGACGGCGACAAATATGTCGTCGTGCGCATGCGCGAATCCGCCCGCCCCTTCCGCATCTCGTCGGATATCGGCCAGCCCGTGCCGCTGCCATGGACCGCATCCAGCCGGCTGCTGCTCGGCGATCTCTCCGACGCCGAGATCCGCGCGCTCGTCCCGCCGGAGGACTTCACGCTGCCGGACCGCACGCATCTCGCACCGGACGCCTTCATCGCCCAGATCCGCGCGGCGACCGAGGACGGCTTCTTCACGATGGACAGCACGGTCGACAGCTTCACCCATTGCTTCGCCGTGCCCGTCGCCGGCATGGGCCGAAGCTGCATCGCCACGCTCTGCATCGTCGCCTCGCGCACCGACGCCGCCCGCAACCGCGAGCGCTACATCGCCGCGCTGAAGGCCGCCGCCGCGATGCTCTCGGGCCGCGCGCCCCTGAGCGCCGCCGGCAGCGCGATCGGTGCGCTACGCCTCTAGCGGAGGTCAGCCCGCCCGCAGTCTTTTCCGCCCGGCTCTTGCCCCGGCATGCCTGGGATGGTCCAAATGGCGCGCGCCGCAGCCGGCGCGCGACGTCCTCGGGAGGGACAATCGATGAAGACCGACGCCGTCACACCCGCGGATCTCGCGCGCTCGGTGCTCGCCGTGCCGCCGCTGCCGCGCCAAGCGGATGGGGCGATCAGCGCGGACGAGACGCGGCGCCTCGTCGCCTGGCTGCATGGCGGCGGCGTCTCGTCCTTCATGTTCGGCGGCAACGCCAATCTCTACAATATGGGCGTCGGCGAATATGGCACGCTCTGCGACGTGCTCGAGGCGGTCGCCCCGCCCTCCGCCTGGATCATCCCCTCGATCGGCGCGGATTTCGGCAAGGCCTGCGATCAGGTCGACATCCTGCGCGAGCGTGCCTTTCCGACGGCCATGCTGCTGCCCCTCACCTTCCCGGCCCTGCCGCGTGGCGTCGCCACCGGATTGCGGCGCCTCGCCGAGCGCTATGGCCGTCCGCTCATCGCCTATGTGAAGAGCGAGGGCTTTCTCGACCCGGCCGACATCGCCGCGCTCTTCCGCGACGGCGTCATCACGGCCGTGAAGTACGCGATCGTGCGCAAGGATCCGACAATCGACGCAACGCTCTCGGCGATCCTCGACGCGGTCGGCAGCGGCGAGCGGATCGTCAGCGGCATCGGCGAGCGGCCGGCGATCGTGCATTTCCGGCAGTTCGGCCTCGCGTCCTTCACCTCAGGCTCGGTCTGCGTGGCGCCGCATCTGTCGTCGGCGCTGCTCGCCGCGCTCAAGGCGCTGCGGCTGGACGAGGCGGAACGGATCCGCGCGGCCTTCCTGCCGCTCGAGGATCTGCGCGACGCGATCTCGCCGATCCGCGTGCTGCACGAGGCCGTGCGCCTCGCCGGCATCGCCGAGACCGGGCCGATGGCGCCGTTCCTCGCCAATCTCGACGATGCGGATCAGCTCGCATCGATCGCGGAGGCGGCCGGAGCGCTCAGGGCGCAGTCGCTCGCGGCATGACATGCTGCATCGCGATATTGCGTTGCAATAGTATACGATAACTCCAAGCTGCACCGCGGCATGTTCAGTCCAGGCATAACCGTCACCCTGGCTGAGGATAACATTGCCGGATTCTGAGGAGCGGCCATCAGAATCGTTCCTTCGAACCTCAAATGAAGCATTGCAGGGGGCAATACCGTTGAATATGCTGCCCTCACTCGGATCTTGGGAGAGAGTTCCGGGATAAAACGATTTCGGGAGGATCGTCATGAAACGCCTGATGAAGACGCTCGCGCTCGGCGCGGCGGTCTCGCTTGTGGGCACCTACGCCTTCGCGCAGTCCGGCACGCTGGACAAGGCCGTCGGCGGCTACACCTTCGACGAAGCGGCCAAGGAAGCGCCGGGCACGAAGGATTTCCACTCCAAGGATGGCAAGCTGACCTTCGCCATCGTCACCCACACCGCAGGCAACGGCTTCTTCGACCCGACCTATGTCGGCGCGCAGGTCGCCGCCAATGCCTTCGGCATCAACCTGATCAAGCTCGGCTCGGAAGCGCCGGTCGACGACATTCCGCGCGAGATCGAGATCCTCAACCAGGTCATCAACGATCCGACGATCGACGGCCTGATCCTGACGACGCCGCAGTCGGGCGCCTATGACGACATCGTCAAGAAGGCCTTCGCCAACGGCATCCCGGTCGCGACGACCAACTCGTTCGACCCGGCGATCGCGAACCGCTCGCAGATCAGCCATACCGGCCAGCAGTCCTCGGCCGCGGGCATCGGCGGCGAAGCCCTCGCCAAGTGCATCCTGGACTCGGGCGCCAAGGGCGGCTCGATCATCTTCCCGTCGACGACCACGCTCGGCAACGAAGAAGTGAACCGCCGCGTCACGGCCGCCTTCGAGGCCACCGTCAAGGCGCTCAATGCCGCCGGCAAGCTGAACGACTTCAAGGTCGACGCGGGTCCGGAGAATATCGGCATCGACGTCAACAAGGACGACATCGTCAACTCGATCGTCTCGCTGATCGAGTCGCGCGGCGACGTCGTCGGCGCCTTCGCGGCCAATGGCTTCGTGACGCCGGCTCTCGGCGACGCCGTCGCCCAGCTCAAGCTCAACGGCAAGGTCTGCGCCTTCGGCTTCGACCTCGGTCCGAAGCAGCAGGAGCAGATCCGCACCGGCGCGCTGACCGGCTCGCTCGGCCAGCAGCCCTTCCTGCAGGGCTTCTGGCCCGTCGCGCAGCTCTACCTGCAGATCGACCGCGGCATCTCCGCCGCCAATCTCGACACGAGCGCCCAGCTCGTGACGAAGGACACGGTCGACCTCGTCGGCAAGCGCTTCGAGAACTGAGGTTCCCTGACCACCCGCGCCGCGGCGCGGGTGGTCAGTCCGGCGCCCCTCGTCCTGTGATTGCCGGGCTCGCCCCGGCAATCCGGCCGTCTTCATGCCGATGAAGTCTGGGTCCCCGGCGCATGCCGCGGGGATGACTGCGGCGCAGCATCGGCATCGCACATTCCGGATCGAGCGACAGAGCCCATGTCCGCAACCAGCCTTTCCGCCTCGCCCGCGCGTCGCCGGCTCCCGTTGGAGCTGATCGGCGGCTGGGAGGTCGGCCTCCTCCTGTTCATGGCGCTGCTCTATATCGCCGGCATCTTCATCAATCCGAAGTTCTTCGGCCAGCCGGACGCCTTCTCGGCGGTCCTGCGCGATACGGCGCGGTTCGGCGTCATGGCCGCGGGCATGACCTTCGTCATCGTCAACAAGGACCTCGACCTGTCGGTCGGCTCGACCTACGGCCTCGTCGCGACGGTGTTCTCGATCGCCTTCTCGACGTCCTATTACGATCTCGGCATCGTGCCGTCGCTTCTCGCCGCGATCGCGGCGGGCGTCGCCGTCGGCCTGATCAACGGCATCTTCGTCACGGTGCTGCGCGTGCCGTCCTTCATCACCACGCTGACCATGCTGTTCATCGGCCGCGGCCTGGTGCTCGGGCTCACGGGCGGCAAGACGATCTCCTATGGCGAGAAGGCGACGCAGAACGGCGCCTGGTTCTTCTCCATCGGCGAGACCAACGCGCTCGGCTTCAACAACCAGATCATCATCTTCATCCTCGTCACCATCGTTGGCATGTTCGTGCTCGCCAAGACGCGCTGGGGCTACGAGACCTATGCGACCGGCGGCAACGAGATGGCGGCGAGCTATGCCGGCATCCCGACGCGGCGCGTGCGCATCCGCGGCTATGTGCTCTCCGCGCTCTCGGCGACGCTCGCCGGCCTGATGGCGGTCGCGCAGGACAAGGGCATCACCTCGCAATATGGCCAGGGCGCCGAGCTCATCGTCATCGCCGCGGTGATCGTCGGCGGCGCCTCGATCCTCGGCGGACGCGGGCGCCTGCTCGGCGGCGCGCTCGGCGCCATCCTCGTCACGCTGATCGACAAGGTGCTGCGCGAGGGCATCCCGATGACGCGCACCATGAAGGTCGGCGGCGTCGAGATGCAGGTGCAGGGCATGGCCCAGCTGCCGCCCGGCGCGGTGCCGGCCTTTCTCGGCCTGATCCTGCTGATCGCCGTGCTGATCGAGCCCTGGATCATCCGCCGCAACGTCTTCCCGCGCCTCTGGGCCCGGCTGCGCGGGCGTCCCCTGCCCCCGGTGATCGAGGTCGGCGGCGTAGCCATCGAGGGCGCCCAGACCAAGGGCTCCTCGGCCTCGGACCGCTCGATGCGCGCACGCGGCCCCCTCGGGCGCTTCTTCGCCCGCCGGGACGCCGCGGCCATCGTCCTCGCCGTCGTGCTCTGGGTGGTCGGCCTGTATCTGCGCCCCGATTTCTGGGGCTCGATCGACAACACCTTCAACCTGATGTTGTCCTTCACCGAGGTCGGTCTGCTCGCGATCGGCATGACCTATGTCATCGCCAATGGCGACATCGACCTGTCGGTCGGCTCGGTCCTCGCGCTCTCGGCGGCGACCTGCGCCTTCTTCATGAAGCAGCTCGGCTTCGATCCCTGGACCGCGGTCTTCCTGGCGCTGCTGGCAGGCGCCGCCGCCGGCGTGGTCAACGCCGCGCTGACCGTCGGCTTCGGCCTGCCCGCCTTCGTCGCGACGCTCGGCATGTTCTACATGGCGCGCGGCATCGGCGCCTGGATGACGGCGGGCCGCCAGCTTTCGGCCTTCCCCGAGAGCTTCAACCTGCTCGGGCGCAAGCTCATCGACATCCTGACCTATCTCGGCATCGCGCCGACGCACGACACGCTGCTCTACGACCTCGCGGCGGCGGTGAGCGTGCAGACCATCTTCATGGTGCTGGTCGCGATCATCGCCGGCATCGTGCTCGCCAAGACGCCGTTCGGTCAGATGATCTATGCGACCGGCGGCAACCGGCGCGCGGCGGAATATGCCGGCATCAATGCGGGCCGGGTTCGGGCGATCAGCCTCGTCTTCTCGGCGCTCTGCGCCGCCTGCGCCGGCGTGATCTATGTCGCCTTCCTGCGCTCGTTCAACCCG
>DATMGR010000023.1:0-106329 GCA_035555375.1 Kaistia sp. | reverse complement strand
CTGGCGCTGGTCATCGACCACGGCGTCCAGACGGACCAGGTCTCGGTGCAGCAGATCCTCGATGTGCGCCGCACGATCGAGATGCGCACGGTGGGCCTCGCCGCGCTACGGCGGACGGAGAAGGAAGCGCGCGAGATCAAGGCGCTCGCCGCGGCGATGCGCGCCGATTTCCACCAGATGGACAAGGTGATGGAACACGACATCGCCTTCCACGAGACCATCGCCCGTGCCTCGCGCAACCCGATGTTCGCGTTGATCGTCGGCTCGTTCCACGTGGTGACGCGCCAGACCTGGCGCGTCGGCTGGCTGGCACGCGGCAATGATGGCGAGCGCTATGAGAACGTCGCCTGCCACGAGGCGATCGCGGCCCATATCGAGGCCGGCGACCGCGCTGCTGCCGAAGCGCAGATGGCCGCGCATTTCGACAACACGGTCAAGATCCTGCTGGCGAGCGGCATCAACTGACGCCCTGCATTTCGGACCGATGCCTTGGGAGGGGCTGGCGGTGAAAATCGAGAAGATCGAAACGATCCGGATCGCCGAGCATGCGAATATCTGCTGGGTGCTCGTCCACACCGACGAGGGCCTGACGGGGCTCGGGGAGACCTTCTTCGGTGCCCAGGCGGTCGAGGCCTATCTGCATGAGACGGTCGCCCCGCTCCTGATCGGGCGCGATCCGCTGCAGATCGACGGCATCGGCCGCGCGCTGACGGGCTATCTCGGCTTCGCCTCGACCGGCGTCGAGACGCGCGGCAATTCCGCGATCGACATCGCGCTCTGGGATCTCTTCGGCAAGGTCAGCGGACAGCCGATCGCGCAATTGCTCGGCGGCTTCACCCGTCCGACCATCCGCACCTACAATACCTGCGCCGGCAGCGCCTATATGCAGAAGGGCGGGCAGACGGTCGCCAATTACGGGCTCGGGAAGCGCGCGGCTTACGCCGATCTCGACGCCTTCCTGCACCGCGCCGACGACCTCGCCGAGGAACTGCTCGAGAGCGGCATCACGGCCATGAAGATCTGGCCGTTCGACACGGCCGCCGAGAAGTCGGGCGGCCTCTATATCAGCGCCGCCGACATGAAAGCCGCGCTCGCCCCGTTCGAGAAGGTCCGCAAGCGCGTCGGCGACAAGATGGACGTAATGGTCGAGTTCCACTCCATGTGGCAGCTCATGCCGGCCATCCAGATCGCGCGGGAACTCGCGCAGTTCCGGACATTCTGGCACGAGGATCCGATCCGCATGGACGCGCTCGGCGACCTGAAGCGCTATGCGGAGGCCTCGACCGCGCCGCTCTGCGCCTCGGAGACGCTGGCGACGCGCTGGCGCTTCCGCGATCTCCTGGAGACGCAGGCGGCGGGCGTGGTGATGCTCGACCTCTCCTGGTGCGGCGGCATCTCGGAAGCGCGCAAGATCGCCGCCATGGCCGAGGCCTGGCACCTGCCGGTCGCGCCGCATGACTGCACCGGCCCGGTAGTGCTCGCGGCCTCCACGCATCTGTCGCTGAACGCGACCAACGCCCTCGTCCAGGAGAGCGTCCGCGCCTTCTATCACACCTGGTACCCGGAGGTGGTCACCGCCATCCCGACGGTCGAGCACGGCTTCATCACCGTGCCGCCCGGCCCCGGGCTCGGAATGGACCTGCATCCCGATCTCGACAAGCGCTTCACGACGACGAGGAGAACGTCGCAAGCGAACTGATTGCAACGAACAGTGGGGAGGACATCATGAAGAAACTGACCATGGCGCTGGCAGCGGGCGCCGCCTTGGCGCTGCTTTCCGGCAGCGCTCTCGCGCAGGACGGGGCGCCGAAGATCATCTTCGCGCCGCATGCCGATGCCGGCAACGCCTTCTGGCTCACCGTCAAGAAGGGCTTCGACGATGCGTGCGGCCTCGTCCAGGCCGATTGCCAGATGCTGTTCACCTCCAAGGTGGGCGACATCCAGGGCCAGGTGGCGAACATCCAGTCGGCGATCGCGCAGCAGCCCGACATGATCATCGTCACCATTCCCGACAACAAGGCCTTCGACGAAGTCATCAAGGAGGCGCGCGACGCCGGCATCACGGTCGTGGCCAACAATGTCGACGATACCGAGGGCGCCGCCGGCAATGCGCGCCAGGCCTTCATCGGGCAGGATTTCTTCCTGGCCGGCCAGGCGCTCGGGGCCGCCACGGCTTCTAAGTTCCCGGCCAGCGGTCCGATCAAGGTGCTCGTCGGCGTCAATGCGCCGGCCGACAACTGGTCGCGCCGTCGCGCCGACGGTGTCGAGGCAGCGCTCGAAGCCTGGAAGAAGGCCCATCCGGATCGCGAGATCTCCTGGGACGAGATCGACGCCGGCCTCGATTACGGCACGACGGGTGATCGCTTCGGCAATTACCTGACGGGCACGCCGGGCCTGACGGCCTATCTGGACACCGGCTTCTGGGATGTCGGCGTCGTCAACGTGCTCAAGGACCGCGGCATCGAGCCGGGCAAGGTCATCGTCGGCGGCTTCGACCTCGTTCCGGATGTGCTCGCCCGCATGAAGGACGGCTACATCCAGTTCCATGTCGACCAGCAGCCCTATCTGCAGGGCTATGCGCCGGTGATCCAGGCCAACCTCATCAAGAAGTACAAGCTCGCCCCGTTCGACGTGAACACGGGCAGCGCCATCGTGACCGCCGATCAGGTCGATGCGATCGAGCAGCTGAGCAAAGATGGCTACCGATAGGCTCGGAACTGCAGCGAAGGCGGCCGGCAACGGCCGCCTTCCGACCGCCACCGGCACCCGGAGGACGTCGCCGATGAAGCGCCTGCTCAAGATCTACATGGAAAGGCCCGAGCTGGTCGCTTTGGTGGTGCTCGTCGCGCTCGTCGGCTATTTCACCATCCGTTCCAACGGGTTGTTCCTGTCCTACCAGAATCTGCGCGGCATTTTGAGCCTCTTCCCCGAGCTCGCCATCATGGCGCTCGGCTTCGGGCTCCTCATGATCGCCGGCGAGTTCGACCTGTCCATCGGCTCGATGTTCGGCCTGGCGCCGATCGTGCTGTGCTCGCTGACCACCGCCGGCATGCCGTTCTGGATCGCCTTCGCCCTCGCCCTCGCCGTCTGCCTGCTGGTCGGCTTCCTGAACGGGTCGATCTCGCTGACCTTCGGGATTCCGAGCTTCATCACGACGCTCGGCATGCTGTTCATCCTGCGCAGCCTTTGTGTCGTCATCTACCAGAGCGGCGCGGCGCCGGCTCTGCCCAGCGACGCGCCGACCTGGGCATTCACGGATCCGATCGGCTTCATCCGCGTCTCGACGCTCTGGATGATCGGCCTCGCCGTGCTGATCTACCTGCTGCTTGAGCGGACCAATTTCGGCAATTGGGCGCGGGCGACCGGCGGCGCGCTCGAATCCGCCAAGTCCATGGGCATTCCCACGCACCGCGTGAAGATCGTGTGCTTCATGATCTGCTCGCTCTGCGCCGGCCTCGCCGGGATCATCCAGGTGGTGCGCATCGCCTCGCCGCTCCCCTCGCTCGGCGACGGCGTCGAGCTGCAGGCGATCGCCGCAGCGGTGATCGGCGGCATCGCGCTGTCCGGTGGCGTCGGCAATGTGCTCGGCGCGATCGTCGGCATGGCGATCATCCGCGTCATCGACTCCGGCATGGTCATGAGCCGCGTCGACGCCAACTGGTTCAAGTTCGCCATCGGCCTGCTGATCATGATCGCCGTCATCGCCAATATGTGGCTCGCGCGGCGCGCCCGCGCCATCAAGGTGGAGACGGGCGCATGACGACCCCGATCATCGAATGCCATCGCCTCGAGAAATGGTACTCGGGCGTGCATGCGCTCAAGAATGTCAGCCTGACCGTCAATCGCGGCGAGGCCGTCGGCCTCGTCGGCGACAATGGCGCCGGCAAGTCGACGCTGATCAAGATCCTCTCCGGCGTGCACGAGCCGGATGCGGGTTCGATCCGCATCGAGGGCCACGACGTGCGGATCCGCAATCCGCGCCAGGCCATGGAGCTCGGGCTGGAGACGATCTACCAGTACAACTCCATGGTCCCGACCATGACGATCGCGCGCAACGTGTTCATCGGCCGCGAACCGCTGACCTGGTCGCTCTTCGGCTTCGGCTGGATGGACAAGAAGAAGATGGACCGCGAGAGCGTCCAGGCGATCGCCGATGTCGACCTGCATCTGCGCTCGCCCGAGGCGCTGGTCGGCGAACTCTCCGGCGGCCAGCGGCAGGGCGTCGCCATCGCGCGGGCCATGCACTTCAAGTCGAAGGTGCTCATCCTCGACGAGCCGACCAACCATCTCTCGGTCAAGGAAACCGACAAGGTCATCGGCTTCGTGCGCGATCTGAAGAAGCAGAACGTCACCGGCATCTTCATCTCGCACAACATGCAGCACGTGTTCCAATGCTGCGACCGCATCGTGGCCATGGCCCGCGGCGAGATCGTCTTCGACCGGCCGGTCGGCGAGACTTCGATCGACGAAGTGCACGGATATCTCTGATGGGTGAGTTCGCGGGACGTACGGTTCTCATCACCGGCGCGCTCGGCACGCTGGGCACGGCGCAGGCCGAGGCTTTCGCCCGGCTCGGCGCCGCCCTGTTGCTGCTCGACCGGCCGGGCGATCCGCGCGGCGCGCCACGAGCCGCCGAAATCGCAGAGCGCCACGGCGTCGCGGCGCGCTATGTCGGGCAGGATCTCGGCCTGCTCAAGGAGAGCGAGGCGCTCGTGCGCGGCCTCGCGGACGCGGCGGGCGGCATCGACGTGCTGGTCTCGAACGCGGCGCTGATCATCAACAAGCCGTTCGAGGATTTCTCGATCGAGGAATACGAGGACCAGCTCCGCGTCAATTCCGCCGCGACCTTCGCCCTCGCCCGGGCGGTCGCGCCCGGCATGAAGCGCAAGCGGAACGGCCAGATCGTCAATTTCTGCTCGGTGACGCTGAATGGCCGCTGGGACGGATATGACCCCTATGTCGCCAGCAAGGGCGCGATGCTCGGGCTCACCAAGTCGCTGGCGCGCGAGCTCGGCCCCTTCAACATCCGCGTCAACGCCATCTCGCCGGGCGCCGTCGTCTCGGAGGCGGAAAACCGCGTCTTCGCCGATCGGCTGCAGCAGTACAATGACTGGATTCTCGAGAACCAGTGCCTCAAGGCGCGGATCAATGCCGACGATGTCGCCGATCTCGTCGTCTTCCTCGCCTCCGAGCGCTCGCGCATGATCACGGGCCAGAACATCGCGGTCGACGGCGGCTGGTAGGCGGCTCCTGCTGCCGCTGCCCACACGCCCAAAAGCCCGCCCGCTCTGCGGTTGCGCGCGGGCGCCTGCGCGCCGCCTCTGGCTCGCCGGGCCAAGACCCGGTAAGACCCGATGGTGCGCGGAACGGGAGAGCAGACGCCGAACGAGTCGTGGCGATTGCTTCACGCCGTTGGGGTGGATGTGGGCGGCCTGTCGCCTGCCTCGCGCAGATGGCCTCGTAGGGCAATGAAGGAGGTTCTCGACATGAAATTCAGAGATCTGGCGCGGGCGACGCTGCTGCTCGGCGTCCTCGGCATGACGGCCAGCGCCGCCTGGGCGGCGGACACGCCCAAGAAGCCGCATGTGCCGCTGGCGAAGACCATCGGGCAGGTGACGCCGACCGGACCCGAGCCGTCCCTCGCGGTCATCAATTCCGCCGGCGCGACGCTCGACGGCACCAAGCTCACCCTCACCGGCGTTTCGGCGAATTCCATCGTGTTCGCCGACCGGCCGATTCGCGCCGCCGGCCATGTCACGACCGAGCAGTTCATCCAGCAGTGGGATGTCGGCAAGAACAGCTTCGACATCGATCCGCCGAACGCCACGATTTCGGTCCTCGGCGGCGACGGCTCCGACGTGAGCGACGCCGTCATCACGCTGAAGTCGCCGAAGCTCGACGGCTCGACGCTGACCTTCGACGTCGTCGTGCTCGAAGGCAGCCTTGACGGCGCCAAGGGCCCGGCCGCGCTGTTCATCGACTGGTTCGCCGCCCATTACGGCACGCCCGGCGGCTATCACGGCACAGTCGCCGGCGGTGGCGGCGCCTATTGGCACGCACCGGTCTATCACGGCGCCTGGTATGGCGCCGGAGCCGGCGCTGCCGTCGCGGCGGGTGTCGCAACCGGCGTCGCGGTCGGCGCGGTCGCCGGAGCTGCCGCAGCGGCTCCGCGCTACGCCTATCCCTATCCCTACCCGCCGCCCCCGCCGGCCTGCGGCTATTACCCCTACCCGCCCTGCTACTAAGGCAGAGCGCCGGCCGGCCGCCCCAGGGCGGCCGGCCGATCCGCGTCTGACGCGACGATACGGACAGCGCCGGAACCGCGCTCGACCGTCATGCCTGCCGAGGCGGGCGACGCCAGGTTTCTCAATCGGATTGCAAAGCGACTGTCGAAAGCTGCGGCTTGCGGCAACGCCAATTTGCGCGCCAGAAACGACAAAGGGCCGAGCGATTTCTCGCTAAGCCCTTGAAAAGGATGGTGGGCGTGACAGGGATTGAACCTGTGACCCCTACGATGTCAACGTAGTGCTCTCCCGCTGAGCTACACGCCCATCCTGTTCCGTGCCGGCGGGACCGGCTGCGTGGCGAGGGTATAGAGGATCGTTTCGCCGCGTTCAAGCCCGTCTATGCGTGCCTTTTGGAGGCCTGTTGACAAGCCGGGCGTCAGGCGGCCAGCAGGCGCTCGACTTCGGTCACGAGTTCGCGCAAATGGAACGGCTTCGACAGCACCTTGGCGTCGCGCGGCGCGTTCGAATCGGGATTGAGCGCAACGGCGGCAAAGCCCGTGATGAACATGACCTTCAGATCGGGATCGAGTTCGGTGGCGCGCCGCGCCAGCTCGATGCCGTCCATTTCTGGCATGACGATATCGGTCAGCAGCAGCGTGAAGGGCTCCTCGCGGATCCGCTCATAGGCGCTGCGGCCATTGTCGAACGAAACCACGTCGTAACCCGCGTTCTGCAGCGCCTTGGCCAGGAAGCGGCGCATGTCATTGTCGTCTTCGGCGAGAAGGATGCGGTTCATCGGAAATCCATGGCAGGCGAGCGATCCGGTCGGTCGGCGGTCGGGGCAGTGGCGCCACGCGCGAATCTTTGGCTCCGATGCGGTAAAGATCGAATGAATGGCGGCACGAAGCCGCTAGGCCGGTTCGGTTGTGGACTTCACCGTACCATATTGGCAACATGGCCGGCAGCCTGACTCACCGCCCAATTTCCCGGAGCAGTCCGATCCCTTCCGATGCCGCCCAGCCCCCGTTCGAGGTCGTCGCACCCGCCGACCAGCGGCTTCCGTTCGTGTTCAATTCCCCGCATAGCGGCCGCGCCTATCCGGCCGATTTCCTCGCTGCCTCGCGTCTCGACGAGCGGTCCATCCGCAGGTCGGAGGATACCTATGTCGATGAACTCTTTCTGTCGGTGGTGCCGCTCGGCGCGCCGCTGATGCGGGCGCATTTCCCGCGTGCCTGGCTGGACGTCAACCGCGAGCCCTACGAACTTGATCCGGGCATGTTCGATGGCGAACTGCCGCCCTATGCCAATGTCCGTTCGATGCGCGTCGCCGGCGGACTCGGCACGATCGCCCGTGTCGTCTCGGAGAATGTCGAGATCTACGCGCAGCCGCTGCAGGTGGCCGAGGCGCTCGACAGGATCGAGGGAGTCTACAAGCCCTATCATGCGGCGCTCAATGCCCTGCTCCAGGCGACGCGGCAGCGCTTCGGCTTCGCCGTTCTCGTCGACTGCCATTCGATGCCGTCCTCGGTGCGAACGGCGCCCGGCCGTATCCGAGCCGATTTCGTGCTCGGCGACCGCTATGGCGCCAGCTGCGCGCCGGAAATCGCCGAGGCCGCGGCGAGCATCCTGACAGGGCTCGGCTATACGGTCGCGCGGAACAAACCCTATGCCGGCGGTTACATCACCGAGCACTACGGCCGTCCCGCCGAAGGGCTGCACGCCCTGCAGGTCGAGATCAATCGCGGGCTCTACATGAACGAGCGCAATTTCCAGCCGACGGGCGATTTCATCCGCGTTGCCGCCGACATCGTCGCCTTCGTGCGGCAATTGTCGGAACTGCCGGACGGGGGACTTTGGCCGGTCGGACTTGCGGCAGAGTAACGCGACGCCGCCGCGCGCCATACCGGGCGCCGGGCGCGGGCAAGAAAAACCGCAAGAAAAAGGGCCGCTCGCGAAGCGATGCGGCCCAAGTCTAGGGAGGAAACGCCCAAGGAGGGCAGCGGAAGTTCGACGCCAATCGAACTACCGCATTGCAATAATTTGCCCGTGCACTGCAAAAAGATCAAGAGGCAATTTCAACTTTCTTGCAGGCGCGGTGGAAACGCGCTCTACCCCATGGCACCGGCTGCCCATCCGGTCATAAAGATGAAGCCGATCAATGCTTTGATGATCCATCCCGCGTGTCGCCTGCAAGGCGGGGATCGCCGGGACGACCGCTGGAGAACCCCTCGATGACCGATGCCGCACTGCTTCCTTTCCTCGATCGCCTCGCCGATTCTGCTACCGAAGCGATCATGCCGCATTTCCGGGCATCGGGTCAGGTCGACAACAAGGCTGCATCGGGATTCGATCCCGTGACGGCGGGAGACCGGGCCGCGGAAGCCGCCCTGCGGCGTCTGATCAATGAGACCTATCCCGCCCACGGCATCATGGGAGAGGAATATGGCGATGAAAATCTCGACGCCGAGAATGTCTGGGTGCTCGATCCGATCGACGGCACCCGCGCCTTCATCTCAGGCCTGCCGGTCTGGGGAACGCTGATCGGGCTGATGTCCGCCGGAAAGCCGGCGCTCGGCATGATGGCGCAGCCTTTTACCGGCGAGCGCTTTTCCGGCGACGGCGAAACGGCCCGCTATACCGGACCCGGCGGCCCACGGGCCTTGAAGACGCGCGCCTGCGACGGGATTGCGAGCGCCGTCCTGTCGACGACGACGCCGGCCCTGTTCAAGGGCGCCGAGCGCGAGGCTTATCTGCGCATCGAGGACCAGGTGCGCCTCGTGCGCTACGGCTATGATTGCTACGCCTATTGCATGGTGGCGGCCGGCTTCATGGATGCCGTGATCGAAACCGGATTGCACGCCTACGACATCGTGGCGCTGATACCGGTGATCGAAGGCGCCGGCGGCCGCGTCACCAATTGGGAAGGCGGACCAGCCTCGGCCGGGGGCCGCGTGGTCGCGGCGGGGGATCCCCGCTTACACGCGGAGATCCTTGATGTAATCAACCGTTAGCGGCTGATGGGCGGCGGGACCGGCACAACGCCGTTGGCACTGCTTTCGCTGGCGGCCGCGGCACCAATGCCGACACCGACACCGACTGCAACGGCAGCACCAACGCCAAGTGCAACAGCAACCGAGGTGCCGCCGGCAGCAGTGCCAAGGCCGGCACCACCGGCAACGACGCCAGCCTGACCCGCAACCTGAGCCGAGGCAGTGCAGGCACCAGACGCCACCACCGTAGTAACGGTATTCTGGCCAAGGGCCTTCGAGCAGCCGTCAGCATAGGCCAGAACGGCCTTGCCGCCCTTCGAAATCATCACCCGATTGCCGGGCGCGACTTCGGCATTGGCCGAAACCTTGACAAAGCCCTTGCCGCTGTCGACGAGGACGGGCCCCGAGACGCCAGAGAGCGTTGCCGCCGAGGCCGCCGACACAAGGCCGACGGCAAGAATCGTACTCGCCATGAGACGAATCATTGATCGCTCCATTGTTGGCAGCCGGCCGCCCACGCGACTGGCTGTCACCATTCCCCCTTTGCAGACTAATCTACCGCGACGCAAACGCAATGCTGTATTGCAACAATAGCGGCCAAAACGCCGCTAAATCGCATCGCATTACTGCCCGACAACGACAATCCGCTGAATCCTCAGCTTGAATTGACACCAACGGACCTGTTTGAACCCGCGCTAGACCCGAAGGCCATTCACGACCATCAGCGTGACGAACGCTTCTCAGGAGGAGCTGCCCGCAACGATGGGCAAGTATACCACAGAGAGACGCAATACGGAAAGATCAGCCGTCGGTTCCGGGAATGAATGCATCGAACGCGGCCCAGAAGGCTGCGCGGATCGCATCGCGCTCCATGAGGATCTCGTGGCGGGCGCCGGGTAGGACGATTTCGCGGCCGAGGCGCATATGGCGCACGAACCGCTCCGCCGCGAGCGGCCGCACCACCTTGTCAGCGCCGGCCGTGACGATGAGGGTCGGTACCGCGATGGCCGCCGCAAAGGCCGGATCGGCCACCTCGCGCATGGCATGGCAAGCCGCATTGAGCCAGCCGATGGTCGGAGGGCCGATGCAGAGTTCCGGCCGGCCGGCCGCGATCGCCCGCATGCGCGCAAAGCGCCGGGCATCGCCGGTCAGCGGATTGGTATAGAAGCTGCGTTCCTCCAGCCTGACGAGGCCGGAGCCGGGCGGATAGAAATCGCCGAGGCCGAGCGAGGCGAGCGTCGCGGATGCCGAGCGGACGAACCAGTGTGGCGGGTTCATCGCGCCGAGTTCGAGCAGCGGCGAGGTCAGCACGATGCGCGAGAAGGTGAGGCTCAAGCGGCGGGCGTGGCGGAGAAGAATCAGCCCGCCCGTCGAATGGGCAAGCGCGAAATGCGGCGCGGGACAGTCCGGCAGCACGAGATCGCGCAGGAAGGTCTCGAGATCGCGGTCGTAGTCGGCGAAATCCTCGACATGGCCCTTGCGCGGATCGCGCAGCGGTCGATCGGATCCCCCCTGACCGCGCCAATCCATGGTCGCAACCGCAAAGCCTCGCTCCAGCAGTTCGCCGATGACCTCGAAATATTTCTCGATCGTCTCGGCCCGTCCATGCAGCAGCGACACCGTACCCTTCACCGCACCAGCCGGCCGCCAGCATGCGGCCCGCAGGCGCACGCCATCCGGCGTCGTCAGGACCACCTCGCGGACGCCTTCCGGCAGTGGATTGTCTGGCAGGGAGATGAAGCTCATAGGCCGAACGGAGGACAATACGAACGCATCCGGCCGGAACGCGGCGGGCGCAGCGGCAAGGGCGGGATTGCCCGGCCGCACGATAACGGGGCGGCCGCAGGATGGCTAGGCTCGCAAGGCTGGCCCTGGCGCCTAAAGCCTGTTCGGGCCGAGACCGGCGGCATCGATAGGATGCCGCCGGCCCCGCACCTCCGGTCGCGGGCGGGCGGATAGCGACCGGCGGGAGGAAATTACCAGCGGCGCCAGTCCTGGCCCCAGCCACGGCCCTGCCCCCAATCGTCGGCGCTGCGCTGACGCAGCACGTCGCCCGAACGGGCATCGACGACGAGGATCACATCCCGGCCGCGCGCCGCTGCGCGGACGATGGTGACGTCGCGCCGTTCGCGGAGGATCTCGACGTCGTAATAGCCGCGATGGCGGAGGGTCCGGACGAGCTGCCACGGCGGCATGCGCCAGTCGGGCGCCGGGGCATAGACGGGCGGTGGGCCGAACCGGCCGGGAGGAGGTGGAGGCGGCGCATAGTCGCCGTCACCCCAGCCGCCCGGGCGGCCTTCCTGGTAGCCATAGGCTCCGCCGCCAACCATGCGGAAGTCGATCTCATCGGCAGCTGCCGGCAGAGCCAGCGCGCCGAGAATGAGACTGGATGCGAGAAGGGCCTTGAACATGACCGGGTCTCCGAAAACCCGGCGGGCAAGGATCGCCGCCGGAATGATCGAACCCTATTGCCGCGCCGCTGAACCGGATCCGAACCGCTCGTTCATCCGCCGTTCAGGTCGGGGATCGGCCCTCTTGAAGCCCGTCAAGGGCTCACCATATCGATGTTGCGGGCGCCATAAGGGCCCGCCGAAGGACGCCAGAAACCGGGCCCTACGGCCGATTTCGAAGCGATGTTCGAAACCCATGTCGCTCTCAGGAGGACTTGTTATGCGCACGTTTGATCTCACCCCCCTCTATCGCTCCACCGTCGGCTTTGACCGTCTCTTCTCGCTGCTCGACCAGACCGCTGGTGTCGAGAATGGCGTCCCCGGCTATCCGCCCTACAATATCGAGCGGACCGGCGAAAACGCCTATCGCATCACCATGGCTGTCGCCGGTTTCAGCGATAAGGAGCTCTCGATCGAGTCGCGCCAGAACGCGCTGACCGTCAAGGGCGAGAAGAAGGTCGAGGAAGGCCAGAACGGCGAGGTGCTCTATCGCGGCATTGCCGGCCGCAGCTTCGAGCGCCGATTCCAGCTGGCCGACCATGTCGAGGTACGCGGCGCGAGCCTTGAGAACGGCTTGCTCCATGTCGATCTCGTCCGCGAGATTCCCGAGGCGATGAAGCCCCGGCAGATCGCGATTGCCAACGCCAATGCGGCTGGCAAGCAGATCGAGCAGCAGGCCGCCTGAAGGCCGCGTCTGGCAGAGTGAGACTACGGCGCCCCGCCAGTCCGCGGGGCGCTTTTTTGTGCCTCGTCAGTCAATGAGGCCGATGAACTGGTCGATCTCGCCGGGCACAGTCCGAAAGCTCGTCACGAGCCGCACCAGAATGTCGTCTTCACCAGGCTCCGCGACGCCAAGCCCGCTCGCGGGCCAAGGATAATAAAGAGCGCCCGCGGACTTCAGCCGCTGGTCGGCGGCGCGCGACAGGAAGGCGAACACCTCATTGCCATCCGGCGTGAGAGCGAGGCGGGCTTCCGCCGACGTCTCGATACCGTCCGCCAGTTGCCGCGCCATGGCGTTGGCATGCCGCGCGAGCTCCAGCCAGTGATCGCGGGCGAGATAGGCGGCGAACTGCGCCGCGATGAAGCGGCTCTTCGAGAAGACGTGCCCGGCGCGCTTGCGCTGGAAATCAAACCCTCGCGCCTTCTCGGGATCGAAGAAGACCACCGCTTCCGCCGCGAAGCAGCCATTCTTCGAGCCGCCGAAGGAGAGCATGTCGACGCCGGCGCGCCAGGTGATGTCGGCCGGCGAAACGCCGAGCCCGACGACCGCATTGGCAAACCGCGCCCCGTCCATGTGCAGCGGCAGTCCCGCGGCCTTGGCGACGTCGGCAATGGCCGCGACTTCCGATGCCGCATAGGCGGTGCCGGCTTCGGTCAGCTGGCTGATCGAAACGGCGGCCGGCTGGCCATGAAAGACGGCCTGTGGCGGGTAGAGCCGGATCGCGGCCTCAAGCGCCTCGGGCGTCAGCTTGCCCTTCGCTCCCTCGATCGCATGCAGGCGACTTCCGCCCGACAGGAATTCGGGCGCGCCCGCTTCATCCGTCGCGATATGCGCCATGCGATGACAGAAGACGACACCTGCGGGCCGCGCCACATGAGCGAGCGCCAGCGCATTGGCCGCCGTGCCCGTGCCGACGAAGAAGACGGCGATCTCGCGCTCGAAGAGCCTCGACATGGCGGCGCCGACTTCCGCCGTGAGCGGATCGCCGCCATAGGCGGGCGCGTGCCCTCCGGCCGCCACGAGCAGCGCTTCGGCCACCTGAAGCGAGGCGCCCGTCCAATTGTCGCTTGCGAAGATCATGCTCATCCTGTGCTTTATGGGCAGCCGCCGCACGATCAGCCGGCTCGGCGACGCAAGAAAACTGCGCCGACCCTGCCACCTTGGTTCGGAAAGATCGATTGCCTCGGCGCCGCCGAAACAAACATAATGGAATGCCCCACCCCGGCGCTTGCGCCGCGAAGTGAAGTCTGGCATTTTGGCGCGCTTTTAATAGGACAGGATTGCTGTCCCATTTGGAAACTGCGACACGACGCTGCGTGGCATGCGTCGCGCCGCCATGCAAGCTTCCGGGAACGGAACTTGCTAGATGAATTCCGGGGCCAGCGCGTCTGCGCAGCATCCGGCGGAGGGGGAAGGCCGGCATGCGGCGACACGCGTCGCGACCGGACGATTCACGCGAGAACGAGCGAGGGCATCGAGATGCCGATGGCGAAGAGCGAGACAGAAATGCGGCTGGCTGAAGCGGCGTCGGTCCGCGCGACCAAAAGCACGGTCGCTCGCGCCGATATCGCTCCGCCGAGCATGCCGCGCGCGCCCGCAAAGCAAGGGCTCTACGACCCGCGCAACGAGCACGATGCCTGCGGCGTCGGCTTCATTGCCAATCTGAAGAACGAGAAGTCGCATCGGATCGTCCGGAGCGGGCTCGAGATCGTGCAGAACCTCACCCATCGCGGCGCCGTCGGCGCCGATCCGCTGATGGGCGACGGCGCGGGCATGCTCGTGCAGATTCCGCATCGCTTCTTCTCCGAGGAAGCGGAGCGTCTCGGCTTCGCGCTTGGCGAGCCGGGCACCTATGCGGTCGGATTCCTGTTCCTGCCGCAGGACCCCGAAGTGCGCGCCGGAATGGCGAAGCTGGTCGAGGAAGTCGTGCATGAGGAGGGTCAGGTCCTGCTCGGCTGGCGCGACGTGCCGGTCGACAACTCCTCGCTGTCCAAGGCGCCCGACATCGCGGCGACCGAGCCGTTCCATCGTCAGGTCTTCATCGGCCGCGGCAAGCTGATCGAGAGCGAGGCCGAATTCGAGCGGCGGCTGTTCATCATCCGCAAGGTCATCTCCAACCGCATCTACTCGGCCTATTCCGGCCTCGACAACGATTTCTACGTCGTATCGCTGTCGGCGCGGACCATCGTCTACAAGGGCATGTTCCTCGCCTATCAGCTCGGCGACTATTATCTCGACTTCCACGACGAGCGCTTCGAGAGCGCGCTCGCGCTCGTGCATCAGCGTTTCTCGACCAACACCTTCCCGTCCTGGCGCCTCGCCCATCCCTACCGGATGGTGGCGCATAACGGCGAGATCAACACGGTCCGCGGCAACGTCAACTGGATGGCGGCGCGGCAGGCCTCGGTCGACAGCGAGCTCTACGGCAACGACATCTCGAAGCTGTGGCCGATCTCCTATGAGGGGCAGTCGGACACCGCCTGCTTCGACAACGCGCTCGAATTCCTGGTGCAGGGCGGCTATTCGCTGCCGCATGCCGCGATGATGCTCATCCCCGAGGCCTGGGCGGGCAACCCGCTCATGGACGAGGAGCGGCGCGCCTTCTACGAATATCACGCTGCCCTGATGGAGCCTTGGGACGGGCCGGCCGCGGTCGCCTTCACCGACGGCATCCGCATCGGCGCGACGCTCGACCGCAACGGCCTCAGGCCCGCGCGCTATCTGGTGACCGAGGACGGCGACGTCGTCCTCTCCTCGGAGGCCGGCGTGCTGCCGATTCCCGAAGAGAAGATCATCACCAAGTGGCGGCTGCAGCCCGGCAAGATGCTGCTGATCGACCTCGATGAGGGCCGCATCGTCTCCGACGAGGAGATCAAGCACCAGCTCGCCTCCAAGCTGCCATACCAGCAGTGGCTGTCGCGCACGCAGATCGTGCTCGAAGACCTGCCGCCCGTGCCGCCGCGCGCGCCGCGCACGGATGTGAGCCTGCTCGACCGCCAGCAGGCCTTTGGCTACACGACCGAGGATCTCCGCCTGCTGATGGCGCCGATGGCGACCACCGGCCAGGAAGCCGTCGGCTCGATGGGCACGGACACACCGATTTCCGTCCTCTCGGACAAGTCGAAGCTGCTCTACACCTATTTCAAGCAGAACTTCGCGCAGGTCACCAACCCGCCGATCGACCCGATCCGTGAAGAGCTCGTCATGAGCCTCGTCTCGTTCATCGGGCCGCGGCCGAACCTCTTCGACCTGCAGGGCGCCGGCCGCCGCAAGCGGCTCGAAGTGCGTCAGCCGATCCTCGAAAACGGCGATCTCGAGAAGATCCGCGCCATCGGCGAACTGGACGACAACCCGTTCCAGTCGAAGACGCTCGACATCACCTATGCGGCCGACAAGGGCGCCGAGGGCATGGTCGACGCGCTGGAGCGGCTCTGCGAGCGCGCCGAGGCCGCGGTGCATGGCGGCTACAACATCATCATCCTCTCGGACCGCATGGTCGGGCCGGAGCGGATCCCGATTCCGGCGCTGCTCGCCACGGCCGGCGTGCATCATCACCTGATCCGCAAGGGCCTCAGGACCTCGGTCGGCCTCGTCGTGGAGACCGGCGAGGCGCGCGAGGTGCATCATTTCTGCGTGCTGGCCGGCTATGGCGCCGAGGCGATCAACCCCTATCTCGCCTTCGAGACGCTGACCGACATGAAGAAGGACTTCCCCGAGGAAGTCGATTCGGAGGAGCTCGTCCACCGCTACGTCAAGTCGATCGACAAGGGCATCCTGAAGGTCATGTCCAAGATGGGCATCTCGACCTACCAGTCCTATTGCGGCGCGCAGATCTTCGACGCGATCGGGCTCTCGTCCGGCTTCGTCGACCGCTACTTCTTCGGCACCGCGACGACCATCGAGGGCGTCGGCCTGGCCGAGATCGCGGCCGAGACGGTGCGGCGCCATGCCGAGGCCTTCGGCAATGTCGCGGTGCTGCGCTCTGCGCTCGACATCGGCGGCGAGTACAATTTCCGCAAGCGCGGCGAGCGCCATGCCTGGACGCCCGATTCGGTCGCGAACCTGCAGCATGCGGTCCGTGTCGGCTCCTGGTCGCGCTATGAAGACTATGCCCGCGAGATGAACGAGCAGTCGAAGGCGCTGCTCACCATTCGCGGCCTGTTCGACATCAAGCTGGCCGAGGATGTCGGCGCGGCGCCCGTGCCGCTCGACGCGGTCGAGCCTGCCGCCGAGATCGTCAAGCGTTTCGTCACCGGCGCAATGAGCTTCGGCTCGATCTCGCGCGAGGCGCATACGACGCTCGCCATCGCCATGAACCGGATCGGCGGCAAGTCGAACACCGGCGAGGGCGGCGAGGAGGCGGAGCGTTTCGTGCCGCTGCCGAACGGCGACACCATGCGCTCGGCGATCAAGCAGGTCGCCTCGGGCCGCTTCGGCGTCACCACGGAATATCTCGTCAATTCCGACATGATGCAGATCAAGGTGGCGCAGGGTGCCAAGCCCGGCGAAGGCGGACAGCTGCCCGGCCACAAGGTTGACGCGACCATCGCCAAGGTCCGTCACTCGACGCCGGGCGTCGGCCTGATCTCGCCGCCGCCGCATCACGACATCTATTCGATCGAGGATCTGGCCCAGCTCATCTTCGATCTGAAGAACGTCAACCCAGCGGCCGACGTCTCGGTGAAGCTCGTATCGGAAGTTGGCGTCGGCACGGTTGCCGCCGGCGTCGCCAAGGCGCGCGCCGACCACATCACGGTCTCGGGCTTCGAGGGCGGCACCGGCGCATCGCCTCTGACCTCGCTGAAGCATGCCGGCAGCCCCTGGGAAATCGGCCTTGCCGAGACGCAGCAGACGCTCGTCCTCAACGGGCTCCGCTCGCGTGTCGCGCTGCAGGTCGATGGCGGCTTCCGCACCGGCCGCGACGTCGTCATCGGCGCGCTGCTCGGCGCCGACGAGTTTGCCTTCTCGACCGCGCCGTTGATCGCCGCTGGCTGCGTGATGATGCGCAAGTGCCATCTGAACACCTGCCCGGTCGGCATCGCGACGCAGGATCCGGTACTCAGGAAGCGCTTCAAGGGCACGCCGGAGGATGTCATCAACTTCTTCTTCTTCGTTGCCGAGGAAGTGCGCCAGTTGATGGCCGCCATGGGCATCAGCCGCTTCGACGAGCTGATCGGCCAGTCCGATCGGCTGGAGAAGAAGCGCGCCATCGAGCATTGGAAGGCCAATGGCGTCGACTTCACCAAGCTGTTCTTCAAGCCGGATGCGCCGCGCGAGGCGATCCGCCATACCGAGCTGCAGAAGCACCCGATCGACGCGGTTCTCGACCGGCGCCTGATCGCGGAGGCGATGCCGGCGCTCGAAAACGGCACGCCGGTGCAGATCAGCGCCGTCATCAGGAACACCGATCGCTCGGCGGGCGCGATGCTCTCCGGCGAGGTCGCGAAGCGCTATGGTGGCGATGGCCTGCCCGACGACACGATCGCCGTGACGCTGACCGGTACCGCCGGCCAGAGCTTCGGCGCATTCCTGGCGCGCGGCGTCTCGATCGACCTCATCGGCGAAGGCAACGACTATGTCGGCAAGGGCCTTTCGGGCGGCCGCCTGGTCGTGCGTCCGGCGCCGGAAAGCCGCGTCGTGCCCGAACAGTCGATCATTGTCGGCAATACGGTGCTCTACGGCGCTACCGAGGGCGAGGCCTATTTCCGCGGTGTCGCCGGCGAGCGCTTCTCCGTGCGCAATTCGGGCGCCATCGCGGTGGTCGAAGGCTGCGGCGATCACGGCTGCGAATACATGACGGGCGGCATCGTCGTCGTCATCGGCCAGACCGGGCGCAACTTCGCGGCCGGCATGTCCGGCGGCATCGCCTATGTGCTCGACGAGGACGACAGCTTCTCCTCGCGCTGCAACCTGTCGATGGTCGAAATCCAGCCCGTCCAGGAAGAGGACGATCTGCTCGAGAAGCTGCACCATCATGGCGGCGACATCGAGCACAAGGGACGGATCGACATCTCGTCCAACATGAACCGCTTCGATGACGAGCGGCTGCACCGCCTGATCTCGCAGCATCTGCACTATACGGGCTCCGAGCGCGCCCGGACGATCCTCGACAACTGGGCCGCCTATCGGCCGAAGTTCAGGAAGGTCATGCCGGTCGAATATCGGCGCGCACTCATCGAAATGGAACGCGCCCGCTATGGCGTGGCGGCCGAGTAGGGGACGGGCATGGGAAAGGTTACGGGCTTCCTCGAGATCGACCGCCAGGACCAGAAGTACCAGCCGGCTTCGGACCGGATCCGGCACTTCCGGGAATTCACCCTGCGCCTCACCGATCACGAGGTGAAGCAGCAGGCGGCGCGCTGCATGGACTGCGGCATCCCCTATTGCCATGGCGATACGGGCTGTCCGGTCCATAACCAGATTCCGGACTGGAATGACCTCGTCTATTCCAGCGACTGGCAGGAAGCCTCGCGCAACCTGCATTCGACCAACAACTTCCCGGAGTTCACCGGCCGCATCTGCCCCGCGCCCTGCGAGGAAGCCTGCACGCTGAACCTCGAGAATGTGCCGGTCGCGATCAAGTCGGTCGAGCAGACGATCGCCGACAAGAGCTGGGAAAACGGCTGGATCAAGCCGGAAGTCCCCACCATCAGGACGGGCAAGAAGGTCGCCGTGGTCGGTTCAGGCCCGGCCGGCCTTGCGGCCGCGCAGCAGCTCGCCCGCGCCGGCCACGACGTGCATGTCTATGAGCGCGAGCCGAAGGCCGGCGGCCTGCTCCGCTATGGCATTCCGGACTTCAAGATGGAGAAGCACCTCATCGACCGGCGCGTCGCGCAGATCGAGGCCGAGGGCGCGACCTTCCATTACGGCGTCGATATCGGCCGCACCCTGCCAGTCGACGAACTGATCGCCGGCCATGACGCGGTGCTGCTGACCGCCGGTGCCGAGGATCCGCGCGATCCCAAGCTGCCGGGCGTCGAGCTGGAGGGCGTGCATTACGCGATGCCCTTCCTCGTCCAGCAGAACCGCCGGGTTGGACGCGAAGAGGTCACGGAAGAGCCGATCATCGCCACCGGCCGACGCATCGTCGTCATCGGCGGCGGCGACACGGCATCCGATTGCGTCGGCACGGCCTTCCGGCAGGGCGCGCTGGCCGTGACGCAGCTCGACATCCGCCCGATGCCGCCGCTGCGCGAGGACAAGCTGAATGTCTGGCCCTATTGGCCGACCAAGTTCCGCACGTCCTCCTCGCAGGCCGAAGGTGCCGAGCGCGAATTCGCCTGTGCCACGCTTCGCGTCGTGGGCAAGAACGGCAAGGTCACGGGCGTCGAGTGCGCCCGGGTCGATGAGAAGCGCCGGCCGATCGAAGGCACGGAATTCATCATCCGCGCCGATCTCGTCTTCATCGCCATCGGCTTTGCCGGCCCGAAGAAGGAAGGCCTCGTCGCCGATCTCGGCCCCGAGCTCGACCGGCGCGGCAATGTGAAGGCCGATACCGAGCGCTACGCCACCTCCGTCG
The DNA here is from genome assembly GCA_035555375.1 of Kaistia sp. Lineage (GTDB taxonomy): Bacteria > Pseudomonadota > Alphaproteobacteria > Rhizobiales > Kaistiaceae > Kaistia. The sequence goes on along the minus strand of DATMGR010000023.1, from coordinate 86,422 downwards.
ACAAGGTCTATGTCGCCGGCGACATGCGCCGTGGTCAGTCGCTGGTCGTCTGGGCGATCCGCGAAGGCCGCCAGGCGGCGCATGCCATCGACAAGGATCTGATGGGCGCGACCAGCCTAGCCTGGTAGTCGCGGACAAGCGTCCCGGCCGGTTGCCCCCTCCCCGACCCTCCCCCGCGATCGCGGGAGAGGGAGTCGCCCGGCTGAAACGGATGACACCGCGCCTGGAAAGGCTCTAGACTCCACCGATCGGTTCACGCCATCGGGGGGGACGGCGACCATCCGCTTGATCCGCGCCATCGCCTTTTTTCCCGCCGGACTCGTCCGGCGCGGCCGCGCGCTGACGGCGGTGCTGGCGGCGGGGTTCCTGCTCGTCGTCGCAGCGGCAGGTCATGCGCAGCAGGCGGACAACGTCCTCGACGCCGGCACGGTGGGGGCGTTGCAGGCCTTCGCGCCCGCCGGCTTCATCGGCTCCAAGGCCTGCGCCAGCTGCCACGAGGCGGAGTTTGCCGCCTGGAAGACCTCCGATCACGCGAAAGCGATGATGGTCGCGACGCCCGCAACGGTCTCGGGTGATTTTGGCAATGCCACCGTCGAGCATCTCGGCTCGAAGGCGCGTTTCTACCGCGACGGCGCGCGCTTCATGGTCGAGACGGACGGCCGGGACGGCACGACGCAGAACTTCGCCGTCAGCCACACCTTCGGCGTTTATCCGCTGCAGCAATACCTTGTCAGGTTTCCGGACGGCCGCCTGCAGGCGCTGCCCTTCGCCTGGGACACGCGGCCAAAGGCCGAGGGCGGTCAGCGCTGGTTCCACCTCTACCAGAACCAGCCGATGCCGGCGTCGGACCCGCTGCACTGGACGCGGGGCCAGCAGAACTGGAACTTCATGTGCGCCGAATGCCATTCGACCGCGCTGAAGAAGGGCTATGACGCGCCGGCCGACAGCTTCCACACCACCTATTCCGAAATCAGCGTCGGCTGCGAGAGCTGCCATGGAGCCGGCGCGGCGCATGTCGTCTGGGCGACTTCCGGCGCGGACAAGACCACGCCGAACCAGGGCTTTGCCAGCGTCGCAGCGGTTCGCCCGCCCGCCGACTGGACGCCGGATCCGAAGACGGGCAGCCCGGTGCATGGCGTTTCCCGGCCGGCCGGCGACGTGGTCGAGACCTGCGCGCGATGCCATTCGCGCCGCGGCACGCTCTCGGAAGACTGGCATCCGGGCCGCCCGCTCTCCGATACCCATATGGAATCCCTGCTCGCCGCCGGCCTCTTCGAGGATGACGGCCAGATGAAGGACGAGGTCTTCAACGACCAGTCCTTCAAGCAGAGCCTGATGTTCGCGCGCGGCGTCACCTGCAACGACTGCCATGATCCGCATAGCGACCAGTTGAAGGCCGACGGAGCTGCAGTTTGCAGCCAGTGCCACATGCCGGAAAAGTTCGCGACGCGCGAACACAGCGGCCACGCCCCGGGCCCGACCGCGCCGGACTGCATTTCCTGCCATATGCCGGCGCGCACCTATATGGTCGTCGACCGCCGCCACGATCACTCGTTCCGCATTCCGCGCCCCGATCTCTCGGTGAGCCTCGGGACGCCGAACGCCTGCAATGACTGCCATGCCGACAAGACGGCGCAATGGGCGGCCGACGCCGTGACGCGCTGGCATGGGCCGGAGCGCAGGGGCCACCAGACATGGACAGAAGCCTTTCATCGCAGCCGGTCCGGCGATCCCGCGGCGCGCGCCCTGCTCATCGAACTCGCGGGACAGCCAGCGGTCCCCGCGATCGCACGGGCGACCGCCATCTCGGAATTGCAGCACTTCCCCTCGTCGGCCACCGCAGCCGCGACGACATCGGCACTGGCCGATCCCGATCCTCTGGTGCGGGCCGCCGCGCTCCGCAATCTTAGTGACGCGCCGCTTGAGGCGCGCTGGCGCCTCGCAAGCCCGCTTCTTGCCGACCCCACGCTTTCCGTGCGCAGCGAGGCCGCGTCTCTGCTTGCCGATCAGCCGCTCGACGCGCTTTCACCTGACGATCGGGCGCGCACCGAAGCCGCCTTCAACGATTATGAGGCGACGCAGCGGCTGAATGCCGACCGGCCGGACGGGCGTGCCAATCTGGCGACGTTCCTGATGCGGCGAGGGCAGCCGGACGCCGCCGAGGCGGAACTCCTCGCCGGCCTCAAGTTGGAGCCGGCGGCCGCCCCGCTTTCGGTCAACCTTGCCGATCTCTACCGCGCCGAGGGCCGGGAGACAGATGCCGAGCGCGTCCTCCGCGTGGCGATCACGAGGTCGCCGGACAATGCCGCGCCGCATTTCGCGCTCGGCCTCGGCCTCATCCGCCAGAAGCGCTATCCCGAAGCGGTGGCCGAGCTCGAACGCGCGACGCGGCTGGAGCCGAGCGACGCGCATTACGCCTATGTCTACGCCGTCGCGCTGCAGTCGACCGGTCAGACGGAAGCCGCCAAGGCCGAAATCGGCATGGCGCTGGCACGACTGCCTTATGACGCTGAATTGCTCGGCTTCGCGCTCAACAATGCGCTCGAGGCACGAGACGCCGCGCTGGCCGCGCCGCTCGCCAGGACCCTATCGGCGGTCTCGCCCGACGATGCCGACCTCGCCCGACTCGCGAAGCAGCTCCAACAGCCTTGATGCCGGCGCGGGCTGATCGCGCCGCCATTCAGGCCCAAGAACGTCACTTCGCGGAGGCGTCGCCTCCGCCAGCGGCCGCAACCGGCAGGATGATGATGCCGTCGACAACGCTGCCGGTCACAGGGCCCGCGCTCGGCCGCGGCGCCTTCCATGTGAAGTCATCGGCACGGCCCGGCGGCGCCGGCGCTGCGACCCCCTCGACTGTCAGTCTGTAGACGGGGTCGGCCGCATTGGCGGGCTCAGCTGCCGGAGCGGCCCCGGCAAGGGCCGTATCGGCAGCAGCCGGCGGCGGATCCGTGAGCGAGACGATGGGCCCGACGGTGCGCGGCTTGCCATCGGCGCCGATCTCGATCGTATCGTTCGGGTTGAGCGGCGCGGCCGTCCCGACCGCAGCTCCGCCGCCAGCCGAATCGAGTTCCCGCTCGACATAGAAGGCGAGCTTGCGCCGGCCGGACTTGGTAAAATTGATGCCGTCGCCGGAGCGAAGCTGCCGCGCCTGCCCATCCATGTCCGGGCCGCGCGAGACGAACTTCCCGTCCTCATCGGCGAAACCGTCCCAGATATCGATGAAGCGCATGCCCGCCGCCTCGGCCTTTTCCTTGAACACCGTATTGATGAAGGCCATGTCGGCCGAGCCGTCGGTGGACCGCATAGGAGGCTCGCCGACCCAGAACACCGGCTTGCCGGAAGCTTTCAGGGCGGCGACGAACCGCTCGACCCGCGCCGCATAGGCAGCATCCCAGCCATCCGACCGCACGGCAAGATTGCCGTCCCCCGTACGGATCGGCTGCCGGTCATTGATGCCGATCATCACGACGATCACATCCGGCCTCGTTTCGTCGATGAGGTCGGGCAGGCTCGCCGTCCAGTCATAGTGATCATCACGCACGAGGCCGGACGAGCCATCGGTATTATCGAGGACGGCAAGCTTCGGATCGTCGGCGAAGGCCTGATCGAGCCCCCAGGCAAGGCCACCGGCCACGAAGTCTCCAATGACAAGGACCCTGCGCGCGTCGGCATCTTTGGGCTCGATATCGGCGACAGGAAATACGGGCTCGGCCGGCGCGGCGGTCGTCGCCTGCTTCTTGCGCTGCGGGGACGGAGCTGCGCGACCCGGCTGGCCTGACCTTGGCTGGCCGGGGATGGCGCCGGGCGGCGGCGCCACCTCGCGATCGCCGCCGAACAGCCGCTCGAAGAAGCCGCCGCGCGCCTGTGCCAACGCATCGCCCGCCGGCAGAGCGAAGGCTACGAGCAGGAGAAGGGCAAGACGAACGAGGCTCTGGCGCATCGGGCATCCTTCCGCCGCCATTGCGGCCGAATGGCGAAGGGCGCCGCGACGCGTCCGCCATATTCGCGGATGCTAGACCATTTCAGCGCCGGATTGAATTGCGAAGGCCCGGTCTCGCCGCCCCTCGCCGCTCTGCGATGACAAGCCTATCCGCCGCGCAACTGCTCCAGCAGGCCGGTCGAGGCGTAGCCGTCCGGAACCTGGCCAGCCCGGCGCTGATAGGAGCGGATCGCCTCGCGGGTACCGGCACCGAACTTGCCGTCGAGCGCACCGTCATAGAAGCCGTGCCGGGCGAGCAGCGACTGCACCTCGACGCGCTCATCGCTGGTGAGCGGCCGCACGCCCCGCGGCCATCCGGCGACGAATTCGCCCGAGCCCACCAGCCGATCGGCGAGATGGCCGACCGCGAGCGCATAGGCGTCGGCATTGTTGTAGCGCTTGATGACGCGGAAATTAGGCAGCAGCAGGAAAGCCGGCCCGTTGGCGCCTGCCGGCGCATACAGCCGCGCCACCTCGTCGCTCGCCGGGAACGGGCGGCCGGCGACGCGCTGGACACCGATCTTGCGCCAGGCCGACAGCGGCGCGCTCTTGCCGGCATCGGCCAGCCGCCAATCGATTCCGCGCGGCAGCACGACCTCATAGCCCCAGGTCTCGCCCCTCCGCCAGCCCATCTTGGAGAGATAGTTCGCCGTCGAAGCGAGCGCATCGACCTCGGAGTTCCAGATATCCCGCCGTCCGTCGCCGTCGAAATCCACCGCATAGGCCTGATAGGTGGTCGGGATGAACTGCGTGTGGCCCATGGCGCCGGCCCAGGAGCCCGTCATGCCCCGCACGCCGATATCGCCGCGCTGCAGGATCTTCAGCGCCGCGATCAGCTGCGTGCGGCCATATTTGGCGCGGCTGCCGCCCTGATAAGCGAGTGTCGCCAGCGAGCGGATCGTGCTCTTGACGATCTTCTCGTTCTGAAGCACCGCGCCATAGGACGACTCCATCCCCCAGATGGCGACCACGACGGACCGATCGACACCATAGGTCGCCTCGATGCTGGCGAGCTGGCGCCCATACTGACGAAGCGCGGCCTTGCCGTTTTCCATCCGCTTCTCCGAAACCGCGCCGTCGAGATACTCCCAGAGCGGCTTCACGAACTCGGCCTGGTTACTGGCCTTGGCGAGAACGTCAGGGTCGGGCGTGAAATTGCCGAGCGCGTTCATGTAGACGGTGCGCGAGATGCCGGCCTTCTGGGCCGTGGGCCAGAACTGCGCCACCCAGCGCTGGCCCGCGGCGTCCGCCAAGGCCGCGGGCACCGCGAAGGCGATGAGCACAAGGCCGAGCATGACGATCCCGGCAAGGCGCGCGAAGGCATTGGCAGGCGTCAGTCCGGTCCGGATCGGCATCGTCATCTCCCAGTCGGTGCCGCCGCTTAGGCAACGGCACTAGTCCACGTGATTGCGGCGCGAAAGCGCCTCCTCCCAGGCCAGCGCAGTGCTGACGCAGGTGTCGAGATCGTCATGCTGCGGCGTCCAGCCAAGCGTCGCGCGCGCCACCGACGCATTGGCGACCACCGCAGGCACATCACCGGCACGGCGCGGCCCTTCGACGACCGTGAAGTCGACGCCGGAGACGCGGCGCACGGATTCGATCACCTCGCGCACCGAAAAGCCCCGGCTATAGCCGCAATTGGCAACGAGGCTGGCTCCGCCGCTCCTGAGATAGGCGAGCGCATCGGCATGAGCGTTGGCGAGATCGCTGACATGGATATAGTCACGCACACAGGTGCCATCGGGCGTGTCGTAATCCGTGCCGAGGATCTCGATCTTCGGTCGCTTGCCGAGCGCGGTTTCGCAGGCGACCTTGATGAGATGCGTGGCGCCCTTGGTCGATTGGCCGGTGCGGCCCTTCGGATCGGCGCCGGCCACGTTGAAATAGCGCAGCGCGACATAGCGGAAGTCATGCGCGCGCGACGCGTCGTCGAGCATCCACTCCGTCATCAGTTTGGAACGGCCATAAGGCGAGAGCGGGGCGGTCGCCGCGCTCTCGACCACGGGCTCCGTGCCCGCATCGCCATAGACGGCAGCGGTCGAGGAGAAGATGAAGTTCTTGATGCCGCATTTGATCGCAGTGGCGATCAGGGTACGTGATTTCACGGTGTTGTTGAGATAGTAGCCGAGCGGATCCGCGACCGATTCAGGCACCACGATCGATCCGGCGAAATGAATGACGGCGTCAATATCGTTGTCGAAAATCAGCTGTTCGACGAGCCCCTCGTCGCCGATGTCGCCGACCACCAGCTTGGCCTCTGGCGCCACCGCCCAGGCGAAGCCTGTCGAAAGCCGATCGAGCACGACGACGCGCTCGCCGGCATCGACAAGCCGCCACACCATGTGGCTGCCGATATAGCCAGCGCCGCCTGTGACCAGAACCGTCATATGATCCTCATGCAATGTTCATCATTAATAGGGGGTAAAGGGTGGTCCGAGCCGCCGGTTGGATTGTGGTGCATCCTCCGGTTTTCGTTAGCGTTGTTCTTAGGATTGGGGCGATACTGTCCCCAGCAATTTCGACCGAGAGGTGTTTATGAGCGCTCCCATTCGTAAGGCCGTGTTCCCCGTGGCAGGCCTTGGTACGCGTTTCCTGCCGGCCACGAAGGCCATGCCGAAGGAGATGCTGACCGTCGTCGACCGCCCGCTCATCCAATATGCGGTGGATGAAGCGCGGGAAGCCGGCATCGAGCATTTCATCTTCGTCACCGGCCGCAACAAGGCGGTGATCGAGGACCATTTTGACGTTCAGTATGAACTTGAGGCGACACTGTCCGGAAGAGGCAAAAGCGAGGCCCTGGCGCTGCTCGCCAAGGATCTGCCGAAGCCCGGCTCGACCAGCTTCACCCGCCAGCAGGTGCCGCTCGGCCTCGGCCACGCCGTCTGGTGTGCCCGCGAACTCGTCGGCAACGAGCCCTTCGCCGTTCTCCTGCCCGACATGGTGATGAAGGGCGAGCCGAGCTGCCTGCGCCAGATGGTCGAGGCCTATAACGAGACCGGCGGCAATGTGCTCGCGGTCAGCGAATGCGATCCCGCCGAGACGACCCAGTATGGCGTTGTCGGGATCGGCGCGGAGCTCACCAACGCGGCCTTCCGCATCAATGCGATGGTCGAGAAGCCGAAGCCGGAAGTCGCGCCGTCCAATCTCTACATCAACGGCCGCTATATCCTGCAGCCGCAGATCTTCGACCTGCTGTCGAAGCAGGAACGGGGCGCCGGCAACGAGATCCAGCTCACCGACGCCATGCTGAAGTTGATGGAGAAGCAGTATTTCTACGGCTGCCGCTTCGATGGCGAGGTCTATGACTGCGGCAACAAGGTCGGCTTCCTGGCCGCCAATGTCGCCTTCGCCCTGTCCCGCCCCGACATCGCCGACGAATTCCGTCCCGAGATCGAGCGGTTGATGGGTCCGAAGGCCTGAGGGGCCTACCGTCGGGCCCATGGTGCTGCCGCAGGCCCCGCTTGAACATCAAGCGGGCCCGCGGCCTCTCAGAGACGACCGATCCTGCGGCGGACCTTCTCCAGATAGCGGGTCCGGGCTTCGGCGCTGACCGAATCCATCCGGTAGAGCGCCATATAGGTGCGGCGGCAGAGCGGGTGGCAGAGCGCCCGGATGCCGCGCAGCAAGGTTCGCCTGCCAGGCTCGCCGACCCATTTCGAGAGCCACCAGCTGGAGCCGCAGGTCGTCACGGCCACGACGGCCCGGATGTGCCGCATGTTGGGGCGAATATTCTCGCCGTCGGCTTCCGGCATGAGGAAGGCGACATGCGGCACCCAGACGCGGTCGAGCCAACCCTTGAGGATCGCCGGCAATCCATACCACCAGGTCGGATAGACAAAGACGAGCATCTCGCACCATTTGATATGCGCGATCTGGTCGGCGACCGGGAGTTCGTTGACGACAGGCTCGAAATGATGCCGCCGCTCATCGGCGCTCATGACCGGATCGAAGCCGATGGCGTTGAGGTCGACGAGGCGCACCTCGTGCCCGCCGCTTTCGAGCGCCGAGATGACCACGTCGCGCAACGCCGCGCCGAAGCTCTCCGGCACCGGATGGGCATAGACGACGAGGGCACGCATCTCAGAACCGCTCCATCGCAGACACGACCTTCTCAAGGAAAGCAGATCGCGTCGTGTCGGTCGAGCGGTTCATATCGTAATGGGCGAGATACCCGACCGGCGCCATCGGCTTGATCTGCGCGCGGAGCACCCGCTTGACGATCTTCCGGGGCGGATCGCCAACGCCAAGCGCCCGCCACCGCGCACCGCCATAGGTAACGACCGCCGTCAGCTTGGTGATGTGATGGAGGTTCGGCTTCACCTTGCCGTTTTCCATCCGGAATGAGACCCCCGGCAGGAAGACACGGTCGAAAAAGCCCTTGAGAATGGCCGGCAGGCCGAAATTCCAGACGGGATGCACGAGCACCAAGGCTTCGGCCGCCAGCAGGCGCTGGACATAGGGCTCGACATTGACCCGGTTGGCCGGGATGTCGTGGTAATGCAGCCGCTCCTCGCGCGAGAGGACAGGATTGAAGCCCTCTGCATAGAGATCGCAATCGTCGACCTCGTGGCCCGCCTTCTTCAGCGCGGCGACAACCGTCCGGTGCAGCGCCGCCTGGAAGCTGGTTTCGACGGGATGGGCGAAGACGACGAGAACCCGCATGTCAGCCCCGCCCCGCGGTCACGAAGCCACCTTGAGGCCCGGGAAGAGATAGGTCTTCTGCGCCGTGAAATCGAAGGCGGGATCCTCGAAGGCGATCATCTTGCCCGGATTGAGCAGCCCCTTCGGATCGGCCTCATGCTTGAAGGCGAGCTGGATCGCGTCGGTCTGCTTCATGCCGCCCTCCTCCAGCGTATAGCGATGCGGATTGAACACCGGGCAGCCATTCGCCTCATGCAGGCGCACGATCTCGTCGAGCCGCGCCTCGGTCGAATAGCGCAGCATCGGCAGGCCCATCGGCGTGATCTTGCCGTCGAAGCGGACGAATTCGAGATGGCCGGGCACCTCGTCGCCGAGCAGCGCCGTCATGCGCGCGATCTTCTCGATATGATCGGGCGGTGAATACATCGTCTGCAGATAGGTGATGGCCGGATCGACGCGGAGCGCCCGCAGCGTCGTATGGTTCCAGGCGAGCTCGAAATTCGGCGGAATGCCCTTGAGGTCGCCGGCCGTATCCGAACGGAAGATCACCTCGCCCTTTTCGCGCTCGGTCAGCGCCAGGAAAGCGTCGAGCGACTGCGGCGCCACCATCAGGATCGCGAGCGACTGGCCCTTGCGGACGAATTTCTGGTGGCGCAGGAAATAGGTCTCGGGCACGGGCGCCGCGACCGTGGCGATTTCCTTCAGCAGCAGCCCATCGGAATTGCCGAGCAGATCGGCATAACGGACGCTGTCCATATAGTCGTCGAAGCCGACGAGAACGTCGACCCAGTCATAGGCGGCGGTCAGCGGCATCTCGACTTCGGTGATGATGCCGTTGGTGCCATAGGCGTGCATCACCTTGTGCAGTTCCCAGCCGCTGAGTTCGAGCACGCGCGGCGCAGCCTCCATGGTGACGACGCGCAGGCGGATGACGTTGCCGAGATCGCGGAGGCCACCCCAGCGGATCGAGCCGACCCCGCCGGATCCGCCGGCAATGAAGCCGCCGATGGTCGCGGTATTCGCGGTCGAGGGATGCAGGCGCAGTTCCTGGCCGGAATGCGCGCGCGCCTCACGATCGAGCTGCGCCATGATGACGCCGGGCTCGGCGATGACGCGGCCTGGCAGGATCGCCTTGACCTTGTTCATGGCCGCGAGATTGAGGATCAGGCCGCCCGAAAGCGGCATCGCCTGGCCGTAATTGCCGGTGCCGGCGCCGCGCGGCGTGACCGGAACGTCGTGCTTGAAGGCGGCGGCGAGGATGCGGATCACCTCGGCCTCGTCCTTCGGCGTCGCGACGAGATCGCCCGTCACATCGTCGAGCTGGCCCTTCAGAACCGGCGAATACCAGAAGAAGTCGCGGCTCTTCTGCTTCACCAGCGCCGGATTGTCCTCAAGCGCGATGCCGTCAAGGTCGCGCTTGAGCGCCTCGATGTCGAAGGAGAAGGTGCGGGCCACGGTCAGCCTCCAAAGAGAACGTCGAGTTCACGATAATCGGGCAGCGTACGGTCGATCGCCTTGCCGGCGCGCAAGACCGTGCGATCAGACTGCGGGCGCGACAGGAATTCGGTCCAACTCCGCGCGCGGAACAGCACGAGATCGGCCGAGCCGCCGACGGCGATGCGTCCGACATCGGGGCGCCGCAGGATATCGGCGGGCGTCGTCGTGACGACATGGGGCGCGTCGTAGAGCGGGTGATCGAGCTGGAGGATGCGCACGGCCTCGCGCAGTACCTCGACAGCGTCGAGATCGCCATAGGCATAGAAGGGATCGCGCGTGTTGTCGGAGGCGACCGCCACCTTGATGCCCCGCGCCCGCATCTCGTGCAGGAGCGTGACGCCGCGCCAGCGCGGCGTGCGGCCGGGGCTGCGATCCTGCAGATACATGTTGCACATCGGCAGTGACACGATCGCAAGGCCGGCTTCCGCGACGAGGTCCATCGTCCTGTCGGCCTCGCTCTCCCCCTGCCTTGCCAGCGAGCAGCAATGACCGACCGTCACCTGGCCCTCGAAGCCGATCCTCAGCGCGGCTTCCGCGATGGCGCGCAGCGAGCGCGCGTTCGGATCGGCGGTCTCGTCGACATGCAGGTCAATGTCGAGACCGCGCTCGGACGCCAGGAAGAACAGCCGGTCGAGCGCCGTCTCGAGCTCCGGGATCATGAAGGTGACACCGCCGATGATGCCGCCGGCGGCAGCGACCGTGTCGAAGAGCTGCGCCGCGAAGGTATCGTTGAGGAAATTGTCGATCGGCGTCAGCGCAACGCCTTGCAGGTCGATCCGGCCCGCCCAGGCCTCGCGCGCGTCCATGAAGGCCGGCCAGGAAGCCGGAAACTGCGGTGGCACGGAATCGATATGCGTGCGGATGAGCCGGGTTCCATGCGCGTAGGCACATTTCAGAGAGAACTCCATGCGCGCACGGACATCGGCCGTCGTCCAGTGAGCGTCTCGATCGAGCTCGACCGCGGCGAGCGCGCCAGCGAATGTCCCGTCGGGATTGGAATTACGCGGCAGGATATGGCCCTTGTCGAGATGCGTATGCATGTCGACGAAGGCCGGCCAGACCTGGCCGTGATCGAGATCGAAGGAGGGCGGGCCTTCAATGCTGCCTGCGCTGGCGATCGCGGCGATGCGCCCGTCCTCAATGACGAGATCGACGCGCGAGAGCCCCTCGCCGGCGTCGATGCCACCATCGCCGACCAAGGTTGCGGCCGGCACGGTGGCGTTGGCAAGAACATAGCGCCCGGCGTCGGGCAGGTTGGCAAAGCCGAAGGTCACGTCAATTCTCCCTGCGGATGGCACTTTCGTGCCAGCGCCGCAGCAGCAGATGCGAAAGGAGGCTCGTCGCCCCGAAGATCGCGACGCCGGTGGCGCACAGCAGGATCAGGGCAGCGAACAGGCGGGGGATGTTGAGGCGGTATTGCGATTCGAGCAGGCGGAAGGCGAGGCCCGAGCCGGCGCCGGCCGAACCGGCGGCAAACTCCGCAACGACGGCCGCGATCAGCGCGAGGCCGCCCGCGATGCGGAGCCCGGTCAGGAAATAAGGCAGGGCCGCCGGAAGCTTCAGGAGAAACAGCGTCTGCCAGCGCGAGGCGCCATAGAGCTCATAGAGATTGAGCAGATTGTGGTCCGTGCTCTTGAGGCCCTGCGTCGTGTTGGAGAGCACCGGGAAGAAGGCGACGATCCAGGCGCAGATCAGCAACGCCTGCTGCGTCGTCGAGGTGTAGATCAGGATCAGCGGCGCGATGGCGATGATCGGCGTCACCTGCAGGATGACCATATAGGGCGACAGCGCGATCTCGACCCAGCGCGATGAGGCGAACAGGATCGCGATCAGGACACCGCCGACCAGCGCTATCGCAAGCGCCTCGAAAGTGATCGTCAGCGTCACCAGAAGCGCCGGCCCGAGCACGCCCCAGTCCCTGACCATCGCCTGCGCGACGAGATCGGGCCCGGGCAGGATATAATGCGGCACGTTGTAGGCCTTGACATACCAGGCCCACAACGCGATCAGCCCGCCGAGCATGACGAGCGGAATGATGACCCTCAGGATGCGCTCATGAGGGGGCGGCCCTCTCTCGGCTAACGGTTGCGGCTCGCCGGACTCGCTGACGGCCACGCTGTGCTGCAGCTCGGTCATAGATGATCATTGGCGCCGAGCGCCGAATGGAGGGATTGCGAGGTTCGCCGCGTCAGTTCGCTGTATTCGGGCGATGTGCGGAAGGCGAGGTCGCGCGGCGATGGCGCCTCGACCGCGATCTCGTCGATGACGCGGCCGGGCCGCGGTGCCATGACGACGATCCGCGTCGAAAGATAGACGGATTCGAACACCGAATGCGTCACGAAAACCACGGTCCAGCCGAACTGTGCCCAAAGCCGCAGCAGATCGTCATTCAGCTTCTGCCGCGTGATCTCATCGAGCGCCGCGAACGGCTCGTCCATCAGCAGCACGCGCGGTCGCGTCACCAGCGCGCGGGCGATCGACACGCGCATCTTCATGCCGCCGGAAAGCTCGCGCGGATAGGCGTCGGCGAAGCTCGCGAGGCCCACCATGTCGAGCGCTTCCATGACCCGCGCCCGCGCCGCCTGCTTCGAGATGCCGGCAAGGCGCAGCGGCAGCCAGACATTCTTGAACACTGTGGCCCAGGGCATCAGGGTCGGCTCCTGGAACACGAAGCCGATCTCACGCTCGACCTTGCCGGCCGCATCATGGGCCATGGTCGGCCAATCGACGCGGCCTGTCGTCGCTTCGCCGAGCCCGGCGATGATCCGAAGCGCCGTAGACTTGCCGCAGCCCGACGGGCCGAGCAGGCTGACGAACTCGCCCTCGCCGATCGAGAGCGACATGTCCTTCAGCGCGACGGTTCCATTCGAGAACGTCTTCGAGACATGTTCGAGCCGGACGATCGGCCGACCGGGCACCGCCTGCGGCGCCATACTGATTGCTGAGGACACGGGCATCATCGCTGGGGGGAGCAGGAAAAAGGCAGCCAGCCCGCGAGGAGCCGGCTGCCTGGGCGAAAACGCTTATTTCTTGAGGTCTTTGCCGACGCCCTTGCACACGAACTGGGTGTCGTAGGATTTGGAGATATCGAGATCGGCCTTCACCACGCCGGCCTTCACCATCTTGTCGTAGAACGACTTGATGTGATCGACGGTCATGCAGCCGATGCCCTTTTCGAGCGCCTCGCCGGAATCGACGATGCCGTAGTCCTTCATCGTCTTGATCGAAAAGGCGATCTGATCGTCGGTCATCTCGGGATTGTCGGCCTTGATCATGGCGTTGGCGGCCTTGTTGTCGCCGTAGAGGTAATTGTACCAGCCGACGATCGACGCTTCGATGAAGCGCTTCACGACATCCGGATTGGCAGCCAGATAGTCCTGCGTCGTCTCGATCATGGTCGAATAGGTATCGAAGCCGCTGTCTGCCAGCAGGAACAGCTTCGGCTTGAAGCCGCCCTGACGCTCGATCTCGAACGGCTCGGAGGTGATATAGCCCTGCTGCGCCGAATTCTTGTCGGCGAGGAACGGCGCCGGATTGAAGGTGTAGGGCTTGTACTGCTCGTCCTTGAAGCCCGGATAGGCCGACTTCATCCACTGGAAATAGGATGCGAAGCCGTCCTTGCCCATGAAGATGGTCGGCAGCTTGGCGAGATCGTCGAACTTCTCGATGCCCATGTCAGGATGAGCGATCAGGACCTGCGGTTCCTTCTGGAAGATCGCTGCGACCTCGACCAGCGGCACGCCCTGCTCGACCGACGAGAACGGCTCCAAGAGATTGCCGGCCATGAAGAAATTGGCTTTGCCGGCGAGAAGGAGCGCCCGGTTCGCAGCCTGCGGCCCGCCCTGCAGGATCTTCACCTTGAGGCCGTATTTCTCATAAGTGCCGTCGGCGACCGCCTGGTAGAAACCACCATGCTCGGCCTGGGCGAGCCAGTTGGTGCCGAAGCTGACTTCGTCGAGTGCAAACGCCTGACCCGCCGCGACGAGCGCGGCCAGCCCGGCCAATGCGCCTGCGACGCCGTTTTTGAACGATCTCATGCTCTCAGCCTTCCCTCTTCCGCGCGGCGTCCGACCGGCGCCGACAAACTCACCGACCACTCCGATAAACGATCTGCGCGTCCGATGGGGACGGCCGGCGCAATGCCAAATTCCTCGCAAGAGGCATGCCATCGCGGGGCATCAGCCAGAAGCCTTCGCTCCCCGGATGATGTCTTCAGCGATCCTAAGGCAGGATTGTTGCACAGCATAGCGGCATATAGCCCGGCCGGGGCCGAACGTCGGCGGGTCTGCCCAATCGCTGTGCGAAACTCGGCTTGCGACCCTCGGCGATGCGTCGCAAGCTGGCGCGAGCGCAAGAGGAGCCTTGGTTGAACACACCCCTGACCCCGCCCTCGATCCGGCCGCCCTTCGGCCGCTATCACCATGGCGTTGCCGTTCCCTCCGGCAGCCGCTTCATCTTCACCTCCGGCCAGCTCGGGGTGCGCGTTGACGACAGCGTCCCGGAAACTGTCGAGGAGCAGGCGGAAATCTGCTTCGAGGCGATCCGCGCCATTCTTGCCGAGGGCGGCATGGACCTTACCGATATCGTCCGCCTCTCGGCTTTCGTCACGCGGCGCGAGGACATGCGGCGCTATATGAGCGTGCGCGACCGCTATGTCAGTGATACGCCGCCCGCTTCGACGCTGTTCATCGTCTCCGGCTTCACGCGGCCGGAATTTCTGGTCGAGATCGAGGCGGTCGCGGCGCGGGCCGACTGATCCCCGCCACGACGAGGGCGGCGAAGGCCAGAGCCGCCGTCGTCTGATGCCGCTCCCTGTGACGCAGCATCGAGAAGGCTCGCGGCGGCAAGGCGCAATCGACCCGCACCAGCCGCCCCGCCGCAATCATGGCGGACGCCACCGCTTCGGAGACGACGGTGGCCGATGGCGCCGACGCCACGGCTGCTAGTACGGCCTCGTTGGAGGGAAGCTCCAGCGCCACGTCGAGATCCTCGACGGCAAGGCCGGCGGCGGCGAGCGCTTCGGCGAAGGACGAGCGCGTGCCGGAGCCGCTCTCGCGCAGCACCCAACGCGTCTCACCCAGCGCTGAAATCGGCACGGGCGCCCCATCGCTCCAGGGATGACCGGGCGGCACCACGATGATCAACCGGTCTTCAGCGACTTCGCGGATGGACAGCAGCGGCGAGGTGATCCGCCCTTCGACGAAGCCGAGTTCGGCCTCGCCGCCGATAACGGCGTCCGCCACCGTCTCGGTATTGCCGATCACGAGGCTGAGTTCGACGCCGGGATGCGCCGCGCGAAAGGCGACCATGAACGGCGGCAGGAAATGGCTGGCAATGGTCTGGCTGGCCTGCAGGGCCAGCCTTCCGCGCTTCAGCCCGCCGAGATCGGCAATCAACGCCTCGGCCGCCCCGACGCGGGCGAGGACGGCCCGCGCTTCCGGCAGGAACAGTCGCCCCGCATCGCTGAGTTCGATCCGCCGGCCGACGCGGTTGAACAGCTCGACGCCATAGGAGCCCTCGAGCGCGCGGATCGATGCGCTGACCGCTGACGGCGTCAGGCGCAGCGCTTCGGCCGCGCGCGTCAGATGTTCGCGCTCGGCGACGGCGAGAAAAATCCGCAGCTGTTCGAAGGTCATGCCGACATCCGTTCGATTTTATCGAATGATAAGTATAAACTTTCGCGATGGATTGCACGAAATCGATGTGGCATCACCTTTCTCGTTGCCGGCCCCATCAAGCCTCCGGGCCAGGACGAAACCGCGGTACGCCGCGGCGTGGAGTATGACGATGATCGAGCGGTCCCTTTTCACGGCCATGAATGTCACACGCTTGCCTGGGGCGCTTCGGGCCGATGCTGGACTCTGGCGCGTTCGCCATTTCACGCCCAACTGGTTCGCCGTGACGATGGGCACCGGCGGGCTCGCGCTGGCGCTCAACCAGTTTCCTCTTGATATGCCCGGCCTCGCCGAGATCGGCCGCGCGCTCTGGCTGGCCAACATCGCCCTTTTCGTCCTCTTTTCGGGCATGTATGCCGCTCGTTGGCTGCTCTATTTCGACGAAGCGAAGCGGATTTTCCGCCATCCGGTGATGTCGATGTTTCTCGGCGCGATCCCGATGGGCCTCGCCACGATCATCAATGGCTTCCTCGCCTTCGGAATTCCGCTCTGGGGCCAGGCCGCGATCGACATCGCGGCGGCGCTCTGGTGGATCGATATCGCGCTCGCGCTTGCCTGCGGCACGGTGATCCCGTTCCTGATGTTCACGCGGCAACAGCACAGCCTCGAAAGGATGACCGCGGTCTGGCTGCTGCCGATCGTCGCCGCGGAGGTCGCTGCGGCCAGCGGCGGCTTGCTGGTGCCGCATCTTGCGCCCGCGGATGGCTTCACGGTCGAGATCATCAGCTATGCACTCTGGGCCTATTCGGTGCTGCCGGCGCTCGGCATTCTCGTGCTTCTGCTGCTGCGCCTGGTGCTGCATCGCCTGCCGCCAAGCGACATGGCCGCTTCCTGCTGGCTGGCGCTCGGCCCGCTTGGAACCGGCGCGCTCGCCCTCGTCCTGCTCGGCAATAATGCGCCGGCCCTGTTCGCGGCGCGGGGCCTCGCATCCGTCGGCGACGTCGCCTTCGGCGCCGGTATCCTCGGCGCGGTGGTGCTCTGGGGCTATGGCGCCTGGTGGCTGGTGCTCGCCATCCTGAAGACAGTGCAATATGTCCGCGAGGGCTTCCCGTTCAATCTCGGCTGGTGGGCGCTGACCTTCCCCGTTGCCGTCTATGCGCTGGCGACGCTGGCCCTCGCGCGGGCAACCGGCTTCGGCCTGTTCGCCGTGGTCGGCGGTGTCCTGGTGGTGGCGCTCGCGATCCTCTGGTCGATCGTCGCGATCCGCACAGCCCGCGGGGCATGGGAAGGCCGGCTATTCGTCTCACCCTGCCTCGACCCCGCATATGATAGCAAGCCGGCGCTCCTCGCGGCCTGAAATCCGCACCATGTTGCGTTGCAGCAGCCGGCATGATCGTATCGGCCGCATCAATTTGCGACGGGGAGCGACCGGATGATGGGCGACAGGGTGTGGATCAAGGATCCGATCGCGGTGCTGGCTGATGGCGCCGAGCGCGGCGTGGTCGTCGAGGACGGCAAGATCGCCGAGCTTGTCGGCAAGGGCGCCGAACCCGTTCATCCTGTGCACACGGTTTTCGACGCCGCGCGCCATGTCGTGACGCCCGGCCTCATCAACACCCATCATCACATGTTCCAGACGCTGACGCGCGCCCACCCGGCCGCGATCAACAAGGAACTCTTCCCTTGGCTGCAGGCGCTCTTCCCGATCTGGGCCAAGAACGTCAATCCGGAGAATTTCCGCCTCGCGACCCGGCTGGCGCTGACGGAACTGATGATGTCCGGCTGCACGACGGCCTCCGATCACCAGTATCTCTATCCGCCGGGCCTCGACGAGGCGATGGACATCCAGGCCGAAGAGGCTGGCAAGCTCGGCATCCGCATGACGCTGACGCGCGGCTCGCTGAACCTCACCGAGGAAGAAGGCGGCAATGCCAATTCAGGCGCCGTGCAGGACACCGACACGATCCTCGCCGATTGCGAGCGGGTCATCGGCCGCTATCACGACGCCTCCGAGGGCGCGATGCTGCAGGTGGCGCTCGCGCCCTGCGCGCCGTTCAACGTCACCAAGCGGCTGATGGTCGAGACCGCAGCGCTCGCCGAGCGCTGCAATTGCCACATGCACACCCACCTCGCCGAAACGCGCGACGAGATCGATTACTGCATGGCTCATTTCGGCTATCGGCCGGTCGACTATCTCGAGGAGGTCGGCTGGATGAACGACCGCGTCTGGCTGGCGCATGGCATCCATTTCAACGACGACGAGGTCGCGCGCCTCGGCAAGGCCGGCGTCGGGGTCTCGCATTGCCCGACATCGAACATGGTGCTCGCCTCCGGCCAGTGCCGGACCAAGGAGTTGGAGGCGGCTGGCTCGCCTGTCGGCCTCGGCGTCGATGGCTCGGCTTCGAACGACAATTCGAACCTGATCGAGGCGGTGCGCCACGCGCTGATGATCGGGCGCCTGACCTACAATGCCGAAAGCGTCACGCATCTCGACGCCTTCCGCTGGGGCACGTCCGGCTCCGCCGCCTGTCTCGGCCGCAAGGACATCGGCACGATCGCGGTCGGCAAGCAGGCCGATCTCTCCTTCTACACGCTCGACGAACTGCGCTTCTCCGGAGCCGGCGATCCGCTGGCGGCGCTCGTGCTCTGCGGCGCCTACAAGGCTGATCGCGTCATGGTCAAGGGCGGCTGGAAGATCGAGGGCGGCGCGCCTGTCGGCGTTGACCTTGCCGAACTACGCTACGAGCACGGCCGGGTCGCCAAGGCGTTTCTAGAAAGCGTGTGAGTAGGCAGCCATGGATGCGCAATCCGGTTCCAGGTGCCAGAGCGTCCATCTTCGTCGCTAAGGTCGGACGCCAGCAAAGGCGCGGTATGAACCCGCGCAATTGCCGAGTCCGTTCAAGCAGTCGTCAGCGCCGCCATTCGGGTTGGGTACGATCGTCGGTTGGTTATTGACTTGTGGTGGTTGCGGGGGGCCGGGCGGCATTGTGTTGGAGCCGGCTACCGGGACTATAGTATAGCCGCCAACGGGTCCAACCATCGAAGCGCACCAGCAAGGCTGGTTTGAGAAGAAGCCTGGTGCGGGAATTACGCACCAGAAAGCCTGTGTTTGGCAAACGAGCGGTACTTGAGCGACGACAGGAATGGGGATTGCCGACGCACCAACTGCAAGCAGAAGCACTGGAAGCATAGACTTGGCGCTATGTGACATAGTCGATGCCCCTGTCGGAAGCCTGATCACGATCGAGCCCGTCTTCCCCAGCCTTGTAGCCCCCGAGCATAGCCCGGACGCGCTCGTCTGGAGTGCCATGATGGGAGGGATTACTGAAGTCGAAATCGCCCATCCGTCGCAGGCTGGCGCCAAATGACTCAATGCTTTTCTCAGTTCGGCCAGTCATTTTGAAGTAATAGCCGGCGAGATAGTCCGCATGAAGCTCGACGGGCCGTGCCGTGGAACCGGACTGCAACTTCGGCAGGAACGTGCTGTAGAACTGAAAGATGTGCGAACCTTCATGCGCCGCAATGCCGGCAACAGCCGCACCACCATATCTATTGACAATTTCAGAATTGACTAAACCGAGACCAAACAGAACGGTCCCCTTCGTGTTTGATATATAAGTGTCCGTCGTTGCATAGGCATTCGGACTTGATGAATCGTCTAGGTATTGGAACCCGGGATTAATGCCAAAAACCCGACAGACCTTGCGTAGCTCTGCAATCAAAGCTCGGTCCAACTGCCGATCGCCGCTTGTCGCAAACATGCGGCCGCCAGCTGAAGCACTCGCGCTCAGCGAGCAGGCGATTGAACGATATTGCGCAACCGCCGACCCGACCGTGAGACATGAGAAGCAGGCACAGATGAACGCTCTTCGCGATATCATGGCGCAAGCCCCCAGCCATACGCTCAAGAAATCTTGATTCACTTGGACAGTATAGACCAACAATACCATAAATAGCAAGGCTCAACACTGTAATTCTTATCAGTTGAGTCATACCGAGCGCGATTACCCCGATCCAAACGTTGTAGGCGGTCGGGCGCCCACAGGACCCTGCCCGTTGCCGCACATATGATCTTGCCCGGCGGACGGAGAAGCGGTCTCCTGCCCTCGGCGTATCGCGGTACGGGCGGAACGGACATGACCGAACATCTCTGGATCAAGGACCCGATCGCGACGCTTGGTGACGGCGCCGAGCGCGGCGTTGTCGTGGCGGATGGGCGGATCACCGAGCTGGTGCCGAAGGGCGCCGAGCCGGTCCATCCGGTTCACCGTGTATTCGACGCCAGCCGCCATGTTGTGACGCCCGGCCTCATCAACACCCATCACCACATGTTCCAGACCATGACGCGGGCGCATCCGCTTGCGATCAACAAGTCGCTCTGGCCGTGGATCGCCTCGATCTATCCGGTCTGGACCCGCCATGTGAACGCGACGAATTTCCGCCTCGCGGCTCGGCTTTCGATGACCGAGCTGATGATGTCGGGCTGCACGACGGCCTCCGACCATCACTACCTCTTCCCGCGCGGGCTCGAAGACGCGATGGATATCGAGGCCGAGGAGGCGGCGGCGATCGGCATGCGGATGACGCTGACCCGCGGCGCGCTCGACTTGACCGGTGCGGAGGACAGCCAGGCGATCGCGCCGGGCGGGGCGATCCAGGATGACGATGTCATCCTCGCCGATTGCGAACGCGTCATCGCCCGCTATCACGACGCTTCAGACGGGGCAATGACCCGCGTCGCCCTCGCCCCCAACGCCCCTTTCGACGTCACCAAGCGGCTGATGCGCGAGACGGCGGCGCTGGCCGAGAAGCATGACTGCCGCCTGCACACGCATCTCGTCGAGACGGCGCGCGAGGCGGCGTTCGCCCGCGAGACGCATGGCATGACCGCCGCCGACTATCTCGAAGAAGTCGGCTGGCTCTCGGGCCGCGTCTGGCTGGCGCATGGCATCCATTTCGACGATGCCGAGATCGCGAAGCTCGGCCGCCATGGCGTTGGCATCTGCCACTGCCCGACGTCCAACATGGTGCTTTCATCGGGCATCTGCCGCACCAAGGAACTGGAGGCGGCCGGCAGCCCTGTTGGCCTCGGCGTCGACGGCTCCGCCTCGAATGACAACTCCAACCTGATGGAGGCGGTCCGCCACGCGCTGATGATCGGGCGGCTGCGCTACGACGCTGAAACGGTGACGCATGGCGATGCGCTGCGCTGGGGAACGCAAGGCTCCGCCCGCTGCCTCGGCCGCGACGACATCGGCGTCATCGCGGTCGGCAAGCAGGCTGATCTCGCGTTCTGGTCGCTGGATGAACTGCGTTTTTCCGGCGCCGGCGATCCGATCGCCGCCCTCGTGCTCTGCGGCGCCCATGCGGCCGATCGCGTCATGGTCAAGGGCGAATGGCGGATCGAGGATGGCGCACCGATTGGCGTCGATCTCGCGAAGCTGCGCCATGAGCATCATGCGGCGTCGCGGGCGTTTCTGGAGGCGCTGTGAGCTCGGCTCCACTTCCTGTCATTGCCGGGCTTGACCCGGCAATCCAGCCTTCGCCGGACCGACGACGACGCGACGAAAGAAAGCCTGGATTGCCGGGTCAAGCCCGGCAATGACAGATCGAGATATTTCGACACGAAGAGCGAGCAGAACATGACCCTCCCCCGCACCTACTGGCACGAAATGCAGGCCCCGGACTTTCTCGGCGGGGAGAAGGACTGGATCGCCGTCCTTCCCGTCTGCGCCATTGAGCAGCATGGACCACATCTACCCGTCTATACCGATCATTGCATCGGCGAGGGCATGGTGAAGCGCACGGTCGAACTGCTGCCCGAGGGGTTGCCGGTGACGTTCCTGCCGATCCAGCCGATCGGCAAGTCGAACGAGCACATCGCCTCGCCCGGAACCATCACCTTCTCCTGGGAAACTGCCATCCGCATCTGGATGGAGATCGGCGATTCGATCGCCCGTGCCGGCGTCCGCAAGCTCGTCATCGTCACCTCGCATGGCGGCAATGTTCCCGTCGCCGATATCTTGGCGCGCGAACTGCGCATCAAGCATGGCATGGTCGCCGTCTCGACCGGCTGGGCGGGAGCCGGCGAGCCGGCTGGCCTCGTGCCGCCCGAGGAGGACCTCTACGGCATCCATGGCGGCGATGTCGAAACCTCGATCATGCTGCATTTCAGGCCTGACCTCGTGAAGATGGACAAGGCCGAGGACTTCCGCTCGCAGCAGCTCGATCTGCTCAAGGAGTTCAAGCGGCTGCGCTTCCATATGGCGCCGGCGCGCATCGGCTGGCAGGCGCAGGATCTGAACCCGGCAGGCGCTGTCGGCAATGCCGCGCGCGCCACGGCAGAGCGCGGCCGCCTGATCGTCGATCATCAGGCCAAAGCGTTCATCGAACTGCTGGAAGAACTGGCCCGCTTCGACCGCGCGCGCCTCTGGCATGCCGTGACCTGAGGTCTCCAGCAAGGCCGCCCACCCGAAGCGCATTGGACGAACCGGGTGGCCGGCAAGTTTTAACTTGCTTTCGGTCGCGGCCTCGGCTCGATTTGAAGGTGATCGCCCGTTCGAGATCCACGACAGATGGATCCGATGCAGGGGCGAGACCGGATCGCGCCGTGTCGGCGCCCGCGTGAGGGGACTTTTGCGATGAAAAGACTGATGGGCCTTCTGGCTGCGACCATGCTGGTTGGCGGCCTCGCCGCCGGGGCAGAAGCGAAAACTCTGGTCTACTGCGCCGAGGGCAGCCCCGAGAACTTCAATCCGCAGATCAACACGACCGGAACCTCGTTCGACGCGGCACGGCCGGCCTTCAACCAGCTGGTCGAGTTCGAACCCGGCACCACCAATGTCATTCCCGGCCTCGCTGAATCCTGGGACGTCTCGCCCGACGGGCTCGAAGTCACGTTCCATCTGCGCAAGGGCGTCAAGTTCCATTCGGTGAAGGGCTTCACGCCGACGCGCGACTTCAACGCCGACGACGTGCTGTTCTCGTTCAACCGCATGTGGAAGGAGGACAGCCCGTACCACAAGGTTTCCGGCGGCGCCTATGACTACTTCAACGACATGGGCATGCCGGATCTCCTGAAGTCGATCGACAAGGTCGACGACAACACCGTCAAGTTCACGCTGACCCGTCCCGAGGCGCCGTTCCTGGCCAATCTCGCCATGGACTTCGCCACCATCCTTTCGGCCGAATATGCCGATGCGATGCTGAAGGCCGGTACGCCCGAGCAGGTCGACCAGGTGCCGGTCGGCACGGGACCGTTCGAATTCGTCGCCTACCAGAAGGACGCCGTCATCCGCTACAAGGCGTTCCCCGAATATTGGGGCGGCGCGCCGAAGATCGACCTCGTCTTCGCAATCACCAAGGACGCGACACAGCGCTGGTCGAAGGTTCAGAAGGGCGAGTGCCAGGTCATGCCCTATCCGAACCCGGCTGACCTCGAGGCGATCGGCAAGGATCCGAACGTCAATCTGATGCAGCAGGCCGGCCTCAATATCGGCTACATGGCCTTCAACGTCACCAAGAAGCCGTTCGACGACAAGCGCGTCCGCCTCGCCATCACCTATGCGATCGACAAGGACGCGATCCTCAAGGACGTCTATCTCGGCGCAGGTCAGCCGGCGAAGAACTTCATCCCGCCGACGATCTGGAGCTACAACGACGCGATCGTCGATTATCCGCACGACGTCGACAAGGCTAAGGAACTCCTGAAGGAGGCCGGACTGGAAAAGGGTTTCGAAACCGACATCTGGTGGATGCCGGTGCAACGCCCCTATAACCCGAATGCCAAGCGCGTCGCCGAGATCATCCAGTCCGATCTCGAAAAGGTCGGCATCAAGGCCAACCTCGTTTCCTATGAATGGGGCGAATATCGCAAGCGCATGCAGGCCGGCGAGCACCAGATGGGCCAGCTCGGCTGGACGGGCGACAATGGCGACCCGGACAACTTCTTCTTCCTGCTCGGCTGCGATGCGGCCCGCGACGGCGGCCAGAACATCTCGAAGTGGTGCAACAAGGACTTCGACGACAAGCTGAAGAAGGCCAAGAGCATCACCGACAAGGCCGAGCGCACCAAGCTCTATGAGGAGATGCAGGTCATCGCCCATGACGAGGTGCCGGTGTTCAACATCGCCCATTCGGTCGTTTTCGAACCCGTCCGCAAGGAAGTCGTCGGCTACAAGGTCAGCCCGCTCGGCCGGCACGAATTCGCCGCGGTCGACCTGAAATAGGCGCGCGCGTGGCGGCGGGGAGACAACTGCCCCGCCGCCGCCGCCGGTCACGCCCATGTTCGGATTCATCGTCCGGCGAACGCTTCTGGTCATCCCGACCTTTCTCGCGATCGCTTTCCTGACCTTCGTCGCGATCCGCCTCGTTCCTGGCGATCCGATCGAGGTGCGCACCGGCGAGCGTGGCATCTCGCCCGAGCGGCTGGCGGAGTTTCGCCATCAGCTCGGCCTCGACCAGCCGGTCTGGAAGCAGTTCCTCGACTATCTCTGGCAGATCGGCCATGGCGACCTCGGCACGTCGATCTCGACCCATGCGCCCGTGCTTCAGGAATTCCTGACCCTCTTCCCGGCGACGATCGAGCTTTCCCTCTGCGCGATGATCTTCGCGGTCGTGCTCGGCATCCCGGCCGGCGTCGTCGCCGCAACACGGCGCGGCACCTTCCTCGACTATTCCGTCATGGGCGTCGCGCTCACCGGCTTCTCGATGCCGATCTTCTGGTGGGGCCTGCTGCTGATCCTCTTATTCTCGGTCCAGCTCGACCTGACGCCGGTCTCCGGCCGCATCGACCTGCTCTATTATTTCGAGCCGGTCACCGGCTTCATGCTCATCGACAGTCTGCTGTCCGACCAGGACGGCGCGTTCCTTTCGGCGCTCTCGCATCTCATCCTGCCGACCATCGTGCTCGGCACCATTCCGCTCGCCACCATTGCGCGCATGACGCGCTCGACGATGCTGGAAGTGCTGGGTGAGGATTATGTTCGAACGGCGCGCGCCAAGGGTCTCTCGCCGTTCCGCGTCGTCGGCATTCATGCGCTGCGCAATGCGCTGATCCCGGTCGTCACCGTCATCGGCCTGCAGGTCGGCACGCTGATGGCCGGGGCTGTGCTGACGGAATATATCTTCTCCTGGCCCGGCATCGGCACATGGCTGATCGAATCGATCCAGCGCCGTGACTATCCGGTGCTGCAGGGCGGCATCCTGCTGGTCTCTGGCATGGTCATCCTGGTCAATATCTTCGTCGACGTCCTCTATGGCGTGCTGAACCCGAGGATCCGTCATGGCCGCTGATCGATCCCCCGCAGCCGATGCGGCCGTCGCCGCGGTCAAGCCGCCGCCCGGCGCCTTTGCCGCCTTCTTCCGCGACTTCTCCGAGAACCGCGCCGCGCTGATCGGCTTCGTGCTGCTCGGCCTGCTCGTCTTCATCGCCGTCTTCGCCAATTTCCTCGCGCCTTACGGACCGAGCGAACAGTTCCGAGACTTCGTGCGCGTGCCGCCGATGTGGGTCGAAGGCGGGACGGCGGCCTTCCCGCTCGGCACGGACGAGGTCGGCCGCGACATGCTCTCGCGACTGATGTTCGGCGCCCGGCTGTCGCTGTTCATCGGCGTCGCGGTGGTCATCGCCTCGATGTTCGCCGGAATCGCGCTCGGCCTCGTGGCGGCGTTCGCACCGGGGTGGCCGTCGATCATCATCATGCGGGCGATGGACGTCATCCTGTCGGTGCCGAGCCTGCTGCTCGCCATCGTCATCGTGGCGATCATCGGCCCGAGCCTCACCAACACGATCGTCGCGATCACCGTCGTCTACCTCCCGAACTATGTCCGCCTCGTGCGCGCCTCGGCGCTCAGCGAGAAGTCGCGCGACTATGTGATTGCGGCACGGGTCGCTGGTGCCGGCACGCTGCGCATCATGTTTCTGACAGTGCTGCCCAACTGCATGGCGCCGATCATCGTCCAGGCCGCGCTGACCATCTCCAACGCGATCCTCGAAGCTGCAGCGCTCGGCTTTCTCGGCCTCGGCGCCCAGCCGCCCTCGCCGGAATGGGGCGCGATGCTCGCCTCGGCGCGCGAGTTCCTGCAATCGGCATCCTGGATCGTGACGGAGCCGGGCCTGGCGATCCTGATCACCGTCCTCTCGATCAATCTCGTCGGCGACGGTCTTCGCGACGCCCTCGACCCGAAGATGCGGAGAAGCTGATGGCGCTTCTGGAAATCAACGATCTCTCGGTCGACTTCGCCACCGCCTCCGGGCTTTTCCGCGCCGTCGACGGCGTGTCGCTCAGCGTCGATGCCGGCGAGATCCTGGCGATCGTCGGCGAATCCGGCTCCGGCAAATCGGTGGCGATGCTGGCGGTCATGGGTCTGCTGCCCTGGAGCGCGACCGTGACGGCGAAGCGGCTCGCCTTCGACGGCCGCGACCTGCTGACGCTGACGCCGCGCGAGCGACGGAAGCTCGTCGGCAAGGACATGGCGATGATCTTCCAGGAGCCGATGTCGAGCCTCAACCCGTGCTTCACGGTCGGCTTCCAGATCGGCGAGGCGCTGAAGGTGCATCTCGGCCTCGACAAGGCCCAGCGCCGACGGCGCACGCTGGAACTTCTGGCGGCGGTCGGCATCCCCGATCCAGAGCGCCGGCTCACCGCCTTCCCCCACCAGCTTTCAGGCGGCATCAGCCAGCGCGTAATGATCGCCATGGCGCTCGCCTGCCGTCCGAAGCTCATCATCGCCGACGAACCGACGACGGCGCTCGACGTCACCATCCAGGCGCAGATCCTCGATCTGCTGGTGGCCTTGCAACGGGAGACGGGCACCGGCCTCGTGCTGATCACGCATGACATGGGTGTCGTCGCGGAGACGGCCGAGCGCGTGTCTGTGCATTATGCCGGCCAGAAGATCGAGGAACAGCCCGTCGGCCCGCTGTTCGCGGATCCGCACCATCCCTATACGTCGGCTCTCCTCGCTGCGCTGCCGGAGCGGGCCAAGGGCAGGTTTCTGCCATCGATTCCGGGCACGGTTCCAGGTCAGTTCGATCGCCCGCCGGCCTGCCTGTTCGAGCCGCGCTGCCGCTTCGCCACCGATCGCTGCCGGGAAAAGGTGCCGCCGCGCCAGGGCGCCATCGCCGGTTTCGCGCTCTGCCACTACCCGCTTGTCCATGGCCGGCCGCTCGGCCATCCGCGGCCCGAGGGACGCGAGGTGGCGGCATGAGCACGGTGATGAACGATGACCGCACGGTGCTGACGGCGCAACATCTGGCGCGCCATTACGAAGTCGGCGGCGGCGCTTTCCGCAAGGGCGCGACGATCAAGGCGCTTGCCGATGCGAGTTTCACGCTGGAAGCCGGGCGGACGCTGGCCGTCGTCGGCGAATCCGGCTGCGGCAAGTCGACACTCGCCCGTCTCGTCACGATGATCGAGCCGCCAACGTCCGGCGCTCTCACCATCGCCGGGGTCGATATCGTCGGCGCCGACCGCGCAGCGCTCGCCCGCCTGCGCTCACGCGTGCAGATCGTATTCCAGAACCCCTATGGCTCGCTCAATCCGCGGCAGAAGATCGGCGCGGCGCTGGCCGAACCGTTGGTCATCAACCGCAAGGACATGAGCGCCGACGATAGGCGCACCGCTGTGCTGGAGATCCTTCGGCTGGTCGGCCTGCGCCCGGAGCATGCGGATCGATATCCGCACATGTTCTCGGGCGGCCAGCGCCAGCGCATTGCCATTGCCCGCGCGCTGATGCTGCGTCCGGACATCCTCGTTCTCGACGAACCTGTCTCGGCGCTCGACGTTTCCGTGCAGGCGCAGGTGCTCAATCTGCTGGTCAAGCTGCAGGAGAGCCTCGGCCTCGCTTACCTCTTCATCAGCCACGGCCTCTCGGTCGTCCGGCACATGGCCGACGAGATCGTCGTCATGTATCTCGGCCGGATCGTCGAGCAGGCGCCGCGCGACGCCCTGTTCGCCGGCCCGCTTCATCCCTATAGCCGCGCGCTGCTCTCGGCGACGCCGGTCGCCGATCCGGCGCGGGAGCGCGAGCGCGTACCGCTGAAGGGCGAACTGCCTTCGCCCTTCAATCCGCCGCGCGGCTGCGCCTTCCACACGCGCTGCCCGCTCGCCTTCGACCGCTGCCGCGTCGAGCGGCCGGAACTCACCTGGCATGGCGAGACCAAGGTCGCCTGCTGGGCGGTTGAACGCGACGACGCCTAGCGGGCGGGGACGAACATGCGCCGGAGCGTGCCGTCCTTCAGCCAGAGCTGATGATAGAGCGCGCCGAGCACATGCAGCGCGATCAGCACGATGAAGGCCGGCTTGCCGAGTTCGTGGATTTCGCCGAGTTCTGGCCAGACATAGACCGCAAGCAGGCCCGTGACGGGCATGGCAACGAGCAGGATATAGAAGAGCCAGTGCGCCGCATGCGCCAGCGTGTCGAGCACGGGCGCTCCTGAGGATTGCAAGCTGGGCGCGCCGCCGACAAGCCGCACCGCGAGGCGCAAGGCCACCAGCACGAGGATCGCGATGCCGACCCAGTAATGCGCCGTGGCCAGCGTCGCGTCGGTCGCATCGAGTTCCGTACCGCGCCGGGCCGCGCGGGTCGCGGTCGACATGCTTTCGCCGAAGACGAGCTGGAAGAAAACCAGCACGGCAATGACCCAATGCAGCAGAATCTGCACGCTCGAATATCCACCGATGGTCCGGCCGTTCACGGCAATCTCCCCGAATCTCAGGAGATGGCGGCCCCACCGGCCACCACCTCAAAACTGGAAGAATTCTAAACTGTTGACTGTGCGGATGGAAGCTTCTTCCGGTTGAAGACTGATGCAATCGGGCCTGACATCCCCTATATCACCTGCCTCTGACCCCATCCTTCAAGCGGCGCCAGGCGCCGCCCCGGAGATTGCCTCATGACGGAAACCCAGGCCACGGTCACTCAGGTCCCGGTCACCGTGCTCACCGGCTATCTTGGCGCCGGCAAGACCACGCTGCTGAACCGCATTCTCTCGGAGAACCACGGCAAGAAATACGCCGTCGTCGTCAACGAGTTCGGCGAAATCGGCATCGACAACGACCTCATCGTCGAGAGCGACGAAGAGATCTACGAGATGAACAATGGCTGCATCTGCTGCACCGTGCGCGGAGACCTGATCCGCGTCGTCGAAGGGCTGATGAAGCGGCCGGGCAATTTCGACGGCATCCTGGTCGAGACCACCGGTCTCGCCAATCCGGCCCCGGTTGCGCAGACCTTCTTCATGGACGAGGACGTGCGCGCCAAGTCGCGGCTCGATGCCGTCATCACGGTCGCGGACGCCCTCAATCTTCTGAAGCGGCTCGACGATGCCCCAGAGGCCGAGGAGCAGATCGCCTTCGCCGACGTCGTGCTGCTGAACAAGATTGATCTCGTCAGCCCGGAAGAGCTCGCCAATGTCGAGCGCCGCATCCGCGCGATCAATCCGCACGCCACCATCCACCGCACCGAGCGCTCCGCCATCGACCTCGACAAGGTGCTCGACCGCGGCGCCTTCGACCTCGATCGCATCCTCTCGCTCGACCCGGAATTCCTTGAGGGCGAGGATCATGACCATGATCACGTCCATGACGAGAATTGCGGTCACGACCACCACCATCATGATCACGATCATGCCCATCACGGCCATGATCATGACCATCACCATGATCATCCGCGCCACGATAATTCCGTCTTCAGCGTCTCGCTGCGCGGCGGGGTGCTCGATCCGCAGAAGTTCTTCCCCTGGATCCAGGAGGTGACGCAGGTCGAGGGTCCGAACATCCTGCGTTTGAAGGGCATTCTCGCCATGGACCGCGACCCGGATCGCTATGTGATCCAGGGCGTGCACATGATCATCGAGGGCACCCATCAGCGGCCCTGGCGCGACGACGAGAAGCGCGAGAGCCGCCTGGTCTTCATCGGCCGCAAGCTGAATGAAGAGGCGATCCGCAAGAGCTTCGAAGCCTGCCTCAAGGCAGCCTGAACAGGGGCTGCGGATGGGAAGCGCGGACGCCATACCGACGCTGGTCGACTGGGCGGGCGGCGTTGAGCCGTTTCGCCGGCTGACCGCGCTTTTCTATGCGAAGGTGCCCCAGGATCCGATCCTGGGGCCGGTCTTTGCGGGCATGGACCCGCATCACGCCGAGCATGTCGCGGCCTTCGTCGCCGAGGTGCTCGGCGGCCCGCCCGACTATACGGCGGGCGGTGGCTCGCATCGCGCGATGATCGTCCGGCATATGGGGCGGCATCTCACCGAGACTCAGCGTCGGCGCTGGATCGATATGATGCTGGACGCGCTCGACGAGGCCGGACTTCCGGCCGATCCTGAATTCCGCGCCGCGGTCGTCGGCTATCTCGAATGGGGCACCCGCCTCGCGGTCATCAACTCGGCCGACGGCGCCGTGCCGCCCCCGGAGGGCGCGCCGATGCCAGGCTGGAACTGGGGACCGCCCGGCGGCCCTTATCGCGGTTAGTTTCAAAGGCACCATGCCCAGCATCCAGTCCTTCCCCCTCGGCGCCTATGTCGTCGCCGCCACCTTTCTCGGTGATCGTCCGCTTGTCGCGCTTGGCGATGGCAAGGTCGCGTTGATCGACGGCGCGGCCGCCGAAACGCTTGGCGTTCACAGCGGCGGCCTGCTCGCCGCCGCGCGCACGGAAGCCCGCGACTGCCTGATCACGTCCGGTGACGACGGCCGGGTCATGTCGATCGATGCGAGCGGCACCCTCCATGAGATCGCCGCGCGGCCGAAGAAATGGATTGATCAGGTCGCGACAGGCCCCGGCGGCGTCATCGCCTTTGCCGGCGGCCGCGAGGCGATCGTCGTGTTCCCCGACGGCAGGGAAAAGCAGTTCGCGCATGAGCGCACGGTGGCTGGCCTCGCCTTCGCGCCGAAAGGCGTTCGCCTCGCAGTCGCGCGCTACAACGGCGTCTCGCTGTGGTGGGTCGGGACCGATGCGAAGCCGACCGAGTTCGAATGGAAAGGCTCGCATATCGGCGTCACCTGGTCGCCGGACAGCCGTCATGTCGTGACCGCGATGCAGGAAAATGCCCTGCATGGCTGGCGCGTCGCCGATGGCGGCGGCAACATGCGGATGTCGGGCTATCCCGGCAAGGTCAAATCGATGTCATGGTCGACCAAGGGCCGATTCCTTGCCACCTCCGGCGCCGAAATGGCCGTGCTCTGGCCGTTCCACTTCAAGGACGGCCCGATGGGCAAGCAGCCGCTGCAGCTTGGTCTGAGCGCGCAGAGCGTCGTGACGCAGGTCGCCTGCCACCCGACCGAGGATGTCGTGGCGATCGGCTACAAGGATGGCTCGATCATCGCGGCTCGCTTCGCCGATGGCGACGAGGCACGGCTGCGCAAGGCCGAGGGCGGCCCCGTCAGCGCGCTCGGCTGGGACGCCGCGGGCATCCGACTCGCCTTCGGTACCGAGGACGGGACGGCCGGCATCGTCGATCTCGCGGGCTGACGACGCCGCCCGGCTTGATCGCCGCGCGGCGAGGCCGCAGCATGGCCCGACCCTCAGGACAGGCCATCCATGCTGCGAGCCATCCTTCCGATTTTACGACGGTCCTGCCTTGGGCTGACCGCATTGGCCCTATGCGCGATGGCTCTTCCGGGCCTCGCGATGGCGGCGGCCGAGGAGACGACCGAACAAACAATCTGCCGGCTGATCGAGCAGGCCGCCGGGGAAAAGGCGCTGCCGATCGATTTCTTTACCCGGCTGATCTGGCGCGAAAGCAGCTTCCGTCCCGGCGTCACGAGCGGCGCAGGCGCGCAGGGCATTGCGCAATTCATGCCCGGCACGGCAACGGAGCGCGGCCTCGACGATCCCTTTGATCCCGAAAAGGCCATTCCCGCCTCGGCCGGCTATCTTTCGGAACTGCGCCTGCGCTTCGGCAATCTCGGCCTTGCAGCAGCCGCCTACAATGCCGGCCCGACACGCCTTTCCGGCTGGCTCAGGAATGGCGGCTGGCTGCCGGCTGAAACGGAGGACTATGTGCTTTTCGTCACCGGCCGCAGCGCTGCCGACTGGCGCGACAACGGCATCCGTCCGCCCGATGACGACAAGGAACGGGGCAAAGACGACTGCGGACGGATCGTCGCCTCGATCCGCACCTATGCGCCGCGGCTGATCGAAGGCGCCTATGCGCCCTATGGCGTGCAGCTCTCCGGCAATTTCTCCAAGGCGCGCGCCATCGCCTCCTATCAGCGCATGGTCGGTCGGTATCCGGCGATTCTCGAAGGCCGTCCGACGCTTATCCTCGGATCGCGCCTCGCTGGCCGGGGCCGGCGCGCCTTCTATCGCGTGCGCCTGCCCGCGCCGACGCTGAAAGCCGCATCGAGCATCTGCGCCAGCCTTCGCAAGGTCGGTGGCGCCTGCGTCGTTCTCCGCAACTGAAGGCCCCTGCGGGCAAGAGCGAGCGCATTTTGATCATTGGATAAAATATCGCTGGCCCGTTTACACATCGTCATCTCACTATTGGCAATGTAACTCCTGATTGAAATGAAGCGGGCCAGGCGGAAAGCCGCGCCAGCACCTGAGAGGGATCGACATGTGCATCAACTGCAGCCTGAATGAGGCACTCGGCAAGTTCGCAGTCACCATTCCCGCCGCGTCGCAATCGCGCTTTGCCGTCAGCAGGCGCGATTTCGTGCGCGGAGCGCTCGCCTGTACAGCGGCGCTCAGTGCCAGCGGGATCCCGGCATTCGCCGCGACCGACGGAAAGCCGACCTTCATTTTCCGCGGCGGCAAGGTCTATACGCAGAACGCCGCCCTGCCCTGGGCGGAGGCCGTCGCGGTGAATGGCAAGACGATCATGGCGGTCGGCACCAATGACGAAATCGACAAGCTCAAGGGACCATCGACCAAGGTCGTCGAACTGGACGGGCGCCTCGTGCTGCCGGGCTTTGTCGAGGGTCACATCCATCCCTTCCTCGGCTCATTCCTGACGTCGGGCGTCGATCTGCAGTTGTCGGATCTCGATGCCGTGATCGCCGCCATCGACAGCTATGCCAAGGCGCATCCGACAGGCCCGATCCGCGGTTTCGGCTGGCGTGTCGACATGTTCGGGCCGGAAGGGCCGACGCGGCAGATCCTCGACAAGATCATTCCGGATCGCCCTGCCTTCTTCTTCTCCATCGACGGCCACACGCTCTGGGCCAATTCCAAGGCTCTCGAGGTCGCCGGCATCACCAAGGACACGCCCGATCCGATTCCGCGCTTCAGCTATTATGCCCGCGACAGCGAGGGCTTCCCGACCGGCTACGCGCTCGAGGTGAATGCCGTGCTGCAGCTCGTCAACGCGGTGCAGCCGATTTCGGCCGCCGCCATGGGCAAGCTGATGGAGGAATGGCTGCCCAAGGCCTCCGCCGCCGGCATCACCGCGATCTTCGACGCCGGCGTGCCGCCGATCGGCTCCGACCAGGCCGCGGTGCTGTCGATGTACACCAATCTGGACAGAGATGGCCGCCTGCCCTTCCGCGTCGTCGGCTCCTACATCGTCAAGGGGCCGCCCGTCGACACCGCTGTCAAGGAGCTTGTGGCGCTGCACAAGGCGGTCGCGTCCGAACTGGTCGAGATTTCCGTCATGAAGATCGTCGGCGACGGCGTGCAGGGCGGCTACACCGCGTGGCTGGTCGAACCCTATTCCGATCGCCCCGATTTCAGCGGCGGCTCGCCCTTCTCGCTCGAGGACTGGCACGCGCTGGTCGGCGGTACCGACGCCGCCGGCTATGACGTGCACATCCATGCCTGCGGCGACGGCACGGCCCGCATGGGGCTCGATGCGATCGAGAAGGCGATCGCCGACAATCCGCCGCGCGAGCGCCGGCACACCATCGCCCATCTGGTCAATGTGACCGACGAGGACATGCCGCGCTTCGGGAAGCTCGGGGTGAACTCGCAGTTCTCCGCCAACTGGTTCTCGGCCGATCCCGATACGCTGATCAACATGAAGCAGCGCCTCGGCGAGCGGGCCGAAGTCATGTACCGGGCCAAGTCGGCGCTTGAGGCCGGCGGCACCATCTCCTTCGGCACCGACTGGCCGGCGGCCGGCTATTTCTCCACCTACAAGCCGCTCGATTCGATCCAGATCGCCGTCACCCGCCAGCTCATCGGCAACAAGGACGCGCCGATCCTGGCTCCGCTCGACGAGCGGCTGTCGCTCGTCGAGGCTGTTCATGCCAATACGATGGGCGCGGCCCGGCAGATTCGCCTCGAAGACAAGATCGGATCGATCGAGGCCGGCAAGATGGCCGACCTCCTCGTGCTCGAACGGAACATCTTCGAGGGCGACGTGCATGACATTGCCAGCACGCGGATCGATCTGACGCTGATGAACGGCAAGGTCGTGCATGGCAGCGCGTGAAGGAGCCAATGACGCCGGCGGTCATTGAACCTCCATCAGGGAGCCCTCAATGATCGGACGGACCGCACTGCTCGCCGCCGCTGTCCTCGGCGGCGTCGTCGCCTCGCAGGCGCCCGAGTTCGCCCAGCAATATCGGCAGCGCCTCGGCGGCGCTGTCGACGAGCTACGCCGCGTCGTCGCCGATTTCGACCGGGATGCGGCGACCGCCGGGCTCGATCGGGAGCGGGCGATCGCCAGTCTCCTCAGTGACGATACCAAGCTGGTCCAACTGCGCGGTGCCAGCACCGCGGCTTCCGTCGAGCGCTATGAACGCCTCAGTGCCCAGCAGGCGGCTTTTGAGGCGAGTGGCCCGCTTGGCCGTGTCGAGGCGGTGGTAAGGGCGCCGGATCGCGAATTGGTCGACGCGACATGGCAGACCTATGAGCCCGCGGTTCCGACGACGACGGCAGGCGCGGTCACAGCGGCAATAGGGTTCGTGGCCGTCTATATCCTCGCCGCCTGCTGCCGTCTCGCCGCCGTGCCATTCAGGCGGCGTCGGCGTCAGGAGCGACGGGAGGTCGCGTAAGGGAGAACCCCCTCCGCGTCCCTCCCCCGCTCACGCGGAGAGGGGGTGGCAATCGTTGTACGTCATTCAGGCAACCGGACGACCCGCCCTCTCTCCCGCGAAGCGGGGGAGAGTTGGAGAGGGGGTTCTTTCCCTACCCCAGCCCGTGCACCAATACGTTGCGGAACTGCCAGGGATCGCTGGTATCGATGTCCTCGGGGAAGAAGCCCGGACGATCGGTCAGCGGCGTCCAGTCGGTGTAGACGCCCTCGACGGTGCCGAGATAGGGCCGCTGGATGCGCAGGCAGAAGTGATAGTCCATCTCATCCGCTTCGACGATGCCGGCGGCCGGATGCTCCAGCGCCCAGACCATGCCCGCGACGACCGCCGAGGTCACCTGCATGCCGGTGGCGTTCTGGTACGGCGCATTCTGCCGCGCCTCGTCGATCGTCAGGCGCGAGCCATACCAATAGGCGTTCTTGGCGTGGCCATAGAGCAGCACGCCGAGTTCGTCGCGACCGGCGATGATTTCCTCCTCCGAGAGGATGTGCTGCTTGGCCTGGCGCTGGCCTGACCGACCGAACAGTTCATGCAGCGACAGCACCGCATCGTTGGACGGGTGATAGGCGTAATGGCAGGTCGGCCGGTAGACGACCTCGCCCTCCTCCCGCACCGTGAAGTGATCGGCGATCGAGATGGCCTCGTTATGCGTCACCAGGAAGCCGAGCTGCGGTCCCGGCGTCGGACACCAGGAGCGCACGCGCGTGTCGGCGCCCGGGCCGAGCAGGAAAATCGCCGCGCCCGAGCCGGTGTCATGCGCGCGGGCATGATCGGGCACCCATTTCTCATGCGTGCCCCAGCCGAGTTCCGCCGGCTGCAGGCCTTCCGACACGAAGCCGTCAACCGACCAAGTGTTGACGAAGGTGTCGAGCGGCTTCGGATTGCGCGAGCGCTGCGTGTCGCGCTCGGCGATGTGGATACCCTTGACGCCGGTTGCGCGCATCAGCGCGGCCCATTCGCGGCGGCTCTTCGGCTCCTCGAAATCGATGCCGAGATCGCGCGCGACATCGACCAGCGCATGCTTGACGAACCAGGACACCATGCCCGGATTGGCGCCGCAGCACGAAACCGCAGTCGGCCCGCCCGGATGGGCGCGCTTCTCGGCCAAAAGTTCCTCGCGCAGCGCATAGTTGGAGCGCGAGGCCGGGTCCGCCTTATGGTCGTAATAGAAGCCCGGCCACGGCTCGATGACCGTATCGATGTAGAGGCTGCCGAGTTCGCGCGTCAGCTTCATGATGTCGAGCGAGGACGTGTCGACCGAGAGATTGACGCAGAACGCCTGTCCCTCGCCGCCGGTCAGCAGCGGCGTCAGCACCTCGCGATAGTTTTCCCGCGTCAGCGCGACGCGGACATGGCGCGCGCCGAAGGTTGCGAGCAGCCCGGCATTCTCATCGCCTGGTTCGACAACGACGATCTGTGCACGGTCGAGCGCGAAGTGGCGCCGGAGCAATGGCAGGATGCCGCGTCCGATCGAACCGAAGCCGATAATGACCACGGGGCCATCGATACGACCATAGACCGGCCAACTCGCCATTTGCTCATTCTCCTTCATTCAACCCAACAGAACGCGGCTAACCTACAGTCCTTCTGTGACGAACTGAACCTTCATGAAAAAAGCCCGGCCGCTCCCTCGCGGGAACGGCCGGGCTCTGTCGTTTCGGCGAAGGTCAAGCTGCGAGACGCAGCGGCTCCAGCACCTCGTAATCCGGTCCGACCAGCGACGGAGTCGCGAAATCGCCCGTCGGGACCAGCATGCCGGCGGCGCCCGAAAGAGCGCCCTCGGCGAATTCGAGCGCCATGAAGCGGCGGCGATCGACCGGGCCCGGCATCAGCAGCCGCGTGGTGAGCGCGACCGAAAAGCCGAAGCGGCTGTAATAGTCCGCGTCGCCGACGAGGATCACGGCCTTGTGGCCAAGCATCGCCGCGCGGTTCAGCGCCGCGCGCATCAGCTTCGAGCCGAGGCCTTCGCTCTGGCGATCGGGTGCCACGGCGAGCGGACCGAGCAGCAGCGCGTCGCGGCCGCCGGCCGCAACGTTCCACAGCCGCACCGTGCCGACCAGCGCATCGCCGTCGCGGGCAGCGAGAGCGAGGCCAGCGGCCGGAAGACGGCCTTCGCGCAGGCGTTCGGAGCTCTTCAGGAAGCGGTCCGGACCCATCGCGCGGTCGAGCAGGACTTCACGGGCGCCGGCATCAGCCGGCGCCTCTGCGCCAATCACAGCCATGATGGAATGCCTTCAGATCACGTAGGAGGCGAGCGGCTCGAAGCCGTTGAAGGCGACGGCCGAATAGGTCGTCGTGTAAGCGCCCGTGCCCTCGATCAGGACCTCGTCGCCGATCGAAAGCGTGACCGGCAGGTTGTACGGGGTCTTCTCGTAGAGCACGTCGGCCGAATCGCAGGTCGGACCGGCGAGGATGCAGGGCGCGACGACGTCGCCGTCATGCGTCGTGCGGATCGGGTAGCGGATCGATTCGTCCATCGTCTCGGCGAGGCCGCCGAACTTGCCGATGTCGAGATAGACCCAGCGCGGATCATCCTCGCGGTCGCTCTTCTTCGAGATGAGCACGACCTCGGACTTGATGATGCCGGCATTGCCGACCATGCCGCGGCCCGGCTCGATGATCGTCTCCGGGATGCGGTTTCCGAAATGCCGCTTCAAGGCCTGGTCGATCGACGAGCCATAGCTCTCGACGCCAGGAACTTCCTTGAGGTAGCGGGTCGGGAAACCGCCGCCGAGATTGACCATCGACAGCTGGATGCCACGCTCTGCGAGCGTCTCGAAGATGCCGGCGGCCGACGCGAGTGCGCCGTCCCAGGCTTCTGTGTTGCCCTGCTGCGAGCCGACATGGAACGAGATGCCATAGGCGACGAGGCCGAGGCGCTGCGCATGCTCGAGCACGTCGACAGCCATTTCGGGCTCGCAGCCGAACTTGCGCGACAGCGGCCATTCGGCGCCGGCACCATCGCAGAGGATGCGGCAGAAGACGCGCATGCCGGGAGCGGCGCGCGCCACCTTCTCGACTTCGGCTTCGCAATCGACCGAATAAAGGGCGATCCCACGCGCGAAGGCAGCCGCGATGTCGCGCTCCTTCTTGATCGTGTTGCCATAGGAGATGCGGTCGGGCGTCGCGCCAGCGGCCAGCGCCATGTCGATTTCAGCCACGGAGGCGCAATCGAAGCACGAGCCGAGCGAGGCGAGCAGACGCAGGACTTCCGGCGCCGGATTGGCCTTCACCGCATAGAAGATGCGGGTGTCGGGCAGCGCATGCGCGAAGGCCAGGAAATTTTCCCGCACGACATCGAGGTCGACCACGAGGCAGGGGCCATCGGGACGTCGGGTGTTGAGGAAGTCGATGATGCGAGCGGTCATGGACATGATCCCAAGGGCCGAGCGAAGGCCCACTAAGCGTTGCGAAACGGCGAAGCGGAGCAGAGCCTTCGCGCCAACCGCTATGGACGCGGTGGGAACGTTGACAGAGCGCCGTTTTGCCGGCTAAGCCGGCAGATTTCGCGGGTGGCGGTCGCGGCTGGAACTCTCTCGAGTTTCGTGAGCGCCGCCGTCGCTTGGAACGGGAAGACCCGATCCGCACGCCCGGCAAGGATGTAGTGCCTCTTCAGTGACCACGGCCGATGGAGAGCCGGTAGAGACCAAAAAAGCCCGCTACGTCGTTGCTTCAAGTCGCGTCCTCCGCGGAGACGGAGTTCACCGGTTCGCTTTCCGGCTGCCGACCTTTCCAGGATCACTCCTGGACTCCTTCGTGGCCCTTTCGGGATCCACATGGGCGTCGCCCCGGCCTCTTGTCCGGAGCCCCACCGGTCGGCACGCAACCACAGGCACGTGCGATAATTGGGCAAGGCGTAGGTATGATGATCGACCGTCGCATTCAAGCGGTTTTTGGGCTCGCGACCAGAAAATTGCATATGCGACCGGCCCACCCGCGAAAACACTCGAAATCGCCCCGTGCGTGACACGAAACCGTCGCATTTCCCGCCGGAACACACGGGATTCACGCCCCGCCGCTTTGTTGGGCGGCGCCTGCCCGATCGGCATGCAGCGTGCTGATTCGCCCTTTTGAGCGGCCTCGCTTTCGCTTAAGCACGAGGACACGGAAACGGGAGAGCGGCATGAGCGAAACGGTGGTCGGCGAAAAGGGCATGGTGGTGGCGCCGCACAAGGCGGCTGCGGAGGCCGGCGCCGAAATCCTCAGAGCCGGCGGCAATGCCATCGAGGCAATGATCGCCACCGCGGCCACCATCGCCGTCGTCTATCCGCATATGAATGCGATCGGCGGCGATGGCTTCTGGCTGATCCGCGAGCCGGGCAAGGAACCGCGCTATATCGAGGCCTGTGGCGGGGCGGGCGCGAAGGCAACCATCCGCGCCTATCACGACAAGGGTCACGAGCGCATTCCCGTACGCGGCCCCGATGCGGCGGTGACAGTTGCCGGCGCTGTCTCGGGCTGGGACCTCGCTTTCCAGCTCTCGCAAAGCTTCGGCGGCGCAATCGACCGGCGCACGCTGCTGGCCGACGCCATTGCAAGGGCCAAGGACGGCATCGCGGTGACGCGGTCGCAGGCGCATCTCTCCAAGGTGCATCGCGACGCCCTCGCCGAAGCCCCCGGCTTCTCGGACGTCTTCCTCAAGGACGGCGAAGCGCCGGCGCTTGGCGACATTATCCGCCAGCCGCACCTTGCCGAGACGCTCGACCAGCTCGCCCATGCCGGCTTTCCCGATTTCTACCGAGGCGACGTCGCGCAGGTCATCGCCGATGATCTCGAGCGCATCGGCGCGCCGGTGACGCGGGATGATCTGGCCCGCCACGAAGCGCGCTTCCGCTCGCCGCTTTCGGTCCGCCTTGGCGATGCGACCGTCTACAACGCCCCGCCGCCAACGCAGGGCCTCGCTTCGCTGATCATTCTCGGCATATTCGAGCGGCTCGGGGTCAAGCGTGGTGAGACGTTCGACCATGTGCACGGCCTCGTCGAGGCGACGAAGCGCGCCTTCATGATCCGCGACCGCGCGGTGACCGACCCGCTCTTCGCCGGCGACGTCTCCGTGCATCTCAGCCCCCGCGCGCTGGAACGCGAGGCAGCAGCGGTTGATATGAAGCGCGCCCTGCCTTGGCCACCGGTCGCACAGAAGGGCGATACGGTCTGGCTCGGGGCGATCGACGCGAACGGCCTCGCCGTCTCCTATATCCAGTCGATCTTCTTCGAATTCGGCTCCGGTTGTGTCCTGCCGCAGACCGGCATCACCTGGCAGAACCGCGGC
This sequence comes from Kaistia sp., assembly GCA_035555375.1. Taxonomy (GTDB): domain Bacteria; phylum Pseudomonadota; class Alphaproteobacteria; order Rhizobiales; family Kaistiaceae; genus Kaistia. Next base: position 46,447 of record DATMGR010000023.1, on the reverse strand, counting down.
TCGAGTTTCTCGCTCGATCCGGGCGCGGTCAATCCGCTCGAGCCTGGCCGCAAGCCCTTCCATACTCTCAATCCGGCGATGGCGCGCTTCGACGATGGCCGCATCATGAGCTATGGCACCATGGGCGGCGAAGGCCAGCCGCAGACGCAGGGCGCCGTCTTCACCCGCTATGCGCGTTTCGGCATGGACCTCGCGGCGGCCATCGATGCGCCACGCTGGCTGCTTGGAAGAACCTGGGGCTCGGACGCCACCAATCTGCGCCTCGAAAACCGCTTCGATCCCGATCTCGTCATCGCGCTTCAGCGCGCCGGCCATGAGGTCGAGGTGATCGACGAAGCCTATTCCGACGTGATGGGTCATGCCGGCGCGATCGTCCGCCGCAAGGATGGCCGTCTCTTCGGTGCATCGGACCCGCGCTCGGACGGTGCAGCCGTGACGGCGTGATCTGAGCCGGCACGAGAATTGGCGCACCTCTGCAAATAAGGCTATGAAACCAACCATCGGCGGCGACGCCGATGTCCTCCAGCCGAGCGAGCGTATCCTGATGCCAAGTGCCACCGATCCGGTCGATGCCTTCGTTGACTACGACGCGATTGCGGTCGAGTCGGCCAAGACGGGGCCTCTCGCGGGGCTGAGGCTGGCGGTCAAGGATCTCTATGACGTCGCCGGCTATCCAACCGGTGCCGGCCACCCGCTGGTTCGCCAGCAAAGTGCGGTCAAGAAAGCGAATGCGCCCGCCGTCCAGGCACTGCTCGATGCCGGCGCCACCTTCGTCGGCAAGACGCATACCGATGAGTTCGCCTATTCGATGAATGGCGAAAACGCGCATTACGGCACCCCGATCAATGTCCGCGCTCCCGGCCGCATTCCGGGCGGCTCGTCCTCGGGCTCGGCCGCGGCCGTTTCCGCCGGCCTCGCCGACATTGCCCTCGGTTCCGATACCGGCGGCTCCGTCCGCGCGCCGGCGTCCTATAACGGCCTCATCGGCCTGCGGCCGACCTTCGGCCGCATCGACATCTCAAACGTGTTTCCGCTGGCCCACTCCTTCGACACCGTTGGCTGGTTTGCCCGCGATGCCGAGACCTTTGCGCGGGTCGGCAACGTGCTGCTTGGTCCCGACGCGACTGACACGCCGCTGACGCGCTTCATCGTCGGCGACGACATCCACGCTTTGCTGCTCGGCGATCTCGAAGAGGCTGCGGTACGATCGGCGACACCGCGCATCGCGGCGCATCTGGAGCCCGCCGGCGCGGTGATCGTCGCGCAGGAGGGTCTCGCATCCTGGCGAATGATCTTCCGCACGATCCAGGCCTATGAGGCCTGGCAGGCCCATGGCGCCTGGATCGAGGCCAACAACCCGCATTTCGGGCCGGGCGTCCGCGAACGCTTCGAGTGGGCGAGCCATGTCGCCGACGACGACTATGCGAGCGCCGGCGCCCGGCGCCGCCAGGTCCGCGAAAGGCTGACCGCGCTGCTCGGTGACGACACGGTGCTCGCCATTCCCACGACGCCGGGCATCGCCCCGCTCCGCGGGCTCGAAGGCGAGGTGCTCGATTCCTATCGCAACCGCGCGCTGTCAATGCTCTGCTCCGCCGGCCTTGCCGGGCTGCCGCAGATCAGCCTGCCGCTTGCCGAGCATGAAGGCTGCCCGCTCGGCGTCTCGCTCGTGGCGCCCGCCGGCCGCGACCAGGCGCTGATCGACCTCGCCCGCCGCATCATGGCAGGCTGATCCCATGGATACGCTGACGCGGATGCGCACCTTCGTCGAAGTTGTCGAAGCCGGAGGCTTCTCGGCCGCCGCGCGCAAGATGGGACGATCGAAGGCCCTGATCTCGAAATATGTGCGCGAACTGGAGGACGAACTCGGCGCTCGCCTCCTGAACCGCACGACGCGGACGCTCTCACTGACCGAAGTCGGCCAGACCTATGCCCGCGACGCGACGGAAATCCTGCAGCGCATCGACGATCTGCAGACCTCGGTCGGCGATGCCCATGCCGCCGCACGCGGACGCCTGAAAGTCAGCGCGCCGCGCACCTTCGGCGACGGCGAACTCGGTCGCGCCATCATGGATTTCGTGATGGAGGAGCCGGACATCAGCCTCGAGCTGCATCTCGAGGACCGCTTCGTCGATCTGGTCGACGAGGGTTTCGACGTCGCCATCCGCATCTCCTCGCTCGGCGATTCGAGCCTCATCGCCCGGCGCCTCTCGGCGTTCCGCATCGTATGCTGCGCCTCGCCCGAGGTGATCGAGAAATACGGCCTGCCGGAATACCCGATCGACCTGCTCGACCGACCCTGCATCATCGACTGGAACGTCAATCGCGGCCATTGGCCTTTCATGGTCGAAGGCGAGCGCGTGACGATCCCGGTCAAGGGCCGCGTCGAGATCAACAGCCCGAGCGTTGGCCGTCAGGCAGCGCTCGCCGGTCTCGGCTTCCTCATGGTGCCCTACCTTGTCGTGCGTGACGACATTGAAAGTGGCCGGCTCGTTGCCGTGCTGGAGCCGTTCGAGACCTCGGCGGTCGCGATCCACGCCGTCTATCCGCATCGCCGCCATCTCTCCGGCAAGGTGCGGGCCTTCATCGATTTTCTCGTGCGCTGGTTTGACGGCAAAGCCCCGCCCCCGGGTGGCTGCTGACCGGTCCGACACGATCTGGCCGCAGTTGTCGGGCGAAGTCTTCCCGTTCGCCGTTTCCGGAACGATTCATGCTCAGACGCCGTCTTCTGCTCGCTGTCGCGCTTCTCTCGGCTGGAATGGCGACCGCCAGCGCTCATCCGCATGTCTTCGTCGATGCCCGCGAGGAAATCGTCTTCGACGCGACCGGCAAGATGACGGCGATCCGGCATAGCTGGCAATTCGACGAAGCCTTTACCGCCTTTGCGGTGCAGGGCCTCGATGCGAATGGCGACGGCAAGCTTTCCGACGACGAGCTGCAGCCGCTTGCCAAGGTCAATGTCGATTCCCTCAAGGAATACCGATACTTCACAAATCTGAAGGTCGGCAACAAGCACGTCTCCGTGGACTTTCCGAGCGAATACTGGCTCGCTTTTCACGGTGGCCGGCTGACCCTCTTCTATACGCTGCCGATCAGGACGCCGATCGCGCCCGGCGCGCACGCAACGCTCGAAGTGTTCGACCCGGAATATTTCGTGGCCTTCAGCTTCGTGAAGAACCATGAGATTGCGCTCACCGGCGCGCCGGCCGGGTGCAAGGCGAGCGTTCGCCCGCCGCATGAGCTCGACGACGCCACGATGGCCCAACTCGCCGCGATCCCCGCCGACCAGCACGACCTGCCGCAGGAACTCGCCGACGCCGCCTCGGGTCTTGCGACGCTGATCACGATTGGTTGCTCATGAAACGTGCTGCTGCCCTCCTCGCGGCCCTGCTGCTCGCACCGGCCAAGTCCTTCGCCGCCAGCAGCCCGTTCGGCATCGCGACGCCGGATGGCGGCGGCGCGGTCGGCTGGGCAGGTCCGTTCCGCGGCTTCTTCGTCTGGATCGCCGCCGAGCAATCGAGCTTCTACCGGGCCCTGACCGGCGCCTTGTCGGAACTGTCGCAAAGCAGCCATGCCGCCTGGTTCCTGATCGGTCTTTCCTTCGCCTATGGCGTTTTCCACGCCGTCGGACCCGGCCATGGCAAGGCGGTCATCGCCTCCTATCTGCTGGCGACGGGCGATACGCTGAAGCGCGGCATCGCCATCTCCTTCGCGTCGGGCTTCGTCCAGGGATTGACGGCGATCGTCGTCGTCGGCATCGGGACGATCCTGCTCAAGGTCACCGCCGTCACCATGACGCGCGCCACCGATGCTCTGGAGATCGCCAGCTACGCGATGATCGCACTCTGCGGTGTCTGGCTGCTCTGGTCGAAGACCGTCGGGCGGCATGAGCATGGCAGCGGCTCGGCTGCCGCGACAGGAGCACATGTCCATGACGCCTCCTGCGCCATCCACGGCCACGGCCGGCTCGGGCTCGACCGGAGCGGGATCGGTCAGCGGGACATGACCGCCGCGCCGGCGCGGTTCAGCGCCGCGACGCTCGGTCAGCCGCGTCTCGCCTATGGCGGCTTTTCCGCAACATCGGCCACCGCCAGCGTCGATCTCAGCTGCGATTGCGGCCACGCGCATATCCCCGACCCGGCGACGCTGACCATGCCGCTGACCTTCAGAAGCGGCCTCGCGGCCGTCTTCGCAGTCGGGATCAGGCCCTGCTCCGGCGCGGTGATCGTGCTCGTCTTCGCCCTGGCGCAGCAGCTCTGGTGGGCCGGCATCCTCTCGGTGCTGGCGATGTCGCTCGGCACCGGCGCCACGGTCTCGGCGCTCGCGATTCTCGCCGTGAAGGCCAAGGACATCGCGGTGCGGTTCACCGGCAACGGCCGCTCGGCCTTGGCCAATCGCGTGTTGCGGGGCTTCGAACTCGCCGCGGCCGGCGGCATCCTGCTCTTCGGCCTCGCGATGCTCGGCGGGGCGCTCGCGAGCGGCTGAAACTACTCGGCAGCGACCTTGTAGCCGCCGCGCGCCTGCATGCGCGTGCGCATCGCGTCGCCGAAGGCGCGGAAAAGCCGCCCGGACGGCGCGTCGGTCGCGACCCAATATTCCGGATGCCATTGCACGCCGACCGCGAAGCCCGCCGCACCTGTAACGCTCACCGCCTCGATGGTGCCGTCAGGGGCGACCGCCTCGACGGTCAGCCCGTCGGCAAGCATGCCCACCGCCTGCCGATGCAGCGAGTTGACCTTGAACGCGTCGGCCTCGACGATGCGGCCGAGACAGCCGCCCGTGGTGATGACGACGTCCTGGCGGATGGCGAAGCGCTCCGCCTGATCGTCCGAGACCGGCGCGCGGTGATCATGCCGCCCCGGCAGCTCCTGAACTTCCGAGATCAACGTGCCGCCGAGCGCGACATTCAGCTCCTGAAAGCCCCGGCAAATGGCAAGGAGCGGCACGCCATGGCGGATCGCGGCGCGAATGAGCGGCAGCGTCGTGGCATCGCGGGCATGATCATAGGGCTCGGACGCGACGTCCGCCGCGGCGCCATAGAGCGGCGGATGGACATTCGATCGGCTGCCGGTGACCAGCACACCATCGATCCGCTCGAGCAGCCGCTCGATGTCGAGCCCGTCGCCGAGCGAGGGGACGATCACGGGAATGCCGGCAAGGCCGACCGTCACCGCCTTCACATAGGTCTCGGCCGCCGCGTGCCAACGATAGTTCTCGACATCCTTGACGTCTGCCGTGACGGCGACGAGCGGCGTGAGCTGGGGCGACTGGGTCATGACGGTCTCTGATGGCTCGAAGGCGATGCGATCTCTATCGCGCAGAAAGAATTGGCGAAATTACGCCATATCTGCAACAGGCACACGTTCGGAAACGGCGTTCGAATCTTCCTCCATCGGCCCGTCATCATCCTCGGGCTGAGGCACGAGAGCCAGGAAGGCGCGCGCGGCGGCATTGGACGGCCCGTCCTTATGCTCGCTGGCAACATGCATCAGCGCCAGTTCCCAGCAGATCGACTCGCCGGGCAGTTCGGCAATGGCGATCGGCAGCTTCCCCGTCTCGGCCGCGCGCGCCGCGGCGACCGCCTGCGGCATCAGGGCGATGCCGAGCCCGCGCGCCACGAGGTCCAGCAGCGTCGCGAGATCGTTGACCTCGAAAGCGATGCGCCGCGCGACGCCGGCCTCCGCGAACGCCATATCGACCAGCCGCCGCGTCGACCAGTCGGCCTGGAAATCAACGAAGGTCGCGCCGGCGAGATCGGCGATGCGGAGATTGCGGCGCCGCGCCAGCGGATGCCCCTCCGCCGCGACCAGCACCATCTCTTCGCAGGCCACGATCCGCGCCGCCATGCCTTCGAGAGGCTCGCCGAAGAACGGCACGAAGGCGAGATCGACCCGGCCGTCACGCAGCTTCGCCGTCATGTGTTCGGATCCAGCCTGGCAGAGATGGATTTCGATCGAAGGGTGGGCCGCATGAAAGCGGGCGAGCAGGTCCGGAAGATCGATGAACGGCGCCGGCGACTGCACGAGGCCGATCGAAAGACTGCCGCGCACGAGCCCCTCGACATCGGCGAGCGCCTGCCGCGCCTCGCGCGCCGTCGCCAGCACCCGCTTGGCATGGGTGAGAAACACCGTTCCGGCTGTCGTCAGATCGACACGGCGCGTCGAGCGGCGGAAAAGAACCGTTCCAAGCTGTGCCTCAAGCGCGCGGATCGAGGCCGAGAGCCCCGACTGCACGATGTTGAGCCGTTGCGCGGCGCGCGTGAAATGCTGATCCTCGGCGACGGCGACGAAATGCTCGAGCTGGCGCAGATCCATCGCTGAACTCCCGGCGTGCCAGAGGTCGGTGGCGGAACGCGGCCGGCTTCTGCGGATTGATCCTTGGCCTTGCTGAATATCAGCTCAGATTTCTATTGGAAAGATCAATGGCGCTTGCCGATCATGCGCGCCGACAGTCCCCCGGAGATTCCCAATGCCCAAGACGACGCTTCCCACACGCCCGCTCGGCAAGACTGGCCTCGACATCACGCCCGTCGGTTTCGGCGCCTGGGCCATCGGCGGCGATGCCTGGGGCCCGCAGGACGACAGCGCCTCGATCGCCGCCATTCGCCATGCAGTCTCGGCCGGCGTGAACTGGATCGACACGGCCGCCATCTACGGTCTTGGTCACTCCGAGGAAGTCGTCGCGGCCGCGCTGAAGGACATTCCGAAGTCCGAGCGGCCCTATGTCTTCACCAAATGCGGCCTCATCTGGCCGCCGGAAGACCGTGACCGCACCAATGTCCGCCGCTCCGGCAAGCGAGACAGCATCCGCCAGGAGGTCGAGCTGTCGCTGAAGCGCCTCGATGTCGAGGTCATCGATCTCTACCAGATGCATTGGCCGGCGCCCGATGCGCCGATCGAGGAATATTGGCAGGCCCTGCTCGACCTCAAGCAGGCGGGCAAGGTGCTGCATGTCGGCCTGTCCAACCATGACGAGACGCAGCTCGAAACCTGCGAGGCACTCGGCCATGTCGAGACGCTGCAACCACCCTTCTCGATGATCCGCCGCGATGTCGGCGCGGCAATCCTGCCCTGGTGCAAGGCGCATGGCACCGGCACGATCGTCTATAGCCCGATGCAGGCCGGCCTTCTGACCGGCACCTTCTCGGAAGAGCGGGCGGCCAAGCTTCCCGACAATGACTGGCGCAAGAAGGACGGTCAGTTCACGGGCGAGACGCTGAAGAAGAACCTCGCCCTCGTCGAGGCGCTGCGGCCGATCGCCGACAAGCATGGCGCCACCGTCGGGTCTGTCGCGCTGGCCTGGGCCCTCGCCTGGCCGGGCCTGACGGCCACCATCGTCGGCGCCCGCGCGCCGCAGCAGATCGATGGCTGGATCGGCGCAGCGACGCTGACGCTCGACGACGCAGACTTCACGGCGATCGACACGGCGATCACGACGACCGGCGCCGGCACCGGTCCCGCCCGCGCCGCATGACCGATCGATCCGTCGCATCCAGCCAATTCACCGGCCGGATGCGACGGTTTCGGCCTATTTCTCGACGATGCGCCCCTCGACCTTCGGCGCGATCGTCTTTTTCGCCGCGACATAATCGATGACCTGGCTCGCCATGAGCTGGGCATCGACCGGCCCGAGCAGAACCTTGGCATCGCGGAACACCGCATAGCCGTCGCCGCCGCCGGCCATGAAATCATTGGTGGCAAGCGTATAGGTCGCGGCCGGATCGAGCGGCTTGCCGTCGACGGTCACGGAAAGCACGCGGTCGCTCGGCCGCTTGGAGAGATCGACGTCGACCGTCATGCCGGAGATCTGCGGGAAACGGCCGGCGCCCATGTCTGCCTGGCTGAAGCCGTTGGTGAGTGCGTCCTTCAGCGTCGCGCCGGAGACCTCGAGCTTCACCGTCTTGTTGCCGAACGGCAGTTCCGCGAAGACATCGGCGCGCGTCAGCACGGTTCCGACCGGATATTCGCGATCGGCGCGGATGCCGCCGCCATTGGTGATCGCGACATCGGCGCCGACGGCCGCACGCATCGCATCGGCGAAGAGATTGCCGATTGCAGCCTCTTCCTCGCGCACGGTGGCGCGGCGGCTGTCGAGCGGTGTCTCGGTGGTGCCGATATCGACCTTCAAGGCCTCATCGAGCTTGTCCTGATAGCCCTTTACCACCGCCGCGATCTTGGGATCGGGCGTGACGTCGGCCGTATCGACGATATCGAAATGCGGCGTCCAGGTGACGCTCGTCTTGCCGTCCTTCTCGGTCTTGTCGAGCTTGACGGTGGTGACGACGACGCTGTCGCCCTGCGAACCGGACTCGGTCAGCACCGTCTTGCCGTCATAGAAGGCGAGGAGATGTTCGTCATGGCCCGACAGCACGAGATCGGCGGCATGGGCGCGCGTCAGCGCCATGTCGACGGAGAGCGGCGTGTGCACGACGGCGATGACCAGGTCGGCGCCGGCCTCGCGCAGCGCCTTGGCGCGCGCCTTGCCTGTTTCGATCGAAGAATTGAACACCATGTCGCCGGGGCTGGAGACGACCGGCGTATCCTCCGTCGTCAGACCATAGAAGCCGAGCTTGATGCCATCGACCTCGACCATTTTAGTATCGAGCGTGTTCGGCGGCTGGCGGCCATCCGGCTCGCGCATGTTTGATGTCACGACCGGGAATTTGGCGGCGGCAATCTGCGTCTCGAAATTCGCCTTGCCGAAATCGAACTCGTGATTGCCCGGCGTCATGGCATCGACGCCGATCTGATTGAGGATGTCGATGATATGCGCGCCCTTGTCGATGCCGGACAGCAGCGAGGGCGACAGCGTATCGCCCGAATGCACGAAGAAGGTCGGCCCCTTTGCGCGCTCGGCCGCGACGACGGCCGCAACGCGGGCAAAACCGCCGCGCCCCTTTTCGTCCTGCATGCGATCGATGTCGTTGGTCTGCACGAAGCGCAGCGTCACCGTGTCGGCGAGTGCCGCCGCTGGCAACAGGCCGGCGATCAGCAGCGCGGCGGCGGTGCGCAGAAGCCGGGTGCGAAAACGGTCGGCATTGGCACGGGAAATGACGGGCATCGGATGCTCCTGGAACGGGGGCGGGGATGAGCGGGCGCATCTTAAGCAGCCAATGTGTCAATCGCGCCGCGCCCTGTCACGCCCAAACGACCGCGGCGGCATTTTGGCCGGTGCGCGCTCCGGGGTTTGAGAAGCGCCTGCGGAACCCTATTCTCTGCCGCGAACCAACGATCAGGAAGACGAGAGCTCCATGACCGCCGCACCGACCGAACTTTCCGCCCTGCCGCCCGGCCATCCGCCGGTGGCGCGGGGCCGCATCGGCGTGCTGCTCGTCAATCTCGGCACGCCCGATGCCACCGACTATTGGTCGATGCGCCGCTATCTGAAGGAATTCCTGTCGGACCGGCGCGTGATCGAGGTGCCGAAGCTGATCTGGTGGCCGATCCTCAACCTCGTCATCCTGAGCTTCCGGCCGAAGAAGTCCGGCCACGCCTATGCGTCGATCTGGAACAAGGAACGCAACGAATCCCCGCTGCGCACCATCACGCGGGCGCAGGCGGAAAAGCTCGCACCACGCTTTGCCGACGACGAGCGCATCCTCGTCGACTGGGCGATGCGCTACGGCACGCCCTCGATTCCCGAGCGGCTGACCGCGATGAAGGAAGCGGGCTGCGAGCGTATCCTGATCGCGCCGCTCTATCCGCAATATGCCGCCTCGACGACCGCGACGGTCAACGACAAGGCTTTCGAGGTGCTGAAAGCCATGCGCTGGCAGCCGGCGATCCGCACGCTGCCGCCCTATCACGACGATCCGGTCTATATCGACGCGCTGGCGCGCTCGATGGAGAAGTCGATCGCGGCGCTCGATTTCGAGCCGGAACTGGTGCTCGCCTCGTTCCACGGCCTGCCGAAGGAATATCTCGACAAGGGAGATCCCTATCACTGCCATTGCCAGAAGACGGCGCGGCTGCTGCGCGATCGGCTCGGCTGGGCGAAGGACAAGTTGAAGCTCACCTTCCAGTCACGCTTTGGACGTGCGGAATGGCTGCAGCCCTATACGGACGTCACGGTGGAGGCGCTGGCGAAGAGTGGCGTCAAGCGGCTCGCCGTGATCAGTCCCGGCTTCGCCGCCGACTGCGTCGAGACGCTGGAAGAGATCGCCATGCAGAATGGCGAGATCTTCCATGAGCATGGCGGCGAGCATTTTGCCGCCCTGCCCTGTCTCAATGACAGCGAAGAGAGCATCGCCCTCTTCGAACATCTCGTCCGCCGCGAACTGGCGGGCTGGATCTGAACCGCAAGCAGCTCAGCTGGCCGCCGCTTCCTTCATCAGCGGATAATAGCGCTGCCAGAGCGCATAGCGCGCCTCATAGGCGGCCTTGAGAGCCGGATCCGGCGTGAAGGTCCTGAGCCGCTTCGGCGGCGGGCAGACCTCGCGCGGCGAGAGACCGGTTGCCGCGATCCGGGCCAGCCGCGCCGCGCCGAAGGCGCCGCCGATCTCGCCGTCCTCGACGGTGTGAACCGGGATGCCGAGCACATTCGCCATGATCGAGGCCCAGAGCGCCGAGCGCGAACCGCCGCCGACGAGATCGATCTCGGCGACATTGCTGCCGGCCGCTTCGAGCACCGCCTGACAGCTTCGGGTCGCGAAGGCGACGCCTTCGAGCACAGCCTGCGTCAGCACCGCGCGATCATGCTCATGCGCGAGGCCGATGAACGCGCCGCGCGCGCCGACATCGTTATGCGGCGTCCGCTCGCCCGAGAGATAGGGCAGGAACAGCACCGGCGCCGGGGCAGCGACCGTTTCGCCGAGCGCGGCGAGCAATTCGCCCTCCTTGACGCCAACGAGGTTCGAATACCACGAGAGCGCCGAGGCGGCCGAGAGCATGACGCCCATCTGGTGCCAGGTTTCGGGGATGGCGTGGCAGAAAGCGTGCACCGCCGAGGCCGGATTGGGCAGGAAGCGGTCGGTCGTGACCCACAGAACGCCCGATGTGCCGAGCGAAAGGAATGCCGAGCCGGCTGCGATCGCACCGAGCCCGACCGCCGCGGCGGCATTGTCGCCCGCCCCGCCGGCCACGACCGGCGGCGTCGCCATGCCCCAACGCTTGGCAAGGCCTGCATCAAGCGGCCCGCCCGACTGCGACCCTTCGACGAGGCGCGGCATGAAGCTGCGATCAACGCCAGTCGCCGCGAGCACTGTATCCGACCAGTCGCGCTTGCCGACATCGAGCCAGAGCGTGCCGGACGCATCGGACATCTCGTCCACCATCTCGCCGGTCATCCGGTAACGGACATAGGCCTTCGGCAGCAGGACGCTCCGGGTGCGGGCGAAGATCTCCGGCTCGTGCTTGCGCACCCAGATGAGCTTCGGCGCCGTAAAGCCAGGCATGGCGAGATTGCCGGTGATGGCGTGCAGTTCGGGGCATGCCGCCTCGAGTTCGGCGCATTCGGCTGCCGCGCGCCCGTCATTCCAGAGAATGCAGGGCCGCAGCACGGCGCCGTTTTCGTCCAATAGCGTGGCGCCATGCATCTGGCCCGAAAGCGCGATGCCCTGCGTCGCCGCCATCTCAGCCGGGAAGGCCGCCGCAAGGGCGTCCATGGTTTCGAGCGTCGCGGTCCACCAGCTTTCCGGATCCTGCTCGGACCAGCCAGGCTCAGGGCGCTGAACCGTCAGGGGGCGCGATTCCGATCCGATGACCGCGCCATCGCCTGACATCAGCACGGTCTTGACGCTGGACGTCCCTATGTCGATCCCGACGAACATCTCTTTCTCCTCCTGCCGCGCCGCGCGCCATCACCCGACAGCCCGCCGCCACGCTTCCATTTTTGAGTTGCGTACCGCAAATCGCGATCGTATACCACCACCAGCAGGCGTCGAGCCTCAGGCAAAGTGGCCTTTGATTGACTTTATTTATTTGATTATCAAATCAAATATCTCATTCCTCAAAGTCGCTTGCTCCATGACGTGCGCCCCTCATCCGTTGAGAGGCTCCCGCTCGGCCATTCGTTTTGAGCGCCTCTCCTATCGAGGTGCCATTGCTTAACTGAGGAGGAAATGCCCATGGCTCCGTTCTTCACCCAGAAGGACACCATCACGTTCGAAGGCCCGGATGCAACCTCTCCGCTGGCCTTCCGCTGGTACGACAAGGATCGGGTTGTCTTCGGCAAGCGCCTTGAGGATCACCTGCGCTTTTCGGTCGCCTATTGGCACTCGTTCACGTGGCCGGGTGGCGATCCCTTCGGCGGCGAGACGTTCATGCGCCCCTGGATGCATGGCAGCGACCCGCTGACGCTGGCGAAGCAGAAGGCGGATGTCGCCTTCGACATGTTCCGCCTGCTCGATGTACCCTTCTTCGCCTTCCACGATGTCGACGTCGCACCCGAGGGCGCAACGCTCGCCGAGTCGGTCGACAATCTGAAGGCGATCACCGACATCTTCGCGAAGAAGATGGAGACCGAGAAGGTCCGCCTGCTCTGGGGCACGGCCAATCTCTTCTCGCATCGCCGCTACATGGCCGGCGCCGCGACCAATCCCAATCCCGACGTCTTCACCTATGCGGTCGGCCAGGTGCGCGCGGCGATCGAGGCAACGCACAAGCTCGGCGGCGCCAACTATGTCTGCTGGGGCGGCCGCGAAGGCTATGAGACGCTGCTCAACACCGACATGAAGCGCGAGCTGGACCAACTCGGCCGCTTCCTCAACATGCTGGTCGAGCACAAGCACAAGATCGGCTTCAAGGGCCCGATCCTGATCGAGCCGAAGCCGAAGGAGCCGACCAAGCACCAGTACGACTACGACACCGCGACGGTGTACGGGTTCCTGGAGCGCTACGGCCTCGCCAAGGAAGTGAAGCTCAATCTCGAGCAGAACCACGCGATCCTCGCCGGCCACTCGTTCCATCACGAGGTGATGCTGGCCTTCGCGCTCGGCATCTTCGGCTCGCTCGATATCAACCGTGGCGATAATCTGCTCGGCTGGGATACCGATCAGTTCGCGATGGATGTCGGCGAACTCGTGCCCGTCTTCCATGAGTTCCTGAAGGGCGGCGGCTTCACCACCGGTGGGCTCAATTTCGACGCCAAGATCCGCCGCCAGTCGATCGACCCTGATGATCTGCTGATCGGTCATGTCGCCTCGATGGACGCCTGCGCCCGCGCGCTGATCGGCGCGGCCCGCATGCTCGAGGAAAAGGGTCTCGAAGGCCCGCTGGCCGCGCGTTATGCCGGCTGGGACAGCGCCGAGAGCAAGAGCATTCTTGCTGGCGAGAAGAGCCTCGACGAGGTTGCCGATCGCGCGCTCTCGATGGCCGACCCGCAGCCGCGCTCGGGCCGCCAGGAATTCCTTGAAGGCGTCGTCAACCGCTACCTCTGAGCGGCCAGACCTCAACATCTGAACGCGGGGACGGCCACAGGCCGTTCCCATTTTTTTGTGTCGATTGCCTCCCTGCCGCGAAACTCGTAAAGCTCGACCCGGCAAAGTGGAGGCGCGACATGGACTTTCTGGGTTTCAACGCGACCATTCTCGTGTTGGTCGTCCTCGTCGTCCTGGTACTGGCGGCCGGCATCAAGACCGTGCCGCAAGGCTTCAACTACACGATCGAGCGTTTCGGCCGCTATACGCGCACGCTGAAGCCGGGCCTTAACCTGATCGTTCCCTTCATCGACCGCGTCGGCGCGAAGATGAACATGATGGAACAGGTGCTGGACGTTCCGACGCAGGAAATCATCACCAAGGACAACGCGACCGTCAGCGTCGATGGCGTCACCTTCTACCAGGTGCTCGATGCGGCGCGCGCCGCCTATGAGGTGCAGGGTCTCGAGAACGCGCTGTTGAACCTGACCATGACCAATGTGCGCACGGTCATGGGCTCGATGGACCTCGACCAGTTGCTCTCGCATCGCGACGAGATCAATGACCGCCTTCTGCGTGTCGTGGACAGCGCCGCCGCCTCATGGGGCATCAAGATCACCCGCATCGAGATCAAGGACATCGTGCCTCCGGCCGATCTCATTTCATCGATGGGCCGCCAGATGAAGGCCGAGCGCGAGAAACGCGCCCAGATCCTTGAAGCCGAGGGCCTGCGCCAGTCGGCGATCCTGCGGGCCGAGGGCGAGAAACAGGCGCAGATCCTGCAGGCCGAGGGCCGCCGCGAAGCCGCCTTCCGCGACGCCGAAGCGCGCGAGCGCGCTGCCGAGGCCGAGGCCAAGGCGACCGAGCTCGTCAGCCGCGCCATCGCCGCCGGCGATGTCCAGGCGATCAACTATTTCGTGGCGCAGGGCTACACCAAGGCGATCGAGGCGCTCGCCTCGGCGCCGAACCAGAAAGTTCTGATGATGCCGGTCGAGGCCGGCGCGCTGCTCGGCTCGATCGGCGGCATCGCCGAGATCGCCCGAGAGGCCTTTGGCGGCGAGGCCGCTACCTCGCGCAGCCAGCCGCGGCGCAGCCCGTCAGTTCCGCGCACCGGCGATGGCAGCTGAGATGAACGCCTGGCTCGCCGCGCTCGGCGCCTGGAACTGGGTGATCATCGGACTGGTGCTGCTCGCCCTCGAGCTCTTTGCTCCCGGCGCGTTCCTGATGTGGTTCGGCCTCGCCGCGATCGCGGTCGGGCTGCTGTCGCTCGCCATTGTGATACCCTGGCAGCTGGCGGCGGTGATCTTCGTCGTGCTGGCGGTCGTGTTCGTCGGGATCGCACGCCGCCTGGCGATCCGCCGCGCCGACGCCGAGGACGATCTCCGTCTCAACGACCGCGCTGCGCGCCTGATCGGCCGGACATTCGTGCTGAACGAGGCCATCCACGACGGACAGGGGCGCATCCGCGTCGACGATTCAAGCTGGGGCGTCGAAGGGCCTGACCTTCCGGTCGGCACGCTGGTGCGGGTCGTCGGCCATGACGGCACACGCCTGAAGGTGATCGCAGCCTAAGCTCGGGGCGGCACGGATGGCGCGAGCCCGTCCGTGCCCGGCGTCGCGGCCAGGATCTCGGAGAGCGTCGCGAAGATGCGATGCGTTTCCTGCTCACTGATTGGATTGGCGTCGAAAATCTGCAGGCAGCGCAGACCCTCGACCACGAGAAACGTCATCAGCGCGATATCCGGCTCGCGCGCCTGCCGGAGGCAATCGACGATGCGCTTATTGTGATCGCGGATCGGCTCCAGCAATTCCGGCGTTTCGGCGAGCGCAGCGAGAAAGCCCTGGGCGCCGCCCGGCTTGGCCGCTGGCGTTGCGCAAAAGGCGCGCATGAGTGCTACGGCGGTCACACTGCCATCCGGCGGCGGTGCACCGGCCTCGATGCCCGCCGATCGCGCGACCGTTTCGAGGTGGCGCTCGATGACTGCTTTGATCAGCGACGCCTTGGTCGGAAAGTGATAAAGTAGACCGCCTTTGGAAACGCCCGCCTCTTCGGCGACAGCGTCGAGGGACAGATGGGCTGGGCCCACCGCATGGGCAACGGCGGTTGCCGCTTCCATGATGCGGTCGCGCGTGCTGCTGCGCTGGGGCTTGGGCGATTTCTCCGCGTCCACTCTGTCTCCTGGGTTCGGGCCAGCGTTGCCAGGTTGCAACGCAGCGGCACGAGATTCGCTGCCGCAGCGCAGCATATTGACTTGACCGTCCAGACGGTACACTCTTTTATGCTGCGCGATCAAGGATGCTGCTGAGAAGCGCTCCGTGATTGATCGATGCAGAAGCGGTTGCCGATTGGGCGGCAACCCGAAACGCTGGATAGCCTCATGCTGCGTGCCATTATCGCCACGGTGTTCCTGCTGATCGTGGGCGCAATCTGCGGCCTGCTGATTTTCATGAACGTCTTCTTCGACAAGGCGACAGCGCAGTTCTTCGCCAACATGAAACGCCCGGTCGTGACTGTTTCGGCCATCGAAGTGAAGCCGTCGACATGGAAGCCCGGTATCAGTGCCGTCGGCACGGTCGCGGCCTCACAGGGCGTCGATGTCGCGGTCCAGGCCGGCGGTATCGTCGAGCAGATCCTGTTCAAGGCGAACGACAAGGTCCAGAAGGGTCAGCTCCTGGTTCAGATCGACGACGCCGTCGATCGGGCGGGCCTTGCCAGCGCCCAGACATCGGTATCGGTATCCCAGGATGCGCTGACCCGCTCGCAGGCCCTGCTCGACCGCAAGGTCGGCACGATCGCCTCGCTGCAGGACGCGCAGAACAACCTCGACAAGGCCAAGGGCGCGCTGCAGCAGATCGAGGCGACGGTCGACCAGAAGGCGATCAAGGCGCCGTTTGCCGGCACGATCGGCATTCCGAAGATCGACGTCGGCCAGTATGTCCAGCCGGCCACGGTCATCGCGACGCTGCAGGATCTCGATACGATGAAGGTCAACTTCACCGTTCCCGAACAGCTGCTCGGCTCATTGAAGATTGGGCAGACGGCGAAGTTCGGCCTTACCGAGGACAACCTCAATTACACCGGCCAGATCACCGGCATCGATCCCAAGATCGACCAGGCATCGCGCCTCGTGACGCTTCAGGCCTTGGTCAGCAATTCCGATGGCGCGTTGCGCCCCGGCATGTTCATTCATGTCCGCGTCGACCTACCGGTCGAGGACAATGTCATCGCCGTGCCCCAGACCGCCGTGACGATCAGCCTGTTCGGCACCTATGTCTATGTGATCGACAAGGCGGCGGCTGCAGCGCCGGCCGCCGCAGCGCCGGCTGCTGACGGCAAGGCAGCCGCAGCAGCACCTGCGGCGGCACCGGCAGCCGCCGAACCCGAATATGTCGCCAAGCAGGTCTTCGTCACCACTGGCCGTCGCTCGGGCGACAGCATCGAGGTGCTGAAGGGCCTCGAAGCCGGCGAGCTGATCGCAACCTCCGGTCAGAACAAGCTCTCGCCTGGCAGCCCCGTGGCCATCGACAAGGACGGTGCACCGCCGGAAGGCGCAGTGAAGCCGGTGGGAGCGCTCTGATCATGGGTTTCTCAGAAGTCTTCATCCGCCGCCCGGTGCTATCGACCGTCGTCAGCCTGATGATCCTGCTGCTCGGCGCGCAGGGCATCCTTTCGATGTCCATCCGCCAATATCCGAAGGTCGACGAGACCGTCATCACGGTCACGACCGCCTATCCCGGCGCCAGCGCCGACGTCATCCAGGGCTTCATCACCTCGACGATCACCAAGTCGGTCTCGGCAGCCGAGGGCGTCGACTATGTGACGTCCTCGAGCGCGCTCGGCCTGTCGACCGTTTCCGTGCACATGCGCCTCAACACCGACCCGGACAAGGCGCTGACCGAAGTCATCGCCAAGGTGCAGCAGGTGCGCGGCAACCTGCCGGCCGAAGCGAAGGATCCGGTGATCCAGAAGGGAACAGGCTTCTCCTTCGCGCTCATGTATCTCGCCGCGCGCAGCGAGACGATGAATGCGCAGCAGCTGACGGATTACCTGATCCGCGTCATCCAGCCGCGCTTTGCCACCGTCAACGGCGTCGCCAACGCCGATGTGCTCGGCGCGCAGGAATTCGCGATGCGCGTCTGGCTCGATCCGATGGAGCTCGCCTCGCGCCAGGTGACGGCGACCGACGTGCTCAGCGCGATCACCTCCTCGAACTTCCTGTCGGCTCCCGGCAAGACCAAGAACGAGTATTACGCCTATTCGATCGAGGCGAAGACGACGCTGCAGGATCCCGAGACCTTCGGCGCCCTGCCGATCCGCACCACCGGCGACGAGGTGGTCCGGCTGCGCGATGTCGCGCGGGTCGAACTCGCGGCCGCGTCCAACGACACCCGCGTCCGCTTCAACGGCGAGGACGGCGTCTTCCTCGGCATCTTCCAGACGCCGTCGGCCAATCCGCTCGACGTGTCGGCTGGCGTCCGTGCCGAGCTGCCGCTGATCCAGTCCTCACTGCCAGCCGGGATGCATATCGAGCTCGTCTACGACTCGACCGAGGCGATCAGCGCCTCGATCGAGGAGGTGCTGCATACGATCGTCGAGGCGGCGCTCATCGTCGTCGTCGTGATCCTGCTGTTCCTCGGCTCGTTCCGCTCGGTGGTCATCCCGATCGTCACGATCCCGCTGTCGCTGATCGGCGTCTGCTTCATGTTGTGGGCGCTCGGCTATTCGCTGAACACGCTGACGCTGCTGGCAATGGTGCTGGCGATCGGCCTCGTCGTCGACGACGCCATCGTCGTGGTGGAGAACATCCATCGCCACATCGATGATGGCCTGCCGCCGCTGCGTGCCGCGATCGTCGGCATGCAGGAGATCACCGGCGCCGTCGTTTCGATGACGGTGACGCTCGCCGCGGTCTATGCGCCGATCGCCTTCACACAGGGCGTCACCGGCGCATTGTTCCGCGAGTTCTCGCTGACGCTCGCCGGCGCCGTGGTCCTTTCCGGCTTCATCGCGCTGACAGTCTCGCCCATGATGGCGGCCTATCTGCTGAAGCCCGGCGGCAGCCGGCTGCAGCATTTTATCGACCGGATCTTCACCAGGTTCAGCGGCTGGTATGGTCGCCGGCTCGAGGGCTCGCTGCGGGTTCGCCCGATCACGCTCCTGATCGTCGTCATCGTGATCGGCACGGTCGGCTTCCTCTTTGTCAATACGAAGTCCGAGCTTGCTCCCGAAGAGGACCAGGGCGCCCTGTTCGCGCTGATCACCGCGCCGCAATATGCGACCGTCGATTACACGCAGCATTATGTCGACCAGATCGCCGAGCGCACCAGCGACATTCCGGAACGCGAGGCCCTGTTCTCGATTTCCGGCACCGGCAGCGCCAACTCGGCCTTCTCCGGCATGGTGCTGAAGCCCTGGGGCCAGCGGACGCGTTCGCAGGCTGAGGTGCAGCAGGAAATCCAGGGGCGGCTCAACCAGGTCGCCGGCGTGCAGGCCTTTGTCTTCGGCATTCCTTCACTGCCCGGCACCGGTGGCGGCCTTCCGATCCAGATGGTGGTGCAGTCGACGGCCGCGGCGGACCGCGTCTATGAGGTTGCCGAGGAGATCAAGAACCGCGCCCAGGCCTCGGGCAAGTTCATCGTGATTCAGAACTCGCTCTCCTTCGACACGCCGAAGGTGAACGTCACCATCGACCGCGCTCGCGCCGCCGCGCTCGGCGTCTCGGTCGCCGATATCGGCAACACGCTGACGCTGCTCGTGGGCGAAAACGGCATCTCGAAATTCGATCGCGAGGCCCGCGCCTACGACATCATCACGCAGGTGCCGCAGCAGTACCGCAACAATCCCGAGAGCCTCGGCACGTTCTTCGTGCGCTCGCAATCGGGCAAGATGGTGCCGCTGTCGGCGGTCGTGACGATCACGACCGCAGGATCGGCCCCGGCGATCGAGCAGTTCAACCAGCTCAACTCGGCGACGCTCTCCGCGCTGCCCGTACCGGGTGTCACCTCCGGCACCGGTCTCGCGGCACTGCAGGACATCGCTCGCGAGGTGATGCCGCAGGGCTTCTTCATCGAGTATGCCGGCCAGTCGCGCACCGAAATCGAGACCGGCAACACGCTGCTGATCGTGTTCGGCCTCGCCATCGTCGTCATCTATCTCGTGCTGGCGGCGCAGTTCGAGAGCTTCCGCGACCCGCTCATCATCATGATGTCGGTGCCGCTGTCGCTGTTCGGTGCCGTGGCAGTTCTGAATGTCTGTTCGCGGCTCGGCAATTTCGTGCCGGCGCTCTCGGGAGGAACGCTCAACATCTACAGCCAGGTCGGGCTGATCACGCTGGTCGGCCTCATCACCAAGCATGGTATCCTGATGGTGGAGTTCGCCAACCAGCTGCGCGAGGAGCGTGGCCTCAGCAAGCATGACGCGATCGTCGAATCGGCCCGCGTGCGCCTCCGCCCAATCCTGATGACCACCGCGGCCATGGTGTTCGGTGTCGTCCCGCTGATCCTGTCGGTCGGCGCCGGCGCCAAGGCCCGGTTCGCCATGGGCATCGTCATTGCCTCGGGCATGTCGGTCGGCACGATCTTTACGCTGTTCGTGGTGCCGATGTTCTACACCTATCTCTCCAGCGCTCATCGCCGCCATACCGACGATGATACCGCCACGCCCGAGGCCGTCGCGCATCCCGAGGCAAAGCTCGCCGACGGAACGCCCGTGCCGCCTCCTGCGGCAGAGCCGCCACCCGGCGCGCTGCCGGCGCACTGATCGATCAAAGGCCGGCGCCCGCGCCGGCCTTTTGATTTTCAGGGGTCATCCGGCATGATGCGCCGGCACTTCTTCCCGCCTGTCCCCAAGGAACGCACGACATGCTGAAACGGCTGATCCTGCCTGCCCTGCTCTTGATCAGCGCTGCCGCGCCTGCCTTCGCCGACGATACGGACGCGATGAAGGCGGCCGGTGCTACCGAAATGGCGCGGCCGGCCGGCGCCACCGAGGAGAGCACGGTCAAGATCACGCGCGGCAGCGACACGATCGTCGGCACGCTGGAAATGCCGAAGGGCGCCGTGAAACCGCCGGTCGTCCTGCTGCTGCACGGCTTCACGGGCTCGCGCGACGAGCTTGCGATCAAGGGCACCAATGAGGGCATCTTCTCGCGTACCGCGCGCATCCTCGCCGAGCGCGGCATTGCCAGCCTGCGCATCGATTTCACCGGTTCCGGGGAGAGCTCCGGCAAATGGGAGGATATGACCGCAACGAGCGAGATCGCCGACGGCATCGCCGCCTTCGACTGGCTGAAGACGTCCGAACTCGTCGATCCCGCCCGGATCCACGTGCTCGGCTGGAGCCTCGGCGGTCTGGTGGCCGCCCATGTCGCGGCCGAACGGCCAGTCGCCAGCGCGACATTATGGGCCGCCGCCGCCAATCCGACCTATAATTTCGCGCATTTCATCGGACCGGAGGCGGTCGAGGCCGCCATCGCGGATCCCGATCCGGCGCGCGTGGTCGAGATGACGCTGCCCTGGGGCATCAAGACCAAGTTGAAGACCAGCTTCTTCAAGTCGTTGACGACGGTTGATCCGGTCGCGGCGATCGCCCGCTACAAGGGCCCGCTCTTCGTCATCGTCGGCACCAAGGACATCATCGTCACACCGCAGCCTGCGGCCGGCGAGATCTTCCTCACCTATCACGACGGTCCCGAGAAGATCATGATCCTGCCGACCGACCATGGCTTCGATGCCGTCACCGGCCCGGAGACGGTCGATACCATGGCCTCGGCGAGCCTCGCCTTCATCGAAGGCAAATAGCCGCCCCGACGACAGCTTCGAAGGCCCGGACGGTCACCGCCGTCCGGGCCTTCCTTGCTTATAGGGCGAAGCCGCCATCGGCGGAGAAGCACTGGCCGGTCGTGTAGCTCGCCTCGTCGGAGGCGAGGTAGACGGCGAGCCAGGCGATCTCGTCGGCTGTGCCAAGCCGGCCCATCGGCTGCCGATCAACGAATTGCTGGCGGATTTCCTCGACGCTCTTGCCGGTCTTCGCCGCCTGATCGGCGATGCGGCCGTCGAGCGAGGGCGACTGGATCGTGCCCGGCGCAATCGCGTTCACGCGGACGCCCTGGCGGATGTGGTCGGCTGCCACCGCCTTCGTCAGACCGATCACCGCCGCCTTCGAGGCGCCATAGGCATAGCGGTTGGCAAGGCCGCGGATCGAGCTGGCGCCCGAGGCGATATTGATGATCGAGCCGGCGCCGGAATCGAGCATGCCCGGCAGGAAGGCACGGATCGTCCGGTGCATCGACTTCACATTGACGTCGAACGAGAAATCCCAGTCCTCGTCGGAGGTGGTCAGCGCCGACCCGTGATGGACGAAGCCGGCGCAATTGAAGAGGATATCGACCGGCCCGACATCGGCGGCGAGCGCCTCGACGGCCCTGGTACTGCGAACGTCGAGCGGATGGACCTCGGTGATGCCTTGCTCCGGCAGATCTGCCAAGAGGGCGGCGTTCAGATCGGTGGCGATCACGGTCGCGCCCTCGGCAGCGAAGGCAATGGCAGTGGCGCGGCCGATACCGGCGCCGGCGGCGGTGAGAAAGGCGCGCTTGCCTTCGAGACGGCGTGTCATGATGCTCCTCCCAGAGCGATGTTGATGGTTGTTTGTCAGAGCGGTGGCGGGATTTCCCTGCGCAGTGCCTTCGCCATATGGACACGGCGGCGCTGCCCGATCACCTCGATCCTCGATACAGCAAAGCCCTTGCGGCCATACCAGTCGATATTGAATGTCATCAGCCCATTGACCGTCAAAGAGATCCGGTCGCGCGAAGATTCGTGCGCCCGGTTTTCGGCATGGGCGATCAGTCGGTTGCCGATGCCGCGCCCTTTGGCGCGCGGCGCAACCGCGATGCTCTGGATATACAATTCATCAGGCCGCAACTCGAGGATCAGCGCGC
The DNA here is from genome assembly GCA_035555375.1 of Kaistia sp. GTDB lineage: Bacteria > Pseudomonadota > Alphaproteobacteria > Rhizobiales > Kaistiaceae > Kaistia. Next base: position 24,157 of record DATMGR010000023.1, on the reverse strand, counting down.
CGCAAAGGCCGCTATCGTCCTCCGCGAGCCAGACCTCCCACTGCCCCAACACCGCGTCGTAATCCCAACCGAGCGGCGTCGGCACGCCGCCGATGATCGCGCGGTTTGGCTCATAGGCCGCCATCTGCATCGCGACAAGCGCGTCCCGATCGCCGCGTTCGGCTTGTCGGAGCACCACCCGATCAGGCACTCCCCGTCGCCTCGCGGAGCGCTGCGAGGCTGGAACGCTGGATACCGTCCTCGCCGAAATTCTCCGGATCGAGCCATGCCTCGAATGCGGCTTTCGCGCGCGGCCATTCATGGCTGAGCATCGAGAACCAGGCAGTATCCCGGTTGCGGCCCTTGACGATCATGTGCTGTCGGAACGTGCCTTCATAAGTGAAGCCGAGACGGAGCGCCGCGCGCCGCGACGGCGCGTTGAGAGCGTTGCATTTCCATTCATAGCGCCGGTAGCCGAGATCCTCGAAGGCGTGCCGCGCCATCAGATACATCGCCTCGGTCGCGCCGCGCGTCTGCTGCAGCAGCGGCGAATAGAGAATGTTGCCGACTTCGACGACCCTGTCGGCCGGTGCGATCCTCAGATAGGTCGCATGGCCGACCGCGGTCCCGCTCGCCCGATCGATGATCGCGAACAAGAGCGGATCGGATTTTTCCGCCGCCGCCGCATAATGCGCGGTGAAGCTGTCGAGATCGGGAAACGGACCTGACGCCAGATAGGCCCAGAGATCGTCGCGGCCGGCGACCGCCTCGAACAGCGCGGGCGCATGCGTTTCGGCATCGAACGGAACGAGGCTGACGGCGCTTCCCTCGATCGTCACGCGTCCGGGCGGCACGGCAGGCACGGGATCGACGAGATCGCCGAGCGGCAGCAGCATCGTGGTGCCACCCGGCGCGCTCGCCATGGTCTCCCGGCGCCTCGGCACAGGGACGCCGCGGCGCTTCAGCTCCTGCTTGATGCTTTCGGGAATATCGCGGCAGCCGCAATTGGCGGCATGGTCGAGATGCCATGCGATGCGCTGGTCAAGCGTCGCATGGGGCGGCATCGGGTTGGCTTCATGCCAGGCCTTGTCGATCACGGCTCTCCCTCGGCGCTTCGATCGGCAGGACGCGGCCGTCTCAGAAGCGTGTTTCGATCTCCCAATCCGCGCCGAGTTCGTCCTTCAACGCCGCCGCGATCAGCTGGCCTTCGGCCCGCCAGACGATTTCCGCCTCCAGCGAGGGAAAACCCGTCGCCGGAAGCAGGGAATCATCGATCACCGCGTCAAAGGCATCGCCCCACGCTTCGATACGATCCGCCAGATCGTCCGAGATGTCGAGATCGTCGATCTCGATCGGCTGGGGCGGCTTCCGTTCCGGCACGAGCCAGAGATGGAGGCCGATCCCTTCCGGGGCGATGCGCAGATGCGGCATGGAGGGACGCTCAGTGATTGTCGCGGGGAATGCCCATTTCCTGCGCCACATGCTGGTACTTCACGGCCGGCTTCAGCACCATGCCTTCATCGAACTGGTCGACCAGAACGCGCTGGATCTCCTGCCACGGCGTCTGGTTGCCGGCGAAGTGATACCCGCCATGCTTCGAGAGCTCGGCCTTGCGCTCGGCATACTCCTCCGACGAGATGAGGATATCGGCCGTCCCCTTGGCGAGATCGATCCGCACCCGGTCGCCCGTCCGCAGCAGCGCGAGGCCGCCATTGGCCGCCGCCTCGGGCGAGGCATTGAGGATCGAGGGCGAACCCGACGTGCCCGACTGGCGGCCATCGCCGATGCAGGGCAGCGCATGGATGCCGCGCTTGATGAGCGCCGCCGGCGGCTGCATGTTCACGACCTCGGCACCACCAGGATAACCGATCGGGCCGGTGCCGCGCATGAAGAGCAGCGTGAATTCGTCGATCTCGAGCGAGGGATCGTCGATGCGGTGGTGATAATCCTCCGGACCGTCGAACACGACCGCGCGGCCTTCGAAGGCATTCGGGTCATCAGGGTTGGAGAGATAGCGCTGGCGGAACTCGTCCGAGATCACGCTGGTCTTCATGATCGCGCTGTCGAAGAGATTGCCGCGCAGCACGATGAAGCCGGCATCCTTCACGAGAGGCGCGTCATAGGGGAGGATGACGTCGAGATCCTCGCTCTCGCGGCCGCGGCAATTATCGGCAAGCGTCTTGCCGTTCGCCGTCATCGCGTTGCGAATCTTGCCCTTCTTGACGAGTTCGTTGACGACGGCGGGAACGCCGCCGGCGCGATGGAACTCCTCGCCGAGATACTTGCCGGCCGGCTGCAGGTTGACGAGCAGCGGGATCTCGTAGCCGACCTCCTGCCAGTCATCCATCTTGATCGGCACGCCGGCATGCTTGGCGATCGCATTGATGTGGATCTGTGCGTTGGTCGAACCGCCTATCGCCGAGTTGACGACGATGGCATTCTCGATCGCTTCGCGGGTGATGATATCGGAGGGCTTCAGATCCTCCCAGACCATCTCGACGGCACGTACGCCAGTCTCATAGGCGATCTGGCCACGCTCGCGATAAGGCGCCGGAATGGCGGCGCAACCGGGCAGCGTCATGCCGAGCGCCTCGGCCAGCGCGTTCATCGTCGAGGCCGTGCCCATGGTGTTGCAATGGCCGACCGACGGCGCGGAAGAGGCGACGATCTCCATGAATTCATCATAGCCGATCTCGCCGGCGGCAAGCCGCTCGCGGCTCTTCCAGACGATCGTGCCGGAACCCGTGCGCTCGCCCTTCCACCAGCCGTTCAGCATCGGTCCGCCCGAAAGGACGATCGCGGGGATGTTGACGGTCGCAGCGGCCATGATGCAGGCCGGCGTCGTCTTGTCGCAGCCCGTGGTGAGCACGACGCCGTCGAGCGGATAGCCGTAGAGCACTTCGACGAGGCCGAGATAGGCGAGGTTGCGGTCAAGCGCCGCGGTCGGCCGCTTGCCGGTTTCCTGGATCGGATGGACGGGAAACTCCATCGCAAGGCCGCCGGCGGCCGTGATTCCGTCGCGAACGCGCTTGGCGAGATCGAGATGATGGCGGTTGCACGGCGAAAGATCGGAGCCGGTCTGCGCGATGCCGATGATCGGCTTGCCCGACTGCAGCTCGTGCCGCGTCAGGCCGTAATTGAGATAGCGCTCAAGATAGAGCGCCGTCATGCCGGGATTGTCTGGATTGTCGAACCAGGCCTGAGACCGGAGTTTTTTGGATGTGGTAGAGGTCATGGGAATCTCCCGGTTCAATCGGTTTGATTTTGGCCGGAGGATGCGCTGAAACATCATACGAAATCAACAAGCGAGTATGCCGCGGCGCCCCTGCCGCAATGCCGCACCGAAGCTGAGGAACGCCAAGGATGTTCAGGACCGTCGCCCAATTCGACCGGATCGGCGAGGAAAACGCCTTTGCCGTGCTTGCCAGAGCCACGGCTCTTGCCAGAGCCGGCCGCGACATCATCAATCTCGGCATCGGCCAGCCGGACTTCCGCACGCCGGATCACATCGTCGAGGCCGCCGTCAAGGCGCTGCGCGACGGCGAGCACGGCTATACGCCCGCGACCGGCATCCTGCCGCTGCGCGAGGCCGTGGCTGCCGATGTCACGAAACGCACCGGCGCGCCCGTCTCGCCCGACAATGTCGTGGTCGTGCCCGGCGGCAAGGTGACAATGTTCGCGACGATCCTGATGTTCGGCGAGCCGGGCGCCGATATCCTCTATCCAGACCCCGGCTTCCCGATCTACCGCTCGATGATCGAGTTCACCGGCGCGCGCCCGGTGCCGGTTCCGATCCGCGAGGAGAACGGCTTCGCCTTCTCCGCGGAAGAGACGCTGGCCCTGATCACGCCGGCGACCCGGCTGATCATCCTGAATTCGCCTGCCAATCCGACGGGAGGTGTCACGCCGAAGGCCGAGATCGACAGGCTGGTCGCAGGGCTCGTCGACCGGCCCGACATCGCCATTCTCTCCGACGAGATCTATGGCCAGATGGTCTATGATGGCCTGCCGCACACCTCGCTGCTCTCCTATCCCGAGATCCGCGACCGCGTGATCCTGCTCGACGGCTGGTCGAAGACCTACGCGATGACCGGTTGGCGCATGGGTTATGCCGTCTGGCCGGAAGCACTCGTCGACAAGGTGCGGAAGCTCGCCGTCAATTGCTGGTCCTGCGTCAACGCCCCGGCGCAATGGGCGGGCCTTGCCGCGCTCACCGGGCCGCAGGACGCCGTTTCGGCCATGGTGGCGGAATTCGACCGCCGCCGCCGCGTCGTGGTCGAGGAAGCCAATAAGCTCCCCGGCGTCTCTTGCGCCACGCCGAAAGGCGCCTTCTACGCCTTCCCCAATATCAGCAGGACGGGATGGAAGGCGAAGCCGCTCGCCTCGGCGCTTCTGGAAGAATCCGGCGTCGCCACGATCGGCGGCCCGGATTTCGGCATCCATGGCGAGGGCTATATCCGCCTCTCCTACGCCAATTCGACCGAGAACATCCTGAAGGCGATGGACCGCATCGGGACGTTCCTCGCGAAGAACGCAAAGGCAGCGTGAGAGGGCGGCGTTTAGCCAAGCCCCCTCCCCAGCCCTCCCCCGCAAGCGGGCGAGGGAGTCTCGACCGCAATCTTCATCGGCACAGTTGCCGACCGGTGTCGTCCCCTCTCCCGCTTGCGGGGGAGGGTTAGGGAGGGGGTCGCCGCCGTCCCTCAAATCGCTCTATGCCGCAGCACTCGCGACGGTCTGTTCGATCGCGGTCTTGAGGCCGGGTTCAATCCCCAGCCGGGCGGCGAGCATGTCGAGATAGCCGCGCTCGGCTGGCTGGTCGGCATTGATGGCCAGCAGCGAGGCGGCATAGAGCTGGATCGCCTGTTCCTGGCTGGTCGCAAGCCCCACCACGCGATTGAAATCGAGCGGAGCGGCGAGTTCCCGGTCAAGGAAAGTCTGCTCCTCGGCGGTGAGACCGTTCTCCGACAATTTGCCGAGAATCTTCTGCCGTTCCTCATCATCGACATGGCCATCGGCCTTGGCGGCCGCGATCATGGCGATGATGATCGACAGCGCGGCAGCATCCTCGGCCGTCGCGGTCGACTGCGTCACGACAGGCGGCAGGCTCGCTCCGGCTGGCGCCGGTGCGGGTGCGGCCGGCGCCGCCGGATTGTTGATCTGATATTGCTGATAGGCCTTGTAGGCGAGCGTGCCGAGCGCCGCGAGACCGCCGAGCGTCAGCGCATTCGGCTTCAACTTGGAGCCGCCGCTGCCCATCAGCACCGAAGCAAGACCGCCGGCGATGACGGTCGACATGCCGGGATTCTTCTTGGCGTAATCGGTCACCTGGCCGAGAACGCCACCGAGGCCGCCAGAGGCGCCACCGCCGCCCGTGAGACCGCCGAGGAGATCCCCGAGCCCGCCGAGGCCGCCGGTCATGCCGGAACTGGTCTGGGGTGCGCCGCCGGATGATCCGACCCCCGTCGGAACGCCTGAGCGTCCCGCTTCCGCGCCGAGAAACTGATCTAGAAGCTTCTTGCCGTCGATCATGCCCGTCTCCCCACCGTTGTTCAAACCAACGGATGGAACGTAGGGAGCAGCAACTGCCGCCGCAAGCCGCGTCAGGCGGCCTTGAGCGCAGCAGCCTCGGCGGCGAGCGTGGTGATCGCCGCCCAGTCGCCGGCAGCGACGGCCGCGGCCGGAGCCACCCACGAACCGCCGACGCACATGACATTCGGCAGCGACAGATAAGTCGGCGCATTCTTGAGGCTGACGCCGCCGGTCGGGCAGAACACCAAGCCGGGGATCGGCGAGGACAGCGCCTTCAGATAGGGCGCGCCACCGGCCTGCTCGGCGGGGAAGAATTTCGCGGCGCCGTAACCAGCTTCCAGCAGCGCCATCGCCTCGCTGGCGGTCGCGATGCCCGGCAGGAGCGGCACGGGCGATCCGTCCGCATGCGCCAACAGGCGCGGCGTCGCGCCGGGGCTGACGAGGAAGGTCGAGCCCGCCGCAACCGCGGCATCGAACTGCTTTTCATCGAGGATCGTGCCGGCGCCGACATTGGCGCCTTCGACCTCGCCCTTGATCGCGCGGATGCATTCGAGCGCAGCCGGCGTGCGCAGCGTGACTTCCAGTGCCGTCAGGCCGCCGGCGACCAGCGCGCGTGCCAGCGGCACGGCGGTCTTCACATCCTCGATGATCAGCACCGGGACGACGGGGGCGGCTTCGACGATAGGAAGGAGAGCAGCGAGGTTCTGGGTCATGCGCGATTTGTAGCCAATGACGCGCCGCAGCGAAAGAGGCAGCAGCATGCGATCGGGGAGCGGCAGGCACCCGAGCGGATCGGCAATTGACCCGGCGAAGGGTTGGCTCTATCGCAATGCGGCATTGCATCATCCCTTGGGGGACGCCGGATCGGCATGATCGCGCTTGACGCCGTGAGCCATGATTTCGACGGCCGGCCGGTCCTCGCCGGGATCAGCCTCTCGCTCGCCGAGCAGCGCATCGGCATCGTCGGGGCCAACGGCTCCGGCAAGAGCACCTTCGCCCGCCTCTTGAATGGCCTCGTGATTCCGCGCGCCGGCAGCGTCACCATCGACGGCATCGACACCGCAGAGGACGTCAAGGCTGTCAGGCGCAAGGTCGGGTTCGTGTTCCAGAACCCCGATCACCAGATCGTCATGCCGATCGTCTCCGAGGACCTCGCCTTCGGCCTCAAGGCCCGCAAGGTGCCGAAAGCGGAAATCGCCCAGCGCATCGATGCCGCCCTCGCCCGCTATGGCCTCGGCCATCTTCGCGAGCGGCCGGTGCACCAGCTTTCGGGCGGCGAGAAACAGCTCGTTGCCCTGTCGGCCGTGCTCGTCACCGATCCGGACATTCTCGTCTTCGATGAGCCGACGACGCTCCTGGATCTCAGGAACCGCAACCGCGTCGCCGCCGCCATCGCGGCGCTGCCGCATCAGGCCGTGCTGGTCAGCCATGACCTCGACCTCGTCGCCGCATGCGAACGCGTACTGATGATCGAGGACGGCCAGATCGCCGCCGACGGCGCGCCCGGCGACGTGCTTCCTTTCTACCGTGAGCGGATGCAATGACAGTCGGCCTCTACGCAGCCGGACGGTCTTGGCTGCATCGCCTTCCGGCCGGAGCGAAGGTGAGCGGCCTGCTCGCCGCCTCGCTGACGCTCTTCCTGGTCGCCTCGCCTGCCGTGGCGATCTGTGCCGTGCCGCTCGCCGCGGCGATCTATCTTTCGACCGGCACGCCGTGGCGGCGATTGATCAGCGATCTCCGCGGACCGGCGCTGCTGATCGCCTTCATCTTCCTGTTTCACCTCGCTTTCGGCTCGGCCGAGGACGGCGTGCTGGCCGTCGCTCGCTTCGCGACGCTGATCCTTCTCGCCAGCGCCGTCACGCTGACGACACCGGTCTCGGAAATGGCGGAACTGGTCGAATGGCTGCTCGGGCCGCTCGCCCGTTTCGGCGTCCGGCCCGAGAAGGTCGGCCTCGCCATCGCGCTCGCCATCCGCTTCATTCCGGTCATCGCCGAGGAATACCGCCATATCCGCGAAGCGCAGGCGGCGCGCGGGCTCGGCCGCAATCCGCTTGCCCTCATCGTGCCGCTGGTGATCCGGACGCTGAAGGCGGCCGATGCGCTTGCCGATGCGATCGAGGCGCGCGGCTATGAGACTTGAACCCGCCCTTCTCAGGGCGAATGATCCAACCGGATGAATTGGGGGCCATGAACCAATGACCAGAGACGTTTCCACCCGCGATATCGTCTATATCGCGCTGTTCGCGGCGCTGATGGCGGCGGTCAATCTCGTACCGCCGATCTATCTCGGCTTCCTCCCGGTGCCGATCACGGCCGGGACGCTCGGCGTGATGCTCGCCGGCTGCCTGATCGGTGCCAAGCGCGGCGGCCTCGCCATCCTGCTCTTCGTGCTGCTGGTGGCGCTCGGCCTGCCGCTGCTCGCCGGCGGCCATGGCGGCCTTGGCGTGTTCTTCGGTCCATCGGCCGGCTTCATCATCTCCTGGCCGATCGCCGCCTATGTCACCGGCTGGCTGACCGAGATGAACTGGAAGCGCATGAACGCTGTCTGGTTCTTCGCCTTCTCGGTCATCGGCGGCATCGGCGTCGTCTATCTCATCGGTATTCCCTGGATGGCTCATGCCGCCAAGCTGACACTGCTGGATGCCGCCAAGATTTCTCTCGCGTATGTGCCGGGCGATCTGATCAAGGCCATCGCCGCCGCGCTGATCGCCGAGACGGTGCGCCGCTCCTATCCGCTGATGCAGGCCGCGCGCTGACAATGAAAAAGGGCCGGCGCTGACGCCGGCCCTTTGAACTTTAGAACGCCGCCGCCTCAGCGGGCGACGCGGACGCCGATCGAGACCGGCTCGTCCAGCAGCTTGGTCTCCGAGACGAAGCCTTCCGGCGTGCCATCCGTCGGGCGAATGGTCTCGGCCAGCGTCTCGGCCTTCACCGTCGCCTCATGCGCGAAGACGGCTTCGCCCGAGCCATTGGCGAACTTCACCTCGATATGGATGCGGTCCGACACCTGCAGTCCGGCATCCTTGCGCGCCACCTGCACGAGGCGGATGAAATCACGCGCGATGCCTTCGCGCTCGAGCGCCGCATCGACCTTGGTATCGAGCACGACGACGCCGGCGGCACCATCGAAAGCCACGGCGTCGAGGCCGTCATTGGCCTTGAAGCGCAACTCGTATTCGCCGGGCTCGATCGTCTCGCCGGCCACCGCATAGCGACCTTCGCCGAGCGCGGTCCACTGCCCCGCGCGCGCCGCGGCGAGCACATCCTTGAGCGCCTTGCCGAGCCGCTTGCCGATCTTCGGATCGACGGCGAGCACGATGGCGCCAAACGCAGACGGATCGGCCGAAAGCACGACCTCCTTGACGTTGACCTCGTCGGCGATGACCTCCTTGAGCAGCGCCAGCTTCTCGAAGCCCGGATGGGCGACGGTCAGCGAGCGCAGCGGCAGGCGCGTGCGGAGGTTCTTGACGGTCCGGATCGAGGCGGCAGCGGAAGCGACGGTTCGCGCGAGATCCATCCGCTCGACCAGCGCCGCATCGGCGACGAGGGCCTGCGCATCCGGCCAGTCGGCGAGATGGACACTCTCCCCGTCCACCAGCGCGCGGTGGATATGCTCGGTCAGGAACGGCAGGAACGGCGCCAGCGCGCGCGTCATGGTGACGAGCACGGTATAGAGCGTGTCATAGGCCGCCTGCTTGTCGGCGTCCTTCTCGCTTTTCCAGAACCGCTCGCGCGAACGGCGGATGAACCAGTTGTTCAGCGCCTCGATGAAGGGCGGGAACGCGTTGGTCGCACCGGCAAGGTCGAGCTTCTCCATCGACACCTCGATGCCGCGGATGAGATCGCCCGTCTTCGCCAGGATATAGCGATCGAGCTCCGCCTCGGCGGAGGTGACCATCCGCCCCTTGATGCCGTCGATATTGGCGTAGAGCGTGAAGAACGAATAGGCGTTCCAGATCGGCAGCATCACCTGACGCACAGTCTCGGCGATGGCGCGGCCATCCTTCGGCATCGCGAGATCGCCGCCCGAGAGCAGCGGCGAGGACACGAGATACCAGCGTAGTGCGTCGGCGCCATAGGTGTTGAAGACGTCGATCGGGTCCGGATAGTTCTTGAGCCGCTTCGACAGCTTCTGCTTGTTCTCGTCGAGCACGACGCCATGGCAGATGACGTTGCGGAACGGCGCACGATCGAACAAGGCGGTCGACATCACCATCAGCGTGTAGAACCATCCGCGCGTCTGCGCGACATACTCCACGATGAAGTCGGCCGGCGAGTGGGCGTCGAACCAGTCCTTGTTCTCGAACGGGTAATGCACCTGCGCGAACGGCATCGAGCCGGATTCAAACCAGCAATCCAGCACGTCCTCGACGCGGCGCATCACCGACTTGCCGGTGGGGTCGTCGGGGTTCGGACGGGTCAGGTCGTCGATATAGGGCCGGTGCAGGTCATGCGGCCGCACGCCGAAATCCCGCTCGATCTCGTCGATCGAGCCATAGACGTCGAGCCGCGGATAGTTCGGATCGTCCGACTTCCAGACCGGGACCGGCGAGCCCCAGAAGCGGTTGCGGCCGATGTTCCAGTCATGCGCATTGGCAAGCCACTTGCCGAACAGGCCGTCCTTGACGTGACCCGGCACCCAGTCGATGCCCTGGTTCAACTCGACCATCCGATCCTTGAAGGCCGAAACCTTCACGAACCAGGAGCGCAGCGCCTTGTAGATCAGCGGCTGGTCGGTACGCCAGCAATGCGGATAGTTGTGGTCATAGGTCTCATGACGCACCACAACGCCGGCCTGGTGCTTCAGGTCGCGGATGACGTCCTTGTTCGCGTCGAACACGTTCATGCCGGCATAGGGCGGCACGAGGTCGGTGAAATTGCCGGCGAAATCGACCGGATCGACGACCGGGATGCCGTTCGCCAGCGCCAGGGCCATGTCGTCCTCGCCGAAGGCGGGCGCGATATGGACGACGCCGGTACCGTCGGTCATCTCGATGAACGAGCCTGGATGGACGCGGAATGCCCCGGCGGCACGCTGACCCTCGAAGAAGGGGAACAGCGGCTGGTAGGTGCGGCCGACGAGATCCGAGCCCTTGACGGTCGCGACCTCGACGAAGCCTTCCAGGTCGTTCTCGTAATTGGCGACAAGCGGCGCGCCGATGATGACGCGCGCGCCATTCTTTTCGAGCACCGCATAGTCGGCGTCCGGCGCTACAGCCAGCGCCATGTTGGACGGCAGCGTCCAGGGCGTGGTCGTCCAGGCGACCAGCCGCGTCGGCGAAACCTCGCCGGGCAGCGGATCGAGCATGAAACCGACCGTCAGCGCCGGGTCCTGTCGCATGCGGTAGGAATTATCGAGGCGGGTCTCGAAGTTCGAGAGCGGCGTCTGCGCCGCCCATGAATAGGGCACGACGCGATAGCCTTCATAGATCAGCCCCTTGTCGTGAAGCTGCTTGAAGGCCCACATGGTGCTCTCCATGAAGGAGAGATCCATGGTCTTGTAATCGTTCTTGAAATCGACCCAGCGCGCCGAACGGGTGACATAATATTCCCAGTCCGCCGTGAACTGCTGCACCGAGGTGCGGCAATGCTCGTTGAAGCGGGCCATGCCGTATTTGAGGATCTCGAGGCGGCCGGAGACGCCGAGTTCCTTCTCGGACTGCAACTCGGCCGGCAGGCCGTGGCAATCCCAGCCGAAGCGGCGATCGACCACCTTGCCGCGCATCGTCTGATAGCGCGGGACCAGATCCTTCACGAAACCGGTGACGAGATGGCCGTAATGCGGCAGGCCGTTCGCGAAGGGCGGACCGTCATAGAACACGAATTCGGCCGCGCCCTGGTCACGCCGCTGCGCAATCGAGCGCTCGAAGGTCTCGTTCTCCTTCCACCACGCGCCGATCGCTTCCTCGATCTTCGGGAAGGACGGCGATGGATCGGCGGCGGGATAAACGGACTTCGCAGCGGTCTTGGCAGCTGTCATGGCGGATCGTCTTCGATGAAAGGGCGGAAATCGGCGCCTTCGATAGCGCCTTTGAGCGGCGGGCGCCACCCCTCGGGCAGGCATGGCGCGCCGGACGGACGCATATGGGGTCACGGCCCGCCAATTGGAAGGCGGATCGGATCAGCCGCGCTTCGGGCTAATCCGGTTCACATGACCCATCTTGCGGCCGGGCCGGCTCTCGGCCTTGCCATAAAGATGCAGCCGCGCGCCGGGCTCGGCGGCGAACCTCTGCCAGTCATCGGCGTCAGCACCGATGAGATTGGTCATGACCGTATCGGAGTGACGCGCGGTGGATGCCAGCGGCCAGCCAGCGACGGCGCGAATGTGATTCTCGAACTGTGAGGCGCCGGCGCCGTCCTGCGTCCAGTGGCCGGAATTGTGGACGCGCGGTGCGATCTCGTTGACGACGAGGCGCTCGAAGGTCCCCTCCTCGACCACGAACATCTCGACCGCCAGGACGCCGACATAATCGAGCGCCTCGGCGATGCGGATGCCGAGCGCGCGCGCCTCGGCGGCGGTCTCCGGCCGGATTGCCGCGGGAACGGTCGATGTGTCGAGGATGTGGTTGCGGTGAACGTTCTCGGTGATGTCGTAGACGGCGGTCTCCCCGCCGCGGCCGCGAACCACCAGCGCCGAGACCTCGCGCGCAAACGAGACGAAGCCTTCCAGCACCGCCGGACGGTGGCCGATCGCCTCATAAGCGGCAGCCGCATCATCGCCGGGCAGGAGTTTGGCCTGGCCCTTGCCGTCATAGCCGAAGCGGCGCGTCTTGAGGATGGCCGGCCGGCCGAGCGCCTCAAGCGCCGCTTCGAGATCGCCGAGGCTGTCGACGGCCGCGAAAGGCGCGACATCGATGCCGAGCGAGCGAATCAATTCCTTTTCGGCAAGCCGATCCTGCGAGGCCGCCAGCGCGGTGACGCCGGGCAGCACCGCGACCTGGCCGCTCAGGACCTCGGCTGTGCTCGCCGGAACATTCTCGAATTCATAGGTGATGACGTCGACCGAGCCGGCAAAGGCAGCGAGCGCCGCCTCGTTCTCATAGGACGCGACGGTGCGAGCAGCCGCGACGTCGAAGGCCGGGCTTTCCCCGTCCGGGCAATAGACATGGCAGCGGAAACCGAGTTCGGCCGCCGCCACGGCGAGCATGCGCCCAAGTTGTCCGCCACCCAGGATACCGATGGTCGAGCCGGGCTTCAGGCCATTTTCATGCATCGCGAACCGGCTCCTCGGCAACCCGCGCGGTCTGATCCGCCCGCCATTGATCAAGGCGCGCCGCGAGCCCAGCGTCTTCGAGCGCCAGGATCGCGGCTGCAAGCAGCGCGGCATTGACCGCGCCGGCCCGCCCGATCGCCAGCGTTCCGACGGGGATGCCGGCGGGCATCTGCACGATGGAGAGGAGGCTGTCCTGGCCGGAAAGGGCTTTCGATTCGACAGGAACACCGAGAACCGGCAGCGGTGTCATCGCCGCGCACATGCCGGGCAGATGGGCAGCGCCGCCGGCACCGGCGATGATGACCTTGTGGCCAGCGGCACGCGCGCCACCCGCGAAGGCGACCAGGCGATCGGGCGTGCGATGCGCGGAGACGATGCGGTCGTCATGGCGGATGCCGAGCGCGTCGAGGGTTTCGGCGGCGGCCTTCATGGTCTGCCAGTCGGATTGGCTGCCCATGATGATGGCGACCGGCGCAGCGGATCCTGCCAAGCGCGTCTCTCCATGTCGTCGTGATGCGCCGGACACTATAAAGCTCGCCCCTCGCGCGCAAGCACGCGCCGGAAAAACTGCAGCGGCAGCGACACGCGTCGCCGCTAAGGAATTGCGAAACCTACGCAAACAACTTGCTTCGTCCGCATCGTTAACCGAAGCTGAACCAAATTGGTCACACCATTGCTTTCATGCCAGACCCGCGCATCGCCCCTCCCCTGCCGCAGCGTTCAACCGAGCTGGAACGCACGTCACGCCGCATGACCGTCGCGGCGGAGGATGAGCTCGCCGCCGTCCCGGTCGAGCAGCGCGCCCTGGTGGTCCGGCTCTCGCAGGAAGTGGCGGCGCTTCGCGCGGCGCTCGACATGAGCCGCCATCGCATCGCGACCCTCGAGGTCGAGGCGGCGGTCGATCCTGTGTCCGGTCTCCTCAACCGCCGCACATTCGACCGCGAGGTCGAAAAGGCGTCCGCCTTTCGCAGCCGCTACCAGACGCCGGCCGTCGGCGTGCTGATCGCCATCGATGGTCTCGCTTCCGTTGCCGAGCGGCATGGGCAGCAGGTGGCCAACCGTGTCCTTGGTACGATCGGCGCACGCCTCAAGGGCGTCATGCGCTCCTGCGACGTCGCAGCCCGAATCGATCCCTATCAGTTTGCGCTCGTGCTGTGGAATGCCGACGCCGCGGATTGCCAGCCGAGGCTCGACGCCCTGCGGGCGGCTGTCGGCGGCATGGACCGCCTGCTCGAGGGCCGCGTCGCCGCCGTGAGCGCACGCATCGCGGCGGCCCCGATAGAGGCGGGCGAAACGCCCGACGGGCTCATCACGCGGATCGAGACGCTGCTCGGCGCACGGCGCCGGGGCCCCCGCGGCTGACGCGGATCAGGCGATGATATCCGGCAGCAGCTGATCCTCGAGCACCGCGATCCGGTCCTTCAGCGCCAGCTTCTTCTTCTTCAGCCGTTGAATGCGCAGCGGGTCGATCTTGCCGGTTTCCGACATCACGGAGATCGCGGCATCGAGATCGCTGTGCTCTTGCCTGAGGCGCGCCAGCTCGAACCGGATCTCCTGCTCTTCTTCTTCCGTCATACGCGCCCAACCCCGCCGCGCCGCCGCCGGGGGGCGGCTGCTGCTCTCGCCCGCGACGATACATGCTCGCCCGGCCCCATGCGAGCCGTTTCGCCGGAAGGCCCTTGAATGACGCCGCGGCACCTACACATCAGGAGAGGGAGTTTGTCAGCCGGCGGCGTCACGAAAGCGTCATCAAGGCACCGCGGCGTTCGACACCCCCTGGACTTTGTGGCACCATCCGAGGTGTCGTCATCGTAAGCGAAGGGAGGCATTCCATATGTCCATGCTGTCGCATCTTGAAGCGCTGGAGCGTCGTCACGAGGCGCTCGACAAGGAAATCGAGGATGCGATGAAGACTCATCCCAGCATCGATCCGCTTGAGATCAAGGCGCTCAAACGCAAGAAGCTGCAGGTCAAGGACGAGATTGCCAGACTGAAGGACGACCCGACGATGCATTGAGCATCGGGCGACCTCGCGAACTTTGGAAAGCGCCGCGTCATCACGCGGCGTTTTCTTTTTAGGGCGCTACTCCGCCGGCTCGAGGCGCCGGACGGCAAGGGGGGACCGCCCTTCGGCAAGCTGCGGCCGCGGCTTGGCGCCAGGCTTCGTCCAGTCGAGCAGCAGCGCGAGCGCGAACAACAGCGCCGCGCCGACGCCCACGATCACGCAGTCGACCGCAAAGGACGTCGCCGTCAGCATCGGATCGTTCGGCAGCATGAAGACGTCTTCGCGGATGATGTGCCCGATGACCGCGAGCAGCGTGGACAGCCAGAAGACGGGCAGCGTGTTGCGGCCGAGGCTGACGATCCAGTTGTCATGCGTCAGCCACGACCGGAGCAAGGCCGGAATCGGACTGCACAGCACGACATAGACGAGCGCCAGCAGGTGGAGCAGGCGGAAAAGCCCGACCCAGCTCTTGTTGAAGCCGGAGATCCAGATCCATTCCGGCATCACCGGGAAACGGTCCCAGAGCGGCAGCATCACCAGGAGCACCGCCGCGATCAGATAGGCCAGCGCAGCACCATAGAGGAGCGGTGACGGGGCGACGCGCGTACCGCGCCGCAGGTGGACGCCGCCACAGAAGCCGATCGTGAAGATCAGCTGCCATGTCAGCGGGTTGAAGTACCAGACACCGCTGCCCGGATAATTGGGGGGTCCGAGGTGAAGCACATTCGCCACGAGCCAGAGCATCGCGCTGCACGCCAGCGCCAGCACAAGACTGATCCGCGCCAGCATCATGATGATGGGCAGCATCGCAAGCATGCCGATATACATGGGCAGAATGTTGAAGTTGCCCGTCTGGTAGGTCAGCGCGCCGATACCGGCCAGCGACTGCACCGTCTGGTCGATAATCCAGTGTCGTTCATCGGGAACGAGCAGTTCGGGCTGGTTCAACCAAAGCGACGCTCCGGCATAAACGGCGAAGCCGATCGCGATCGAGGAAAGATGCGCAATATAGATCGTCCCGATCCGCTTGGCGATCTGCGCGATCGAAAGCCCCGCCTGACCATTGACGAAGCGGGGATAATAAGCGAGCGCCGCCGATATCCCGGCAAGCAGGACGAACACTTCCGCCGCATCAGACAAGCCGAAATTGCGATGCGTGAAGTTCGAGAACCAATTCCCCGGGATGTGATTGACGAAAATCGAAATGAGCGCGAGCCCGCGGAAGAAGTCGATCCGATAGTCGCGCGGCATCTTGCCTGAAATCACCGTGTCCACCGCAATCCCCTCCGCAATCCACCTTCTGCGAGGCGGCTAAACATAAATCAAGGCCAGCGTGCGGCAGGAAGCATCTCAATCAACAGCGACCTGCCTCACGAGACCGTTCGCCCATTCGCTGGTTCGAGTCCGGGAAGCGGCAGACGCGGGCCGATGAAAGGGGGCTCGGGGGCGATGATGTCTCTTGATATTATATCTTTGACTTATTATCTTGTCTCCCATGGATACGATGCCCCCGGAAAAGCACCTCGGCTTCCTGATCAACGATGTTGCGCGACTTCTCCGTCGCGCCTTCGACCAGGCGGCGCAAGGCTGTGCGCTGACGCGCGCGCAGTGGCAGGTGCTTGCCTTTTTGTATCACAATGAGGGCTCGAACCAGGCCGCCGTCGCTGAGGCGCTGGATGTCGAGCCGATCACGCTGTCGCGTCATATCGATCGCCTGGAGGCGCTCGGCTATGTCGTCCGCCTGCCCGATCCGTCCGATCGGCGGGCGCGCCGTCTTCAGTTGACCGAGACCGTGAAGCCGCATCTTCAGGCCATGAAGGCCATCGGCAATGACGTCGTCAAGTCGGCACTCGAAGGCATGAGTGAAGCCGAGACCGAGCAATTGGTGAGCGCGCTGACCCTGATGCGCGCCAACATGGCCCGTTACGGCGCCGAGACCGTCGGTGATTGCGTGGCGGCTGTCGCCACCGCCACCGCTCGTATCCAGCAGGAAGAGAAGAGTGCGTCGTGAGCGCTGAACCCGTCAAAGAGGCCGACAGGCCCGCACCACAGCTTTCCATCGTCGCCGACGCTGCGCCGCCGAAGCGCCGCCGCAGCATGCGTTTCGTGCTGATGCTGGCGCTTCCGCTCCTTCTTGCGGTCGGAGGCGGCTATCTCTGGCTTACCGGGGGCCGCTACGCCTCGACGGACAATGCCTATCTCGAGCAGAACCGCGTCGCCATCACGGCGGACCAGTCGGGCCGCATCGTCGATGTCGAGGTGCGCGAAAACCAGGCCGTGAAGAAGGGTGATCTGCTCTTCAAGATCGACCCGGAGCCCTATACGATCGCGCTGAACCAGGCCGACGCGGCAGTCGCCGTCGCGCGCCTGCAGGTCGAGCAACTCCGATCCTCCTATCAGCAGGCTGTCTCGGAGGAGAAATCTGCCGAAGATTCGCTCGACTATCAGCAGAAGGTGTTCAGCCGCCAGCAGGACCTTTTGAAGCGCGGCGTCAGTTCCAATGCGGACTTCGACACGGCACAGAACAATCTGAGCAATGCGACGCGCAATGTCACGCAGGCGAAGGAAAAGGTCGCGGGCGCGCTGACCGCGCTTGGCGGCCAGCCGGACCTGCCGACCGACCAGCATCCGACCGTGATGCAGGCGCTCGCAGCACGTGACAATGCGGCTCTCGCCCTCAAGCAGACCGCTGTCTATTCCCCTGCCGATGGCATCGTCTCACAGACCGATCGCCTCCGTGTCGGGCAATATGTGACCAACCCGGCCATGGCGCCGACGGTGCTGATGAGCCTCGTGGAGACCAGCACCTCCTATATCGAGGCGAATTTCAAGGAGACCGATCTCACCCATATGAAGATCGGCCAGCCGGCGACGATCACGTTCGACGCCTATCCCGACCATATGTTCCGCGCTCAGGTGGAATCGATCGATGCGGGCACCGGCTCGGCATTCTCGCTATTGCCGGCGCAGAACGCGACCGGCAACTGGGTCAAGGTCGTGCAGCGTGTTCCGGTGCGCCTCAAGATCGACGGCCCGCTCGACATTGCCGCCATCCCGACCGGTCTCAGTGCCTCGGTCGAGGTCGACACGGGCTTCAAACGCTCCCTGCCCGGCCTTGGAGGCACGGCCGCGGCCCAGACGCCTGTGGCCGATGGAGCCGCGACGACCCGCTGACGGCTGCGGTGACCGGATCTACGGTCTTCTAGGAATGTGCCGATGACCACAACGAGCGCCGGACCTGTCGTTCCCTTCCGCGGGCTGATCACCGTTTCGATCATGCTCGCGACGATCATGCAGGTGCTCGACACCACGATCGCCAATGTCGCACTGCCCTCGATGCAGGGCTCGCTCGGCGCGGCGCAGGACACGATCACCTGGGTCCTGACCTCTTATATCGTCGCCGCGGCGATCGCGACGCCGATCACTGGTTGGGTCGCCGACCGGATCGGCATCAAGCGGCTGTTCCTCACCTGCATCGTCGGCTTCACGCTGGCCTCGATGCTATGCGGCCTCTCGACGAGCCTGATGCAGATGGTCGGCTTCCGTGTGCTGCAGGGCGTTTTCGGCGCCGCGCTGGTGCCGCTGTCTCAGTCCGTGCTGCTCAGCATCAATCCGAAGGAGCGTCATGGCCAGGCCATGGCGATGTGGGGCGCCGGCATCATGGTCGGTCCGATCATCGGCCCGACGCTCGGCGGCTGGCTCACCGACAGTTTCAACTGGCGCTGGGTGTTCTTCATCAACCTTCCCGTCGGCATCGTCGCCTTTCTCGGCATCTTCTTCTTCATGAGTGAAGGCGCGATCCGCGAGCGCAAGTTTGATTTCTTCGGCTTCGCCTTCCTTTCGCTGGGCATCGGCGCATTGCAGATGATGCTCGACCGCGGCGAGCAGCTCGACTGGTTCTCCTCGCCGGAGATTCTGATCGAGGCGAGCCTGGCGGCGATCGGCTTCTGGGTCTTCACGATCCACATGGCGACCTCGAAGCTGACCTTCATCGATCCGCACATCTTCAAGGATCGCAACTTCGTCACCGGACTGGTCTTCATCTTCATCATCGGCATCATCCTGCTCGCCACGATGGCGCTGCTGCCACCGATGCTGCAGAACCTCTACGGCTATCCGGTCATCACCACCGGAATCATCCTGGCGCCCCGCGGCGTCGGGACGATGATCGCCATGATGCTGGTCGGGCGCCTCGTCGGGCGGGTCGACGCGCGGCTTCTGATCCTCATCGGTCTCTCGCTCACCACATGGTCGCTCTATGAGATGACGACGTGGTCGCCCCAGATGGGCTCGATGCCGTTCATGACCACCGGCATCACCCAGGGCTTTGGTCTCGGCTTCGTTTTCGTGCCGCTGTCGACGATCGCCTTCGCGACGCTGCCGCCGCATTGGCGCACCGACGCCGCGAGCCTGTTCAGCCTCGTGCGCAATCTCGGCTCGTCGATCGGCGTTTCGATCGTCGCGACGCTGCTGTCGCAGAATACGCAGATCTATCACCAGTCGCTCGCCGGCCATGTCACCGCGACCAACCCGGCTTTGCCCGCCGATATCGCCAATGGCAGCCTCAGCGCCATGGCATCGCTCGACGCCTTCATCATGCGGGAATCCGCCTTCGTGGCCTACATCGACGACTTCAAATTCATGATGTTCGTGACGCTGACCACCATCCCGCTGCTGCTGCTGCTGCGCAACAAGCCCCAGAAGGGCCCTGCCGAGCACATCGCTCTCGACTGAGGGCGCTTGCCCCATCCTCTTCGGCGTCGTCGTCTCGCCTTGCCGGTGGTCCCTACCCCCCGGCGAGCGAGCCGGCGGCGCCGATCCGATCAAGCGCCAGACCTGCCAGCGCGCCGAGGACGACGACACTCCAGGCCGGCAATCGCGCCAGCGTCAGCAGGCCCCACGCCGCCAGCGCAAGCGCCACGTCGCGCGGGCGATGGACGGCGGTGACGAAGACCGGATCATAAAGTGCGGCCGCAAGCAGCCCGACCACAGCCGCATTGACGCCCGTGAGCGCCCGCCGCACGGGCTGGTAGCCGCCGATGCGGCGCCAGAACGGCAACACGCCGACAATGAGCAGAAAGCCGGGCGCAAACAGCGCCACGGTTCCGATCAGCGCCCCGGCGATGGCGTTCGGCACCGCCGCCGCCGCTCCGAGAAAGGCCGCGATCGAGAAGAGCGGCCCGGGCATCGCCTGCGCGGCGCCATAGCCCGCGACGAAGGTTTCCGCGGGCACGAACCCGGCCGCGACGACGCTCCGCTCGAGAAGCGGCAACACAACATGCCCGCCGCCGAAGACCAGCGCCCCGGCGCGATAGAACGCATCGGCAAGCGCCGCCACCGCCGATCCCGTCACCCCGGCGATCAGGGGTAACCCGGTGAAAAGCAGCACGAACACGGCAAGCGCGCCGACTGCGAGACGGCGCGAGCCGATCGCCTCGCGGAGCCGAGACGGCGACAGATCGGCGAGCGGGAGAAAAACGCCAAGCCCCGCGGCCGCGAGGATCAGCGCCAGTTGCGTCAACCCGCCCGGGAAGAGCAGCGCCAGCGCCGCGGTGGCAATCGCCACGGCGCCGGTCCGCCTGTTGGCGGCGAGCGATCCGGCCATCCCCCGCACCGCTTCGGCGACCACGGCGACGGCAACAATCGCAAGCCCGCCAAGCAGCCCCGGATCGAGATGCGCGCCGCCGGAAAGCGCCACGCCGAGGCCAGCCATGATGAGGCCCGAAGGCAGCGTGAAGCCGACAAAGGCCGCGACGGCACCGGGCAGCCCGCGCTTCTCGTAGCCGATCCCCATGCCGACCTGGCTCGATGTCGGCCCGGGCAGGAACTGGCAGAGCGCGACGAGATCCGCATACGTCGCTTCCTCGATCCAGCCGAGCCGGACCACGAAGGCATCGCGGAAATAACCGAGATGCGCCACGGGCCCGCCAAAAGCCGTGAGCCCGAGCCGCAGAAAGGCCAGGAAGATCGCCATGACGCCAGGCGAACGGCCGACCGGATGAGGACTGCGCATCGCAAGATCCTGATCGGCGATCAAGACAGCCGTACGACATGAGCTAGCGCGGCTGCCAACCCTTGAAAGGTGTCTCGGCGACCGGGCTGACCGGCGGCTTGCCGGCGACCCAGGCGAGGAGATTGTCGACGACGCGCTGGCCCATCGCGTCACGCGTATAGACCGACGCCGAGCCGACATGCGGCAGCAGGACGGCATTGTCGAGGGCCATCAGGTCCGCCGGCACCTGCGGCTCCTTCTCGAACACGTCGAGCCCGGCAGCGTGAATGCGCCGCTCCTTGAGCGCTGCGATCAGTTCCACCTCGTCGACCACCGTGCCGCGCCCGATATTGATGATGATGCCGCGCGGCCCGAGCGCATCGAGTACCGCACGACCGATCAGCTTGTCCGTCGCCGCGCCGCCGGGCAGAACGCTGACGATCGTATCGACGTCGCGCGCCATCTCGATGAGGTCGGAATAATAGCGATAGCCGACGTCATCCTGGGGACGGCGGTTGTGATAGACGACCGTCACGCCGAAGGCCTCGAGCCGCCGGGCGATCGCCTTGCCGATCCGGCCGAGCCCGACAATGCCGACGGTCCGGTCGCGCAGCGTCGCCTTGGTCAGGGGATAGGCGCCAGACGGCCAGCGGCCGGCGCGCAGATAACGCTCGGCCGCCGAGAATTCACGCACCGTCATCAAGATGAGGCCGAGCGCCGTATCGGCGACCTCTTCCGTCAGCACGTCGGGCGTATTGGTGACGATGATGCCCTTCGCAGCCGCGTGCCGGGCGTCGACATTGTCATAACCGACGCCGAAATTCGCGATGATCTCCAGATGCGGCAGGGCATCGATCAGCGCCGCATCGACCGCGCCGCCGGCGGCGATACCACGGATGCGCGGCGCAATCGCGGAAAGCGCCGCTGCCCGGTCATCGCGGAGATAAAGCCGATGCACCGTGAAATGCGCATCGAGGGCGCGCTCTACATTTTCCAGCATGCGGCCGGGCATCAGAATTTCGGGCCGTGACATCGGGCAATATCTCCTCGGACGATGGATTCAAGCGGATGGAAGGGGACGGGTCGAGGCACGGATCCTGAGTTCCGGCTCGATCAGGATACGCGTCGGCGTCGCCGGGCCGCCATCGATCTGCGCGCTCAGGAGGTTTGCGGCGAGGCTGCCGATCTGCTCGGCGGCATTGAAGACCGAGGTCAGCGCGGGCGCCGACCATGCGGCGCCGTCAGTATCGTCATAGCCCGCGACGGCCACGTCCCGGCCGGGCTCCAGCCCGGCATGGCGCAACGCCGACATGAGACCGGATGCGACGAGATCGTTGAAGCCAATCAGCGCCGTCGGCGGCGCATCGAGCGCCAGAAGCGTCATCGCCGCCTCGCGAACCGCGGCCTGCGTCATCATCTCCGGCACGTCCAGCGCCGGATCGGCCTCGATACCGGCTTCCGCGAGCGCCGCGACATAGCCGGCGTGACGTTCGCGCCCGGCGCTGGTCGCGCGCCGCCCCCCGACAAAAGCGATGCGGCGGTGGCCCTCGGCCACGAGATGTCGACCAAGAGCGCGCCCGCCGGCAAAATCATCGCCTCGCACCATGGGCACAGCGATATCGGCGACTTCGCGGCAGATCATGACGAAGGGCAGCCCCGACCCGACGATCCGAGCCACGGCATCTGCGTCGGTGCCGATGGCCGGGCACATGATCAGCCCGTCGGCGCGATGTTGCATCAGCGTGTCGACAAAGGTTCGCTGGCGGCGGATATCGTCAGCGTGATTGCAGATCATGATCGCGAGCTCGCGCTCATTGAGAGCCCCTTCGAGCGCGCGGAAGATCTCGGCGAAATAGGGATTGACGACGTCATGCACCATGACGCCGACCATATTGGTGCGCGCGGTCCTGAGGCTCGCCGCCGAACGATTGACGACATAGCCGGCTTCCGCGGCCAATGCCTGGACGCGGAGCCGGGTCGCATCCGCGACGAGGGGCGAGTCGCGCAGCGCCAGCGAAATGGTGGCCGTCGAAAGGCCGAGCTCGGCGCCGAGCATGCGCAATGTCAGCCCGCGCCGGCCGCCTCTGAGCCGCGCCCCGGTCGAAAGGCCGGGCGTCCCGTCGCGATCCGCCATCATCCCTCCACGGAGCCGTGGCCGCGCTCCGGGAGCGGCCATGCAACCCCTTTGCTCATTCGCTTAAACCAATTTAGGTTCGGGCAAAATCGGAAATCAACAGAGCGGGATAGGAACATCATGGCAGGCAGCACGGTCGGCTTCATCGGCCTCGGCTATATGGGCGAGGGCATGGCCGCTAATCTGATGGCGAAGGGCAACACGCTCGTTGTGATGGCCAACCGCCGTCGTGACGCCGTCGACCGCCTTGTTGCGGCTGGTGCACGCGAAGTGACCAGTGCTGCCGAAATGGCCAGCCAAGTCGACGCGATCTTCCTGTGCGTCACCGGCTCACCCGAAGTCGAGGCCATCATCGAGGGTGAGCACGGCATCCTTTCCGGCGCGAAGCCGGGCTTGCTGGTCATCGACTGCAGCACAGCCGAACCGGATTCGACCCTCCGTCTCGCGGATATTCTGGCGGCAAAGGGCGCAAGCCTCGTCGATGCGCCACTCGGCGGCACGCCCGCCGGCGCCAAGGCCGGCACGCTCCAGGCCTTGGTCGGTGCGTCGGACGCCGATTTCGCCCGAGCAGAGCCGCTCATCGCCTGCTGGGCCGCGACGATCGCCCATGTCGGCCCCGTCGGCGCCGGCCACAAGATGAAGCTGATCAATAACTTCCTGTCGCTTGGCTATGCCAGCCTCTACTCCGAGGCGCTGGCGCTCGGCGCCAAGGTCGGCATCAGCGCCGAGACGTTCCATTCGGTCATCGGCAAGGGCCGCATGCGCTGCGGCTTCTACGACACCTTCATGACCTATGTGATCGAGCGCGATGAGAACGCGCACCAGTTCACAATCGCCAACGCCTATAAGGACCTCCGCTATCTCGCCGGCATGGCCGACAACGCCAGCGCGGTCAATCCGCTCGGCAGCGCTGTGAAGAACCAGTTCGCGGCCATGGCGGCTGCGGGTCAGGCCGAGAAATACGTGCCGATGCTGTCGGATTTCGTCGCCGAGGCGAATGGGGTGAAGCCCAAGCGATAATTTTCTGCGCCGCCGAGCCACCGGTCCTGGCTGAGGCTCGTCCTGTGGAACGTGGAATGTCGGCGGAGGCAGACGCTGTCCGGCTTTGCGGGCGCCTGGGGAACTCCTGTTATTCGCCGATGAATCGCTCGCGTCTGCTCTGGCTATCCTGATCTGCTGTTGCGGGGGTCTCAGCGCTTGTTGTGGCGTGCGCGTCAGCGGCGGGGTGGCGTGCATTGCGCATGGGCGACAGGCCGGGGAACGGGGTTTTTGGTTTGAGGTCATGGGCGACGCCAGGGCGGCTGG
>DATMGR010000022.1:0-89872 GCA_035555375.1 Kaistia sp. | reverse complement strand
TGAAGCGGTCTTCGAAGGAGCGCATCTGGAAGGAGGCACGCACCAGGATCGCCATATCGTTCAGCGGGTGCCTGCCGCGCTGGTAGGCCTCGATCGCCTCGCCGACGGCGCGCGCTTCCTCGTCGGAATCCCAGGCGGCGTGGACGTTGACCTTGGCGTCCCCGGGGTCGGGCCGGTCGGTGAACAGCGTCTTGCCGAGCCGCCCCTCGTTATGCGCGATCAGGTGCGAGGCCGCGCCGAGGATATGCGCGGTGGAGCGGTAGTTGCGCTCCAGCCGGATCACGGTTGCACCGGGAAAATCCTTTTCGAAGCGCAGGATGTTGTCCACCTCGGCGCCGCGCCAGCCATAGATCGACTGGTCGTCGTCGCCAACACAGCAGATGTTGCGCCGGCCCTGTGCCAGGAGCCGCAGCCAGAGATATTGCGCGACATTGGTGTCCTGATACTCGTCGACCAGCATATACTGGAAGCGTTGGTGATATTCGGCGAGAACGTCGGGATGTTCGCGGAAGAGGCGCAGATTTTCGAGCAGGAGATCGCCGAAATCGCAGGCGTTCAGCACCTTCATCCGGTCCTGATAGGCCGCGTAGAGCTTCAGCGCCTTGCCGTTCGCGAAGCCGCCGCCATCGCCGGGCGGAACGTCCTTCGGCGACAGACCGCGGTTTTTCCAGCTGTCGATGAGGCCGGCGAGTTGCTTGGCAGGCCAGCGTTTCTCGTCAATGCCCTCGGCCTGGATGACCTGCTTCATCAGCCGAACCTGATCGTCGGCATCGAGGATGGTGAAGTTTGGCTTGAGGCCGACCATCTCGGCATGGCGGCGCAGGATGCGCACGCCGATCGAATGGAAGGTGCCGAGCCAGGCCATGCCCTCGACCGCCGGGCCGATCAGGTCGCCGATGCGGTGGCGCATCTCGCGCGCGGCCTTGTTGGTGAAGGTGACCGCGAGGATCTGGCTTGGCCTTGCCTTGCCCGTCGCCAGCAGATGGCCGATGCGGGTCGTCAGGACGCGCGTCTTGCCGGTGCCGGCGCCGGCGAGCACCAGCACCGGCCCCTCCGTCGTCTCGACGGCGAGGCGTTGCTCGGGGTTGAGGCGGACCAGATAATCCGGCTGCGAACGGGCGCCGAGGGCACGCGCGGCGATGCCGCCCGGCCGCGGCCCGGGAGCCTCATGGTCGAACGGGTCGGTCATGCGAGGGCCCGCATGCGATTCGGAAACGTGAACATAGCGCGAATATGGAGCGTTGCTGCCGCTCTTTCCAGCAAGAGCACCGCATCCGCGCCATCGTCATGGCGCTCGATGGGCCAAGGGGCGTAGAGAAAGGTGCAAGCAGCCTCCCAGCGGCGGCGCCATAACCTGTGGAGAAGACGACCATGCGTGCAGCGATCCATCAGACATTCGGCGACCCGGCGGAAGTCTTGAAGGCCGGCGACCTGCCCATGCCCGAGCCCGGCGCCGGCGAAATCCGCGTCCGCCTCGTCCTGTCGCCGATTCACAATCACGATCTGTGGACCATTCGCGGCGACTATGGCTACAAGCCGGCGTTGCCGGCGGTCGGCGGCACCGAGGCGCTCGGCGTGGTCGATGCGCTCGGCGCTGGTGTCGACGGACCGGCAATCGGAACGCGAGTGGTGATCGCGGGCGTCAATGGCGTCTGGTCCGACTATTTCCTTGCCCCGGCGGCGCGTGCCATCCCGCTGCCCGATGCCATCGACGACGCGACGGCCTGCCAGTTGATCGCCATGCCGCTCTCCACGCTGATGCTGCTCGAGGATCTCGCGCTCGAGCCGGGCGCATGGATGGTGCAGAACGCCGCCAACGGCGCCGTCGGCCGCCTCATGGCGACCTTTGCGAAAAGCCGCGGCATCAATGTGGTCGGTCTCGTCCGCCGCGACGCCGGCGTCGCCGAACTGGCCGCGCTCGGTATCGACCGGGTCGTGTCGACCGCCGAGCCGGGCGCGGAGCGGCGTGTTGCCGCGGTCACCGGCGGTGCACCGATCCTGCGCGGCGTCGAATCGGTCGGCGGCGAAGCGGCGCGCGAAATGCTGAAGTTGCTGGCCCCAGGCGGCAAGCTGATCGCATTCGGCTCGATGTCCGGCGCGCCGCTGGTCATTCCGTCGGGCGACCTCATCTTCCGCCGCATCACCGTCGAAGGCTTCTGGGGTGCGGCGCGCTCGGCATCAACCTCGCGCGAGGACATGACACGGATGATCGGCGAGTTGATCGGCATGGCCGCAGCCGGCACCTTGCGGCTGCCGGTCGACGCGATCTTTCCGCTGGAACGCGTCGCCGAAGCGGCGGCGGCCAGCGATCGTCCTGGCCGGATCGGCAAGATCGCGCTCGCGCCCTGAGCGTAGAGGCGGCGCCCGAGGAAGTCTTTGGCGACGCACGATGATTTTGCTAGGTTGCCGCCAGCCGCCGTATCGAGCGGCGTTTGTTGGCGAGGGCAGGGTGGCATGAGTGTTTCGGCGCTGCGGAGGGATGGGGGTCTGGCGGATGCGCTCGGCCGCCTCGAGGCCCGTTTTGGCACCCGCTTCAGCCGCGGTGCGGACATCCGCCACCAGCATGCGAACACGGTCACCTGGCTTGGCAATCAGCCGCCCGATGCCGTCGTCTTCGCGGAGACGACGGAAGAAGTCGCCGAGATCGTGCGCATTTGCGCCGAGCTGCGCGTGCCGGTCATTCCGTTCGGCACCGGCACAGGCCTCGAGGGCCATGTCAACGCGCCGCTCGGCGGCATTTCCGTCGACCTGTCGCGCATGAACCGCATTCTCGCCGTCCGGCCGGAGGATCTCGACTGCACGGTCGAGGCGGGCGTGACGCGCCGGCAGCTCAACGAGGATCTGCGCGACCAGGGGCTGTTCTTCCCGATCGATCCTGGCGCCGATGCAAGCCTCGGCGGGATGGCGGCGACGCGCGCCTCCGGCACCAATGCCGTCCGCTACGGCACGATGCGCGACAACGTTCTGAACCTGACGGCCGTCATGGCCGACGGCACGATCATCCATACTGCGCGTCGGGCGCGGAAGTCCTCGGCCGGCTACGATCTGACGCGTCTCCTCATCGGCTCCGAGGGCACGCTCGGCATCATCACCGAGGTGACGCTCAGGCTGCATGGCATTCCCGAGGCGATTTCGGCCGGCGTCTGTTCGTTTCCAACCGTCGCCGATGCCTGCAACACGACGATCCTGACGATCCAGAGCGGGATCCCGATCGCACGCATCGAACTGCTCGATGCGCCGATGATCCAGGCGACCAACACCTTTGCAGGCCTGGGGCTGCCGGAACTGCCGCATCTCTTCGTGGAATTCCATGGCTCGGCCGCCTCGGTCGCCGAGCAGGCGGCCCAGTTCGGTGAGATTGCGGCGAGCTTCGGCGCTGGCGCTTTCCAGTCGGAGACGACACCGGAGGATCGCAATCGGCTGTGGCGGGCGCGGCACGATGCCTATTTCGCGGTGCGCGGCCTTCGTCCCGGTGGCGAGGTGATTGCCACCGACGCCTGCGTGCCGATCTCGCGGCTCGCCGACTGCGTCGCCGAAACGCAGGCCGATATTGCGGAGACCGGCCTGATCGCGCCGATCGTCGGCCATGTCGGCGATGGCAACTTCCATGTTCAGATGCTGGTCGATACGGCCAATCCGCATGAAGTCGAGCTGGCCGAGCATTTCCTGTCGCGTCTCGCCGAGCGCGCGATCGGCATGGACGGCACCTGCACTGGCGAGCATGGCATCGGCCAGGGCAAGCGCAAATATCTGGCGGTCGAACATGGACCGGCGCTGGGCGTGATGCACAGCATCAAGGCGGCGCTCGATCCGCTCGGCATTCTCAACCCCGGCAAGGTGCTGCCCGAATAAATCGGGCGCCGGTCGACGCAAGGAGGCGGACCTGAGCAGGCTCTACCTGTTCTTCGGTGGCTTGATCATCGCCGTGTTGTTCGCGGCTTTGGTCGTGCCGCTGTTCGTCGACTGGAACAGCTATCGATCGAGTTTCGAGCGGCAGGCCGAGACGATCTTCGGTCAGCCGGTTCATGTCGGCGGGACGGTCAGCGCGACGCTGCTGCCGATGCCTTCACTCGTGTTCACCGATGTCCGCGTCGGCGGCAGCGCCGAGCAGCCGATGCTGCGCGTTGCCCGCTTTGCCATGCGCATCGAGCTGATCCCGCTGATCACCGGCGATGTGAAGGTCGCGGAGATGCAGATCGATCGGCCCGAGCTCGCTGTGACAGTCGACGATGATGGGAAGGTCGACTGGCTGCAGCGCAGCGCCGCATCAGCCTCGCTCAATCCAGATGCGGTGACGCTGCAGCATGTCACGCTCAAGGATGGCGCGATCAGCTATCTCGACAGCCGCTCCGGGCGCGTCGTGGCGTTCGATCATATCAATGCCACTATCGACGCCCGCTCGCTGCTCGGACCCTGGAAGATCGATGGACGCTTCGAGAACGAGGGCAGGGCGGCGGCCGTGCATATTGCGAGCGGCCGGCGCGAGGCGGATGGCTCGATCAGGGTCAAACTCGACGTCGTCCCGGCCGATCTTCCCGTCACAGGGTCGGCGGAAGGCCTCGTCAGCGAGGATGCCAAGGGCCTCAACTGGACCGGAACATTCAATCTCGCCGAAGTGGTCGCCGCGGCCGAGGGCGAGACGAAGCCGCAGCCGGGATGGCGCGCTGCCGGCGGGTTCGAGCTTCGCCCCGAATTGTTGCGCCTGCCTGAATTGACGCTCGCCGACGGGCCCGATGACCGCCCATTCAGCCTGACCGGTGCGGCGACGATCTCGCTCGGCGAGGAGATGCGGTTCGACGCGGTCCTGAAGTCACGCCAGGTCGATCTCGACCGCTCGATCGGCAAGGGCCCGAACGAGCCTGTCGATGTGAACGCCGCAGGCGGCGCCCTGGTGGCGGCCATCGCCAGCCTGCCGCGGCCGCCGATTCCCGGGCGTATCGGCTTCGACGTTCCCGGCATCGTCGTCGGCGGCTCGGTGGTTCAGAACCTGCAATTCGACGCAGCAACCGACGGCAAGGGCTGGCGGATCGAGGAACTGGCGGCGGACCTTCCCGGGCGGACCCGGCTTTCTGCAGACGGGACGGTCGAGACCGCGCCTAAAGTCCGCTTTGTCGGCGGGGTTCGCGTCGCGTCGGAGCAACCGTCGATCTTTGCCGCCTGGTGGCGCGGCGGGCCAGCCGGGACGCGGTTGCCGCTGCAGCCCTTTGACATGTCGGGCCAGATCGACATCGCTCAGGAACAGATCCGCATCAGCGGCATGTCGGCGCGCATGCAGGGCTCCAACGTCCGCGGCACGCTCGATTGGCAGCGCGATACCGCCGGACAGCGAGCGCTGGCGGTCGATCTCAAGGCCGACCGGTTCGACTATAATCAGGCCGCCTCGCTGACCGAGCTTTTTGCCGGGCGCAGCGTCACGTCGCAGGGTGGGCTCGCCGACAGCTTCAGGGTCAAGCTCGCTGCCGGGACTTTTATTGCTGGCGATACGACTCTCTCGGATGTCTCCGCCGATGGCGGCTATGCTGACGGCGTCCTGACCGCGACGCGATTCTCGGTCGGTGATCTCGCTGGCGCCGCCTTGCAGGCGAGCGGCCGGCTTGCAGACCTCGACACCACGCCGAGCGGACAGGTTTCGGCTTCGATCGATGCCAGCGACCTGCGCGGCGTCGCCGACGTCGTCGAGCGACTGCTGCCCGGCTCGGGCTTTGCCGCCTGGTTGACCGCCGCAGCGCCAGCCTTGCACGATGCGAAGCTTTCGGCGGTGGTGAATGCAGAGGCCGTCGATGGTGCGACCAACGCCAATCTCACGGTGAACGGCAGCGCCGGCGGCAGCGCCGTTGATGTGGCCCTCGGCCTCTCCGGTGCGCCGGCTGATTGGCATGACGGCTCATTCAAGCTGTCGGCTGCGATCGAGAACCCTGACGCCGGCACCGCGCTGAGGCAGTTCGGATTTGCGGCCGAGCCAGTCGAGGCCCCGGGCATCCTCCGCCTCACCATCGAGGGCGGCGGCGCGCTTTCCGACGGCGTGCCGCTTCACGTGAAGGGCGAACTGGCCGGTCTCGGCTATGATGTCTCCGGCCGCCTGACCGTTGACGACAGCCGGGTGCCGCACTTTGCAGGCAAGGCGACGCTCTCCGGCGCCGATGCCGGGGCGCTTGCCGGACTGCTCACGGGGCCCGTGCCGGGGCTTGCATCGCCTGCGCCGATCGATATCGCCGCCACGCTCGATCTCGCCCCAAACCAGCTGTCGCTCGCTTTCGACAAGGCGACGCTTGGAACGGCGGCCGGTAGCGGATCGCTGACCTTCGCCAAGTCCGGTGCGCGTTGGGGCCTCGACGGCGATCTTTCGCTCGACCAGCTGGACCTCGGCTTGATGGCGGGGCTCGGCTTCGGCATCGCGCCTGCGGGCGCGGAAGAAGGCTGGTCCGACGCGCCCTTCGGCAAGCCGGTACTGCCGGGCTTCGACGGAGCCGTCGACATCAAGGCGACACGGCTCGACATCGGCGACGGCCTCGCCATCGGCAATGCCATTGTAAGTGCGCGCCTCGCCGGCGAGCGGACGGACTACGCACTTTCTGCCGGTGATTTCGCCGGCGGTACGGCGACTGGAGCGCTGTCGATCGACAATCAGGACGGTACCGCAAGCGTCTCCGGCCAGTTCGAGATCAAGGGTGCAGCGCTCGGCTCGCTATCGTGGCAGGTGGATGGCAAGCCCGTGCTCACCGCACCACTCGATCTTTCCGGCCAGTTCGAGGGCAGCGGGCGTTCGCTCGCCGGCGTCGTCGCCACGCTTTCGGGTGGAGGCTCGCTGCATGCCGGGGCCGGCAGTGCGGCGGGGCTCGATCCGCGCGCTTTCGGCGCGACCATCGCTGCGGCGGAAAATGGCCGCGATCTCGATGAAGCCGGTCTTCGCAAGGTGTTTGCCGGTTTCCTCAATGCCGGGCCGCTGACGTTCACCAGTGTCGACGGGGCGTTCTCGATCGTTGCCGGAACGGTCCGCGCGCAGAACCTCGACATCGCTTCGGACGAGGCGCGGATCGCCGGCGGCGCGACCATCGATCTCAATCAGGCGACGCTGGCGAGCCAGTTCACGTTGACGGCGGTTTCGGGGGCCGAAACCACGACGGGCGCCTTTCCCCAGTCCGGCATCGGCTTTGCCGGCCCACTCGCGGCGCCGGAGCGCAGCCTCGACGTGACGCCTCTGCTCAGCTTCCTGCAATTGCGTGCCTTCGAGCGTGAGGTGCAGCGGATCGAGAAGCTGCAGGCCGAGATCCTGGAAAAGGAAAAGCTCGGCCGCCTCGTCCGGACCGGCCGCGACGAGGATCGCCGGCAGGCCGAGGCCAAGGAGCGGGCGGCGGAGGCGGCGGCTGCAAAGGCCGAAGCCGAGCGTCAGGCGGCCGAACAGGCCGCAGCGGCCGCCGAAGCCGACCGTCTAGCCAAGGCGGAAGCCGAGCGACAGGCGGCCGCCGAAGCGCAACGCCAGGCCGATGCCAAGGCTGCAGCCGAAGCCGAGACCGCCGCCGCGGCACAGCAGCGGGCCGCCAAGGCTGCCGCGGAGGCCGAGGCGGCTGCGAAGGTAGCCGCAGATGCCAAGGCACGAGCCGACGAAGCGCAGAAGAGAAAGGCCGCCGCCGACGCGGCGGTCGACACGACTTCGCAGGCTGCCAAGGATGCCGGGGCCGATGCCGATGCGGCGAAGAAGCGGGCGGAGGCTGAGAAGAAGGCTGACGCCGACGCTATCGAGCGGGCGCGGAAGCTTTTGCAGACCGTCCCGGAACATCTGCAATTGCCGAAGGATTCCGGCACGAATTGACAGCAATCAACGGCTCGTAGCGCCGTTCCGATACCAATCGAGCACAGCGACTCGGATGGCCGAGGACAGGTTGACCGCCGGATCGCGGCCGCCATCGATCTCAGCGACCAAGGTTGGCAGGCTGATCGCGCGCTGCGCTGCAATGTCCTGCAGCGCCTGCCAGAATGCATCCTCGAGCGAGATCGAGGTTCGGTGCGCGGCGATCGCGATCGAGCGCTTGCGAATCATGAGGCCTCGCTTCTCCCGCATACCGCCCGCCCATCGCATCGGCATGTCAGTCCATGTCGAGGATGGCGATGACGGCCGGTCACGAGCCCTGAACGATGCCTCCGAACCGCCATGCGGGCAAGCGACATGGGATGGCCTCGGCGCCGCCGCGTTTCGATCGACGCTGACCGCGACAGGCTTGCTTCAGTCGCGCTGGTCGGATGGGTCGTCGCGCCGGTGGGCATCGAGGCGGCGGGTTTCGCGCTCCGCCTCGATCGCGTCCCGCTGCTTTTCGGCCCTGGTCCGGCCGAAGCGGGTGCGGTTCTCTGCGGCAGCGGCGTCTTTTGCGGCGCGTGCCTTGCTCTTGCGGAAGCGGTTCAGGTTGACGATGTCGGCGGTCATTGACGATCCTCGCCACGTGGACGATGCACCTGGATCGCAGCATCCGCAAGCGCCGCCATGCGGTGAAGCTGCGTCCTTACTTCGGGCCGATCATGTCCTCGGGCCGCACGACTGCGTCGAACTCCTCGTCGGTGACATAGCCGCCGCCGACCGCTTCCTCGCGGAGCGTGGTGCCGTTCTTGTGCGCGGTCTTGGCGATCTTGGCGGCGTTGTCGTAGCCGATCTTGGGTGCCAGCGCCGTGACGAGCATCAGCGAGCGCTCGACGCCGTGGCGGATATTGTCGAGGCGGGGCTCGATGCCGACGACGCAATTGTCGGTGAAGGAGACCGAAGCATCCGCGACGATGCGCACCGACTGCAGGAAATTGTAGGCCATCAACGGGTTGTAGACGTTGAGCTCGAAATGGCCCTGGCTGTCGGCGAAGGTGAGGGCGGCATTGTTGCCGAACACCTGCACGCAGACCTGCGTCAGCGCTTCGCACTGGGTCGGGTTGACCTTGCCCGGCATGATCGAGGAGCCGGGCTCGTTTTCCGGCAGCGACAGTTCGCCGAGGCCGGCGCGCGGGCCGGAGCCGAGCAGGCGGATGTCGTTGGCGATCTTGAACAGCGAGGCGGCGACGGTGTTGATCGCGCCATGGCTGAACACCATCGCATCATGCGCAGCCAGCGCCTCGAACTTGTTCGGCGCGGAGGTGAAGGGCAGCCCGGTGATCGCGGCGATGCGCTCCGCAACCTTCTCGGCGAAGCCGATCGGCGCGTTGAGGCCGGTGCCGACGGCCGTGCCGCCTTGGGCGAGTTCCATGAGCGCCGGCAGCGTCATCTCGATGCGCGCGATGCCGTTCTCGACCTGCTTGGCGTAGCCGGAGAATTCCTGGCCGAGAGTGAGCGGCGTCGCGTCCTGGGTGTGGGTTCGGCCGATCTTGACGATGTCAGTCCAGGCCTTTGCCTTCGCATCGAGCGCGGCGTGCAGATGCTTCAGCGCCGGGACGAGCTTCGCGACGATCTCCTCCGCCGCCGCGACATGCATTGCGGTCGGATAGGTATCGTTGGACGACTGGCTCATATTGACGTGGTCATTCGGATGAACCGGCTTCTTCGAACCGAGTTCGCCGCCAAGCATCTCGATGGCGCGATTCGAGATCACCTCATTGGCATTCATGTTCGACTGCGTGCCGGAGCCGGTCTGCCAGACGGCGAGCGGAAAATGGTCGTCGAGCTTGCCGTCGATCACCTCCTGCGCCGCATCGACGATGACGGCGCCGAGCTTCGGGTCGAGCCGGCCGAGCGCCATGTTGACTTCGGCGGCAGCGCGCTTGACGACGCCGAGCGCACGCACGACCGGCTTTGGCTGCTTCTCGGTTCCGATCTTGAAATTGCCGAGCGAGCGCTGCGCCTGCGCGCCCCAGTAGCGATCGGTCGCCACTTCGATGGGGCCAAACGTATCTGTCTCGATGCGGGTCGAGGGAAGGGACGTCGTCATGGCGCGCTCATGGCCTTTCTGATGGATCGGAAGGGCGCCGGCCCTGTGGATCGGCCGGCAGCCCGACAGGATGCGCGGTGTCTAGCATGCGGGTTTAGAGCCTGCCAAGGCGACGGCGCGTCGCTTGGCAGGCAGGATTGCCGCATCGCCTGCGAGCGGCTAGGAAGACGCGGCCTCATGACCGAAGGCGAGGGCGGACAGGGACAGGTTGGTTCGAATGCGCGTCAGCGGCTTCACCTTCATTCGCAATGGCTCGCGGCTGAATTATCCTTTCATCGAGAGCATACGCTCGGCGCTTCCGCTCTGTGACGAGTTCGTCGTGGCGGTGGGCGCTGGCGACGATGATACGCGCGAGCGCATCGTCGCGATCGGCGATCCCAAGATCCGCATCGTCGACACCGTCTGGAATCCGATCCTGGTGAAGCGCGGCTTCGTGCTGGCGCAACAGAAGATGATTGCGCTCTACAATTGCACCGGTGATTGGGCCTTCTACATCGAGGGCGACGAAGTCCTGCATGAGGAAGACCAGGCGGCCGTGCGCGCAGCCATGGAGCGCCACCTCGATAATCCCAATGTCGAGGCGCTGTGGTTCGACTACCGCCATTTTTATGGCGATGTGAACTGGGTCACGCAGACGCACAGCTATTACCGCCGCGAGGCGCGGATCATCCGCAACACGATCCGTGTGACGACGACGGACTCGCTCTATTTCCTCGTCATGGACAAGAAGAAGCGCGGCCGCTACCCGCGCGCCGCCTCGGCCGACGCGCGGCTGTTCCACTATGGCAATGCGCGCTCGCCGCTGCCGATGTGGCACAAGCGGCGCGAGATGAGCCAGCTCTACACCGCCAATCCCGAAACCTATCCGCCGCCCTTCCATGGCATCACGCGGCAGGAAGCCTATACGATGGACAAGCGGCTGATCCGCCGCTTCGAGGAGACGCATCCCGCCGTCATGGCTGACTGGATTGCTGCGCAGGAAGGCGATCCCTACGAGCCGCAGTTCGGCGCTCCCAATCTGCGCGAATGGCGCAATCTGATGGGTGTGCGCATCAACCGCTTCCTGCCGATCGATTTCAGCAAGAAGCATTTCAAGCCCGTCTAGCTGCCGTCACGGTTGGGCTGAGCCCGATGGCTTCGAGAGCCTGGACCGCGCCGCCTCCTGATCTCCGCAGGGTCGGAGCCGGAAGCGCTTTGCACCAATGTGCAACTTAAAGTAGAAATTGGGGTGTGTTTCCGCTATCCTGAAGGGCTCGATCAGCGGAGCGACACAGCATGAAAATCATCGACATTCAGGTTGCGCTGGCGGGCCTCGGCTTCAAGCCGGGGCCGCTCGACGGCATCTGGGGCCGCCAGACGGTCGCCGCGGTCAGGGCATTCCAAGCGAAGAACGGTCTCGATCCAGATGGGGTGATCGGCCCGGTGACGCTGGCGGCATTGATGCCGAACGTTGCCCGTTCCCTCGATCTCAGCGATCCGACGCTGGTCTGGTTCAAGGAGGCCTGCCGCTTGAAGGGCGTGATGGAAGTCGCAGGCCCCAAATCGAACCCGGTGATCGACGGATGGGCCAAGGGGCTCGGTATCACCTATGGCGGCGACGACATTCCCTGGTGCGGGCTTTTCGTCGGCCACTGCATCAGCGCGACGCTCGATCGCGAACCGACGCCAACGGGGTTGCTCAGCGCGCGATCCTGGGAGCGGTTCGGCGTGCCGACGTCACCGACGCCAGGCGCCGTGATGGTATTCTGGCGCAAGTCGAAGCAGAGCGGACTCGGCCATGTCGGCTTCTATGCCGGCGAGGATGACGGCGCTTACCGCATCCTCGGCGGCAACCAGTCGAACAGGGTTTCGCTCGCCTGGGTGGACAGGGCCCGGTTGGTCGCTGCGCGTTGGCCATCGACCGTGTCGCCGCCTGTGCCGCACAGCGTCGAGATCAAGAATCGCAGCGAAAACCTGTCCTGGAACGAAGTCTGAGTCCCGTCAGGAACAGGCTTACGGGACGGGCAACTGCCCCGTCAGTTCTTCTTGCGGAATGCGTCGAGGCGGACGATCTGGGCCTCGCCGGGCTTTTCCGGCTCGGCGTCAGGTTCCGCGGAAGCGGCGGGCTGATCGAGGACGAGCGCGGAGGTCTCGACCGCCTCCATCTCAGAGGAAGCGTCTTCGGCACCCTCTTCAGCAGGGGCCGATTCGAACTGCAGGCCGAACTGGACAGAGGGGTCGACGAAGCTCTTCACGGCCGTAAACGGCACGAGCAGACGCTCGGGCACGCCATTGAAGGAAAGTCCGACCTCGAAGGCATGCTCGGTGACCGAGAGGTCCCAGAACTGGTGCTGCAGCACGACGGTCATCTCCTCGGGATACTGCGCGAGCATCCGGCTGGAGATGCGCACGCCGGGGGCGCGCGTTTCGAAGGTGACGTAGAAATGATGCTCGCCCGGGAGGCCCGTCTTGGCGACTTCGGCGAGGACCTTCCTCACGACGCCCCGGAGCGCGTCCTGGGCCAGAATATCGTAGCGGATCAGATCCTCAGGCATCTACCAAGCGTCCCTGCCGTTCCCGGCAGAGGGCCGGGGAAATGAAGTGGAGGCTTCTGTTGCCAGGTGCCTCCGAACCCCGCCTTACAGTGCTACCCGCAAGGACTTTGATTTCGGTACCAGCACCGCATTACGCGGCGAGGGCCACCGGAGCATAGTTGTCATTCGCAACTATAGGTTTGGTCCGATATCGGCGGTACCATGCCGAGCGAAAGAACACCCTTTACGCCCTCGTCGATCCTATTTCGCCCCCGCCGAAAGCCACCCGCGATGGGTGGGATGGCCTTGGGTGGAGGCGCCGGGTACCGCCCCCGGGTCCGATGGGTTTATTTCGATGACCGTTTATCGCCATAGCCGGCTTGCACCGGCACCGGAGATATAGGGGATCGCGATGCGCGTGAAAAGGTGCGCATGTTGCGGGCGGCCGTTCCGGTCTCGCTTGGCTGCGTTTTCCAGCGCTTGTTGCACGCTCGCGTCAACGCGGGCCGGGCCTGCCGCATTCAATCCAGCGTCGATCGACCCGGATTGCTCCGGTCATCACGCCTTCGCGGTGCCGAAGGCCCGCAGGAATGTGGCAACGCCATTGGCCGCCGCGCTGGCGATGTCCGCGTCGGTGGCCGTTCCACCGGCTTTGGCCGTCCCGCTGATATCGGCATGGATGAGCGCGATGAACTGCCGCGCGGCGCGCTCGGGGACGTCGAGATCAAGACGGCCCTCCTGCGCCAGACCTTTCAGGCGGTCGCCGATCAGCGCCGCGAGCCGGTCTGGTCCCTCGCTCCGCCAACTCGCGAAGAGCGCCGGGTGGCGCTCGCCATCCCGCTCGACGAGGCGGCGCAGGGCATCGCAGTCGCGATTGCAGAGGCAGTTGCGGATCAAGCGCTCGGCGAACGCCGACAGGCCCGCCGCCAGATCATCCGGCCGATCGGGAAAGCTTGCCAGCGTTCGATAGAATCCGGCATTCGCCCGCTCCGCCATCGCGGCGACGACAGCGGCGAACAACGTCTCCTTGTCACGATAGTGATTGTAGACTGTCTGGCGCGCGACGCCGGCCGCCAGCGCAATAGCGTCGATGCTGGCTCCGGCAAAGCCGTCGCTCGCAAAAGCGTCCTCAGCCGCCTCGATGATCGATTGGCGCTTGGCGCAATGACCATAGAGCGGCTGGGCGGTCCCGGCGCAGTCGATGTCAGGCGTCGCCGCGTCCTCGGAGAGGGGAGCGCGGCGTGCCTTCATCGTCACAGTGTCCGATGCTGTCATGCAGTGCAGCATAAGAGGGGTTGACCGGTTGGACAATACTGTCCAGAAACACGGCGCTCCGGTCCAGAAGCGGCGCGTGTTTCACAGCGCCCCGTCCGGCTTGCTCGCATTTCCATCCATTTTCCGCTGGCTCTCGCCGCGCGGGCCGTTTCCAAGGGGCTCCGGCCATGAAGTCGTCTCTTCTCCGCTTCGCGGTGGTGCTCGGCCTGCTCAGCGCCATCGGCCCGTTTGCGATCGACATGTATCTGCCGGCTCTGCCCTCGATCGGGGCCGATTTCGGCGTTGGAACCAGCGCGGTCCAGGCCAGCCTGATGGCCTTTTTCGTCGCGCTCGGCCTCGGCCAACTGGTCTATGGCCCTGTATCCGACATGCTTGGCCGCAAGGCGCCGCTCTATTTCGGGCTCTGCCTCTTCATCGTCGGCAGCATCGGATGCGCATTGGCGCCGTCGATCGGCGTCCTGATCGCTTTCCGCTTCGTGCAGGGCCTCGGCGCCTGCGCCGGAACCGTTGTGCCGCGCGCCGTGGTGCGCGACCTCCACACGGGGCCTGAGGCGGCCAAGCTCATGTCGATGCTGATGCTCGTCTTCAGCATCTCGCCGATCCTGGCGCCGCTCGCCGGCAGTGGTGTGATCGCGGTCGGGTCGTGGCGGGCGGTATTCTGGTTCGTGATGATCGCCGCTCTGCTCGGGCTCGTCCTGCTCTGGCTGGCCCTGCCGGAGACGCGGCCCGCAGCCGAGCGTCGCGAAAGCAGCTTCGGCAGCGCCATGGCAGCCTATTGGCTGCTGCTGCGCGACCGCCGCTTCCTCGGTCTCGTCTTTCTCGGCGCCTTCGGCATTTCCAGCTTCTTCGCCTATCTCGCCAATTCGTCCTTCGTGCTGATCGACCATTACGGTCTGACGCCGACGCAGTACAGCCTGGCCTTTTCGGTGAATGCCGTATCGTTTTTCGGCGTCGCGCAACTCAACGGCGTGCTGGCCCGGCGGTTCGGCCTGCAGCGGTTGATGCGCTATGCTGTCGTCGGCTACGCGGTGCCGATGGTCGTCGTGTTCCTGCTGTTCCTTTCGGGCGTCGACAGCCTGCCGGTCATGATGGCGATGCTGTTCATCGCCTTCGGTTTCCTTGGCCTCGTGGTGCCGTCCTCGGCGGTGCTGGCGCTCGACGATCACGGCGCGATTGCGGGTACGGCCTCGGCGCTGATGGGAACGCTGCAGTTCGGCGCCGGCATCGTGGTGATGGCGGTTGTCGGCCTCTTCCTCGATGGAACCGCGGTGCCGATGCTGGCGGGCATTGCCGGCGCCTCGGTGATCGCGTTGGTGTTGACCTATCTGACACCGGCGCGGTCAAACCTCGTGCTCGGCGCCGCCGCCGAATAGGGTGCGAATGGCGTTCGGCGAGCGCGCTTTTGCTGGCGCGCTTGCCTCGTTCGCATCATGATCGGATATATCAGCTGAAGACGATTCATCGAGGCCGATCATGCGGCAATATCACGACCTGATGCGGCTGGTCCTCAAGGACGGCGCCAAGAAGACCGACCGGACCGGCACCGGCACGCTGTCGATCTTCGGCCACCAGATGCGGTTCGACCTTTCCAAGGGCTTCCCGCTGGTGACGACGAAGAAGGTGCATCTGCGGTCGATCATCCATGAGTTGCTCTGGTTCATCGCCGGCGACACCAACATCAAATATCTGAACGATAACGGCGTCTCGATCTGGGATGAGTGGGCCGATGAAAACGGCGATCTCGGACCGGTCTATGGCAAGCAGTGGCGTTCGTGGCCGGCCGCAGACGGGCGGGTGATCGACCAGCTCGGCGCGGTCGTCGAGATGATCCACAAGACGCCGGATTCGCGCCGCCTCATCGTCACGGCCTGGAATCCTGCCGAGATCGAGGAGATGGCGCTGCCGCCCTGCCATCTGCTGTTCCAGTTCTATGTCGCCAATGGGCGGCTCTCCTGCCAGCTTTACCAGCGCTCGGCCGACATCTTCCTCGGCGTGCCGTTCAACATCGCGTCCTATGCGCTGCTGACGATGATGGTGGCGCAGGTGACCGGGCTCGAACCCGGCGATTTCATCCACACGCTCGGCGATGCGCATCTTTATTCCAACCATCTCGTGCAGGCGCGCGAGCAGCTGGCGCGCACGCCGAAGGCGCTGCCGACGATGAAGCTCAATCCCGCGGTCGCGCGCCTCGAAGACTTCCGCTATTCGGATTTCGAGCTCGTCGGCTATGTTCCAGATGCTGCGATCAAGGCGCCCGTCGCAGTCTGACGGGCAGATCCCCGGAGACATGATGCGACGCGCTCTCTTACCGGCTGTCCTGCTGGCGCTGGCGATGCCGTGTGTGGCTAAGGCCAATGATTCGACCGCCGAACTCGGCGCGGGTGGCCTCGTCTATGTGACGACCGAGGCCATCCAAATGACCTCCGAAGACCTCTACATTTCGATGGACGCCGTGCGCGTTCGCTACACGTTCCAAAACGTCTCGGACAAGGACGTGACGACGCTGGTCGCGTTTCCGATGCCGGACATCAAGGGTGCGCTCGACTTCATCGAGGCGGTGCCGGTCGACGATCCGGTCAATTTCCTGGGCTTCCGCACCACGGTGGACGGCAAGCCAGTGGAGGCGAAAGTGCAGCAGCGGGCCTCGGCGCTCGGCATCGACCAGACGGATTTCCTGACCGCGCTCGCCATTCCGCTCGCCCCGCAGCTCGACGTGACGCGCGCAGCGCTCGACAAGCTGCCACAGGACCAGTGGCAGGGACTGATCGACCGCGGCCTCGCCATTCCCGACACTTTTGACGCCGGCAAGGGCTGGGAACATCATCTGGCGCCCAACTGGCGGCTTTCGACGGCTTATTACTGGGAGCAAACCTTCCCGGCGAAAACGGCGGTCGTCGTCGAGCACAGCTACAAGCCGAGCGTCGGGACGACCGCCGGCACCATTTTTTCCGACGGCGATCTGGCGGCCAACAACGCCTTTCCCGGCTATCAGCAGAAATACTGCACGGACAAGAGCTTCGTCGCCGCAGCCAAGAAGGCGGCAGCGAGTCATACGGGCGATGACTTCCTCATGGAGAACCGGATCGACTATATCCTGACCACGGCCGCCAACTGGGCGGGGGCGATCGACCGGTTCCACCTCACCGTCGACAAGGGCGCACCTGGCAACCTTGTCAGCTTCTGCGGCGAGGGCGTCAAGAAGACCGGACCGACCACCTTCGAGATGTCGGCGACCAACTTCTATCCCGAGCATGACCTGTCGATCCTGATTCTCCGCGGCGCCAAGAGCGCTCAATGAGTAACGAGCGCTCAATGAGTGAAAAGCGCGCATGAACGAACGCCTCGTCATACGTCCTGCTCGCCCCGGCGACGGTCCACTCGTGATGGAGTTCGTGCGCGCGCTCGCGGAGTATGAACGGCTGTCGCATGAGGTCGAATCCGACATCGCGGCCATGGATGCAGCGCTGTTTTCGCCGCATCCGCGCGTCTTTTGCGAGATCGCCGAACATGATGGCGAGCCGGTGGGTTTCGCCCTCTGGTTCTATACGTTCTCGACCTTCCGCGGTCGGCACGGCATCTATCTCGAGGATCTCTTCGTCAAGCCCGACCGGCGCGGCCTCGGCATCGGCAAGGCGCTGCTCGCCCATGTCGCGCGCCGCTGTATTGCCGAGCAGCTGGGTCGGTTCGAATGGTCGGTGCTGGATTGGAATGCACCCTCGATTGCGTTCTATGAAGCGCAGGGCGCCAAGCTCGTGGACGGCTGGCTGCGCTGCCGCGTCGAAAACGAGGCGCTGTGGGCGCTGGCCGGCTGAGCGGCGGAACGCGGCGCGCCCCGGCGCGAAGATGCGGCCAATTTCCACCATTGCCGCCCGGTCCGGCGTGCCAATAAGTGCGTCGGCACCGGTGGAGGGCAGGGAATGGCGAAACTCAAGCGGAACCTCGGACCGATCGAGGCCGTCGGCTTGTCGCTCTCCGTGATGGCGCCGACCATGGGCATGGCACTCAACGTGACGCTGGCCGCTGGCGCCGCCGGAACAGCAGCGCCGCTCGGCTTCGCCGTGGGCACGGTCGTCGTCGCCGTCGTGGGGCTCTCTTTCATCTTCTTCGCGAGCCGGATCACCAGCGCCGGCTCCAGCTATGCCTATATCGGCGAGACCTTCGGTCCACGGGCCGGCTTCATCGCCGGATGGTGCATGCTGCTGCTCTACATCGCCGGCGGCTCGGGAAGCGCGGCGTTGTTCGGCAACTTCCTGCGCGCTGCGCTGGCCGACCATGGCGTCGAAATCGGCGGCTGGTGGCTGGCGCTTGGTGTCGGCGCGCTTGGCCTCTCCACGGTCTTCGCCTGGCGCGACATGAGCTTCGCGACCCGGCTGATGCTGATCATGGAACTCTGCTCGATCGCGGTCATCATCTATCTCGGCATCCGCATCCTCTCCGCCGTCGGCGGGGCAGGAGGGTTGAGCGCAGCCCCGTTCCGGCCAGACCCGGGCACAGGCTGGTGGGGCATCGGCTATGCCGTCGTGTTCGCAGTTCTGTCCTTTGCCGGGTTCGAGGCTGCCACCACCCTTGCCGAGGAGACCAGGAGCCCCGGCCGGGCGATTCCGCTCGCGCTGGTAGGCTCTGTCGTCCTGGCGGGGTTGTTCTTCGTCTTCGCCTCCTACATCCAGATCGTCGGCTTCGGGCTCGATAATGTGAAGGCGCTGGTGGCGAGCGAGGCGCCGCTCAACACGCTGGCGCTGAAATTCGGCACGCTGCGGATGGCGACGGCGCTCGACATCGCGACATCGGTGTCCGCGCTCTCCTGCGTCATCGGCACGCTATCGGCGGGCGCGCGCATGCTGTTCGTGCTCGGCCGCGCTGGATTGTCCGCGCGCGCCGCCACCGTTCACCCGGTCCATGGCACGCCGACGGTGTCCGTCGGGATCGTCAGCATGCTGATGCTGGCCGGGCTGCTCGCCTGGGCGCCTTTCGTCGGGCCGACCGACTATTACGACAGCGTCGGCACCATCGGCGTTCTGGCACTGATCGTCGCCTATCTCGGCGTGACGGCCGCCGCGGCGATTCACGCCCTGCGCAGTGGCAGCCGGTTGTGGCTGGCGCTTGGTGGGCTGGGCACGGTCGCCATGGCCTGGCCGCTCTACAACTCGATCTACCCGGTGCCGGATTTCCCCGGCAATCTCTGGCCCTATGTCGTGATCGGCTGGATCATGCTCGGTGCGGCACTCTTGGTAGCCCGCCCTGCGATCGGTGGCAGCGAGCCCTAGGATTGATCGTCATTTGGCCCGGGCGGCGCCGAAATGGCGGCTTCCGGCAACCGGAACGGAACCCTCCGCTGGTTCATGACGCCTGGCCAGCCGTCCCGCTTTGGCGCGATGACGGTCCCTAGCCGCCGTCGCGCGCTTTTCCTATATTGCGCTGCGACAGCCAATGAACGGAGCCCTCCTTGCGATCCATCGAAGCCTTGATCGAACGCATCATCCTCGGAAGCCGGTGGATTCTCGTTGTCTTCAATTTCGGTCTCGCGGCGGCCCTCGTCATCTACGCTTTCTCGTTCATTCTGAAATTCATCAAGGTGGCCTCCGGCGTCTTCACGCTCGACGAGAGCGAGATGATCCTCGCCATGCTGGGGCTGATCGACGCGACGCTCGTCGCCAGCCTGCTGCTGATGGTGATGGTGTCGAGCTACGAGAACTATGTGAGCCGCCTCGACAATGCCGACGTGCAGCTCTCCTGGCTTGGCAAGCTCGATGCCGGCAGCCTGAAGATCAAGGTGGCGTCGTCGATCGTCGCGATCTCCTCGATCCATCTGCTGCAGATTTTCTTGAATGCCAGCAGCTACGACAACATGAAGATCATGTGGTTCGTGGTGCTGCATCTCACCTTCGTGATCTCGGCGCTGTTGCTCGGCGTGCTGGACCGCATCTCGGCAAAGGGCGATTCGCATGGCAAGCCTTGACGCAGCCAGCATCGATACGCCCGATGTCGAGGGCAGCGACCACGATGTCGAACCGCTCAGGCTTTCGATCATCGCGGCCGTCGCGGAAAACGGCATCATCGGTGCCGGTGGCGCGATGCCGTGGAAGCTTTCCACCGATCTTCGCCGCTTCCGCTCGATCACGACCGGCAAGCCGGTGATCATGGGACGCAAGACCTTCGCCTCGATCGGACGGGCGCTGCCGAACCGGGTCAACATCGTCGTCTCGCACGACGCTGCCTTCAATCCGGAAGGCGTGGTCGTCGTGCCGACCCTCGAAGCG
This sequence comes from Kaistia sp., assembly GCA_035555375.1. Lineage (GTDB taxonomy): Bacteria > Pseudomonadota > Alphaproteobacteria > Rhizobiales > Kaistiaceae > Kaistia. The sequence goes on along the minus strand of DATMGR010000022.1, from coordinate 69,928 downwards.
GCGATTTCAGCAGCGATCGCGGCGGCGGCGGCCTCCGATACGGTCGAGGCGGTCGTGATCGGCGGCGGTGAAATCTATCGGGCCTTTCTACCCCAGGCCGACCGGCTCTACATCACGCATGTCGAAGCCGCGCCGGAGGGCGACGTTTCGTTTCCGCCGATCGAACCCGCGAATTGGCGCGCCATCTCGAGCGAGGCGGTGCCTGCGGGGCCGGCCGACAGCGCGGCGACGCGCTTCACGGTCTATGAACGGATCGGAAGTTCGGCGGCTTTTCGTTGACACGGCTTTCACTGCACCCCACTTCTGGCGTCAGCGTGGCCATATTGATTGCGGCGGCGGGGGCTTGCCCTGTCGACGTCCCTTTGGTCTGCTCGGCGAGGCCATCTGGTCGCGACCGCTGAATTCATCGACGAAGGAGCACAGATGCCCTGGAGCAACCAGACGGGCGGCGGATGGAAGGGAAGCAACAATGGCGGCCCGTGGGGACAAGGTCCCCGCTCGAGCGGCCCCAATCCGCCGGATCTCGAGGAACTCCTTCGCCGCAGCCAGGACAAGCTGAGGCGCGTTCTGCCCGGCCGTGGCGGTAGCGGCTCAGGTGGCGGTTTCAATCCCGTTCTCGTGCTGATCGCGGCGGCGCTGGTCGTCGCCTTCATCGGCTATAATTTCTTCACATTCCGCGTCGAGGCGGACGAGCAGGGCGTCGTGCTGCGCTTCGGCCAGTATGAGCGTGATGCCAAGCCGGGCCTCAACCTGCGCTGGCCCTATCCGATCGAGACCGTCTACACGCCGCAGGTGACGCGCGTGAACCGCGTGACGATCGGCTCGAGCCAGGACGGCGCGACCGCGGGGCGGAATATTCCGCAGGAAAGCCTGATGCTGACCGGCGACGAGAACATCGTCGACATCGATTTCACGGTGTTCTGGGTCATCAACAACGCCCGCGACTATCTGTTCAACATCCAGAATCCCGAAGGCACGGTCCGCGCCATCGCCGAGAGCGCCATGCGCGAGGTGATCGGCCGTTCCGATATCCAGCGCGTGCTGACCGAGCAGCGCCTCAGCATCCAGGATTCGGTTCTCGATCTGATGCAGAAGAAGCTCGACCAGTACAAGGCGGGCATCACCGTGACGCAGGTCCAGCTCCTCAACGTCGCCCCGCCGCCGGAGGTCATCGACGCCTTCCGCGACGTGCAGGCGGCGGCGCAGGACCAAGAGCGGCTGCGCAACGAAGCGCAGACCTACGCCAACCGCGTCATTCCCGGCGCACGCGGCCAGGCCTCGCAGACGGTCGAGGCGGCGAACGCCTATCGCGACCAGACCATTGCCGTGGCACAGGGACAGGCAGCCCGTTTCGTGAAAGTCTATGAATCCTACAAGCTGGCGCCCGAAGTGACGCGCGAGCGCATGTATCTCGACACGATGGCCGATATCCTCGGCAAGACCGACAAGGTCATCGTCGACCAGAAGAGCGGCGGCGTCGTGCCGTATCTCCCGCTGCCTGCCTTGTCGGGAGCGCCGGCCCAGCCGGCGACGACTGGCCAGGGCACGACCAGCCAGGGAGCGCAGCCATGAGGGGCGGCTTCTTCGGGGGGCTCGGCCTCGTCATCCTGATCGTGCTCGCGATCATCGGCTATTCCAGCCTTTTCGTCGTGGACCAGACCCAGCAGGCGCTGGTGCTGCGCTTCGGCGATCCGGTCCGCGTCGTCAGCGAGCCCGGCCTCTATGCCAAGGTTCCGCTGGTCGACAATGTCGTGATGATCGACAAGCGGCTGCTCGATATCGACGCGCCGCCGATCGAGGTCATCGCGCGCGATCAGAAGCGTCTCGTCGTCGACGCCTTCGGGCGCTATCGGATTACCAATCCGCTGCTCTTCTATCAGGCGGCTGGCTCGATCGATGTCGCGGAATCGCGGCTCTCGGTGATCCTCAATTCTGCGATCCGTGGCGCCGTCGGCCAGATGGACTTCGCGAATATCGTGCGCGAGGGACGTGCGGGCCTGATGGAGTCCATCACCCGTTCGGTCAATGCGGAAGGGCGGCAGCTCGGCGTCGACGTCGTCGACGTGCGCATCCGCCGTGCCGACCTGCCGGCGGAAAACAGCGCCGCCGTGTTCCAGCGCATGCAGACGGAACGGCAGCGCGAGGCGACCGACATCCGCTCACGCGGCGAGCAGGAAGCCCGCACGATCCGTGCCCAGGCCGATCGTCAGGCCACCGTCATCGTCGCCGACGCCAACCGGCAGGCGGACGAACTGCGCGGTGACGGTGACGCCCAGGCAAACCGCGTCTTCGCGGATGCGTTCAACCAGGACAAGGACTTCTTCGGCTTCTACCGTTCGATGCAGGCCTATATCGACGGCCTGAAGGGCGAGAACACCCGCATCGTCATCTCGCCGGAAATGCCCTTCTTCCGCTATCTGAACGACCCGTCGATCCTGCCGCCGCCTGCACCGGCGCCGGCCGCTGCGGCTCCGGCTGTTCCCGCGCCGGCGGCAACGCCAGCGCCCGCCCAGCCTTGACGGGCAGAGCGTTCCGCCGATGAACGACGTCGTCGCGGCATTCGGTCTCGTGCTGGTTATCGAGGGCGTGCTCTATGCCGCGGCGCCGATGGTCGCGAAGGCGATGATGAAACAGGGGTTGGCCGTTCCTGACGGCCAACTCCGTGCCATGGGCCTCATCGTGCTCGCGGCCGGTGTCGGTGTCGTCTGGCTCGCACGGTTTTGACCCCTCGGCCTTGTGTCCGCGCGCCCTAGATTGCCTTATGCTCATTGGGGGCGTGTATGGAGACCGACACGATGCCAGTTGCCAGTCATCCGGTCATGCCTTTGCGGCGGCGCCTTGCCGGCAGCTTTGGGCGTGTCGCCCTTGCGGCCACCATCACTGCGTTGACCGTGGTGGCCGGCCCGGCGCATGCGAACGGTCCGGCCTCGGTCGCCGATCTTGCCGAAGGCCTGCTCGATTCCGTCGTCAACATCTCGACGTCGCAGACGGTCGAAGGCACGCGCGGCATGCCTGCGCCGCAGACGCCGGAGGGGCTGCCATTCCAGGAATTCTTCAACGATTTCTTCAAGAAGCCGAAGGGCGGCAGTGATGCGGAGCCGCCGAAGCGGCGCGTGCAGTCGCTCGGCTCCGGCTTCGTCGTCGATGCCTCCGGCATCATCATCACCAATAATCACGTCATCGAGGATGCAGACGAGATCGTCGCCAATTTCTCCGACGGCTCGAAACTGACCGCGACGCTGCTCGGCAAGGACGACAAGACCGATATCGCCGTCCTGCAGGTGAAGCCCAATCCGCAGAAGCCGCTCAAAGCGCTGCGCTTCGGCGACAGCGACAAGATGCGCGTCGGCGACTGGGTGATGGCGATCGGCAATCCGTTCGGTCTCGGCGGAACAGTGACGATCGGCATCGTCTCGGCGCGCAACCGCGACATCAATTCCGGCCCCTATGACGATTTTATCCAGACCGACGCCGCGATCAATCGCGGCAATTCCGGCGGCCCTTTGTTCAACATGGATGGTGAGGTCATCGGCATCAACACGGCCATCATCTCGCCGTCGGGCGGCTCGATCGGCATCGGCTTTGCCATTCCCTCCGACGCGGCGCTGCATGTCGTCGACCAATTGCGCAAATATGGCGAGACACGGCGCGGCTGGATCGGCGTGCGTATCCAGCAGGTGACGGACGAGATCGCCTCCAGCCTTTCGATGGGGCCGGCGCGCGGCGCGCTCGTTGCGGGCGTGACTGAAAAGGGACCGGCAGCCGAGGCCAAGATCGAACCCGGCGATGTCATCATCTCCTTCAACGGCAAGCCGATCACCGAAATGCGTGATCTGCCGCGCCTCGTCGCCGATACGTCGATCGACGACGTCGTCGATGTCGTCGTCGTTCGCAAGGGCGCCGAGGTGACGCTGAAGGTGAAGGTCGGCCGCATGACCGAGGCGGCGGAAGCGGCGGCCGACGCCGAGGCCAAGGACGTGCCCGGCGGCCCCGACATGCCCGTGCCGCCGGAGCCCGATAAGCCGCTCGTCGCGCCGGGGCCGACGCTCGGGCTCATTCTGTCAAAGCTGACCGATGCGCTGCGCAGCCAGTACTCGATCAGCAAGGACGTGAACGGCGTCGTGGTGACAAGCGTCGCGCCGGGAAGCAGCGCGGCCGAGAAGGGCATCCTGCCGGGCGAGGTGGTGGTCGAGATCGGCCAGGAGCCGGTCGAGAAGCCCGAAGATGTGACGGCCCGCATCGCGGCGCTCAAGAAGGAAGGCCAGTCGGTGGCGCAACTGCTCATCGCCAATGCGGCCGGCGAATTGCGCTTCGTCACGATCAGCATCAACGAATAGGCGCGCCACAATGGCCGTCTATGATGTGATCGTGGTCGGGCTGGGCGGCATGGGCTCCTCCGCCTGCTGGCAGCTGGCGCGCCGCGGTGAGCGCGTGCTCGGGATCGAGCGTTTCGATATCGGGCATCAGATGGGCTCGTCGCACGGGCTTAACCGCATCATCCGCCTCGCTTATTTCGAGCATCCCGCCTATGTGCCGCTGCTTCGGCGCGCCTATGCGCTCTGGCGGGAAACGGAAGGCCTCGCCGGCGAGCAACTGCTGTTCATCACCGGCTCGCTCGATGCCGGGCCGGCCGGCTCGCGCGTCGTCGAGGGATCGCTGGCCTCCTGCGCCGAGCATGGACTAGAGCATGCGTTGCTCGATGCGGCCAGCGTCAATGCTCGCTTTCCGGGCTATCGCCTGCCGGCGGGCCATGAGGCCGTCTATCAAGGTGAGGGCGGGTTCGTCGCTTCGGAGCGGGCGATCCTCGCCCATCTGTCGCTTGCCATCGTCGCCGGCGCCGAGATCCATGCGCGCGAAAAGGTCATCGCGGTCGAGCCCGGCAACGGCCGCGTCACCGTCGTGACGGATCGCGGTCGCTACGAGGCGGGCCGGGTCGTCGTCTCGGCGGGGAGCTGGATTTCGGATCTCGTGCCCGAACTGGCCGGCAAGGCGGTCGCCGAGCGGCAGGTGCTCGGCTGGTTCCAGCCGAAACAGCCCGAACTCTTCGCGCCCGCGCGCTTCCCGGTCTCGAACCTCCTCACCGAGGAGGGGCATTTCTACCAGTTTCCGAGCTGGGGCATTCCCGGCTTCAAGATCGGGCTCTATCACCACCTGCATGAGCATGGCCATGCCGACGCGCTGTCGCGCGAGCCGACGGCTGCCGATGAGGCACTGCTGCGCGCCGCCGTCGCCCGCTATTTCCCGCAGGCGGACGGTCCGACGCTGCGGCTCGCCGCCTGTCTCTTCACCAATACGGCGGACGAGCATTTCGTGATCGACCGGGCCAGCGGCGCGCCCGAGGTGATCGTCGCCTCGCCCTGTTCGGGCCACGGCTTCAAATTCGCGTCGGTCGTCGGCGAAATTCTCGCCGACCTTGCGACCGGCCAGACACCGCCTTTCGATCTCGGCTTGTTCAGCCTCAGCCGTCTGTAGGCCCCCTCTCCAGCTCTCCCCCGCAAGGGGGGCGAGGGCCAATCACGGCTGGCATTGATGATTGGGACGGGCGAGGCCTGCTCCCTCTCCCGCGCAGTGGGGGAGGGTCGGGGAGGGGGCCTTTGCCTGCCACTACGCCCGGAACGCCGCGGCCTTCAACCGATAGAGCACATGCGGTCGGAGCGGATGGCCGGCGGCGATGCTCGGATGATCGAAATCGTCGGCGGGGTCGCGCGTCATGCCGAGCCGTTCCATGACGCGGCGCGAAGGGGTATTGCCGACAAAGGTGAAGGCGACGATCTCCGGCAAGGCCAAAGTTTCGAAGCCATGGGCGAGCCACGCGCCGGCGGCTTCGGAAGCAAAGCCCTTGCCCCAATGATGCTTGGCGAGCCGCCAGCCGATCTCGACCGTCGGGGCGCAGGGCATGGGGGCCTCGACCGGCGCGAGGCCGACCATGCCGACGAAATCGCCGGACGCCTTTTCCTCCACGGCGAGGAAGCTCATGTTGCGCTCGGCGAGGAGCGCGCTGGTCCGCTCCATCAGCGCCGCGGTTTCCTCGCGCGTCCGCGTCGCGGTGAAAAAGCGCATCACCTCGGGGTCGGCATTGATCTGCGCAAAGGCGTCGAGATCGGTCTCGCGCCAGTCGCGCAGGATCAGCCGCTCGGTCTCCGTCCTCATGTCACGAACTCCGTCCGGCGATAGCCTTGCGCGAAGAGAAGCGCGGTCAGGTCGGCATAGTCAATGCGTGCGTCGGCTTCGGCCGCGACCTTCGGCTTGGCGCGGAAGGCGATGCCGAGGCCGGCGGCGCGGATCATCTGGAGGTCGTTGGCGCCATCGCCGATCGCCAGCGTCTCGTGGCGTTCCAGCTTCAGCTTGCGCGAAAGCTCCATCAGCGCCGAGAGCTTCGCCTCCTGGCCGAGGATCGGCTCGGTGACCGTGCCCGTGAGAAATCCGTCCGCATGCTCGAGCTGATTGGCGCGGTTCTCGTCGAAGCCGATCATGGCCGCCACCGGGCCGGTAAACAGCGTGAAGCCGCCCGAGACCAGCGCTGCATAGCCGCCATGGGCACGCATGGTGCGCACCAGTTCCGGTCCGCCGGCTGTGAGGCGGATGCGGCTCGCCAGCACCTCGTCGATGACCGAAAGCGGCAAGCCTTTCAACAGCGCGACGCGCTCGCGCAGCGCCGGCTCGAACGCGATTTCGCCGCGCATGGCGCGCTCGGTGATCGCCGCGACGAAGGGCTTCAGCCCGGCCATGTCGGCGAGCTCGTCGATGCATTCCTGGCCGATCATGGTCGAGTCCATGTCTGCAACGATGAGGCGCTTCCGCCGCTCGGCTAGCTTCTGCACCACGACATCGACGGGCCGGCCTGCGATCACGGCTTCGATCGATGCGGTTTCGCCACCGGCCGGGAACGGGAGGTCGACGGCCTCGCCCTCCGATAGCCAGTCCGGCGGTCCGGCGCCTGCAAGCTTCGCGGCCTCGGCGAGCACGGCGGCAAGGTCTGCGCCCGCATCCGCCCGTGCTATGAACGTGGCGACCAGCGGGGCGGAAGCGGCAGAAGCGTTCATGCGAGACCTTGGTGTCGTTGAGGAGGCCGGGATTGCCAGCCTCCTGGAAAACGGGAGAAAACCGCGCGCCGTCCTGATAGCGGGGCCGACGGCGAGCGGCAAGTCGGCGCTGGCGCTCCAGCTCGCCGAACGCCATGGCGGCACGATCATCAACGCCGATTCGATGCAGGTCTATGGCGAGTTGCGCGTCCTCACGGCCCGCCCGCCCGAGACCGAGACCGCGCGGGCGCCGCACCGGCTCTATGGCCATGTCGCGGCCGCCGAGCGCTATACGGTCGCCCGCTGGCGTTCCGATGTCGCGACCGCGCTCGCCGAGACCGAGGCGGCAGGGCGCCTGCCGATCATCATCGGCGGCACGGGACTCTATTTCAAGGCGCTGACGGAAGGGCTCTCGGCCGTGCCGCCCATTCCCGAGCCGCTGCGACAGGCGCTCGACGCGGATGCGAACGCCGCGGGCGTGCCGGCGCTGCATGCGCGGCTCGCGGCGCTCGATCCGGAAGGCGCGGCGCGCCTTTCGCCGAACGATCGCACGCGCGTGCTGCGCGCGCTCGAAGTGGTGGAGGCCACCGGCCGGCCGCTCGCCGCCTTCCAATCGGACGACGGATTGCCGCCGCTGATCGCGCCCGAAGACGCCGTGCGCCTCGTCATCGAGCCGGACCGCGCCACGCTCTATGAGCGCATCAACAGGCGCTTCGATCAGATGGTCGAGGCTGGCGCCATCGAAGAGGCGAGGGCGCTGCTGGCGCTAGGCCTCGACCCGAACCTCCCGGCGATGAAGGCGATCGGCGTCAAGGAATTCGGCTCATATCTGCGGGGCGAGCAGTCGCTGGACGCCGCCATCGACGAGGCCAAGATGCAGACACGGCGCTACGCCAAGCGGCAGGGCACCTGGTTCAGGAACCAGATGGGCGATTGGAAACGCGTGACCGCGCCGCGCTGACGTCTGGCGTCGCAGGCGCTGAGGCCGCTAGAGAATGCTGAGGCCGCCGTCGATGATGAGCTCGCTGCCGACGACGAACCGGGCCTCGTCCGAGGCGAGGAACAGGACGGCATTGGCGACCTCGACGGCCTGGCCGAGCCGGCCGGCCGGAACCATCGCGACGACCGCCTTGGCCCGGGCGGCGCTCGCCGCCTCGTCGAGGCCGAGCTTGTTGTTGAGCGGCGTATCGATAGGGCCGGGGCTGACGACATTCGCCCTGATGCCGCGCCCGATCAATTCGCCCGACAAAGTCCGCGCCAACGAGATCATGCCCGCCTTCGCGGCCGAATAGATGCTGGTGGCGGGCATGCCGAGATGCGCATTGATCGATCCGGACAGAATGATCGACGCCGGATCGGCGAAGATCGGCAGCAGTGCCTGGATGAGGAAATAGGGGCCCTTCAGATCGATCGCGATCGAACGATCGAAGCCCTGCTCGTCCCAGGCCTCGATCGGCCTGAGATCGGCGACGCCGGCATTGAGGAAAGCGATATCAAGCTTGCCGAAGGCCTCCGCGAGGCGGACGGCGATGTCGGCCTGCGCGGCGACGTCGCCGGCATCCGACTGCAGCACGAGCGCGTCCGGCCCGAGCGTCGCCCGCGCGGCGTCGATGCCCTTCTGGCTCGTCCCGGTCACCGCGACGCGCGCGCCTTCCTCGATAAACCGCTGCGCCGTGACAAGCCCGATCCCGCTCGTCCCGCCGGTGATCAACGCGGTCTTGCCGGAAAGTCGCTGCATGGGAAGGCTCCCTCGCCGAGCGGCCCGGAGCGGGGCCTGACTGTGTTGGCTGGCAGAATGAGGCGGAACCGAGCGGGGCGCAACAGGGAGTTGTGGTGGTGGACGGGCGTGAAGTCTATGAGGCGGCGGTAGCAGATGGGGGAGCATGCGTTCGACGCCACCAATGCCAAAGCCTAGACGAGAACGCGGATCTTTGCTCAGAGGTTGGGTATCGGCCTTGGAATGGAATAGATGGGCTGGTGGAATACAGTCCAGAGTAAGCATATCTACTGCGCTGTCGGATCAAAACTTATAATTTCTTGGATTTCTGCTTTAAGAAGACCCGGCCGACCCTTGGGAATATAGGTGCAATAAAGTCGATCTACATACTGTTTTACGGTCTCAGATATATGAACTGAGTATACAATAACTTGCTTTCCGCGATATCCGGACTGTCTCGCTAGATCTGCTATATAAAGACCCGGATATTCTCTAATAGCTGGATCTGTTGCAATAAAATCTCCAAGAAATTTGTCACTTAGCGGAATACTTAGGTCTGCTATTATGAATCTATATTTATTGTTAGTAACTAATTCTATAGCTTTCGCAATATTTACTGCAAAGTCGACAGATATGTTGATGCTATCCAGATAGTCGACCAGCCAATCATGGTAAAATGGTTCATCATCTGCTATTAGGCATCTCATCGGGGCATTACTCATTGGATGCTCCACTTAGGAAACTTTATAAAGAATTCGTTTCGACCGGCGCGCGCGTCCGACTCCAATGTTATCTCGCCGCCGTGAACTTCTTTGATAATTGTACGACAAATGTACAATCCCAGCCCTGTTCCAGACGCAATCCGCGCCTTGGCTTCGGGGCCACGAAAGCCGAGTTCAAAAACTCGTTCACGGTCGCAGTATTCAATCGCCGCCCCCCTATTTTCTATGCTAATAATAAGATTGCTAGATTTCTTTTGAATGCGAGGTTTAATTGAAACGGTAGATCCTGGATCGCTGTATTTGACGGCATTGTCAAACATATTCATGAAGACTTGACGCAATAAATCAGGATTACCTTCTGTTATATATTGTGTAACTCGATCTTCTAGATGAATTTTTATATCTCTTGATTCAGCTAGTTCCTGAAAGAACATTGCAGCTTCAATTATAATCTGCGGTATAACGCATGTCTTTCGGATTTTACTTGGATTTGTATTGCGCGGATCGATGCTTATTTCCGAAAAATAGGCAAGATTCCTTACGAGCATAATTGAATGCTCAAGCTGAGCCCGTGCCGCCCTCAGTCGCTGCTCTCTTCGATATTCATCGGATATCGTTCCATCAATGAGGTTATCCAGTGTGCCGCTCACTCCATTTAATGGATTAATGACTTGATGTACAAAATTAGCCAATAGGCCGAAATCGAAACTGACGGTATCTGTCATAGTCTCAGGTCCCATAATTTCGCGAAATTACGATAACTTTGTCCGGGCTAACGATATTCAACTCAAGGTCTCCAAACAGGCATATCGAGGATAGCAGTGAATCTATTTCGTTCACATCACGATGCTTCGATATAAAATCAAGCTCAACCGACCGGGGGGTGATCACGTGGCACTTGATTGTCGAGCTTTTCGTTTTGAGGCGTAGAGCGCACACGAGAGCCCGGAGCGCTGGGATGTCAAAGCCCTCGGTATCGTGCAGGCATGCTAATGAAAGCCATGAGAAGCCCGGATCAGGTTCGATTGCGATCTTCGGAATTATCTTGCCGGCGGTTTGAAAGTCTGATGATCTGACCAAAAGTAATGTTGCCAGCGCGGAGGATAAGTCTGAGTATCGTGAGGGTTCAGATCTTACAGATTCCGATTCTTGCCAAGCTATAGTCGATTTAGCGAGGTGCTCCACTAGAGGCATCAGTATCTGAGGTTTCGTGCGTGGATCATCGACTAGTCCATATTTGACCCCCAACCATGGATAGAGACGAAGTCGAAACTCAAGCTCATGCTTCGACCAAAAGCGTATCTTTGGGATCCGATGATTTGAGTTCCATTTATCAATTTCATCGGTACATTTTGGTGATGGAGAGCTTGTTGTTACAAAAAGCAAGAAATCTGCGTTAGCATTCTGAGCGTAGGAGAGTTTTTCGTGAACGGTCGGCCAATTAACTGATGATTGATAGCGTTTTGCTTCGACGTACCAGCGTTCGATTATGTATGCGCCGGAGAAGTCGTATTCCGTTCGCTCGGCCTCGAAGTCTCGCCCCCCATCGGGACCGGGTGTTCTCCACACGAGGTTTTTCATTGCTGATGACCGAAAAAGGTCGAACAGCAGATTCTCGAATTCAGTGGGGGTCAAATCGTGAAGCTGTTTCACCGTCGTCCTATCGTTCGGCGCAACGTATCGCAGGCTAAAGACTATTCTTGCGAGTGTTAACGGCGCTTTCCTAAGGGTCAACGTTTAGTTGCGTTGCGGGTCGCTCCCACGCAACTTTCTTCCGCGCTTCCCCTTGACGCTCCCCGCCATCAGGCGTAAACAGCACGTCTAATCGAAATGGAGACGGCCGGACATGATCCGCGTCAGCACGATCGTAGTACTTAGGGAGCGCACTGCCTGATGGCCTCATAGCCGTCACGTTTGGTAGTGCGCGTTTGCAGGCCCCCCTCAGGGGCCTTTTTTATTGCCCTGATGAACTTGAGACGAACACACGGATGCGGCGGAGCCGGTCCGGATACGGAGCGAAGCGATGACACGGCAGATGACGGGCGCGGAGATGATCGTCCAGGCGTTGATCGACCAGGGCGTCGAGCATCTTTTCGGCTATCCGGGCGGCGCCGTTCTCCCGATCTATGACGAATTGTTCCAGCAGGACAAGATTCAGCACATCCTGGTCCGCGCCGAGGCGGGTGCCGGCCATGCGGCGGAGGGCTATGCGCGCTCGACCGGCAAGGTCGGCGTCGCGCTGGTCACCTCAGGCCCCGGCGCGACCAATATGGTGACGCCGCTCACTGATGCGCTGATGGATTCGATCCCGATGGTCTGCATCACCGGTCAGGTCGCGACGCATCTGATCGGCTCGGATGCCTTCCAGGAGGCCGATACGGTCGGCATCACGCGGCCGTGCACCAAGCACAACTGGCTGGTCAAGGACGTCAACGATCTCGGCCGCATCCTGCATGAAGCGTTCTATGTCGCGCGCTCGGGCCGTCCGGGTCCCGTTGTCGTCGACGTCCCCAAGGACGTCCAGTTCGCGACCGGCACCTATGAGGGCCCGGCCCGCGTCGAGCACAAGACCTATCATCCGCAGGTCCGCGGCGATCAGGGCGCGATCCGCGCCGCGGTCGAGATGATCGCCAAGGCGAAGAAGCCGATCTTCTATACCGGCGGCGGCGTCGTGAATTCCGGCCCCGAGGCGTCGCGCCTGTTGCGCGAGTTCGTCCGCCTCTCCGGTATTCCGATCACCTCGACGCTGATGGGCCTCGGCGCCTATCCGGCTTCCGACAAGCAGTGGCTCGGCATGCTCGGCATGCACGGCACCTTCGAGGCCAACAACGCGATGCATGATTGCGACGTCATGATCGCGGTCGGCGCGCGCTTCGACGACCGCATCACCGGCCGTCTCGACGCGTTCTCGCCGGGCTCGAAGAAGATCCAGATCGATATCGATCCGTCTTCGCTCAACAAGAATGTCCGCGTCGATATCGGCATCATCGGCGATGTCGGCAATGTGCTGGAGGAGATGGTCCGGCTCTGGCGCGAGGGCAAGCATGCCATTGATGCGCCAGCGCTCAAGGGCTGGTGGGGCGAGATCGAGCGTTGGCGCGCGCGCAAGAGCCTCGGCTATCGCCAGAGCGGCCAGACGATCATGCCGCAATATGCGATCGAGACGCTTTACAAGAAGACGCGCGGCCGCGACACCTACATCACGACCGAAGTCGGCCAGCATCAGATGTGGGCGGCGCAGTATTTCGGCTTCGAGGAGCCGAACCGCTGGATGACCTCGGGCGGTCTCGGCACGATGGGCTACGGCCTGCCGGCGGCGATCGGCGTGCAGGCGGCGCATCGCGATGCGCTTGTCGTCGACATCGCGGGCGATGCCTCGATCCTGATGAACATCCAGGAGATGTCGACGGCGATCCAGCACGAGCTGCCGGTCAAGGTGTTCATCCTGAACAACCAGTATATGGGCATGGTGCGCCAGTGGCAGCAGCTGTTGCATGGCAACCGGCTGTCGCATTCCTATACCGACGCGCTGCCTGATTTCGTGAAGCTCGCCGAGGCCTATGGCGGCGTCGGCATTCGCTGCGAGAAGGTTTCCGAGCTCGACGGTGCCATCGACGAGATGCTGGCGACCGACAAGCCGGTGCTGTTCGATTGCCGCGTCGCCAATCTCGCCAATTGCTTCCCGATGATCCCCTCGGGCAAGGCGCATAACGAGATGCTGCTGTCGGAAGACGCCACGGATGAGGCGATCGCCACCGCGATCGACGAGGAAGGCAAGGCGCTGGTCTGAGGACGACAAGACCCTCACCCCAACCCTCTCCCGTAAACGGGAGAGGGGGCGCCAACGAACAGCAGTGTAGCTGGCGACATGCGCCGAACGGCTCCCTCGCCCGCTTGCGGGAGAGGGCGGGGGTGAGGGGCTTCCTTCCGGTCACTATCGAATAAGAACGAGTGGAGAACTCACATGCAGCCCGGATCGGTCTACGCGATCAAGGAAGGCAAGGACGCCGTCGAGCAGCACACGCTGTCGATCCTGGTCGACAATGAGCCCGGCGTGCTGGCGCGCGTCATCGGCCTGTTTTCGGGGCGCGGCTACAATATCGAAAGCCTGACGGTTTCCGAGACTGAGCATCTGAAGCATCGCTCGCGCATCACGATCGTGACGCGCGGCTCGCCGGCCGTCATCGAGCAGATCAAGGCGCAGCTTGGCCGGCTCGTTCCGGTGCACCGCGTCATCGACCTTAGCGTCGAGAGCAAGGCGATCGAGCGCGAGCTGATGCTGATCAAGGTGCGCGGCTCGGGCGAGCATCGCAGCGAGGCGCTGCGCCTCGCCGAGGCGTTCCGCGCCCGCGTCATCGACGCGACCACCGAGAGCTTTGTGTTCGAGCTGACCGGCAAGACCGACAAGCTCGACCAGTTCATCATCCTGATGCAGCCGCTCGGCCTGGTCGAGGTCTCGCGCACCGGCGTCGCCGCCATCGCGCGCGGGCCGGAGGTGACCTAAGGGTCGCTTCTTGATCATGGCCTGATGTCGTCGGTGGCACGGTATCGCGCCGCCGATGCCCGATCGCGAGCTGGATCCTCGGCTCCGGTCTGACCTTTTTGCTGCAGTATCGCTCAGTAACGAAGACCCCCGGTCGGAGCCATCCCACTTCTTTCTGGTGGTCGGTGATTTGAAGTCGAGGCTCCGATACGCCGGCGACCGGATCAGCTGACGACCATTACATCGATCGTGAATTCTTCTGAGGCCGTCCTGATCGTCACTTGTTGGTATGCGCCCCCGTTTGGCCGCTCGAACCGAGCGAGTTCGTGGGTTAGGACCATCGCCACGCCCCCTACAGGTGGGATTTCCCGCTCCTCGAGGACCAGTATTGAAGGGTTGATCCCCGGCGGAACCGCTTCTTCCAATTCAACCGTCCAGCCGGTGGTTGGGAATACGACCATGCCGACAACGATCAATTTGTCGCCCGCTCCTGGCATCTTGTTGATCCAGGCGTGGAACGTCTTCTTAAGAACGATCCCTGTCATTGGCGTATCCCTTCGCATCTTGAAAGTGATGCCTTTTCGGCAGCGAGCATTAGGCTCTCATCTGCCAAAAATGTCCATATTCTGGTTGTGTAGATTCGATTACCTAATTCGAGGTAGTAGAGGCCGGTCGATCTGCGCATGAGTTCTTCGCGTCGTTTACGCAGATTTCCTGTCGACTGAGCGGTCCCGACTCTCGATCCGGGGCATCCCCGTGTTCTTGTGATAGCGGAACCCAAAAGGAACTTGACCACCCCCTCGTACATGCCTAAAGAATGAGAACCGTACGGTACGGTACGCCGCAATGCAGCATATGCGGGCCACGTCACGGGCGAAGGATGCCGAGCGCGATCGTTTGGCGGGAGCGGATCGTTGGAACAGATCTCGGCAGCGGCGACGGATGGCTATTCGGCCCGGCAGAATGCCGTGCTGGAAAGCGCGCTGGCGCTGCTGGTCGAGGGCGGCGAGCGGGCGCTGACCACGGCCGGTGTCGCGCGCGCGGCCAATTGCTCCAAGGAGAGCCTCTACAAGTGGTTCGGTGATCGCGACGGCTTGCTCGCGGCGATGATCACCTTCCAGTCGTCGAAAGTGCGGGCGGAACCGCGGCCGGTCGGCGAGGCGGGTCTGCCGGCGCTTCGTGCGCAGCTCATCGGCATCGCGGCCAATCTGCTGCGGGTGCTTGCGGGTGATGTTTCGATCGCGCTCAACCGCCTCGCCATCGGCCAGGCAAGACGCGATGCGGCCGATCTCGGCCATCTCGTGCTCGAACATGGCCGCCGCCCGATCGAGACGCGGCTTTCGGCGCTGCTGGACAGCGGCCGCGATAGCGGGCTGCTCGCGTTCGATGATACGCGCGAAGCCTATGCGACGCTTTATGGCCTCATCGTGCGCGATCTGCATGTTCGCCTGCTTCTTGGCGACAGCCTTGGTGACCAGGCGCCGGCCGCGCGCGCGGAAGAGGCGATCGACCAGTTCCTGCGCCTCTACGGCGCGGAAGAGACGACCGGACCGGCCCCGCAGAGGGCCGGCGCGGGAAACGAACGGACGGGATAGAAAGGACACAAATCATGCGCGTTTATTACGATCGCGATGCCGATCTCAACCTCATCAAGTCGAAGAAGGTTGCGATCATCGGCTATGGCAGCCAGGGCCGCGCCCATGCGCTGAACCTCAAGGATTCCGGCGCCAAGGAACTCGCTGTCGCGCTGCGCCCGGGTTCGACAACCGCGCTCAAGGCCGAGGCCGATGGCTTCAAGGTCATGTCGGTCGCCGAGGCAGCCAAGTGGGCCGACCTCATGATGATGGCGACCCCGGACGAACTCCAGGCCGACATCTACAAGTCCGAGATCGCCCCGAACATCCGTGACGGCGCTGCGATCGCCTTCGCGCATGGCCTCAACGTGCATTTCTCGCTTATCGAGCCGAAGAAGACCGTCGATGTCGTGATGATCGCGCCGAAGGGCCCTGGCCACACCGTGCGCGGCGAATACCAGAAGGGCGGCGGCGTGCCCTGCCTCGTGGCTGTTGCGCAGGATGCGTCGGGCAATGCGCTCGATCTCGCGCTGTCCTACGCTTGCGGCGTCGGCGGCGGCCGTTCGGGCATCATCGAGACGACCTTCCGCGAGGAATGCGAGACCGATCTGTTCGGCGAGCAGGTCGTGCTCTGCGGCGGCCTGGTCGAGCTGATCCGCGCCGGCTTCGAGACGCTGGTCGAGGCGGGCTATGCCCCCGAGATGGCCTATTTCGAGTGCCTGCATGAAGTGAAGCTGATCGTCGACCTCATCTATGAGGGCGGCATCGCCAACATGAACTACTCGATCTCGAACACCGCCGAGTGGGGCGAATATGTCTCGGGTCCGCGCATTATCACGCCGGAAACCAAGGCCGAGATGAAGCGCGTCCTCACCGACATCCAGACGGGCAAGTTCACCTCTGACTGGATGCAGGAATACAAGGCCGGCGCCGCCCGCTTCAAGGCGATCCGCCGCAACAATGACAGCCACCAGATCGAGGCCGTCGGCGAGCAGCTGCGCGGCATGATGCCGTGGATTGCCAAGAACAAGCTGGTCGACAAGGCCCGCAACTAAGCTTCGATCATGGGCCGCGCGCTCCGGTCGGCGCGCGCGGCCGTCTCTTGCTTTCAACTGCCGAGCGCCAGCCGGAAGAAGATCGTCCGTTCGATTGGCGTCGCGTAATAAGGCGGGATTTCCTTGAAGCCCGCCGAGCTGTAGAGCGCGATCGCGGCGATAAGCTCCGGCAGCGTGTCGAGCACGATCTCGCGGGCGCCGAGCCTTCTGGCTTCGCCGAGGACCGCTTCCAGCAGCGCACGACCGAGCCCGAGGCCGCGACCCTCCGGCGCGACATACATCCGCTTCATCTCGACGACGCCAGGCGCAAAGGGCCGCAGGGCCACGCAGCCGAGCGCCAATCCGTCGGCGTCCCGGGCGAGCAGCAGCGCTCCATCGGGCGGGCCATACTGACCGGGGAGGCGCGCCAGTTCGCCAGCGAAATCCTGATAGGTCAGATCGATGCCGAGCGAGGCTCCATAAGCCGAAAAAAGCCGGGCGATCGCGGCGAGATCGGCCGGCGTCTCGGCGGTCGCGATGTGAAAAGACTGCGACATGGCTGATCCGGCAGTGTCCCTCTGAGCGTTTGGCGACCCGTTATGCTGCAGCCTCGTTCCCGAGGGAAGCATCAAGCGTCACGGTGCTGTCGCGCCTCCTCCATGGAATCCTGACGTCCAAGGCCGAGGATGCGCAGCGCGAGAGGGAGCGAGAGGATCGGCCAGAGCGCTGCGATCACGACCAGCCAGTAAGCGGCGCTCGCAGCCCCGTCCGCGCCGCCGGGATCGACGAAGCCGGCCAGATTGGCCACCATGCCGGCCATCGCCGTTCCCAGCGCGCTGGCGAAGAGCTGGATGGTGGTCATGCCGCCGGAGGCAAGGTCCTGCTCGCCGCGCGGGGCATAGCGATAGACATGCGTGACGAGCGCGGGCCACGCGATTCCGATTCCGATGCCGAGAACGACGAGCGCGCCGGCGATCACCGCAACAATGCCGAGGGCGCCGTCGCTCCGCAGGGGGAGCAGGATGCCGAGCATACAGAGCCCGGCGAGGACGAAGAGCACGCCGACGACAATGGCGCCGGGCCGGCCGCCACCTGTGACACGCACAGAAATCGTCGTGCCGGCCGTCCAGCCAATCGCGATCAGCGATGCGAGATAGCCGGCGATAAGAGGCGTCTGGCCGTGCAGGGTCTGCAGCAGATAGGACATGAAGATGTCCGGCTGTAGGGCCATCATCAGCAGGGCAATGACGAGATAGACGAGGCCAAGCGGAGCGGCCATGCTGAATGAGCCCCGCGGCAGGAGGCGTGCCCGCGCGCGGCGCTCGACACGGCCGATCCAGGCCGTCAGCGCCAGAGCCACGACAAGGCCGGCGATGCTGATGCGGGGATCGGGCGAGAGGCTGCCCGCGGAAACGACCAGCACGGCCGCCGCGAGGAGAACGAGCTGCAGCCATGCGATCGGCGCCTTCTCGCCGGTGCCGGGGCGCTTGCCTGGCAATTTCCACGCGGCGATCGCCGCAAAGAGGGCAACAAAGGGCAGCAGCGACCAGAAGGCGGCGCGCCAGGCGTGAAGCTCGGCGAAGATACCTCCGACCGCCGGGCCGATCAGCGTCGCCACGCCGAATGTGCTGGCGATGAGGCCGACAGCGCGGCTCCAGAGCGCCGGTGGCAGGACCAGCCGTGTCACGGCATAGGCGAGCGCATAGAGGAAGCCGCCGCCGAACCCCTGGACCGTTCGACTCAGAAGCAGCACCGGCATGTTCGGCGCGAGCGAGCCGATGAGCGTGCCGATGCCGAAGGCGAGGGCCGCGATACAATAGGCGCCACGCGGCCCGAACGCCGCGAGCAGCCGTGCCGTGAGCGCCGCCGCAAGTATAGAGGCGACGACGAAGAGGGTCGTGGCCCAGGCATAGGCATCGAGCCCGCCGATATCCGCCACCACCGAGGGCATGACGGTCGTCGTCATGAAGAGGTTGATCGCATGGAGCACGACACCGCCCGCAAGCGCCGCCGCATAGACGCCGTTACGCCGCGAGAAGAGCCTCTCCTCGGCCGCTAGCGGATCCGTTGTGGATGTCGGGATGGTGAAGGTGTCGGCCGGCCTGTCGATCATCGTCGTGCTCATGCTGGGATTACCGGCATGGCTTCTAGACCCTCAACCATGGTCGAGGTCAAGCAATGACTTGCTGGCTTATTCGGCTTCGTCCGGGTTGCCGCGCAGCAGCCGCGATCCCGGTCCTTCCTTTTCGGCGCTGTCGTCCGGATTGAAGATCGGGCAAGCGACAAGCGAGAGGCAGCCGCAGCCGATGCAGCCCGAGAGACGGTCTCGCAGCCGGGCCAGTAGTGTGATTCGTTCATCGAGTTCAGTCCGCCATTCGCCGGACAGCACCGCCCAGTCTTCAGCGGTGATGGCGCGCTCGCGCGGCAGATGGCCCAGTCGCGCCTTGATCTCGGCGAGGGGAATGCCAGTCTTCTGCGCAACGCGGATGATCGCGATGCGACGCAGAATGGAGCGCGGGTAACGGCGCTGATTCCCTGGCGTCCTCCGGCTCTCGATGAGGCCCTGCGCCTCGTAGAAATGCAGCGTCGAGATCGGCACGCCTGCCCGTCGTGCGACTTCGCCAACCGAAAGCTCATGGGTCTTCATGCGGAATCCGTCATTTTCGGCGGCAGGCTCCGCAACTTAGCTCGACATTGGTCGAGGTTCCAGTTGTCACCGGACTGACCCCCGACCAGATGCGAAAAGACCCGCGCCTTCAACAGGCGCGGGTCTTTGTCCAGGCGTCAGATGTAGATGTGTTCAGCTTAGTAGGAGCCGACGCAGCGATAGGCACGGCCGTCATAGCCGATGAAGGTGTCGGTGGCCGGGCTGTAGCTGCGATAGCGGTCCTGGCAATAGGCGACATGGCTGCGCCAGGCGACACCGGCGGGAGGCGCAACCTCATAGCCATAGCGCGGTTGCGAGGCGATCGCGGCGCCGACGCCGAGCCCAAGCAATGCGCCGGCCGCGGCTGCTGCTCCGGGATTGCCGACCCAGCCGCCATAATAGCCGCCTCGGTAGCCCGGACCGTAATAATAGCGGCCGCCGCCGCCCCAGCCGGGACGACCCCATCCGGGACGTCCCCAGCCTGGCCCATAGCCCGGACCGCCGCGCCAGCCAGGGCCGCCCCGCCAATCGGCAGAGGCGGTGGTGGCCGTTGCAGCCACGGCGCCGAGCCCGATCACGGCCGCCAGGGCCGCGGTAATCAAGCGCTTCATGACCAGTCTCCTCTTTGACGAACCGCGTGGCGCGAAGTCCAGGCGTTCAAGGTTTCAACGCGCAGGTCCGTTCATCGTCGCATCTCGCCATGCGGCTCGGCGAAATCACGACGAAGCGGCGGAAAGAATGGGGCAGGGGTGGGCGAACTTGCCAACCTCTGGATCCGAGCGCCGTTACCGACCAACTGGCATCGTTTCTAGGCGCGGCAAGCTGAACGGTGGCTGAACGACGTTGTGTCGCCGCGCCGCGTGGCGCTCGGGGCGCGGCGTGCTATGACCGCGCCGACGCTGACCGCAGCATGCTGCACGCACTCGCGAGGTATTCATGGCCCGCCACTATGCCGTTCTGGATGTTTTCACCGACAGGCCGCTCGCCGGCAATCAGCTTGCCGTCGTGCTCGATGCCGAAGGCCTCGACACTGCGGCGATGATGGCGATCACGGCGGAGTTCAATCTCGCCGAGACGGTGTTCGTACTGTCGGCTGAGCGTCCGGCCCATCGCGCGCGGCTCCGCATCTTCGCGCCGGGCCGGGAACTTCCTTTCGCAGGGCATCCGACTGTCGGGACAGCGGTGCTGCTTGCGCTCGAGGACGCAGGCGAAACCGATGGCGACCTCGACGCTATGCTGATGCTCGAGGAGAATATCGGCTCGATCCGCTGCGCGGTTGCGCTCAAGGGGCGCCAGCGCGGCCATGCCATTTTCGATGCGCCGGTCGTCGCCAAGCCGGCACCGCAGCCGCTCGATGGCGGCGCCGTCGCTGCCGCGCTGGGGCTTATGCCCTCCGAGATCGGTTTCGAGAACCACCTCATCTCCGCCTTCACCGGCGGTGTGCCCTATGTGTTCGTTCCGGTGCGCGACCTCGCCGCGATCCGCCGTCTGGCGCCGCGGAGCGACCTCTGGCAAGCCGCCTTTGGCGGCACCTCCGTTTACGCCTATTGCCGCGAGACGGAGAGCAACGCGCATCACTTCCATGCCCGCATGCTGTGGCAGACGCTCGGCTTCGTCGAAGATCCGGCGACGGGTTCGGCGGCAGCGGCCTTCGCCGGCGCCGTCGCGACGTTCGACCGCCCGACCAGCGGCACGCATCGCGTCATCATCGAGCAGGGCTTCGAGATGGGGCGCCCGAGCCTGATCACGCTCGAACTTGACACCGAAGGTGGCCATCTCATCGCGACCCGGATCGGCGGCGACGCCGTGGTTGTCGCGCGGGGCCTGTTGCAGATCTGACTGTTCAATCCTCTCGGAAAGGCAATTTATGAGCCGCTATTGGAGCCGGATCGTCCACGACCTGACGCCTTATACGCCGGGCGAACAGCCGCGCGTGGCCGATCTCATCAAGCTCAACACCAATGAGAGCCCCTACGGGCCGTCGCCGAAGGCGCTTGCCGCCATTTCGGCCGCGACGAACGATCAGCTCCGGCTCTATCCCGAGCCGACAGGGCTGGCGCTTCGCGCGGCGATCGCGGCGAGCCATGGTCTCAGCGAAGGCGAGGTTTTCGTCGGCAACGGCTCCGACGAGGTGCTGGCGCATACATTCCAGGCTCTCCTGAAGCAGGAAGGGCCGCTGCTCTTCCCCGATATCAGCTATTCGTTCTATCCGACCTATTGCGCTCTCTATGGCATCACACCGCATGCCGTTCCGCTGGCCGATGATTTCACCATCGATCCGGCGGATTATGACCGCCCCTGCGGCGCCATCATCCTGCCCAATCCGAACGCGCCGACGGGCATCGCCCTGCCGCTCGCCGCGATCGAGGCCCTCGTGGCGCGCCACACAGATGTGCCTGTGGTGATCGACGAGGCCTATGTCGATTTCGGAGCGGACAGTGCGGCCTCGCTGATCGCACGCCATCCCAATCTTCTGGTGATCCAGACCTTCTCGAAGTCGCGCGCTTTGGCTGGCCTTCGCGTCGGTTTCGCCATGGGCCAGCGCCCGCTGATCGAGGCGCTGGAGCGCGTCAAGGACAGCTTCAACTCCTATCCGCTCGATCGTCTCGCTCTGGCGGGGGCAACGGCCTCGTGGCTTGATCGCGACTGGTTCGAGCAAAAGCGCGCGCTGATCATCGCGAGCCGCGAGCGGCTGACGTCGGAGCTCGCCGCGCTCGGCTTCACGGTTCTGCCTTCGGCGGCGAACTTCGTCTTCGCGCGTCATCCGGATCATTCGGGCGCCGTGCTGGCCGCGGCGCTGCGCGAACGCAGCGTTCTGGTGCGTCATTTCAAGAAGGACCGCATTCAGGACTTCCTCCGCATCACGATCGGCACCGACGCCGAATGCGATCGGCTGGTGGCTGCATTGACGGAAATCCTGGCGGGGGCGAGCCAGCGCTGACAAGCATCGCGACGCCGCGCTTGCATTTGCGCAGTGCCCGTTGCTAGAAGACTTCGAGCCAGCATCACGCTGGCGGGATCGTGGCTACGATCCGGGTGGAGCGAGCATGAGCGCTTTCGTGTCGAGGACTGGAGTTCCAGCGGGGATCATTTCCCGCGGCGCTCGTCCTTTGCCCGCATGCGGCCTGCCGAAAGCCCTCCTTCTTCTTAGCTGCCCCTGAGCGTCGGCAGGCCCTAGCGGCCGGGCTCTCAGGGGAACGCGCCGACGAGCCAACGCCCTACAAAGCTCCGCGGCCGGGCACTCCGGAACTGAACATCCGGGATGCGGCTGCCAGAAGAAAGACCAGACCATGACCGCCATCACAACGATCGCCGCTTCCGCCAAGGACCGGGTCGTCATCTTCGATACGACTTTGCGCGATGGCGAACAGTGCCCCGGCGCCTCGATGACCTATGAGGAGAAGCTCGAGGTCGCCGAATTGCTGGAGGAGATGGGCGTCGACGTGATCGAGGCCGGTTTCCCGATCGCCAGCCAGGGCGACTTCGAGGCCGTGCAGGAGATCGCCCGCCGCGCCGGCCCCGACGTCACCATCGCCGGGCTCGCCCGCGCCATTTCCGGCGACATCGCGCGTGCCGCCGAGGCCGTGCGCGTTGCTAAGCGCCCGCGCAT
Organism: Kaistia sp.; assembly: GCA_035555375.1. Taxonomy (GTDB): domain Bacteria; phylum Pseudomonadota; class Alphaproteobacteria; order Rhizobiales; family Kaistiaceae; genus Kaistia. The sequence goes on along the minus strand of DATMGR010000022.1, from coordinate 47,119 downwards.
CCACACTTTCGTTTCGACCTCGCCAATCCACCTGGCGCATCAGATGAAGAAGAGCGAGGAGCAGGTCCTCGACATCATCGCCGCGACGGTGGCGCAGGCACGCAACCTCGTCGACGACGTCGAGTGGTCGGCCATGGACGCGACCCGCACGCCGATCGAATATCTGATCCGCTGCGTCGATGCCGCGATCAAGGCGGGCGCCACCACGATCAATCTGCCGGATACGGTCGGCTATTCGGTGCCCGATGAATATGCGGCGATGTTCCGCGCGGTGATCGAGCGCGTGCCGAATTCCGACAAGGCGATCTTCTCGACCCATTGCCATGACGATCTCGGCCTCGCCGTTGCCAATTCGCTGGCCGGCGTTGCGGGCGGCGCACGGCAGATCGAATGCACGATCAATGGGCTCGGCGAGCGCGCCGGCAACGCGGCGCTCGAAGAAGTCGTGATGGCGATCCGCACGCGCGGCGACGTGTTGCCTTATTCGACGGGCGTCGAGACCACGATGCTGACCCGCGCCTCCAAGCTGATCTCGGCTGTCTCCGCCTTCCCGGTGCAGTACAACAAGGCGATCGTCGGACGGAACGCTTTCAGCCATGAGAGCGGCATCCATCAGGACGGCATGCTGAAGAACTCCGAGACCTACGAGATCATGACGCCGGAGAGCGTCGGCGTGAAGGCGACCTCGCTGGTCATGGGCAAGCATTCGGGCCGCCATGCCTTCCGCGAGAAGCTGAAGGATCTCGGCTATGAACTGGGCGACAATGCCTTGGAAGACGCCTTCAAGCGCTTCAAGGATCTCGCCGATCGCAAGAAGCATGTCTATGACGAGGATATCGAGGCGCTGGTCGGCGACGAGGTCGCGACCGCCAGCGAGACGATCCGCCTCTTGTCGCTGACGGTCATCGCCGGCACCGGCGGTCCCGCCAAGGCGATCATCAGCCTCGATGTCGACGGCACGCATATCACCAAGGAAGTCGCCGGCAACGGCCCTGTCGACGCGACCTTCAACGCGATCACGGCCATCGTGCCGCATCAGGCGAAGATGTCGCTCTATCAGGTGCACGCCGTCACTGAGGGCACCGACGCGCAAGCGGAAGTCTCGGTCCGCCTCGAAGAGGACGGCAAGTCGGTCACTGGCCGCGGCGCCGATCCGGATACGATGGTGGCCTCAGCCAAGGCCTATCTCTCGGCGGTCAACAAGATCGCTGTGAAACGCCTGCGCCAGCACGCACAGGCCGCCAGCGCCTGAGCAGGGTTCGGCTGTTATCGATGTCGTGCCGAAGCACCGGCCTTCTCCCTCTCCCGCGACGCGGGGGAGGGTCGGGGAGGGGGTCTTCTGCTGGGCTTCTGCCTTTGTACCGTGAAGCAAGCCCCCTCTCCAGCTCTCCCCCACAAGGGGGGAGAGGGCAGGGTTCGGCCTTCATCAGCGCGCCGAGTCCTACATCGGCAAAGCGAACTTGCCGAGGCGGAGGAACTGCGTCTCGCCGGAATGGTCGTCGACGCCGTCATTGTCGGTGATGACGAAGGCATTGCCGCCGGCATCGATCGCGAAGCTCTCGACCTTGTCGAGCACATAGCCCTTCGGCGCGGCGAGCGCCGGCAGTAGATCGGCGAGATCCTTCTTCTCGACCTTGGGCAGGTCGCCGCCGAGCGGGGCCGGCGTCACGTCGTCGAGCGAGACGAAGGTCAGCTTCTTGATCTTGGCGTCGCGGCCGATCTGGTTGTCGCGCTCGATGGCCATCAGGCCGCCCGGGACTGCCGTCAGCTCGGAGAGGCCGACCCAGCCCTTCTCCGACGTGTCGAGCGGATAGAGCGCGGCGGCCCATTCCTTCGTCGCCGGCTTGTAGGCGAGGAGCTTGGTGAAGCCCTTCGGATCGTCCTTCCACTCGCGCTGGACCGCGAGCCAGACAGTCGTGTCCGCGCCCGAGCCGGTTACGGCGACGCCTTCGAAGCCGAAGCGGGTCGCGTTCGCGGCGAGCGCCGCCGGGAGGGCGATCTCCTCGAGGATCGCGCCCTTCGCATCGGTACGATAGAGCATCGACTGCGTCTTGTTCTTCTCGGGCTCGGGATTGCCTTCCGAGGCGAGCCAGAAGCCACCATCGGCGGCGAGCGCGATGCCCTCGAGATCGAGATTCTCGGCCGGCTTGCCGTCCTTGGTGATCGTCATCGCATCGGTGATCAAGGCCGGCGCTTGCTTGGCGTCGATCGTCAGGATGCGGCCGATGGACTGGGCGCTGTCGATGACGGCGTAGAGCCTGCCGGGCACCTTCGCATCGGCGACGGTGCCCGAGATCGCCGACCAGCTGATCGGCTTGCCGTCCTTGTCGGCCGAGACGATCGTCGGATAGGCGGCGGGCGCGTTGCTGCGCTCATAGATCGTCACCACCGACCCGATCAGCCCCTTGTCGCGGAGGTCGTTTTCCGAGGCGGTGACGAGAAGGTCGCGGCTGGGAATCGCGAGCAGCCCCTCGGGGCCGATGCCGCCCGGCAGCGCCTGCAGGAAGGTCGGGGCATGGCCAGCGCCCTCGTCCTTGTAGACGCCCACGAGCGAGGCCCGCTCGGAGCCGATGAAGATAAGCCGGTCGCCGCCGAACGTCGCGACCTCGACGCCTTCAGGCTCATTGCCCTTCTTGTTGCGCTTTTCAGGATAATGGCCGAGCCGCACGGTCTCATATTCGAAGCTCGTACCGCTGTCGTAATCGACGGTGCCGTCGGCCTTGAAGATCGTGAAGCCGCGGCTACCGCCCTTCCAGTCGCCTTCATTGGCGGTGACGAAGCGCGTCTCGTCGATCCACTGCACGCCGTCCGGCTCGCGCGCTACATCCTTCATCGCGTCGGAGAGATCTATGACGCCGTCCTTCTTCACGTCGATGCCGTCGAGATCGACGGTGCCGGCCGGGAAATGGCTGACGACCTTGCCGGTCGCGGCATCGGCGATGACGATGTGGTTGTTCTCCTGCAGCGTCAGGACGATCTGGTTCTTGTCGTTGAAATCGACGAATTCGGGCTCCGGGTCCTCGGGGGCTACAGCCGCGAGACCGCTGACGTCGATCACCGTCTTCGACGCGCAATCGACGCTGCCATCGGTCCCTATCCGGAACGTCACGAGGCTGCCACCCGGCAGCTGCGGCAGAGCGCCGTCATTGATCTCCTCGTCGCGCTCATTCTCGATCGCGATGGCAAGGAACTGGCCGTCGGGGCTCCTGGCGAGCGAATCGGGTTGTCCGGCGAGATCGCAGGTCGCCTTGACGCTCTTCGTGGCGAGATCGACGACCGAGAGATGCCCTGATGGCTTGGCCTTTGTCTCCGAGGTGACGACGCCAACCAGCGCATTGCCGCCGGCGACGACTGTCGAGGTCGGCTCGCCGCCGAGCGCAACCGTTCCCGCTGCCTTCGGCATCTTCGGGTCGGTGATGTCGATGAGGCCGAGGCGCTGGCCGGGGCTGTCTGTATGGACGAGCGTCTTGCCATCCGCGGTCGCGCTGATGATCTCGGCCACGGTCGCCTTCTTGGCGTCCGCATCGGCTGGCAGATTATCAACGACATGGAAGGTGGCGATGCGATTGAACATCTCGGCCGCGCCGGCCGCAGGCGCGGCACCGATAAGGGCAGTGCTGGCGAGCAGCGTGGCGGCGAGGGCGCCTTTGAGGGTCGGGGTCATCTTTGGCTCCGGTCGCTGGCTGTGGAGGATTGGCGGAATAGCCGCGTTCGCAAAAGAGACCGGCGGGAAATGACAGGGGGATGACATTGTCCAGGCCTTTCGACAGGGTCCAGGCCTTCGACACGGCTAAAGCCCTGCGACGCGCGGGCAGGGGTAAACCGTTCGCCGCTGGCGCGATCCCCGCGCCCCGGCCAGGCAAGTCCCGCCACAACGCCCTGAACCGACGCCGCAATCCGTCTCTTGCCGCGCTCGACCGGCAAAGGATTTCCACAGGCGGCAAAATCCCGCTTGTCCCCGCTGGACAGGCCCGGCCGCCTTTGCTACACACCCCCTCGTCGCGGCGAACACGATCCGCCGCGCGGCGGGTGCATAGCTCAGTTGGTAGAGCAGCTGACTCTTAATCAGCTTGTCCTAGGTTCGATCCCTAGTGCACCCACCAAAATTTCCCTTCAAGTCCAGTATTTTATCGGTGCTTATTGAAGTGGTCTATGCGGGACGGGATCGTGTGCACCGACGGCGGTGGGCTGCGTTCACCGACCCCGCTGATCGCCGGACCTGACTGGCTTGATCAGCATCGACTGGTTACTGGCCGATGCTACAGGGTCGCCGCGGGTCGTGATACAGCTGAAATTCACCTTCCGAACAATCGCAGCGATCTTCGGGATCAAGCGTTAAGGCTTGAGCCGTAGAAAGCGAAACTCCCCAAAGACGCTCGGTTCATATCGCGGCGTTGGGGTGGTGTTATCGATGGCGTTTGTTCACCGGGATGAGGAGCCCCCATGCAAAGCAAGATCATCGGCAGCGTACTGCCGGTCCTCGAAGTAGAACTGCAGTCTGGCGAGAGCCTGGTCGGGGTTCCGGAAGCGCTCTCCTGGATGGCGGGCGGCGTGACGCTGCACAGCTCGCTCGGCGCTGGCGGGAGTGGCGGCCTGTTTGGGCTCGTCAGCCGGGCCGTTTCCGGCGGCGGTCTCATCACGACGGAGTTTCGCGCCTCCGAGGGCGCCGGTCTGGTCGGATTCGCGGCGCGGCTGCCGGGCCAGATCATCGAACTCGACGTCTCCAGCAGCGGCTATCTCGTGCATCGCCACGGCTTCCTGTGCGGCACCAGCGGTATCGTCGTGGCCAGCGGGCTGCAGCAGAATCTCGGTGCCGGCGTATTCGGCGGCGAGGGCTTCGTGCTGCAGAAGATCGAGGGCTCGGGCAAGGCCTTCGTCGAGCTCGGCGGCGAGATCGTCAAATATGATCTGGCGGCCGGCCAGTCGATCATGGTCCATCCCGGCCATGTCGGCCTGTTCGACCAGGGCGTCAATTTCGAAATGACGTCGCTGCGCGGCATTCACTCGACATTCTTTGCTTCGGGCGATCTGTTCATGGCGCGGCTGACCGGACCGGGCCGGGTTTGGTTGCAGACGCTGACCTTGCCGGGTCTGGCCCATAGCATCAGCCACTATCTGCCGAAGCAGGGGTAAGGTCATGACGACCCGAAGCTATCGCACCGCTGCCGTTGCGGCGGTCACTCTCGCCATGTTCGCGTCCAGCTTGCCGGCCTTCGCGGACGATCGTCCGGATTACGAGCGCTACAAGTCGGGCGTCTTCATGCGTTATCTGAATGCCGAGGGCAGCGAGATTACCAAGACGCCGAGCATCGGCCTTTCATTCGGCGAGCGTGTGCTGCATGCGACGCTCGATTCCGGCTCCACCGGCGTCGTCGTCGCCGCAAGCTTCATCCCGAATTTCGACCAGCTACCGGTGCTCGGCGACGGAAAGCTCACCTATACGAGTTCCGGCCGCGTGATGCTCGGCTCCTGGGTGACGACGCCGCTGACCCTTTCGGGCAAGGACGGGGCGTCGGTCACGACCGAGCCGATGCCCGTCCTCGCCGTGACGCGCGTCGCCTGTCTCGAGACGGCGCGCGACTGCCGGCCGTCGGATGATCCGCGCGACATCGCGATGGTCGGCATCGGCTTCGGCCGCGAAGGCGATCGCCAGGGCCAGAGCACGCCGGACAAGAATCCCGTTCTGCGCGTCGCTGCCGAAGGCGAGCAGCGTAAGGGCTATATTCTGACCGCCGAGGGCATTCATGTCGGGCTGACGAGGGAAAACACGCGCGGCGACTATCGCTTCTTGAAGCTTGAGCGCCAGGCCGATCTGCCGGACTGGAAGGGCGTCCCGGCCTGCATCTCGCTCAGCGGGCAGGTGCCGCCGGCCTGCGGTTCGATGCTTGTCGATACCGGCGTTGGCGCCATGTTCATGACCGTCCCGCCGTCGCAAGCGGCCAGCGGACCGCTTCCCGATGGCACACCGGTGGCGATCCTTCTGGGGACGGATGCAGCAAGCGAGCCGCTCTACAGCTTCAATTCAGGCGACATGTCGCCGATCACGCCTTCGACGGTTCATCTCGACGTCTCGGACAAGCCCCCCTTCGTGAACACGAGCTTCCATTTCCTGAATGGATTTGACGTGCTTTACGACGCCGACGGGGGCTATGCGGGCTTCCGCAAGCGCTGAGCCGGTGCGTTATGTCGGGCAGGGCGCCGTCCGAGCGCCCGCCCGATGCGCGCTCCTGTAAATCGATTGAAAACAGATTGCGCGGAGGCGGCGCCTACGGCATGGTTCCTTCAGCCCCACTAAAGAGGGCAGGTTTGGGAGGAATTCGATGTCCAAGACTGCAAGGTCACTCCTTGCCGCCGGCGCGATCGCGCTTGCGGCCATGTCCACGGCGCCGGTGCGCGCCCAGGCGGAGGATGTAACCATCCTCGCCTCGGTTCCCGGCCTGACATTCCCGTTCTTCGTTCACATGATGAACGCCTTCAAAGCCGAGGCCGCGAAGCAGGGCGTCGCGGTGATCGAGTCCGACGGCCAGGTTTCATCGCCGAAGCAGACGGCTGATATCGAGGCGGCGATCACCAAGGGCGTCCAGGGCATCGTCATCAGCCCAAATGAAGTCGACGCCATGGCGCCGGCGTTGCAGCAGGCCGTCGAGGCCGGCATTCCCGTCGTCACGGTCGATCGGCGCGTCGCGCAGGTCGAGGGCATCCTCGCCCATATCGGCGCCGATAACGTCAAGGGCGGCGAAGCCCAGGGCGAACTGGTGATGAAGCTGTTCCCCGACGGCGCGACCATCGTCAACCTGCAGGGCCAGTCCGGCGCTTCACCGGCGATCGACCGCAACAAGGGCCTGCACAACGTCCTCGACAAGGCGACCGACAAGTACAAGATCGTCTTCGAGCAGACGGCCGGCTTCGACCGCGCCAAGGGCCTTTCGGTCACTGAGGCGGCGCTTTCGGGTCTCGCCGAACCGCCGAAGGTCATCGTCGCTGCCAATGACGATATGGCGCTCGGCGCGCTCGAGGCGGTCAAGGGCCGCAATCTCCAGGGCATAGCGATCATCGGCTTCGACGCGCTGCCCGAAGCGCTGGCCCAGGTCCGCGACGGCGGCCTGACGGCGACGATCGAGCAGTTCCCGGGGAAGCAGAGCGCCATGGGCGTCGATACGCTGGTCGCTTTCATCAAGGACAAGAAGAAGCCGGCCGAGGCGGTGACGCTGCTGACGCCGGTCGCGATCACCAAGGAAAATCTCAACATCGCCGAGCGTCTCGGCGAAGTGAAATAGTCCTCGCATCTTCCACGTCCGGACGGCGCTAGCGCGTGCCGTTCGGACGTTCGCTTTGCGCTTCAGAACGTCCGATCCCGCAAGACGCCGCCGTTCCGGCGCTCGAGGTGCCATGACCGTCGCCGCGCCGCCACTTCTCCAGATGACCGGCATCACGAAGAGCTTCCCCGGCGTCAAGGCGCTCGATGGGGTCCAGCTTGAGGTCGATCGGCAGGAAATTCACGCGCTTCTCGGCGAGAACGGCGCCGGCAAGTCGACGCTGCTCAAGATCCTCGCCGGGGCGCAATCGCCCGACCAGGGCGAGATCCTCTTTGACGGCAAGCCGGTGACGCTCGCCAATCCGCATGCGGCGCAGCAACTCGGCATCGTCACGATCTACCAGGAATTCACGCTCGCGCCCGACATGAGCATTGCCGAGAACGTGTTCATCGGCCGCGAGCCCGGTCGTTGGCCATTTGTCAGCTGGGCGCGCATGGCGGACGAGACCGAGAAGCTGACCCGCCGGATCGGGCTCGAGCGCAATCCGATGACGCTCGTCCGCGATCTCTCGGTCGCCGAGCAACAGATGGTCGAGATCGCGCGCGCGCTTTCGATGGATTCGCGCGTGATCATCATGGACGAGCCGACCTCGGCGCTGTCGCTGGCCGAGGTCGAGAAGCTGTTCAAGATTGTCCGCCGCCTGAAGGACGAGGGCATCTCGATCATCTTCGTGACACACCGTCTCGAAGAGGTGATGGAGGTGTGCGATCGCTATACGGTCCTCCGCGACGGCCGCAATGTCGGCGCTGGCAGCGTGTCGGACATCACCATCGACGGCATCATCCGCCTGATGGTGGGCCGCGAGGTCAATGCGCTGTTCGCGCACCGCGAAGCCGCAGAGCCGGGTCCCGTCGCGCTCGAGGTCAAGCGGCTGACGCGGCTGCGCACCGCGCAGGACCCGCATGCAACTGAAATTCGCGACGTCTCGCTGCATGTGCGCCGCGGCGAGATTCTCGGCATTGCCGGGCTGGTCGGCGCGGGCCGAACTGAAACGGCGCGGGCGATCTTCGGCGCTGATCCGTTCGATTCGGGCGAGGTGTTCGTCGATGGCACGCCGGTCACCATCCGAACGCCGCGCGACGCGATCGCGCATGGCATCGGCCTCGTTCCCGAAGACCGCAAATTGCAGGCGCTGTTCCTGTCGCAGGCGATCCGCACCAATATTTCCGTCGCGGCGCTCGATAGGATCGGCCGTTTCGGCATCTTCGTCGACGAGGCGAAGGAGCGCGGCCTTGTCGAGGAATATCGCAAGCTCCTGAATATCAGGATGGCAGGGGCGGAGCAGGCCGTGGGCAATCTCTCCGGCGGCAACCAGCAGAAGGTTGTGCTGGCGCGCTGGCTGGCGTTGAGGCCGAAGGTGCTCATCGTCGACGAGCCGACACGCGGCATCGATGTCGGCGCCAAGGTCGAGGTGCATAATCTGCTGTTCGAGATGGCGAGATCCGGCATCGCAGTGATCGCGATCAGCTCGGAATTGCCTGAAGTGCTCTCGGTCGCCGATCGCATCGTCACCATGCGCGAGGGACACGTGACCGGTGAGTTGATGCGCGCCGACGCGACGCAGGAAAAACTGATGGCGATGATGACGCTGGGGACAACGAGCCGCGCCGCCTGAGCGGACGACGGACACCGGGCGTCAAGTGGAGGAAGGCGAGGGCATGGCTGAGGTGAAGCAGGGCGCGGCGGACAGCGGCAGCGTCGATCTTTTCGGATTTCTTGCGCGGTTCGCGCCGCTGATCTTCCTCGTCGTGCTGATGGCGGTGTTCGCGGTGCTCGAGCCAAGGTTCATGTCGTCGATCAACCTGTTCAACGTCATGCGGCAGGTTTCGATCACGGGGCTGCTCGCGATCGGCATGACCTTCGTCATTCTCACCGCCGGCATCGACCTTTCGGTCGGCTCGCTGCTGGCCTTTGCCGGTCTCGTCGCGGCCGCGGTCGCCAAGGGCGGCATGCAGGACCGATTCACGGTCGGGGAGGGCGGCGTCGGCTATGGCTGGGAACTTGCGGCTCTGGCCGCGATTGCCGTGGGCATCGCCGGCGGCTTGGTGCAGGGCTTCTCGATCACGCGGCTGAAGGTTCCGCCGTTTGTCGTGACGCTTGGCGGCATGTCGGTGTTTCGCGGCGCGGCGCTGCTGTTCGCGGCCGGCGGCCCGATCTCCGGCTTCGAGCATGATTTCACCTGGTGGGGCCAGGGCAAGATCGGCCCGGTGCCGGTGCCGGTCATCATCTTTCTCGTCTGCGGCCTGCTGGCGCATATCGTCCTCCGCTACACCCGCTATGGACGGCAGATCTATGCCGTTGGCGGCAATCCCGAGGCGGCGCGACTCTCGGGTCTCAACGTCACGGCCATCATCTGCAGCGTCTATGTCATCATGGGCTTCTTCGCCGGGCTCGGCTCGTTCGTGCTCGCAGCGCGGCTCAACTCGGCCGAGGCGGTAGCCGGAACCGGCTATGAGCTGACCGTCATCGCCTCGGTGGTGATCGGCGGGACGTCGCTCTTCGGCGGCGTCGGCACGATCTTCGGGACGATCATTGGCTCGATCCTGATAGGCGTGCTGCTGAACGGCCTCGTGCTGATGAATGTCTCGTCCTACATCCAGCAGATCATCATTGGCGTGATTATCGTGCTGGCGGTCGCTTTCGACACGTTCGCCAAGTCGCGTCGGCGCAAGGTCTGATCGCACCGACTGACTGCAGCCCGCGCGACGCGCCGGCTGCAGTCAGCTTGGCCGCTCGGAAGGTTTCTGGGCCTTCAGGGCTGTGCCGAAGACGTGGTCCCAGAAGAGGGTTGTCACGCCGAAATTGCCCTCGTCATGGCGGAAGTGGTGCAGTGCATGCTGCCGTTTCCAGCCATAGAGCGGATGCCCCGGCAACATGCGCCAATGATGCAGCACGTGATGGGCGAAAGAATAGGTGAGGTAGCCTGCCGTCACGCCGAATGTGAAGCCGTTGCCATAGGGCACGCCGAACAGCCACCAGGACGGCAGCAGGACGATCACGACAAGGGTCGAGGCGCTCATCCAGATCGGTGTTCCGATCAGTTCCGTAGGGCTGGCATGATGCTGGTCATGCAGATCACGGAAGTAAGCGACGTTGTGCAGGATGACCCGGTGAATGATGTATTCCGCCAGCGTCCATGCAAACAATCCGGCCAGCACCGCCACAATCCATAGCAGCGGGTCCGAAGTGGTTGTCGACAGGATCGTCGTCATGACGAGCGCAATGAGAACAAGCGGGTAAACGAAGAAGTCGGCGTAGTAGCCGACAGCGCTACGCGTGATCGTCGCCATGTTAGCCTTCGCCCAAACCGACTGTCCTTGCAGAGGATTCGCCCGGCCTAGCCGGTACGGCAAGCCTGCTGCAGGTCAGAATGAAACGTCACGATCGATACGCTGCTTAATCTGCCTTATTTCTCGGCAGAGACAAGTTCAAGATTCGCGGGCCTTGTTCTGGCCCGGTGACGGCGGCCTCGCGGCATGTCATGGTTCTGGCATGCGTGCTGTACTCCTTATCATTTTCGCCCTTTTCATCACACCTGCCGCCGCCTTCGGGCCGTCGACGCCTGCTGTGCCGCCGGATCGGTCGCCGGTCGTTCGGGTCAACATTATCGATGGCGAGGATGGGCGCGATTCGCTCGTGCGGCTTGGCCCGTCACTGGGGCTCGATGCTGCCGACATCGCGCGCATCCGGGCCGTTTCCGGCTATGTCGGATGTCTGTCGCCATCGCCATCAGTCGGCTCGGCAGCGCTCTTTCTCGACAATCAACATATCCTGACCGCTGCGCATGTCTTCTTCGAGCCATCGGGACAGCGGCGCTGGAAATGCTTCTTCAAGAACCAGGCTGCTGATCCTGTGATGATCGATCTTCTCGTCGACGACGCCAATGCGCGGTTCGGCGCCCGCAAGCCGAAGCCCGGCTCCAACAATGATTATGCGATCGTGCGCCTCGCCGAGCCCCTGGCGGGCGCGATGCCGTTTCCGGTCGCGGCGGATATGCCCGTAACGGCCGGGGAAAAGCTGATCGTGGTGACGGCGCATCCAGCCGACATGGCCCGTGAGGTCGATCGCGGCATGCCCGTCGTCCAGGGCTGCACAGTCCGCAGGAAGCCGGTCTCGACTGAAAAGACGTCGTTCTTCCGCACAGATTGCGATGCGACCGGCGCGTCCTCGGGTGGCATGAATCTGGCGCGCATCAATGGCACGCTGGCGTTTCGCGGGATCATCATCACGACCGGGCCCTGGCGGGATCCGGCGCTGAATGGGGCGCCCTACAATGAGAAGGGCGGCAGCGTCACGACGGCGCTCGGCACCGACGCTGCCATTCTCGCGGCGGGCAGAAGCCTCGCGGGCGGCGGCTTCTAGCGCGCGGTTTCAGGCGGCCTTCAGCGCCTGTTCCTTGCTGCGCAGGAGCGTGTCGATGAAGGCGAGCTTGTCGACGACACCAGGGCCGAGCTTGAAGGGATAGAGATCCGGCTGGCCCATGCTGCGATTGATCGAATTCATCGCCTGGGTGAGGGGGCCCCAGGACTCGATGATTTCGCTGAAATCGACGCCGCGATAGGGGTCGAAATCGATGGTGGTATCGACATTGCCCTGCGCGCGCGCCTTCGGCCGGATGCGCAGCCCGAAGGCATAGGCCGTCTCCAGCGTGTCGATCATGTGCATGTAGTGGGCGAAGGTTTCGGCGAAATCTTCCCAGGCATGCGCCGTCGCATATTGGCTGACATAGCGCTCCTGCCAGTCGGCGGGGTAGTTGCCGGCATAATAGCTCTGCAATGCGCCGTTGTAGTCGATGGATTCGTCGCCGAAGATGGCGCGGCATTCATCGATCCGACCGGCGTCACGCACGAGGCGATCCCAATAATAGTGGCCGATCTCGTGGCGAAAATGGCCGAGCAGCGTCCGATAGGGCTCGTGCATGTCGGTGCGCGCCCTTTCGCGTTCCACAGCATCCGCTTCGACGATGTTGAGTGTGATGAGGCCCTCGTCATGGCCTGTCAGGACGCGCACATCATTTTCATCGGCGAGAAATGAAAACGAGAGTCCGGCGACCGGATCGTCGGCCTTGTTGGGAACGCCGAGCCCGAAGCGCAGCAGGCTATAGAAAAGGCGGTGCTTGGCGAGCTCGATGTCGCGCCAGCGCTCACTATAGACCTGGCTGGAGAGATCCGGGATGACCATGTTGGTCCGGCAGCAGACGCAGAGCTGTTCCGGACTGTCGGCCGGCAGCAGCCAGTTGCAGACGCCATGCTGGCGATTGGCGCAGGGCTTGAAGAGCATCTCGTCGAGCCCATGCGCCGTATAGAGCTGCTCGCCATTGACGCCGAGACCGGCGTCGTCGAGCGAACGCAGATGGCCTTGCGCCGGCACGAAACCCAGCGGCCGCTGGCAGCCCTCGCATTCGAAATCCTCGAAAGGCAGCCAGTGGGCACAGGCCCGGCATTCGAACAAGCGCATCTTTCACTCCGTCAGCAGGAAGGAGCCGGTGTCATCCTAAACCAGCTTTTGCCGCGCCAACGCGCGATCGCGCGTTTGGTTCAATCGGATGCCATCATTCCTGCCGAGGCTCGCGCTCGGGAAAGCGGATCGTGATGCGTGTTCCCGAATGCTGCACGTCGTGCTCGATGGTCGCCTCAAGCTTGCCGGCGAGCGCCTGGATGATCCGGCGCCCGAGGCCTGTGCCGACGGCGCGCGTGTCCTCGCCGCTGCCAACGCCATCGTCTTCAACCGTCATCGCGATGCTGCCGCCATCGGCCGTGCACGACACGCGAACGGCGCCGCTGCCGCCGGGATAGGCATATTTCAGCGCATTGAGGATCAGTTCCGTCATGATGACGCCGAGCGCCACGGCGCGATCGGGACGAATGGCTAGCGGCTCCAGCTTGAAGGAGATCTGACCGCCGTCGCCATTGGCCTCGATAGTGCGGGCGAGATCCTCGATCAGACTGCCGAGATAGAGGTCGAGCGCCACGCTGTGAACATCGTCGGACGTATAGAGGCGGCGATGGACCTGCGACACCGCCATGACACGGCCGACCGCGGCGGCGAGCGCGCTCTTGACGGCGGTATCGGGATGGGCGGCCGCCTGCATGTTGAGGAGCGAAGCCACCAGTTGCAGGCTGTTGCCGACGCGGTGGTTCACTTCCTGGATGATCAGGGCCCGTTCGTCCGCCAGCGCTTCGAAGCGGTCGCGCGCGGCGCGCACCTCTGCCTCGGCCTGGCGGTGCGCCTCCTGGAGGCGACGCGCGGTCAGCGCCGACGCGAGCGCGGCCCGCAGCAAGGGGAAGAAATCCTCGCTTGCTTCCTTGATGACATAGTCGGCTGCGCCGGCCTTCAGCGCCGCGATGGCGACCCGGCCCTGCGCCTCGCCGGTCACATAGACGACCGGTGGCGGATTCTTCATCGCACCGATGATCGGTAGGACCTGCAGTCCCGTCCGGCCCGGCATGTGGTGGTCGAGCGCGACGATATCGATACCGCCCTCGGCAAGGCGCGCCAACCCGGCATCGCCGTCGGTGGCGGCTTCCACGGTGAATCCGTGGCGTGACAGGTCCTTTATGGCCAGCCGGCACAGTCCTGGATCGTCATCGATGAACAGAACAACCGGCTGGGAGCCCATCACTTCGCCTCGGGAACCTTGATCACCGAGAAGAACAGGCCCAACTGCCGAATGGCATTGGCGAAATTCTCGTAATTGACTGGCTTGACCACATAAACGCTCGCGCCGAGCTCATAGCAGCGTTCGATTTCGCGCTGATCGTCGGTGGTGGTGAGCACGACGATCGGCGTGGCGCGCAGATGCGGGCTGCCCTTCACCGCCTTCAAGATGTCGATGCCCGTCATATCGGGCAGATTGAGATCGAGCAGGATCAGCAGCGCCTCGCCCTTGCGGTTCGCGCCCGTTCGATCCTGACCCAGCAGGAAATCAAGCGCGCTGGTGCCATCGGCGAACGCCTTGATCTCATTGCTGACGCCAGCGCGGCGGATGTTCTTTTCGATCAGTCGCGCATGACCTTCGTCATCCTCGACCATCACGATCGTTACGTGGTTGGGATTATCGCTCATTGCATCAACTCACGCGTTCGTTGCATTAAAATCATAGATTTCCCGCCTTCCTTGGACTGAAACAAGGTCGGAAACAAGCCTTGGCCTCCGTACGGCACGGCTCATGCGCGCCAACTCCTCGGCAGGATCACCGTGAATGTGCTGCCTTCGCCCGGCTCGCTGTCGAGGCGGATCTTGCCGCCGATGCGTCGCACCAGCGCGCGGACATGCGCAAGGCCAATGCCTTCGCCCGGCCGATCCTGGGCTCCGGCCCGGCGGAACAGTTCAAAGACACGCTCGCGGTCGGTTGCATCGATGCCGCGGCCATTATCCTCGACACGGATGATCACGAAGCCGCCCCGCTCGGTGGCGGTCACGTTGATGCGGCCTGGACGTCCCGGTTTCAGATATTTGACCGCGTTGTCGACGAGGTTCGAGAAGATCTGCTCGATGGCGAGCCGATCGCTTTCGATCGTCGGCATCGGGCCGATCTCGATCAAGGCGTCCGCTTCCTGGGCCTGATGCATCACCGCGTCCTGGATCGTCTTCAGCATCTGGTTCAGGTCGAGCTGCTGCGGATTGAAATCGCGGCGTCCAGCCCGCGACAGGTTCAAGATGGCGTTGATCAGTCGGTCCATCTTGGAGATCGAGGCCTTGATGAAGCCGAGCGCCTCGTCGAAATCCTCGTAGATCTGGCTGCGCTGTTCGTTGGCGTCGCGTCCGTCCTGCTCGATGAGATCGCGGCGGATCGCGTCGAGCTCGCCGGTGAAGCCCATGATGTTGACGAGCGGCGACCTCAGATCGTGGCTGACGATATAGGCAAAGCGCTGCAGTTCATCATTCGCGTCCTGGAGGTCGGTGGTCCGTTCGGCGACCTTCTCCTCAAGATGGCTGTTGCTTGCCGCAAGCGCCTGCTGGGCCTGGGCGAGGCTCAGATTGGAACGGCGGATCAACAGGATCGAGATGCCGGCGAGGACCATGATCGCGACGGCGCCAAGCAGTGTCGTGGCCAGCAACCAGCGGGCGGTTGCGGCGCTGCGCGCCGTCCGATCGGCGAGGAGCGCGCGTTCGGCCGTGCGCACCGCCATGCCGACATCAGTGAACGCCCCCATTGCGGCCTGACCAGCCGGATCGCGCATGACAGCGACGGCATCGGAAGTTCGCCCCTGCCGCTGCAGATCGGCGATCTTCAGCAGTTCGTCATGCTTCGCAGCCACGACTTTAGCGAGTTGCTCGACCCGCGCTGTTTGTTCCGAATTGTCGTCGACCATGGCCTTGAGATTGGCCATGCGAGTGGGGATGGTGTCGACGCTGTCCTCGTAGATCTTGAGGTAGTCCGGATCCAGCGTCAGCAGATAACCCCGCTGACCGCTTTCTGCGCGGCGAACCGCCAATTGAAGCAGCGACAACTCGTTTTCGACGCCGAGGGAATGGGTCACCCAGCCGGTATCGTCGGAAGAGCGTTCGGCCAGCCAAACAGAAGCGCCCGCCATCACCGTCAGGATTGCAAACCCGACGGCGAGGAGGACGCTCTGACTAGAGATGCGGAGCTGTGTTGGGTTCATGGATTAGGGAGAGCGAGGGCCAAAAACAGGGATCGCCCAAGCCTCCTCGATCGTGCAGGTCAGAGCCGACCCATGAGCAGGAGCACGATCAGGATGACGACGATGAGGCCGAGGCCGCCACTCGGATAATAGCCCCAGCCGGAGCTGTACGGCCAGCTCGGCAGCGCCGCGATGAGCAGGACTACCAGAACGATCAGCAAAATTGTGGACATTGCAATCCCCGTCGGCTTCTACAGGAACAGTAATGTCCGAGACCATCGACGGTTTCACCGAATGTGAAAAATAGTTGCTGTCATCGCCGTCCGTCCAGCCGGCGGGCCCGCCGCAGCTCCGGGAAGAGCCGTGCCCATATCAGCGCGATCGCCATCGTCCCGGCACCGCCAACGACGACGGCCGTAACCGCGCCGATGAGCGCGGCCGACACCCCGGCCCGGAATTCGCCGAGTTCGTTCGAGGCGCCGATGAAGACCATGTTGACGGCATTGACGCGGCCGCGCACCGCATCTGGCGTCCAGAGCTGGATCAGTGTTTCGCGGATATAGACGCTCACCATATCGGTGGCGCCCATCATGGCCAGCGCCACAACCGAGATCCAGGTGACGGTCGACAATCCGAAGACGACGGTGAAGGCGCCGAACAGCGCCACGAACACGAACAGGATGATACCGGCGTGGTCGCGCACGGGATGGAAGGCAAGCCAGGCGGCGACGCTGATCGCGCCGACGGCGGGCGCTGCGCGCAGCAGGCCGAGACCCCACGGGCCGACCGCGAGCACGTCGCGCGCATAGATCGGCAGCAGCGCATTGGCGCCGCCGAGCAGCACGGCGAAGAGGTCGAGCGAGATCGCGCCGAGCACGATCTTCTCCTTCCAGACATAGCGGAAGCCCGCGATGACCGTCTCCCAGCTCGCCTTGGCGGCGGAGGTGTTCTGGACGGTGTGCGGCATCAGCACGACGAGGACGACGCCGATCGCGATCATCGAGAGAGCGACCAGATAGGGCGCCTGTGGCGCGAGGCCGTAGAGAAGGCCGCCGGCAACGGGCCCGACGATGGTCGCGATCTGCCAGGCGCTCGAATTCCAGGCGATAGCGTTGCCGAGTTCTTCCGGCGGCACGAGATTGGGCGCCAGCGATCCGGAGGCCGGGCCTAGAAACGCCCGGGCGACGCCAAAGCCGAGCAGGACGGCGAAGACGATATTGACGTTGCTGCTGCCCGAAATGGTGAAGGCCAGCAGCCCCGCCATGCACAAGGCCTCGCCAACCATGCAGATCGCCATGATGACGCGGCGATTGTAGCGATCAGCGACGGAGCCGGTCACCAGAACCAGGGCGAGAGCGGGCAGGAACTGCACCAGACCGATGATGCCGAGATCGAGCGGGTTCTTGGTGAGGTCATAGACCTGCCACCCGACGGCGACGCTGACGATATTGACGGAGAAGTTCGCGAATAGCCGCGCCACCCAATAGAAGGCGAAGCCGCGATGGCGGAACGCCCCCCAGCTCGAGCGGGGCGTTGCGTGGTCAGAGGCGGACATGGCGTGCGGAGGTTCCGGAGGCGGTGTGGCGCGTCGAGGGACGCGCCTTCTCATCTAGCGCGCATTGTCGCCGAGGGAAACCACATCATCGCTGATCCCGCAACGGATCGCAGATCGGGTCGACATCAGCCTCAAAATGCGAAGGGCGCGGCTAACGCCACGCCCCCCGCAATTTCAATGATGGCCGATACTCAGTCGAAGCGGCCGCTCGCATGGGCGAGCATGGTGTAGACCTTGCCCGTATCCGAGACGAGATAGGCGCTGGCGGTCGAAGGATCCTGACGCGTCACCTCGCCGAGCAACCGTTCGAAGTCCCCGACATAGCGGTCGACGGCCGTGCGGAAATCCTGCTCCTGCTGATAGCGGCGGCGGATTTCGTCGAAGGTCTGCTGACCCTGCAACGTGTAGAGGCGGCGGGTGAAGACGTTCTTCTCGCCATTATGGTGACGCGCCCACAACTCGGCCGCAGCGCGCGGATCGATCGCCTTCGCGATCTCGCTGGAAAGATTGCCCAGCGATTCCTGCGAGCCGGCTGCACGGGCCGCCGGCTTCTCTTCTGGCGCCGGCTGCTCGTCCTCGCGTGACGCGCGGCGGAGCAGGTCGGAGACCCAACCACGCGGCTCCGCTTCCGCCGCCGGCTTTGCCTGGGGCTGGGCGGGCTTCGGCGCGCTGGCTGCAGGCGCCGAGGGACGCGGCGCCTCGACCACACGCGCGGCGACCGTCGCGGACGGCCTGTCCTCGCTGGCAGCCGTCTGCGGAGCCGGAGCGGCCTGGCGGGCCTGCTGCGGCGCCGGTGCGGCCTGAACAGGCTGCGGGGCCGGAGCCGGCTGCGATGCGCGCGGGGCGAAGGCCTGCGACTGGGCGCGGGGAGCGCTTGGCGCCGGCTCGACGAAGCGGGCTCGGGTTGCCATCTGGCCGGGGGTCGCGACGGAGATGTCGAGCGCCCGGCCGTGCTTGTTGATGATCGCCGACAATTCGCTGAGTGCCTGCAACTGATCCGATACGACGCGCCGCATCGCATCGGCGCTGGCGCGGGTCTCTTCCGGCAGTTCCAGCACGCCGCGCTTCAGTTCGGCGCGCGTCGTTTCGAGATCGTCGTGAATGGCGCGCGCGACTTCGCGCATGCCATCGGTCGCCGAAGCGAACTGGCCGGTCGCCTGGCTGACCGCCGAGTTCATCTCTTCGAGAAGCGTGCGATTGACCTGGCGCACTTCATCGAGCGCCTTGCGGCCGACGGTGGTTGCCGTCTGATGCAGACCCTCGAGATTGTCGACGACGCCCTTGGCGGCATCGGCGCTCGACTGCGACAGCAACTGGGCGACTTCGGCAGCGCGCGTCTCGGCATCCTTGACGCTGGCAGACACGCTTTCGGCGAAGTTCCTCATCCGGCTTTCGAGATCGTTGGCGCGCGCCGCAAGGCTGGTGGCGAGCTCCTCGATCGCGGCCCGGCGATGGTCGACAGAACCTTCGAGCTGGCTGTTGGCGTCGAGCAGAGCCCGGGCAGCCTCGCGCAGGGCGCGGCCCTGCTCCTCGAAGCGGCCGGCGACATTGCCGACATTCTCGAGCACGTCATGGGAAACATCACGCAACGTCTCGACCTGGCTCGCCAGGAGACTGGCCGAACCTTCCGTGCTGGTGACGGCGCGGTCGATCGTCTGTGCGAGTTCGCCGGTGCGGTTGGCAAGCCCGATCTCGATCCGGTTCAGATTGTCGGCGCTGCGGCTCAGAAGCGTATCGAGCAGCTCGTTCGACTGGCCGAGCCGTTCTACGACGCCGGCGACATCGGTCGTCAGGCGGTTATTGGCTTCGCCGAAGCTCTGCGAGACGGATTCTCCGCTTTCGATCAGCGTCCGCGTCGCGCGGTCGGTGCTGGCCAGCACCATCGAGACGACTTCATTGCCCTTCGAGGCGAGCAGTTCGACTACCGCGTCACCGACCGACGTAACACGCTGCGTCAGGTCATCGCCGTGCTGGTCCATCGCGGTGACGAGGCGGTTGCCTTCGCCATCGAGCAGGCGCGACAACTCGGCGCTGCGGCTGCCAAGAACCTCGTTCAGGGCGCGCGTCCGCTCCTCGATCGCGTCGGCGGCGGCCGCGGCGCGGACCGAAAGCGTCTCTTCGACTTCGGTCGAGATGCGGCCGAGATGGCCGACGACATCGCCGGAGAGACGGGCGAAGGCCTCGCTCGTATCGGCCGACGCACGGCGGAGCTGTTCGCTCGCCTCGCCTGCCGAGGTCGAGAGCCGGCCGGCGGAGGCCGCGGCGGCGGCGGTCAGCGACTGCGAGGCCTCGTCAGCCGTGCGCAGCAGGCGATCCGCCGCGCCTTCGACCGATTGGCCGAGCGTCTCGGAGGCGTCGCCAACCGAGCGCGACAGCAGGTCCGTGACGCCGTCGAGGCTGCGCGACAGGGTCGTCGAAGCTTCGCCGGCCGAACGGATGACCGTCTCGGAAGCGAGGTCGCTGAAGCGGTTGATGAGCTGCGACGCATCCTCGACCGAGCGACCGAGGGCTTCGGCCGCGATTTCGGCTGAGCGCGAGACCCGGTCGGAAGCTTCTTCGGCAGCGGCGCGGACCGCGCCGCTCGACGTCGAGGAAAGGTCGACGAGCCGGTTGGTGGCGCCGGCGAGCGAGGTGGAGATTTCTTCGGCAGCACGGGCCGATTCACGGCCGAGTGTCGCGGAGATATCGGCGAGGCGGCTTGAAAGAACCTCGTCCATCGCGGCGGCCCGGGCGTCGAAACCCTCCGTCGCCTCGGCGGCGCGTCGGCCCAGCGTCTCGTTGATCGCATCGGTGCGCTCGGCCAGCATTTCGGCCAGCGCCTCGGTGCGATCGGCCAGGCGGCCGGTCAGGTCCGAAAGCCGCTCTTCGATGATCGCGTTGATCTCGCCCTGGCTGCCGGCAAAGGTATCGGCGATCTCGCGGGTCCGCTCGACCAGGGTCTGGTTGATCTGCAGTGCACGGCCCTCGATGGTCGAATCGAGGGCGCGCGTCTGCTCGTCCAGCATGTTGGAGGCGGCGGCGAGCTTCGCCTCCATCGTGTCGCCGAAGCGGGCGATGCGGTCGCTGAGCGTTCCGTCCATCAGGTTGGCGCGGTCGGAGAAGCGGCTGATCAATTCGGGGCCGCGCACCTCGATGATGTCGCGCAGCGCCGCGAAGCGCTCGTCGAGCCCGGTCGCGATGGCCTGGCCGCGATCGCCGATCAGCTCGCTGAACTGGGTCGAGGTCTCTAGGATTCGGTCGTGGGCAGCGTCGGCGCGGGTCTGGATGTCTTCGGCGAGCTCGACGCCCGTCGTGACGATCCGCGCATGGGTAGCGCTGGCCTGGCCGGCAATCTCGTCGATCAGCGACGAACCGGCGGTGACGATGCGGTCATGGATGGCGATGCCGCGGCCGTCGATCTCCTCGGCCACGGTCGTGCCGGAGGCGATGATCCGATCCTGCACGAGGTTGGCGCGCGTCTCGATCTCCTCGGCAATATTGGTGCCGGCGGCGACAATCTGCGCGTGGGCGGCGTTGGCGCGCGCCGTGATCTCGCCAGACAGTGCATTGCCGGAGGCGAGGATCTGCTGGTGCACGGCATTGCCGCGCTCCTCGATCGCCTGGGCGAGCTGGCTGCCCGACCGGCTGATTTCGTCATGCGCGGCGGTTGACTGGCTGGTCAGCTGGCCGATCAGCGCGTTGCCGGAGCCCAGAATGCGCTCGTGCACCGCCGTGCCGCGGCCTTCGATCTCGTCGGCGAGGCGATAGCCCGAGCTGATGATCTGCTCATGTGCCGTGTTGGCGCGGAGGACGATCTCGCCCGCAAGCTGCTCGCCGGAGGCGACGATCTCGGCATGAACGGCACCGCCGCGGCGCGCGATCTCCTCGGCGACGCTGCCGCCGGCCGTCACGATCTGCTCATGGACGGCGCCGACCTGGCCGGCAATGTCGGCCGCAAGCGCCTCGCCGGAAGCGAGGATCTGCTGATGCAGCGCGGTCGCGCGGTTCTCGATCTGGCCGACGATGTTGCCGCCGGTATTGACGATGCGCTCGTGCACCGCCTCGACCTGGCCGGTGATCTCGCCGACAAAGGCCGAGCCCGACGAAACGATGCGCTCATGCACCGCGCTGGCGCGGTTTTCGATCTCGTTGGCGACGTTATAACCCGACGTGACGACCTGCGCATGGACGGCGCCGATCTGGCCGGCGATATCGCTGACCAGGGTTTCGCCCGTCGCGAGGATGCGCTGATGCAAGGTGTTGGCGCGGTTCTCGATTTCGTCGGCGAGGGTCGAACCGGTCGCAACGATGTGCTCGTGCACGGCGCTCGCCTGGCTGGCGATCTCGTTCACGAGGCCCGAGCCGGAGGCGACGATGCGCTCATGCACGGCGCCTGCGCGGCTCTCGATCTCGTTGACGAGATTGGTGCCGGACGTGACGATCCGGTGATGCGCGGCGTCGGCACGGTTCTCGATTGCGCTGGCGAGGCTGGAGCCCGATTCGATGATGCGGGCATGCACCTCTTCGGCGCGCGCTTCGATTTCCTCGGCAAGGCCCGATCCGGACGTGACGATGCGGCCATGAGCTTCGTCAGCGCGGGCGGCGATCTCGTCGGCGAGGCTCGAACCCGAGGCGACGATGCGGCCATGGGCCTCGTCGGCGCGGTTTGCGATCTCGTCCGCCAGGCGCGAGCCGGAGGCGATGATGCGCTCGTGCACGTCGACGCCACGGCTCTCGATCGTCTCGGCGATCTGGTTGCCGGATGCGAGGATCTGCTGGTGGATGGCGGTGCCGCGCGACTCGATCGCTTCGCTGAGCTGCTGGCTGGTCGTGATCACGAGGTCATAGACTGCGGTCCCACGGCTCTCCATGGTCTCGGTGGCCTCACGGCTCGCCATGATGAAGCGCTCGTGCAGCATCTCGGCGCGCGAGGCCATCGTGTCAGCGATTTCCGAGCCGGACGTGACGATGGTCTCGTTGATCTTGAGACCACGCATCGTGATGGCTTTCGCCACCTCGCCGCCAACCTGGGCGAGGCGCTCGGTCATTTCGCTTGAGCGCGCGTCGAAGGTTTCGTTGACACTGTGGGAAGCGGCATCGATCGTCTCGCGGAGTGCGACGGTGCGTGCCTCGAGCAGGTTCGCCATCATGTCGCCGGCGGCATTCAGCCGGTCGGCGAGGCCGCCGCCATCGATCGAGATCGCGTCCTGGATGCGGTCTCCGGTCGAAGCGAGCCGGCCGGCGAGATCATCACCGCGGGTGCTGATCGTATCGGCGATGCGGGTGCCGGTCTCGTCAAGCTTCTCGTTGATTTCCTGTCCGCGCAAGGCGAGGTCAACGATGAGGCTGTCGGCGTTGGACTTCAGTGCCGCATTCACCTCGCGCGTGTGGTGCGAGATCGTTTCGGCGACCTGATTGCCGGTGAGGGCGATCGAGCGGGTGATGTCGATCGTGCGGCGGTCGAGGCCCGCCGCCAGTTCCTCGGTGATGCGGGCGAGAGTGTCGTTGACCTCGCGGCCGCGCTCGGCGACCGTCTCGGCCATGGCGCGGCCGGTCATTTCGAGGGTTTCGTTGATGTCGGTCGAGCGGACGAGCAACGCATCGGTCACGTCAGCGCCGGTGCGCGACAGCGTTTCCGTCACTTCGCCGACGGCGCCCGTGAGGCGGCTGACGAGATCGCCGCCGCGCACGGAGAGCTTGTCGATCATCTCGTCGCCGGCCGCGGAAAGGGTGACCGTGATCTGCTGGCCGCGATCGGCGAGGGCGGCCGTCACGCGCGTGCCGGATTCGATGACATGGCTGGCGATCTGCTCGCCGGCCTCGCGGAGATCCTTGCCGAGCGTCTCCTGCGCGGACACGATCGAGGAGCGTACCCGCTCGGAATTGACGACGATTGCCTCGCGCTGATTGGCGAGGTCGTCGATGAGACCGCGCATGCGCAGCTCGTTGTCGGAATAGGAACGCTCGAGCGCCGCCACTTCGCTGTGGACGAGCAGTTCGAGTTCGCTGGCGCGGGCGAGGGCCCGCTCGATGCCGTCGCCCATGGCGGCGACTTCGCGGCGGATGGCCTGGCTGACCATGACGACGGAATCGGTCGCTGCGTCCTCGGGCTCGGCGAGCCGGGCGGCGACTTCGGAGATCGAGCGCGCGGCAATGCGCATTTCCTGAGCGCGGGCGACCATCATCGCGATGCCCCAGATGATGCCGAGCGGCAGCACGAAGGCGAGCACGACATTGGCAAACTGAGCGGCGCCAAGGCCACCGGCTCCAGCGAGCGGATCGACGCCCGAGGAGGTCAGGAACACAAACATCGCGGCGATCCAGACGAAGGAAAGCGCGGCTGCGACGGGATAGATCACGCGGGACGGGCGGCGGGCGGGCAGACTGGCGCCAGCGACGCGGCGATCGTCATTGGCCGGTGCGCGGCCCTTGCGGTCAATGCGACGGGGGCGCTGGGTACCTTCTTCCGAGCCGTCGCGGGACTGGGTGTCGACCTTGGGTGCGCCGCCGCGTGGCGCGGCGGCCGGGCTGTCGGCCTTTCGGGGTGAATCGGCCCTGCGGGGCGCCTGGTTCGGCGCCTGTCCGGTCGCGCGGAGCGGCTCGTTGATGCGGGGCATTTCGAGCCGCCGATCGCGCGGTCCGCCTTGGGCGACCTCTCGGCCGGGTTCGGCGGCCGAAGCGGCGGGATCGATCCGGAGCGCCTCCTCCACGGCGGAGAGAACTGCGTCCGCCGGGTCCTTGGACTTCGGAGTATTCACCATTCTTTAAGCCTCGCGTCCGTACTCGATACTGCACCGGCCGCTTCGGCGAGCTGTGATTCGCCGAAAGCACGAGGATGTCCAGGTGCTGACGGTTGGAAGCCCCAAAAGGGTCTCGCCGTCCGCGCCGTGGATCCGCCGGTCTCCCCCTGCTTACTGCAGGATGGAGTGGCCTCCACACCCTTGCCCACCACTTCACCTTTTGGCACATTCGTGCAGTGCATACAAGGAAGCCGGGCCGTCTGACGCGGCCTTTCAACAGGCTGGAGGGCGGGCTCCCCTCGTCGCGGGCGGCTCGACGCTCAAAGGTCTGTCCATGAGCGAGATCGTGCCGGACAAGGGTTTGCCAGTCCTCGATCGCGCCGCGCTGATCGCAAATGCTGGCGGTGACCGGGTTCTCGCCGCCGAACTTATGGCCATTTTCGAGCGGGAAATCCTGCCGGGCGGCGAGCGGATTGCCGGCCTTACGGATGCTGCGGGGCAACGCGTCGCCGCGCACAAGCTGCGCGGTGCGGCATTGGCCATCGGCGCCGCCGAAGTTGCTGCCCTTGCGGCGGAGGTTGAGGCCGGTTCGTCCGCCGATCGGCTCGTCGAGGCATTGCGGCGTCTTCGCGCCGCTCTTGCCGAACCGCCGACCTGAGGCGTCCCGCCGCTTGGCACGAGGATCAAAAATCGCCTAAGAAACTGCGTCGCGGCGCAACATCGCCATTTCCCTGGATCCTGCACCGGTTCTCATGGCCAAGATCACCTATATCGCCTTCGACGGCACGGTCTACGACATCGAAGCCCGCGAGGGCACGACGGTCATGGAGAATGCCGTTCGCAATTCCGTGCCCGGGATCGAGGCCGAATGCGGAGGCGCCTGCGCCTGCGCCACCTGCCATGTCTATGTCGATCCGGATTGGGTCGCTGCGACCGGCGAGCCGCAGCCGATGGAAGAGGACATGCTGGACTTTGCCCAGGACGTGCAGCCGAACTCGCGCCTGTCGTGCCAGATCCGCGTCACACCGGCGCTCGATGGCCTGATCGTGCGCATTCCGGAGAGCCAAGGCTGATCTGCCGCCGTTTTCAGGCACCGATTTCTCCCGAAGTGCCATTCGCGAGCACAATCATGCTTTGCAGGCCCGGGGCGAGGGGCTAAACCACGCCGGCCTCTTCATGTTTACGGAAGTCCAGCGGTCTATCATGAGCGAAATCATCGAAACCGATGTCGTCATCATCGGCGCAGGCCCCGTCGGCCTGTTCGCCGTCTTCGAACTCGGCCTGCTGGATATCCGCTGTCACCTGATCGACATCCTGGACAAGCCAGGCGGACAATGTGCCGAGCTCTATCCCGAGAAGCCGATCTACGACATTCCCGGTTTCCCGATCATCACCGGCCAGGGCCTCACCGATAACCTGCTCGCGCAGGCCAAGCCCTTCGCGCCGACCTTCCATCTCGGCGAAATGGTGGCGGGCATCGAGCGGCTCGAGGATAATCGCTTCCGCGTCCTGACCGACAATGACAAGGCCTTCATCGCCAAGGCCATCGTCATCGCGGCCGGTGGGGGGTCGTTCCAGCCGAAGCGGCCGCCCGTGCCGGGCATCGATGCCTATGAGGGCAAGTCGGTGCACTACTCCGTCCGCAAGATGGAGGCCTTCCGCGACCATGACATCCTCATCGTCGGCGGCGGCGATTCCGCGCTCGACTGGACGCTCAACCTGCAACCGCTGGCCAGGAGCGTCACGCTGATGCATCGCCGCGACGCCTTCCGCGCCGCGCCCGACAGCGTCAACAAGATGCGTGCGCTTGCCGAGGCCGGTCAGCTGAAGCTCGTCTTCGGCCAGGTCACGGGCCTCGAGGGCGATGACGGCCACATGACGCATGCCGTGATCGTCGACAACGACAATCAGGAGCATCGCCTGCCGGCGACGCGGATGCTGCCCTTCTTCGGCTTGACGATGAAGCTCGGCCCGATCGCGGAATGGGGCCTCAACCTGCATGAGAACCTGATCAAGGTCGACACCGAGAAGTTCGAGACCTCGGAGCCCGGCATCTTCTCGATCGGCGACATCAACTGGTATCCGGGCAAGCTGAAGCTGATCCTTTCGGGCTTCCATGAGGCGGCGCTGATGGCGCAGGCGGTGAGCCGCGTGGTCAACCCCGACAAGAAGGTGCTGTTCCAGTACACGACCTCCTCGACGAGCCTGCAGAAGAAGCTCGGCGTCGCCTGATGCGAAAAGGCGTGGCATCGTTGCCGCACCTCCAGAGAGATCACGCGCGGGTCCCGCAGTGGCTCGCTTCGTCGCGTCGGGTCCTCTAGTCTGCCGGCGGACAGCCCCGGAGCACAGCAGAGCATGGCCAACGAGACTTTCCAGAAGCAGCCGCCGCGCAAGAAGGCGCCGGTGAAGCGCGTTTCGCTCTCCGAAGAGGCGAAGCGGGCTTACGAGGAACTCGTGCAGAAGCGCGACGAGCGCGATCGCGAGTATGGACGTCACCTCGCGGCCGACAACAAGCCGCGCTGACGCGTCTCACTCGTCCGTCGGCCGGCCTTTGCCTGGATTGATGCGGGCGAGTTCCGCCATGAAATCGGCCATTGCCGGCGGTTTCTCGGATTGGAATGGCAGCGGGCGACAGACCTCGATCGCCGCGATCCCGACGCGGGCGGTCAGGATGCCGTTGATGACGCCTTCGCCGAGCCGCGCCGAGAGTCGCGCCGCCAATCCGTGTCCGAGCACCTGCTGCACCAGCGAATCGCCGGCCGCCATGCCGCCGGTCACCGCGAGATGGCCGACCACGAGCCGGGCGAGACGCATGAAGCCGAGCGTCCCCGGCCGGCCGCCATAGAGCTGGCCGAGCTGGCGGATCAGCCGCAGCGCCGAGACGAGCACGAACAGCACATCGACGGCAGCGCGCGGTGAGATTGCCGTCACCACCGTGACGCGCTTCGCGCTCGCAAGGACCAGGCTCTTGGCGGCGGTATCGAAATTGGCGAGGAGTTCGCGCTCGGCGAGGCCGATCAGGTCGCGTCCATCGATGATCTCGTCGGCGTGGCCGGCAAGATTGGAGCGACCCTTGGCGGTTTCCGGACGTTCGCCATAGAGATCGGCGAGGTCGCGGACCACCGCCCGGGCGGCCTTGCGATCGTCGCGGCGGGATGCGGCCTCGGCGTCGTCGCGGATGCGGTTGATGCGCCGCAGCCGCATCAGGCCGGCGATTTCGCGAATGGAGATCGCCGCAACCGCGACTGCGGCCAACGCCGCGGCGCCGACGGCGATCCAGCCCAGCCAATCCGCGCGGTCGAACAGATCGCGGATCAGGCGATCGATGGCGAGGCCGATGCCGAGCGAGACCAGCACGCCGAGCGCCGAGAAAAGAACATCCGACCAGCGCATGCGGCGGCGCAGCTTCGGCAGCACGACCGGGACGGGTTCATCCTCCGGCTCGGTTAGCACCACCGGCTGGTCGGATGGGCGCAGCGCTGCGTCGGGATCGTCGGTGACGCGGACGCGGTCGAGACGGAATGCGGCCGGCCGGCGTGGGGGCTCGACGATCATGCCAGGCGGTCTCCGATCAGGAATTCGAGCGCGCGGTCGAGGCGGATATGCGGCAGCGACAGCTTCATGCCTTCGGCGGTGCGTTCCAGCGCCGGCGGTCGGAACCGCACGAAACGAAGCGGCGAGGTCCGCCGAGAGTTTGAGTCAACGCCTTCGAGCGTTTCACCCGGATTGCGCGGCAAGTCCCCTGGAAAGAACGCGATTTCCGTTCTGCCATCGAAGGTTTCGCCTTCGAAGAACTCGCCGGCGAGCGGCGTGCCGATGATAGAGGGCAATTTCTGGGTGCCGGCGGTGACGACGCCTTCGCGGGTTGCCCGGACCGAGGCAAGGGCTGCGATCTCAACCCGTGCGCCGGCCTCTTCCGCCCGGCCGATGGCAGGCGCCAACAAGTGGCCGAGGATGCATTCGAGCCGATCGTGATCCGCGTGATGGAGATGGTCGGCCTTGGTCGCGCCGATCAGGATGCGATCGATCCGGCGGGTGAACAGGCTGCCGAGCCACGACGTGGCGCCGGGGCGATAGCTGCCGAGGATTTCCGTCATCGCGGTGGACAGGTCGGCGACTGCAGCAGGCCCCGCATTCAGCGCGTTGAGCGCATCGACCAGCACGATCTGGCGGTCAAGGCGGGCAAAGTGATCGCGAAAGAACGGTTTCACGACGACCGACTTATAGGCCTCGTAGCGCCGGGCCATCATCCGTCCAAGCGATCCTGCCGGCGGATCGGCGACCTCGCCCGGCAGGGGACAGAATGTCAGCGCCGGCGAACCGTCGAGATCGCCTGGCATCAGGAAGCGCCCGGGCGGCAGCGTCGAGAGCGCATGCTCATCCGCGCGGCAGGCGCGAAGATAGTCCGTGAACAGCGCCGCGAGTTCGCGCGCCACGGTTTCATCTTCGGCTGCTGCGGGATCAACAGTCTCGGCCCGCGCCAGGAAAGCCGCGGCGGCCGGCGGCCGTCCGGGGCGACGGGCCAATGCGATCGCCTCACGCGACCATGCCGCGTAGTCTTTGGCGAGCAGCGGCAGATCGAGCAGCCATTCGCCGGGATAGTCGACGATGTCGAGGTTCAGCGTGCCCGAACCGAGGCGCTGGCGCAGGAAGGAAGCCGATTCATAAGCGATCGACAGGCGCAATTCGCTGATCTGGCGCGTCGATTCGGGCCAGATCCGCTCCTCGACCAGCGCGCGAACGTGGTCTTCGTAGTCGAAGCGCGGAACGTCGTCGTCAGGCTGCGGCTCGAGCCGCGCGCCAGTGACGCGGCCGGTCGCATAGGCGCGAAACACCGGCAGGCGGCCACCATGGACGAGATTATGCACCAGCGCCGTGATGAACACCGTCTTGCCGGCCCGCGCGAGGCCGGTGACGCCGAGGCGGACGGTCGGATTGACGATGTCGGTGGCGCGGTCTCCCAGCGTCGTGAAGGCGAGGCGGGCTTCGTCGGCAAGGCTCGAGAGGTTCAATCGCAGTCCATCCGTTGCCAGAATTGACGTCACGCCACAGCATCGCGCGGCCGCGGGCCAGCGAGGATGTAGGAACCGCGCCGGTCTGGCGGAAGGGCTATTCGTCGTCGGAAGGCGGCTCGGACCCGACGATCTCAAGCTCGCGCGGCCGGAAGAAGGCGACGACGCGGCCGGTGCGCGGGCGCAGTTCCGACCATTTGTGGTGCTCGAAATCGATCACCGCGAGGCCGGCGGTCGGGAACTTCTCGCCAATTTCGTCCCGCAATGCCGGATTGCCGCTGCCGATCAATTCGAGCGCGCATTCCTGGACCGATGGGTTATGGCCGATGACCAAGAGGGTCCGCGCCGATCCACCGAGCGCCGCGATGCAATCGGCATAGGCGGCAGGCGTCACTTCATAGAGATCGCGCGTGATGCGGATTTCGAGGTCGCTGGCAATGACGGGCAGAAGCCCGATCAGCGTTTCACGCGTGCGGCGGGATGAGGAACAAAGAATGCGGTCCGGCAGCAGCCGATGCGCCGCCAGATGTTCACCGATCATCGTCGCCGCGCGGCGGCCGCGGGGCGCGAGCGGCCGGTCGAAATCGGGAGCGCCCGGAACATCCCAGGCCGACTTCGCGTGGCGGAGGAGCAGAAGGCGCATTTATCGTGACCGCACTTGTTTCATCCCGGCAACGTGCCGCCGACCTTTACGGCCGAGCGGCGCTCCTAGCACGAAACCAGGCCGCGGTCGAACGGGCGCTCAGCGACAGAACGTGCGCATGCCACTGCTGAACCCGGCTGGCCACATGGCCGCGCGACGGCAGCGGTGATGGACTGGTTGATCGCGACGACGATCGGGCGGCCGCGCAGGCTCGAATGGAGCGTGTCCGGCAGGGCGGCTTCCGCTTGATTCATTCAAAAGCCACCATTTCCGCTGACCCCCGATTAAGGAATATGGACTTAGCGTTCGTGCGGTCGGGACGCGATTCGTGCCCGATTCCGGCGCCGAGGCGCTGCTGTCAGGAGAACGACCGATGGCGCTTAAACTGGAGCTCAAGGCAGGCGAACGGGTGTTGCTCGGCGATCTCGTGATCGTCAATCAGGGCGGGCGAACCCGCCTTTGCATCGAGGGCGATGCGCCGGTTCTGCGCGAGCGCGACATGATGGCGCCCGAGGCGGCCAATTCCCTGCCCAAGCGGCTCTATCTCGCGATGCAGTCGATGTATCTCTCGCGTGACGCGAGCCGCTTCCTGCCCGAAATCACGCGGCTGACCCGCGAGATCGTCGCCGCCGAGCCAGCGTGCCGGCCGCTCGTCGAGGCGATCGAGCGGCAGCTTCACAGCGGACAGCTCTATCGCGCGATGCGGGAGGCGCAGCGGCTCATCCTGCGCGATGTCGATACGGCGCTGGCGAAGGCCAGCTGACGCAGGCGGTCAGCGGCGGCTGCTGGCGGCGAGGCGTTGCGGCATCTGGCGGCCGATCCGCTCGAGGCGCGGCAGCGGGCGCCCGTCGGCGACGGGACCGCGGCCATTCGGAAGGCGTGTCGGCAGAGGCTCGGCCGCGGCGCGGGCCGTGGCGAGCGCCGCCATGTCGATCTGCAACACCGAGACGAACTCCTCATGCAGCCGCCGGAGACGATCGACAGCGTCGGGAGCAAAGGCTTCGAGTTCTGGACCAACCTCCCGCAGCACCGCGAGATCATTGAGATAGGCCGCGGCGAAGTCGTTCTTGCGCGCGTCGAGCGCTGCCGCGGCGACCGTCTTGCCGGCCCGCAACAACACGCTCTCGGCCTCGATGAGTTGCAGCAGGGATTCCATGGTCGTCTCGATCGCGGCGCAGACGGCAACGGCCGCCTCGCGGGTCGAAACCATCTCAAAGTCGGCTGAGATCGGCTGGATAGCATGCGTGGGCATGGGCGCGTCCTTTTCGGCGGAGCAATCGTGGCGGCGGCTCAAGCGTCCATTAAGCGTTCGTCATCCTTAATAATCTCTCTCTCAGGCGAGGCCAGACGCGATCGAATCGCCCGTCTGAAGCGGTTCGCGGCGTGATGCAGCCGGCGGCGGCATGAGCATCGAGGCCGTTGACGCGATGCCTGAAAACCTCGCTCTTATATGGTGGTTAGCCGGCGTTTATGAGAGGCCGCTGCCGGAAAATCGAACGCAAGACAAACAGATTCCACGGCTGTTGTCCTCGGGCGAGCGCATCGCTATATTCCGCGCCGCAAAGCCACCGAGCCAGGGGTTGTTCATGACGCTAGACAGTCTTGAAGAGTATCGGCCTTCTGAGACCGAGCCCTTCATGAACGAGCGGCAGAGAGAGTATTTCCGCAAGAAGCTCCTCGCCTGGAAAGAGGACATCCTGAAGGAGTCGCGCGAGACCCTTCAGCATCTGCAGGACGAAAACCAGAACCATCCCGATCTCGCCGATCGCGCCTCTTCCGAGACGGACCGCGCGATCGAGCTTCGCGCACGTGACCGGCAGCGCAAGCTGATCTCCAAGATCGACGCGGCGCTGCAGCGGATCGACGACGGCAGCTACGGCTTCTGCGAGGAGACCGGCGAGCCGATCAGCCTGAAGCGGCTCGACGCACGCCCGATCGCAACGCTGTCGATCGAGGCCCAGGAGCGGCATGAGCGCCGCGAGAGGGTCTATCGCGACGACTAGACGGCGCGGCACTGGCTGGCTCGATGGGGTGATCATCTGAAAGAGGCGCGGTCGATGACCGCGCCTCTTTCGTTTATTGAGGTCTCTGGCCCGGCTGGGCCTAGCTGCGGCGGCTGCTGGAGATTTCGCCGAGGAGGCGCGCCATTTCCTTTTCGAGATCGCCGACCGAGCTTGGACGGCTGCGTTCTTCCGGCTCGACGGCCGGAGCCTCCTCGATCGTCTCTTCGGCAAGGCGCGGCTCGCGCGGTGGCTCGACGAACGGCGCGGAAGCGGCCGGCTCGCGCATCGGCCGGATCGGCCGGCCAGGATCGCGGACATCGTCGGGATTGATGTCGAAGATCGGCTCGAACCGCGGGCTGTGGTCGGGGTCGGCGGTCGGCGCGCCGTAAGGCTCGTCGCCCATGACCGGCGGCGCAACCGGCGGCGCCGGCGGCATCGCCGGGCGCTGCTGCGGCCGGACCGGCTCGACGCGGGGCGGCTCAGGACGTAACGGCTCGGCACGCGGCGGCTCGATGGACGGGGCGACATCGATGGTTTCTTCAGCCGGCGGCTCGGGCGCCTTGGGCGCCAGCGGCGTTGCTCGGCCGAGCGGACGCATCGGCGGCTCCGGCCGGCGCGGTTCGGCCTGCGGCTCCGTCGCGACAGGCTCCGACGCCGTGCGGCCGCGACCGACCGCACCAAGGAAGGATGCCATGGCACGGGTCGGCCCCGCCGGGGCCTTGGGAGCGCGGACGGTCGGTGCGGCGGGCTCCGCAACGACTTCGACGACCTCGAAGGTCTCTGCAATCACGACGGTCTCGACGGCCGGTGCCGCCTGTTCCGCTTCGGCGCGGGCCGGTTCAACCCGCTCGGGCACGTCAGCGATGGCGGCCGGCTCAGCCGCGGGCGCGACGAAGCCGGTGCGAACCGGCTCGGCCCGGACCGATTCAACGCGCGGCGGCTCACTGCGCGCGGCCGGCTCGGCCGGCGCTGCGTCGATGAACTGATCCTCGGCCGGGCCGCGCATCGGCTCGCCGATCGGCGGTGCCGACTGGTAGCGCTGCGTCTGGCCGGCGGTCCGTGCCGCGGCTTCGGCGCGGCGCTGGGCCGCTGAGGGACGATGGATCGCGGCCTCGACGACCAAGTCGGTGGGGCCGCCGATCAGGATGAGATGCTCGACATTGTCGCGCCTCACCAGGACCAGCCGGCGCTTCTGGTCGACGGGCAGGGCGTCGAGGACGCTGAGGCGCGGCTGGCGGCCGCGGATCGCGGTCGTGCCGATCCGGTTGCCCGTGAAGGTCCTGATCAGCCAGAACACGATCAATATGATGATGGCGACAATGACCAGCGTGATCGCAAATTGGGCGATCGTGGCGCCGGTCGTGCCGAGCATCGGTTCGAGATAGTCACGCATCCCGCTCTCCTGGTGCGCCGGCACCGGCAAGGGCGCCCGCCATCGTCAAGGTCCATACGCGCCGCGCGCGTGGTATGAGAAGGGGTTTTCGTGCGCCGGCTCGCAGTTGGCAAGGGCCGCGACGACGAATCGGCTTATCAATGCCGAAAAGCCGTTAGCAATTCACTAACCATCCCCAGAACAAGCTGGCTCGATTTCTGCGCGAATCGCCTGTTCGAGCCGTCTTCCGAAAGTCCGCGATCGTGCTCCCGCAGCCGCACCGCATCAGTGCCGTCTCCTTCATAGCCAGCCCGGCCGCAAGCCGGGGTGCGATCGATATATGCCGCGCTATGGGCGTTGCTGTGGCAGGCGGTGCGCCATGACGTCGCGATTCGGCGGGGCGGAGGGGCGCCCACCGGTCATCGATCGTGGCGGGCGCACAGGCGGCATCGGGCGGCTGGTGGTGCTGGCGGTTGTGCTTGTCGCCGTGGCCGTCGCCGGCGCGATGCTGCCGCCGTCTTCGGCGCAGCCCTTCATCTTTGCCGTCCTCGGCATTCTCGCCGTGCTTGGCGTCTTCACGCTTTTTGCTGCCGCGATCGGGTTGGTGCGCTTCGGTGGCCAGGTCCCGCGTGATGATCTGGCACGCGGCTTCATCGATTCGATGACCGAGGGCCTCGTCATCAGCGATCGCGAGGGACGCATTCTCTATGCCAACGGCGCCTATGCGGACCTGATCGGTGCCGATGACGAGAGCGATGTCCGCGTCATCGAGCGCGTCTTTTCCGGCGATCGGGCCGCCAGCGAGGCGCTCTACCGCCTGTCGCAATCGGTTCGTCACCAGCGCGCGGCAGTCGAGGAGATCCGCATGCCGGCGCCGCTCTCCGGCACCGGACCGATCGGG
Source organism: Kaistia sp. (assembly GCA_035555375.1). GTDB lineage: Bacteria > Pseudomonadota > Alphaproteobacteria > Rhizobiales > Kaistiaceae > Kaistia. The sequence goes on along the minus strand of DATMGR010000022.1, from coordinate 13,010 downwards.
CCGCGCTGGTATCGTGTCCATGCCCGGCCGATCCAGGCGGGCGATCAGTTCCTGACGGCATGGCGGCTCGCCGACATCACCGGTGATCGCGAGCAGCAGGAGACGGTGTTCCAGGACCTGCAACACGCGATCGACTATCTCGACCATGCGCCGGCGGGCTTTCTCTCGGCCGAGCCGGATGGCCGGATCGTCTATCTCAATGCCACGCTGGCGGAATGGCTCGGCATCGATCTCGCCTTCTTCAAGCCCGGCTCGATCTCACTATCGGACATCGTGCGCGGCGATGGCGCTGCGCTGCTCGCAGCCGGCAATACGCGGCCGGGCGGCAGCGAAACCGAGATCTTCGACCTCGACCTCGTCAAGCAGAATGGACAGAGCCTGCCTGTGCGCTTCCTGCATCGCGTGCCTTATGCACATGACGGGGCCCCGGGCGCGACGCGGACCATCGTGCTCAACCGTGGCCCGGGCGAGGATGTATCCGAGGCGTTGCGGGCTGCCGAGGTTCGCTTCACGCGATTCTTCAACCATACGCCTTTCGCCATCGCCTCCGTCGATCGCAGTGGACGCATCGGCCGCACCAATGCCGCCTTTGCGCGGCTGTTCGGCTCGGTGCAGGGCGATGGCGGCGGACGGCTTCGCCTCGCCGATATCGTCGCCGAGGGCGGGCGAGCGGCCGTCGAACGCGCCCTCGAGGCGGCCGCGGCCGGGCATGGCGACATTCCGTTCGTCGATGCGAGCATTGCCGGCCCCGGCGACCGCAGCGCCCGCTTCTATGTCAGCGCCGTCGACGAAGGCGCCGATGAACATGAAATCGCGACGATCTATGCGCTCGACACGACTGAGCAGCGGGCGCTGGAACAGCAGTTCCAGCAGAGCCAGAAGATGGAGTCGATCGGTCAGCTCGCCGGCGGCGTCGCGCATGACTTCAACAACGTGCTGACCGCGATCATCGGCTTCTCGGACCTGCTCCTCGCCAACCACCGGCCGTCCGACCCGTCCTTCCAGGACATCATGAACATCAAGCAGAATGCCAACCGGGCCGCCGGCCTCGTGCGGCAGCTGCTGGCCTTCTCGCGTCGCCAGACATTGCGCCCGCAGATTCTCGCCATCGGCGACGTGCTGTCGGATCTCTCCATCCTGCTCGAGCGGCTGCTCGGCGAGAAGGTCAAGCTCCAGGTGGTGCATGGCCGCGACGTCTGGCCGATCAAGGCCGACCTCAATCAGTTCGAGCAGGTCGTCATCAATCTCGCGGTCAATGCGCGCGACGCGATGCCAACGGGCGGCCAACTCACCATCCGCACCCGCAACATCCTGCCGGCCGATTGCGCCGCGTTCGGCTACAAGGCGTTGCCGGCGGCCGAATATGTGCTGATCGAGGTCGAGGACACCGGCACCGGCATTCCGCTCGAAGTCCAGTCCAAGATCTTCGAACCGTTCTTCTCGACGAAGGACGTCGGCAAGGGCACCGGGCTCGGCCTTTCGACCGTCTATGGCATCGTCCGCCAGACTGGCGCGCATATCTTCTTCGACAGCGTCATGCAGAAGGGCACGACTTTCCGCATCTTCGTGCCGCGCTACGTCACCGTGGAGCAGCCGAAAGCGGAGCTCGCGCCCGAGAAGCCGCAGGCGAAGACGGATCTCACCGGCAGCGCCAATATCCTGCTGGTCGAGGATGAAGAGGCGGTGCGCGCCTTCGCCGCCCGCGCGCTCGCGTCGCGCGGCTATACGGTGCACGAGGCATCATCCGGCGCGGAAGCCCTCGAAGTCATGGAACGCACCGGCGGATCGATCGATCTCGTCGTCTCCGACGTCGTGATGCCTGAGCTCGACGGCCCCTCGCTGCTGCGCGAACTGCGCAAGACGCGGCCGAACCTCAAGATCATCTTCGTCTCGGGCTATGCCGAGGACGCCTTTGCCCGCAACCTGCCCGACGGCGAGAGCTTCAGCTTCCTGCCGAAACCATTCTCGCTGAAACAACTGGCAACAGCCGTGAAGGAAGCGCTGGGGGAGTAGCGTTTGCGCTCATTGCACGGCGGCGACGCAATGGCCGCTTGCATCCAGCCCGTCTGCATCCGAACCTTGCGCGGTGCACCACGGATCGAGACGACAGCGTGATCATCCATCAGCCGATCGCTACAGGCCTCGCGCCGCAGACCTCCGCTCCCTTCACCATCGATCCCGCCAGCCGCCGCGTCTTCATCGACGCCCGGAATCCCGCCTTCTTCCAGGATCCCTATCCGGTCTTCGAGGAGATCCGGGCGGTGACGCCGGTGTTTTTCTGGGAGCAGTACGGCCTCTGGTGCTTCCTCGACGCGGCGGATGTGCATGCGCTCTTCCGCGACAAGCGCTTTGGCCGCGAGATCCTGCATGTCGCGACGCGAGAAGAGCTGGGCATTCCCGAGGTGCCGGAGCGGCTCCGACCCTTCACCGACATCGACACGCTCTCGATGCTCGATCGCGAACCGCCGACGCACACGCGGCTTAGAACGCTCGTCAATCGCGCCTTCGTCTCGCGGCAGGTCGAACGGTTGCGGCCGCGCATCGCAGCGCTCGCCAATGACCTGATCGATCGCTTCGAAGGCGCCGGTGAAGTCGACCTGATTGAGGCCTTTGCGACGCCGATCCCGGTCATCGTCATCGCCGAGATGCTCGGCGTGCCGACGAGTCGTGCCGACGACCTGCTCGACTGGTCGCACAAGATGGTGGCGATGTATCAGTTTGGCCGCACGCGGGCGATCGAGGACGCGGCCGTCGCGGCGGTTCAGGATTTCGTCGCCTATCTGAAAGAGGTGATCGCCGAGCAGCGCAAGGCGCCGGCCGACGATCTCGTCTCGACGCTGATCGCTGCCGAGGAAAAGGGCGACCGCCTCTCGGAAGACGAGCTGATCGCGACCATCATCCTGCTCCTGAATGCCGGCCATGAGGCGACCGTGCATGCCATCGGCAACGGCGTGAAGGCGATCCTTGAGACCGGGCTTGATCCTGCGGTCGTCTTAGCGACCGATGATGCCGTCGAGGCGACGGCGGAGGAATGCCTCCGCTTCGATCCGCCGTTGCATTTCTTCTCGCGCTACGCGCTTGAAGATCTCGATTTTGCGGGCATCGCGCTCAAGAAGGGCGACAGCGTGGGGCTGGTGCTCGGCGCCGCCAATCGCGATCCGGCGCGCTATGTCGATGCCGCCCGCCTTGATCCCGCCCGCCCGGCGCTGGCGCATTTCGGCTTCGGCGGCGGCATCCATTTCTGCATCGGCGCGCCGCTGGCGCGGCTCGAACTGCAGGTCGCCCTGCCGATCCTCTTCTCCCGCCTGCCGGGGCTGAGGATCGCCGCGCCGCCACGCTATCGCGACAGCTATCATTTCCATGGGCTCGAAGCCTTGCGCCTCGCCTGGTGAGGCGTTGAGCCGTCAAACGCATATCCCCGACTCTGAGCTCTTGGGATAGCTCAACGAGACCGCTGCCGGGATGCATGGAGAACGACAGCTTGTCCTGACGGAGGATGAGTCATTGCTCACCGGCACCCTTCGACCTTGCATCTCGCGCCCGAATTGTCATCAATCGCCTGCGGCTGGCGGACGATGCGTGGAGGAATGACGATGCGTCTTGGCGGTTTGATCATCGCGGCAGCCGCGATGGTCGTGGCAAGCTTGCCGGCGGATGCGCAGAGCTATGTCGGAACGCCGCTTTCCACGCCCACGCTGCAGGCGGCCATTATCGGCGCGGTCGCGGCGCGGATGCCCGATCCGGCGGTTGCCCGTATCCGCGATCTCGCGCCATCGCTCGCCCGCAACGGCCGCGGCTATTGCGGCAAGGTCAGCGCTGACGCGACGGCCGCTTTCCAGCCGTTCCACGTCATCGCCGATGAAGACGGCAGCTTCGCCGTGCTCATCCTCCCGGTGAGCGGCGATCCGCCGGGACTGGCCCGCGCCGATGCGGTGCAGCTCCTCACCAATCTCGGATGCCTGCGTTGAGCGCCGACGGGCTCTCCGCTTGCATCCAAGCCCGGTCGTCAGCATTGTCCGGCAGGCTCATGGACAAGGGAGCTCTACGTACGTGATCGAGGGAAAGCCGAGCGCCACGGCGTTTCGAGCCGCGATGCGCCGGGCGGCGCACCAGTTGCTCGACAAGCCGCTGATCTTCGAGGACCCGCTTGCGCTGACCATTGTCGGCGGTGATCGTGGCTCATCGGTCGCGCGCGATGAAATCAGCCGCGCCGATTCATCGGGCGGGGCTGCGCTGCGTACCTTCTTGGCCGCCCGCAGCCGCTTTGCCGAGGACAAGCTCGCGGCGGCCGTCGCCGTCGGTGTCCGCCGGGTGGTTGTGCTCGGCGCGGGGCTCGATACGTTCGCCTATCGCAATCCCTTCGCCGACAAGGGGGTCGTCGTCTACGAGGTCGACCATCCGGCGACCCAGGCCTGGAAGCGCCAGCGCCTCGAGCAGACGCTCATTCCGGTGCCCGAAACAACGCGCTTCGTACCCGTCGATTTTTCGGTCGATCGGCTTGACGGCAAGCTCGAGACCGCCGGGCTGGAGCCGGATGCGCCGGTGTTCTTTTCCTGGCTCGGGGTGGTGCCCTATCTGTCGGAGATCGCCATTCTCACGACGCTCGGCATCATCGCTGCCCGCAAGGGCGGCGCCGAGCTTGTGCTCGATTATGCCGAGCCGCCCGATCGCGTCGGCGTGTTGCAGCGGCTGGCCTTCCTGACGCTCGCCGGCCGTACGGCCCAGCTCGGCGAGCCTTTCGTCAGCTATTTCCGGCCCGACGAAATGGAGCGGCATCTCGCCGCCCTCGGCTTCGAAGTGACAGGCAATCTGTCAGGGCCCGATCTTGGCCGTCTCTATGTGACGGGGCCGTCGCCGCTCGATGAAGCCGAGGTCGGCCACGTCCTTCATGCGCGTCACCCCGCCACGGCCTGAAGGGCCACGGCGATCTCGCCGGCGAGGCGGGCATTGTTCTTGACCAGCGCGATATTGGTCACGAGGCTGCGTCCCCCGGTCAGAGTCAGGATGCGCCCGAGCACATAGGGCGTGACCGCCTTGGCGCGGACGCCTTCGCGCTCGGCGTCGCGGATTGCCTCCTCGATATGGGCGCGCATCTCGTCGGCCGGGATCTCGTCAGCGAGAGGCACGGGATTGGCGACGAGCAGGCCGCCCTTGAGGCCGAGCGCAGTGCGCGTTGCGAGGAAGCTCGCGATGTCAGCCGGGTCGTCGAGGCGGAGCGGCGAGGGCAGGCCGCTGTCGCGCGACCAGAAGGCCGGCAGCATATCCTGGCCGACCGTCACGACCGGCACGCCGAGCGTCTCCAGCACTTCAAGCGTCTTCGGGATATCGAGCAGCGCCTTGGCGCCGGCCGAGACGACCGTGACCGGCGTTTCGGCGAGCTCATAGAGATCTGCCGAGACATCGAAGCTAGTCTCGGCGCCGCGATGGACGCCGCCGATTCCGCCCGTCGCGAAGACCTGGATGCCCGCAAGCGCCGCCGCGATCATGGTAGCTGCGACCGTGGTGGCGCCGGGCCGGCCCGTGGCGAGCGCGAAGGCGAGATCGGCCCGCGAGAGCTTCATGACGTTCTTCATGCCGGCCAGTTCTTCAAGCTCGGCCGCGGTCAGTCCAACGCGGATGGCGCCGTCTATGATCGCGATCGTGGCGGGCACCGCGCCCGCGCCGCGCACGACCTCTTCGACGGCAAGGGCGGTCGCGACATTTTCCGGATAGGGCATGCCATGGGTGACGATCGTCGTCTCGAGCGCGACGAGCGGGCGCCCGTCTGCCCGCGCTGCGGCGACTTCGTCGGAAAGGCGGATGCGATCGGAAAGGCTCATTGCGGATACCATGTTGTTGAAACCTTGATCAGGAGATCGTCTGCCACGAGCCGTCAGGCATGCGGCAGGCGGTTCCGCGCAGGGCTTCGCCGCGTCCGTCGACGACGATCTGGTGGGTATAGGGGCGGCACTCGCGGCCGTTCTGCTTGCCAATCGGCCCGGGAATGACCTGGCCGTGGCTCGATCCGGCGTTCCAGCTGACCGGCACGCCGGGCTGGCCGGTGGTGATCGCACGCGTCTCCGCCTCCGAGGCCTGGCGCTGTGCGTTCTGATCCATGCTCTTGCCGATCTGGCTGCCGATGATGCCGCCGATACCGCCACCGACGATCGTTGCACCCAGCTTGCCCGCGCCGGAGCCGAACTGGCTGCCGATCATGGCGCCGACGGCCGAGCCGGCGATCCCACCCAGCTGCTGGTTGGTTGGGGCCTGGCAGCCGCCGAGCGCCAGGACGGCGAGAAGGATCATGACAAGGGCAGGGCGCTGCACGTTGAGGTCGCTCTCTCTACTTGATGAAACAGTGCGGATTTCCCGCTGCATAGCATCACAGAGGGGCGCGGCGCACCACCGGCGGCGCTGCATGGCAGGACTCACATATGCGCGCGGCACGGTGGGGATGCAGCTTGCGGATGAGAACAAAACATGTACAATGTTCTCAGTTTGATCGACTCCTCACAGTATGGAATAAGGATCGCACGCATGTCGCAAACTTCTCTCCGTCTCGTCGAAGGGGCCACAATGGACAAGTCGAAGGCGCTGGATGCCGCTCTCAGCCAGATCGAGCGGGCGTTCGGCAAGGGCTCGATCATGCGGCTCGGCAAGAACGACAAGGTCGTCGAGGTCGGCACCGTCCCGACCGGATCGCTCGGGCTTGATATCGCGCTCGGGATCGGCGGTCTGCCGCGCGGCCGCATCGTCGAGATCTATGGGCCGGAATCCTCGGGCAAGACGACGCTGGCGCTACACACCATCGCCGAAGCGCAGAAGAACGGCGGCATCTGCGCCTTCGTCGATGCGGAGCATGCGCTTGACCCCGTCTATGCCCGCAAGCTCGGCGTCAATCTCGATGACCTCCTGATCTCGCAGCCGGACACCGGTGAGCAGGCGCTTGAGATCACCGATACGCTGGTGCGCTCCGGCGCCATCGACGTGCTGGTGGTCGATTCGGTCGCCGCGCTGACGCCGCGCGCCGAGATCGAGGGCGAGATGGGCGACAGCCTGCCCGGCCTGCAGGCGCGCTTGATGAGCCAGGCACTCAGGAAGCTCACCGCTTCGATCTCGAAGTCGAAGACTATGGTGATCTTCATCAATCAGATCCGCATGAAGATCGGCGTCATGTTCGGCAATCCCGAGACGACGACCGGCGGCAATGCGCTGAAGTTCTACGCGTCGGTCCGTCTCGACATCCGCCGCATCGGTGCGATCAAGGATCGCGACGAGGTCGTCGGCAACCAGACTCGCGTCAAGGTGGTCAAGAACAAGCTGGCGCCGCCGTTCAAGCAGGTCGAATTCGACATCATGTATGGCGAGGGCGTGTCGAAGGTCGGTGAATTGATCGATCTCGGCGTCAAGGCCGGCATCGTCGAGAAGTCGGGCGCGTGGTTCTCCTATGACAGCCAGCGTCTCGGTCAGGGCCGCGAGAATGCCAAGGCGTTCTTCCGCGACAATCCGGAGATCGCCAACACGGTTGAACAGGCGATCCGTCAGAATGCCGGCCTGCTTGCCGAGGCGCTGCTGTCGAAGGATGGCGAAGCCGAAGCGGATGGCGACGACGCCCTGGAAGCGTAGTCTCCTGGCGGCGTGACCGGCGGAGGCGCGGCGAGCTGCGCCTTCGCTTTGAGGGAGGGTTGAGAATGGCTGAAGCGACTGACGAGACGGGCGGCTGCCACTGTGGCAAGGTTCGTTTCGAGGCGCATGGCGATTTCACCAGCGCGATTTCCTGCAACTGTTCGATCTGCCAGAAGCGTGGACACTGGCTCGCCTTTGTTCCGGCGAGCAACTTCAGTGTGACGGCGGGCGAGGACAACCTCACCGACTATCAGTTCAACCATCGCATCATCCATCATCTCTTCTGCCAGGATTGCGGCATCGAGGCCTTTGCGCGGGCGAAGGGCCCCGATGGAAGCGACATGGTCGCGGTCAATGTGCGGTGCATCGACGGCATCGATCTCGCGTCGGTCACCGTCAACGCCTATGACGGTCGCGGCCACTGAGGCATGACAGAGCGGCGCCGGCGGCTCGCCGGTGCTGTGTCGGCAATGCTGCTTTCTGGACAGTCCCGCGGCCGGCCGCTACAAACGCGGCCAGGTTTCTCACCGGGCATCCGCGATGCGGCCTCCCGGTCTTCAAGCGGATCATTCCATGAGCAGCGTCAACGACATCCGGTCGGCCTATCTCGGATTCTATCAGAAGAACGGCCATGAGATCGTCGCCTCGAGCTCGCTCGTGCCGCAGAACGATCCGACGCTGATGTTCACGAATGCCGGCATGGTCCAGTTCAAGGACTATTTCACAGGCCGGGCCGCGGCGCCTTGGCCGCGCGCGACCACGTCGCAGAAATGCGTGCGCGCGGGCGGCAAGCACAACGATCTCGACAATGTCGGCTACACCGCCCGGCATCACACCTTCTTCGAGATGCTCGGCAATTTTTCGTTCGGCGACTATTTCAAGGAACGGGCGATCGAACTGGCCTGGACTCTGGTCACGCGTGAGTTCGCGCTGCCGAAGGACAAGCTCCTCGTCACAGTCTATCACGAGGACGACGAGGCGTTTGATCTCTGGAAGAAGATCGCCGGCCTGCCCGAAGAGCGCATCATCCGCATCGCGACGTCGGACAATTTCTGGCAGATGGGCGACACCGGCCCCTGCGGTCCCTGCTCCGAGATCTTCTTCGATCATGGCGAGGGCATTCCGGGCGGCCCGCCGGGCAGCCCGGACGAGGATGGCGACCGCTTCATCGAGATCTGGAATCTCGTCTTCATGCAGTTCGAGCAGATCGCGCCGGGCAACCGCGTGCCGCTGCCGCGCCCCTCGATCGACACCGGCATGGGCCTCGAGCGCATCGCCGCCGTCATGCAGGGCGTGCACGACAATTACGACATCGACCTGTTCAAGGCGCTGATCCGCGCCTCGGTCGAGGCGACTGGCGTGCCGGCAGAGGGGGCGCAGCGCGCCAGCCATCGCATCATCGCCGATCACCTCCGCGCCTCGTCCTTCCTGATCGCCGACGGCGTGCTGCCGTCGAATGAGGGCCGCGGCTATGTGCTCCGCCGCATCATGCGCCGCGCCATGCGCCATGCGCATATCCTGGGCGCCGCCGACCCGCTGCTGTGGCGTCTCGTGCCGGCGCTGGTGCGCGAGATGGGCCGCGCCTATCCCGAGCTGGTGCGCGCCGAGGCGCTGATCACCGAGACGCTGCGCCTCGAGGAGATCCGCTTCCGCCGCACGCTGGCGCGCGGCCTCACGCTGCTCGACGAGGCGACCACGGAACTCTCCGGCGGCGCGACGCTCGACGGCGAGACCGCCTTCCGTCTCTACGACACCTATGGCTTCCCGCTCGACCTGACGCAGGATGCGCTGCGCGCCCGCGGCATCGCGGTTGACACCGCCGGCTTCCAGAGGGCGATGGAGCGGCAGAAGGCCGAGGCACGCGCGAGCTGGGCCGGCTCCGGCGATACGGCGGCCGAGACGATCTGGTTCCGCCTGCGCGACAAGCTCGGCGCGACGGAATTCCTCGGCTATTCGGCCGAAGCGGCCGAGGGCAAGGTGCTGGCGCTGGTGCGCGACGGCGCCGAAGTCGCCTCGGCGGGCGAGGGCGATGCGGTCTCGATCGTGCTGAACCAGACGCCGTTCTATGGCGAATCGGGCGGCCAGGTCGGCGACGCCGGAACCATCGAGACGGAGTCGGGCGCCGTCATCCGGATCGACGACACGCAGAAGCGCGCGGACGGCCTGTTCGTGCATATCGGCGAGGTGGTGAAGGGCGAGGTCAAGGACGGCGATGCCGTGCGCCTCGTGGTCGACCACAGCCGCCGCGGCGCGATCCGCGCCAATCATTCGGCGACCCATCTGCTGCATGCCGCGCTGCGCAAGGTGCTCGGCGAGCATGTCGCGCAGAAGGGCTCGCTGGTCGCGCCCGATCGCCTGCGCTTCGACTTCTCGCATCCCAAGCCCATCGATGCGGCGGAACTCGCCGAGATCGAGGACATCGCGAACGACGTCGTGCTGCAGGATGCGCCGGTCGTGACGCGGCTGATGGATCGCGACGAGGCGATGCATTCGGGCGCGATGGCGCTGTTCGGCGAGAAATATGGCGACGAGGTTCGCGTCGTCTCGATGGGCGAACTGGGCGGCAAGACCTATTCGGTCGAGCTCTGCGGCGGCACGCATGTCGGCCGCACCGGCGAGATCGGGCTCGTCACGCTGGTCGGCGAGGCCGCGGTCGCGGCCGGCGTGCGCCGCGTCGAGGCGCTGACCGGCAAGGCGGCGCGCGACCATCTGGAACTGCAGGACAAGCGCCTCAAGCAGGTCGCTGCCGCGCTCAAGGTTCGCCCCGACGAGGCGGCCGATCGCGTCGCCGTGCTGGTCGAGGAGCGGCGCCGGCTCGAGCGCGAACTCGCCGAGGCGAAGAAGAAGCTCGCGCTCGGCGGTGGCGGCGGCAGCGCGGCCGGCGACGGCATCGTCGAGATCGGCGGCATCCGCTATCTCGGCCGCGTGGTCGAAGGCATCGCGCCGAAGGATCTGAAGGGTCTCGTCGACGAGGCGAAGAAGACCGTCGGCTCCGGCGTGGTCGCGTTCGTTGGCGTTGCCGAGGATGGCAAGGCCGCGATCGTGGTCGGCGTCAGCGACGACCTCAAGGAGAGCCGCAGCGCGGTCGATCTGGTCCGCATCGGCGCCGAGGCGCTGGGCGGCAAGGGCGGCGGCGGACGGGCGGACATGGCGCAGGCCGGTGGCCCGGACGGCGCCAAGGCCGGCGAAGCATTGCAGGCGATCGAGGCGGCGCTGACGGCGTAAGGCTGCGGGCGGGAGGACGATGGAACACCTCGCCGACGGCCGACAGCTCTTCGTCTTCCTGGTGGCAGCGGGCATCGTCGTCCCGCTGTTCCAGCATCTGAAGCTCGGCATCGTCCTCGGCTTCGTCATCGCGGGGATCATCGTCGGCCCGGGTGGCCTGGGCCATCTGGTGTCGATCAGCCCGCTCTTCGCCTATGCGACGATCCAGGACGTCTCGCGGCTGCAGGCGCTCGGCGATCTCGGCATCGTCTTCCTGCTGTTCACGATCGGGCTCGAGCTGTCCTTCGCGCGCCTCGGCGCGATCGGCCGGCTGATGATGGGGGCCGGTGGGGCGCAGGTGATGCTGGCGACCGGCGGCATCTATGCGATCGGCGCGTTCTCAGGTTTCGAGTTCGACGATTCGCTCGTCTTCGGCATGGCCTTTGCGCTTTCGTCGACCGCGATCGTGACGCAGTCGCTCGTCGAGCGGAAGCGGCTCGGCGGGCCGGTCGGGCGTACGGCGCTCGGCGTGCTGATCCTGCAGGATCTGATGGTCGTGCCGATCGTCATCGTCGTCGGCATCCTGGCCCTGCCGGGCGCCAGCGTCGGGCTGGCGCTTATCAAGGGCCTCGTGATCGCCGCCGTCGTCATCGCGGGCGTGGTCGGGCTCGGGCGCTTCATCGTCCGCCCGCTGATGCGCTTTGCGGGAGCGACGGGCAATCGCACGCTGCTCCTCGCCATCACGCTGCTCATCATCGTCGCGGCCGCGGCGATCACCGCCTCGGCGGGCCTGTCGGCGGCGCTCGGCGCCTTTCTTGCCGGCCTGCTGCTGAGCGAGACCGAATATCGCCACCAGCTCGACGTCGATATCGAGCCGTTCAAGGATCTGCTGCTCGGCCTGTTCTTCATGACGGTCGGCATGACGATCGACCTCGCCGCGGTGGCCGGCGCGCTGCCGCTGATCGTCGGCGCGCTCGCCTGCATCTCGCTCGTCAAGCTCGCTGCCGGCTATGTCGCCTGCCGGATTTCGCGGATCCCGCGTCCCGCTTCGATCGAGACCTCGTTCATTCTCGCGGGAGCCGGCGAGTTCGCCTTCGTCGTGTTCACGCTCGCCGCGCGCGACAAGGTGATCGAGCCGGACATTGCGCGTCTCGCGACGACGATCGCCGCGATCTCCATGGTGGTGACGCCATTGTTCGGCCTCTTGGGTGCCCGCCTCGCGCTGCTGTTCGAGCAGAAGAGCAGCGAGGCGCGGCATGGCGTGCATGACACGCAGGATTATTCCGATCACGTGCTGATCGCCGGCTTCGGCCGTTTCGGCAGCGGCATCGCCTATCTCTTGAAGGCCGAGGACATTCCCTATGTCGGGCTCGATCTCGACGCCGCGCATGTCGATACCGCGAAGCGGGCGGGCGAGCCCGTCTTCTATGGCGATGCGACCCATACGGAAGTGCTGCGGAAGCTCGGCGCCGATCGCGCGCGCGCCTTCGTGGTGACGGCCGACGATCCCAAGGTCGCCGAGCGTATCGTCGCGCTCATGCATGAGCACTGGCCCGACGTCCCGATCCATGCCCGCGCGCGCAGCATCGTCCATGCGGCGCGCCTGCAGGAACTCGGTGCAGGCGATGTCGTGCCCGAAGCGCTCGAAGGCAGCCTCCAGCTCGCCGGCCGCCTGCTGGGCGATGTCGGTCTGCCGGACGAGGCGATCGACCAGCGCCTCACCGTGGCGCGCGAAGCCGTGCGCGCGCGCCTGCATCTCGATGCGCCGGGCCCGAGCCCGGCGCCGCCATCCGCCTGAGTCGCCTCAGTCGATCAGGAAGCCGCCGTCGACCGGCAGCGCCACGCCATTGACCATTGAGGCGCCGTTGCCGAGCAGATAGGCGATGGCGCTCGCCACCTCGACCGGCTCGACGAAGCGGCCGAGCGGGATGCGCTTCAGCATGGGTTCGGATTTCGCGGGATCGCTCCAGGCCTTCACGGCCATCGGGGTCAGCGTCACCGTGGGGTTCACCGCATTGACGCGGATGCCCTGGCGGCCGAGCTCATGGGCCATCACGCGCGTCATGGCGTCGAGCGCGCCCTTGGTGGCGCAATAGGCGGTGTGATCCTGGAAGCCGATCGAGGACGCGATCGAGGAGACGTTGACGATGGCGCCATGCACGCCGCACGCGATCAGACTCTTCGCCGTCTCCTGCGCGACG
>DATMGR010000021.1:0-341752 GCA_035555375.1 Kaistia sp. | reverse complement strand
TTTCCTCGCCTTCCGCCTGGCGCCGGCCGGGCCGGTGACGATCGTCAACTATCTCTGGCCGCTGCTCATCGTGCTCTTCGCCGGCATCCTGCCGGGCGGGACGTCGCGGCTCGGCTGGCCGCAGATCATCGGCGGCGTGGTCGGCTTCGGGGCGACGATCCTCCTGATCGGCGGCGGCGGCGACACTGTCGCGCTCGGCGGCGAAGCCATGGCCGGCTATCTGGCCGCGCTCGCCTGCGCCTTCACCTGGAGCCTCTATTCGGTGATCAACAACCGCATCGGTGCGCCCGGGAGCGAGCCGATGATCCTCGTCTGCGCCGCGGTCGCCCTGCTCGGCGCGCTCGGCCATGTCCTCGCCGGCGAGACCTTCGTCATGCCGGATCTGCCGACCGCGATCGGCCTCGCCGTGCTCGGCGCCGGACCGGTGGGCGCTGCCTTCGTCGCCTGGGACCACGCGACCAAGCGCGGCAACATCACCGTGCTCGGCGCGCTCTCCTATGCGACGCCGCCGCTCTCGATGATCCTGCTCGTCCTGTTCGGCCAGGCGCCGGCCAGCTGGCGCCTCGGCCTTGCAACGATCCTCGTCGTCGCAGGCGCGGCGCTCGCGGCCATGCCGGGGCGCAGGGCAGCGACAAAGGCGGCTACCGACGCCAAATCCTGATAGGGTTGCGTGCGTCGAACCGGCCGGGTCCAGCCATCGGCCGAGGCCGGTTCGCCCGACGACCGGGGGAGCCATGGCCGACGAAATCGAGGATCTGAAGGCGCTCTTCACCGCCAAGCCGCGGCCGACGAGCTGGGCCGAGCGGCGGCAGCGGATGGACGAGATCTGCGCGATCGATCCGCCGCCGGGCGATGTCGCCTTCTCGCCCGCGACGATCGGCGCGATGCAGGCGGAATGGTCGCTGGCGCCCGGCAGCGACGCGCGCCGCGTGCTGCTCTATTTCCACGGCGGCGGCTATTGCTCCGGATCGATCACCAGCCATCGCGCCATGGTCGGCCGCGTGGGCCGGGACGCGGCCATCCGGACGCTCGCCATCGCCTATCGCCTCGCGCCGGAAGCCCCCTATCCCGCGGCGCTGGAGGATGCGCTGGCTGCGTGGCGCTTCCTGCGTGACCAGGGCTATGCGCCGGGTTCGATCGCCATCGGCGGCGACAGCGCGGGCGGCAATCTCACACTGGCCCTGATGCTGAGGTTGCGCGCCATGGGCGAGGCTCTGCCGGCGGCCGCCTGGCTCGTCTCGCCATGGCTCGACCTGCGCATGACGGGCAAGACGCTGGATTCGAAGGCTGACATCGATCCGCTGATCAGCCGGGACTATCTGACCGGCCTCGCCGCGGCCTTTCTCGCCGGGCACGATCCGGGGGATCCGGACGTCTCTCCCCTCTATGCGGACCTCGCCGGGCTGCCGCCGGTGCTGATCCAGGTCGGTTCCAGCGAGACGCTGCTGGACGACGCCGTGCGCGGGGCGGCCGCGCTCGGCGCGGCGGAGGTTCGCACGACGCTCGAAATCTGGCCGCGCATGATCCACGCCTGGATGCTGTGGTCGGAACGGCTGACGGCGGGACGCGCCGCCAGCGATCATGCCGCGCGCAGGCTGCGCGCCGCGCTCGGCGAGACGCCCGGCTAGCCGAGCGTCTCCTCGAAGAAGGTCAGCAGCCGCTTCCAGTGGCGCTCGGCGCCGGCCGCGTCGAAGGAGAGATTGTCCGGCACGGTCCAGCCATGGTTCATGCCGACATAGTTCTCGATCACATGATCGACGCCGCCTTCGCGCAGCGCCGTCGCGAGACGGGCCGATTGCTCCGGCGGGAAGCTCTGGTCGACGCCGGCGTTGCCGACATAGACCCGCGCCTTGATCGAGGCGGCGAGCCGGTGCGGACTGTCCGGCGCCTCGCTGGCGATATTGCCGCCATGAAGGCTCGCGGCCGCCGCGATCGCGTCGGGATAGGTGCCGGCGGCCGTGAGCGCCCGCCCGCCGCCGAAGCAATAGCCGACCGTGCCGATGCGCCCGCTTGCTCCATTGGCCCGCAGGGCTTCGATGAAGGCGCCGCTGTCGGCGGCCGTCATCGCCTGCGTCGTGCTGCCGAGCAGCGCCATGATCGCCTTGCGCGAATCCTCGTTCCCAAAGGCCGATGTGTCGAAGGGGCCATAGGGGATGGAGCGGTAGAAGAGATCTGGGACCAGGACGAAATAGCCGGCATCCGCGAGGCGGTTGGCCATGCCGTCGAGTGCGGGCCGGAGCCCGAAGGCGTCCATGTAGAGGATGACGCCGGCCGCGGCGCGGCGGGACGGATCGGACGGCGCGAAGAAGTGCGCGGCTGCCGTGCCGTCGGCGGCCTGGATCTTCAGATCGGTTTTCATCGGGCGGTATCCGTGGAAGGACGTGGGGAGGGAATGACCTTGCTGAAGTATGGCGATTCCCGCCTTTCTCAATCCCCCTCGCGGCCGAAATGTCGGATCAGCACCGCCGCGATGATGATCGCCCCCGTCATGACATCCTGCAGAAAGCTCGGCACGCCGAGAATGGTGAGGCCGTTCGAGATCACGGCGATGATCGCCGCGCCGAGCAGCGTCCCGGGAATGCTCGGCTCGCCCTCGCGAAAGGCGGTCATGCCGAGGAAGACGGCGGCATAGGCCTGCAGCAGATAGCCGCCGCCGCCGGTCGGATGGGCGCTGCCGAGGCGCGCCGTCAGCAGCAGCCCGGCGAGCGCCGCGAGCAGGGCGCAAAGCGCGAAGGCGACCACCATGTCGCGCCGGACCGGCAGACCGACGAGCCGCGCGGCCTCGCGATTGCCGCCGATCGCATAGAGGCGGCGGCCGAATTCGGTCTGGTCGAGCACCAGCCAGAACACGAGCGCGACGCCGGCGAGCCAGAGCGTCGGCACCGGCACGCCGAGGATCGCCCCACGGCCGAGCGCGCGGAAGACGGGCGGGATACCCGAGAATAGCGTCGCCCCGTTCGAGACCCAGAAGGTCAACCCACCGATGACCGTGCCGAGCGCCAGCGTGGCGATGAAGCTCGGCAGGGCGAAGCGGGCGACCAGGACGCCGGAGACGACGCCCATGACGAGGGCGGAGAGCAGGACGAGCGGGAAGACGAGGGCGAGCGGCCAGCCGGCTCCGAAGAGGGCGACGGACGCGATGCCCGCCCAGGACACGACCGCCGAGACGGAGAGATCGAACTCGCCGAGCACCATCACCAGCGTCGCGCCGATCGCGACGATGGCGAGCAGCGACATCTGCTGCGTGATGTTGACGAGATTCGCCACCGAACCGAAGGCGCCGGGCGAGGCGATCGCGAAGATCGCGACGATGACGACGAGCGCGACGAGGGTGCCGTAACGGCGAAGCAGGATCATCAGGCGGCTTTCGGAGGAACGTCGGTCACGGCATGGCCGAAGGCCGCCGCGACGATGCGGCTGCGGTCGATCGCATCCGCTGCGAGATCGGCGGTGATGCGCCCGGCGCAGAGAACGACGACGCGGGTCGAGAGGGCGATCAGCTCCTCGATGTCGCTGGTCGCGACGATGACGGCGGCGCCGTCGGCGGCGATACGGCGGAGCTCCGCGTGGATCTCCGCCTTGGCGCCGACATCGACGCCGCGCGTCGGCTCGTCGACCAGCATCACGCGCGTCCTGCGGCCGAGCCAGCGGCCGAAGACCAGCTTCTGCTGATTGCCGCCGGAGAGCGTCATCGGCGAGGCCTGCAGCGAGGCCGCGGCGAGGCGGAGGCGGCGCGCCACATCCTGCGCGAAACGGCGGATGGCGTGACGGGACGATACAGGCAGCGACGGCGCCGCGCGAAAATCGGACAGATGCGGCAGAGCAAGGCTCGCCTCGATCGAGAGCGGGGCGGCCAGCGCCTCGCGGCGGCGATCCTCCGGCACGTAGGCGAGGCCACGCGCCACGCGCGATGCGATGCCGCCCTTGAGCGGCACCCCGTCGACGCAAATGCGGCCCCGCGCCTGCTTCGCGCCCCAGATGAGCTTGAGCAGGCTGGAGCGGCCGGAGCCGACGAGGCCGTAGAGACCGACGATCTCGCCCGCCGCCGCCTCGAACGCGATCTGTTCGCCCAAGGGCCCAAACGCGATCTCGGCCCGGAGTCGAGGACCGGTCGCGCCAGCCGCGACGGCCGCCGGCGCGGCCTTGGCGGCAGAGGTGCTCGCAGAAGCCGGAGGCTTGCCCGCACCACCGGACATCAACGCCACCAGCCCGTCGCGGTTCGTGTCGGCGATCCGGCCGGAACCGACCGTGCGGCCATTGCGCAGGACCGTATAGTCGGCGCAGAGCGCCGTTACCTCGTCGAGGCGGTGGGAGATGAAGAGGACGGCGGTGCCCTCGGCGGCGAGCTGGCGCACGACGGCGTGCAGGCGCTCGGCCTCGCCCTCGGAAAGGCTCGATGTCGGCTCGTCCATCACGACGAGGCGGGCCGGCTCCATCAGCGCCCGCACGATCTCCGCCATCTGGCGCTGGCCGGGCGTCAAGCGTTTGGCCGGCCGGTCGAGCGGCAGATCGGGGGCGATGCGGGCGGCGACCTCGGCCACCCGCGCGCGCATGGCGCTCTGGTCGATGAAGGGACCCCGGCGCGGATGACGGCGGCCGATCCAGCCATTCGCCACCGCATCGAAATGTGGGACGAGGTTGAGTTCCTGATGGATGAAGCGAAGCCCCATCGCCTCGGCGACGCGCGGCGAGGCGATCGCGGCCTCGCGGCCGTCCAGGCGGATCATGCCCGCCTCCGGCGCATGCACGCCGGAGAGGATCTTGATCAGGGTCGACTTGCCGGCGCCGTTCTCGCCGAGCAGCGCATGCAGCGTGCCGGGCTTCACATGGACAGAGACATCCTCCAGCGCGACCAGCGATCCGAAGATCTTGGTCATGCCGACGGTTTCGAGCTCCACCGCGCGGCGGGGCGTTCCTGTCGGTTCGGCGAACGCGGTCATGACGGCGATCCTTCTGCTGCGACAAGCGATGGGATGAGGCGGCGATCAGCGATGACCGCGACAGGGCCGCCGCCATCGGGCCCCTGATGTTCGGCGCCGCCGGACACATAGATGCCGGCATGGCCGACCAGCGCCCCAAGGCTGCCGGCGACGAAGGCGCGGGCGTGGCGCGTCGACGAGATGTCGGAATCATCGAGCATCGTGTGACGCAAGCCGCGCAGCCGCCCGCTGGTGCCGGCCTCGGCCTTGGCCAGCAGCGCAAGCAGCGCCGGACGCTCATCGGGAGAAAGCTGCCCATCGGCGACGAAACCAAGACGGCGTAGCGCCGCGCGCGCAGGTTCGACATCGATGCCGTCTGCCATCACCGCATGGTCGATGGCGAGCGGCCCCGACCAGTCGCGGCTCATGCCGAGCACCACGATCTCATGATTGGCGAGTTCGACGCCCGCCGAGGCCGAGGCTCGGCCCGACCACAGCGACGCGTCGCGGCCGATCGCTGCCTCATCGAGGCCATCCAGCGCGATTTCGCCAAGCGCCACCGCAACGCCGAGCGACGAGGCGCCACGCGACAGGCCCATCGATTTCAGCGTATCGCGCGTTGCGACGCTTGCGCCGCGACCTTCGACGGCGGCGATACGTTCGGCCGTCAGGAGTGGGCACTTGATCTGAACGAAATGGACATCGGCGGGATCGGTGATGCCGGCATCGGCCATGGCGGCGCGAACGCCCTCGGCGACGAGCGCCACCTGGCCGAGCCGGCCAAGTTGCTCGAAGGCGAGCGGAGGCGTATGCGCGCCGCCAACCGCCAGCGCTGGCGAGGGGCCAGCGTCGTCCGTCTCGCTACTGCCAAGCACCAGGAAATGCGGCGACATTGCCCCTTCGGTGCCGCCGGACATGACATAGGACACCGCCTCAACAGCCTCGGGCGTCAGATACGGCCGCAATGCGTCCTTGAGCGCGCGGACGGCAAAGGCGCGAGTGAAATCGTTGACGTTACCATTGCCCTCGGTCTTGCCGAGGATCCCGACGATGCCACGCGGATCGATCGCCCCCGACGCGATCGCGTCCGAGAGCCCCGAGACATCGTCGGGCGCGGCGGCTGCGATGCGATGGACAAAAGCCGTGCGTGCCATCAGACAAGCCCCGCGATCAGGGCATCGGACGTCGCGACCGCGCCGAAGACGCCGCCCTGCATCTTGACCATGTCGATCGCCGCAAGGTGATTTTCGCGCTTGGTGGCCGCGGTGCAGTCGCTGAGCAGCACGCATTCATAGCCGAGGTCGTTGGCATCGCGCATCGTGGTGTGCACGCAGACATCGGTGGTGACGCCTGAAAGCACGATGTTGCGGATGCCCTTCTGGCGCAGCACCAGTTCGAGATCGGTGGCGACGAACGAGCCCTTGCCCGGCTTGTCGATGATCGTCTCGCCGTCGATAGGCTGGAGCTCGGGGATGATCTCCCAACCCGGCTCGCCACGCACCAGGATGCGGCCACAGGGCCCCTGATCGCCGATGCCGGCTCCAATGCGCTGCGAGCGCCAGCGCTTGTTGGCCGGCAGATCCGCGAGATCGGGCCGATGCCCCTCACGGGTGTGAATGATGTGATAGCCCTTGGCGCGCATCGCATCGAGCACGCGGCGGATCGGCTCGATCGGCTCGCGCGTCAGCGAGATGTCGTAGCCCATGGAATCCACATAGCCACCGGGCGCACAGAAATCGACCTGCATGTCGATGACGATGAGCGCGGTATTCTCCGGCTTCAGATTGCCGTCGAACGGCCACGGATAAGGGTCTGAAGCGATCGTGCGGCCGCCAGTGACGAAAGCAGAGGCGACGCGCTCGTCGAGAGTATCGGAAGTCATGTCCGCCTCCTACTCCGCCGCCTGCTTGGCATCCGGCGCCTCGGCACCCCCGCCATAAAGCCGCGTCGGCGCGGAAAAACCGCAGGCCGAGCCATCCGTGTGCACCACGTCGGCCTCCCAGGGCAGGCGATAGCGGCCGGCGGCGAGGTCGGTCATGTAGGTGTAGGGGCAGTCCTGCGCGCCGCCCTTCACCGCGACATAGCCGCGATGGCCGAACTGGTAGATGTTGTTTTCGACGCCCCAGTGGATGCGCGCCTCGCGCACGAGATCCGGCCGCACCTCGGCGGTGATGATCTCGTCCGGACGGCCGCTGGTGCCATGCGCGATGATCTCGCCGTCGAAATTGACGATCATGCCCTCGCCCATGGAATCGAAGGTCCCGTCCGAGCCCGACATGCAGACATTGGCCGTCACCATCAGATTGCAGAAGGCGTTGGACTGGTTGGTGAAGCGCCAGCTCTGGCGGATCGGCGCGGTATAGCCGGCCGTGCGGATCATGATCTCGGCGCCCTTGTAGGCGCATTCGCGCGCCATCTCCGGGAACATGCCGTCGTGGCAGATGATCAGCGCAAGCTTGCAGCCCTTGGGGCCGTCGATCACGGGAATGCCGATATCGCCCGGCTCCCAGGGCTCGACCGGCACCCAGGGATGGAGCTTCCGGTAATAGAGCTTCAGCGCACCGGTATCGTCGATGACGATGCCTGAATTATAGGGATTGCCGCCGGGGTTCCTCTCCATGATCGAGAAGCAGCCCCAGATCTTGTGCGTCGCGCAGGCTTCCTTGAAGGCCGCGACCTCCGGGCCGTCGAGATCGCACATGATCTCGGGATTGGTATCCATCGAGAGCCCATGCAGCGCATATTCCGGGAACACCACGAGGTCCATGCCGGCATTGTTGCGCCGCGCCTTGCCGACCAGTTCGACGACCCGCGCCGTCTGACGTGCGAGATCGGCCTTGGTGACCGTCACCGGCAGCTGCAGCTGCACAAGACCGATGACGACACCCGCGGGCGCCTTGTTGAGGCCTCCCAATCCATTCATGGCGATACTCCTACTTGGTGATCGACAATTCGCCCGGTGCGCCCTTCAGCGAGCGCTTTGGCGAGACGGAGGCGATCATGATGAAGAGGGTCAGGAGGTAGGGCGCCGCATTGAAGAAATAGTAGCCCTGCGTGATCCCGACCGATTGCAGCGCCGGCCCGATGGCCCCGGCCGCGCCGAAGAGAAGCGCTGCACCGAAGCAGAGCAGCGGGTTCCAGCGCGAGAAGATGACGAGTGCGACGGCCATCAGACCTTGCCCCGAGGAAAGGCCCTCGCTCCAGGCGCCGGGATAATAGAGCGACAGGAAGGCGCCGCCGACGCCGGCGAAGAAGCCGCCGACGGTCGTCGCGAGGAAGCGGACGAGATCGACCGAATAGCCCATTGCAAGAGCCGCCGGGGCGCTGTCGCCGGTCATGCGGATGATGAGGCCCCAGCGCGTGTTCTTGAACGCCCACCACATGACGACGGCGAGCACCGCGCCGACCAGGAAGAGCGGGTTGATCTCGAGCGCCGACTGGATCTGCGGATAATCAGACCAGCCGCCAAGATTGATCGAGGGCAGGTGCGGCGCCTGCGGCTGGATGAACGGCTTGCCGAAAAAGAAGGCGAGGCCCGTCCCGAACAGCATCATGGCGATGCCGATCGCGATGTCGTTCACCTTGGGAAGCTTGCAGATGTAGCCATGGACGGCGCCGAAGAACATGCCGGAAATGCCGGCCGCCAGCACGCCGAGCCAGGGCGAGCCCGAGAGATAGGAGACGGCATAGCCCGACATGGCGCCGAAGACGAGCGTGCCCTCGAGGCCGAGATTGATGCGGCCCGACTTCTCGGTGAGGCATTCGCCGAGCGAGACGAACAGGAAGGGCGTCGAGACGCGGATGGCGCCGGCGAACATCGCAAGCGGAACACCCCAGAAGCCGATATCGGTGCCGCTCATCGCTTGTCTCCTTTCGCCCGGAAGATCGGAAGTCGGCCATAAAGCGTCTCGCTGACCAGCAGCACGACGAACATCAGCCCCTGCAGCACCTGCACAGTGGCGTCGGGCATGCCCATGCGGCGCTGGATCAGCCCGCCTGCCGCCGCGATGCCGCCGAGGAAGATCGCCACCGGCACGATGGCGAGCGGATTCTGGCGGGCGAGGAACGCGACCAGGATGCCGGTAAAACCGTAACCGGCGGCGAGCGAGGCATTGGCCTTGCCCTGGATCGCCGCAACCTCGAAGAAGCCGGCAAGGCCCGCGCAGGCCCCCGCAATGGCACAGGAAATGACGATGAGCCGACCGACGGGCAGTCCCTGCGCCCGCGCGGCGCGGACATTGCCGCCGGTGACGCGCGCCGCGAAACCGAACGTGGTGCGGTTCATCAGCACCCACAGCAGGATCGCGACGACGATGCCGACCGGCAAGCCCCAATGCACGCCGAGGCCAGGCACATCGCCGATCATGTTGGCCTCGCCGATCGCCTGGGTCGACGGCTTGTTCGGATTGGCCGGATCGCGCAGCGCGCCCTCAACGAAGAAGTTCATGATCGCGATGGCGATATAGGACATCAGCAGGCTGGCGATGGTCTCGTTGATGCCGCGATAGTGGCGCAGCACGCCGACGAGCCCGATCCACAATCCGCCGACGGCGATGGCCGAGAGGCACATCACGGGCAGCACCACAAAGCTCGGTGCGCCGGCATGCACCAGCGGGATCGACGCCACCGCGGCCGCGAAGCCGCCGAGCACCAGCGCGCCCTCGCCGCCGATGATGACGAGGCCGAGGCGCGCCGGGATCGCGACGCAGAGCGCGGTGAGGATCAGCGGCGCCGCACGCACGAGCGTGTTCTGCCACGAGAAGCCGGTCCCGAAGCCGCCGCGCCAGAGCAGCGCGAAGAAGGTTCCGGGCGACTGGCCGAGCGCCAGCAGGAAGATCGAGAACAGGAGCCCTGCCACGAGAAGCGCGAACAGCGGGATCACGACATATTCGGACGATCGCCGCACGCGGTCGAGCGCCTCGGCGAAACCGCCGGAGATCGCCGGCGCGGCGTCCTGCTGTGCAATATCCACCATGGAAACGCTCCCGAAGAGAGAGGGGATCGAGGCGGCGGCGCCGCCCGTCGTCCCGCTCCGGCCAAAGCCGGAGCGGCGCTTTGTTGCGTCGGGCCGTGCCCGCGCGGGGTCGATCAGGTGATGGAGCCGGTGACGCCTTCGACCAGGAAGTTGATCTGGTCGATCCACGGATCGTAAGGCGCATGCGACGTGCCGGCCGGGATGACCTCCTTGCCGGTATTGTCCTTGAGCGGCCCGACAAAGACCGGGACCTTGGCCTTCATCTCGACCTTGGAGGCATCAGCCGCCTTGATCGCCTCGGGCGTCGCGCCGGCGCCATAGGGCGTGTTCTGCACGAAATCGAGGTCATAGCCGCCCGAAAGGAAGTTTGGCAGCTCACCGCCCTTGGTCAGCGTATCGGCATACTGCTTGTAGATCGTCTCCCACTTGTATTCGGCGCCGGTGATGAAGCCCTTCGGCGCGAGATCGGCCTGCGAGGCATTGTGGCCGCAGGACTTCACGCCCTTGGCCTCAGCGTTCTGGATAACGGTCTTCGGGCTGTCGACATGGCAGGTGATGACGTCGCAGCCCGCATCGATCAGCGCATTGGTCGCCTCGGCTTCGCGCACCGGCATCGACCAGTCGCCGGTGAAGATCACCTGGACGGTGGCGTTCGGGTTCACCTTGCGGGCGCCGATCGTGAACGAGTTGATGTTGGAGAGTACCGAGGAGATCGGCTTAGCGGCGACGAAGCCGAGCTTGTTCGACTTGGTCGAGAGGCCGGCGGCGATGCCGTCGATGTAATGGGCCTGGTCGAGATAGCCGAAATAGCTGCCGGCGTTCTTCGGGTCCTTGTCGGACCACAGCGGCGCTGCATGGCGGAACTGGACGTCGGGATATTTCTTGGCGGCATCGACCATGAAGGGCGAGTAATAGCCGAAGGACGTTGCGAAGATCAGGCCGGCGCCATCGAGCTCGACCATCGATTCCATGGTCTTGGCGACGGCGACGGTCTCGGGAACGTTCTCCTCCTCGACGACCTTGACGCCCGGGACTGCGGCGAGCGCCTTGGCCGCCACGGCATGCGCCTGGTTCCAGCCATAGTCATCGCGCGACCCGACATAGATGATGCCGATCGTCAGGTCGGCCGCGAAAGCCGAACGCTGTGTCAAAAGGCCGGTGGTCAGGCCGAGCGAACCGATCGCGGCGCTCTTCAGCAGCGTCCTGCGATTGAGTGTGAATGCGGACATGAGCAGTTACCTCTTGCAACGGACATCGGCGCAGGCCTCCCCAACGCCGGGGTGCTCCCGTTCCCCTGTCTCGCAACAGATGTGCCAAAGGGCGGCGAGCCGCGCGCCGGCGGGGCACAGGGCCTCGCAGCCGGTTGAATTTGTTGAATTAATTTCATGAGGGATGCGGCGCACCGAGCGCGCACTCGGCTCCGGCGCGTCAGACTGGCGGCCGTCACAGGTCGAGATTGCATACAATAGCGCTGCATTGCATACAATTTAGACAGCCACTCGATCGCATCAGTGAAGCGGCCCAGAAATACGGCAGCGAAGACTGTGCCGATGCGCGGACAGGCCCCTGCCGACGGTTGGCACGGCCCGCCCCTCGTACTAGATTCCCCCGCCCGCCGGCCTCGACGCCGGCGCCCGAAAATCCGAGAGGACCGCCCCATGCCGTTCGATACGACACCCGCCTTTGCGCTGCCCCAGGATGCCGGCGAGGCCACGCTGGTCGGGCGGGTGTTCAGGCCCGACCTCGACGGCCCCTCGATCGTATCGCTGAGAGGCGACGAGGTCCTCGACATCACGGCCGAGGTCGTCACCATGCGCGATCTCTGCGAGATGGACGATCCAGGCCGTGTCGCGGCCATGGCCGGGGGCGAAACGCTGGGAAGCCTCGCCGACCTTCTCGCCAACACGCCGCTCGCGACGCGCGACCGCACCAAGCCGTGGCTGATCTCGCCGATCGACCTTCAGGCGGTGAAGGCCGCCGGGGTCACCTTCGTGGTCTCGATGCTCGAGCGCGTCATCGAGGAGCAGGCGCGGGGCCTGCCCGAGCGGGCCAATGCGATCCGCTCGGAGATCCAGACAACGATCGGCGATGATCTCGCCCGGCTTCGCCCAGGCTCCGAGCAGGCAGCGGCGCTGAAGGCGCTTTTGATCGAGAAGGGCATGTGGTCGCAATATCTCGAGGTCGGGATCGGCCCCGATGCTGAGATCTTCTCGAAGGCGCAGCCGATGTCGAGCGTCGGCCATCTCGCCGAGGTCGGCATCCATCCGATCTCGACCTGGAACAATCCCGAGCCCGAGGTGGTGCTCGTCGTCTCCTCGAGCGGCCGCATCGTCGGCGCGACACTCGGCAACGACGTCAACCTGCGCGATGTCGAGGGGCGTTCGGCGCTGCTCCTGTCGAAGGCCAAGGACAACAATGCGAGCGCGTCGATCGGACCGTTCATCCGCCTGTTCGACGCCGGCTTCTCGATCGACGATGTCCGGCAGACAGAGGTTCGCCTGACCGTCACCGGCGAGGACGGCTTCGTCATGGACGGCGCCAGCGCCATGTCGAAGATCAGCCGCGATCCCGAGGATCTCGTCAAGCAGACGATCGGCAAGAACCACCAGTATCCGGACGGCTTCGTGCTCTATCTCGGCACGATGTTCGCGCCGGTGCAGGATCGAGACGGACCGGGCCAGGGCTTCACCCACAAGATCGGCGACATCGTCACCATCGCCGCGCCGAAGCTCGGCCAGCTCTCCAACCGCGTCGTCCTGTCGTCGGATGCCGAGCCCTGGACCTTCGGCGCCGCGGCCCTGATGCGCAACCTCGCCGGGCGCGGATTGCTTTGAGCCTAGCGGCGTTTCTGACGGGCTGCAGTCGGAAGCGAACATGCGGATCGGGGGGCGAGACAGCGAGGCGTCTCGCCATGACGGCCTTCGCCATGCTGGCGATCACGCTGTCGCCAGGCCCCGCGCACAGCGAGGACATGACCGTCAGTGCCTGCCCGACGCTCAACACCTTGAGCGGAAAGCCCGATCCGGATCACTGGGTATCGCCGCCCGAGGCCAACAAAGACGACAAGGCGCCGCACGCCTGCAATCCCTGCGCCGACCCGGCTAATCTCGGGTCGAAGACCTGCGCGGTTTATCGCTTCCTGACCTCGGAAGCCTGCGCGAGCGGCCGCTGCGCCGACAGCCAGGGCGACTTCGTTTTCCATCCGGATGTCGGGCGCGGCGTCATCCTCCAGTTCGACACGCGCTATCAGCATCCGGAGCGCCATCCGAGTGCGCGCGGCGAGAACTGCCGCTTCATCATGTGGTCGATGGAGCCGGTGATCGGGGTCGAGGACGCCAACGCCTATGCGCCCCGAAACGATTGGCTGACCGCCTATCGCGTGTCCCAGACCCTCGTTGCACCCCCTTTCGGGCGCGACGATCTCGCGCTCGCCATACAGCCGCCGACGACGCGCGGACAGCACCAGTTCCATATCCATATCGGCACGCTTCTGCCCGAGTATCGGGACGCGCTGGCGGGGCTGGACCCCGCCGCCACCCGCCTCCGCGTGAACGGCTATGACTTCCACGTGCGCTTCCTGCCGGTCGAGCCGGGAAAGACACCCTTCGAGGGGGTCGATGTCTTCAGGATTGTCCGCGACATGCTGCCGGGCGGCGCCGCCGATCTGCCGCGCTATGGCGTTCTCGCAGCCGTGACGGAGGGCGGATCGGGCATCTGGATCATGGCCGCAGAACGCTTCGACCGCAGCCAGCTCAACTACCGCCAGCCTGCGGCTTGCCGCCTGCTCTGATCACGCCTTGCAACCTACCGGTACGAAGTGGCGGCGTTGGTGTCGTGCGTCCATGTCCGAAGCAGCCGCGCCCGCGTTCGCTCATGCGAACCGCCGATGACCCGCGGCTCATAGTGGCGGCCAACCGGGGTGAACAGCTCCGGGTGCAGCAGATAGAGGGCCGCGCTCTCGTCCCACATCAGCGACTCGCCGAACCCGTCGGGCGAGAGATGCAGCTTGGCCGGATTCCAAGTGTGCTGATTGGCGAGGAGCGCCGCCTTGAGCGAACCCGTCAGTCCATAAGGGCGGAGACCTTCGACCATGGCGAGCGAGGGCGCGTAGAGAGGATCCGTCCCACGCGGGACGTCAACCCAGCTCGTCCTGATGCCCCGGAGCTGCACCATGGCGGTCCGGCACGCCGGCAGATCATAGCCGCAGTTGAACGAGTACTGGCCCGGCTTCAGTAGTGGGTCGCCGATCGGCTTTCCCATTACGACGACATGGCCAAGCTTCGGCGCGAGCTTTGTGCTGTAGCGAATGAACGAGGTGTAGGTGCCGGTGATGAGAAGATCGACGCGCCGGCAGTCGGCCGTGGCGCGGGCGAGCTCCTCAGTAAAATTGTGGAAGGACCGCGGCGCCGGCGCCAGGGGAGCCGCCAGCAAATCGTTGGTACGGCTCATGGCGGCACGGAAATAGGGCAGCCATGACCACTTCCGGCGGATCTCGGCGTCCGACCGGCGACTACTCGCGCCGACAATCACCGGGATGGCGCGCTCTTCCGGCTCGGCAATCAGGCGGGACAGCGCTCTCGCCGCCACTTCGGCCGGTGTGACGCCTTCCGACGTCACGATGGCCGCGACATGCCGGTTCCCGATCACGACCGGAATGGCCATCATGTCGTCGATGTCGAAATCCGTATCGATGACGACGCAGGCGCCGCCGTCCATCGCAGCATCGGCCTGATGGGGCGCCACACTGGACATCAGAACCATGAGGACCAAGAGCGCGGCGGCGCGCGCGATGCACGAGCGCAGTCCGCCAAGATGCTTCGGGCTCGCCATCACATCCGTCTCACTTTGATCAAGAGGCCCCGGCTCCGGACTGATAGCCGTGGCACGCGCGAATCGCAGCATCGCACGAGCGCACTGCCGGAGCGCGCTGCGGTCCCCGGCCCGTCTCACCCACTGTTACATGGGCACGTTCGCCGCGCGAAGTGAGGCAGGGTACGGCGAAAAGAGCATGTCAGGCAGGGATCATCGGCAAGGCCGTCATGTCGCGCGCGCGGCGCAGTGGCCTCAGGCGCTCTGGCGCTCCAGCGTCGGATCCTCCGCGAACTGGTAGCGGTAGAGCTTCTCGTAGAGCCCTTGCTTGCGCACCAGTTCGGCATGCGTGCCGCGCTCCAGCACCCGGCCATGCTCGATCACTGCGATTTCGTCCGCCGTCAGGATGGTGGCGAGGCGATGAGCGATGACGATCGTGGTACGCCCCTCGACGAGCTTGTCGAGCGCGGCCTGGATCATGCGCTCGGATTCCGAATCGAGCGCCGAGGTCGCCTCGTCGAGCAGCAGGATCGGCGCATTCTTCAGGATTGCGCGGGCAATAGCGATGCGCTGGCGTTGGCCGCCCGAGAGCTGAACGCCGTTCTCGCCGACCGTGCTGTCATAGCCGTTCGGCAGGTTCATGATGAAATCATGGGCAAAGGCGTCGCGCGCCGCCTGCTCGACCTCGGCATCCGTCGCACCAAGCCGGCCGATGCGGATATTGTCGCGCGCCGAGCCGGAGAACAGGAACACGTCCTGGCTGACAAAGGCGATGTGCTCGCGCAGCGAGCTGATCGAGACAGAGCGGATATCCTGGCCGTCGACCCGGATGGCGCCCTTCTGCACATCATAGAAGCGCTGGATGAGCGACAGGATGGTCGACTTGCCGCCGCCGGACGGGCCGACCAAAGCGAGGCGCTTGCCATGCTCGACAGAGAGCGAGATGCCGTGCACGACCGGCTCCTTGGCCCGGTAGCCGAAAGTGACGTCGTCGAGATCGATGCGGCCACGCGTCAGGGTCAGCGGCGGGTGATCGTCGTTTTCAGTGATGCTGACCGGGAGGTCGAGGATCGAGAACAGCGCTCTGACGCCAACCAGACTCTCGGCGAGGCCGACCTGGACCCGCGCCAGCCGCTTGGCCGGCTCATAAGCGAGCAGCAGCGCGGTGATGAACGACATGAATTCGCCCGGCGTGCTGCCGGCCGAGATCGTGCTCCAACCGGCATAGAAGATCACCAGGCCGATCGAAACGCCGCCAAGCGTCTCCATCAGCGGGCTGGTCCGGGCCTGCAATTGGGCGATCTTGTTCGCGCGCTTTTCCACCGCTTCCGCCGCATCCGACATGCGCGTGCGCATATGGTCGCCGAGGCCAAAGGCCTTGACGATCTTGGCGCCATGCACCGTTTCCTGGATGATCGAGATGATCGCGATGCCGGACGTGAACTCGGCGCGCGCGATGCCGCGAATGCGCTTGACCAGCTTGGTCACGAAAATGATGGCCACCGGCGCGAAAACCAGCGCGAAAAACGCCATCATCGGCGCCTGCGAGACCATCACGAAGATGAGGCCGACCAACGTAACGAAGTCACGGCCGACGCTGAGGACAAGCGTATCGATGACGGCGCGGATGCCATTGGCGCCGGCAGAGATCGACATGATCAATTCGCCAGAGGCGCGATCGTTGTAGAAACCGAGGCCGAACTTCAGGATGCGGTCATAAAAGCGCTTCTGGTTCTCCGCGACGATGCGGTTACCGATGCGGCTCTGAATCACCATCTGCCCGTAGGACGCGGCGCCCTTGACGATGAAGATCGCCACGACCGCGAGGGACAGAACGACCAGCATCTCCTTGTCCTGCTTGACAAAGATCTGGTTGACGACGCTCGACATGATCCACGCCGACAGCGAGGTCATACCCGCAACGACGAACAGGAAGATGAACGAGATCGTATAGCCCTTCCAATGGGCCTTGTAGTTGCCCCGAAGGATGCGAGCGACCATGGCGACGATGCCGTCGGGGTCTTTCAGCGAATCCTTAAGGGCCCGCCAGCGCCGAACCAGGTGGGACGGGCGGATAACGGCGACGACGCTGTCCTCGGCGGCTTTGACTTCGGTTTGTGCCATGAGACATGAGCCCGTCGCCTCGAAGTGCAACGCGATCGGACGCGGCTCCCGTAGTTGATGATGGCGCACTTTTACCGTCCCTGCCCGCTTCTGTCCATCGACCGGCCTTGCGGCTAATTCGAGCAGGACCGTCCCTCTTGCGGAGCGCGCCTCTAATAACCAGCGGCGACAAGCCCACTTTCAATTCTCCGCAGGACGCGGGATCGTCGGTCCCGGCACACGCAGAAGGGGTTGGCGATGGCGGCAAGGGCGATCCGAGGCACGGTGGCGCGGTTTCAGAGCGACCCCTTCGGCGCGGCCGGCCGCGAAGCTCTCGTCTTCGAGGAGGATCGCCTCGTCGTCATCAAGGATGGCCTGATCGCCAGCGTCGGCCCCGCCGAAGCCCTGCTGGCCAACCTTCCTACCGGCACGCCGGTCGATCACTATCCCGGCGCGATCCTTTCGCCCGGCTTCATCGACGCCCATGTCCACTATCCGCAGATGGAGATGATCGGCGCCGCGGGCGAGGAACTACTCGCCTGGCTCGAGGCCTTCACATTTCCCGCCGAAGGGCGGTTCGCCGATCCGGCGCATGCCGATGAGGTCGCCGGCCGCTTCCTGCGCGAATTGCTGCGCGCCGGCACGACCACGGCCGCGGTCTATTGCACCGTTCATCCTCACTCGGTCGACGCATTCTTCGCCGAGTCCGAGCGCTTCGGTACGCGCATGATCGCCGGCAAGGTTCTGATGGACCGCAACGCACCGTCCGATCTCACCGACACGGCGGCGAGCGGCATCGAGGAAAGCGCCGCGCTGATCGCCCGCTGGCACGGCAAGGGCCGCCAGCTCTATGCGATCACGCCCCGCTTCGCGCCGTCGTGCTCTGAGGAGCAGCTTGAAGCCGCGGGACGCCTGTGGCGCGCCCATCCCGGCACCTATGTCCAGACGCATCTTTGCGAGAACAAGGCCGAGATCGCCTGGGTCGCCGAGCTGTTTCCCGAGCGAGCGAGCTATCTCGATGTCTATGACCATGCCGGACTGACCGGCCCGCGCGCGATATTCGGCCATGCCGTGCACATGAGCGAAGCGGACTTCGCCTGCTGCCACCGCACCGGCTCTGTGCTGGCGCATTGCCCGACCTCGAACCTCTTCCTCGGCAGCGGGCTTTTCCGTCTGTTCGAAGCAAAGCGCGCCGATCGGCCGATCCAGGTCGCTCTCGGCACGGATCTCGGCGCCGGAACGAGCTTTTCCCAGCTCCAGACCATGAACGAGGCCTACAAGGTAGCAAAGCTCGGCGGCACGACGCTTTCCACCGCCGAGGCGCTGTGGCTGGCGACGACAGGCGCGGCCGAAGCGCTTCATCTTTCCGACCGTATCGGCGCCATCGAGCCAGGCCGCGAGGCCGACATCATCGTGCTGGATCCGGCCGCGACGCCGCTGCTCCAGTTCCGCACCGCCTATTGCCACGACCTGGCGGAAACCCTGTCCGTCTTGATGACGCTCGGCGACGACCGCGCCGTCCGCGCGACCTATGTCGCCGGCGTGGCAGTCTATGACCGCGACCGCCCCGGCGACCCGTTCGCCTATCCCGCCTGAGCGACGCCCTTGGCGATGATCGCGCGATAGGTCTCGAAGCTCAGCTTGGGCGTGCGTTTCTGCGTCTCGAAATCGACATGCACGATGCCGAAGCGCCGCGCATAGCCGAACAGCCACTCGAAATTGTCGAAGAGGCTCCAGACCATGTAACCACGCAGATCGACGCCGTTCCGCTTCGCCTCGAGAGCCGCCGCGATGTGACGCGTCAGATAGTCGGCGCGCAGCGGATCGGCGATCTGCCCGCGTTCCATCACCTCGTCGCCCGGCCCAAAGCCGGCGCCGTTCTCCGTGATGTAGATCGGCGGATTGCCATAGTCGTCGCGGATCCGCTCCAGCAGCGCTTTCAACTGCTCAGGTCGAACCGGCCCGTTGAAGGCGCGCGGTTCGGGATCGGGATTGGTGTCGAACCAGCGATAGCCGAACGGCGCGGCCGCATCGCTGCGGATATAGGCCGGTGCGTAGAAATTGACGCCGAGGAAATCGGGCCGGTTCGCCGCCATCAGCGCGAAATCCGCATCGTCGATGCGGAAGTCCGGATCGAGCGCCCCGAAGATCTCCATCACGGCGCCGGGATAGCGGCCCTTGAACATCGCATCGAGGCACCAGCGGTTGATGATGGCGTCGGCGCGTTCCGCGGCATCCGTATCGGCTGCATCGCCGCTTTCGGGAACCATCGGCATCAGCGGCAGCGCGAGACCGATCTCGCCAGCGAAACCCACCGCGCGGAAATCGGCGATCACGGCCGCGCTGGCGACCATCCAGTGATGCAGCGCGATGCCCTGCCGGCCGAGCATCGCCTCACTGACCGCGCCGCCCTCCTTCATCGCCGCGATCATCGGCTCCATCAGGAAGAGATCGATGAAGGGCTCGTTGAAGGTGATGTATTTCGAGACGCGCTCGCCCAGCGCCTCCCGCGCCACGCGGGCATAGTCGCGGAACCAGTCGATGGAACGGCGGTCATGCCAGCCGCCCTCTGTCTGCAGCGCCTGCGGCAGGTCCCAATGAAACAAGGTGACGATCGGCTCGATGCCGGCAGCGATGAGGTCGTCGCAGAATCGCTGGTAATGCGCGACGCCGGCCGCATTGACCCGTCCCGTTCCATCCGGCAGCAGCCGCGACCAGGCCAGCGAAAAGCGATAGCAGTCGAGCCCGAGCCGCTGCATCAGGCCGATATCCTCGAGATACTGCGTCTGGTCATAGGCGTTGATCGCGACATTGCCGGTCTCGAACTTGCCGGAGACCGGCTCGGTCACACGGTCGATATTGGTCCAGACGTCCCAGTTGCTGAGGCCCTTGCCGTCCAGTTGCCAGCCGCCCTCGACCTGATAGGCGGCGCTCGCAGCACCCCAGAGAAACCCCGTCTTGTCCTTTGCCATGCCGCTCCTCCCAGGATCGAGCCCCTTCCGGCTCGGATTCGTTGATCAATCGAAGCCGATTGTCCACCCTGCGTAGACAAGCTTGTGCCGGGCGGCCGATTGTCTTCGCGGCCCCGACAGCCGATCTTTGCGTCAGACAATAACTTCAAACGGGAGACTGCCGCCATGGACCTGACCCTCGGAGGCTTCCACCACCTGACCGCCATCACCGCGAATGCGCCTGGCAATCTCGATTTCTACACCCGCGTGCTCGGGCTCCGCCTCGTCAAGAAGACCGTGAACCAGGACGACACGACCGCCTATCACCTCTTCTATGGCGATGGCGACGCGACGCCCGGCTCTGACATCACCTTCTTCGACTGGCCGGCCGCGCCCGCCCGCCGTGGCACGCATTCGGTCACCCGCACAGGCTTCCGCGTCGATCCAGCCAGCATCGGCTGGTGGCGCGATCACTTGGCCGCCGCTAGCGTCAAGATGGCCGAGCCCAACGAGACGACCGGCCGCCTGTCGCTCGCCTTCGAGGATCCGGAAGGCCAGCGTCTCGCCCTCGTCGCCGACGAGCGGATCGGTGCGCGCCATCCCTGGGAGAAGAGCACCGTGCCGGCCGAGCATCAGATCCTCGGTCTCGGGCCGATCACCATGAGCGTCCCGGCGCTTGGGCCGACCGAGCAGGTGATGACCCGCGTCATGAACATGCAGAAGCTGCGCGACTATCCGGTCAGCGCGGTCTCATCGAACAGCGTTCATGTCTTCTCGATGGGTGAAGGCGGGCCATCGGCCGAACTGCATGTCGCGGTCGAGCCGGGCCTCCCGGTTGCTCGCGAGGGCGCCGGCGGCGTTCATCACGTCGCCTTCCGCACGCCGGATCACGATGGGCTGACCGCCTGGACCGAACGCGTGCGCGGCTTCCGCATGCCCTCGTCGGGCGAGGTCGAACGCTATTATTTCCGCTCGCTCTATTTCCGCGAGCCGGGCGGCGTGCTCTTCGAGATCGCCACCGACGTCCCGGGCTTCACGGCCGATGAACCGCTGGAGACGCTCGGCGAGCATCTGTCGCTGCCGCCCTTCCTCGAGCCGCGCCGCGCCTCGATCGAAAGCCGCCTGCAGCCGCTCTAGCCTTTCACGCGGCGCCCTCGCCGGGCGCCGCGTCCTCTCTTTCGCGATCGGATCACCATCATGTCCATCACCTCGACCCGCAGCGCCCCGCCGCATGGCGGCCGCCCCATCCTTGCCGCAGGCGTCGCGCCAGCGGAAGCACGCGGCGCCGTTGTCATGCTGCACGGCCGTGGCGGCAGCGCAGACGATATTCTCTCGCTCGCCGCCTATTTCCGTCAGGGCGATCTCGCCTTTCTGGCGCCCGCCGCAGCCGGCAATGTCTGGTATCCGCAGCGCTTCATCGAGCCGCGGGCCGTCAACGCGCCCTATCTCGGCGCCGCGCTCGAAGCGGTCGGCAATCTCGTCGACGACCTCAACGCCGCCGGCCTGCCCGACGAGTGCATCGTGCTGCTCGGCTTTTCGCAGGGCGCCTGCCTCGCGCTCGAGGCAGCCGCGCGGCGGCCTGCCCGCTATGGCGGCGTCGTGGCCCTGTCCGGCGGGCTGATAGGCGCCGAAAACGAGCTCTGGCAGGGCGACAAGCGGCTCTCAGGAACGCCGGTGCTGCTCGGCTGTTCGGAACGCGACGGACATATTCCCCTGTCCCGCGTCGAGGTTTCCGCCGAGCGCTTCGCGGCGAGCGGCGCCAGT
Organism: Kaistia sp.; assembly: GCA_035555375.1. Lineage (GTDB taxonomy): Bacteria > Pseudomonadota > Alphaproteobacteria > Rhizobiales > Kaistiaceae > Kaistia. The sequence continues at coordinate 320,231 of DATMGR010000021.1, read as the reverse complement.
GTGACGAAGCGGATCTATCCCGGCTCCAGCCACGGCGTGAACGACGATGAAGTCGGGCTCATCCGGACCCTGCTGACCGGCCTCGGCGCCGAGGCTTGACGGACGAGGCGCGGCAGGCTCCGATTGCACTCTCGTATGCCGGAGCGGAGCCTGCCCATGCCCGAAGTTATCGTCTATGCCGTCGAGGGCCGATCCACGGAGCAGAAGCGCGGCCTCGTCAAGGACATCACCGACGCCGTGACACGCAATTTCGGCGTCGCAGCGGAGCAGGTCGTCGTGCAGATCGTCGAAAGCTCCACTTCGAGCAAGGCCCGTGGCGGCGTCCTGTTCAGCGACCGCTGACCGCCACCAGGCCTCGCAAAGAATGGCAGCGGGTCATCCGCGTGGCCGCAGAGCGCGCCTTCGGTCCGAGGCAGGCGTGGATGGCCCGCCAAAGCACGCATGGGGCCCTTGTCATCCCCCCCGCGTCCATGTATCACCCGCTTCGCGCGAACGGCGCCACCGCGGAGAGGTGGCAGAGTGGTCGATTGCACCGCACTCGAAATGCGGCATACTCGCAAGGGTATCGGGAGTTCGAATCTCCCCCTCTCCGCCACTTTCTCTCATTCGATGACCCTAAGAATGGCTGATCACTGCGGAAATGGCCGATAACGGCCATTGACGGAGGGCACTCGATCGTCATGACTGTACCAGAAAGCTGTTTGGCGTCGGCCAGTTCTCGGCTGCAGCGCAAGAAATGATTACTGGGCGCGCCGGGCAGCATTTTCGCGGCCGCGTCTCCGCCGCGGCTTTCGATGGGCTGGCCTTCAAGGCCACCAGAGGGCGGCTGCGAAGAAACCCAAATGGCCCGGATGGCGAATCATCTGCGACGGAGTCGGCCAGATCGGACGTAGGTGACCGAATTGACGGCATGATGGAGGTGTCGTCTACGCGACCAGAGCTGCCAAATGGCTCGTTCGGGAATGCAGTTGTCGGGCGTCACCGGGGGCGCGACTGTTTAGCGCCAGGACTAGAAATGGCCTTGTGCCGATAGCAGACCTTCGGTCTCATGACCTTTTGAGTAGTCCGCTCGGTCCGGTAGAGATCCTGATGGCTGCCGTTCTGCCATCAGGATACGGTCGCCTGGTCAGCACACGACTTGCTCTTCGGTGTTGAGAGCGTTCCCACTGTCAGGAGCGCCGATCGAGGGGGGCGATTTGATTGGAGCCGGTCCGATCCTCTAGACTTCCGGCGACAACAGGGACCCTGAAAACTGGCCTTCCCCGATCTCAATCGTCGTCAGGTGGCGATGCTCGGCGCGGCTTTGACCGCGGCGTGGCGCGCCCCCGCAGAAGCTCAGACGAGACAGCCGATGCTCTATCCCCACGAGGAATTGACCGAGGTGGCCGGCTATCCGGCTCTGGTGCGTTTCGAAGCCGGACGACCGGACCTTCCTCTTGTTGTGTTCGTCACCGGAGGCGGAGTGCTCGGCCGCATCGCCTACGGAACGCCAGGCGAACGACCCGCCGACTTCCTCTGCCATTGGCTGCATGACGAAGGCTTCGCTTCGCTGGTCCTGTCCTATCCGATAGACAACAACAGGGTCTTCAACGCTGCGTTCCCGCGGTTTTCGATGACAGACTGGGCGGAGCAGAGCGCCGAGATCATCGCCCGTTATGTGAACCGGAACGGTCTGCCGGCAGACGTCGTCGTACTTGGCTGGAGCATGGCGGGGCGGATCGCGGAACCGCTCCATGCAGCGCTGCAACGGAAGGGAAAGGGCATCGAACTCTTCGTCGCGATGGCCGGTGCATCGGCACTCCCCAATACTCTGCCCGGGCTCGACCATCTGAAGCCGGCGCCGAGCGGCCTTGCCGCGATCAAGGGCGCCTATGTCGACTGGCTGCTCCACTGCCTCGCGGATCAGAACGCGGCTGCCGGCCATTCGGTGCTTGATGCCGACAAATTCGCGGGCGAGATGACCGGCGATTTTCCAGTCGGGCTTGCGGCATCGGCCATGCGCTACAGAGACGGAGCCTTTGTCCGCGATCCGGCCGGTGACGCGCTGGAGATCGGCACGGCGCAATATCGTGCCTTTCCGCCGCTCGCCTTGATGACGCACGCCTCTGCGATCGACGCCCGGCACGCTCTCACGGACCGCTCGACATGGGGCCTCTACATCACCCAGCAGCTATGCGAGACGCTCATCTTCTCCAGGCCAGACAAGCTCGCCGCCCTCCCCTCCGCGAAGTGGGCGAAGCTGGACGAGCATGTCAGGCACGCCGCGGAACGGCTGAGCGCCACTTTGCCGGGCAACCACATGTTCTTCCTCGGAGAGAAGGGGGCGAGGAGCGCCGTGCAGACGCTGAAGCTCCTAAGGCAAAACGCGACGGACGTTGCAGACGAGATTTCACGCCTGATGGCGTAGGAAAAGTCGTTCCGCCAGCCGGAAGTCGATCGAGCGCTTCGACCCTCGATCCTGGCGCACGGGCTTTCGAGCACCCGACCCGGCTCGCGTCAGCTGACATTCCGCCGCGTGGCGTAACCCGGCGGCAGGTCTTCAGGCACACAGGAGATGACACTCTCGTCGTCACGCCCGCAATCCTCGACAAAGGTGATCTCGGCGAATTCGTCGATCAGCAGGGTCGGATAGGTGGGACCTGCATCGCGATATTGCTGCATCAGCGCGATTTTTTCATTCTGGAAGCCGATGATCTTCTTCGGCTCGCGTTCGATCCATTGCGGAAAGAACGTCGCGCCGTGGGCCACGTTCTCGTTGAGATTATAGGCGACGCTGACGCAGGTGCCGGTCGGCTCGTGCCAGGAGACCTTGTACACAGCGTCGGCGAGACGGACGATGTGGACCTCCTGCCCCTTGACCCAGCGCCCGCCGACGATGCCGCCATGGACGCGGTAGTCGATGGTGCGTTCGTTCTTGAAGTACATCTCGTACTGCCAGCCATTGGCGTAGGTATAGATGATGTGCTTTCCGACAAACGGGGCGATTTCGGTCGGGCGAGTGGATTCGAAGCGATCGGACATGGATGCCTCCTTGGCGCGCCGCGGCTGTCAGTCCGGCGGGATTGCAACGAAGGGATGAGAAGGTTCGGTTCGCATTCTGGCGGACCCGGCTTAGCTCGGCGGCCGGAACGTTGCATCGCCAGAACTGGTTACGGATCCGCCCTCGAAGGCGCGGCAAGCCGATCCGCGACGTATCGGCCGTAATGGTCAAAGTTCGCGAGTGACTGAGGCAAGGAGGGCGCCCAGCACGTTTCAACCGCAGTGACGATCAGGCTTCCGGCGCCGGCGCGACCGGACGGACCTCACGCCCCCGCCGGCCGCATCGATCGCATCCCCTCCTATGCCGTCTGCGGCCCTGGACCTGCTTCTTCACCTGCTGCCACGACGATGATTGCCAGCGGCATGAGCGTTCGGTCCGGCCCGGCAGCGAGGCGCGCGGCCATGCCGGCCTCCATCCGATCCATGAAGTCTCGAACGCGTTCAGCGCTCGCGCCCTCCGAAAGGCCACGCGAAAGCGTTGGAAGGACAGATGCCCTGGAAAACGCAGCCCAGCGCGCGCCAAATGCCGTCGCATTGCCGTCGGCAAGGAAATCGCGCCAGATCGCGTCATCGCCTTCGAAGATCTCGATGTGCTCCAGCTCGAGGCCTGAGACGTCACCGGACGTGAAGGGCGCGGCGAACTCCGCCCGCGTCCGTCCGACTGTCGGGATCGCCATCCGCGCCGCCTCCTCTTGCTGGACCACGCCCGCGGCCACCAGTTCCTGCAGCGCGTCATGCATGGCCGTCAGAACCGGCCCGTAGCCGAAGTCGCCATCATCGGTCAGGGCCATGGTGATGATGACGAGACGGCCACCCCGCCGAAGTTCGCGGCGGCGATGCTTCAGGAAGAGCAGCCAATCATCGGCGGCCTGGGCCGCGAACGCGGCGCGCGCGAACTCGTCCTTGCTGTAGGCAACCTGCACATGGTCTGGAATTGCGACCGGCGTCCGGCTCAGCCACTGCACGGACCAGGCGCACCAACCAAGCGTCACGCTGTCGTCAGGAAGGATCTGCTCGTAGAAGGAGCGTCCGATCGCGCTGGCGAAGGCGCCTTGGTCCTGCTTCAGATAGCTTCCCGGATCGTTGTTCAGCAATTCGAACAGGGCGCTGAAGTCATTGTCGGCAAGATCGGTATGGACGACCGATATCGCCCGGCCGCTCTCGAGGCGCCGCCGCAGGGTCTGCACCGCGATCGACATTGGCATCAGCGAGTTGCGGCCCTGGGAAGCGCCATAGTCGGCAATGACGATCGCGCCTTTGCCTTGCGGGAGGGGGACGTCGAGGGCAGCCCGTTCAAGTCGGGGCAATGCCGGCGAGGCCCCTGAAGCCTGCACGGCGGATCTGGAATTGTAGCCACCACGTCCTTCCATGGGAGCCGGGCTGGCCAACTGCGATTTTTCTTCCATCGAGCAATTCCCTTGATCCGTGGCGGATCGAGTTCCGGATGTTGAGCGGCCTCGAACGACCCTTCACCGAATGGCGCGCTCCTCTTTGTGGTCAACTTTCGCGTCGAACAACCAAAGACCGACACGACCGATTGGAAACGGCGCGCCGGCCCGGGCGCGCTAAGGCGACTGTGGAGCCAGCAAAGCGACGGTCGCCATGGTCCGCTCGAAGTCTCTGAGGTTTTCCGCCTCCGACTTGCCCAGGATCGCGCGGATCTGGCTGCGGACGGTCATCAGCGAGACGCCGCGCTCGCGCGCCACATCTTCGGCGCTGGCGCCACCTGAAAGAGCGACCGCGACTTCCGCCTCGGCCCGGCTGAAGTCGAACATCTCGCACAGGATGGTCGCTTGGGGCGGCATTTTGCGATCGATGGGCCTCAAGATGAGCAGGGCAAGCGCTTCGCGGCCGTGATCGCCTTCCATGGCGTAAACATCGTTGGCAAGCTGCTGCGGCGCCGGCGTGACCATCAAGGCGAGGACCGAGCCATCGCCAGAGGTAAGGCGCATCGAACCCCCGGCGCCTCCTGATGTCGCCGAGGATACAAGCCGGCGAAGCCTCGCCGCATCTTCGCGCGACAAGGCGGTGAGGTAGATGCCGCTGCCGGCGAATGGCCCCGTGCGCTTGAAGACGAGCCCGGCTTCCGGACCCGTCAAATATCGACGGGCCATGTCGTTGACCAGACGAATCTTCAGTCCCGCATCCACGACGCCCACTCCCACGGACAGCGTGTCCATCGTTGCATGGGTCAGGGCACGCGCGTGTTCATCTTGCGCAAGACGGAGGCGAAGCTCCAGCGCGCGCTGCACGTGCGGCATCAGGGCTCGGAGCTGGCGAACATGAGTCTGGTCAAACGCGCCCGCTCGATCGTCGCGGAAAACCAGCACAGGCGTGGCGTCGGCGAGGCCGGCCATACCCCCGATCATATGGCGGCGCTCATGGTGTCGCGCGAAGTCGAAGTAATATTCGCTGCGGAGAAAATCGTTCTCGGCGACGAGTTCGGCACCGAGCTTGGCGTTGCCGAGATGATAGCTGCGTGCTTGCGCATAGTCGCGACGGGCTTGGGCAGCATAGGGGTCCATCGCGTGAAAATGCGCCACATAGGCGGCTTCGCTGCCGTCGGAAGGCATGAGGAGATTGCTGGGCCGGACCAGTCCGCCTGGGTTCAGCACGATCCTTTGGGCATCCATGATCCGGCGGATGCGCTCGCCGACCTCCAGCCAGCTGCCGTCGCCGGCGCCGGCCTGGTAAATGGCGCCGACGCAATCGGCGAGATCCCGCTCAATGTCGACCACAATCAGCTCCCGGCGAGGATCGGAGATTGCCAAATCCTCGCCGCCGATTCAACGAGCGGTACCCACCGGCGCAAGGCCGCCACCCGGCGCTCCCCGTCAGGCATCGGTCCTGCCCATGCAAGAATTCCGCCTCTGGGCGTCCTGATCCGCATGGAGGGCGGCACCGATGCATTTGGCGGACGGTCTTCGCCCGGTGCTGTTTCGCGATTAACATTCGCTGAATCTCACCAGGAGATCACCAGTTCTGAGGATGCCGCCGGCGCCGGCGCCGGCCATTCTGCGCCCGTCGATCTCGATCGACACAACCAATGCTTCGAATGTCAGCAAGAGCGGCACTGCGGACGGATCAGCAACCCGTCCCCGCCAATCAGATCACATGGGGCCATCGAAATGACCATCAGCTTCCTGCATTCCAAGGGAACTGAGCTTCCCATCAAGATCCCCGCCATCGGGCTCGATCTCTTCGTGAGAATGCCGCCTGCGGCGAGTGGCAGTGAATTCTGCTTCATCGAGACGATCAATGCGCCGGGCTTCGGACCGCCGCGACACCGTCATCCGGAAGCCGAGATCTTCCGCGTCATCGAGGGACGCTATCTCTATGAGGTCGACGGACGGCGTTTCTACGCCGAGGCCGGCGATGTCGTCTCCATTCCGGGCGGCGTCGAGCACGGCTTCGTCAACGTCACCGATGCGCCGGCCCGGCAGTACATCCTCATGACGCCGGCGCTCGACGCAGCAACATTCTTCACCGAACTGGGAGGTGTCATGCACAACGGCCTTCCCGACACCGATGCGCTCAATGCATTCGGCGTCAAATGGCAGGTCGAATTCCTGGGACCGCCGGTGAAGCGGAACGAGACGCCAACCGAATGACGGCGGCGACACACTGGACTGGCCGCAACTTTTGCGTGATATCAAACGGCAAGATGTTCCGCTGACTTATTCTGCCGAATTGTGCCGGTTCGCGACCGGCGGCCGTTTCCGAGGCACATCATGGCGACGATCCGCGAACTGACCTACGACCTGCTCCGCCGCAACGGCATCACGACGATCTTCGGCAATCCCGGTTCGAACGAGTTGCCATTCCTGCAGGACTTCCCCGGTGACTTTCGCTACATCCTCGCCCTGCACGAAGGTGTGGCGATCGGGATCGCCGACGGCTATGCCCAGGCAACCGGTCGCACGGCTCTGGTCAATCTCCATTCGGCTGCCGGCACCGGCAATGCGATGGGCGGCCTCGCCAATGCCTGGAATTCGCATTCGCCGCTGATCGTGACTGCGGGCCAGCAGACCCGCGCGATGATCGGCATCGAGCCGCTCTTGACCAATCTCGACGCGACCATGCTGCCGAAGCCGCTGGCGAAATGGTCCTATGAGCCGGCTCGTGCCGAGGATGTCCCCCTCGCCATGAGCCGCGCTCTACATCTGGCCGCCCTGCCGGCGCCGGGGCCCGTCTATGTTTCGATCCCCTATGACGACTGGGCGAAGCCGGCCGACCGGGAATCGCTCAGGCTGCTGGATCGCAGCGTCGTCGCGGCGGGCGCGCTCGCCGCCGATGCCACGGCGGCGCTCGTCGCGCGTCTCGACCAGTGCGTCAATCCGGTCATCGTCCTCGGGCCGGATGTCGATGCGGCGAGGGCGAACGCGCATGCCGTGCGCCTCGCCGAGCGGCTGAAGGCGCCGGTCTGGGTCGCGCCTTCGGCACCTCGCTGCCCGTTCCCAACCACCCATCCGCATTTCCGCGGCCTGCTGCCAGCCAGCATGGCGGGCATCTCCAAGCTGCTGGACGGGCATGATCTGGTGCTGGTCGCGGGGGCGCCGGTGTTCCGCTACCACGAATATGATCCCGGCCCGCTGCTGCCTGCCGGGGCTGAACTGATCCACATCACCTGCGATGCTGACGAGGCCGCCCGTGCGCCGATGGGCGATGCGGTGGTCGGCGATGTTGGCCTCGTCCTCGCAACACTCGCCGACGCGGTGGCCGAGTCTCGGCGAGCGGCGCCGGTGCCGCGGACGGCACCGAAACGGATTGAGCCCGGCGAGGCGCCTCTCACCGCGGAGCGCGTCCTCGACCTGATGGATCAACTGGCCCCTCGCAATGCCATCTATGTGAACGAATCCACCTCGACCATCGAGGCGATGTGGGAGCGGATGCGCTGGGAGGAGCCCGGCAGCTATTATTTCGGCGCGGCAGGAGGCCTCGGCTTCGCCATGCCGGCGGCTGTCGGCGTTCAGCTCGCCGAACCGGATCGGCAAGTGATCGCGGTCATCGGCGACGGGTCGGCCAACTACAGCGTCACCGCCTTGTGGACGGCGGCGCAGCAGAAGGTTCCCGTCGTGTTCGTGATCATGCGGAACGGCACTTATGGCGCGCTCCGATGGTTCGCCGGCGTATTAAAGGCCGGTGGCGTGCCGGCGCTGGATGTGCCGGATATCGACTTCGTCGCCATCGCGAGGGGGTATGGGCTGGAGGCCGAGCGGGCGACGACCGATGAAGCCTTCGCTGCCGCGTTCGCTGCGGCATTGAAAGCCGGGCGGCCGTGCTTGATCGAAGTCGCGACCGCCTGGAACGAGGCATGAGATCCGCCGCGGCCTGCATGTGGAGTGCGTGAAACCGTGAAGATGCCGACGGTACGATGCGACTTCACCAGTTGTGCTGATGCCCGGGCGAATGTGCCGGCCTATCGAGATCGACAGGGCAGCCGCCTGGAGCCACTGCCAGATGAACCGAGTTACCACGACCAATAGGGAGATGATTGTCGTGCAGAACATGATTGCCTGTCTTGCTGCTCTTGGCCTCTCGGCCATGACGGCACTGCCGGCCGCGGCGGCGCCGATCGCCCCGCCTGTCCAGGCGCCGGACTCCAACATCGTCCTCGTCGCCCAGGGCTGCGGTCCCTATGCATGGCGCGGCCCATGGGGTCATTGCCGTGATACGCCCTATACGGGGCGTATGCCGGGCGGCGGCTGGGCTTACAACTATCCGCCGGCCTACGGCTATTTCGGCAATGGCTGCCCGCCCGGCTTCTGGCGCGGCCCCTGGGGGCATTGCCGCGATACGCCGTATCACGGCCGCCTTCCCGGCGGCGGGTGGCAATAGCCCATTCGCGGAACGACCCCGATCAGCACATAACAGAGCAACATCATGAGAATGACGTTCCTAACCACGGTAGCGCTCGGCGCGTTCCTCGCCTTCGCGCCTCCCGCCCTTGCCGATGACGCACCCCCGCCGTCCGACCCGCCGGCCGTTGAGCTCTACAGCCCCGCCGACGCAGAAGCTGTTCTCGACGCCCGCATCATCGCCTTGAAGACCGTGATCGGACTGTCTGCCGATCAGGAGAAGCTCTGGGCGCCTGTGGAGACAGCCATTCGGCAGATCGCCGCGAGTTCGGCCGCGCGGCGGACCGAGCGGGCCGGGGCGCCTGAGCCTGCGAGTTTCGTCGACATTCTGGAGCGGACCGCCGACGCGGAGGCGACGCGTGCCGCCGAGCTCAAGACCGTCGCCGCGGCGCTGAAGCCGCTGGTTGCCTCGCTGACGCCGGAGCAGCAGCGCCGCATGCCGGCGTTCCTCGGCCTGCGCGAGGCGAACACCGGAATTCCGCAACCGACGGCGGAGCTGTGGCTGTTCGAAGAGGAACAGTAGGCGGCACGGCGAAACCCGAGGAGCCGCTGCGGCGGATCCTCGGGATGGAACCAAGCGAGCGTCGCGGCGAAGTCGACGCAGAGCAGGCCGGCTGCACGGAATCTTCGCCGGTGGAACAGAAGCTGAGGGGGAGCCAAGATGACAGATCGCGTTCTGGTAGCCGGCGCCGGGCCGGTCGGGCTGACGATGGCGCTTGAACTTTCGCGCTATGGCGTTCCGGTCCGCGTGATCGACAAGATTTCCGGACCGTCGGACACGTCGCGGGCCGTTGCGATCTGGCCGCGCACGCTGGAACTGCTCGATCGCTCCGGCGTGACGGCTGACCTCGTCAAAGCGGGCAACCACGTGGCCGCAGCCAACATCTTCGCCGGCAACAGCCAGGTCGGGCGGATCAAGCTCGACGAAATCCCGTCGCCCTTCCCCTTCGCGCTCATGGCGCCGCAATACGAGACGGAAGGCGTGCTGCGCCGCCACCTGAAAGCGCATGGTGTCGAGCCGCACTTCTCGACGGAGCTTGCCGACATTGCGCCGGATGCGGACGGCGTCACCGCGACATTGCGCGCCCCGGACGGTACGGAAACGCAGGAGCGCTTCGACTGGCTCGTCGCCTGCGACGGCTCGCACAGCGTCGTGCGGCATCGCCTCGGCCTCGCGTTCGAGGGCGACACGCTCGGCCTCGACTGGACGCAGGGCGATTTTCATCTGACCGGCATGCCGATCCCCTCCTCGGAACTCGCCATCTTCTGGCATCCGGACGGTGCGCTGATGTTCTTCCCGATGGCGCCGGACCGGTATCGCATCATCACCAGCCTCGGCCCCTCGACGGATGTCGAACCCGTGCCGCTCGACATGGCGGCCTTCCAGAAGGTCATCGACCATCGCGGACCAGGCGGCATCACGCTGACGGACACGGTGTGGACCAGCGCCTTCCGCATCAATGAACGCCAGGTCGGTTCCTATCGGTCCGGCCGGATCTTCCTTGCCGGCGACGCCGCCCATGTCCACAGCCCGGCCGGAGGCCAGGGCATGAATACCGGCATGCAGGACGCGATCAACCTCGCCTGGAAGCTGGCTCTCGTCAGCCGGGGCATCTCCAAAGCGCCGGTGCTGCTCGACAGCTACGACGCCGAGCGCCGGCCCGTCGGAGCGGAAGTGATCCGCGAATCCGGCCGGCTCACCAAGGCCGCGACGCTGGAGAGCCATGCCCTACAGGATATCCGCAATTTCGTCGCGCATCTCGTCCTTGGCCTGCCGGCCGCCCAGCATGCCATCGCCGGAATGATCACCGAGGTCGCGATCGGCTATCCAAAGAGCCCGCTGACCGGACGGTCGGAAGGCGGCGGCATCGCCGGCTCCCGCGTACCGCCCGTGGCAGGCGAAACGCCATATGGCGTTGCCGAATCGCCGCGGTTCAGCCTGCACGGCACCGGCGAGGCTGCCATGTCGCTGGTGTCGCAGTTCCCGGCCCTGCTGGAGCCGCAGCTTCGCGCCCCGCAGGCGGCGGGGCTTCTCACCCTCGTCCGGCCGGATGGCTATCTCGCCATGTCCGCGCCGGCGAAGGATTGGCAGGCGATCGCCACCTATCTGGCGCGGTATGCGGCACCGATCTAGGAGGCGCATGTCGCGCCGGGCGTGAGCCTTGTCGCTGACGTGACGGCTCGACGCTGTCCCATCAATGCCATTCGAGGAGGGGTCATGACCGGAGATTTCGAGCGAGAACTGACCGAACGGGTTTGGGCGGATGACGCGTTCGCGGCGCGAGTGGAAGCCAATCCCGCCGAGGCCCTGCAGTCGATCGGCATGTCGGTCCCGCCGGGGATCAAGCTGAAGGTCGTGGTGCAGAAGCGCGACCGGATCTATTTCACGATCCCGCCGGTGCGGGACGCCACCTTGCCCGCGCCGTCGGCGCCGCTCAACCAGATGGACCTCTGGTCGAGCCAAGGCCTGTTCATCTGGCTCGTTCCGGTCGCGGCCAAGTTCGATCTTCTCGCGCTGCGCAACGCCGCCCGACAGGCAGGAGGCCAACCATGAGCAGCCCCGATTTCGTCGAGCAGTATTATGAGCGCATCGCGACCGATCCGGAATATCGGGCGAGGCTGCTCGCGGATCCCGTCGCCGTCGTGAGCGAGGAGTTCGACTACAGGCCGGGACCGGATCTGAAGATCGAGGTGATCGAGCAGGTCGAAGACACGATCATCATGATTGTGCCGCCAAGACCTGAAACGGGGCAGGATATCGGGCAGGAACTGACGCGCGTGACGGAGCAGTCTCTCGACCTTCTGTTCTCGTCCGGCATCGGCGGCTTCTTCATTCCGGACGACACCCAGAAATGGGTGCTGCGCGAGATGAGGCTGGCGTCCCTGAACAACGCCGGCTCCAATGGCTCGCGGAAATAGCCGGCCCCCTTGCGATGAAGCAGGCTCCTGGCGGAGGAGGCGTGCGTGCGCGCTGGAAATGTGAACCCGGGATTTTGGGATAATCTCGTTCCGCCGAAAGGCGGACTCTCCGGGGCGCAGCTTGCCGGCTGGACGCCCGGCCCGGCTGCACGGTCGGGCCTCGGCTGTCGCATCCTCGCTGATCAGATGATCGAGGTCGCGCCAGGCGTTGCACTCGCGGCCGATGTTTATCTGCCCAAGCAGCCGGGGCGCTATCCGGCGGTCGTCGCATTCGCCGCTTATTCGAAGGAGCTGCAGGCCGCCGGCGCCCCGACCGGCAACAACGAGACCGGCAGTCCGCCGATCTTCGCTGACCGAGGCTATGCGCACATCATCGTGGCCCGGCGCGGCATGGGCCGCTCGACGGGCGCCGATGGCGTCTATCTCAATGACACCGATGTCGAGGACCATGCCAAGGTCATTCAATGGGCTGCCGCGCAGCCCTGGTGCGACGGGCAGGTCGTCCTCTTCGGCACGTCCTATTATGGCATGACGCAGCCTCAGGTGGCGCGGCTTCGCCCGGCGCCATTGAAGGCCTTCTTCGCCATCGAAATGTGCACGGACTTCTTTCGCCACATCGCCATGTTCGGCGGCGCGCCGCAGCCCGATTTCTTCGCGACCTGGATGGGCGCCAATTTCACGCCGCTGCAATCGCGGCTGCATGTGCCACCCCTCGTGCGGGCGCTGATGAGCCGCATCCTCAATTCGCCGCTCAAGCATCTCTGGTGGCCGCTGTTGAGGAAGCGCATGGCGAGGGTCATGAAGTCCTTCCAGCGACAGACGCCGACGCCGGCAGCGCGTGCGCTGTTCGCTGCGCTGATGCTCGACGGCAAGACGCGCGCGACCTCGCCGCTGCCGATGGGTCCGTCGGGTGCGCTCGGCGACATCGAGGTGCCGTTCGTCGTGGTGCAGAATACTGGCTATCTCAACCTGCACCAGTTCGGCGCCTACGACCTGTTCGAGAACGCCGGCACGCCAGCTGACCGCAAATGGCTGATCATCGGATCCCCGGCCTACGAACTGCCCGCCTATCACTGGCAGCTCGAGGCGCTCGCCTTCTTCGACCATCTCCTTTACGGCGCCGACAATGGCTATGCGAGCCAGGCGCGCGTGCGCTACTGGCGCCAGGGCGTCAGGACCTATGGCTCTGCAGAAGACTGGCCGCCTCCACAGAGTGCGCCGCTGCGGCTCTATCTCGCATCCAACGGCGCCGACACCGACACGCACCGTCTGACGCCGGACCAGCAGACCGACGGTCTGAACCGCTGGGCGGCCGTCCCTCCAGGCGCCACGGTTACGGCCGGCTTCGACGAGGTCGCCAATCAATCCCTCGCCTTCGAACTGCCGATCGAGGAGGAGATGGAGCTGACCGGACCGGTGACCGTGAGCCTCGCCTTCAGCTCGAACGAGATCGATTCCCACGTCGTGGCCCGAACGGGAGTCGTTGCGGCTGACGGAAGTTATACGATCCTGTCGATGGGCATGATCCGGCCGGCATGCCGCCGGATCGACGATACACGCTCCACGGCCACCGAGATCGCCATCGACATCGACACGCCGGAGCCTCTCGTGCCCGGCGTCCCGGTGACGCTGCGTTTCAGCCTGACGCCGCAGCCGGTCCTGCTGCGACCCGGCGAGCGCCTCCGCCTCGACATAGCCAGCAGAACGGACCTGCTGCGCAGCGATGTCAGCCATGGATATGCGCAGTTCGACATGCAGGTGCCGCCCTATTTCGCCCGCAACACCATCCACTACGGCGCCGACAGCTTCATCGAGATGAGGCGCGTGGCCAGCATCGGATCCTTGGGATAGCCAAAAGAGGCAGCGGCCAAGCGCGCGGGGTGCACGCGGTTGAGGCCAAAGTGCCCTGGTCCTGCATCACTCCCAATCGCCAACCGTTGCAGCGCCACGCTGCGGCACCCCCCATTTGAGGGTAGTGCGCCTTTGCGGGCGAGCCTTAGCATTGGCGTGGGCGGACGAGGGGCTACAGGGATGACGCCGGATTCCGGGCATACGGATACGTGTGGCGGCGACAGATGTCGCTTTCGCCGATCAGCCTGCGGCTTCGAAGCCTCTGCCTGCTGCGAGTTCCGGCTGCTCGATGCGACTGGCCTCGACAATCCCGCTAACCGCTATCTCAACCGGATCGAACGCGGCGACCTCATTCAGGCGGCCGTGGCCAGCAAGGAACGCGGCTCTGGCATCAACCTTCCATCCAAGAGGATATCCGCCTCATGAACACCCCTCTCCGCACCCTAGCATTTGCGGCAGGCATGCTCGCGTTTTCGACCCTCACGGCCTTCGCCGGCTTCAAGTTCGATCCAACTGCAAAGCCCGCCAGCGCTGCAACCATACGATCCGCTATTGCCGGTCACTCCTGGGACTGGGGCGGCGGCAAGGGCGTCTCCTTTGCAGCAGACGGCACCTTCATGGCTGTCGGCGGCTTCGACAAGACCGAAGTCGGCAAGGGCACCTGGACGGCGACGGATGGCAAACTCTGCTGGGACGCCGTCTGGATCGGCAAGTCGAAAGAGACGAAGACGCCGTTCTGCTGGTCGGCCATGGAGGGCCCTGCCAAGGACGGCAAGATCACGTTCAAGGTCGCATTTGGCCTGAAGGGCCAGGACAAGCCCGACTATTTCTGGGTCACGGCCGACGGCAAGACCGCCAAGGCATTCTTGTCGGGAGACAGGTTCTCGGCCAAAGCGAAGAAGCTGCTGGCCGGCTGGGGCAAGTCCTGACCCCATCGCCTCACCATCGAAAGCGATCCGTCCGGCGATGCAGGCATTGCCGGATGGACTTCGGACTTGACGTGCACGCGGGGAAGCCGCCACGCTTCGGTGCGGACGGTTCTGAGCGCTGGCACCTATGGGGTCCGGACAATGAACGACGATGCTGTGGAGAGGGCCGTCGAGCGGTGCTACGACGCCGTCGTCGCACCGGAGCAATGGGGAGACGCGCTACACGGCCTCGCACGCTCGCTCGACGCCGCCTGCATGATGTTCTATCCGCGCAATCCGGATCCGACCAGCGCGGACGGCCGCAATCCCGACAAGCCGTTTCTTGCGATGCCGGCATCGCGCGACTTTGGCGATCTGCTCGACGAGTATGTCCGCGGCAACTGGTTCCTGCACCACTATCGCGCCGAGCGCGGCGGTCCCATGATCGACCGCGGCAAACGCGTCGTGCTGGAACATGACATCGCGACCGACGACGAGCGGAGGAAGTCGCGGCTCTATAATGAGCTCTACCTCCAGTTCGGCTTCCCTGGCTTCGCCGTGGTGGGTGTCGATGTCGCCGGCAGCCCCTGGGGCCTTCCACTTCTGAAGGGCCAAGGTCAGGGTCACTTCGATCGCACCGATGCCGCTCGCCTCGAGCGGCTGGCGCCGCATTTCCGGCGGCTGATTCATCTCTCCGAGGCTTTCGACCGCTCCCGGCTCGTCGCCGGCATGGATGCTATCGACATGATCGGCCGAGGCGCGGCGCTGCTCGACTGGCGCGGCAAGGTCATTCGATTGAACCGGCATGCCGAGCAACTGATCGGTCAGCAGCTGTTGCTGCGCGCCGGCATGCTGGTCGCCGCTGAGGCCGACCAGGACCTCAACCTGCAGGCCTTCATCCGGGCTGCGATCCGCCGCGAGGCATTGCCGGGGCCTGTCCTCGTTGGAACAAGCAGGGGCTCCCGCCTCCATGTCGATCTCATGCCGGTCTCCGGGAATGCGGCCGACCTCTTCCCGCGCTCGACGACGGTTCTCGTCTTCACGACGCTTGGCAGGGGTCCGATGCCGCCCGAGCGGGTTCTGCGGCGCTTGTTCGGGCTAACCCCTGGCGAGGCGCGGCTGGCGGTTCGGCTCGCAACGGGCGAAGACCTCGCCGAAGCCGCGTCGGCGCTCGGTATCGCCCGCGAGACGGCGCGATCGGTGCTGAAGCAGATCTTCGAAAAGACCGAAACGCACCGTCAGGTCGAGCTGGTCCTGCTCCTGGCAAGGGCTACGAACTTCACGGGCTGACGGACCCGCGCAGCAAGCCACCGATCGCCAGCCGGCAATGTCTCCTCATGCCCTTCCGTAGGAGCTAAGCCCAACCTTGGGATGAGGAGCGCAGTCCGAACCGATATCACGACGAAACGAGCTGGTCGGTGACTCCGGCGCCGTGAGACGATGGACCGGATCCTCCAATCCGATCCCTTCGCGCATTGGTGGCGCGGCGACAATCCTCTGCTGCGGTGAGGCTGGCGACGGGCGCCCGGGGGCGCACGGCGCGGGCATGCAGTTGCTGCCGCGGTGCCCTCGCCCACCTGTTAAGTCGACGAAAGATCTCGCATCGAGCCATTCTCCCCGCCTGTGCTGCCAGGGCAGAAAGACACCTTCGATTGGCGCCACTTGATCACAGAGATCGATGGACGAAATCAGTCGGGACCGAATATAGTTAGCCGGAGGATTTCGGGGGAATTCAAATGTCTTTGGCTGTGACGCGTCGCGGCTTCCTGAAGACGACTGCCTTGGGGATTGGCGCGTTCGTCGCCTTTCCGAATCTCGGCGCGGTCGCCGGGGAGGATCGCCCCCTTGTCGACCGCGTGCGCGCGGTCTGCGCGCGGCTCGCCCCGCTCGGATGGCGTCAGCTCCTGCTCGATGCGACCGGCGGAGAGCTCGATATCGAGGCGGACCCGCTCGGAGCAGAACTGGGCAAGGGGTTGACCCGCATCGACCGCAGCTATCCGGGCTTCGGGGATTTCGCGCTCTCCGGCTCGAAGGGCATCGAGGCGGGCCGGCCCGAACGCAGCCTGCTCTACCATGCACTGGCATCGCCGACCGTGGTGGCGGACCGCAGCGGCAACGCGTTGCGCGGGTTCCCGACGCTCGCCGAGATCGAAGCCGTCGAGAATTATGTGTATGGCGTCGCGCCGCCGACCCTCGAGGACATTCGCCGGCAAGCGGGCGGCAGGCCGCTCGGCATGGTCGTATTCGCGCCGCAATACCAGAGCGCGCCGATGTCGGTTCATTCGAAGCACGCCGAGCTGTGCTTCTCGCGGACCGGCATCACGCGTCTCGGCACGCTGGAGCCGCTCTATGACGGTCGCGCGCGCAACTTCGTCCCGCTGGACGACGCGCAACCGTTCGAGTTCCGCGTCGTGCCGCGGCGTTTCGTGGCGTTTCTCGCCATTCAGATGCAGGGCGCCTCGGAAGCCTTCGGGCCGCAGGACGTCCTGCCGGAAGACAAGGATCTGCCGTTCTGGGTGCCGATCCATAAGCTGTTCAGCGGCCGCGAATGCATTGCCGGGCTTGATCTTCGCGTCGAGCTGACACGCGGGCTGCGCAATGACGGGCTGGCGCAATTCCATCGCTTCCTCGATCTGAACGGACTGAAGAACAACTGGCGCGGCGAGGACCTCGAGAATTTCCCCTTCACCATCAAGGATGAGAGGATCGGCTCGCTTTCGGAGCGGCCGGACTTCGGCGATGGCGTATTGGAGCCGCGCCCGAACCCGCTGTTGACGCCGGCTCAATATGACGGCCGGTTGCTGACCTTTCCGGTCGACGGACGCTATACGTCGGATCCCGAAAACCTCCAGCTTGGCGCCATGCAGATCATGCCGGTCGGCACGCCCGACCCGCCACCCGGCGAGCCGCGCTATATGCTGGATGCGTTTCGCGACACGCAGCGCCCGGCGCCTGAATACATCAATATCCGACACCGCGTTCTGCCCAACGGACAGATCGAAAATCTCAACCTGCGCCCCGACATGGATGCCGTGATCAAGGCCGGCGGATATGACGCCCTGCATTATTTCGATGGTGTCGGCGATGGCTGGGTCGAAGTGGACTGCCCGCAGCTGAAGACCGGCGTCGACTGGATTCTGCCGGCCTATTGCACGGTGGGGCTGCCCGACTTCTTCCCGAAGGTGACGCAGCGCGATCTCATGGTCTGGTGGCAGACCGAGGTGCCCGAGCCGATCCGCGATGCGTTGTGGGCGATCCATCCGCTGGCCCTGTCGCAGACACGCATGGCCGGCAATATCACGTTGCCGGTCGGCTTCAGCCTCGAAGACACCACCATCACGGCGATCGTCACGCAGCCGACGGAAGCGGCAGGCGAAGTCCAGCATCCGAACGGACCCTGGGAAGTTCAGAAGACCGGTTTGCCGGACGGCTCGCCGGGTCTTTTCGATCCCGGATGGGACACGAGCCAAGGCATCTACTACACCGACCCGCACCGGCCGCTGCAGAAGTTCATGGCCGGCTACGGGCTCGGATCGCCCTTCATCGAAGATGCCAAGCTCTGCGCGGCGCTCGGCGCCTATTGGCCTGGCGTGGCGCCGGATTCGACCCGGACCTTCGCGCCCGACAAGGGGATCGGCGGGGAATTCTATCCCTATCCGACGATCATTCCTCTGACCGACCAGGAGATTGGCAGCGCGCCGCTGGAGGATGGAAGCTATCTGCCCTGGGATGGCGTTCGCGGCCCGAAACTGATCACAGTGGCCGACAAGCCGGTCGTGGCCTATCCCAATGCCTACAGGGTCGACTACATCGACACGGTCGGCACGATGACGGCAGCGCTCACCTCGCGCGTCGATACGCCGGAATATCGCGCGCGCATCATGGCCATGGCTGGCGTCTACTGGGCGCTCGGCATCCATGATCCGGAGTTCCTCAAGCACTTCGACAAGAAGACAGCCGCCTTCAAGGTGTTGCAAGCCAAGGCCGCGTGGTCGGTCCTCTCGTTCCAGAGCGTGAAACCTGATGACGCAGGACTGTTGGCGGCGGAAAAGTCTGCCGGCGTCCAGCTCTCTGGCACGCGCCGCTATTCCTTCCACGTTATCCGCTGGGGTGACGAGAGCGCACATCCGGACGACATGAATGTCGTTCTCCTGGAGGTGCTGGAACAGGCTCGGGCCTATGTCTCGGACAATATCGTTCTGATCCAGCGAGAAGACGGTCCATGGATAGCCGACACGTCGATGCCGACATAGTCGTCGTCGGCGGCGGGCCCGCAGGCTGCGCGGCGGCGATCGCCTGTGCCACGCGCGGATTGCGCGTCGTCCTCTGCGAACGCGAGCCCGGCCTCCGTGACCGGCCCGGCGAGACGCTGCATCCCGGCATCGAGCCACTGCTCGCGCAGCTCGGCCTGGCGAAGCGTTTGCACGCGGTTGTCGGCGCGCGCCATAAGGGGATCTGGATCGAGTGGGGCGGGCCGCGTCGTTTCGAATCCTTTGGCGAGGATCAGAACGGTCCCTGGCACGGGTTTCAGGTATGGCGGGCCGACTTCGACGCCATGCTGCTCGACCGGACACGCGAATTGGGCGTTATCGTGCACACGGATTGCGCGGCAACCGGCGTCCTTAAAGACGAAGCCGGCCTCGGCGGCATCATGACACCAGCCGGTCCGATCTCGGCACGCATCGTCGTTGACGCGACGGGGGCGAGCCGGTGGCTTGGCCGCATGCTGGACATTGGCGGGGTCGTGCGCTCGCCGCAGCTGATCGCGCGCTATGGCTATCGCGAGGGCTCGTGTCCCGCCCGCGACGCGGCGCCTCTGCTCGTCGGCAATGCGTCGGGCTGGACCTGGTCGGCGCGGGTGAAACCCGAGCTCTACCAGTGGACATCCGTCCGTTTCGGCGGCCGCGCCGTCGGCGCGGTGCCCGACGAGCTTCGCGGGCTTGCGGCGCTCGGGCCCGAACGAGGCGCCGATGTGACCTGGCGCATGGCGGAACGGACGGCCGGGCCAGGATGGTTCATGGTCGGCGATGCATCTGCAACGCTCGATCCGACATCCTCGCACGGTGTGCTGAAGGCGCTGCTATCGGGAATGACGGCGGGACATCTGATCGCGGCCAGCCTCGGCGGCAAGGCGCCCGCCCGCGAAACTGCCGATGCCTATCATCAGTGGGTCGCGGCGATGTTTGCAGGCGATGCCGACCGGCTCCGCACCTATTATCGCCAGATCGGCGCGAACCTCGCCTCCCCTTCGATCTGAGCGAAGCTCGCGCGGGTCTCCCCGGTCAGCGCCTGGTGAACCGGCCGAAGCCGTCGTGGCCGAGGTAACCGATGGTCATTTCACCGGATGGCCCGAACGCAACCGATGAAAACGAGCCGTCCGGCTGGTTTTCGCTCGACGGACGGATACTGAACGTCCCGCCGTCCCAATGGCTGAGCGGATAGGTCCTGGCCGCAGGTCCGATCGAGAGTTGAAGATGATCGCCGACCTCGGTGACCTCTGCGTCGCCGAAATACGGATTGGCATAGACACCGACATAGCTCGCGAGTTTAGCCGCCGGCGCCGGATGGTCCGGTGGCGACTTGCCGACCAGATCGCCCACTGGCGCGGAGACAGCGGCCAGTCGCGGGCCATACAAGCCAAACCAGTCCTCGGTGACAGCGCCGAACTGAACGAGATCCATGAATGACGCGCCGATCGCCTCAGCCGCGCCTGTCGGTGCCGCGTTGGTGAGAATGACGATGCCGACATGGGCCGACGGCAGCATGGCGTAATAGGTCCCGGCGCCGAGCGCGAAGGCGCCGGAATGGCTGAGCATGACGCGGCCAGACGGCGTGATCCCGACGCCGAAACCATAGCCGTAGAAACCGGGCCGGGCGTCGACGGCATAGGATGGCGACGAGATCATTTCAGCGCTGATGGCCGGAAGCAGCGCCTCCTCAGCAATGATCCGCTTGCCGCCAAATTCGCCGTTCGCCAGGATCATCGACATCCAGCGGGCCAGATCGTTGACCGACGAGCTGACGCCGCCGGCGGGCGACTGCGCATCCGGCTGCCGCTGATACTTTGGCAGGTAACGATCTCCGACCTTCACATGACCGAAGGCGCGATCCGGCCGCTTTTCGAAATCGGCGAAGCGGGAGCTGGTCGATGCCATGCCGAGCGGCTTGTAGAGCACCGCGTCCGCGAGGTCCTCCCATGACTTCCCTGAGGCGACAGCCACGGATTCGGCGGCGGCCGTCAGTCCAAAATTCGTATACGCATAGGTATCGCGAAAGCTGTCGAGCGGCAGCAGGCGGAGCCGCTCCAGAACTGCCCGTCGATCAAAGCCGATGTCCTCGAGACCATCGCCGGCATGCTCCGGCAGTCCCGACCGGTGGCTGAAGAGATCGGCGATCGTGACATGCTGCGTCACCCACGGATCCTTCAATGCGAACCATGGCAGATGGGCGACCACCGGCGTATCCCACGCGACGACGCCGGTCCCCACCTCATGGGCGACCACGCTGCCGGCAAGCGATTTCGACAGCGAGGCGACCTGGAACACCGTATCGGCATCAACAGGCGCGGGGTCGCCGACCTTGCGGACGCCGAAGCCCTTGGCATAGACGGTTTTGCCGTTCTGAACGACCGCAATCGCCATGCCCGGAACGCCGCTCTGCTTCATGATGATCTCAGCGATCCCGTCGAGCCCGGCGACGGCACTCTCGATCTGACCATCGGGGATCGCGACACCCGCAACCTGCGGCGGCAGCGGACCGGCAAATAGCGGGGTCGCGACAGAGGCGAGCAGCACGGCAATCCCGAGGCGGGCGGCCATCCTGACGTCGCGGCGCCCCTGTCGATCCGACATCAACACTTGATCGTTCATGGCTGTCAGGTCCTCGCGAGCACCGAGTTTCGATATGAGTATCCGAAATAGAGAAGCAGCGCTCCGGTTATCCAGGCGAGAAAAAGCAGATGAGTGAGCCGGGGCAGCTCGATGATCAAGTAGAGGCAGAAGGCGACGCTGGCGACCGGCACCAAGGGAAACAGCGGCACCTTGAAGCCGCGCTCCAGATCCGGTCTCGTGCGCCGCAGGATCATGACGCCGAGCGAAACGACTGCGAACGCCGTCAGCGTGCCCATGCTGGTCAGATTGACGAGCACGTTCAGCGGCACGACCGCAGCCAGAACGGCGATGAACAGCGCCACCATATACGTATTGTGCCTGGGGGATTGCGTCACCGGATCCACCTTGGCGAAGACCGCCGGCAGGAGACCGTCGCGGCTCATGGCGATCAGGATCCGCGTCTGGCCATACATCGCGGCAAGCGTCACGCTGAAGATCGAGACGATGGCGCCGATTGAAAACAGGATCGACGGCCACGCCGCGCCGGTGACGTTGCGCAGGATCACGGCAAGGCCGGCGGTCTGGTCGGAAAAGGCGTTCCAGGGCTGCGCACCCACGGCGGCGATCGCCACGAACAGATAGATACCCGTCACGACCAGCAGGGAGATGATGATGGCGAGCGGCAAGGTCCGTGCCGGATCCTTCGCTTCGTCGCCAGCGGTCGAGACGGTATCGAGACCGATATAGGAGAAGAAGATCATCGAGGCGGCGGAGCCGATGCCGGCCCAGCCGAGCGGCATGAACGGAACGAGGTTCTCGCTCCTGAAGGCCGTCAGCGCGATGACGCCGAACAATGACAGCACGCCCAGCTTCACCACGACGAGGATGGCGTTCACCGTCGTCGATTCCTTCGCGCCGCGGATCAACAGCGTCGCGCAGATCGCGATCAGCGCCACAGCCGGCAGGTTGACGACGCCGCCTTCGCCCGGCGGCTGCGTGATGGCATCCGGCATATACCATCCCGTGACATCACCGAACAACTCGTTGAGATACTGCCCCCAACCGACGGCAATGGCCGAGGCAGACACGGCATATTCAAGCAGCAGACACGCGCCGACCACGAAGGCGCAGAACTCGCCGAGCGTCGCATAGGCATAGGAATAGGCGGAGCCCGCGACGGGCATTGTCGAGGCGAGCTCGGCATAGCAAAGCGCGGTCAGGCCGGCCGTGATGCCCGCGATGACGAAGGACAGGATCACGGCAGGTCCCGACACCGGCACGGCGGCCGTCAAGGCGACGAAGATGCCGCTGCCAACCGTCGCCCCGATGCCGAGCATGACCAGCTGAAACAGGCCGATCGACCGGCGCAGTGTCCCATGCGCCGCATCGGCCAGAGCCTGCTCGGCCATGGACCGCACCGGCTTGCGGCGGAACAGCGCCAGTCCGAGCGTCGCAGCTGAAGCCATGATGTCTCCGCCCGGTTTGCGATTGCCGGCTTCCGCCGCCTGCTGTCAGAACTGCACAGAGAAATTGGCCTGCGCCGAATTCTCATAGGCGTCGGCGGCGTACTGCCCTGAATAGGAGACACCGAGCGTGGCGCTCTTGCTGACCGCGAAGTCGAGCCCGAGTTCGGTGACGAGCGCATTTTCGGCGATCGGCGTGCCCGAAAGCGCGACGGCGGAGGCCGGATCGAAGCCAAGCGTCGTTTCCGGCGTGACATCGCCGAACGCATGCCGCCAGCCCAGCGTGCCGCGCGCCGTGACACCTGTCGCCAGCTGACCGGAGGCGCGCAGTCCGAGCGTCGTATAGGTGGTGTCGAGCGTCGTCGAACCGGTCATCGCGGCCGTCCCGCTTTCGCTCACATCGCCGTCGATATGCACGTAAGCGAGATTAGCGAAGGGCTCGAACGCCGCCTTGCCATAGTCGAACTTGTAGGCACCCTCGCCGAACACCTGCGCCGTCGGCGCGCTGTAGCTGCCCTCGGCGGCGCCTGCGAGACCGACCACCGCAACCTGTCGTGCCGTGTCGACATCATTCCAGGAATAGGCGGCGCCGCCGCGGAGCGCGAAGCCGGACTGGCCCTGCCAGCCGCCATAGAGCGCGAGGTGATAGCTGTCGCTGGAGCCGGAGGCGGCGATGTCGGGCGAGGAGAACCAACTCTGGCTGTAGCCGCCGGCAAGGCCGAAGCGCCAGGTACCGTCGACCGTGGCGTCAACGCCGGCGATCAGGCCGCCGATCGAAGAGCTGATATCAGCGGCATTGCCGTTGCCATCGGCCGAACCCCAGCTGCCGAGCGCGCGGCCCCACATCGCATAGGCCGTCCCGGCCGGCACCTTGGTGACGCCGGCGACAGCCGCTGTTTCCTCGCCGCCGATCGCCCCGCGCAGACGGTCGGTCACGGCATCACGCAGGAAGTGCGACTGCTCGGAGAGGACGCCGAGGGCGCTGGCATGGATCGAGGCATTGGCGAGGCTGGTGAAGGCAGCACTCGCATCGGCCGCCCCAGCGCCGACCACTTGCTGCCAAGCCGGGCTCCACGCATCCGCATCGAGCGCGTTCGCTATCGCGATCTCGTTCGGCGTCGTTGCAAGATCCGCAAAGCGCTCGGCGCTGCGTGCCGTCGAGAGGTAGCCATTGGTGCCGTCTTCGCTCAGCGTAAAATCGATGAACGGGAAGTCGGCGACGGCCACCGACGGCGACTGCACGGTCAAGCCGCCGCCCGAGGTCAGGATCGTATAGGTCGTGCCGGGCACGACAGGGGAATCCACCGTATTGTAGCGTTCGATCTCGAAGCGCGAGGAGAGGATCGTCGCTTGGCCACCGACCTCGATCCGGTCGCTCGAAGCGCCGTTGATCTCGACATGATAGTCGGACTGCGGCTCCATGAGCAGGTCGCCACTGACATGCACCGTGCCTATCGAATTGCCCGGCGCGATCTCGCCGCCCTTGAGATCGATATTGCCGACGACATTGCCCGCGCCGGCCAGGATGCCATTGGTGTTGACGACGACATTGCTGGTGAGCTTGCCGTTGACGGCGAGCATGCCGCCGTTGATCGCCGTGCCGCCGGCGGAATCATTGCCGGTGAGATTGAGCCGGCCGCTGCCAGTCTTGGTCAGCTGGCCAGGACCGGTCAGGTTGCCGGCATAGGTGCCGTCGGTCTTCTGCGAGAACACCACCGACGCATTATTGAGAATATCACCCTGCAGGCTGTTGGCATCGCCCTGCAGCGTGCCCGCCTCGACGATGGTCCCGCCCGTATAGGTGTTGGTCGCGCTCAACGTCAGCAGGCCGCCGCCGGCCTTGACGACGCTGCCGAGCCCGGAGATGGCGCCGTTGTAGGTCGAATCCCATGTCTGCTGGAAGCGCACGGAGCGGGGGACGGGGTTGTCTGCGTTCGAATCAAAGATGATCTTGCCGCGGATCGAACTGCTGTTGCCCTCGAGCACGCCGCCATTCACATAGTTCGGCCCATTGTAGCTGTTGGCGCCGCTGCTCAGCACCAGCGTCCCCGGCCCGACCTTGGCGAGGGCCGCGCCGCTGACTGGACCTGCGAGCTCGAGCCGCTGACCCGGGTCGACATTGAACGTGCCGTTGAGCCTGCCAAGCGAGACGCCGCGTTGCGTCTTGAAACTTTGCGACGCGCGCAGCGCGCCGCCATCGAGATTGATATTGGTACCCGAGGCGCCCAAGGCGGCGTCGGACTCGACCCTGATTGTTCCTTCATCGATGTTCGTGCCACGGGAGTAGGTGTTGGAGCCGGCCAGCCAGAGCTCGCCCGGGCCGCTCTTGATGAAGGCGCCTGCGCCCGAGACAGGCCCTGACCAGATGACGGGATGCAGGGCAACGTCCACGCCGCCGCTGCCATCCACGATCAGCGGCCGGGTAATCGTGAAGTCGGCCGGAACGGCCTCGGTGGTGCCGACGCTGCCGCCATTGGTGACGGTGATCGGGCCGAGCGCCGTGCCGAGATTGGCATCGGTCGTGAAGCGGAGAACGCCACCATTGACCGTCGCGCCGGTGAACGTGTTCGCGCCACCAAGCGTCACCTCGCCGGACCCTGATTTGACCAGCGGACTGCCGCTCACCACGCCGTTCAGCGTCAACTGTCCGTCCTTGCCGGCATAGAGCCCGCTGCCGGCAGCCGATCCGATGGTGACAGGGGCACCGGACGTTGCCTTTGCGCTCTCGACGCCGAGCACCCCGCCATTCAGCGTGACGGCCGTGCTGTCGGGAAGCGCGCCGGACGCACCGAGCAGCAGAGCCCCCTGGTTCACCGTGGTCGCGCCGGTATAGGCGTTCGGGACCCCGAGGGTGAGTGAGCCCGCTCCCGTCTTGGTCAGCGAACCGCGGCCTGTGAGCTGATGATTGAAGCGACCATCGGCCGCCTGGTCGAAGACCAGCGACGCCTCGTTGCGGATGCCGCTCAAGAGGCTGGATGTGTTGCCCTGCAATGTTCCGGCATTGACGATGATATATCCGGCATAGGCGTTCTGGCCGGTCAGGACCGTCGTGCCCGCGCCATTCTTGACGATGTAGAAACCTTCGCCTCTGCCGCCGTTGACGCCGTCAACCGTTGCGATCACGTCGCTGACGCGCTGGATCTGGCCAACGCCCGGCGCGAAGGTCAGAAAGCCGGGCCCCGAATAGAAGATGCCGGAGCCATAGCCCTTGCCCACCTGGCCGTCATTGCCCCTTCCGCCGCCCCCAGCACCCCCGGCGACGGAATTTCCCGCAATGCCGAGCGTGCCAGCCAGAACAAGGCTGCCTTTCGGATCGACATAGACCGCACCGCCGAGACCGCCGCCGCCGCCGCCGGCGCCATCGCGACTGCCAGCACCGCCGCCGAGTCCGGCGAGACCGCCAATTCCGCTCGCGCCTGAGGCGCCCCCACCGCCGCCGCCGCCCAGTCCTCCAGCGGCGCCGCCGCCGTTGCCATTGCCGCCGCCACCACCGCCCCCGCCGAGGGATCCGGGCTCGGCCCTGTATGAACCGATGCCGCCTGAGCTTGCGCCATAGCCGCCGCCGCCATAGCCGCCACCGCCGCCATAGCCCAGCACCTTGCCGTTACCGCCATCGCCCGTCGAGCCACCGCCGCCGCCGCCGCCATAGGCGCCGCCGAGCGTCGAGCCGATATTTCCGCCGGCACCACCAGTCGCGTTGTCGCGGGAGAAGGAAACATTGGAAATGGTCACGGCTGCGGCCGCGCCGACATAGAGGCCGCCGCCGAGCGCCGCGCCGCCCCCGCCCGCGCCGCCGCCCTGGCCGCCGTCATACTGCCCACGGTAGGAATCGCCGCCGTTGCCGCCGACGGCTTTCGTATCGACGATGGCCAGATTGTTGATCGCAACGGAAATCGGGCCAGGCTGGATTCTCGGATTCGGCTCGACGGAGAGACCGCGATACTGGCCACCCCCAGACAGCGTGTAGTTGCCGCCATTGATTGTCACGCTCTTGGCCATCGTCGGCAGGTTCGACGTCAGTGTGATGTTCGTCGTGAAGGTGATGGTGTCGCCGTTCCTGGCGTTGGCCACAGCACGATACAGCCCGTTCGAATCAGAAACATTCCAGTTGTCGGCGTAGGCCGGGCCAGCGATCAGCGTGCCCGTCGCGGCCGCCGACAGGATCGCGGCTCCAGTCAGGAGGTTGCGGCGGCGACGTGTCAGCCATCCTTCATTTCGCAAGTCATGGCTCGGAAGATGCATCGGCAAGGAGCCCGCGCGCTGCTTGATCGAACGGCTTTTCGAGTGCGGCATGATGGGCTCCGATCGCAGGCAGGCTGGGTGCAGAGGAGGAAGGCCGAACGGCCGGACGCGATGTCGGCGCAGCCTTTCTTGGTTAAGACCGGCCGTATAACAGGCGATTGTTTGTCCATTATTTGAAAGCAGCCGTCATTCGAATGGCGAGTGGATTCATGAACAACCGCGCCGCCTCTCCCGCCGCTTCCGGCAGACATCTCATCTCGGATTCGGCCGCCGCAGGCGTGGCGCGAACGCCGTCGCTTCATGAACTGCCGGAGACTGCGTTATCCGCTCGACCCGGCGTTGCGCTTCGGACATTCTGCCAGCTCATGTTTCGAATTGTATCTGCCGCTACGACCGGCAGTCTGAGGGCAGGTTCAGATGAGACGTGAGATGCCGCCGACGGGCGGTCTGGTGTTGGGCGATGTCGTCCTGGACGACACCTGCCTGTTTGCCCATCGCAATGGAGAGCAGATCAGGTTTACGCGAAGCGAGCGCGCGCTGCTTCTCGCGCTGACGCGCAATCCCCACCGCCTGATGCAGCGCGGCCAGTTGCTTGATGCGATCGCCCCGACCCAGGCGGACGCGTCCGACCGCAATGTCGACTTCCTCGTCAACCGCCTGCGCACCAAGCTCGGCGACAGCGCAAGATCACCCCGTTTCATCGCCACCCAATATGGCGAGGGCTATGTCTGGATCGCAACGGAGCAGCCCGCCGCTGCCCCGGCGCCCGATTCGATCCCGAGCAGCGGCCTCCTGGCGATCGTTGCTGTCGTCTCGACGCAGGACGATCGTCTTGTCGAACAGGCGAACACCATCGCCCGGCAGATGCGCGACCAGATCGCGTCCGAACTCGGCGCGGGCGAAACCGTCGTGGTCCTGGGGCGGGATGAGGGCCCGTCGTTGCAGGGAATGCGCTATGTCCTGAAGGTGAGCTTCCAGCGCAACGCGGCCCGGCTGGATTGCACCGCCACGCTGCGGGAGGGGTCGTCACGCCGCATCATCCGCGCCTTCCGACTCGAGCTCGGTGGTGCAGCCATGACCTCGCGGATGTCGGAGGTGCAACGCGCCTCGACCGGCATTGTCGAGGCGTTGCGGCGCAATCTCGCCGAGGCTTCGGAGGGGCTTGGCACGCCAATCGACCAGCCGCTCGAAATCCGTCTCCGCGCGGCGTCGACCCTGCTGTCAGCCTCCAATCCGAAATGGCTGGAAAAGGGTCTGCAATTGCGGGAGGCACGGGCGCAGAATCCGGCCAGCGCCGACCTTGCCCTGCAATGGTGCCTCCATCTGTTTGCGCGCCTCGTCCTCACGAATCCCTTCACCGGCATCGGCCGCGAGGAGCGCGACGCGATCGAAAACGAGATCGAGGCGACGGTGCTCGATTGCCTGCCACTGATCGAGGCCAACCCGCTGCTGATGCTGGCCGCTGCCAAGCTGCTCTATTTCGTCGATCGCGGCCATCGCGAGCTTGCCGAGGACCTTGCGGAGCGGGCCTTCGACCGTACGGCGGACTCGGCCGCGGCCCTGCCGGTGCTCGGGCAACTGCGGCAGGCGCGCGGCGATTTCGCCGCCGCGCTGGCCTTCTTCGATCGGGGCATCGAGATGGCGGATCCCGGTTCCGAATTCCATCTGCACATGCAGGTCCTGAAGTGCATCGCGCTGCTGGCCGCCGATGACCGCAAGATGCTGAAGGCCGAAGTGGCGGCCATCCCCTTCGAAAGCCCGCACAGCCCGCCCGATCTCAGCCGGCTGATCGGCGTGCTGGTCACGCCTCCCGGCGAGAAGCTCCCGCAGGCGACCACGGATGTGCTTCTCGCCGCCGGTTCCGAAGGCGCGCGCAACGCACTCGCCTACACCTACATGACCTCGGTACGTCACCTCATCCAGATGCAGGCACGCGGCAATATCATGCGAGGAATGATCGCGCACTTCACCGGGCTGTACGGCGAGGACGTGATCCCCTCGTTCATCCTGATGGGAACGGGTCTCATCAGGGCCAGCTGAACAGGCCGCCCCTGAAAACGTCCGCGATGCGCTCCGGCACGCTCAGTTCAGGTCAGAGGCTTCCTATGAGACTGCCGAGCGGGAACAGACAGCGTTCCGCGCCGCCGCAGCATGACGCGCAGCAGCAGCGCCAGCAGCCCCGCAGTGCAGACGACAGCGGCAAGCAGTTCGAAGCCTGCCGTAAACCGGCCGGTGCTCTCCTTGATGAAGCCGACCGCATAAGGGCCGACGAAACCGCCGAGATTGCCGATCGAATTGATCAGCGCGATGCCGGCTGCGGCCGCGGTACCGCGCAGAAACAGCGGAGGCACGGCCCAGAAGGGGCCGAGGGCCGCATAGATGCCGACGGAGGCGAAGGTCACGGCGATGATGGCAAGGACATGCGAGGAGACGTGGACACTGGCGACGAGACCGACCGTGCCAAGGAAGGCTGCTGCCGCCACATGCACCACCCGCTCGCCGGTCTGGTCGCTATGCCGGCCCCAAAGCAGCATGGCGAGCGCGCTGACGGCATAGGGCAGAATGAGGATGAAGCCGATCTGGCGCGTGTCATAGCCGAGCGCCTGGATGATCTGCGGCAGCCACAGGCCGATGCCATAGAGCCCGACGACGAGCCCGAAATAAATGAGGCCCAGCATCAGCACGCGCGGATCGCGCAGCGCCGGCCACAGGCCATGCCGCGTCGCCGAACCGCTTGCAGCATGGTCCGCCGAGAGCTTCGCTGCAATGATCCGGCGCTCATCCTCGTCCAGCCAGCGCGCATCGGCAGGGCCGTTGGGGAGCAGGACCAGCACCGCAAGGCCGAGGAGCGTGGCGGGGAGCCCTTCGATGATGAACAGCCACTGCCAGCCGGCGAGCCCCAAAAGGCCATGCGTTCCCATCACCAGGCCCGAGAGCGGCGAGCCGACCGCGCTGGCGATGGGCACGGCCGCCATGAACAGGGCGATGTAGCGCGCCCGAATGGCGAGCGGAAACCAGTAGCCGAGATAGAGGATCATGCCGGGCAGGAAACCGGCCTCGGCGGCGCCGAGCAGAAAGCGAAGGATGAAGAACGAGGTCGGACCCGTGGCGAGGGCGGTGGCGGCGGAGATGAGGCCCCAGGTGATCATGATTCGGCAGATCCACAGCCGCGCGCCCACCTTCTCGAGCACCAGATTGGACGGCACCTCGAACAGGAAATAGCCGATGAAGAAGATGCCGGCGCCCCAGCCATAGATCTCAGGCGAAAGGCCGAGATCCGCATTCATGGTGAGCGCAGCGAAGCCGACATTCACCCGGTCGAGGAAACTGACCAGATAGAGCAGCATCATGAACGGAATGAGCCGCCGCGCCACCTTCGCGTAGATGCGCTGCTCATTCGCCGCCGTTGCCACGCTTGCG
The DNA here is from genome assembly GCA_035555375.1 of Kaistia sp. Classification (GTDB taxonomy): domain Bacteria; phylum Pseudomonadota; class Alphaproteobacteria; order Rhizobiales; family Kaistiaceae; genus Kaistia. The sequence continues at coordinate 289,701 of DATMGR010000021.1, read as the reverse complement.
TCCATGATCGGCTCTCCCCCCGGTATGGCGTAGCGTTCATGGCTGTCGCATGCCGGGCCGTCAATGCTTGGCGGGACGATCCGCACGCCGGTTGCGCCCCGGCGGCGCAGAACTCCACAGTTGCGAAACCGCCCGGTTCAAGACCGGTTGGCGCTTCTCGTGAAGCGTGCGTGGCAGCGCCGGCGCATCAGCTCCGCGCCTTGGCGCTTCGCCCGTAAATCAGCAGCATCCCGATGATGACGCAGCCATAGATCACCTGCCGCCCGGCTTCGGGCATCTGCATCACAGAAAGGATGGATTGAAGCAGCGTGATCAGGATGACGCCGGCGATGGTGCCGAGATAATTGCCGCGCCCGCCGAGAATGTTGGTGCCGCCCAGCACCACGGCCGCGATCGCCGGCAGCAGATAGGCGTCGCCCATGTTCTGATAGGCCTTGTTGGAATAGCCGGCGAGCAGCACGCCGGCAAAGGCCGCCATGGCGCCGGAAAAGGCGAAGCAGCCGATCAGCACGCGGTTGGTGTTGACGCCGGAGAGATAGGCCGCGGATTCCCGGTTGCCGACGGCATAGACGGTCCGGCCGAAAGCCGTCCGCTTCAGCACATAGATGACCAAGCAGCCGACCAGCGCCCAGACGAACAGGGCGTTGGGAATGCCGAACAGGCTGCGCTGCACGGCGATGAAATGCATCGCCTCCGTCGCCTGGTCGAGCGGCGCGAAACCGCCCGTATGCAGGACCATCAGGCCCTGGACGACCGCGTTCATGCCGAGCGTGAAGATCATCGACGGCAGCCGCAGATAGGCGACGCCCAGACCGTTCAGCACCCCGATCACCGCGCCGCAGAAGACGCCGAACGGAATGCAAAGCCAGACGCCGGCCGCGCCACCCCAGCCGACCATCGCCGTTGCCATCATCGCACCGAGCGTCACCACCCAGGGAATGGAGAGGTCGATATGGCCGAGCAGGATCACCATCATCGCGCCCGAGGCGATGATGCCGAGGAACGCGCCGACCTGCAATTGCTGCAACAGATATTCCGGCGACAGGAACTCGCGGGAATACATGGCCCCGCCTGCCAGGATGAGCAGGATGCAGGCAAACGCGATCGCGACCGAGCGGTCGATGCCGAGCCGCTCTGCAAGCGTCGGCGCGCGCGCTGATCCGATGTCGACGCCGGTCACGAGAAGAGCTCCAGACGATTGCGGACACGCAAAATGCGGTAGGCGCCGAGGCTCACCGCGATCAGCAGCACGACGCCCTGGAACAGCGGCTGCCAGAGCGGCGGCAGATCGAAGACGAACAGGAGGTCCTCGATCGTCCGCAGGACGAAGGCGCCGAAGATCGAGCCGATGGCCGAGCCCCAGCCGCCGAACAGCGAGGTGCCACCGATGACGACGGCCGCGATCGAGTTCAGCGTATAGCTGCCGGCGATCGGCGCCGATGCCTCGCCCGAATAGGTGTTGAATGTGAGCATCAGCCCGGCGATCGAGGCAAGCAGGCCGGCCAGCGTATAGGCCAGCAGCTTCGCCCTCTGCACCGGGACGCCGGACATGTAGGCCGCCTGCTCGTTCGAGCCGACGGCATAGGCGGCGCGACCGAGGACGGAGCGGCGATAGGGGATCCACACCACCAGAACGACGACGAGAAGCACGACCAGGGCGGCCGGAACGACGCCGAAAACCTGTCCGGTGAGAAGATCGGCGATATCGGACTGGACGTCGCCGCCCGGGCCAGGACGCACGAACAGCGAAATGCCGTAATAGACCGCGCCGGTCGCGAGCGTCGTGATGATCGGCTGCAGCCGCCCCCACACGACGATGGCGCCATTGATGAAACCGGCCAGCGCGCCGATCGCCAGCACGGCGAGAATGCCCAGCATGCCCTCCCCGACCGTGCCGACGACGATAACCGAGGCGATGCAGTTGGCCATCACGAAAACCATGCCGACCGAAAGATCGAGGCCACGGGTCAGGACCGGCAGGGTCTGCGCCATGGCGACCAGCGCCAGCAGAACCGCCTTGTTGGCGGCGGTGGTGGCGACGGCCGGGGTCAGTCCGGCGCTGTGATTGGAGATGTAGAGCGTGAACATCGCCAGGAAGAGCACCGCGGCGGTGAGGACGCCGGAATTATGAGCGAGCCAGAAGCGCCAGTTGCCGAGGGCACCGCGCCTAACGCCACTTGATGTCATGCGGCCCGCTCCGTCGCGTCGATATTGAGGGCGCTCTGCAGCAGATTGCGCTCATTGAGGTCTTCTCCGGCCAGCTCGCGGCGGATGCGGCCGTCATAGACGACAAGCACGCGGTCGCAGCAGCCGATCAATTCGGCATAGTCGGTCGAATAGAACAGGATCGCCGCCCCCTGATTGGCCAGCTCCCGCATCAGGCGATAGATTTCCTGCTTGGTGCCGACATCGATGCCGCGCGTCGGATCATTCAACAGGATGATGCCGGGTTCCGTCATGAGCCATTTCGCCAGCACCACCTTCTGCTGGTTGCCACCCGACAAGGCCGAGACAGGGGCGAGCAGATCCGGCGTCTTCACCCGCAGCCGATCGACCATCAATTTGACGGCGGCGTTTTCCTTGTCGGCATCGACACCGAAGCGGCCGGCGAGACGCGGCAGCGCGGCGAGCGTCATGTTGTCCCTGACGCTCATCGGCAGCATCAGGCCTTCGGTCTTGCGATCCTCGGGGATCAGCGCCATCGGCAGCGGCGCCTGCATGGCCTTGCGCGGGCCGTCGAGCATCAGCGGCTTGCCATCGACGGCGACGGTTCCCGAAACGCCCTTGAGCACGCCGAACAGCGCCAGCAGCAGTTCGCGCTGACCCTGGCCATCGAGGCCGCCAAGGCCGACGATTTCGCCCTTCCTCAGGGTAAGCGAGATATCCTGGATCTCGCGGCCCCAGGCGAGATGGGCGGCTGCCAGGGCGACCGGCCTGTCGGCCGCCGGCTGCGGCTTTTCGGGATATTGGTGCGTGACCTCGCGGCCGATCATCATCTCGATGATGGCATCGACAGAGCGTGCCCCTTTCGGGAAGGTCTCGATCTTGCGGCCATTGCGGAAGACGGTCGCCGTATCGGCCAGCGCCTCGATCTCGCGCATGCGATGCGACACATAGAGAATGCCGACGCCGGACGCCTTCAACTCCCGGATGATGCCGTAGACGCGTTCGACATCGTCGGCCGTGAGGGCCGAGGTCGCCTCGTCGAGGATGAGAATGCGCGGATTGCGGCCGAGCGCCTTGGCGATCTCCACCATCTGGCGACGCGACAGCGGCAGGTCGCGCACCAGCTCCAGCGGATGGACATCCTCGCAGCCGACACGCTTCAACAGCGCCCTGGCGCGCTCGCGCTGCCCCTTGGCGTCGATCATGCCGAACCATTTCGGCGGGTCGACGATCGAGAGATTGTCGGCGACCGTCATTTCCGGCAGCAGCGACAGTTCCTGGAACACGCAGACGACGCCGGCACGCATCGCCTCGGTCGGCGATTTGAAACGGACGGGCTTGCCCTCGATCAGGACCTCGCCCTCGGTCGGATCGGTGACGCCGGAAGCAATCTTGATCAGCGTGGACTTGCCGGCGCCATTTTCGCCAAGAACGGCCTGGATTTCGCCGGGATAGACCGAGAAATCGACGTCCGTCAGCGCAGCAACGCCGCCATAGCGCTTCGAGATCTGCTTCAGCTCGAGATAGGGCTTCCGGTCATGCAAGGGAGAAATCCGCTGCGCTGGAGGACAAGAGAACCGGCGGGCCGAGGCGGCCCGCCGGTCGAGGCCAGCAGAACTTACTGGTTCTCTTTGCTCTGCCCCATGATCTCCTGCGCCGTGAAGTTGATGCCGCAGTCGGGGAAGGAATTGCCGACGAAGAAGTTGTCGGATTCCTTCGAATAGAAGTTCACGCCATCCTTGAAGTCCGGATCGTGATCGATGGCGAGCGGCAGCGCGATCGACTGCGGCACGACATCGCCTTCAAGCGCCGCGATGGCCGTCTTGATCGCGACGGCAACCTGGGCCGGGCCGCTGCCCGCCGACGTGCATTTCAGGCCATCGGCTGAATGCTCTGCGCACAGCTTGCGGAAGCCGTTCTCCGTTTCGCCGCCGACGGGGACGAACGGATGGCCCGCATCCATCAGCGCGCGCACGGTGCCGGTCGAGCCGCCCTGCACGCTGACGCCGTCGAACTTCTTGTGCACGGCGACCGCATCGGCCGTGACCTTCTGGGCCGTGCCATCGTCCCAGCGGCCGATGACCTCGACCGTCTCGAACTTCTTGCCCGACTTGCCGAGAACCTCCTGGATACCTTCATGGCGATCACGATCGACCGACGTGCCGGTCACGCCGCGCACCTCGAGCACCTTGCCGCCGTCGGGCAGATGATCGACCAGCCACTGGCCCCAGAGCTCGCCGAGCCCCTTCTGGTTCACGTTGACGTTGATCGCCTCGTCGGTGTCGAGCGTGTTGTCGAAGGCGACGAGCACGACGCCGGCAGCCTTGGCACGCTTGATCACCGGCTTGAAGGAGGTCGGGTTCTGGGCGTTGACGATGATCGCGTCGTAGCCGGAATTGATGAAGTTGTCGACGGCGGCGATCTGCGCGGCGACGTCGTCACCGGTTGATACGACCTTGAATTCCTTGAGCTTTGCCTTGACGTCCGGCTGCTCGGCATAGGCCTTGGCCGTCTGGATCATCTGGATGCGCCAGGTATTGCCGATGAAGCCGTTGGCGAGCGCGATCCGGTATGGACCTTCCTTCTTCGGGAACTTGAAGAATTTGGTCTCCGCCGCCCACGGCTTGAAGCACATGGGGTCGGCACTTGGCCCCGCGACGATTTCAGGACCGGCCGCATGCGCGGCCGTCGCCAGTGCGCCCACGGCGATCGTCGTCGCTAGGAGCTGTCGGATGTACTTCACCATGTTGTTTCCTCCCATGCATGGTTTCTTGCTTACCGGTTGACCAACGGTCGCGCTGCTGGCGCGATTCCTCCCGATGTTCATCCGTCTTGATTGGCCTGCTTCGTTCGAAGCTCCCGCCCGCGCTCCCTCAGAATCACCATCGCTCAACCGGCAGTGCTTCTTCGATGAAAGATGCTTCGGCGCGGCATCGCAGTCCAGAACTTCTTCGGCCTGACGGTTCGACCGAAAGAATAGCGTCGGTCAAAGGGCGGATCTGGTTGCTCCGGGCGGCCTGATCTTCGCCGGACCCTACCGGGGAAGATCAGGCCGCTCGGCACGACCGGGCAGGCGATGCGCTCAGGCGAGCGCCTTGCGTAGGTTCGCCAGGGCGACGCGATGGCCTTCGCGGCGGGCCTCGAGATCCTTCTTCGGCCAGCCGAAATCATTGTCCTCGTGCTCGATCGAGAGCACGTCATCGAAGCCGTCGGCGCGGGCCTCTGCCAGGAACGCCTTCCAGTCGAGCAGGCCGAGACCGGGCAGGACATAGCGGAACCAGGGATTGCCGGCTGCCTCGATGATCTCGCGGTTGAGGACCGTGTCCTTGGCATGAAGGATGGCGATGCGGCCGGCGAATTCCTTGCGCGCCGCCATCGGGTCGATATCCTGCCAGATCAGATGCGACGGATCGAATTCGAGGCCGAGCCGCGGATCCGGCACCAGCGCGAACAATTTGCGCCAGCCGACAGGGTTGACGGCGATGAACTTCTTGTCCGGGCCCGGCCAGTTCTCGAGCACCAGCCGGATCGGCGAATCCTTTGTCTCCACCAGCAGTTCCCGCGTCCAGGCGGCGAACCCGGCATAGTTGTCGTCTTCCGAAACATTCGGGTCGCGGCCGGCGAAGAAGACGAAGATCGGCACCTGGGCGTCCGCTGCAGCGCGGAGATAGGCCTTGGTCGTTGCCCGGAGCTCGGTGCGCGCACTGTCGTCCGGCTCCATCTGATTGCCGAACAGCGTCACCGACGAGACGAAGAGCCCCTTGGCGCGAGCCCTCTCGACGATCGGGCCGAGATCGGCCGGCGACGGGATATGGCTGCGGACATCGATCTCGATCGCCTCGAAACCCTCATCCGCCGCAAAATCGATCACTTCGTCGATCGGGCGATCGCCGAGGGTCGATGTATAGAATCCGATTTTCATAGGTTTGGTTTCCACCCTTGTTGCAGTCCGGTTTTCCGGACTCGTCAGCGCGGGAGCTCCCGGCCGAACGCGTCACGGCGCCGCGGACGACGGTCTCGACCGCATCGTCCCGATACTCCTCCCGGAAGATCGCGGCAGAGACAGCCGTCATAGCCCATCTCGCGCCAGATTCGCATATCGCGATCGAGCGGCAAGATCCCTCGTCCGTGTGCAAGTCGCTCGGCCGCGAGGAGCTGGCGCTGAGGCGCCATCGGGAAGCCTTCAGCGACGAGTCCGTCAGCACGTCCGGCCTCGCCGTGCCCCGCGCCGGCATCGACACGAATGCAAATATCCTAAGAGAAACTCTATTGCACATTAAAGAGAAAACGAGTTACCCTTTTGCTGCCTTCCCAATGAGCTCAAAAGGAGCCTTTCAATGAATGTTCTCGCCATGCGAGGCGGCCTCGTCCGCATTCTCGGTGCTGCAACCGTTGCCCTTCTGTCGACCGGAGCTGCGCTGGCGCAGACGGTGACGATCACGCCGAACATGCCGGCGACGCCGGATATGGTGAAGCACCTGCCGGAAGCGGTGAAGAGCCGCGGCACGCTCAACGTCGCCACCACCGACGGCAATGCCCCCTGGGTCTTCGTCGATGCGGCGAGCGGCGAGGTGAAGGGCGTCGACGCGGATCTCATCAACGAAGCCGCCAAGCGGCTCGGCCTCACCGTCAAATGGGACGTCATCCAGTTCACGGCCGGCATCCCGGGCGTCGAATCCGGACGTTATGACTTCTATCTGAGCGCCATGGCCGACACGAAGAAGCGCGAAGACGTCGTGAACTTCATCGCCTATTCGCAGGAAGGCTCAGGCGTCATCGTGCCGAAGGGCAATCCGCAGGGCATCAAGGTGATGGAGGATCTGTGCGGCAAGCGAGTCGCCATCGTCACCGGCTCGCTGTTCCCCGACATCGTCGAGAAGTTGAACAAGACCTGCAAGAGCCCGGTCATCCTGTCGGAAACCGCCGACCAGACCGGCCCTTACCTCGCCGTGGCCAGCGGCCAGGCGGATGCGACGATGAACACCTATGGCGTCAGCAACTACACGCTGAAGACCGCCACAGAAGGCATCCAGACCCAGCTCGAACTCTCGCCCGTTCCGCTGTTCGCCCCGGCGAACCAGGGCATCGCCTTCTCGAAGTCGCAGACCGATCTCATGGCTGCCGTTGGCGGCGCCATGCAGGCGATGAAGGAAGACGGCAGCTACCAGAAGATCATGGACAAGTGGAGCGTCGGCGACGGCGCCGTCAAGGCCTTCACGTTCAACGCGCCGCTGTTCTGATCGAACGCCGCCGCGGGGTCATGATGAGTCCCATGAACACTGCTAATACCGGCCTGCGGATCCACCGCAGGCTGGCCCCGCGCCTCGCGAACGCCGCTTTGGCGGCGCTCGCGCTCATCGTCGTGCTCGGCATGGCAGAGATCGTTATCGGCAGCGGCCGGATCCGCTGGAATGTCATCGTCGAATATCTCTTCGCTCCAGCCGTCTTGAACGGTGTGGCGATGACGCTGATGCTGACCCTCGTATCCCTGCTCGGCTCCATGGTGCTGGGGACGATCCTCGCGGCGATGCGCATCTCGCACAACCGCGTGCTCGAAACCATCGCCTCCGCCTATGTCTGGTTCTTTCGGGGCACGCCGGTTCTGGTGCAGGTCGTCTTCTGGTTCAATCTCGGCCTGTTTCTGCCGCAAGTGACCATCGGCGGCCTGTCGCTTCCCATCAACAGCCTGGTGACCCCGACGACGGCGGCCCTGCTCGGGCTGTTGCTGAATGTCAGCGCCTTCATGTGCGAGGTCATACGAGGCGGGCTGATCGCGGTCGACAATGGCCAGACCGAAGCGGCGCTGTCGATCGGCATGACGCCGACCCGCGCGCTGCTGCGCATCGTGCTGCCACAGGCGGTCCGGGTCATCGTTCCGGCGGCCGGCAACCTTGCCATCGACCTCCTGAAGGCGACGTCGCTGGTCTATGTCATCGGAACACGCGAGATCCTCGGCACGACGCAAAGCATCGCCTCGCAGACCTTCTATGTCATCGAGATGCTGATCGTCGCCTCGCTCTGGTACCTGTTCCTCGTCTCCATCGCCTCGTTCGGCCAGTCCCGCCTGGAAACCTATCTCGCACGCGGCCTCAGCACCGCCGGTCGCGAGCTGCCGCGGCCCAATCTCGGATGACGTTCGTGCAGGAAAACCATCAGGACGACATCGTTCGCATGAAGGGCCTGACCAAGGCCTTCGGATCGCATCTGGTGCTGAAGGGCATCGATCTCACGGTTCGCCGCGGCGAGGCATCGTTCATCATCGGCCCGTCGGGGTCGGGCAAAAGCACGCTGCTTCGCTGCGTCAACAGCCTCGAAACCTACAATGACGGCGCGTTGTGGGTGGAGGACTATCTGGTTGGAGCCGAGAAGCGGGGCGATGCGTGGTACGAGGCGCGCCCGCGCGTCACCGCCGCGCGGCGGGCGCGCATCGGCATGGTGTTCCAGCGGTTCAACCTCTTCCCCAACATGACGGCGCTCGACAATGTCACCTCGGGCCTCCGCATGGTGCTGGGCCAGGGGCGTCGCGAGGCCGAGGACCGCGGCCGAGAATTGCTCGACCGGGTCGGCCTGCTCGACCGCGCGGGCGCCTATCCGGCCCAACTCTCGGGCGGTCAGCAGCAGCGCGTCGCCATTGCCCGCGCCATCGCCGCGCGTCCCTCGCTCATCCTGTTCGACGAACCGACCTCCGCGCTTGATCCCGAACTGGTCGGCGAGGTGCTGGCCGTCATGCGCGATCTGGTGCGGGAGGGGATGACGATGATGGTGGTGACGCATGAGATCCAGTTTGCCGAGGAGGTCGGCGACACCGTCCACTTCATCGATGGCGGCCGCGTTGCCGAGTCCGGCACGCCCGCGGACGTGATCCGCGCCTCCCGCCACGCCCGCACCAGCGAATTCCTGGCCCGCATCCGATAGCAAAATGCCTTCCGAGCAGAGAATGACCAGCCCCTATATCTATGTGAATGCAGCCCTCCCGCGCCGCTTCGATCCTCCGGTCGTCGCATCGCGGGCCGATCTCGACGCGGCGGCGCTGAATGCGCTGCTGCTGAGCAACGATGCTCCGATCGCCGCAGCGGCGGACGGCACCGTCGCCGAGCGGATCCTTGCGATCTTCGAGCATCCCGAAGTGCTGTTCGGTGATCCCTCCTTCATTCCCGCGAACCGGACAGCCTGGCTCGAGCGGCTCGATTATTTCATCGCGCGCGACGAGCCGATCCAGTTCGTCTCGATGGCCTTCCCCTACAAGGTGCCCAATCCGCTGAAGAACGAGCGGGCGGCGCCGGATCTCGGCGAGGCGCTGATGCTGCGCCGCTTCCAGGCCGTGCTGGACGCCATCGGCGCAGTCTACGCGCCCGGCGGCGTGCTGACGATCCTCGAAGAGGGGATCCTCGGCCGTTGTCAGGGGGTCGATCCGCGCCGGATCGCCGCCTACCGGGCCGGCATCGACAATGTCGTGCGGGTGTCGGGGGTCGACCGCGAGCGTGTGACCTTCCACAGCCTTGACGACATGGTCACCGAGATCCCCAATTTCGAAGCGCGCTGGATTCACGAGCAGGAGCGGCTGCGTGAACTCTGGCAGCAGGGCGATCCTGCGATGCGCGCGGCCTATGACACGACGACGGCAGCATCACGGACCTCCGTGCCGACACTCGACTATGATCCCGACGTGCTGGCGGCCGCCTATGACCGCGAACAGACGGATTCGGCGTTGCGCTATCCGCGTGACTTCATCGACAAGGTCGCCCATCGGCAGTTCTTCGCTTATCGCGCTCTGCTGGCGCTCAGAGATTCGACCGGCTATCTGCACGACCTCCGGCCCTATGCGCTGAAGCTGACGGTCTCGCCGAAGCCCGAGAACCTTGCTGTGCTGCCGGTCAACACATGGTCGCGCATCCTGCCCTATCATGGCATTCCCATGTGCGATGGCGACGACCGCTGGTCGATCATCTATCGCGCCGCGATGGGTTCGCTCGGTCCGCTCGAGGCGCTGCATCTCGTCGGCGACCCCGACCCCGCCCCGATTGGCTACCGGGTCATCGAATGAACCAAAGCCTCGGAGTTGATATCGGCGGCACCAAGATCCAGTTCTGCGCGATCGATGCGGAACTGCGCGCGACGCCGCTCGGCATGACGCCGACGGCGCTGATGCGGCGCGGCACCACCGCCTTCGCCAGCGATCTCGCCGCGCTCATCCGCGCCATGTGCCCGCCGGATGCGGAGCGTATCGGCCTGTCGCTGAATGGCATCCTCGACGGGGGCCATGTCGTCTACAGCTCGCTGATGGGAGGCCGGGTCGGCTTCCCACTCGAGACGTTCCTTCGCGAGCAGTTGCGCCTCCCCGTTTTTGTCGACGACGACATTCACGCCATGGCCATCGCGGAAGCGTCTTTGGGCGCCGGACGCAACGGGGGCCCCTTCGCCATGCTCAATCTTGGAACCGGGATCGGCGTCGGCGTCTTCGAGAATGGCCGCGTCTTGCGCGGCGCCTACGCCGCTGGGCTCATTTCCGAACAAACACTCTATGTCGAGGAACTCGGCAGCTATCGTTCGCTGGACCGCACGGTGTGCGGGCGCGGGCTGCGCGAGGTCTATGCCGAGATCGCGGGTGAGACGGCCGATGCCGTGACGATCTTCGAGCGCTTCCGCACCGGCGAGCCGGCGGCCGCAGAGACCATCGCGATCTTCAGCCGCTATCTCGGCGAGGCGATGCAGTTGATTTCGCGCTTCTACCATCCGGCCCGCATCGTCCTGAACGGTTCGATCAAGCGTGCGGCGGATGTGTTTCTCAATCCCGCATTGCAGCGCTATCACAGCGGTCTGGAGCAATCGTTTCGGGCCGAGATCATCGTCTCGGACCTCGAACACGCCGCAGAACTCGGCACGCTGGCGGGAAGGGAGCTGAAAGGCCCACAATGAGCACCGACGCACCCAAACGAAAACGGGCCAAGGATCCCGCCGACAGCCATTCCTCGGCCCGCATCTTCGCGCCCATCAAGGCTCATCGGACGTTCGAGACGGTGATCGAGCGGATCATCGATGCCATCGACGCCAGGGGCCTCGGCGAAGGCGACCGCCTGCCGAACGAGACCGAGATGGCGAAACTGCTCGAAGTGTCGCGCCCGACGCTGCGCCAGGCCCTGCGCATCCTCGAGAATTCCGGCGTGCTCCGCATCCGGGCCGGACAGGCCGGCGGCGTCTTCGTCGCGACCGCAATGATCCCGCTCGACCTCGTCGGCAAGAACATCGCGCATGAGGTGCATCACGCGGCGGAACTTATAGCCACGCGCCGCATGCTGGAGCCGATCGTCTATCACCTCGCCGCGGAGAATGCCTCCGAGGAGGAACTCGACCAGATCGCCGACACGATCCGCCTCATGGAGCGCCATCTCGGCGATCCCGGCATGGTGCAGCGGGCGGACGGCATGTTCCATCGCCGGGTCGCGCATGCCGCCGGCAACCAGTTCCTCCTGCGGACGATGACGTCGATCTATCGCGACCTCAATCCGCTGCGCGGCGCGCTCAACAACGACGCCGAACATGGGCGCCACATGATCGACGTGCATAGCCGCCAGCTCGCCGCGATCCGTGCGCGCGACCATGACGCGATCGAACGGCTGCTGCAGGAGACCTTTGTCGACCTCGAGGAAGAATTCCACGTCGCGACACGCTTCTCGGTGCGCTGGACCGCAATCGAGGGCGTGCCGCCCTCCCCGTCTCCGACCGCCGGAAAGGGTGGCGGGAAGAGACGCTGAGATCCTGATGCCCTGATCACCGGCTCGGCGACCGATCCGAGCCACCGAACGCCATGATGCAGCGGACCAGCTTCCGCAGCGAACGATGCTGCTCGTGGCAAATCTGGCGCTGCTCAAGGCGCCGCAAGCAAGGAAATCCGACCATGGAAAAGCTGAAATACGGCGAACTGGAAGTCCTCGTGGCGCCGACCGACCAGGCACTCGGTGAAGCCGCCGCCGAGGCGCTGGCCGCGGTGTGCAAGGCCGAACTCGCCAAGAAGGACGAGATCGCCATCATCATGGCGCTCGGTGCGGCACAGGCACCGTTCTATACGGCGCTGCGGGCCCGCACCGACATCGAATGGTCGAAGATCACGGTCCTGCATGTCGACACCTATATGGGCGTCGCCGAGAGCCGCGTCGAAAGCGGCGCATCGCGCATGCGCAAGCATCTGCTCGATCACGTGAAGCCCAAGGCCTTCTTCCCGATGCAGGGCGATCATGAGCCGGTCGAGGAGGAACTCGCGCGCTACACGAAGCTCTACAACGAGCTCCAGCCCGTGCTCTGCGTGGTCGGGATCGGCGATAGCGGCCATCTCGCCTTCAACGACCCGCCGGCCGACTTCGACACCAAGGACATCATCCGCGTCGTCTTCCTCGACGAGGTGACGCGCAACCAGGTCAAGAAGGCCGGCATCTTCCAGTCGATCGAGGAGGTCCCGCATTACGGCCTCTCGCTGACGATGCATGCGCTGCTGAAGCCCGGTCGCGTCCTTGCCCTCGTCCACGACGCGGACAAGGCGGCAACGATCAAGCGCCTGCTGGAAGGCCCGGTCACCTTCATGTGCCCCGCCTCGCTGCTGCAGACGGCGCCACACGCAACGCTCTACCTCAACCAGCCGGCAGCCGCGCTGCTGGATCGCCCGGCCACCTGACCGGCGACGTCCAGACCCACCCGCTCCGGCTGCGGAAATCGCGCTGGGGCGGGATCCCGTGGGCGGCGGCATCCTGCCGCCCTCGGGGCCATTCGAGCCGGTCCTGCCGGCGCTGCGGCCCTGATCAGCTTTTCTGCTGCGCGCTCCGCCAGGCCTGGTATTCGGCTTCAGCCTCGGGGCTCAGTGGATAGTATTTCCTGAGATCGCCGCCTTCCGAGAGACGGATGCGGGCGAACTCCTCCCACTCCACGTGCTGGTCGGCGATCGCCACCAGTTGCTCGGCGAGCGCGGCCGGCACGACGACGACGCCGTCGTCATCGGCGACGATGATGTCGCCCGGGATCACCAGCACATTGGCGCAGGCGATCGGCACGTTGACGGCGAAGGGAATGATATTGGTCTGGGCATGGTAGTTGGGCGTGACGTCCTTGACCCAGATGCCGATGTCGAGTGCGGCAGCCTGCGCTGAATCGCGGATGCAGCCATCGATGACGACGCCGCCACCGCCACGGCCGGCGAAGAAGGTCAGCATCATCTCGCCGAAGATGCCGCTGCCGAGATCGCCGCGCGCGTCGACGACGATGACGTCGCCCGGCTGTGTCGGATACATCACATGCCGGTGCAGCTGCTTTTCCGGATCCTCATATTCGGCCGCGCCATAGAGATCCTCCCGCTTTGGCATGCATTGCAGCGTCAATGCGGGGCCCGCGACCGTCCGGCCCTTGACCAGCGGGCGCGGCCCGCGGATCTGCGGGTCGCGGATGCCGAGATGCTGCGCGAGTTCGCTGGCGAGCGTCGCTGACCCGATCCGCGCCAAAGCATCGACGACCGCGCGCGGTGGCCGAACGATGTCCTTGTAGTCGAAGGGATTATCCAATCTTGCCTCCATTTCTTCGCCCGCCACGAACCGCGCCGATGAACAGGCGAGGCCAGTGACTGGGTTATCCGGATGGGCGGCCCGGCGAGCGCCGGACCGGGTGCGAATGTCGGGATCAGCCGCGGACGGCGCCGGAAACGAGGCCCTTCACGAGCAACCCTTGCGCAAACCACACGAAGATCAGCGTCGGGATCACCATGAGCACGCCGGCTGCGGACATGGCGCCCCAGTCGATGCCGAACTGCGACACGAAATTGGTGAGGCCCACCGGCAGCGTCTGGGCTGCCTCCGACGAGGACAGCGTCAAGGCCAGCAGCAGGTCGTTCCAAGTGAAGAGAAATGTGATCACGGCCGTGGCGCCGATGCCGGGGGCGATCAGGGGCGACACGATCTGGACGATGATGCGCAACGTGCTCGCACCGTCCATCTGCGCCGATTCCTCGATCTCCTTGGGCAGATCCTGGATGAAGCCCATCAACAGCCAGATCGCGACCGGCAGCTTCGAAGCGGTGTGCGCCAGCACCAGTGCCGTCAGCGTATCGAGCAGGCCGATGGCTGCGAACACGGCGAAGAGCGGGATGGCGAGAGCCACCACGGGGATCATGCGCATGATGAGCAGGATGCTCACGATCACCTTCGCGCCCGGCAGGCGGAAGCGGGCCATCGAATAGGCGCAAGGGACGGCCAGCAGGATCACCAGCACGACCGTCGCGAACGAGACGATGATCGTGTTCCACAGATAGCCATCGAGACCATACTGGCTGAACACCGCAATATACTGGCCGAACGTGATCGAAGCCGGAAGGATGCGCACCGGCACCGCGAAGATATCGGCCGAGTTCCGCAGCGATGTCAGGACGAGCCAGGCGAGCGGGAAGATGGTCAGGAGCACCGTCCCGATCAGCACCAGATAGCGGATGACCAGACCGGCGGTCACGCCCTCGCGGAGCTTCGGGCGCCTCCGGCGCATGCCCATGCGATGTTGCGCGATATCAGTCATGAATTCCTCCGCATCTTCCTTGCCGCCCATGGCGCGCCATAGAGCAGCGCGAGGAACAGCAGCGACATGGCAAGGGCGACATAGGACACGGCAGAGGCGTGGCCGAACGAGGCGCTCTGGAAGGCCGATTGGTAGGCGTTGACGGTGATGAGGCTGGTGGCGCCGCCCGGCCCGCCCTGCGTCATCAGCCAGACGACGTCGAACGTGCGGAAGGTGTCGATGATCCGCAGCATCAGCGCGATCATGAGGATCGGACGCATCAGCGGCAGCGTGATGTGCCAGAAGATGCCCCATGACGAGGCGCCATCCACCTGCGCCGCCTCGATCGGCTCCTGCGGCAGCGATTGCAGGCCGGCGAGGAAGAGGAGCACCAGGAGCGGCGTGTTCTGCCAGATATCGGCGATCATGACCGACGCCAGCGCCCAGTCTGGATCGGAGAGCCACGGCGCTTCCGGCAGGCCGAGAAAGCGGAGAATGCCGTTGACGAGGCCATACTGGCCGTTGAACAGCCAGCGGAAATTGAGGCCGACAACGGCGGGCGCGATCATCGGCGGCACGAGGAGCAATGTCCGCGCCAGCTTCAGCCCGCGCAGGCGGCCGTTCACCAGAACCGCGACGCCCATGCCGGCAGCCACCTCGACGACGATGGTGACGGCGGAAAAGATCAGCTGGACGCGCAGTGTCTGCTTGAAGCCGAGGGAGTTGAACGTATCGCGATAGTTGGAAAGACCGACGAAATATTGCGACGGAGAACTGAGGTCCCACCGATAGAAACTCATCACAAATGAGTAGATCAGCGGATAGATCAGGATCGCGATCATCACGATCAGCGCCGGACTCGCGAACAGGTATCCCTTCTGCCAGGAAGGAGCCAGTGGCGAACCTCGCCACCGGCGCCCCGCCGGCTGTGCGGCGGCTGTCATGCTAGTTGTAAGCCCCCGCCTGCGTCATGATCTGCAGGGCTTCGGCAGATGCCTGATTGAGGGCATCCTCGGGTGACTGCTGGTTGCTGAGCGCGCGCTCGATGGTCGAGAACATCAGCGTGCAGACACGCGAGAAGCCGGGAAGCTTCGGCCATTCCTTGCCGGTGGCGATCGTCTGCTCGAGTTGAGCCAGCCACTCCGCCTTGGCGCCGCTCGCTTCCGAAACGACCTGCTTCGCGACCGAAAGACGGCTCGGGAAGTTCGAGTAGTCGTTGAAGTTGAGAAGCTGCGCCTCAGGGCTCACTGTGTATTTGATGAACTCGACAGCTGCGTCCTTCTTCTTGGACATGCTGTTGAGCGCCATCGCATGCGAGATCGCGCAGGAAATGGCGGTCCTGTTGCGCACGTAGGGCGCCGTCGACCACTTGCCGACCACCTTCGACGTCTCGGGATTGGAAAGCGTCGAGAAGGCACCGGGCCAGTCGAACGTATCCATCACGGCACCCGACGAAAACTGCGTCGAGTTCTCGTTCCACTGGTAGGAAACCGCGTCCGGCGGGACGACCTTCCACTTCTGGATCAGGTCGCGGTAATAGGTCAGCGCCTCGATGCCGGGTGCCGCGTTGAAGGATGGCTTGCCCGCATCGTCGACCCAGTCGCCGCCAGCCTGCCACAAGAGGTCCGAGAAGGTGCGCTGCGCCGGATCGCCCTGCCCTGGCACGACAAGGCCGTAATAGCCGTTGCCGGTCAGTTTCTGGCTGACATCGACGAGGTCTTCCCACGTCACCGCAGCCTTGAGACCGTGCTCGGCATAGACGTCCGAACGGTAATATTGCGTGCGCGCATCCATGTTGCGCGGGATCGCGGCGAGCCCCTTGGTCTTCGGATTGACGAGATAGTCGACGCCGACCTGGTAGAAATCCTTCAGCTCGTCTTCCGAGAAATACTCGTTGAGCGGCGCGAAATAATTGAAGAACGAGTCGATCTGCGCGGTATGCGTGCTGAAGACATCGTAAAGGTTGCTCCTGGCAGCGCCGAGGGTCACCACCTTGGTCGTGAGTGGCGTGAATTCGAGCAGGTCATATTTGACCTTGATGCCTGTCTTCGCCGTGAAGTCGGCGACGACCTTCTCCCAGTATTTCGGATAGAGCGGGCCGCCGGTGATCAGCAAAGCCCGGATCTCCGTCGTCTCTGCTCTGGCGAGCCGCGGGGCAAAAGTCCCTGCCCCAAGAACCGCCGCGGAACCACCCAGGAATCCGCGCCTGGAAAGCCTGTCAAAAGCCATTCTTACCTCCCTGTTTTCGCTTGGTTGTTTATTGCCCGCCGCCGACATGCTCCTCCACGGCGATGGCGTCGTTCTACGACTTCGCGTGTCTCCGCCACGCTCGGCCGAGCCTTGATCCGATCTGCCACCCTGTCTGATGTGTTGCAGGAACGTGCCTGAGACGACCACGCCGCAGACGGCTGTGTCGCCCGTCACTGACGGTCATGAGGCGCTACGGAGATTCGCCGTCCCCGCAGGGTTCGGCTGCCCGCGCGCCAGACGGCGGAAATGTCGGCGGCGCGGCCGGCGAACACGGCTGGCCGTCATTGCGACCGCGCCGGCATATGAAAGATCGTTCTCGACGAACATCAGGCGTTGCTCCTCCCCACCGTGCCATTGGCCAGTGCGAGCGACGGACAGCGTTGCGCTCTAGCGCGCTTATATGCTTATCGACTTGTCCGATAAGATGATGCTACTATCGCATTTAGCGGCGGTCAAGTATCACCAGCCCATCAACAGCCACGGATTCCGGAAAGGGGATCGGATGGCGCCGGGGGCGATCGATGCGAGGAAAAGACAGCGCAAGGCGATGGGCAGGTCCGCGTGCGATTGCGCGACCGGCTGTTCGGGTCGGTCGTCACAGGGCCGCGCAGACACGACATCCCAGCTCTCAGCGCATGACGTCGCCAGACCTGCAGGGCGAGAGCGCCACCGATCGCGCGTCCGTCGCTTGGCGGCCGGCATTTGTGCCTCGCTCGGCGCCGGCGCACTTCTCCCGGCAGCCCCCATCCAGCGCTTTTCGGGCAGTGACGCGCGACGTGCATCACCGTAATCTGGCGCGACCAGTCATTCCGAGAGTTTGAGGCGCACCCATTGCCGATGAAGGTCCAGCTCCGCACCCTGCCGACACAAGTCGCCGGCGTCCTTATCCGCCGCATCGCGACCGATGCGTATCCGGACGGGCTGGTCCCTTCTGAACTGCAGATCTCGATGGAATTCGGCGTGTCGCGCGCTGTCGCCCGCGAAGCGCTGAAGATCCTGAGCTCGCTGGACATGGTCGACATCGCCCAGGGCCGCCGCGTCACACTGCGCCCGATCGCCGAATGGGACTATCTGAGCCCGCTTCTGATCGAGTGGCTGCCAAAACCTCAGGTGCGCGAACTGCTGCATGAACTGCGCGACGCGCGCCTCATTCTCGAACCGGCGATCGCGGCGGAAGCCGCCGTCCGCGTCACGGGGGACGATCTCGAGCGCCTGCGCGGGATCCTTGACGCGATGGCCAAGCACGAAGACGATCCCGACGGCTATCTCCGCGTCGATCTTGAATTTCACATGGAGATCTGCCGCGCGACGCGCAATCGCATCCTCGACCGCTTCATGTATTCCTCGCGCTGGTGGCAGCTCGCCAGCCGGCGGGTCAGCAATCAAGCGCCGCATGCGCTGCCGATCGCCACGCAGCAGCACCGTGCGGTGTTCGAATCATTGGCTGCGCGCGATCCGCGCCGCGCTGAAGATGCGATGCGGGTGCATCTCGAGGCCAACCTGGTCGGCATCATGATGGTCGACGAGGGCGCCGACTTCCAGTAGCCGACAAGCCGCCTCTAGCCCTCCACGCAGTCGCTTTCCCGCTATGGCAAGGCCAAGCCAGGCGCGCGCAGCGCCGGCTCGGCCCGTCGGCACGCCCTTTAGCCGGCATGGCGATGACCGAAAAGCCCGAACGATTCTGCTCAAGTCCACTTGTCAGATAAGTCGATCAGCGTATAAACCTATCACAAAAGCGGTGCATGGAACGGCCGCTGGAATGGGAGGATGAATATGCAGCAGCGCCGTCTTGGGTCGTCGCCTGTTTCCGTCTCGGAGATCGGCTTGGGAACATGGGGCATGTCCGGGGCGTTCTGGGGCGCCGCAAATGATGCGGAATCGATCCGCGTCATCCATCGCGCGCTGGAACTCGGCGTCACGCTGATCGACACGGCCGAGGCTTATGGCAACGGACATTCGGAAGAGGTGCTGGGAGAGGCGCTTAAGGATCGCCGCTCCAAGGCTGTCATCGCAACCAAGGTCGCCCCGAATCATCTCGATCCGCGCGAACTCGAATCGGCCCTCGAAGGATCGCTGAAGCGACTCCAGACCGACTATGTCGATGTCTATTTCATCCACTGGCCCAATCCGGATTTCCCCGTCGGACCAACGATGGAGGCCATGGAGCGCCTGCGCGCTGCCGGCAAGATCCGCGCGGTCGGCGTCTCCAACTTCTCGCCCGCCGAAATGGACAAGGCGCGTGAACATGGCACGATCGACGTCCTTCAGCCCCCGTACAACATGCTCTGGCGCGAGGTCGAGGCGGCGACGCTGCCCTATTGCCGCAAGAACAATATCGGCGTCATGCCCTATAGCGGCCTCGCGCAGGGCCTGCTGACCGCGACATTGTCGCGAGACACGGTCTTTGCCGAAGGTGACCAGCGCCGCACGACACTCCTGTTTCAGCCGGGCACCTATGAGCAATCGCTCGATGCGGTCGAACGCCTTCGCCCCATCGCGGCGAAATATGGCAAGTCGGTGCCGCAGCTGGCGGTGCAGTGGCTGACGAGCCGACCCGGCGTCAGCTCGCCGCTCCTCGGCGCGCGCACCGTCGCCGAAATGGATGAGAACGCCGCAAGCGTCGGCTGGTCGATCTCGGAAGAGGACATCGCCGAGATCGACCGGGTGACCAAGCCGATCTGGGCCTCCATCGCCGGCAAGGGCAACATGTTCGGCTACATCGTCAGCCCAAATCAGGCGAAGTCGGCCTGACCAGATCCGCGGCCGGAGCGGCCGTCTCGATCCTGCAGGCGAGACGTGCCCTCCTCCCTCCGGCCGCGGATGCGTTCTCTGCACCGGCGGATGATGCGCGAGCATGTGCCGGTTGCCGCCCTGCTGGCGCCCACGCATTCATCGCGCCCATCGCGGACCACGAACCACTCAAACCGATCCATCGACACGCATGGACGCGTCGAAACCCAAGGCACAAGGGAGAGAGCAAGAGATGAAAATCGTCGACATCAAGACGGCCGTCGTGGCCTATCACGGCCATGCGACGCTGGTCCGCATTGATACCGACGAGGGCATCGTCGGCTATGGCGAGGCCAACCCCGACGCCGGCGCGGGGTCGATCGTCGGCCTCATCAATGACCTGAAGCACGAGCTGATCGGCGAGGATCCCCGCAATGTCGACTATTGCTGGGACAAGCTGCGCCGCAACCACGTCTTCTCCGGCGCGCAATCGGGCATCTTCCTGATCGCTCTCTCCGGCATCGAGATCGCGCTCTGGGACATCGCCGCGAAGGCCGCCGGCCAGCCGCTCTACCGCATGTTCGGCGGCAAATATCGCGACAAGGTCCGCCTCTATGCCGATTGCGGCGACGGCGACGACGCATCGGGCTCGCCCGCCGGCTGTGCCGCCCGTGCGAAGCGCATGGTCGCGGAAGGCTTCACCGCGCTGAAGTTCGACATCGACAATCTGAAGCATCCGGCAAAATTCGACGAGATGAACCCGACGGCCAATGCCGCCGAGATCCGCACCATGGTCGAGCGCGTCGCCGCGGTGCGCCAGGCCGTTGGCCCCGACATCGACCTCTGCATCGACCTTCATGCCCGCTACGACGTGCCGAGCGCCAGCCGCATCGCTTGGGAGATGGAGCCGTTCAACCTGCTCTGGCTGGAAGAGCCGATCCCGGCCGAGAATGTCGACGCCCTTCGCCAGGTGCGCAATCGCAGCCGCACGCCGATCTGCATCGGTGAGAACCTCTACACCCGCTGGGGCTTCCGTGAGGCGCTGCAGCAGCAGGTCTGCGATGTCATCATGCCCGACGTGCCGAAATGCGGCGGCCTTTCCGAAAGCCGCAAGATCGCGCAGCTTGCCGAGACCTATTACATTCCGTTCGCGCCGCATCTCGTCTCGTCGCCGCTTGGCACGATGGCGACCTGCCATGTCTGCGCCTCGGTGCCCAATTTCCTCGTTCTGGAATGGCACGCCCTCGAGGAGCGCGAGGTCTGGGACAGCTATGTGAAGCTGCCGAAGGGCGCCAAGTCGATCGTCGAGAACGGCCATATCGTCATACCGGAAGTCCCCGGCATCGGCGTCGAGCTCGACATGGACAATGTGCGCCGCCACGCCGTCGCCGGCTACGGCGTCTTCGAATAGCAGGCCGAGGGGGCCAGGATCGGCCGCGCCCGCCCGGGGCGGCCGGCAACAAAGCGGCAGGGCTCGAGCCCTGCCGGACGCATGTCATCCCTCGCATCGGAGCCAGCCATGGGCAAGCGCGTGATCTTCACCGGCGGCAGCGGCAGGGTCGGCCGCACCGTTCTTCCCTATCTGCAGTCGCAAGGTCACCAGATCCTCAATCTGGATCTCACGCCGGTCGACATTCCCGGCATCAACACGATGATCGTCGACCTCGCCGACAGCGGCCAGGCCTTCAACGCGCTGTCGACGCATTTCGGCTTCGAGGAGTATTTCGCCGGCACCGGGCTGCCTCCCGTCGATGCCGTCGTCCATTTCGCGGCCATCCCGCGGATCTTTGCGCGCCCCGACAACACGATGTTCGCGGCCAATGTCCTCTCCACCTACAATGTCATCGAGGCCGCTACCAAGCTTGGCATCCGCAAGGTGATCACCGCGTCGAGCGAGACCGTCTATGGCGTCTGCTTCGCCGAAGGCCACCGCGAATTCGACAGCTTTCCCGTGGACGAGGATCACGACACCGATCCGACCGACAGCTACGGCCTGTCGAAGGTCGTCGGCGAGAAGATCGCCCGATCCTTCGCAACCCGGAGCGGCGCCGATATCTATGCGCTCAGGATCGGCGCCGTCACGCTGCCCGAGGACTATGAGCGTTTCCCGGCCCAGGCGCGCGATCCGGAGCGGCGGCATCGCGATGCGTGGAGCTATATTGACGCGCGCGATCTTGGCCAGATCGTCCATCGCTGCATCGAGACCGACGGGCTCGGCTTCCAGGTGTTCAACGCCACCAATGACCGGATCATCGCCAACGAGCCGACGGCTGAATTCCTCGCCCGCGTCGCGCCTGAAACGCCGATAACGCGTGCCATGGGGGAGTATGAAGCGCCGCTTTCAAACCGCAAGGTGCGAGAAATGCTGGGCTTTGAGGAGCAGTATCGCTGGACGGACATCGTGGCAAAGGACAACCCGAGCTGAACTCAGCGCGTCGACGTGCTGCATCGGCCATGCGAACGCGCGGGTCTAGACTTCCAAAGCCACGCCTAAGCTTTCGAAGAACATTTCGATGCCCTCCAGATGATCTCGCGGAACCTCGGCGCGATCCGACCCTTGTATTGGTTGACCATGCCAATCAAGAGGAACGCGGATGGCTCGACTTCCGGTTGCATCACCTGAGCATCGCCGCGCCTCGGCCGGCGAGCGCGTCAGCGCCCACCCCGCTCCGGCTGGGCGGCGACGCGATCGCTTCCCCATGCGGGCAGAACAGGGGGATGCATCGTGAAAGCGCTCGTCTGGCACGGCAAGGAGGACATCCGCTGCGACAGCGTCACCGATCCCACGATCGAGGATCCGCGCGACGCCATCATCAAGGTGACGAGCTGCGCCATCTGCGGGTCTGATCTCCACCTCTTCCACAATCTGGTTCCAGCCATGCTGCCCGGCGACATCATGGGCCATGAGACGATGGGCGAGGTCGTCGAGGTCGGATCCGCGATCGGCAACAGCCTCAAGAAGGGCGACCGCATCGTCGTGCCCTTCACCATCACCTGCGGCGAGTGCGATCAGTGCCGACGCGGCAATTTCTCGGTCTGCGAGCGGACCAACCGCCGCAAGGATCTGGCCGACAAGGTGTTCGGACACACGACGGCAGGGCTGTTCGGCTACTCCCATTTGACAGGCGGCTATCCAGGCGGCCAGGCGGAATATCTCCGCGTCCCGTTCGCGGACTCGACGCATATCAAGGTGCCCGACAGCCTCTCGGACGAGCAGGCCCTGTTTCTCAGCGACATTCTGCCGACCGGATGGCAGGCCGCAGTCCAATGCGACATCGAGCCGACCGATACCGTTGCCGTCTGGGGTTGCGGGCCGGTCGGCCAGATGGCGATCCGCAGCGCCATCCTGCTCGGCGCCAGGCAGGTGATCGCCATCGATCGGCTGTCCGAGCGTCTCAGCATGGCGGAAGCGGCCGGCGCGATCACGATCGACCGTGACCAGTACAGCGTCATCGAGCGGCTGAACGAGTTGACGGGCGGCAAGGGCCCCGAAAAGTGCATCGACGCTGTCGGCACCGAGAGCCATGTCGCGCTTTCGTTGCCTGACACAATCTACGACCGCGGCATGCAGATGCTGATGATGGAGAATGACCGCCCGCATGTGCTGCGCGAGATCATCTATGTCTGCCGTCCCGCGGGGATCGTCTCGGTCCCCGGCGTCTATACCGGCCTCGTCGACAAGATCCCGCTGGGCGCCGCAATGAACAAGGGCCTGACCTTCCGCATGGGCCAGACGCATGTGAAGCGCTGGACCGATGATCTCACCCGCCGCATCGAGGAAGGCCAGATCGACCCTTCCTTCGTCATCACCCACACGGCCGGCCTCGAAGAAGGCCCGGAGATGTACGGCCTGTTCCGCGACAAGCGCGACAGCTGCATCAAGGTCGTTCTCAAGCCGTAACGAGGTTATCCGATGTTCTCGCTCGCCAATCTGACGCGTCCCGACGGAGACCCCAAGATCATCGCCACTGGTCCTTCGAGCCTGCCGGGCTCCGACAGGCTCGCGCGCGGTCTTGGCTGGTTCAGCATCGGGCTCGGCTTGACGGAACTGCTGGCGCCGAAAGTCCTGACGCGCTGGCTTGGCATGTCCGGCATGGAGGGGCTGGTCCGATGCTTCGGCGCCCGCGAAATCGCGTCGGGCGTGCTGACCCTTTCAACGGAAAAGCGGACGGGCGTCGCCAGCCGGATCTTCGGCGATGGGCTCGACATCGTGGCTCTCGCGACGGCGCTTGGACCCCACAATCCCAAGCGGCACAATGCCGGGCTGGCGCTCGCCCTTGTCGCTGGTGTGGCACTGCTCGACATCGCTACCAGCAAGTCGCTCGCTGACAGCCATGCGCGCCGCGATAAGCCCCGCAGCTTCAGTGATCGCAGCGGCTTCCCGAAGGGGGCCGCAGCCGCGCATGGGGCGGCGAGGAACGAGAGGCAACGGAAACCGGACCAGGAGCCAGCGAAGGAACAGCCCCCGAAGGCCGGCGCTCAGCCCGGACCTAAGACCGATAGCCCCGCAGCGGCCACAGGCGGCCATCCAGCGGCCAGCCACCAGCCGCCTGAGCACAGCCAGAGCGACCGCCCGAATCGTCCAGAAAGCACGACCACGACGCCACCCTCGCAGCAGCCGAAGCTGTACCCCCGCTGATCTCTGTAAAAAACTACGGCACTGCGGCTGCGGAACGCCTCGCGCGACGCGCCGCAGCTTGCCCAAGGCGAAAGCCGGTCAGTGCTTGTGCAGGGGACCCAGCAATCGGCCATATTCCGCTTCAGGAATGCCATAGGCATCGGCTGCGAAGGCCTTCAGCCCTTCGCGATCGCGGATGGTCACCAGCCCACGGGTCGAGTGGATGAAGCGGTTTCCCTCAAGCACATGCAAGGCCGTCGTGACGCTGGGCCGTCGCACGGCGAGCATGATCGAGATATATTCGTGCGTCAGCGCGATCTGATTGCCGTCGACGCGGTCGTGACACATCAGCAACCAGCGCGCCAAGCGCTCCTCCACATGGTGAACGGCGTTGGAGAGAGCTGTGGAGGCGGATTGCGTCGATAATACTTGCACAAACCGAAGCAAGACAGCGTGCAATCCGGAATTGCTCCCGAGGACCTTTTTGAATTGTGCAGCCTCGATGCGATAACCATGGCCAGCAACCTGAACGGTGATGTCGTGAACGATCGAATCGCAGCCCAGGATCGCCGCCGTGGGCATGATGCCGTCGCGGCCGACAAGCCCGACTTCGGCTTTCAGACCCTCCGGTGATCGGCCGACGATCGAGCCGATCCCGGATTCGAGAAAATAGTAGTGGGTGATCGGCTTTTCAGCTTCCGCAACGACATAGCTTTTCGGCAGATCGACGGGTTCGAGATGAGCCGCCAGCGCCTCGAAGTCCGCGGGCTCCAGCAAGGTCAGGATCTGATTGTTCAGGGCGGATTGCCGGAGGCGCATTGAAGGCCCTTCTCGCGGGAGCATGGGAGCTCGGTCGTTTTCGCTGGAAGGCCAAGCAAACGAAGCCCTCTCGTAGTGCTGCAACATGTCCCATTCAAGGCAGGGTCAGCCAACGTACAGTGCATTGACCTGAGCCCGTCACACACTAGGGTCACGCAAGCACATGCTGGATGCTTGAGCGCGAGACCACGACCAATGCAGGCACATGGGCTTCGTCTCATCATCGTTGAAGACGAGCCGATCATCGCGATGATGGTCGAGGAGATGGCCATCGAGCTTGGATGGCACGTCGAGGGTTTGGCCGATTGCGAGGCTGGCGCCGCCGCATTGCTCAACACTCTGCATCCGGACCTCGCTCTGCTCGATATCAATCTTGGCAGCGACTCTGGCCTGCGGGTAGCTGAGATCTGTCGTGGCCGCGGCGTTCCGGTCGTCTTCATGACAGGATATCCGGAGGCCGAAATCCCGCCGCGATGCGACAACTCGCCGATCCTGTTGAAGCCTTTTCTGCCGGTCGAACTGGGGCGCGCAGCAAAGCGCAGCCTGCAATCAGGCCCCGGGGCGCTTCCCTGCAACCATTCCTGACGGGACGGTCCGGCATCGACACCGTGCGAACGCGCCGGCGTGATCCCGAGGCGATGGAGCGCGCTCGCATTGCTGGCTTGCGGCGCCATCCATGCCTCGCCGGCCGGGCTCCACCGGGCACTGGCACGAAGGTTCGCTATCGAACCAAGCGGGAACACCGGACGGTCGAAACCATTGATTTTCCGCAGCCTGGAAGATGGTTCCAGGTCATGTGAGGAAACCCAAAATGGCAAACCAAAACAATCAGAGCGGCGGTTCCACCCGTGGCGGCACGCCGGAACAGCATGCCGAGGCCGGCCGCCAGAGCCACAAGAACGATGACAACAAGAGCAGCGGCGAGAGCCGTTCGTCCGGCAGTCAGCAGGGCGGCTCGACCCGCGGCGGCACGCCTCAGCAGCACGCCGAAGCCGGCCGCCAGAGTCACAAGAACGATGACAACAAGAGCAGCGGCGAGAGCCGTTCGTCCGGCAGTCAGCAGGGCGGCTCGACCCGCGGCGGCACGCCCGAGCAGCACGCTGAGGCCGGCCGTCAGAGCCACAAGAACGACGACAGCAAGAGCAGCGGCGAGAGCCGTTCGTCCGGCGGCCAGCAGGGCGGCTCGTCCCGCGGCGGTTCGTCTGACCAGCAGGGCGGTACGAGCCGTCAGAGCCACAAGACCGACAAGTAATCGGCCTTGGCCCATCCCCGATGAGGGGATGGGCCTCTATCCAGCTAAGCGGTGCGGAACGCTCGGTCCTGCCCGCTTCTCAGACAATCAGCAGATGCTCGCGTTCAGGAAGCGGCTTGAGCGGGCCGCTCGGCGTATCCTGATACCAATAAGCAACGGACGCGACATCGTCCTGCATCGGCAGCCAGCGGCCATTGTAGCCCCATCCAAGGGCCTGGATCGTGACCTTGAGATCGGTCTCGAACCGGAGCGGGTCCATGACATGGAAGCGGTACATGCCCATGCGGAACTGCGTACGATAATCCGAGGACGGACGGATCACCTGATGGAAGCCGGCGAACGGCGTCGTATAGGTGACATAGGCGTTATCGTGTTTGGGGGTTGGATCGAAATTATACGAGCCCCCGAAATAGTCTTCTAGGCCGGTCGAGCAGATGGTCGGAAATTCATCGTCGCCGTCCATGAAGAACTTGACCTCGCCCTCCCCCCACCAGCCATTGTTGTTCTGCCCCCAGGCCAGATACAGCCCGACGAACTGACCCTTGCCCTGGATGCCGTCGATGACGGTGTAGTCCGTCTTGTAGGGGATCGGGTTCGTGCGGCGGAAATGAGCGTGGAAGTAGCCGATATCGTCTGGAACGTCGGTGAGCGTGTAGTCGATCTGGTAGTAGAGCGTCATCTGTTCTTCGGCGATGTTGGTCATCGTGATCCGGCAACGCTTCTTGAACGGCATCTCCCAATATGAATTGAAGGCGCTGCCGGGATTGACGCAGATCGGCGCCGAGGTGAGCTGCGCGAACTCACCCCAGCCGCTGCCGAAAAAGTCACCGACGGGACATTCGACCGACGGGACATCGCAATCGTCCCAATAGAAGCGCAGGATCGTGAAGCGCCAGTTGCCGGTCGGCGTCATCCAGATGTGCTGGATCGCGCCGGGACCCTCGATATCGGCGATGACGGCTGTTTCGCCCGGCTCGATCCGGATCGACGGCGAGATCTTCCAGCCGCGCCCGAGATCACGCGCGGCGTGCGCTCCCGTGCCTTCGGTCGCCATGGCAGCCTTACCCTTTTCGCCGGTAGGGTTCTCGGCGCAGATCGAACGGGTCTTCGCGTTCGACAGGCGGGACAGGTTGCCGAGATGCATTCCGAGGCCGTTGAAGCCAGACATTGATTTCCTCATGACAGTGGGCCGACGCCGAACTCAGGCGACAGCTGTTGAAGGCGCAGGCGCATAGAGATGGCAGGCGACGCTGCGCCCGTTCTCCAGCGCGAACGCACGGGGTTGGAGCGCGCATTGCGGCATCCGGCTCGGGCACCGGTCGATGAAGACACAGGCCGTACGATCGCCGCGGCCAATCTCCGACTTCGGCATGGCCTCGGCCGGCCAGGGCGTATTCGGATCGGGCCGCGGAATCGAGCTCATCAGGAGCTGCGTGTAGGGGTGTTTCGGCAGGCCGATGACATCCGCGGCCGTCCCGGTCTCGACGGCCCGCCCGCGATAGAGCACATAGAGCCGATCGCTGACCTGCCGTGCCGTGGCGAGGTCATGGGTGATGTAGAGGATCGAGATGCCGTGCTGGTCGCGCAGGGCCTTGAGGTTCTCGAGTACATTGGCACGCAGCGACGCGTCGATCATCGACACCGGCTCGTCGGCAACGATCAGCTTCGGCCGCAGCATCAGCGCGCGCGCGACGACGATGCGCTGGCGCTGGCCGCCGGAGAGCTGGTGCGGATAGCGCCCGATGACCTGATCCGGCCTGAGCCCGACCTGGCGAAGGGCTTCCGTGATCCGTGTATCCTGCTCGGCGCGGCTCCGCGCGATCCGGAACATCTTGAGCGGCATGCGCAGGAGATGCTCGACCGGGTAGAACGGGTTGAAGACCGAGAACGGATCCTGGAAGACAGCCTGAACGTTGCGCAGATATCCCTTCGAATGGACGAGGCGCGTCTTCCAGATGTCGTCGCCAGCGAAGGTGACGCTGCCACTGTCCGGCTTTGTCATGCCGAGGATCACCCGGCCGAGCGTCGTCTTACCGCTGCCGCTTTCGCCGGCAACCGCGATGATCTCGGCGCGGTCGCTCGGGATCGCAAGATCGAAGCCCTCGAGCGCCACGAAGGGCGGCTTCTTGCCGATGCCGCCGCCGAAAGTGACCGTGACGTCGGAGAGATTGAGCAGGTCAGGCGGCGACATCATGAGCCTCCGCGACAACATGGCAGGCAGTCTTGCGAAGCAGGCCCGACGGGAGAAGCGCCGGGGCCACCTTTTTGCAGATCGGCTGGACCGCCGGGCAGCGCGGATTGAACGCGCAGCCGGATGGCAGATCCAGAAGCGGGGGCTGCATGCCCGGGATGCCGGCCAGCGGCCGTGTCTCGTCTGGCGAGGGCAGCGAGGAGATCAGCAAATGGCTGTAGGGATGCAGCGGCTGCGCGAAGAAATCGCGGATCGGCGCGATATCGACCAGCCGCCCTGCATACATGACCGCGAGATGATCGACCGATTGCGCCATCAGGCCCATGTCGTGACCAATCATGATCATCGCCGCGCCGATCTGCGTTTGAACCTCCTTCAGCGTCTCGATGACGACACGCTGCACCACGACATCGAGCGCACTGGTCGGCTCATCGGCGATGATGAGCTTCGGCTCCAGCACGATCGCAAGCGCGATGCAGACGCGCTGCTTCATGCCGCCGGAAAGTTCATGCGGATAGAGATCGGCGACGCCACGATTGAGCCCGACGCGCTCCAGAAGCTCGTCAATCCGCGCCGCGATCTGTTTCCCGGAGAGATCGGACCGATGGGCGCGGATGGTATCGGCCATCTGGTCCCTGATGCGGATCACCGGATTGAGCGCGTTCATCGCCCCTTGCGGGATCATCGAAACCTCGCTCCATCGGAACTGGCGCAGCGCCGACTTGTCCAGCTTCAGGATGTCGGTGCCACCAAGCACGATCCGTCCGCTGTCGATGATGGCCGGAGGCTTGTGCAACCGCATCAGCGCCAGCGCCAGCGTGGACTTGCCCGAGCCGGATTCACCCACAATGCCAAGGCGTTCGCCGGCATTGAGCGTGAGGTTCAGGCCGTCGACGGCACGGGCGCGCTGGCCTGCGATCCGGTAGGAGACGCTGAGGTCTTGGATTGTGAGCACGGGATCGGCGGTCATTTCGCGCTCCGCAGCCGTGGGTTGGCGAAATCGTCAAGGGCGCTGGAAATGAGGAACAGCGAGACGAAGAGAAGCATCAGGATCAGCATCGGGGGCGTCCACCACCACCACATGCCGCGGCTGAAGGCGGAATAGAGCAGCGCCCAATAGATCGTCATGCCGAGCGTCGGCGTGTTCTGCGGTCCAAGGCCAAGCACTTCGAGCGCCATGCCGGAAAGGATCGCGGCCGATACCGCGCCGACCAGCGAAGCGAACGCAATTGGCACCATATTGGGCAGGATTTCGCGGAACATGATGCGGAAACTGCCCATGCCGCTCAGCCTCGCCATCTGGACATAGCTCTGTTCGCGCAGGGTCAGAACCTGGGCGCGGATGACACGCGTCGCATACATCCATGAGAGCGACGCGATGATCAGCGCCATCGTCTCGACATTGATCGCGCGAACCGCGGCGGCGACCACCAGGAGAATGGCCAGCGGCGGGATGGTGAGCATGGTATCGGTGACGGCGCTGATGATGCGGTCGAGCCAGCCGCCGAAATAGCCGGCAATCAGTCCGAGACCGGTGCCGATCAGCACGCCGATCAAGCCCGCCAGCGCGCCCATGCGCAGCGTCTGCGGCGTGCCGACCACGATGACGGCGAGCAGCTCGCGGCCGCCGCTGTCGGTGCCGAGCCAATGCTTGGGCGATGGCGGCAGGTTGGTCTTGACCGAGATGGGATCGGCATTGCGGACATCGACGAAAAACGGCCCGACGACGCCGATCAGGATCAGCAACACCACGATGACGAGGCCAGCCGCGAGGCGCGGGTTGGCGAGAGCCTTGAGGACGGCACGAAGGAACTTTGCGAGCATCTGCATGGGTCCGCTCCTCACTGGCGCCGAATGCGAGGATCGAGGAGCGGATAGATCAGGTCGAGAACCAGCACCGATACCGCCACGGTCAGAACCAGGAAGAAGGCAACGCCCTGGATCAGGAAGTAGTCGGAGCTGCGCAGCGCGTTGTAGAGAAGATAGCCGACGCCCGGATAGCTGAAGGCTACCTCGACCAGCACCGAGCCCGAAGCCGCCGTGCCGAGCGCAATGGCGAGGGCGGTGACCTGCGGCAACAGGGCATTGCGCATGGCATAGCCGAAGAAGATCCGGCCGGGCGGCAGGCCCTTGGCCTCGGCCAAGGTCAGATAGTCCTCGCCGAGCACGCCGACCATTGCTCCGCGCATGCCGAGCGCCCAGAAGCCGATGCCGGCGAGCACGATCGAAAGGGCGGGCAGGAAGGCGTGATAGAGGAGGTCGGCGAGGTTCGAAAACGACAGGCCGCTGGCCTGGCTGGTATAGGCCCCGCCAAGCGGGAACCAACCCGTCCAGATCGCGAAGACATAGAGAATGACCAGAGCGAGCAGATAATAGGGAATGGCCGAGAGCACCATCAGGAACGGCGCGAAGCTCTTCACGAAGCGTGGCGAACCCGGCCAGGCGATCAACGCACCGATCAGGCTCCCGAACAGAAAGGCGATCGCCGTGGAGACCGCCAGGAGGCCGATCGTCCAGGGCAGCGCGCCGAGGATGGCGCGTGATACCGACTGCGGGAAGTAGGAGATCGAGGTTCCGAGATCGAGCCGAAACGTATTGAGGATGTAGCGGCCATATTGGATCAGGATCGGATCGTCGAGGCCGAAGCGCGCGCGATAGCTGGCGACGATGTCAGCCGCGCCCTGCACCTGCTGCCCGCGCGACAGCAACTGCTCGAGAACGGCGGCTGTGGGATCGCCGGGAGCCATGCGCGGAACGATGAAATTGACCGTCACCGCAAGCCAGAGCACGGCGACGAACATGGCTAACCGCCGAAGCACATAGCTCCAGGTCATGGCCAACTCCGATTGGAAGGGTGAAGGGATGCCGCCGGAGGAAGCGGCGGCATCTGATCGGGCCGAAGCCCGAAGCGGCGGGAGGAGTGCCGCCTTTACTTGGCCTTGGCTATCTGGCCTTGGCTATTTGGCCTCGGCTGTTCCGCCTTGGCTATTTCGCCTTGGCCTTGTGCAATTCGCTGACGATGACGAGGTCGGTTGCCCACCAGAAGCCCGGATGGACATAGTTGTTCGTCGATGTCGGCCAATTGGTCCAATAGTGGCTGTTGAAGCTCGACAGCAACGCCGCCTGAACAAGCGGAACAGCCGGCAGGTTCTTCAGCCAGATCGCCAGCGCGTCATGCGAGAGCGACAGCATCTTCGGATCGTCGGCAGCCGTCACGGCCATCTGGTCCACGAGCTTGTCGTAATCGGCATTCTTCCAGCGCGTGCGGGCGCCGGTCGCGACCTGGCCGATCGGTGCGGCGTTGCGGCTGTGATAGAGCTCGAACGTCGCATAAGGATCGCTGACGCCGCCACAGGAGACGTCGAGCCAGGCATTGGCGCGGCCGCTGTTCAGCGCATCGGTGAAGGCGGCGATATCATTGAGGACGAAATTGGCATCGAAGCCGGCGCGCCGCAGAAGCTGCGTGACGACGGGCGCCATGCGGGTCTGGTCGGCCTCGCCCTCGCGGATGACGAGGTCGAGCTTGATCGGCTTGCCCGAAGCATCGACCCAGAAATCGCCGTCCTTCTTGAAGCCGGCCGCTTCCATGGTCTCGGCCGACTTGTCGGGATCATAGGCGAGCGTGTCATATTCCTTGAAGAGGTCGGCGGCTCCGTCCATGTAGGGCTTGAACGGCGCGTAGTCGGGCGTCATCCATTTGGCGGGAACCGTGAGATTTTCCCAGGCGATGTCGACGATCGCGTCGCGATTCATGGCCTGACTGATCGCCCAGCGCACTTGCGGATTGTCGAAAGGCGCGACGGTCGTGTTGAAGGCCATGTAGCGCGGACATGGGTCGAGATAGGCGTAAGGCGGCTCCTTGAACCAGGACGCGACGTCCGGGTTCTTCTGCACGACCTTCTCGAAATTGTCGCGGCCAAGGACCCAGAGCGAGTCGAGCTCATTGTTTCCAGCCATCGCGGAGCGGCGCTCCTCGCTGCCGGCGCTGCGGAAGATGATCTGCTTCGGCTCCGGCAGCGGCTTGAAGCCGCTCTTGGCGCCCCACCAGTCGGGCCGAAGCTCCCAGACCGTCTCCGTCTGGTTGGATGTGATCAGCTTGTAGGGCGACGTTGAAACCGGATAGCCCTTGGCGAGATCGAAGTTCGAGAAGGTCAGCGGATCCTGGTTCTCCCAGATGTGCTTCGGAACCATCATCGTGGTGCCATAGATCCGGACGCCGAATGCATTCAGCATATAGCGCGGATTGGGCGAGGTCAGCGTGATCTTGACCGTATGCGGATCGACGGCAACGATGTCCTTGACCCAGGTCTTGGCATCGACCGAATAATTGCCGAGCGCCGGAGCGTTTTTCTTCAGCATATTCATTGTGAAGACGACGTCATCGGCGGTGAACGGCACGCCATCGCTCCAGGCCGCGGCCGGATTGAGCTTGATGGTGACTTCGTCAAAGGCCGGATTGAATTCGTAGCTCTCGCCAAGCCACGGCATCATCTTGCCGGTCTCGTAATTATAGTAGAATAGCGACTCTTCGCCGACCTGCTGCAGGCCTGCATGCTGAAGCGTGCTCGGCAAATAGGGATTGTAGTTTTCCGGGGTCGTCACGCGCTCGCTGATGTTCTCGAACACCAGCTGGTCCTCGCGCGCCACGGACTGCGCAAGAGCAGTCGCGGCGGTTCCGGCCATCGCGGCCGTGAAGATGATCGCCAGCACACTGGCGCGTCGGCTCAGTTTGGTCATGGTTCCTCCCATGGAATTTGAACGTGGGTTCCCTGCCCCCGCCCATGGTGAGTGGAGCGAGGTTGCAGTCTTTTCTGTCGTGAAGTGAAGCAATGCTGCGCGTCGCAGCGCCGTCAGGCGATCAAGGCTGCCTTCATTCGTCTTCCTCCCTAATCTTCAAGGCTTAAGCCGTCTGGTGGATTTCAAGCGTGGCCGGAAGGACAACCTGCCGCGGCGGCCCTTGATAGCTGCCGCCGATCCGCTCATTGAGCAGCTCGATCGCGCCGCGGCCAAGATCAGCGGGATCAACCCCGATCGTCGTCAGGCGCGGCCGGACATCGATCATCTCCTCATGGACGTCATAACAGGCCACCGCGATGTCTTCCGGCACCCGAATGCCGAGATCCGTGAAGGCCGAAAGCCCGGCGCAGGCCATTCGTGAGCTGGCAAAGAACACCGCGCTCGGCAGATCGTCGCGATGGGTCTCGACGAGCCAGCGGGCCGCTTCGCGGCCGGAGGGCGGCAGGAACGAGCCTTCGAAGCGCAGCCTGTCATCCATCGGAAGGCCGGCATCGGCCAAGGCGCGCTCGAAGCCGTTCTGGCGGAGCATCGACATGTTGAAGAAAGACGGGCCCGTGACATGGGCGATCCGGCGATGCCCCTTCGAGATCAGGTACTGCCCCATGCGATAAGCGCTCTTGAACCCATCCTGCTCGATACTGTCGACCACCCGGCTTGGCAAATTGCCGATGAAGACAGTGGGAACCGCGACATCGCGCAGTTCATGCTGGATACGGTGCAACGCGGCATCCGCGACGATGAGCCCGTCGACGCCCCTGCGCTTGATCTGCTGCAGATAGTGCTTGCCGTGATCTTCCGAATGACCGCCGGGAACATCGGTATTGTAGATCAGGGTATCGACGCCCGTGAGATCCGAGCTCGTCTGGATCGCCCGAACCAGCTGCGTATAAAACGGGTTGCAGATGTCCGGAATCATCAGGGCGATGACATTGGTCCGCCCGGTCCTGAGGCTCTGCGCCTGACGGTTCGGAATATAGCCGAGATCGGCGATCGCCTGTTCGACCCGCTCCCGCAAGGCGGCCGACACGCGGTCACGATGGTTGATGACGTGCGAAACCGTCGTCAACGACACCCCAGCCCTTTTTGCGACTTCCGTGATCTTCACCATGACCGAGGGCATAGCATGGATAAAACGTTTTGCAAACCGATTCGCAAAACGTTTTGCAGCCCTATGAACACCGCTCTCGGCGGGAGCTTCGCTTCCTTTCTCGTTGATGACCAGGACCGTGAGCGGGCAGGATTCATGCAGCCACAGTGTCGAGAAGGACGCCCGGCACAATGCGGCAAAGCCGGCTCTGTCGATCAAGGCGCGATGTCGGCATCCGCCCTGCTGGTTCGTTCTAGAGAAAGAAGCTGCGAACCGGCGCTTTCGGCCCCGCGAGGCCTGGCCGTCATAGCAGCATCCTCGACAGCGTCCCTCCAGCAAACGGAGCTTCGGCATGCCCCCCGTCATCACAGCCTTTGAAAAATCTCCCGACCGCGGCCGCGGACAGGCGCGCGACATGCGGGTTCGCTGGGCGCTCGAAGAGGTCGGGCAGCCCTATGAGGTGCGCCTCGTCTCTTTCACCGACATGAAGGAGCCGGCCCATCGCGCACTTCATCCCTTCGGTCAGATTCCGACCTATGAGGAGGACGGCCTCGCGCTTTTCGAATCCGGCGCGATCGTGCTGCATATCGCGGAGCGTCATCACGGGTTGCTGCCGGGCGATGCGATGGCCCGGGCGCGGGCGATCACATGGATGTTCGCCGCCCTCAGCACCATGGAGCCGCCGATCCTTGATCTCACCTACGCAAAGATCGTCGAGCGCGCCGAGCCCTGGTATGCGCAGCGCCTGCCGCTCGTCGAGGATCGGATTCGTGTTCGGCTCAACGAACTCTCCCTGCGCCTCGGCGACGCCGAATGGCTCGACGGCGATTTCAGTGCCGGCGATCTGATGATGGCAACGGTGGTGCGCAGGCTGAACGGCTCCGGCCTGCTGGAAGACTATCCGAGGCTCCTTGCCTATGTTGCGCGCGGCGAAGCGCGGCCGGCCTTCAAGCGCGCCTTCGACGACCAATTGGCCGTCTTCACCGCCGCGTCGGCCGGTTGACCGGTCCTCGTCGGATGGCGTTGCCGCGTTGACTGCGGGCAGAAGCGGCCCGACACTTGGCCGCGCGACCCGCATCACCGCCACGAACCAGCAAGAGAGACCATCATGACCGTCAAGGAACTCATCGCGAGGCTCGAAGCCCTCAACCTGCCCGATGCCGAGGTGATGATTGCCGGAGAGGATGACGGCTTCGACCTCGTCCGGCGCGTCGACACGCGCAACGTCAAGGAGACGCCGGTGGAGACCTGGACAGCGAGCGATCTCGAGCTTGCGGATGCGTCCGACGGCGTGACATTCGCCTATCTGAGCACGAGCGCCTGACCTCCGATGACGAGCAAGGTTGATGGGGACAGCGGCGAGGCGTCGCGGCTGATCGACCAGCGCATCAGCGAACTCGGCGATTGGCGCGGCGAACGCCTCGCGCATATGCGCATGCTGATTCGCGCGGCCGAGCCCGGCATCATCGAGGAATGGAAATGGCGCGGTGTGCCGGTCTGGTCGCATGCCGGCATCATCTGCACCGGGGAAACCTACAAGGAGGTCGTGAAGCTGACCTTCGCCAAGGGCGCATCGCTGCCGGACCCCTCGGGGCTCTTCAATGCCAGCCTCACCGGCAACACGCGCCGGGCGATCGATATCCGCGCCGGCGACACGATCGACGATGAAGCCTTCAAGGCCCTCGTCCGTGCGGCGGCCGCGCTGAATAGCGCACCACGCCCTGCCCGCGCCAAGGCACCGACCGCGCGGTAGCGACTGAGAATCCGCGCTCGCCCGGCCAGTTGGCAGCGCCACGCCGATCATCGTCCATCCTTTCCGAAATCGTGAGCAAGGACTCGACGGCTACGCTCGACTCCGCTAGAAATCGTACACGAAATGAATTGCATTGTGCGCTAAGCTGCCGAAGCGCGGACCTTGGGACATACGAAGCCGGTCGATGAATACGCTTGCCAGCCTCGATGCACCGCTGTTCCAGCCGCTCGACCGCGAAACCTCCGTCTATGAGGCGATCCGCGAGGACATCATCTCCGGCCGCCTGCCCGCGAATGCCCGCCTGATCGTCGCCGATCTGGCCGCTCAGCACGGCACGTCAACCAACCCCGTGCGCGAGGCCCTGCAGCAACTCCGCGGCGAAGGCTTCGTCGTGATGGCGCAGAACCGCGGCGCGCGCGTGCGACCGATCGACGAGGAGTTCATTCGCGACATCTATGAGATCGAGGTGCTGATCGAGCCGGCCTTGACGCGCTGGTTCGTCGGTATCGCCACCGACCCCGATATCGCAGCGCTCGAAGCGTTGCACGCCGAAATGGTCGAGCTGAACTACGCCGACCCGATCCGCCACGGCCTGCTCGATACGCAGTTCCATCACACGATGTATCAGCGCCACTACAACCGCCACGCCGTCGATCTCTGGTGGAAGCATCGCGAGATTCTGCGCGCGATCAGCCGCCGGCATCGGACCTCGCTCGGCCGCCAGGCCGCCGTCATGCGGGAGCACGCCGAAGTGCTC
Organism: Kaistia sp.; assembly: GCA_035555375.1. GTDB lineage: Bacteria > Pseudomonadota > Alphaproteobacteria > Rhizobiales > Kaistiaceae > Kaistia. The sequence continues at coordinate 252,759 of DATMGR010000021.1, read as the reverse complement.
GAGGCGATCAAGGCACACGACGATCAGGCCGCTGCAGCAATCATCGCGCGGCATGTCGAAGGATCCGGCAGGCACATCATCGAGCAGATGCGCGCATCCCGGCACAATATCCATAAAGACAAGGTGGAATAACCACCATGATGAATCCTATGGAGGGAATGTCTTGTCCATTGCGTCAGAGCCCCTGGAGCTAGTCGAGAGCGTCGAGAACGGTATTCGTACGGCCTCGCAGCCATCGAAGCTTCGGATTACAGATGTCCGCGTGGCGACGATCGTCGGTCACGGCTATTATCCGATTCTGAGGATCGATACGAACCAGGGCATCTATGGCCTTGGCGAAGTGCGCGACGGCGCCCATCCCGATACGGCGCTCCGCCTCAAGCATCTGCTGATCGGCCAGAACCCGTGCAATGTCGACTATCTCTTCAAGTCGATCAAACGCTATGGCGGCGACAGCCGCGAGGCCGGCGGCGTCTGCGGCATCGAGATCGCGCTGATGGATCTCGTCGGCAAGGTCTATGGCATCCCCTGCTACCAGCTGCTCGGCGGAAAATATCGCGACAAGGTGCGGCTCTATGGCGACACGCCTGCGCCGCGCAACCAGACGCCGGAGGGCTATGTCGAGGTCGTGATGAAGCGCAAGGCGCTTGGCCTCACCTTCATCAAGTTCGACCTGCCGGCGCGGCTGTTCGAGAAGACGCCGGGCGCGCTGGTCGGCAGCGCGACCAAGCATGAATATCATCAATATAATCAATGGTATGTGCCCGGTCGGGGTGCCGGCCCGCGCATCAGCGAGCGCGGCGTGGAACTTGCCGCCGAAATCTGCGGCGCGGTCCGCGCGGCTGTCGGCGACGAGATCTCGCTCTGCACCGATCATTTCGGCGAAGGCTACGTCACCGCCGACGAGGCGATCCGCATCGGCAGGGCGATCGAGCCCTATAATCTCGCCTGGATCGAGGATGTCATGCCCTGGCGCGACATCGCCGGTCACAAGAAGGTGGCCGATGCGCTGCTGACGCCGGTCGCGGCCGGTGAAGACCTCTATCTCTTCGAGGGCTTCCGCGAGGCGATCGAGACGCGCGCCTTCGACATCATCCATCCCGACATGCTGTCCTCAGGCGGTCTTTCCGAGACCAAGCGCATCGCCGACCATGCCGAGCGCTACGGCATTCCGACCGCGCTGCATGCTTGCTGCTCGCCGGTCGGCTTCATGGCCAATGTTCATCTCGGCGCATCGATCGCAAGCCTCGTCGCCGTCGAGCATCATGGCCTCGACCTGCCGTTCTTCCGCGATCTCGTGAAGGGTCTCGACGCCGACTACATGGCCGACGGCTATGTGACCGTCCCGGATGCGCCGGGTCTCGGTATCGACCTCAACGAGGACGTGATCCGCGAGAACCTGCGCAAGACTGCCAGCTATTTCAACGACACCACCGAGTGGAATGAACTGCGCGTCGGCGCCGACTTCCGAGGACATGAGGACGACTGAACCGCTGCCTCCGTCCAGAGGCACGCTCAGCGCGAAAGACATCCATGAAAATCAAAGACGTGAAATGCGCGGTTATCGGCCGCCATCCGATTGTCCGCATCACGACCGACGAGGGCCTGCACGGGCTTGGCGAGGTCGAATGGACCAAGCCCTATCTGAAGCCGTTCGTGCTGCAGTTTCGCGAGGCGCTGATCGGCGAGGATCCGACCGACGTCGAGCGCTGCATGCTGAAGATCCGCCAGCGCGGCAGCTTCAAGCCCTATGGCGCCGCGGTGAGCGCCATCGAGCACGCTTTGTGGGACATCGCCGGCAAGGCGGCCAATGTGCCCGTCTACAAGCTCCTTGGCGGCAAGGTGCGCGACAAGGTCCGCGTCTATAACGGCTCGGTCCGGCGGCCGATGACGGGCACCCGCCCCGAGGACTATGCCGCCGAATGCAAGTGGATGATGGAGCAGCCCGAAAACTTCTTCATGGTGAAGCAGGGCATCAGCTTCCATTCGTCCATGAAGCGCGACTTCCCGGATTTCCATTACGGCATTCCGCAGAACAGCAACTTCCACGGCGCGATGGATACCGGCCTCATCAGCGAGCGTGGCTTCAACCATATGCTCGACTGCGTCGCAGCGATGAAGGAAGTGCTCGGCGACAAGGTGAGCCTGGCGCTCGATTGTGGCCCCGGCTGGATGCTGCCCGACGCGATCCGCTTTGCCCGCGCGGTCGAGAAATACAACCTCATGTGGCTCGAGGACATGCTGACGGGCGACTACACGCCCTGGGTCAATCCGCAGCTCTATCGCGAATTGACGACATCGACATCCACGCCGATCCACACCGGCGAGCAGATCTATCTACGCAACAATTTCAAGGAATTGATCGAGACGCAGGCGGTCAATGTCGTCGGCCCCGACCCAGCCGATGTCGGCGGCATCGCCGAGCTCAAATGGATCGCCGAGCACGCGCAGATGCACTCGATCCTGATGGCGCCACACGGCACCGCCAATGGCCTGCTCGGCCTCGGCGCGCTGATCAATGTCGCTGCGACTTTGCCGGCAAACTACATCGCCTTCGAGTATCCGAGCGCTTCGGATCCGTGGTGGCACGACCTCGTCGAGGGCCTGCCCGAAAGGATCGTCACCGACAGCATGATCGATCTCCTGCAAGCGCCAGGGCTCGGCCTCGACATCAATGCGGACGCCGCCAGGAATTATCTCCATGAAGATGACGCGGCCTTCTTCGACTGAGAAGGCCGCGCCTGTTTCAGGCGGCGGCGCGCTCGGCCATGCTGAGGAGACCCTGCATGTAGCCGATCGCATGCGCGCGGCCGCGATGATTCCAGCTCGTGTCCCCGTCCATCTGCGGCACGTGGTCATCGAGCAGGAAGCCGGTGAAGCCGCTCGCATGCAGCAGCGTCATGATCTCGGCCGGATCGAAATTGCCCTCGCCGATGAAGCATTCGGTGAAATCCGGCACCGTGCCCTGCACATCGCGGAAGTGAACGTAGAAGATCATGCCCTTCGGCCCGAAGAAGCGGATCATCTCGCGCACATTGTCGGCGCCGCCGGGCATTTCGGAGCAGCAGCCGAGGCAGAGATCGAGGCCCCAGGCGGGGCTGTCGGCATAGCGGGCATAGGCACGCTTGAAGTCAGCCGTGTCCTTGAAGATGCGGGCGACGCCGCCCAGCATCGGCACGGGCGGATCGTCCGGATGCAGCGCGATCTTCACCCCCGCCTCGGCCGCGACAGGCAGCACCGCATCCATGAAGTAGAAGTAGTTCGCCCACATCATCTCGGCGGTGACGATGCCGTCGGCCTCGTCGAAGACCGGCATCGAATCCGGACGTCCGAGCGTCGTCGGCATGAAGGCGCGCCAGTCGTCCTTGCCCGCCGCCTCGACCTTCGCCATTTCGAAGCGCGTATTGCCGGCGCCGCCGCGGCCGGGCGCGCGCCGATCGGTCCGCCAGACCGAATTCGGCATGAAATGCAGGCCGAGGATCGGCACGCCGGCGCGGCCGACATTCCTCAACGTGCGGCAATAGTTCTCGATCTGCTCGTCACGCCCCGGCAGCCCAAGCATGGCCTTGTTGTAGAAATGGGTCGGGACATTCTCGATCGCCTCGAAGACCAGCCCCGCCGCTTCGACCTTCTCGACGAGACGGCGAATGTCGGCCTCTTCCCAGAAGAGATCGCCCGGCAGCGTCGGGTTGTTCATCTGGATGCCTTTGACGCCGATCTGCGCCGCAAAGCGCAGCTTCTCGTCCGTGAGCTCATGGAACTGGCCCACGGCAATGCGCATCGCGGGTTTCGACATCGTTCTTCTCCATTTCATCGACAAGGCTTGGGGGATATCCAGCGCAGGAAAGAGCCGCTCGGACGTACGTTTCGCGATTGACCGAGTTGTCAAAGTGACGTAACCCTATTGGAAACAATAGACAATAAGCGGATTGCTTTCAAATGGGCAATATCGCGAGGGAAGGAAAGACAGACAAGCTTGACAGTGCGCCTATAGCGCAATGGATTTCTATTGAGCGCGGCCACGAATACTTATTCGCCGCGTCAGGGAGATCCATGTGTCGAGCATTCATCGCCGTGACGCTGGTTGACGTGCTCTGCCACGCCCGCGGCAACTGTCCGAAGCTTCGACACCACGCCTCACTGAAGAGCGTGCTGTCGCGACCAGATCCGAGCGGGCGAACAAGATCCCAAAGGGGACATCGCCTTTCTGATTTCGTTGTTGTCGTGAGGAGGGAAGCGGTCAACTGCGCCTGATCGGCGCCAAGCGGAAGCAGATCACTGCATTTGCTTCAGTCAAACAGCTCAGGGAGGAGTTTTATCATATGGTCAAACTGACAAAACTTGCCGGCATTGCGCTGGCAGCGGCGGCGTTTCTTGCGCCGGCCGCGTCGTATGCCGAAAGCCCCGGCTTGCCGGCGGCGCAGGAAATCGTTCCGAAGGGCCCGCTGCCCACCGTTCCGCGCAACCAGACGCTCAATCTCGCCTGGGGCGTTTCGGGCGGCACCTCGATCGGCACCACCAATCCGTGGGTGCTGCCGGGCTACACGCATCAGGAAGGCAACAACCTGCTGTTCGAGCCGCTGATGTATTTCGGCATCTTCAAGGATGGCGGCCAGTTCATTCCGTGGCTCGCCGACAGCATGGAATATACGAAGCCTGATTTCACCGCGCTCGAGATCAAGCTGAACAAGGACGCGAAGTGGAGCGACGGCAAGCCGGTGACGGCCAAGGACGTCGTCTACACGTTCGAAGGGCAGATGAAGTATGAGACGCTGCCCTACCACGCCCATTTCGACCAGTTCGTCGACAGCGTCACGGCGAAAGACGACCTGACGGTCGAAGTGAAGTTCAAGCAGCCGGCGCCGCGCTTCAAGTTCGAAGTGCTGACCGAGAAGTTCGATACCGGCCTGCCGATCGTGCCGGCGGAATGGGAATCGGCGCAGTCCAATCCCACCGCAGCCGTTGGCCTCGACCAGATCCCGCATTCCGGCCCCTATGATGTCGTCGCCTGGAATGCGAACCAGAAGATCCTCGACCTTCGGCCCGACTGGTGGGCGGTCAAGGCCGGCCGCGCCGCCGAACCTGCGGTCAAGCGCGTCGTGATCGTTAACATCCTGAACCAGCCGATCGACACCGTGGCTCAGCGGATCGTGAACAACGAATTCGATAGCTCGGTCGACATGCGCGCGCAGGTCATCGGCAACATCCTTGAGCAGAACAAGGACGTGCAGTCCTGGACCGGCACCGAGTCGCCCTATGGCTATCTCGACTGGTGGCCCAACTCGCTCTGGATGAACACCCAGCTCGCGCCCTATAACGATCCCAAGATCCGCAAGGCGATCAGCCTCGCCATCGACCGCGACCGCATCAACGAAGTCCTCTATGACGGCGCCAAGATCGCGACGATCTATCCCTTCCCGCTCTATCCGAACCTGCAGAAGTTCGCCGATTCGGACGCGGTGAAGGCGGAAGCCGCCAAGTATGAGCCCGGCAAGTTCGACCCGGAAGAGAGCGCCAAGCTCATGACCGAGGAGGGCTGGACCAAGAATGGCGACGGACTGTGGGAGAAGGACGGCAAGACGTTCGACGCCACGATCCAGGCCTTCGAGACCATCCATGGCGACATCGCCCCGGTGCTGGCGGAAATGCTGCGGCAGGCGGGTTTCGACTCGAATGTCAATTTCGGCACCGACGCCTACCAGAACATGGTCGACGGCAAGGCCGGCCTCTATCTCTTCGGCCATGGCGCGAGCCTCTACGACCCCTTCGAGGCGCTGAACCTGTTCCACGGCAAGTACAGCGAGTCGATCGGCTCGGCCGCGGGCAACAACCGCTTCTCGCGCTACAAGAACCCCGAGTTCGACAAGATCCTCGACGAGATCTCGCCGCTCGGTTCTGACGATCCGAAGTTCCAGGAAGGCGCCGCGAAGGCTCTCGGCATCTACTGGCGCGACACGATCGACGTGCCGGTCATCCAGTGGCTGCATCGCATTCCCTACAACAACCACTACTGGAAGAACTGGCCGAGCTCCACGAACGTCGCTCAAGGCACCAACGGCGCGTTCTGGGCCCATACCGGCCTCCTGGTGATCACCGGTCTCCAGCCCTCCGGCGCGCAATAGGCGCAGGAGCCGCGGATCACTGTCCGCTTTGCGAAGAAGGTGCGCGCCGCGTGGCGCGCACCGCCTCCACCGCAAACGACACGGCAAGCGACGTCAGGATCTTCACGTGAGCCTCAAACTCGTCATTAAGCGGCTGCTCTTCCTCGTCCTGGTGATATGGGCCGCCTCGACCATCGTCTTCTTCATTCCGCGCCTGTCCAATCGCAACGCGCTGCGCGAGCGGTTTGGCGAGCTTGCGCGGACCGGCGGCTTCTCGCCGGCCGACCTCGAGAAGATCATCGCCTCGATGAACCAGCAGTTCGGCCTCGACCGGCCGCTCTACGAGCAGTACTGGACCTATCTCGGCAATATCCTGCATCTCGATTTCGGCTATTCGCTCTACCGTTATCCGACCACGGTCGCCGAGCTCATCGCGCAGTCGCTGCCCTGGACGCTCGGCCTCCTGCTCGTCACGACCATCCTTTCCTTCATCATCGGCAATCTGCTCGGCGCCGTCGCCGCCTGGCCGCGCGCGCCGCACTGGCTGCGCGCCTTCGCCACCCCCTTCATTCTCCTGACGGGCGTGCCGCCGGTCATCATGGGCATCCTGCTGCTGTTCTTCATCGGCTTCCGCCTCAAATGGCTGCCGCTTGGCGGCGCCTATTCGGTCGGCGTGGTGCCGACCTGGACCTGGACCTTCTTCTTCGACCTGATGCAGCACCAGATCCTGCCGGCGCTGGCCCTGATCTTCGGTTCGGTCGGCGGCTGGGTGCTCTCGATGCGCGGCATGGGCGTGACGATCCAGGGCGAGGACTATGTCAATTTCGCCGAGCACAAGGGGCTGACCGGCGGCCGGATCTTCCGCGATTATTACCTGCGCAACGCCATGCTGCCACAGGTCACGGGCCTTGCCCTGGCGCTCGGCACGATGGTGACGTCGGCGATCATCGTCGAAGGCCTGTTCGGGCTTCCCGGCATCGGGACGATGCTCAATCTCGCCATCCGCGCCAACGACTTCCCGACGATCTACGGCATCGTGTTGTTCATCACCATCGCCGTCGCGGTGCTGATGACGATCGTCGAGTTCATCTATCCCCTGCTCGACCCTCGCGTCCGCAGTTCATAAGGAGCGAAACGCATGTCGACCGTCGCGCTGTCGCCCCCGATTGAAAAGCGGATCGAGCGGCCTGGCCGCCTCGTCCTCCTCCTCCGCTATCTGCGCCGCAACAAGGGCCTTGCCCTCGGCGTCGCCATCCTGCTCGGGCTCGTCGCCTTCACCGTCATCGGTCTCATGACGGTCGATCTCAAGCAGGCCTATCCGCTGTCGGTCGCGGCCAAGAAGCCGCCGTCCTGGAAATACCCGTTCGGCACGGACTTCTTCGGCCGCAACCTGCTCGCCGCGATGGTGGTAGGCATGTGGCAGACCGCCTTCATCGGCGTGTTCGCCGGCGGCCTCGGCACGCTGATTGGCGTCGTGCTCGGCTTCATATCCGCCTATTTCGGCAAATGGATCGACGCGACCATCCGCACGGTCTGCCAGATCCTGACGCCGATCCCGGTCCTGCTGATCCAGGTCGTCATCGCCGGCTCGCTCGACAAGCGCGACGTCACGATCGTCACCATGGCGCTGATCGTCGTGCTCCTCGCCTGGATGGGCCCGACCCTGGTGATCCGCGCGCAGGTGCTGACGATGAAGGAACGGCAGTTCGTCGCCGTCGCCAAGCTTTCGGGCGTCAGCGATCTCGGCATCATCTTCAAGGAGATCCTGCCCTGCCTGTTGCCGTTCATCGCGGCGGCTTTCGTGGCGCAGGTCTTCTCGGCGGTGTTCGCCGCCTTCTATCTGGCGGTGCTCGGCCTCGGGCCGCTGCGCGAGCCGCTGCTCGGCAACATCATCTGGGCCGCGCAGTCGCAGGGCGCCTTCTTCAATGGCTGGTGGTGGTGGCCGATCATTCCCTCGATCGCGATGATCCTCATCCTCGGCTCGCTGGCCCTCATCAATATGGGCCTCGACGAACTCGCCAATCCCCGCGTGCGCAGGTCGGAGTGACGCAGATGAACGAAATGCTCGCAACGGCTCCTGCGCGGCCATCGGCCGGGCTCGGTCCGCGTCATGCCGCAGGCGACGGCCCCATTCTTCGCGTCAGCAATCTGGAGGTCACCTATTACACAGATAGCGGCCGCGCCAAGGCGCTCGACGATGTCAGCTTCACGCTGAATTCCGGTGAGAAGCTCGGCATGGTCGGCGAGTCGGGCTCCGGCAAGAGCACACTGGCGCTCGCCATGATGCGCATGATCAAGGCGCCAGGTCGCATCGAAGGCGGCTCCGTGGTCGTCGGCGGTGGCGATCTGATGGCGCTCGACGCCGAGGACATGCGCAAGGCCCGGCTCTCGCGCATCGCCTATATCCCGCAAGGCGCGATGAACTCGCTGAACCCGGTGATGCGGATCGGCGCGCAGATGATCGACGCCGTGAAATCGCATCTGCCGCGCGAGGGCCGCGCTGCGATCGAGGCCCGCTGCAAGCGCGCGCTGCAATCGGTCGATCTCGATGCCGGCGTCTTCCGCATGTATGCCCATGAGCTCTCGGGCGGCATGAAGCAGCGGGTCTGCATCGCGATCGGCATCCTGCTCGATCCGCATGTGATCATAGCCGACGAGCCGACCAGCGCGCTCGATGTGGTCACCCAGCGGCAGGTGATGGAGACGATCGACAACGTCCAGAAGGCGATCAACGCGGCCGTCATCCTGATCGGTCACGACATGGGCCTGATGGCGCAGTTCGTCGACAAGGTTGCGGTGATGTATGCCGGCCGCCTCGTCGAGGTCAGCACGGTCCGCGAGATGTTCACCGACCCGAAGCATCCCTATTCGCGGGCGCTGATCTCCAGCCTGCCGAGCCTCGGCAACAAGGGCGTCTTTCAGGGCATTCCCGGACTTGCGCCATCGCTCCTGCGGCTGCCCAGCGGCTGCGCCTTCCATCCGCGCTGCGAGAGCGCGATGCCCCATTGCAGCACGATCCGGCCCCAGCAGCAGGTCCTGCCCGGCGGCAGGCGCGTGACCTGCCATCTCTATGACGGAGAAGCATGACATGGCCGATCTGCTGCGGCTCGAGAATGTCTCGAAGGTCTATTCGCACGGCATCATCAACGCCCATTCGACCATCGCCCTGCGCAATTTCTCGCTGACGCTGAAGGAGGACGAGCCGACGATCCTCACGGTCGCTGGCGAGAGCGGCAGCGGCAAGACGACGCTCGCCATGCTGCTGCTTGGGTTCATCACCGCCTCGGCGGGACAGATCATCTATCGCGGCAAGAACATCGCCTCGCTGCATGGCGCGGAGAAGATGGCCTATCGGCGCGAGGTCCAGGCGGTGTTCCAGGATCCGTTCGCGGTCTTCAATCCGTTCTATCCGGTCGACCACCTGTTGACGGTTCCGATCAAGCGCTTCGGCCTCGCCAAGTCGAAGGCCGATGCCCGCAACAAGATGGAAGAGGCTCTGACCGCGGTCGGCCTCCGCCCCGAGGACATTCTGGGACGCTTTCCGCACCAGCTTTCGGGTGGCCAGCGCCAGCGCATCAATGTCGCGCGGGCTCTGTTGCTGAAGCCACGCCTGCTCATCGCCGACGAGCCCGTCTCGATGGTCGACGCCTCGCTCCGCGCGACGATCCTCGAGACGCTGCGCAACCTGCAGCGCGACCATGGCGTCTCGATCATCTACATCACGCATGACCTGACGACCGCCTATCACATCGCGAAATCGATCATCGTGCTCTATCGCGGTTCGGTCATGGAAGCGGGCGATGTCGACCGTGTGATCACCGATCCGCAGCATCCCTATACGCAGCTTCTGGTCGATTCGATCCCTTGGCCCAATCTCGACCAGCGCTGGGGTGCGCAGCCGATCAAGGCGCGCGAGGCCGGCGGCAGCAATGATGGCTGCCGCTTCCGGTCGCGCTGCCCGATGGCGATGGAGATCTGCAAAGAGGATCCGCCGCTTTTCCGCATCGACGAACGCCATGCCGCGTCCTGCTTCCTGCACGAGAAGCGCCCCGAAATCGCCAAGGCGGCGCTTTCCGAACTCCTGCCCGTCTGACCCCTCCACATGCGCGCCAGCGCATCCGTCACAGCCGGTCCGCGATCGGCCCGATCATGGGAATATCCTGCGAATGCTCGAAATCGCTGAATTCATCAGCCCGACGCCGACACCGGTCTGGCGGCTGGCGCAGCAGGCCGGCGTCACCCTCGCCGTCGGCGGGTTGCCGCCAGAGGATCTCCTCGAAGGCGAAGCGCCGTGGGACTATGCGCCGCTGCAGCGGCTGAAGCAGCGCTACGAGGCCGGTGGCTTCAAGCTCGTGGTCATCGAGGCGCGGCCGCCGCTCAACAAGGCGAAGCGCGGGCTCCCGGGCCGCGACGCGGAGATCGAGACCGTCTGCCGCCTCCTGACCAATATGGGCCGGCTCGGCATTCCCGTCTGGTGCTACGAGTGGATGACCGACTTCAACTGGGTCCGCACCAATCTTGCGACACCGTCGCGCGGCGGATCGGTCGTGACGAGCTTCAATGCTGCCGATGTGCCGGCTGACCTGACCGATCAGCCGCCGATCGACGAGGAAGCGCTCTGGACGCATCTCGACTATTTCCTGAAGCAGGTGCTGCCTGTCGCTGAGAAGGCGGGCGTCAAGATCTCCATGCATCCGGACGACCCGCCGCTGTCGCCGATCCGCGGCGTCGGCCGGATCATGCGGTCGATCGACAATTATCAGCGTCTGATCGAGCTCGCCCCGAGCCCGATGAACACGATCACGCTCTGCCAGGGCAACTTCACGCTGATGACGGACGACCTGCCGGCCGCCATCCGCAAGTTCGGCAAGACAATCTCCTTCGTGCATTTCCGTGATGTCCGCGGCACGCCCTCGGCCTTCGAGGAGACATGGCACGATGCCGGCAAGACCGACATGCTCGCCTGCATGAAGGCCTATCGCGACATCGGCTTTGACGGCGTTCTGCGGCCTGACCATGTGCCGACGGTCGAGGGCGACAGCAACGACAATGCCGGCTACTCGGCCTTTGGGCGGCTCTACGCCATCGGCTATATCCGCGGCCTGCATCAGGCCGTCTACGCATCTTGAGCGCCGGAGCGCAGCCATGACCGACATCGACAACACCGGAACCGTAGGCACAGAAAAGCCGCCGCGGACCATCGCGGTAACCGGCGCTACCGGCCGGATCGGCAGCGCCATCGTCGAGGAAGCGCTTCGCCGCGGCCATCATGTCGTCGCGATCGACCGCGTCGCGCCGAAAGAACCGCATCCGAACCCGCATCTGCGCTTCGTCGTTGCCGACGTTGCCGATTATGACGCGCTGGTCGAGGCCTTCAGGGGCTGCCAGGATCTCGTGCATATGGCCGCGATCCCGGCGCCCGGCCGCCATGCCGACCATATCATCCACAACAACAATGTCGTCGGTAGCTACAATGCCCTGCGCGCGGCGGTCGAGGTCGGCATCTTCAGGATCGTCCAGGCCTCGAGCGTCAATGCGATCGGCCTCTCCTTCAGCCGCGAACCGCATTTCGAATATTTCCCGATCGACGAACTGCACCCGACCTCGGTCGAGGAGCCCTATAGCCTGTCGAAATGGATCTGCGAGCAGCAGGCCGACAGCTTTGCCCGCCGGTACGAGAATATCCGCATCGCCAGCATGCGCTTCCACCTCGTCGTCGACGACCGCGCCCGCGCCGTCGAATTCTACGGCGAGGCGACGGCGGAAAAGGCCAAGCATCTCTGGGCCTATACGCTGACGAGCGCTGCGGCGCGCGCCTGTCTCGACGCGCTCGATGCACCATTCACAGGGCATGAGGTCTTCTACATCGCGGCGCCCGACACGGTGATGGACATCCCGACGCTCGAACTCGCGGAGCGCTTCTTTCCGGGACTGCCGATCCATGGCGATCTCTCGGGAACGCGCAGCTTCTTCTCGTCAGCCAAGGCCGAACGCATGCTCGGCTGGCGCCACGACCTCCCCTGACGGCCCGCTCTCGCAAGGTCCATTTCGATGAAGATTACCGACGTCAAAGTCATCGTCTGCTCGCCCGGGCGCAATTTCGTCACCGTCAAGATCATGACGGACGAAGGACTCTACGGTATCGGCGACGGCACGGTGAACGGCCGCGAGCTCGCAGTCGTCAGCTATCTGCAGGACCATGTCGCGCCGCTCTTGATCGGCCGCGATCCCGCGCGGATCGAGGATATCTGGCAATATCTCTATCGGGGCGCCTATTGGCGGCGCGGCCCGATCACCATGGCGGCGATCTCCGCTGTCGACATGGCGCTGTGGGACATCAAGGGCAAGGCGGCGAACATGCCGCTCTACCAGCTGCTCGGCGGCGCCTCGCGCGAGAAGGTGATGGTCTATTCCCATGCCCAGGGCATGACGATCGAGGAAGCAGTCGAAGCCGTCGGCAAGAAGCGCGAGGAAGGCTATGCCGCGATCCGCGCCCAGGTCGGCATCCCCGGCCTGCCGGCGATCTACGGCACTGGCAAGGGGTCGCTCCAAGGCACCGGCGGCATGGTCGACACGCTGCCGAACGAGGAGGTGTGGTCGACCTCGAAATACATGGTCCACATTCCGAAGCTGTTCCAGAAGCTGCGCGATACCTATGGCGACGAGCCGCATCTCCTGCATGACACGCATCACCGCCTGACGCCGATCGAGGCGGCGCGGCTCGGCAAGGATCTCGAGCCCTATCGCCTGTTCTGGCTGGAAGATCCGGTGCCGGCGGAATTGCAGGAAGGCTACCGCCTCATCCGCCAGCACACGACGACGCCGATCGCGCTCGGCGAGGTGTTCAACACGATCTGGGACGCCAAGCTCCTGATGGAGGAGCAACTCATCGATTATATCCGCGCCACCAGCGTGCATGCCGGCGGCGTCACCGGTCTCCGGCGCATCTTCGATTTCGCGTCCGTCTATCACATCCGCACGGCCTGCCACGGGCCGATGGACGTCTCGCCCGTCGCGATGGGCGCCAATGTCCATATCGATCTCTGGGTCCCGAATTTCGGCATCCAGGAGTTCTCCGGCTACACGCCGCTGATGCACGAGGTGTTCCCGCATGCCTGGCGGCAGGATGGCGGCTATCTGCATCCGGGCGAGGCACCGGGCCATGGCGTCGACATCGACGAAGATCTCGCGGCGAAACACCCCTATGAGCGCGCCTATCTGCCGGTCAACCGGCTCGAAGACGGCACGATCTGGCACTGGTAGCGCCGCGCACCCACGACAAAAGGTTTGGAGGAAGTGACCATGATCGAGACGAAGGACATCGTACGGCCGCCACGCGAGCTGGTTGAGAGGCTGCAGGCGCTCGGCTGCGCGACGGCCTGCAGCACGCTGCATCACATGGGCGTGCGCGACACCTTCATCGAAGGCCCCGTCGCCTGGACGCCCGGCCGCGCCGTGGCGGGGCCGGCGCTGACGCTGCAGTTCATGCCGAAGCGCGAAGACCTCTATGGCGACGGCGAATATCTCGACCCCGAGAAGCAGCTGCACCGCCATGTGCTCTATCACACGCAGCCGGGCGACATCGTCGTCGTCGATGCGCGCGGCGACATGCGCTCGGGCATCTTCGGCGAGATGATGCTGACCTATTTCAAGGGCCGCGGCGGCGCCGGCGTCGTCATCGACGGCTGCATCCGCGACTTCCCGCATGCCAAGGAGATCGATCTCGGCTACTGGCTGCGCGGCGTGACGCCGAACTTCCACACCCAGACCAAGCTGATGCCCTTCGCCGTCAACACGCCGATCGCCTGCGGCGGCGTCACCGTGATGCCGGGCGACATCATCGTCGCCGATGATGATGGCGCCTGCGTCGTTCCCGCCGCGCTCGGCTACCAGGTGCTGGAACATGCCGGCACGCATCACGACTGGGAGGACTTCTCCAAAGCCATGCTTCTCCAGGGCGGTTCGCTGCAGCGCTATTACCCGCTCTCCGACGCCGCGCGCCCGGAATATGAAGAATGGCGGAAGTTGAACCCGTTGAAGAACGGCTGAATATCCTCGCAACCCCGGACGGGACCATCATGAAGATCACGGAAATCCGCGCCTATCCGGTCTGGGTCGGCACGCGCAACCAGCTCCTGGTCAAGATCGAAACCGACGATGGCGTGTTCGGCTGGGGCGAGAGCGGCCTTTCAGGGCGTGAGAAGGCCGTGGTCGGGGCTCTCGAACATTATCGCGAGTTCCTGATCGGCCGCGACCCGTTCCGGATCGGCGGGCTCTGGCAGGAGATGTATCGCAGCCAATATTTCGAGGGCGGCCGCGTGCTGCAGGCGGCGATCTCGGCCATCGACATCGCGCTCTACGATATCCTCGGCAAGGCGCTTGGCGTGCCGGTCCATCAGCTTCTCGGCGGCAAGCAGCGCGACCGCATCCCGACCTTCGCCTCGACGTCGGCCGCGCCCGGCGAGGCGATGATCGAACAGGCTAAGGAGTTGGTCGCCGCCGGCTGGGTCGCCATGCGCCTGTCGCCCTCGGGTCACGGCAACCCGCATGTCTATGAGCCGCGCGAGCATATCGCGACGACCGCAAAATGGTGCGTCAAGGCCCGCGAGGAACTGGGCGGCGATGTCGTGCTCGGCGTCGACTATCACCACCGCCTCTCCGTCGCCGAAGCCGCGAGCTTCTGCCAGAAGATGCCGTCCGGCACGCTCGACTTCCTCGAGGAGCCGATCCGCGACGAGACGCCTGAGGCCTATGAGGCGCTGCGGCGGATGGTCGACGTCCCCTTCGCGATCGGCGAGGAGTTCGCCTCGAAATGGCAGTTCCTGCCCTTCATCGAGCGCGACATCCACCAGTTCAACCGCATCGACATCTGCAATGTCGGCGGGCTGACGGAGGCGATGAAGGTCGCCGGCTGGAGCGAGGCGCATTATGTCGACATGATGCCGCATAACCCGCTTGGCCCGATCTGCACGGCGGCGACGGTGCATTTCGCGGCGGCGGTGGCGAACTTCTCCTGGCTGGAGACCCGCACCTCGACCGCCGAGCAGCTCGGCTTCGACAATTCGGAGTTCTTCCCGGTGCAGCCTCGCATCGAGAACGCGCACTATCCCGTCTCCGACGCGCCCGGCCTCGGCGTCGAGGTCAACGAGGAGCTGATCAAGAAGCAGAGTTTTAAGTTCTGGGAAGCGCCGCATCTGAAGCGCCATGACGGCTCGGTGACGAATTGGTAGCCGAGATGTCGCTCGGGCCGCTCGCCGGTCCCGCTTTCGAGATGGTCGATCCGCGCTTCGCCGCCTGCATGGTGGCGGATGCGCGGGTCGAGCGCATCTGGACCGGCAGCCGATGGACGGAGGGGCCGGCCTGGCTCGCCGATCGCGGCCTCCTCGTCTGGTCGGATATCCCCGGCGACCGGATGCTGTCCTATGAGCCGGCCAGCGGCCGCATCGAAATCTTCCGCGCGCCCGCTCAGAGCCCGAACGGCAACACGGTCGACCGCCAGGGGCGGCTCGTCACCTGCGAGCAGACGCCGCACCGCATCGCGCGGACCGAGGCGGACGGCACGATCACCCCACTCGTCGACTGCATCGACGGGCGGCCGTTCAACTCGCCCAACGATGTCGTCGTGGCGCGCGATGGCGTGATCTGGTTCAGCGACCCGTCCTATGGCCGCAACCGTTCACGCGCCGACGATGACGGGGTGGACGGTTGCCATGTCTACCGCTTCGACCCGTCGAGCGGCGCGGTGCGGCAGATGACGCATGACTTCGTCATGCCGAACGGCCTCGCCTTCTCGCCCGACGAAAGCCTTCTCTACATCGTCGACACCGGCAGCACCGAGCGGCCTGACGGCCCCAATCATCTGCGGCGCTTCACGGTTTCGGCCGATGGCACGCTGACGGGCGGCGAGGTCCTGGTCGATGCCGATGGCGGCCATTTCGACGGGCTGCGCGTCGATACCGAAGGGCGGCTTTGGCTCGCCGACGACCACGGTATCCGCTGCCATCTTCCCGACGGCACGTTGATCGGCCGCCTCCGCCTGCCCGAGCGCGCGGCGAACCTCACATTTGGTGGCGCCGACGGACGCGTTCTAGTGATGACGGCGACGACATCCGTCTATGTTTGCCGCGTCAACGCCGCTGGCGCAGCGCCCTAGCGGATCGGACCAGAGTCCGCCCCGCCGCACCGGCCGACGGACATAACGCCTTCCAAATCTTTCACTTTTTCGTGACGACAGGCGTGACACCAGCCGCGACGGATTTCCGATGGAGTCGGAACCGCCTGTCGCGCATGGCCCGCTTTGCGGCGACTTTGTGTCTGCTCCATCACGCGGCGCAACATCTCCTTTGTCGCACTGCACAACCTTACGCGGAATTAATGGATGGCCCTTGCGCAGCCGGTTCATAGCTGTCGGCGGAAACAGGGGATCTCGTCATGCGGAAAGCAGCTGTTCTGGCTGTCGGCGTTGCTGCAATCATCGCTGCGGGGGCAATGGGCGTAGGCTATTGGCGTCCGCCCTTCCTGTTCGGAGCGGCATCCGCGGCGGATGGAGCGACATCGCAGACGCAAGGCGCCGAAGGCAAGGGCGCGGCGCCCACCGGCGGCAAGGGCGGCCGGCACGGCGTCGGAGCCGTTTCGGTGACCGTCGCGACGGCCACCGCCGGCGACCTGCCGGTCCGGCGCTCGACCATCGGCTGGATCGCCTCGACAGCCTCGACCACCGTAACGACCCAGCAGCAGGGGATCGTGACACGGCTGCTGGCAGCCAATGGTCAGGAGGTCAAGGCCGGCGATGTGCTGGTCGAACTCGACGATCGCGCCGCGCAGGCGACGCTCGATCGCGACACTGCAGCCATGACGCGCGACGAGGCGGCGGTCACCTCGACCAAGGCCGACCTGTCTCGGGCCCAGGATCTCTTCGGACGGAAATTCGACAGTCAGCAGCAGCTCGACCAGGCGACGGCCGCCGCCGCCAGCGCCGAAGCGGTCGTGAAGCTGGACGAGGCCAACATCGCCGCCGACAAGGTCGTCCTCGACGAAATGCGCATCAAGGCGCCGCATGATGGACGCCTTGGCGCCTTCGCGATCACCGTCGGCAGCTTGATCCAGCCGGGCAATGCCGTCGTCACGCTGACCGATATCGACAATATCGAGGCGCTCTTCGCCGTCTCGGATGCCGATGTCGATCTGCTGCGCCAGTCCCTGGCTAAAGGGCCCGTGGCTGTGCAGCTTTCCGCCGCCGATCCCGGCGTCACACCGGCAAGCGGCATCGGTGCCGCACAGGCCGGCGTGGCCGCGCCAGCCACCGGGCAGGTCGACTTCATCGACAGCACGATCGTCCAGGGTTCGGGCACGATGTCGGTCCGCGCTACGGTCTCCAACAAGGATCGCGTGTTCTGGCCCGGTCAGGCGGTCAAGGTCGATGTCGACCTTGGAACCAATCGCGGCATCGTCATCGTGCCGACAGTCGCGGTGCAGCAGGGCCAGGGCGGCGCCAATGTCTTCGTCGTCAAGCCGGACAAGACCATCGACGTCCGGCCCGTGACGGTTGCCGGCATCGTCGGCGCCAAGGCGGGCATCAGCGCGGGCCTCAGCGCCGGTGATCAGGTCGTCACCGAGGGCCAGCTCTCGCTGGCCGAGGGCATGACCGTCAATGTCCGTGACGGCAAGGGCGCAAAAGCCGGCGACCCCGCGGCGAAGACCAAGCCTACCGTCGTTGGAGACGCGTCGTGAACATCTCGGAGTTCTGGATCCGCCGGCCGGTCGCCACCACGCTGCTTTTCCTCGGCATCGCGATGGGCGGGATCTTCGCCTATCAGCAATTGCCCGTCGCGGCCTTGCCCGAGGTCAGCTTTCCGACGATCAGCGTCAGCGCGCAACTGCCCGGCGCCTCGCCGCAGACCATGGCAACTGCCGTCGCGACGCCGCTGATCAAGCAGTTCGAGACGATTTCCGGCATCGACACGATCAGCGCGACCAGTTCGCTCGGCAGTTCGCAGATCGTGCTGCAATTCGCGCTCAGCCAGAATATCGATACGGCCGCCGGCGACGTTCAGGCCGCGATCGACCGGGCACAGCGGCAGCTTCCGGCGAACATGCAGAACCCGCCGAGCTACCGGAAGGTCAACCCGGCCGATGCGCCGGTGTTGTTCCTCGCGGTTCAAAGCCCGACGCTGCCGATGTCGACGATCGACGACTTCGCGGAAAACGTCATCTCGCCAAGCCTTTCGACGCTGCCGGGCGTGGCGCAGGTCAGCGTTTATGGCGGCCAGACCTATGCCGTGCGCGTCCAGGTCGATCCGAGCAAGCTGGCCACGCGCGGCATCGGCCTCGACCAGGTCTCGGCGGCGCTGGCCGGCGCCAATGACCAGACGCCGGTCGGCACGCTGACCAACAAGAGCCAGGCGCTCGTCATCGACGCGCCGACCCAGATGACCAATGCCGATCAGTTCAAGCAGCTGATCATTGCCGGTTCCAGCGGCACACCCGTCCGCCTCATGGATGTCGCCAATGTCGTCGACAGTGTCGAGAACACGCAGACGGCCGGCTGGTATGATGGATCGCGCTCCATCGTGCTCGCGATCCAGCGCCAGCCCAGTGCCAATACCGTCGCGGTCGTCGACGCCGTCAATGCGGAGCTGCCGAAGCTCGAAGCCTCGATGCCGGCCTCGATGAGCATCCACGTCATGAACGACCGCTCGACATCCATCCGCGCGGCGATTTCGGACGTTCAGATGACGCTCGGCATCACCATCGTGCTGGTGGTGCTGGTCATCTATCTGTTCCTCGGCAAGCTTTCGGCGACGATCATCCCGGCACTGGCTGTGCCGCTCTCGCTCGTCGCGGCGTTCGGCGGCATGTACTGGCTCGGCTTCAGCGTCGACAACATCTCGCTGCTCGGCCTGACACTCGCCGTAGGCCTCGTCGTCGACGACGCCATCGTCATGCTCGAAAACATCATGCGGCATGTCGAGGAGGGCGAAAAGCCGTTCGCAGCCGCGCTCAAGGGCAGCTCCGAGATCGGCGCCACCATCATCTCGATGACGCTGTCGCTGGTCGCCGTCTTCCTGCCGATCCTCCTGATGGGCGGCGTCGTCGGGCGCCTCTTCAACGAGTTCGGCATCGTCGTGACGCTGGCGATCGGCGCTTCAGCGGTGGTCTCGCTGACCCTGACGCCGATGCTCGCGGCCCGGCTGCCGAAATCGGCCGCCGAACCCGGCCGCTGGGGACCGGCCGCCTGGTTCGAAAAGGCCTTTCTCTGGATCGAGCACCGCTATGACCGCGGCGTCGGCTGGTGCCTCGCGCATCGCTTCATCATCATCGGCGTCTTCTTCGCGACGGTCGCGGCGTCAGCCTGGCTCGTCGCGACGCTGCCCAAGGGCTTCTTCCCGCAGGAAGACATCAGCCAGCTTTCGGTCTCCACACAGGCGCGACAGGACATTTCCTTCGATGCCATGAGCGGCTTGCAGCGCCAGGTCGAGGCCGTGCTGCGCGCCTCGCCCTACGTCCAGCATGTCGCCTCCTTCGTCGGCGGCGGGCCGGGCTCGGCCACCATGAATGCCGGTTCGCTCTCGGTGCAGCTGAAGCCGAAGGACGAGCGTCCGCCGCTTGACGTCCTCACGGCCGATCTTCGCCAGCAACTCGGCCGCATTGCCGGCATCCGCAGCTATATCGTGCCGGTGCAGAACCTCCGTGTCGGCGGCATGAGTTCGCAGAGCCAGTATCAGCTCGTCGTCCAGTCGCTCGACCAGCCGACGCTGAACGACTGGACCACGAAGCTGACCGCCGCCATGCGGGCCGATCCGCATTTCGTCGACGTCGCCAACAACCTACAGAACAATGCCCTTCAGGCCCGCCTGGTGATCGACCGGGACAAGGCGTCGTCGCTCGGCATTACCGCCGCGACCTTGCGGCAGACGCTGGAGGACGGATTCGGCACGGCGACGGTCGCGACGATCCAGAGCACCGGCTCGAGCTATGACGTCATCCTCGAATATGATCCCGATCTCGCCTGGTCGGACGATCTATTGTCGACCATCCGCATCCGCTCGGCTTCAGGCACCCTCGTGCCGCTATCGAGCATCGCGCGGGTCGATCGCGTGTCCGGTCCGGTGACGGTCAATCAGCTCGGACAACTTCCGGCCGCGACGATATCGTTCAACCTGCCGGAGGGCGTCGCGCTCGGCCAGGCCACGGACCAGGTCACGGTCCTGAAGCAGGACATCGGCCTGCCGGCGAATGTCTACACGTCCTATGCCGGCACCGCCCAGGTCTTCCAGGATTCGCTCTCGACCCAGGGCATCCTGATCCTCGCCGCGATCCTGACGATCTATGTCGTGCTCGGCATGCTCTATGAGAGCTTCATCCATCCGCTGACCATCCTCTCCGGCCTGCCGGCGGCGGCGCTCGGCGCACTTGTGGCGCTGAAATTCGCTGGGCTCGACCTTTCGGTGATCGCGCTGATCGGCATCCTGATGCTGATCGGCATCGTCAAGAAGAACGCGATCATGATGGTCGACGTCGCCATCGCCGGCCAGCGCGAGGAAAATCTCGAGCCGTCGCCGGCGATCCATCGCGCTGCCGTCCGGCGGTTCCGCCCGATCATGATGACGACTTTCGCCGCCCTGCTTGGCGCGTTGCCGATCGCGCTTGGAACGGGCGCCAGCGCCGAGCTGCGCCAGCCGCTCGGCATCGCTGTTGTCGGGGGCCTCATCGTCTCGCAATTGCTGACGCTGTTCATCACGCCGGTGATCTTCGTCGAGATGGAGCAATTCAGCCGCTGGCTCGGCCGGCTTTTCCATGGCCGCTCGACGGCGCGTTCCGAACAGGCGCAGCCCGCCGGCGATGCAGCGCTGCAGCCGGCGGGCGAATGATCGGTTGGAAGATGACCTGAGTCGGACTAGCTCGGCTTCAGCGCGCCGGCCATCTCCTGATGGTGCTGGAGCGTCGGCAACAGCTTGGCCGCCAGTCCGCGCAAGGCGCCGTTCGGACCGGTCTCGGAAAAGCGGGTAAACAGCGCCACCGCTTCCTTGTGGGCGGCGATCTGCTGCTCGACATAGAGCGTATCGAAGTTCGGCCCCGCTGCCTTCAGAGCGTCGATCAAAGCCTGATGGGAGGGATCCAGCGTTTTCGGCAGTGTCATGGTGCCGGCCGTCTGGCGGAGTTCGCCGTCGGCTTTGGTGTGGTCGGTGATCATCATCTGGGCGAATTCCCGGATGGCCGCATCCTTCGAGCGTTCGAGCGCCAGTTGGCTCGCCTGCACTTCGAAAAGGCCCGAGACCGCCGCCGTCCGGGCAAAGGATTCCGCTGCGTCCGGCGTTTCAGCCCGGACGGCGCCGCCGCTGTCATTCGCCGCCTGAGCGAAGGCAACCGATGGCACGAAGGCGATCCAAGCGAGTGCCAAAGCCTTTTTCGTCATTGAACGCATCGTTGACTCCTTAGTGACGTGCCAGCCGCACTGACGGCGGACACCGGCGCCCGGCGCCCACATCAAATCAACGATTCCCGACCAGATTTGTTCGATGACTTCAGATGAATTCATAAGAAAAGCCTGAACTTATAGTAGAGCTTACGCTTACACTGTACGAAACCGTACTTTGGAACTGCCGGTGGTGAAAGGCATTGCGTGAGTGGGGACCACTGATCACGCGAGTTTATAATGTATCACCACATCAAGAAGCTGATGTTCACCGTCAGGGTTGACGAGCCCGATCCGCGCTTCGGCAATATGCTGTTGGAACAATTTGGCGGCGCGAACGGCGAGTTGGCGGCGGCCATGCAGTATTCGATCCAGGGACTCAACTGCGAGGATCCGGAGCGCAAGGACCTCCTCATGGATATCGGCACCGAAGAACTGAGCCATCTGGAGGTCGTCGGCACGCTCGCCCGCATGCATCTCAAGCCATCCAAATTCGATCGCGACGCTGCGGAAGCAGACCCGTTGATTGCCATTGCCGGCGGCGGCGGCGTCAATCTCTTCAATTCCCAGGGCAATCCCTGGACGGCCGACTATCTCAAGATCACCGGCGAACTCGATGTCGATCTGCGTAGCAATATCGCCGCCGAGGCCCGCGCCAAGATCGTCTATGAGCGGCTGATCAATTTCACCGACGATGCCGGCACCAAGGACGCGCTGCAGTTCCTGATGACGCGCGAGATCACGCATATGAAGGCGTTCTCGGCCGCGCTCGAAAGCATGAAGAAGCCGACCTTCTCGATCGGCCGCCTGCCGCCGACGCCGGGTCTCGTCGATCAGTATTTCAACGATTCGACCGGGTCGGGTGATTATGGCGAGTTCGACGCGCGTGGCCCCTGGAACGAAGGCGGCGACTGGGAGTACATGACCTCCCCGGTGATCGCGGATGAAGGCGCTGCGGAGGGGAGCGCGATGGCCCGGGTCGAGACGACGCCCGATGTCGCCGACGCGGCGCTGCAGGCGCTCCTCGTCGATCAGCTCAAGGACATTCTCCACGCCGAGAAGCAACTGGTGAAGGCGTTGCCGAAGCTTGCCTCGGCGGCGCGGGCGATGCAGGTCCGAGATCTCTTTGAGCGCCACCTCGCCGAGACCGAGCAGCAGGTCGAGCGGCTGGAAAGCTGCTTCGAGTTGCTCGACATCAAGGCCCAGGCGAAACCGTGCAAGGGCATGGCCGGACTGATCGAGGAAGGTCAGGAGGTGATCGGGGAAGCCGGCGAGAAGGACGATGCCTCGGCCGACCTTGCGCTGATCGGCGCTGCCCAGCGCGTCGAGAACTACGAGATCTCGGCCTACAAGACCGCGCGCAATCTCGCGCAGCAGCTTCGGCTGCCGCCGCTCGTCGCGCTGCTTGCCGCCTCGCTGGCGGAAGAGGAGAACGCCGACCAGCTGCTGGCCCAGGCGGCGCAGTCGCTGATGTCGGTCGCCAAGATGCCGGCAGCCATCAGCTGAACGGAGCCGGACGGCGAGCGCGCCCAGGCGCGCTCGCCGCAACAAGGAGCATGACATGAACGATTGGAACAAGAAGGCTGCCGCCCCGCCGCCGTCTACCGTCAAGGGCGATGCGAAGGGTCAGTTCGCGCCGGTTCAATCCGGCGAACACAACAACGGGGCTGCAAGCGCCGAACCGCGCGTACTCGGGGATGGCGAGGCCATGGCCAGCGACTGGGACGAGAACGAGGACGCAAACCGCGATCCTTCCCTGCCGAACCGGCCGAGATAGCCGTCGTCACGCAGCGTCGCGGTTCATCAGCGCGGTCGCCGCCAATCGTCACTGCGCGTACCCTCAGGCGACCTCCATCGTTCTCCTCCTCAAGAAAATTCGGCTTTTGACCGGCAACTGCTGCGGGACCGCTTGTACTGTCCCGCAGACTTTGTCAGTCATATGTCATTGGGCTACCGGACGGGGAAACGCCGGTGCCCATCAACAAGGAGGACTGGATGAACGCGCTGCATAGATTGCTCGGTGCGGTTCTCGTGGCTTCGAGCCTGTCGCTGCCGGCGGTCGCCCATGCCGACAGCACCGTGACAGGGCCCGGCGGCACCACCAGCGGCACCTACATGGACTATATGAAGACCGTGTATGACCGCGCCGGGGCACCCGAGATCACCTCGCTGCCGCTGACCGAATTCGACAGCGAATACAAGCTCAACCCGATGGGCGCCAAGAGCTGGTCGCAATCGGCCGACGGTTTGACATGGACCTTCAAGCTTCAGGACGGATTGGTCTGGAGTGACGGCGAGCCGTTGACCGCTGAAGACTATGTGTTCGCGCTGCAGCGCGCCGCCAAGGAAGGCTACGACTTTAACTGGTACTGGTCTTTCGCGGGCGGCATCAAGGGCTGGTCCGGAGTAACTGACAAAGGCGCCGATCCTTCGACCCTCGGCATCAAGGCGGTTGACGCGACCACCATCGAAGTCACGACCGACGCGCCGAAGTCCTATTTCCCGGGCGTCGCCAGCCTCTGGTATCCTGTCCCCAAGCATGTCGTCGACAAGATCGGCGATGATTACGCCTTGAGCGTCGATACGCTGGTCGCCTCCGGCCCCTTCATGGTGAAGAGCTGGGAGAAGTCCAACAATACGATGACCCTGGTCAAGAACCCGAAATATAACGGGCCATGGCCGGCACAGATCGAGACGCTCGTTCTCGACACACAGATCGGACCGCCGGAAGTCGGCTTCCCGGCCTTCATGGCTGGCGAAGCGGACTGGACCACGCTGAACGCAGGCCAGGTGCCGGTCGTCCAGCAGCAGTTCCCGGACGGCATCCGCAAGAATGCGGTGTTCGCGCTCTATTATCTCGCCTTCGACACCGACAAGGCGCCGTTCGACAACGTCCATGTCCGCAAGGCCTTCCAGGCGGCCATCAACCGCGACGAGTTGACCTCGACGGTTCTGAAGGACACTGCCGTTCCCGCCAAGTCGATCCTCGCGCCGAGCTATCCGGGCTTCCAGCAGTCGATCGCCGACAAAACGGTGTTTGATCCGAAGCTGGCCAAGGAAGAACTCGCCAAGGCCGGATATCCCGACGGCAAGGGCTTCCCGCCGATCGAGATCTGGTATCGCGAACAGGGCGGCTACAATGCGGCAATCGCGGCGCCGATGCTGCAGTACCTGCAGGCGCAGTTCAAGGACATCCTCGGGATCGACATGGGCATCAAGTCGATGCCGACCAAGGATTGGACGGCGGCCTTGAAGGCGCGATCGAACGGATTGTTCCTCGCCCCTTACGAATATGACTATCTCGACCCGTCGAACTTCTACGACCTGTTCAAGTCGGGCGGGCGTCATCACTACGCGTATCCCGAATACGACAAGCTGGTCGATGCTGGCGACGCAGGTGCCGACTGGGACAAGCGCCTCGCCGACTATGCCAAGGCCGAGCAGGTCTTGACCGACAATGCCGCACTGGTGCCGCTGGTCCATCCGGTGACCATCGCCGCCGTCAGCGACAAGCTGAAGGGCGAGGGCGTGACGCCCAATTCGAAGGGCTTCACCCCGCTCGATCGCCTCTCCGGCTATCTCTACACGCACGTCACCAAAGAGTGAGGCTTGAGGCGGGCGCTTCCAGGCGCCCGCCTTCCCTTTTCCCGTTCAGGAGACGTGTGCCGATGCGGCTGGTCGACATCGAAGATCTCGCGGTGAGCTTTCGCCAGTACGAGGGCGTCGTGCAGGCGGTTCGCGGCGTCAGCTTCGATCTAGAGCGCGGCGAAAGCCTCGGCATTGTCGGCGAATCCGGCTCCGGCAAGTCGGTCACCTGTTCGGCGCTGCTGCGCCTTCTGCGCGAGCCGCCAGCAACCATTTCAGCGAAGAAACTCGCCCTCGGCGGACAGGACATGCTCCGCGCCGACAAGAAGGCGCTTGCCTCGATCCGCGGCCGTGTCGCCGCGATGGTGTTCCAGGACCCGATGACGTCGCTGGACCCGGTCTTCACCATCGGCCATCAGATCACCGAGACCATCACCGCCCATCGCGACGTCTCCAAGAAGGAAGCGATGCAGAGGGCCGTTGCGCTGTTGAAGCGCGTCGAGATCAAGAATGCCGAGGCGGTCGTGCGCTATTATCCGCACCAGCTCTCGGGCGGCATGCTGCAGCGGGTGATGATCGCGATGGCGCTCTCCTGCGAGCCGGCCGTGCTGATCGCCGACGAGCCGACCACGGCGCTCGACGTGACGATCCAGGCGCAGATCCTGCAATTGATCAAGGACATCCAGGCCGAGACCGGCATGGGCCTCGTGATGATCACCCATGATCTCGGCGTCATCGCCGAAACGGTCGATCGGGTGGTCGTCATGTATGGCGGCCGCGTGATGGAGACCGGGCCGGTCGAGGCCATCTTCGAGGCGCCGCTGCATCCCTATACGCGCGCGCTGCTCGCCAGCATTCCCGGCCAGAAGCCCGGCAAGCAGCGGCTGACCGAAATTCCCGGTGCCTCGCCCAACCCGGCCAATCCACCGCCGGGCTGCCCGTTTCATCCACGCTGCCCGATGGCCATCGAGGCCTGCAGCGCGACGACGCCGGCGCTCGAGGCCAAGATGAGCGGCCGCATGGCTGCCTGCATCCGCGTCCCCGCGGAACGGGTCGCGGCATGACCGGGCCGGCTCTCGAACTCCGCCAGATCACCAAGCGCTTCGATGCGCAGACGGTCGTCGACCGGGTCGACCTCGTCGTGCCGCGCAACGAGGTCGTCGCGCTGGTCGGCGAATCCGGCTCGGGCAAGACCACGACCGGCCTGATGGCGCTTCGCCTCGTCGAGCCGACGGCGGGACGCATCCTGCTGGGCGGCGAGGACATCACCGATCTCAGCCAGAAGGATCTGAAGCCCTTCCGCCGGCAGATGCAGGTCGTGTTCCAGGACAGCTATTCCTCGCTCGATCCGATGATGACGCTGGGCGAGATCATCGCCGAGCCGCTCGCGATCCATGCCATCGGCTCGCCCGCGGAACGGCGTGATCAGGCGCGGCACTGGCTGGAGCGGGTCGGCCTCGACGGCAGCTATGCGACGCGCTATCCGCACGAGCTCTCCGGCGGCCAGCGCCAGCGCATCTCGGTGGCGCGGGCGCTGATCCTTGGCGCCTCGGTGCTCGTGGCCGACGAGCCGACTTCAGCACTCGACGTTTCGGTCAAGGCGCAGATCGTCAATCTGCTGCAGGACCTGCAAGGCGACATGGGGCTCTCGATGCTGTTCATCAGCCATGATCTTTCCGTGGTGCGCTCGCTCGCCGACCAGGTCGTCGTCATGCTGCGCGGCCGCGTGGTCGAGCGCGGTCCGACCGACCGCATCTTCGCCGCGGCGCATCATCCCTATACGCGGGCGCTGCTCGATGCGGTCCCGGTCGTCGACCCCAAGGCCCGCAGGCGCCGCACCTTTCTCACCGCCGAGGAGCTGGCGGCGAGCACGCCGCGCTTCCGGCCGCATGAGATCGAGCCGCAGCCGTTGATGGACACGGCCGACCCGCAGCTCGTCGCGCTGGTCGGCAGTCATTTCGTCGAGGCGATCGTGACGGAGGGCCGCTGAGCATGCTGCAGTTCATCATCCGCCGCACCCTCTCGATGCTCGCCACCTTCTTCGTGGTGTCGGTCATCATCTTCCTGATGATGCACGCCATTCCCGGCGGTCCGTTCGACGGCTACGAGATGCCGCTGCCGGACAATATCAAGGCCAAGCTGATGGCGCAGCTCGGCCTCGACAAGCCGCTGTGGGAGCAATATCTGCGCTACATGTGGGGCGTCTTCCATCTTGATTTCGGGGTGCCCTACCAGAGCCCGGGCGAGACGGTGATGGGGCTCATTGCCCATGCCTGGGTGCCAAGCCTCGTGCTGGGCGGGCTCGGCGTGCTGATCGGCGCGCCAATCGGCATCCTGCTCGGCATGGCCGCCGCTCTCAATCGCAACAGCTGGATCGACTATCTCGCTTCGGGCATTGCGACGCTCGGCCTGACTATCCCGGTCTTCGTCATCTCGACCCTGCTGATCCTCGTCTTCGCCGTCTGGCTGCACTGGACCCCGGCGAGTGGCTGGGGTGAGCCGCGACGCTGGATCCTGCCGATCATGGCCTATGCAGCGGTGCCGCTTGCGACCTATGCCCGCTATGCCCGCTCGGCGATGCTCGACACGCTGAACAAGCCCTTTGTGACGGTGCTGCGCGCCAAAGGGCTCAGCGAGCGGCGCATCATCTTCCAGCATGTGCTGCGCAACTCGGCGATCCCGATGATCACCATCTTCCTGCCGATGTTCGTCGGCATCGCCACCGGTTCGATCTTCGTCGAGGCGATCTTCCGCGTGCCCGGCCTCGGCGCCTATTTCGTCTCCTCGATCCAGAAGCGCGACTATCCGCTCGAAATGGCCTTGATGCTGATGATCAGCGCGCTCTTCTGCATCTCCTATCTGATCTCGGACATTCTCTATGCGCTGCTCAATCCGCGCATCCGCCTCGGAGGGAAAGCCCGGTGACCGATCTCAGCGCAGCCAGCCCCGCTCTCCCCCGTCCCGAGAGCGCGAAACGGCGGAGCCCGCTCTATCTCGCCTGGCGCCGCTTCGCCGCCAACAGGGCGGCGCTCGGCGCCGGCATCGTCCTCGTCATCATCATCCTGCTGGCGATCTTCGCGCCGCTGATCTCGAGGACCGGTCCCAACGAGCAGGCTTTTCTGACGAAGTCACTCGCCTTTCCCTCGTCCGAGCACTGGTTCGGCATCGACGATCTCGGCCGCGATTTCTTCACGCGCATCATCTATGGCGCCCGGGTCTCGCTCGGCATCGGCCTCTCGGCGGCCGTGTTCAGCCTCGTGCTCGGCCTGCCGCTCGGCGCGCTTGCCGGCTATCTCGGCGGGCGGTTCGACTGGGCGATCATGCGCGTCATCGAGTTGTTCTCGGTGGTGCCGCCGCTGCTCGCCGCACTGCTGCTGGCGACGCTGACGCGCGGCGGCGTCTGGGCGATCGTGCTGATCGCCGGCCTGTTTGGATGGGTCAATGTCTGCCTCCTCGTCCGCGCGCAGGTGAAATCCTTCCGCGAGAAGGAATTCATCATGGCGGCGCAGGCACTCGGCGCCTCACCCTGGCATATCGTCTGGCGCCACCTGATCCCGAATTCGGTCTCGCCGGTCATCGTCGGCTTCGTGCTGGCCATTCCGCTCGCCATGATGCTGGAGGCGTCGCTCTCCTTCCTCGGCATCGGCGTGCAACCGCCGACGCCAAGCTGGGGTCAGATGATCAATGTCGGCATGAACTTCATGTACTTCTACTGGCACATGGCCGTATTCCCCGTCCTGGCTCTCGCCGTCACCATCCTCGCCGCGTCGCTGCTCGGCGACGGCCTGCGCGATGCTCTCGATCCGACCCTGAAAGGGCGCTGACGTGACCACCAATCTGACCCAGCACTTCCTGCTCGATCCCGAGGTCGTGTTCCTCAATCACGGCTCGTTCGGCGCCTGCCCGCGCCCCGTCTTCGAGGACTATCAGCGCTGGCAGGCGAAGCTGGAACGCCAGCCGGTCGAATTCCTGGATTCCCGACGGGGTCTCGAGGCCAATCTGCGCGTGGCTCGCGCGGCGCTCGCGGCGGAAGTCGGCGCGTCGGTCGACGATATCGCGCAAGTCACAAACGCGACGACGGGGCTCAACATTGCCCTGCAATCCTTGCCGCTCAAGCCCGGCGACGAAATCCTCACCACCAATCACGAGTATAACGCGCTCGAAAAGACGCTCGCCTTTGTCGCCCGCCGCACCGGCGCGCGGATCGTGGTGGCCCAGGTGCCGCTGCCGCTGACTTCGGCGGAGGCCTTTCATGAGGCCGTTCTTGCCGGGGTCACCGATCGCACCCGCGTGCTCTTCCTCAGCCACATCACCTCGGCTACGGCGCTGGTTTTCCCGATCGAACGGCTGGTCGCCGAAGCGAGAGCACGCGGCATCTGGAGCGTGATCGACGGGGCGCACGCGCCCGGCCACATACCGCTTGATCTCGATGCGCTCGGCGCGGACGTCTATTCCGGCAATTGCCATAAATGGATGATGTCGCCCAAGGGGTCCGCCTTCGTGCATGTGCGGCCGGAATTGCAGGCGATGATCGATCCGCTCGTCGTCAGTCATGGCTGGACGGCGAACAACAAGGAACCGGGCGTGCGCGGGCCGTTCGGGAATTCCGCCTTTGTCGACGAGGTCGAGATGCAGGGGACGCGCGATCCCTCGGCCTGGCTCGCCGTGCCGGCTGCGATCGCTTTTCGGCAGGCCCATGATTGGTGGCGTGTCGCGGCCGAATGCGGCCGCCTCGCCCAGGAAACCGCGGCGCGTGTTCGCGATCTGTTTGGTCTACCCGCCCTATCGAGCCCCGAATTCTGCGCGCCGCAAATGGTGGCGATGCCGATCCCGCCCTGCGATCCGCTCGCCGTCCACGAGCAACTCTATCGCGACTATGGCATCGAGATCCCCGTCTTCGAATGGCAGGGCCACCATATCGCGCGATTGTCTTGCCAGGGTTATAATACCCGCGAACAGATGGATGTGCTGGTGCGCGCGCTCGGTGACTTGCTGGCGCAGCGGCAGCCGCGCATGAAGCAAAGCCAAGGGTGACTCCCATCGACGATCTTCTTATCGAGCCCGGCCGCCGCGACGCGGTCGAGTATCTCGAGCGCATCAACACGACGACGCGCGGCGTTGCCGTGCTCGACGCGCTGGCGGAAATGATCGAGCGCGCCGGCCTCGGGGTCGGCGACCGCATTCCGCCCGAGCTGTCGCTCGCGGAGAAGCTTGGCGTCGGGCGGACGACGATCCGCGAGGCGCTCAACCGTTGGGAAGGCCTCGGCATCATCCGCCGCCGTCGTGGCGCCGGGACTTTCCTCGTCGCGCGCGTGCCCTCGTCGAAGGGTCATGCCCCGACGATGATCCGCCTCGAGGGCGAGGCGCTGCTGCGCCTGATGGAAGTGAGGCGGGCGCTCGAAAGCGACGTCGTGCGCAAGGCGACGGTGAATGCGAGGCCCGCGCAGCGGCGTGAGATCTCGCGCCTCTGCGACATCCTGATCGACGACGTCGATGCCCGCCGGCCGTGGCGCAAGGCCGACGCGGCCTTTCACGGCGCGATCTACGACGCTTCCGGCAATCCGATGTTCGGGCAGATCCTCTCAAGCCTCGATCACGCGCTGGAACGCTCGGCGGAATCGCCATTCGGCCGCGACGGTTTCGGCATTGCCTCGTTCCCGCCGCATCGGACGCTCGCCAATGCGATCCTCGACAGCGACGCGGATGCGGCCGTCGCGGCGATCAACCATATCCTCGACATTGTCGAGGGCGAGATCCGCGCCGTCATCGCCGGCGATCCCTCCCTCGCCTGAAGCGCCCCCGCCTTTGCAGCGGGAGCGCCCTCCCTGAGGCTCAGGGCATAACCACGACACGCGTCCAGGCCCGCGGCCCGACACTGACGCGAACCTCGCCCCCCACCACAGCGACATCCTCGATGTCCTCGCCGGAAAGCGATGTGCGCCGGGCGCTGGCCGGCGTCACGAGGCCGGCGCGGATGACCGCCTCGACGGCACGGTCCTCGGGATTGAGCAATGTCAACGCGACGCCGCCCTCGGCCGGTTCGAGCCGCGTCAGCATCAGCGGCCCCGCATCCATATCGAGAAGCTGCCCGCGCTCCGAGGTGAGCGGACCGCGCTCGGCATAGACATGCGCGGCGAGTGGCTGGGCATGGGCCAGCGCGGCCTGCACGGCGGCGCCGAGCGGACGGCCGCCGCCTGGCAGCAGCGTGAAGCGGAAGCTGATGCGCCCGCCCTGGTCGGCCTGGAAATTCGTCGACCAGTAGTTGTTGGTGAGCCAGGCATTCAGCACGGGAGCCGGCCGCGCCACGCCGCCATCCGGCTCGCGCCACCGCCCGAAGGTGAAGCCGCCGACCTGCCAGAGCGGCGCATCCGGCGTCGCCACCGTGAGGTCACGGTTCTCACCGGCAATGCGGATATAGCGCTGCGTGGTGATGTAATGCCGGCTGGCGAAGGGCAGTTGCTCGTCGTCGAGTCGGACATTGGCGCCGGCGGTTTCATAGTCGCAGTGCCAATCGCCTTCGAGGCGAACGGGGAGAGGCAGATAAATGCCATGCGGTGCGGCCAGCGGCGCCTTGTCGACGATCGCCTCGACTTCAAGCGCCGGCTGATCCGCAACGAGCCGCCAGACCACCGTGACGCGATCGCCGGAGGAGAAGGCGAAGCTCTGGCGGATCTCAGCCCGGCCCTGCCCCGTGATCACCTCGGCGTCGCCGACGACGGCGCCTGCCTCGCGAACCGCCTGCCAATCGGTGTGCCAGGACTTGTTCCATTCGGCCGCTTCCACGTCGACACGGTCGAAGATCGCCTCGCGCGTGCCAGCCTCGGGCCGTTCAAGCACCGGCACGCCGAAGACGACACCCTCGGCCGCGCCGACATAGTCGGTCCCGTCGAGGGTCAATGACTTGAGCCCGCCGGCCGGATCGATCTCGGCGCGGAGACGGCCATTCGAGAGCACTGTGCCGTCCACCTTCGGCGAAGCCGCGGCGCGGAGGCCCGACGCGGCGACGCTGACATAGCCGAGCGCGGGAAGCTCGAACGGCTCGGTCCAGAGCGCGACCCGGTCGGGCAGGTCCGAGAGGATGACGTCCTGGCGCTGGATACGGTGCGAGGACGGTCCATGGGGAAGGATCGCCTCGATGCCGAAGCCGTCCTTGACCTCGCTGACGCCACCGATCGGCGGCAGATGCGGCAGCTTCACGGCCTGGCGCACGGCGAAGGGATGCGGATTGTAGATGAGAAGCCGCGGTTCCTCGCCGCCGATCGCGCCCGCCAGTTTCTCCAGCCCGTCGCGGCGCAACATGCGGGCGATGCTCGCGCCTTCCGGCGCCAAAGCGAGCTTCAGAAGCTGTTGCGTCCGCGTCTCGGCGGAGAGCGGCTGGTTGATCGAGCGATCGGCGCCCCATGTATGCTCGGCATAGAGGCCGAGCGCTCGCCGCGCGGTCTCGAACAGCTCCGCCTCGCGGTTCAGCGTCACGCCCGGCACGAAGGCGCGCAAACCCTCCGCAGCGTCGAGATCGCGTTGCCCCTGCAGTGCCTGGCGCGTCTCCTGCGCCGTGCTGCCGGCGCCGAAATTCCACCAGTCGGTCCAGTCGCCGCGCATCAGCGGCAGGTGCTCCAGCGGTTCGGAGCGGAAGCGGTCGAAGACATCGGAGATGGTGATGAAGCGAAGGCGCACCGCCGGATCGGTGGCGTTGAAGCGGCGGATGAAATCCGGCAGAGCGCGCTGCGGCGCACCATTGTCGTGATAGCGAATATTGGTGATCTGCATCATCAGGAAGGGATGCGGATAGCCGCGCTCCTCCCAGCTCTTCGCCCATTGCGGCACACGCACCAGCGCCTCGTCGAAATCGACGGGCACGCGCATGCCGCGATCGCTGGTCACGCCATAGATGAACCCGTTATAGGCGAGGATCTCGCGGCCGGCCGGCGACTGCCAGCGGAAGGCCCGCGGCCAGGGCCGCAGCGCATGGCCGAAATGCTCGTTGATCGCCATGGAGATGCCGCTGATGCCATGATCGAGCAGCGCATCGACCATGCCCCAGGGCAGGCCGTTGACGTCGGTGTTCATCGCCGAGCGGACGGGAATGCCGAGATCGCGGAAGAACTGGATCGGCTTCAAGACGTCGAGCGCCATCGAATGATCCATCAGCGGCGTCATGTGCCACTGCATGCCGGCCACTTCGAACTGCCCGCGCTTGATAGCAGCCAGGAAGCGGTCGCGGTCGCCATTCGAGGCGCGGTTCCACCAGTCCATCGTCACGCCGGTGACTTCGCAGGTCCAGCGGAAGCGCGATTCCTCGTCGAAATCGGCCGTATCGTCGGCGATATCGAGCGCTTCGTCGATGAAGCGACGATGCAGTTCCATCACCACCGGCTGCGGGTGCGTGTAGCCGATATCGGTGTGCGAATGATGGACGAACAGAATTTCCCTGATCATCAGGTCTCTCCGGTCAACTCGAATGATGATGGATTCAGCGCGGGAGGCGGCCGCCCTTGCCGGGGTCGGCATAGTTCGTCTCTGGCATGACGCAGTACCAGTCGGGGCGACCTGGATCGCGGTCGTAGAGATAGCCGCCCATCTCGCGGTAATAGGCGGCGTATTGGGCAAGCTTGTCGCGATCGAGCTCGACGCCGAGGCCCGGTCCCTTTGGCAGTGCGATCTTGCCGTTCCGATAGACGAGCTTGCCGCCCTTGATGATGTCGTCGGTCAGATGATGGTAATGCGCATCGGCAGCGAAGCCGAGATTGGGCAGCGCGGCGCCGAGATGCAGCATCGAGGCGAGCTGGATGCCGAGTTCACCCGAGGAATGCACCGAGGCGCCATACTGGAACGTCTCCAGCACCGTGCCGGCCTTGTGTGCCTGGCGAAGCCCGCCCCAGAACGTCGTGTCGAGCAGCACGACATCGACTGCTTCTAGGCGGATATTCGCAGCGAGCTGTTCGAAATTCACCACCACCGTGTTGGTCGCGGTCGGAATATCGATCGCCTTGCGAAGCCGCCGCATGCCTTCGAGGCCCCAGGTCGGATCCTCGAAATAATCGTTGTTGAGGTTGCCGATCGCCTTGGCGACACGGATCGCCTCCTCGACGGTCCAGACGCTGTTGGGGTCGAGCCGCAGCTTCGCCTCGGGAAAGGCCGCGCCGAGCGCCTGCATCACCTCGATGTCATGGCCGGGCGGGAAGACGCCGCCCTTCAGCTTGTGCACAGTGAAGCCGTAGCGCGCGGCGAGGTCCCTGGCATGAGCCACGATCTCGTCGGGCGTCGTCTCGCCGCCGAGCCCTGTCTTCTCGTCGCTATAGCGATAGAAGATGTAGCTTGCGAAGGGGATTTCTTCGCGCAGCGAACCGCCGATCAGGTCGCAGGCGCGGATGCCGAGAAACTTGCCCGCCACATCCATGCAGGCCATCTCGATCGCCGCATGCAGTTGCAGGCGGTTGTTGTAGAGCGAGGCGGTAGGGTTCATGACCTTCCACCTGAGCTGTTCGAGCTGCAGCGGATCATGACCGACGAGATAGGGCTTGAGGCCGGCGATCGCAGCTTCGGCCGACTGTCCGCCGCCGCCGAGCTCGCCGAGGCCGACGAGACCCTCGTCGGTTTCCACCTCGACGATGGTCCGCACGAAGCGGCCCCAATGCGCGCCGTTCGAATGGCGCAGCGGCGCTTCGAGCGGGACCGCCACCGTCGTCGCCCTGAGATCGGTGATCTTCATGAATGGACTTCCCTCGAAACGATAAAGGCGCGCGTCATCACCGCTCTCCCATGCCGAGCGTCAGGCCACGGACGAAGTAGCGTTGCAGCGCGAGGAACAGGATCAGCGTCGGCGCACTGCCGACCAGCGTCGCGGCGATGACAGAGGGGCCGTCGCTGGCGCCATAGACGCCCTGCATGCCGGCCAGCGCGACCATGATCGGGCGGACGCTCTCGGACTTGGTGAGCACCAACCCGAACAGAAGGTCGTTCCAGATCCAGGTGAACTGGATCAGCACCAAAAGGATCAGCGGCGCCCGCGCCATCGGCATCATGATGCGCCAGAAGGTTGCCCAGGAATTGGCGCCGTCCAACGCCGCCGCCTCCTGGATCTGCCACGACACCGTCAGGAAGAAGCCGCGCATGACGAACATGCAGAAGGGGATGGTGATCGCGACATAGAAGGCGATGATGCCGATCCGCGTGTCGTAGAGCCCGGTGTCGAGATAGAGATTGAACAGCGGGATCAGGTACATCTGGAACGGAAAGATGGTGCCGCTATAGATCAGCAGGAACCAGAACATCCCCTGGGGAATGCGCAGCCGCACGATGCCATAGGCGGCCATCGCGGCGAGAATGACCGAGATCACCGAGGCAACAACGCCATAGATCGCGCTGTTGACGAAGCCGGACGCCATGCCCTTGGCCCAGGCACGGGCGATGTTGTCGAAGAGATTGAACGATTGCGGCAGTGCCAGCGTCGAGGTGCTCGAGAATTCGATCGGCGTCTTGAACGCACTCATGATCAGGAGTGCGATCGGCAACACCCAGAAGACGGTCAGGATCAGCGCGGAGGTGAACCGCGCCTCGCGGGCTGCACCCGTGGCCTCGCCGATTTCAGCGCTCATTGGCGCGCCTCCTGTTCGAGGACGGAGCGGAGATAGAAATAGGAGAAGGCGAGCGCGACCAGCGAGATGACGACGGCGATCGCGGCGCTGTAGCCCTGCTTGAACAGGATGAAGCCCTCCCGATACATCGTGACGGCAAGCGTCTCCGACGCGCGGCCGGGACCGCCCTGCGTCATCACCCAGATCAGGTCGAACACCTTGAAGCCGTTGACGATGGCGAGCAGCGTCGTGATCACGACATAGGGCATCAGCATCGGCAGGATGATCCGGCGGACGAGGTTCCACCCCATGCAGCCCTCGATCTTCGCCGCCTCGATCGGCTCGGGCGGAAGCCCCTGCAGCCCGACCAGGAACAGCATCATGTTGAGGCCGGTCTGCTGCCAGGTATAGGTCGCGATCATCGCGAAGGTGTTGGTGGGGACATCGAACAGCCAGCGGCTCGCGAGGCCCGAAAGGCCGATGCCGCGCAGGATCATGTTCAGCACGCCGTTGTCGTAGTTGAAGACGAAGGAGAACAGGATGCCGGCCGCAGCGGCCGAAATCGTCGCCGGCAGATAGATCACCGTCTTGAAGAAGCCGCCCCAGCGCACCCGGCTGAAGGCGAGCGCGAAGACGAGGCCGAGCGTGACCGGAAAGACGACCGCAGCCACGGTCCAGATGACGGTGTTGCGCAGCGACAAAAGGAAATGCGGATCGGCGAACAGATCACGGAAATTGTCGAGCCCGGCAAAGGTCGGGTCCGAAATGCCGTCGAAATGCGTGAGGCTCCGCCAGGCGGTCAGGACCATCGGATAGAGCAGGAACGCCGCCACGAACAGCGCCGCAGGCAGCACATAGAGATAAGGCACCACGAGTTGCTTGAGCGGCCGGCCGGCCGGGCGCCGGACAAGCGGCGCGGCAGTGTGGTCGAGAGTTGCGGTCATGACTTTCTCCTGCGCGTCCTCGCGGCGGCGCGTCGTCGTCGCGGAGGCCCGCATGGCGCGAGTTGCGACGTGCAGAGCCTGGCGAAGGACCTCGCGCCGGCCGGACGACCGGCGCGAGACTTCAGGCACCAGAAGGCGCCGCGGAACTACTGCGGATGGGCCGCCCAATACTTGTCGGCGAGCGCCTGCAGGTTCTGCTGGACCTGCGGGGCCGTATCGGGATGCAGCATGAAGTTGCCGAGTTCATCGACCGCCGCCTCGGCGATCTCCGGCGGCGTCGCTTCCCAGAACCGGTTGATCGAGGTGTAGCCGCCGTCATTGATCTCCTTGACGAGATCGGCGATCAGCGGCGACTTCGCCTTGACGTCCTTGTTGATCGGCGGGAAGTCCTGCGCATCGACCCAGGCCTGCTGGGCCTTTGCCGACATCCAGTAATCCGCCACCTTGAGGGCGTCATCCTTCTGCGAGGAGGCCGAGGCGATGAGCAGCGGCCCGGCCTCGAAGATCACCGATTTCGGCAGGTCCGGCTTCTCGTTCGGCATGATGAACGCGCCGAGATCATTGGCGTCGAGCCCGGACT
Source organism: Kaistia sp. (assembly GCA_035555375.1). Taxonomy (GTDB): domain Bacteria; phylum Pseudomonadota; class Alphaproteobacteria; order Rhizobiales; family Kaistiaceae; genus Kaistia. The sequence goes on along the minus strand of DATMGR010000021.1, from coordinate 215,560 downwards.
GGACGATCGTCGTCGCATACCAGGTGCCGACAAGGATCATGCCGAGCTTGCCTTGGGCCAACTGCCCGGCCATGGCGTTCGAACCCGAGGTGCCGAAGGCGATCGAGGGATCGGTGAAGTAGCCCTTGGCGATCCAGTCACCCCAGGTCTTCAGCACCGCCGTGACTTCGGGATCGGTGTATTTCGCCTTGCCGCTCATCAGCTTGGCGTAGAAATCCGGATTGCTGCGTACCAGCAATTCCTGGAACCAGATGAAGCTCGGCCAGCGGCCTTCGACCGTCTGGCCAAACGGCGTGATGCCCTTCTCCTTCAGTGTCGCGGCGACCTTCTCGAATTCTGCCCAGGTCGTCGGCGGCGTCAGCCCGTTCTCGGCGAAGGTCTTCTTGTTGTAGAGCACGACCCAGTAGGCGACGAGGTTCGGGATGCCGTAGATCTTGCCATCGAAGGTAAAGGCCGAGGCAAGCGACGGGCTGACCAGCCCGGCATCGGTGTATTTCTTCCAGACCTCGCTGACATCGGTGACGAGCTTGGCGTCAACGAGATCCTTCATGCGATAGCCAGACCACCAGGCGAAGATGCCCGGCGCACTCGACGTGCGCAGCGCGGCGCGCACGGCTGCCTGATAGGTGCTGGTGTCGGCATAAGGAACGGGGGTCACCTCGACACCCGTCGCCTCCTTGGCCGGCCCAAGCACCGTCTTGTAGGCGTCGTTCCAATTGCCCTTGTCGTGATAGAAATCAACGCTCTGCGCCAATGCCGGCGTCGCCAGCATGGCCAGAGACACGGCCATCAGGCCGAGTTTCCGAATCTTCATTCGACGTCCTCCTCCTCCAGTCCTCATTCCGGTCCGGCGCAGCCGGATCGGTCCTTCACGTCTTCCGAGCCCTCCCGGCTCAACTCTCGCCGAACCGCACCAGGACGGTGACGATGGCGAGCGGATCGAGATCCACCGCGAGCGTCGTACCGGAGACGGCAAGCCTCTCGCCCGGATGCTCGATCGGATCGCCGCGCCGCGCCTCCGCCGGGGCCTTGGCGAACTGCACCGCCGCCCGCGTCGGCGTCTTGGCAAGGTTCTGCAGGCGGAGAGCAATCCAGCCGGCTTTCTCGCCAGGCTTCACGGTCGCAAGAACAGGCACGGATGGATCCACCGCAAAGAACGATCCGCTGCGCGGGCCCGCGGGAGCGATGTCGCGCAGCACGACCGGCGGCATCGACGCCTCGGCGGCGAAACGGGCCGCGACGGCCGGATCGACATCGCCCTCATGCGTCGTCAGGCGATAGCGCAGCGGAATGCGGCCGTCCTGGCTCGCCTTGAAATTGACCATCCAGTGATTGTTGAGCGCCCAGGACATGATGGTCGGGCCATCGGGCGAGAGCGTCCGCGCCCATTTGCCGGTCGTGATGCCGCCGAGATGCACCAGCGGCGCATCGAGCGGAACCATCGTGACGCCCCGCCCGCCATCGCCGACATCGACCCAGCGCTGAACCGGATACCAATCCTTGGCCGCGCCATCGAGCTGATCGACATTCGGCTCCGATGGAATGCCGTTCATGTCGAGCATGAAGCGCGGCGCGCCGAGATTGAACGGAAACGCGATGAACACCGCCTCCGGCGCCTCATGCGCCAGCTTGTCGAGCATCCAGTCGACGGCGAGCTGCTTGACGCCGCTGTCGAGCGCGTAGGTCACCGTCGCGGACGCAACGCCTTCCGCCTGGATCCTGACCGTGATCGAGACGCGGCCATTTCCGACCACCGGTTCGTCGATCACGACTTCGCGGGCACGGCTCCGCCGCCAGGGCGTATCCTTGAAGCCGGTGTAGAAATCGGGATTTGAGAAGTCGAAGCTTGCGATCGCATCGCGGCCCTTCTCGGACTCGACGACCTCATAGACATATTCGCCCGGCCGCCAGCCCTCGTAGCGGCCGGCGAAATCATGGCCGAGATCCTTGTCGACGAACGCCTTCAGCCCGCCGCCTTCGGGATCGATCTCGATCCGGTAATGCGCGTTCTCGATGAAGCCGGCGCCCGCCTTCAGGTCCGACCCTGCCGGGCTGGCCGAAAGCGGCAGGAAGGCGAAGCCCATGGCCGGAACGCGCCCCTCGACGCGGCGGATCGGCGGGATCGGGCGTCCGCCGCCCCAGCCGCTCCGCCGGTTGAAGAAGCAGTCGAGCATGCCGGCCGGCGCCGCCCCGCCACGCGGCTCAGGCTCCTCGACGATGACGTCGCGTTCCCAGGGCAGCGTGTTGATGACGAGCACATCCGCGATGCCGGACGGCTTGAACGCCTCTTCCGGCGCGAGGTCGCCAAGGTTGAAGATGCCTTCCGGGCCCGGCGCGCCGAGGGGGGCGGCCAAAGCACGGGCAGCGCTGGCGAGCCGGTCGTGCCCTTCCATCACGGCGGTATAGGCAAAGCTCGCCTTGCGATTCCACTGCGCCTTGGTGAAGAGCGAATCCGGCGCCTCGATCGAGGAATAGGCACCCCAGGTGTGTTCGTCGAAAAGGATCGCCTGCTCATAGTCATGTGCGGCGCGGGCAGCGTCATAACGATCACGCCCATCGCTGCGCAGCCACGCTTCGATGGCTTCGGCGGCGCCGAGGATCTCATGCGCTTGACGGTTGACGCCGGTCTCATAGGCACTTGATCCCGGACCATCCATCCAGTGATCGGTCCAGTCGCCGCGCTGCGTGCCGATCTCATTGCCATGCCGTGCCTTGAGCAGATGGCCGAATTCGGTGACGGTCTTGAACGCCATGCGATAAGGCCGGTCTTCCTCGTTCCAGCGCCTGACGAAATCCGCCATGCGTCGGTCGGGCGGTCCGTTGTCGACGCGAACCGGATGCGTCGCCTCGCAGTAGAGGAAGTCATAGGGATAGGTCGGATCGGCTTCGAGACCTGTTATCCAGCGCGGCAACAGGCGGTCGACGAGATCGAAGTTGCCGATGCCGGCCTGGCTGCGCCCGAAAAGGTAATGATAGCCGTTCCATGCGAGCACCTCGCGCCCGCTCGGCCCTTGCCACCAGAAGGCGCCTGGAAACGGCTTCGGCCGCGCCCCGCGAATGGGATTGATCGCGGCGGAATAGAACCAGACGCCGAGTTCGGCGAGAAGATCGGCGAACAGCCACGAGATGCCGTTGACGTCGTCCTGCATCGCGCTCTCGACCGTGAGGCCGAATTCGTCGCGCAGCGCCCTGAGCGGATAGAGGCTCCGATGCATCTGCTCGACATTGAGCAGCGGTGTCAGATTGTAGTTCATCGCCGCGACATCGATGCGGCCGGCATGATGCCAATGCTGGAAGCGCCGAAGCTCGTCGGCGCTAGCACTGCGCAAGTAACGCAGCAGCGGCCCGGTGGTCTCGCAGGTCCAGCTGTAGCGCGCCTCTTCCGGATAGTCGTCAGTCGCCTCGATCAGGTCGAGCGCCTGGCGAATGAACTCCGCGTGCTGCCGGAAGCAGACGTCCTGATAGTCCGTGAACCCGATATCGGTGTGCGAGTGATTGCACACATAGATCGTCTTGATGTCCGGCATTGCTTCCTCCGCGTCCTCACCTTGTCCGGCCGCTCTTCGTCGGCTCGGCAGCGCCACCTGTCCGGCGGCTACCCCTCCGTCACATCGCAGGCACCAGATCGCCCTGCCCTTTGTCGATCGCTTCGAGCGCCTGCAGGATCGTCCTCAGATGCTGGGTCATCACGGCGGCAACCGCCGCCTCGTCGCGCGCCGCGATGCCCGCGACGATGCCGCCATGTTCGTCGAGGATGGTGTGCGGGCGGTTCGGCCAGTTGACGGTCACGAACCGCATCCGGTTGAGATGAACCTTGACGTCCTCGAGCTCGTCGGCGACCGCGAGACAATCGGCGCTGGCGAAGATCCGGCGATGGAACGTCTCGTCGAGTTCATAGAAGCGGCGGATATCGAGGCGTCCGGCGGCGAACTGCTGCTCCTCGAAGATCGATTTGAGAGCCGCGATATCGGCCTCGGTTGCCAGCCGCGTCGCCCGGCGCGCCACCTCCACCTCGACGGCCTCGCGGATCAGCTGCGCGGCCCGAACCTTGGCAACGCGGATCGGCGCAACGACCGTGCCGCTCTGCGGATAGATGTCGACAAGCCCGAGATTGGCGAGACGCAGCAGGGCCTCGCGAACCGGCGTGCGTGAGATCGACAGCCGCTCGGAAATCACCGCCTCACGGATCGGCTGCAACGGCTTCAGGATGCCGAGCACGATCTCGCCACGCAGCAGCTCATAGACATTGAGCGCCGTCGATCGTGGCCGGACCACACTCTGTTCGAAACCCGCCATGCTCCGCCGCCCGTCATGCGCCTTACAGTACTAATATACTACTGCATGAAAGACGGCTGTCAACGGCGATGCGCGCCCCGCGCTATGCCGGCCAGCGAATCGGATGGATATCGGGGAGACGCCGAGCGCTAAGGCGCCGTCATAGCCGCGCTCGCCCCGGCAATCGGGACTTGAGCGCCGCTGTGGCGATGACGGCCGAAAGACTGGATTGCCGGGTTAAGCGCGGCAATGACAGATCACGAGATCAGCAGTCATCGTCTGGAATGCGGGGACGAATCCCGAAGGGTCTTCGACCGCGCTCGCGGTCAGCCCCGCTTCCGATGATGGACGGCCGGTCAGGCGGCCGTTGCGATGACCATCAGGCAGTAGCCGACAAGGGCGCAATTCACGAGCGTGAAATAAAGATGCGGCTGCTGCGCCTCGCCCCGGAAGAGCACAAAATTATGGAAGAAGGCCGTCGCCGCGATCAGGAACAGGATCAATCCGATCGCGCCCCAGACGGTGAAGACGCCGGCAAGCACCGCCAACCCACCGATAAGCTGCACGGCGAAACCAAGCGCCGTCGCGGCGGCTGGCAGCTTGAAGCCGTAATTCGTCTCCATCGCGCAGCGGGCGCTGAAGTTCATGAAATTGCGGATACCGGCGATGACGAAGAAAAGGCCGAGAATGACCCGGCCAATCACGATCAATGTCGCTGCAGTTGTCATCGCTCTCTCCCCTGATGGCCACCCCTGCCTATCGGATCGACAGGGATTCGAGAAGCCCTCGGTCGAGGAAAGCCGCGATTCTTGGCATGGCGCAATTTTGCCGCGCCGTCGCGGGGGCCCGCTCTATTTGAGCTCGGCCTTCAGCGTATCGACCATCTCCCGGTGATGCTTGAGCACCGGAAGGGTCTTTTCGGCGAAGTCGTGCAACGTGCCGTCCGGCGCCGTATCGGCGAACTCAGAAAACAGCGTGACCGCGCCATCATGGGCAGCGACCTGCTGGTCGACATAGAGTTCATCGAACGCCCGGCCCGAAGCCGCAGTCAGCGCATCGAGCTTCGCCTGACCCGCCTTGTCGACCGTCGCCGGGACCGCGACGGAACCGGCGCTCGCCTTGAGCGCGGCGGCAATGGCCGTATGGTCCTTCACCATCTCGGTCGCGAAGGCGCGGATGTCGTCGCGCGTCGCGTTGGACATGGCGATCCCGGCCGCCTGTATCTCATAGACGCCAGCGACGCCCGCATCATGAACAAAAGCCTGGGGCGTGATCGGCTCGGCTGCCACGGCTGCCGTACATGTGATGAGGACCGAAAGGCCGGCCGCTGCGAAAAAGCCCGACGCCGTGCGCATGAATTCTCTCCCGCTGAGCAGGGCCGACCATGATGGTGGCAACCGTAGGACCAACAAGCCGGACGGCTGGACGTTCCGCGTCGGAACCGCCGCCAGCGGGAAAAGTTGCCTCCTCGGAACTGCCAACATCAGGAGATCAGCCATGCCGCTTGCCCGCTATGAGGTCGTCGCCAAGGAAGATCATTTCGTCGTGCGCCACGACGAGGATGTGACCGGCCCCTATGTCACCAAGGAAGCTGCTTTCGAGGCCGCCGTCGGCACGGCTGGTCACGCGATGGCCGAGGGCTACGCCGTCGAGGTCGTCGTCCCCGGTGGCGCGGAAGGACGATGGGCCGGCAATGCCTGACAAGGCCGCTCCGCGGACCTGCTGCGCCCTGCCCTATCGGATCCGCGCGCCGCATGTCGAGGTTCTCCTCGTCACGACGTCGGCTGGACGATGGGTGCTGCCCAAGGGCCGCATGCTGCCGTCAGAGGCGCCATTTGAGGCGGCGGCGCGCGAGGCCTGGGAAGAAGGTGGCGTGCGCGGCAACATCGATGAACTGCCCTATGGCGGGTTCGATCACGAGAAGAATGGCGCGACGGAGCACATCCTCGTCTATCCGCTCGCGGTCCACGACGAGGCGGCACAATGGCCGGAATCAGGATGGCGTCAGCGCCGCTGGGTGACGGCGGCCGAAGTTGCATCGCTTGTCGACACCGATCTTGCCGGGCTCGTGGGGGATTTTGCGGCCGAGGCCGATGCGATGATCGGCGACGGTGTAGCTGGCCAGGATTGAACTGACGGCGGTCTCGCGCGTTGCGCCTGCGCGATCCGTCCATTTGGCCGGACCAGCCCGCGTGAGGCAAGCCTTGTATATCGACCATTGGCGCTCCGGGTCCGGAAGGTCCCGCGACACCGCTTCTCCCCTCCTGAGGCCAGGCGTCAACTGCTGGCGGATAGACCAGTCGCCACGGGCCGCGACCATCATCGACGGCGCGGCCTATTTCCGTCATCTCGAGGATGCTCTGAAGCAGGCGCGCCATTCGATCTGGATCATCGGCTGGGATTTCGACGGCTCGATCCGCCTCGGCGATGATCCGGACGCGTTGCCGCTCGGCCCGCTCCTGCGCGACTGCGTCGAGACCAATCCGCAACTCGAGATCCGTGTGCTGGTTTGGAGCCTTGCCCTCGTTCATGCGCCGAGCCCGGTCATGCCGCTTCTTTTCGGCGAGCCCTGGCAGCAGCATCCGCGCATCACGGTGAAGCTCGACACGCAGCACCCGATCTATGCCGCCCATCACCAGAAGATTGTCGTCATCGACGACAGCCTCGCTTTCGCCGGCGGCATCGACCTGACCGGCGGGCGTGGCGACACCTGCTGCCATCATGCCCACGAGCCGCTGCGGGCGAAGCCCGATGGAACGCCGAGCGAGCCGGTGCATGACGTCCAGATGGCGGTGACGGGCCAGGCGGCGGCATCGCTAGGAGCCGTGGCGCGCGAACGCTGGGCGATCGCCACCGCCACGGCGGCCCCGCCATCGGCTCCACACACCGCGAACGGCATCTCGCTTTGGCCGGCCGACCTGCCGGTCGAGTTTGCCGGCGCGGGCATCGCGATCGCCCGCACGCTGCCGCGCTGGAAGTCGCGCCCACCGGCGCTGGAGAGCAAGGCGCTGATCCAGGACATGCTGATGTCGGCGCGGCACCATCTCTATATCGAGGCGCAATATGTGACGGCGCGCTATGTCCGCGCGGCACTGCGCAAGTTGCTGCGCCGTTCCGATGGCCCGGAAATCGTCATCATCCTCAACAAGATGTCCGAGGCCCTGGTCGAGCGTATCGTCATGGGCGAAAACGGCGCCCGGATGATCCGTGCGCTCCGTCGCGCCGATCGCCATGGCCGCCTGCGCATCTACTACCCCGTCGTGCCCTCGGACGCCGGCGAGGTCGCGATTCACATCCATTCGAAGCTGATCATCGCCGACGACCGCCTGCTGCGCATCGGCTCGGCCAATTTGAACAATCGGTCGGTCGGCCTCGACACGGAATGCGATCTCGCGGTGGAAGCATCGGACGCGGCGGCGCGAGCGACCATCGCCAGCTTCCGAAATCGCCTCGTCGCCGAGCATGTCGATGCGTCGCCCGAAGTCGTGGCGGAAACGCTGGCCGAGACCGGTTCGTTGATCCGGACGATCGAAACGCTCAATCAGCAGCCGCGCGGCCTCAGAGCGTTTCCGGCAACGCCCGGCCCGGCGCATTTCGTGGCCGGGACGCGCTTTCTCGATCCCGAGGCGCCGTTCGAGCCGGGCTGGCTGCTGCGCTTCCGCCCCTATCGGCGTCACCCCGGCGCCTGGCGTGCCATTCCGAGCCCGCGAGCAGCGCGCATCCCATGACGAGCGGCAGCAGGAAATAGACGAACCGGAACAGCAGCACGGGGCCAACTACGGCCTCACCCGGCAGGAGCAGGATGACGATGCTCTCGATCACGCCGACGCCGCCCGGCACATGCGAGACCAGCGTCGCGACATTGGCGATGACGAAGATCGCGACGAGATCGAGATAGGATATCGGCCCCGCGGTTCGCACCAGCGCATAGAGGCAGGCGGAGACGAAGGCAAAATTAACCGCGCCGACCGCGGTCTGCCCGACGGCCATGCCAATCGACGGCACGTCAACCTGCCAGCGCCACACCTTGAGCGGCCCGGTACGCCGCCAGGCGAGCAGCCAGTAGCCGAGCACCAATGCAAGGCCCGCCGCAGCAAGCCCGTAACCAAGGCCCGCGCTGCCGAGGAGACGGTTCGTCAGTTCGGGGCGCGATGCCAGCGGCGCGATGGCGAGCGCGACGAGGCCAAGCAGGACCGTCATGCCGCACATCAATGTCAGCCTGGCCAGTTCGGCCAGGTGAACGCCGCGTCGCCGATAGAAGCGATAGCGGATGGCTCCGCTGCTGAGGCCGGCCAGCCCGACGCTATGCCCGATGGAGAGGCTGACGAAAGAGGCGAGCGCCACCGCCCGATAAGGCAGGCGGTGGCCGACATAGCGCAGCGAGATCACGTCCGAGAGCGTGAGGCAGCCATAGCTTGCCGCCGCGAAGCCAAGCGCCAGGAGAATGCTCGCGGCGGGAACCGCGGCGATCGCGTGGCCAATATCGGAAAGGCTGTACTGGCGCAGCGTCAGCCAGATCAGAACGCCGGCGAGGCAGAGCCCGAAAAACCAGAAGCCACGGCTGAGCCACGGCTTCCACCGGCGCCAGAGGGTTGTCGCGCGGCCGGGATGCGCGGCCTCGCTCTTGTGATCGTCGATGGTCGGAAAACTGGTACTGGTCACGCATTCGCCCTTTTGGGACGAACGGCGGAGCGCGGCAGCCGTTCCGCGCCGCGACACGCTGTCAGCCGGTAAACTCGAAATCGGCGACAAGCGGCAGGTGATCGGAGGCAAGACGGGCCAGCGGCGAGGCGGCGACGAAGGCATCCGTCACGCGGAGCGGCCCGCGAAACCACAGATGATCGAGACGAAGCCACGGCCGAAGGCTTGGAAAGGTGGCGCCGCGCCCGCGCGCCGGCCCGCGGCGATAGGCATTGGTCCAGTTCGCGACGATGCGGCGAAAGCTGGGGGAACCTGGAAAGGCGTTGAAGTCACCACCGAGGATCGCGGGCCCCGTAAGCGCGGGATCGTCAGCCCAGGCCGGCCCGAGCAGGTCGCTGATTTGCGGCGCCTGTTCATGCGGCAACAGGCCGAGATGGGTGTTGAAGACGGTGAGGGAAAATCCGTCGCTGTCGATGACGACGCGCATCGCCCCGCGCGGCTCGCCGGCGAAGCGTCGCGGAGGACGGAGGGCGCCCGCCTTGACGAGGCTCATTGGCAGCCGCGTCAGGATGGCGTCGCCATATTGCTCCTCGGCAAGGCTGAGCGCGGGGTGAAAGTGGCGGCGCATGTCGAGTGCATGCGCGATCTCATGCGCCTGGTCGAACCCGCCGGTCCTGACGCGCCCGACATCGACCTCCTGCAGCAACACGATATCCGGCGCGCTTTCCAAGATAACGGCCGCGATGCGCTCCGGCGAAAGCTGCCCGTCGGTGCCGATGCAGCTATGGACATTGTAGGTGAGAATGCGAACCACGGGACCTTGGCAATCATGGGAAGGTGCCTTCCCAATGAACGGGCCCCCGAATGGATGCGGCGTTCCCTTGCGGTCTCAGTCCTCCGCCATGCCGAGCGCGGCGCGGATGCGCGGTTCGATGCGGATGGATGGCGGCCGCGCCCGCGCAAGATCCGACAGAATGCCGGCCTCCTGCTCGCGAAAGAGGAAGCCGGTGATCGCGCGTACCAGCCGCGGCAGGCCAAATTTGTGGCTTGAGATCGACACCTGCGAGATGCCGCCCATGCTCATGGCGCCGAGCGCATTGAACGCGAACACGCGCTCGATGCCCTCTGCCGTGCCCGGAACGCGCGGCTGGAACTGGTAACTACGGTTCAGATAGGGGAAGCCGAGACGGCCCGGCGCCGGATCGTCGGCCGGCGGCACGAAGCGATCGCTCCACAGCGCGGCATGGGCCGCGATGCGCTGGAGTTCCGGCCTCAGCGTCATGTCGACCGTCACGCCGGTTGCGGCCACGACATGGTCGAAGAGGAACGTCGCCTTGGGCGTCGTCACGGCGATCTCGTCGCCTTCCATGCCGATCGTCTCCCAGGCGAGCCGAGATGCATGCGGAAATTGTCGAAGCTCCAGGCCTTGTAGAAGTGATGCTCGGCCGGCGACTGGCTGAGACCGCCGAGAAGGCTCGACAGCGCCCATTTGGTGTCGTCGGAAAGCTCATGCGCATGGCCGAGATGTCCGGCGGTTTCGAAATCGCGCACCAGATCGACAAGCGGCAGACGCGGCCGGCGCATGAACATGTCGACCGACGCAGCACCTGCGACCAGGCTGGCCACCGCCATGTCGAACGCGGCAGCGCCGGCGCCGAGGATGCCGATCCGCTTCCCGGCCAGCGCCTTGACGTCGATTATGTCGCTGGTGTGGTTGTAGCGCGTCGGCGGCAACGCGTTCTCGATGAAATCAGGCACAGTCCAGCGGCCGCCGCCATCCATCCCGGTCGCCAGCACGACGAGACGTGCCCGCACCTTGCCGGCCACGCCAGCCTTGAGGGTATCGAGCGTGACGCCGTCCGCATCGAAATCGATGTCGGTGACGGCGACCTCATTCTCGATCGGCACGTCGACGACGCTGCGATACCAGCGCAGCCATGCCATCCAGTCGCCTCGCGGTACGCGCTCAATGGCGTCCCAGGCGGCGCGGCCATGACGGGCGATGAACCAGCTGCGGACCGAGAGGCTGGGGATGGCCCCCTCGCCGCCCGAGACCTCCTTTGGCGAACGGATCTCGTGCATCCGCGCATAGGTTTCCCACACGCCCTCATAGCCCTGCGGACTGCGGTCGAGCACCGTGATGTTGTCGACCCCTGCCCGCGCAAGCGCGTGGCCGAGGAAGAGGCCGGACTGGCCGCCGCCGATGATGGCGACATCGGCGACCCCCTGGCCATTCCAATGGCGCGGCTTCACCCAGGGCTTGGTCGCGAAGGCGGTGGCGGCGAGTTCCTCGCGCGCCCGTTCGGCGAGCGCAGCAAGGCGCGCCTCGGCTGCGGAATCGAATATGGCTGTCATGTCGCGTCCCTGATCGGCAGCCCCGCACGAGCAGGGCGGTGAGCGGCGCGGGACGCCGAAGCGTCAGGGACGCGGTATTCCCGAACAATGCCGCCATTCTGCCCGCAGCCGGCGGAAGGAGAAGCCGAAAATGCTCAGCGAGGCGTTGCCGAAGCGGCAACGACCGCCGCCTCTCCGCCGCCCGAGCTTGCGAGGACGTCGGCGACCTCTGCGGAAAAGCTCCGCATCGCCTTCTTGATCTGTTCCAGCATGATTGCGCCTGCCGTCGGCAGGGTGCGGCCGAGCTTCGCATAGACCGTGAGCATCGCCGGCTCGATCGCGGGATCGTTGATCGGGATGAACACGAGTTCGCGGGCACGGATCTCGCGCATGATGCCGATCGGCGTGCGGACGCCGACGCCGAGCCCGGCCTTCACCAGATTGGTGACCGCGTCGGAGGCATTGGTCTCGATGAAGGAATGGCGCGCGGTCCAGCCATTGATCAGCGAATAGAGCAGCGTTCCGCCACCACTGCCCTCGCGCATCTGCACCATCTGTTCCTGCACCAGATCGGACATCTTGAGGCTGGTGCGCGCTGTGATCGGATGACCGGGCGCGGCGATGGCGCCGATCGGCATTGCGGCCTCGCGCTCGACGGCAATGTCGGTGCGGCGCGGCGGGGCCATCGCGACGCCGATATCCGCGGCGCCCTCGACGACGCTCGCCATGACGCCCAGCGCCGCCATCACGTCGACGGAGAAGGTCACCATCGGGAACTCGGCATGGAAGGCGGCGAGGATTCCAGGCAGGAAATCGCGGGCGATGCCATCCTCGCAGGCGATGGCGACATGGCCGCGCCGAAGGCCGCGCAGATCGTCGATCTCCGACATCGCGCGGTCAAGATCGCGCTCGAGCCGGAGGACATAGCGATAAAGCACCTCGCCGGCCGCCGTCAGCCTCACGCCTTCGGCAAGCCGCTCGAACAGCTTGCACTCCATCTGGTCCTCGAGCTTGAGGATCTGGCGATTGATCGCCGAGGCCGCGACATGGAGGTGCTCGGCCGCCTGGCGCATCGAGCCGCAGCGCACCGTCTCGCGGAAATAGCGCAACGCCACGAGATGGACATGCATGAATGCGGACATGGCGGCCATTGACCGGCCGGCGAGCCGGACCGTTTGAGAAACGTGCCCTGACTTCTATGGCCCGACGACCGCGACGGCAAGGCGCCGGCGCCGGTCGCTCATGGTGTGACGATCTTCAGATTGTAGCCGAATGTCCGTCCGAGATTGACCGTGTGATGGTCGATGACATTCGTGTCGAGAAGCTCGAGATTGAAGAAGCGCATCTCGGCATCGTGGAAGAACGGGCCGGCATGCCAACTGCCCTTGAAGAGCAGCACCGCGACGTCGCCGGGAATGACGAAGGCGCGGATTGCCTCGGGATCAGGCCGATCCGCTTCGCCGACCGGCGGCGCGACGCACAGCATCCAACGCCTGCCGCCAACCGAGGCAAGCACCTGGGTCACCGCAGCGTGCCGCGTGATGCCGTTGACGTCGAGCCCGCGATGATCGAGCCGCATGATGTAGAAGCGCGGCGTGCCGCCGCTGAGGTCGAGCGCGGCATCGACGGCGCCCGCCGGCACCATGTCCTCGGTGGCCTCGATCAGGTGCCCGAAGGGCAGGAACGCCTCTGCCGTGATCGGCTCGGCGAGGATTGGGCGGCGCTCGATGGTGGCTTCAGCGTCTTGCGTGCTCATGCTCGGTCTCTGGTGTGGGTTGGATCAGGCGACGGAGCGCGCGGGGGCGGTTCTATTGAGCGCGAGACGCGGGCGGACTTCATCCTGCACCAGCGACATCGAGCGGCGCACGTCTTCGGTCGCAAGGCCGGGGATCTGCACCATGATATCGAGTTGGTCGATGCCGGTCGTCTCGACATAGGCATCGAGTTCTGCCGCGACCTCCTCGGGCGAGCCGATGATGAAGCTCGCGAGGCGGCGCCGCTCCTCGTCAGTCTGCGGCGCGGCGGGCGCTGCCCCGCTCTCCACGGCCTGCTTGTGATAGCCCTTGCCGAGCATCAAGCGGAAATAGCTCTCCGCCGCCGCTCGGCTGCGCTCGATGGCTTCCGCGCGAGTCGGGGCGACGAAGACGAGGCGGACGCCACGCGTCTGTCCCTTGCCGCCCGCCGCGCGATAGCGCGCGACATAGGGCGCCTGGACATGCGGCATCTCGGCCTGGCCGACGACCAGATTGACGCCGCGCGCCGCCAGATGATCGATGCTGCCATCGTCCCGCGCCGCCGCCCAGATGTTCCGCAGGATCGCCGGATCGGGGCGCGGCGCGATGGCCGGCCCGATCTCGCCCGAAAGAATGCCGATCAGTTCATCGAGCAGCGCGCGGAACCGCGCCGCCTTGGTGGCGCGATCCTCCTCGACGATCTGATTGGCCCCGAGGCCGACGCCGAACTCGACCCGGCCGTCTGTCAGAAGATGCAGGAGGCTCATCTCCTCGGCCGTGCGCTGCGCGCTCGTCGTCGAGAGCACCCGGACCCCCGTGCCGACACGGATGCGCTTCGTGCGCGCCGCGATATGGGCGAGGAAGATTTCGGATGCAGGTATGCGGCCATAGAAGGGATTGTCAGGTCGCACATGATGGTGCTCGCCGATCCAGACCGAGGAAAAGCCGAGTTCGTCGGCATGGGCGATCTCGTCGAGCGCGGTACGGATGGCGTCGCGGTCGCTGACATCGTTCGCGGCCCACATCTGGTTCATGATGCCCATCGGCGCGAAAGCCATGGTTCTCTCCTCTCCTAGTCGGAAATCGGGCGCTGGCGGCTCAGCCACGGCGCGAGCCGTGCCTCGGCCAGGACGACCAGGCCGTAGACGGCCATGCTGACGACCGTGCCGATCAGCACGGCGGCCCAGACCTGCGGCATGCGGTATTGGCTGCCATAGAGCACGATCAGATGGCCGAGCCCGCGATCGGCGGCGATCCATTCAGCGACGATCGCCGCGACGAAGCAGGCGCAGGCCGAGATCTTCAGCGCATTGAACAGGAACGGCACGGACGCCGGCAGGCGCACCATCATGAGCTGCTGCCGCGGCGAGGCCGAGAGCGTGTAGAGCAGCTCCATCACCTCGGCATCGGCGCTCCTGAGCCCGCGCAGCGCATTGACCAGCATCGGGAAGAACACGAGGAAGATCGTGACGAACACCTTTGGCGCCATGCCATTGCCAAACCACAGGATCAGCGCCGGAGCGACGGCGACGATCGGCACGGCCTGCGCGGCCATCGCAAGCGGATAGACCGTGCGCCGCGAAAGATCCGAATAGAGGAACACGACGGCAAGAGCGAAGCCGAGCAGATTGCCGAGCAGGAAACCGCTCAGCGCCTCCATCGTCGTATAGCCGGCATGATAGAGGAGATTGCTGCCATCGATCGCAAAGGCGCCAGCGATGGCGGTCGGCGACGGCAGGATCAGCGGCGAGATCGCGCCGGATACCGCGAGAGTCTGCCAGAGGGCCAGCACGATGATGAGCACGGCGAGCGGCGCAAGCACAGCGCGCGGCCGGCTCGACAGCGCTCGCGTGATTGGCCCGAGCGACGGCCATGAAAGACTGCCGGATTTGGCGACGGCTTCGGTTTGCAGGGCCATGACGCTGCCTCCCCTAAAGCTCGGTCGCCGTCGCGGTCCAGCGGTGCAGCAACCGCTCGACAATGACGACGATGGCAAGAAGGAGCAGCGTCAGCACCGCCGCGACGATGATCGCGGCCCACAGCGTCGGCAGCTTGAAATACTGGCTGGAAATGACGACGAGATAACCGAGCCCCTGATTGGCGCCGATCCACTCGGCGACCAGCGCGCTGATGAAGGCGATCGAGGCGCTCACCTTGAGGGCGGCGAACAGATAAGGCAGCGAAGCCGGCCAATCGACGATCCTGAGCCGCTGCCACCGGCTCGCCGAGAGCGTGTGCAGCATCTCGTGATAGTCGACATCGGCCGAGGCAAGCCCCCGCATCATGTTGAGGAAGGCCGGGAAATAGACCGCGATCGATACCACCGCGATGACGGGCGGCTGGCCGCGTCCGAGAACGATGACCAGAAGCGGCGTGAAGGCGATGATCGGGATGGCGCGCGAGATCAACGCGAAGGGATAGAACGCATCCTTCAAGAGGCCCGAATAGGAGAAGAGGATCGCCATGACGACGGCGGCGACATTGCCGATCAGGAAGCCGGCGACCGCCTCGCCGATCGTCGTGAGGCCGTGTTTGGTGAGCACGGGATAATTGCGGATGAATTCGTTCAGGATCGCATCAGGCGCCGGCAGGATGTAGCGCGGGATCACGCCGGCGGCCGAGAGCACCGCCCAAATCGCGACGAGCCCGATCACGAACAGGGCCGGCGGCAGGATCAACCCGAACGGAACCGTGAACCGCGGCGGCGCGACCTCGCCTTCGCTGCGATCGGTCACGCCGGCATCGGCGAGCGAGAGTGAGCTCATGATCTTGCTCCGCGGCTAGAGTTATCGACGCCGGCCGGGCCGGTTCCGAGAAAGGGTGCGCGGGATCAAAGGAGACCCCGCGCACTGGAATCAGGTGCCGGCTACATCTTGGGCGGCGCGACCTTTTCGAGGATCTCGGTGGTCAGCAGCGGCGCGGGATCGATCTTGGTGTCGGTGACCTTCGAGAGGAATGTGTTCTCAGCCGTCTCGGCCCAGGTCTTCGGGTTGATCCAGAAGATGCCCTTCTCGGCCGTCAGCGCGTCCTTCATGTAGAGCGCCTGCTTCTGCGCCTGATAGGTCTGCTGATCGATGTCGAGGCCATCAGTGAAGCCGCCATCGACCATGAACTTGGCCGCCGCGTCAGGGTCCTTGAAGAACGCTTCCCAGGCCTTGGTCTCGGCGCGGAGATACTTGACCAGCAGTTCCTTCTTGGCCGGATCGTTGAAGAAGCTCTCCTGCACAAAGTAGGAATCGTTCTGCGAATTGAGACCGAATTCGCCGAACGAGAACACGTTGACCGGCACGCCCGCCGCCTCGATGAGCCGCGGCTCGTTGAACGCGAAGGTCGTGACCTCGCAGTCGATTCGGCCGGCGATCAGCACCGAGATATCGTTCGGGCCGATCGTCGTGGTTTCGACCTTTGCGGGGTCGATGCCGTTCTTGCTCATGAAGAGGTCGGCGAAGGGCTTGGCCGGCGTCTTGATGCCGAGGCGCTTGCCCTCGAGATCCTTGGCTTTCTCGATGCCGGAATCCTTGCGGCAGGTCATCGCCACCGGCGTCTTCTGGAACTCGGCCGCGAACACCTTGAACTTGCCGCCCTGCGCCGTGCCGGCGAGGATCTGCTCGGGATTGGAGATGCCGATATCGACCGTGCCGGCCGACACCATCTGCACCTGGTCGACGCCCTGACCGGCCGGCACCACGGTGACATCGAGGCCCTCTTCCTTGAAGAAGCCCATCTTCAGCGCATATTCCGGACCGAAGGATTCGACGTTCGGCACATAGCCGAGCACGACGGAGAGCTTCTGCAGATCCTCCGCCTGCGCCTGGCCGGCAAGCGCCATGAGGCCGAGGCCAAATGCCGCCCCGGCGAAGTGCCGATGGCGCCGCGATGCGGGGAGCAAGGACAGTCCGGTGGTCATCAGCATCTCCTAGTGCGTGGCAAAGGCGGGGATCGGATGGGAAGGCTTGCGGACGGTTCCCGCAGGGCCGTGCAGCGCATGGCGAAGCTCGGCCTCATAGGCCCCGA
This sequence comes from Kaistia sp., assembly GCA_035555375.1. Taxonomy (GTDB): domain Bacteria; phylum Pseudomonadota; class Alphaproteobacteria; order Rhizobiales; family Kaistiaceae; genus Kaistia. The sequence continues at coordinate 198,563 of DATMGR010000021.1, read as the reverse complement.
AGGCGGGATCGTCGCGCATCGCGGCGGTGCGGTCGTGGCCGAAGCCGATCTCGACACGATGCGAAATCCGCCCCGGCCGCGGCGACATGACGGCCACCGTGTCGGACAGGATGATCGCTTCGCTGATCGAATGGGTGACGAGCAGCAGTGTCGCGGACGTCTCCTTGAGAATCCGCAGCAGCTCGAAATTGAGCTTCTCGCGCGTGATCTCGTCGAGCGCGCCGAAGGGCTCGTCCATCAACAAAAACCGCGGCTTCAGCGTCAGGGCCCTCGCGATCGCAGCACGCTGGCGCATGCCGCCGGAAAGCTCGGAGGGAAAGGCCTGTTCGAAGCCCTTGAGGCCGACCAGTTCGATCGCCTCCTCGGCGCTGCGCCGCCGTGCCGCCCTGTCGACGCCGGCGACTTCCAGTCCCAGCTCGACATTGGCGAGGATCTTGCGCCAGGGCAGCATGGTCGACTGCTGCGAGACGAGCGCGAAGGTGCGCGCCGCACGCGCCTCGGCCGGCGAAACGCCTCCGACGCGGGCGACGCCGCTGGTCGGCTTGACGATATCGGCGAGGATGCGGAGCAGCGTGGACTTGCCGCAGCCGGACGCGCCGATCAGCGACGCCCATCCGCCTTCGGGAATGTCGAGGGTGCAGCCGGTGAGCGCCGTGGTGACCTGGTCGCGCCGGCGATAGACCATGCCGACATCGCGGATCGTCAGACCGCCGCCGGGAGATGATGAAGCCATCAGACCACACTCCGTCGGACCGCCTTGGCGAACGGCTCCGGCTGGACGCTCAGTCATGGCCCTCGAGGCGCCGTCTCGCGACGGAGCGGTGGTCGTTTTTCCCTGCGCGGCCCTCGATCTTCTGGATCGACCCGCTGTTCCCGGCAGGGAAAAGCGGATTGACCGAGATCAATTATCGGGCTCGCAGGACGAACACTGACGGCGGTGCCGCGAGGGCAGAAGCGCCGATTTCGATACGGAGCGTTGCGATATCGGCAACGCCCCCGTTGCCGTTTGTTGCAGCCGCCGGAATCGCCTGCGACCCGGTCAACGGCGCTGCGCCGTCGGAGCGCGAGGCTGCCCGCGCGATATCAGTGCAGGCGCGGCTTCTTGAGGAAATCCACGCGGTTGGCGGATTTGACACGCACGGAAACGGGCCGGCCCTCGCGCACGAGATGGAGATCGATCTCGGCACCCGCGGGCCCGCTGCTCCACAGCATGCGATAGAAATCGGTGAGCCTCTCGACGTCGCGGCCGCCAATGCCGGCGACGACATCGCCCGGTCGCACGCCCGCGATCGCGGCCGGCCCGTCATCGGCGAGGCTGACCACCACGATGCCGCCCTCATGCTCGGCCGAGAACAGGCCGAGCCAGGGCCGCGGCGGACGCTGCACCTGACCATAGGAGAGCAGATCATCGAGGATCGGCGGCAACAGGTCGATCGGCACCACCATATTGGCGTCGCGCGCCTGGCCGTCCTCATCCATCTGCTGGACCAGCAATGAACCAATGCCGATCAGCCGTCCGTTCGCATCGATGAGGCCGGCACCGCCCCACAAAGGATGCGCCGGCGCCGTAAACAGCGCATCTTCAAGGAGATACTCCCAGTAACCCGCAAAGGTCTGCCTTGCGACGATCTGGGCGCGGACATACTGGCCGGCATCACCGCCAGCCAGGATCACCGGATCGCCGATCTCGGCGCGGCTGGCGGAGCCGAGCTCGAGCGCCGGGAGATCGAGCCGGCCGAGCGCCTGCACGAGGCCGAAGCCGGTATCCTGATCATAGGCGAGCGCATGCCCCTGCGTCAGCCGCCCATCCGAGCTGCGCAGCCAGATCCGGTCCGCCTCGGTGATCAGATAACCGATCGTCAGGACGAGCCCGTCGCGGATGACGACGCCGCTGCCGGCCCGCTCCGTTCCGAGCCCACCCGCCGTGAAGGCGTCGTCGGGCACCAGCGCGTGAATGGAAACAATGGATTTGAGGGTTTGCGCGAGGTCCAATGATAGCTCCCTGACAGCGGCGGCGGCGCGACCCTGACGTGATCATGCCGCCTCGCTCTATAGCTAAAGCGCTGCGGCCCCGGCGCAAGCCCATGCGGGCTGCTCGTGGTCATCCTCAGTCATCAATCGGAACGCGGACACCGCCCTCCCGCGCGCTCTCGATCGCCGCGCGGCCGAGCCGAAGGGATACGAGATTGCCGCGCGCCGCATGAACCGGCGGCCGTCCCGTCTCGATGGCGACGAGCAGCGCGCCCATTGCCCCCGCGAAGCCGTCATTGAACCATGTGCCCTCCAGCATCGGCCGCGCGACGCCGGCTTCGGTGAAGAGGCTGACCTGCTGGCGGCCAAGGTCAGGGCCGGAACTCCGCAAGGTGCCCTTTGTGCCGATGATCACCGTCTCGTCCTTCGCGCCAAACCGGGTCGCGCCATCGAAAACCAGCGAGGCATGGCCGCCCTGGAAGGCAACAAGGGCCTCGGCGAGCAGCGGTGCCCGTGCGGACTGCCCCGTTGCCATGGTCGACCGCGCGACGACGGATGTCGCCCGATTGCCGATGATCGAAACGAGGAAATCGAACCAGTGGATTCCGAAATCCTCGAGGATCAGCTGGTCCATCTCATCGAATGGCGTGCCGGCGATCCAGCCATGATCCCACTGGATCGAGACGTGCACGCCGGTGACGTCCCCGACATGGCCCGCCTCCACGGCTGCGCGCATATACGCCATATGCGGCGCGAAACGGCCATTCTGGTTGACGGCAAGCTGCAGCCCGCGCCTTTCGGCAAGATCAACGAGGTCGGCACCGACCGCGAGGCTGCTCACGAAGGGCTTCTGCGACAGCACATGTTGCCCGGCCTCCAGCGCACGCCGCATCAGCGGCGCCCGTCCCTCGGGATGCAGCGTCATGTCGAGCACGGCAATGGCGCTGTTGCCGATGACATCCTCGACCCGGTCGGTCGCCAGCGCCTCGGGAAAATGCTGGTCGCGCCGCAGCATGGCGCGGTCGAGATGGCGATCGGCGATCGCGACGACATTAAGTCCATAGCGGCGATAGGCTTCGAGATGGGCGAACGAAATGCCCCCGGCGCCGATCAACCCGATCGGGACTGACCGGTCCGCCGGCATCGGCGGCCGATAGTCGAGCGCCGGCGCCGCGATCTCGGCGGCTTCAGGCGACACGAGCGCATAGGACTCGGCAGGCGGCAGTTCGTCCGCGCTCATGGCAGCAGATCCAGCGTCCGCCCCTCATCGGCCGAGCGGCGGGCCGTATCGACGATGCGCTGCCCGATGCGGCTCAGCGCCGGCGACAGCGGCCCCTCGACATCGAGCCCCTCGTTCCAGCGCGAGAGGACATATTCGACCGGCTTTCGATGCGGCGCTACGAGATCATGCACCGGCATCGGGTGAATGACAGGATGCTGGCGCGTCTGCAGATGGACGTGGTGCTCGAAATCGTAGCTCGACAGCGTTCCCTCGCTCCCGACGACGACGAAGCCGCATTTCGGCTGCGGCTGCATCACCCATGGATCGGTGAACGTGCCCCAGCGCGTCTCCAGCTTGGAGAGCCCGGTCTCGTAGCGGAGGACGGTGATCGAATGCTCGTCGACCTCCAGCCCTGCGGGGCGATCGACCGTGCTGGTGACCGTCAGCGGCGCCCGGCCGTTCATGAACCAGGTGCCGAGCGTCGCGCCATAGCCGAGATAATCGAGCAGGCTGCCGCCGCCGCTGGCACGCTTGTACCACCACGAACCCGGCTTCTGGCGCTGGACCTCGGCGTCCGAGACCTCGACCTTGTCGGCGAGGTGATAGAGCGGACCGCGATTGCCGTCGTAGAAATGAACTTCCAGGACATCGCCGATCGCGCCCTCGTCAATGAGACGCTTGGCCGTGACATGCGGCGGATACCAGGCGAGCGGCCAGTTGATCGCGAGCCGCACACCCGCCGCCTCAGTCGCCGCGATCATCCGGTCGGCGTCCTCGAGCGAGGCGGCGAATGGCTTCTCGACCAGGATATCGGCGCCGAAAGGCGCCACCGCTTCCACGCAGCTTGCATGGTCGGCCGTCGCCGGGCAAAGGATCACGAGATCGGGCTTCGTTGCCGCAAGACAGGCGGCGACATCGGTGAACACCGACCGGCGGCCGATACCGAAGGTCTCGATCGCCGTGCTCATCCGCTCGGGCTTCGCATCGCAGATCGCGACGATTTCCGCGTCGGGGTGCTCGTGCACCTCGCGCAGCAGATCGCCCATATGCATGTGATCGAAATTGATGCCGGCAATCCGCCAGCGCCGCCCTGTCATCATCCCCTCCCGCGTCGCCCGCCTCAACGATCCTCGATGATGCGCAGATAGGCCGCGGTCACCAGCAGCACGATCAACCCGAAGAGGATCTGACGCGCACCTTCGGCGATCTGCATCACCGTGAGCAGCGTGATCAGCACACGCAGAATGAGCGCGCCGATGATCGTGCCTGTGTAACCGCCGCGGCCGCCGAAGATCGACGTACCCCCGATCACCGCCGCCGCCACCGATGGCAGGACGAGCGGTTCGGCGAGCGACAGCGATGCCGACTTGATCAGGCCGATATAGAGCAGTCCGGCTATGCCCGCGAGCAGGGCCGAGAGCACGTAGAGCGTCAGGATGACCTGCCAGTAACCCACCCCTGAAAGCCGCGCCGCATGCTCGTTGTCGCCGACGGCATAGAGCAGGCGACCAAAGCCGGTCCTGTTGAGGAGAAAGAGGATGAAGGCCGCGACAGGTACGAACAGCAGCAGCGCGTTCGGCACGCCATAGCTCAATCCCGTTCCGAGCCAGGCAAGGCCGGGCGGGACCGCGGTTCCCGTCGAGATCACGGTGCGCTGATAGACCTGCAGGAAACCGGTGCCGATAAGGCCGGTGCCGAGCGTCATGATGAGCGGATGGACGCGGAAGACCCCGATGCCGATGCCATTGAAGAAGCCGATCAACAGCGCCGGCACCAGCGCGATCGCGATCGCGACGCCCGGATCGTGGTGCACACCCTGCGTCGCGACGATGAAGGCCGCCATGGTCGCCACGGTGCCGACCGAGAGATCGATGCCCCCGGTCAGCATCACCATGGTCTGACAGCCGGCCAGGATCGCGAGGGGAATGGCGAATTTGATCGTCGTGGCGATCCAGGCGGGATTGACGATGCCGGGGCGCATGGCCTGCAGCACGGCAACGAGCAGGACCAGCAGCACGATCAGCGGAACGAGCGGGTAGTCGCTCATCAGCCGCTTGAGCCTGCGGCCCGGCAATGGCGATGAATCGGGAAGGACAGTGTTGCTCATGGCGAACGTCCTTTCATGGCCAGGAAGGCGCCGAGCATCACCACGACCACCATGATCACGCCCTCGACGATGGTCGTGACATTGGGATCGACCGCCATCAGCGTCAGGTCGGTGCGCACGAGGCGAAGCACGAAGACCGCAACGATCGGGCCGACCAACCCGCCGCGCCCCCCGCCCAGCGTCACGCCGCCAAGCACCACCGCCGCGACGCTGGCGAGCAGGTAGGGGCCGGGAATCGGTGCACCGATGCCGGTGCTCATGGTGAGGGCCAAGCCGCCCATCGCGGCGAAAAGGCCGGAAAACGCATAGGCGAGGATCCGCGTCCGCGCCACCGGCACGCCGGAGCGGAACGCGGCAAGCTCGCTGGAGCCTATCGCATAGAGCGAGAGGCCGAGCTTCGAGCGCTTCAGCGGGATCCACACAATCCCGAGGCAGACGACGAGCAGCAGCAGCGCCTTCGGGAACCACGCCGTGACCGCGTCCGGCAGCAGCGGCAGCGGCACGGTTCCGATGACGAGCGCCTTCAGCCAATCTGCGGCGGAACCGCCGGGCGCGCTCAGCACCAGCAGCGCCGCGCCCTGCAGAACGAACAGCATCGCCAGCGTCACGACGATGTCGGGCACGCGGGTGACGATGATCAGGATGCCGTTGACGGCCCCAAGCACGAAGCCGAGCGCCAGGACGAAGGGCACGACAAAAAGCGCATAGCTCGGGCTGGCGCCATTCATCATCGCCGCCGCAGTGACGCTGGTCAGCGCCATCATCGCCGCGACCGAGAGATCGATGCCGCCGGCGATGACCACGATGGTCTGCGCCGCCACCGCGAAGGCATAGGGCAGCACGGCCCGGCTGAGCGAGACGAAATCATTGGCGCCATAGCCCGGCTGGATGATCTTGGTCGCGACGAGGAGCAGCGCGAACAGGATGAGGAGACCGGCAACCCAGCCCCGGCGGCGGAGGAAGCGGGTCACGGCGCGACGGCTCCATCCTGCCGGCCAACAAGCGCCCCGGGAGGCGCGGCATCGCGCGGCAGGCCATAGGCGGCCCGGGTCAGTGCGGCTTCGTCGGCGAGCTCGACCGGCAGGACATCGACGACGCGGCCACCGAAGATGACGATGGCGCGGTCGCAGACGAGCTGCACCTCCTCGAGCTCGGATGTGTAATAGAGGACCGAGTGGCCCTGTCCCGCGAGCTCGCGCATCAACTGATAGATCTGCCGCTTGGTGCCGACATCGATGCCGCGCGTCGGATCGAAGCAGAGGATGGTGCGCGCGTCGGCCGCCACCCATCGCGCGATCGTCACCTTCTGCTGATTGCCGCCGGAGAGGCGCTGCACCTCGCGTTGCGCGCGGGTATCAATCTGTAGCCGCTCGATCGCCTTCAGAACGGTCTGCTGCTCGCGGCGCATGTCGATCGGCCCCCAGTTGCGGAGCCGCGCGCTGAAGGGCAGCGCGATATTCTCGCGCACCGAGCGATGGCCGAGCAGCGCCTCGCTGCGGTCGCCAGGCACATAGGCGATGCCAGCGCGGATCGCATCGGCCGGATGCGCGAACACGGCGCGCGCGCCATCGACCAGAACTTCGCCGCCATCAGGCCGGATCGAACCGGCGAGAACGCCGAAGAGCTCGTCCTGGCCCTGCCCTTCGAGCGCCACCACGCCGGCAACCTCGCCATTGGCGAGATCGAACGAGACGTCCTGCAGCTTGGTGCCGACCTGAAGATGCCGGACGCCGAGCCGCGCCGGACCAGCCACGGTACCGGGCGTGTCGGCCGCGCCTGCCGCCGAGATCCGTGTCTTCTCGACCTTGGCGCCCAGCATCAACTCGACGATCCGCTCTTCGATGCCGGGCGCGATATCGACGACGCCGACCGTCTCGCCATCCCGCAATATGGTTGCCCGGTCGCACAGAGCCTGGATTTCGATGAAGCGGTGCGAAATGAAGATGACCGAGCGACCGCTGCGGCTCTGGCGCCTGACGACATCGAGCACGCGCTCGGCAAGATTGGCCGGCAGGGCCGCGGTCATCTCGTCCAGCAGCAGGACATCCGGCTCGATTGCGAGGGCACGGGCAAGGTCCAGCACGCGCAACACGGCGAGCGGAATATCGCGCGCGGTCTCGGAGAGATCGAGATCCGGGACGCCGAGTTCCTCGACAAAGGCGCGGAACGGCTCGATGGGCGTATCGGTGAGACGGAGATTGGCGAGCACGTCGAGATCGGGGATCAACGACGGTTCCTGATAGACGGAGACGAGACCCGCCCGCCGCGCCTCGGCCGGCGAGCGCACGGTGTGCTCACGGCCGCGGATGAGAATGCTGCCCGCGCTCGGCCGCACCGCGCCGGTCAGGATCTTGACCAGGGTCGACTTGCCGGCGCCATTGGCGCCCATCAGCGCATGCACCTCGCCCGGAAGGACCGAGAGAGCGGCATCGCGCAGCGCCGCGACGGCGCCATAATGCTTGGCGACGCCGCTTGCGATGAGGATCGGATCGGTCGTCACGCGCTTGCCGTCACTCTTGCTGATCGGATCGAAACAATGAGCGTGGAGCGTCGGCGGAACCGACGCTCCACGCTTGGTGTCCGGTCGCCCTACTCGCCCGGACCCTTGCAGGCGACGATCTGTTCCTTGGTGTAGTCGGTCCAGCCGGGGATCGAGATCGAGACCGGCCATTCCGGCGACAGCGAGGGATCGGCGGCGGCCTTGAGCTTGGCCTTGCCTTCCTCGGTCGCATTTTCCCAGAGCTGCGGATCGACCAGCACGGTCTGCTCGGCCGGCTTCTTGCCATCGAGAATCTGCAGGGCCAGCGTCACGCCGGCCGCGCCGATCGAGCCCGGATTGGTCACGGCAGCGCCGGTGAAGTTCGGCACCGTATTGAGCTGGCCGACAAAGCCGGCATTGTCGGCGCCAACGACCGGCACCAGCGGCGTCTGCGACTCGACCAGCGCATCGACGATCACATTGTCGATGCCCGAGGTCCAGATGCCGTTGAAGGGCGTTCCGGTGGCGATGAAGTCTAGGATCTGCTGCTTGCCCTGGTCCTGCTGCCAGCCGGTGAAAACCTCCTGCACCACCTTGACGTCGGGGAATTCGGCCAGCGCCTTCTTGAAGCCCTTGTCGCGATCGCTGTCGGCCGAAGCACCGGCAGCCCCGCGCATATAGACGACATCGCCCTTGCCGCCGATCTGCTGGAACAGCCATTTGGCGCCGAGATAGGCGTATTGCTCCTGATTGTTGGAGACGACATAGGCCGAGGGTTCGGTCACCGCCTGATCGACCGCGACGACGACGATGCCCTTGTCGGTCGCTTCCTTCAGGGCCGCATTGATGCCCGAGGGATCGGCCGGATTGACGACGATCGCGTTGACGCCGGCGCTGATCAGATTGCGGATGTCCTCGGACTGACCGGCAGCGTCGGTGTTGCGATGGGCGATGTTGAGCTTCGCGACCTTGCCGGAGGCGAGCGCCTCGGCCTTGATCGCGCAGATCATCTCCTCGCGCCAGCCATTGCCCTGCACCGTATTGGAAACGCCGATCGTATAGGTGCCCTGTGCCCAGGACCCCGCGACCGAGGCGAGAAGCGCGGCGCCGGCGAGAAGGCCGAGCCGCAATGCACGTGTGTTCGTCATGGAATGGTTCCTCCGCTGTTGTATCGTTCGACTTGGTCCTGTCCCGGGCCGGGTCGGTGTTGTTGCTCTTTACGGCCTGGTCACTTTCGCCTGCCGCCGGTCATTTGACCAGCGGGCTCAGAACATCGCGCGCAAGCAGGAAGCCGCGCTTCACTTTCTTTTCGCTGCCTTCGAACTGGCGGTCCTCGTGCTCGATGACGATGGGGCCGTCATAGCCAGCGCGGTAGAGGCCGGAGAAAAAGCCCGGCCAGTCGACCTCGCCGAGCCCCGGCATGCGCGGCACCTGCCACCCAATGCCGGCCGAGAGGATGCCGCGCTCATAGAGCCCGTCGCGGTCGATCATCAGGTCCTTGGCATGCACATGCGCCATATGCGGGCCGAATTCGCGGATGAACCGAGCCTGGTCGATCATCTGCCAGACGAGATGCGAGGGATCGAAATTCATGCCGATCTCGCCGCCGAACGCCTCGATGATCCGCCGCCAGATCACCGGCGCATAGGCAATGTTGTGCCCGCCGGGCCATTCGTCCTGGCTGAAGATCATCGGGCAGTTCTCGATCGCGATCCGCACGCCATTATCGCGCGCATGGGCGGCGATCGCGGGCCAGATCGTCATCGCGTCCTGCCAGTTGGCATCGACCGATTTGGCGGCGTCGCCACCAAGGAAGGTGTTGACCAGCGGCACGCCGATGCGGCCGGCAGCCGCAATCACCGCCTTCAGATGGTCGATGACCGCCGCGCGATGCGCCGGATCGGGATGAAGCGGGTTCGGATAATAGCCGAGCGCCGAGATCGTGACGCCCTTCTCGCCGAGTTCGGCGAGCAGCTCCCGACCCTCCGAGGCCGAGATCGCGGCGGCATCGATATGAACGGTGCCGGCATAGCGGCGCGTCGGCCCGGACGTCTTCGGCCAGCAGGCAACTTCGAGCACGCCGAAACCGTTCGCGCCCGCCCAGTCGGCGACTGCGGTCAGCGGCAGATCCGGAAATGGCGCCGTCAGCAATCCGAGCTTCATGTTGTCATTCCCTCCCGCATCATGCGTCCTGCCAGCCCTCATGCGCCATGACGCGCCGCACATGCGCCATCGGATCGTCCGCAAGCAGCCCGCCGAGATGGCGCGTCACTGCCGCGCGAAACCGCGGATCGGCGGCGAGCGGCTGCGCAAAGATCGCGTCAATGGCGAGGATGCCATCCGTGAGCCCGGCCGGATCGGCGCCCACGCGTTCGGCGATACCGGCGACACGGCCGGCATAAGGATCGTCGGCGGTCCAGGCATTGCCGAACCGATCCGAGGCGCGGACCAGATAGGCCATCCACCCGGCCACGGCGAGCGAGAGAAGCTCGATGCCGGTATCGGCTGCCAAGCGGTCGCGGATCGGGTTGAGCAGGCGCTGTGCGATCTTCTGCGACCCGTCGGTGGCGATCTGGTGATTGCGGTGGTGAATGGCGGTGTTGCGAAGCCGGGCGAGGCTCTGTTCGACATAGGCGGCTGGGTCGATGCCAGGCACCGGCGCCAGCGTCGACAGGCTTTCCTCGATCAGCATCCGCCGCGCAAAGCCGGCCAGCAGCGGGTCGGCCATGTCGTCGAATGTATGCTCGTGCCCGGCGAGAACGCCGAGATAGCAAAGCGACGTCTGCGCGCCGTTGAGAATGCGCATCTTCAAATGCTCGAACGCGGTGACGTCCTCGACGAAGGTGGCGCCGACGCTGTCAAAGGCGGGGAACGGACCGGCGAAGCGGTTCTCGATCACCCATTGGCGGAACGGCTCGCCGACCACAACCGCATCGTCGCGATAGCCGAAATGGCTTTCGACAAGGGCATAGTCAGCCGCGGACGTCGCCGGGGCGATGCGGTCGACCATCGTGCCGGGGAAAGCGGCATTGGCCTCGATCCAGCCCGCCAGCCCGCCGCCACGCCGCGCCGCAAGCTCCCGAACAACCGCTCCGAGGATATCGCCATTCGCCGGGATGTTATCGCAGCTGACAACCGTCACCGGCCGACCATGCGTCCGCATGCGGAGCTCGAGTGCCCGCAAGATGAGGCCGGGCAGGCTTGTCGGGGCTTGGGGATCAGCGAGGTCATGCACGATCTCGGGCCGCGAGGCGTCAAGCGCGCCGGTCGCCGGCGTGTGGCAATAGCCCTTTTCCGTCACAGTCATCGTGATGACGTCGATGTCCGGCGCGGCGAGCACGGCAAGCGCCGGCGTCGCGCTCTCCTGGCTGTCCGTGACTGACACGATGCTGCCAATCACCCGCGCCTCCACGCTCTGGTCCTCGCGGATGAGCCTTGTGTAGAGCCCCTGCTGGCGGCCGAGCGTTTCGGTGAGCCTTGGTGGCCGGATATTGATGCCGGCGATGCCCCAACGCGTCGCCCCGCCAGCCAGAAGATCGTCGGTAAATTCGGCCTGATGGGCGCGGTGAAACGCGCCGACGCCGATATGGGCGATGCCGCGCGTGATGGCCGCGCGATCATAGGCCGGCCGCGCCACCGCAGCCGGAAGGTGCTCCAGCAGCGCCGGCTGCAAGACGGCGCGCGGATCGCGGGAAGCGCTCACCATGAGCCCCCGCTGCACGCGCATCTCGCCACGCGCCGGAACCGATAAGGTCCGCTGCCCCTCAAATGCACGGCTCTCCTCCCAGAGAACGCATTTTCTATTTTCCAGAATATGGAATGGAAATTCCCGCCCGTCAACGGCCTTGGCGGCGGCCGGCGCTCCGTTTCGCCACCACGCCGTGCACCAGCGCCATGCCGACCGAAAGCGAGGCGGCAAGCGACCGGAAGCCGGCGAAATCGGATTCGATCACCTCGATCCAGCGTGTCGAAAGCGGGATCAGCGGCGAAAATGTGCTGTCGGTAATCGTCACGATCTGCGCGCTCCGCTCATGCGCGACCGCGACAAGATCGGGCGTGATCGAATTATACGGGCTGAAACTGACCGCCAACAACGCGTCGCCGCGACCAATGCAGCCGATCTGGTCGAAAGCGGTCGAGCCGACATTGTCGACGAGGATATTGCGCACGCCCTGCTGCGACAGCGTCAGCGAGAGATAGGCCGTGACCGGAAAGGCGCGCTTGCTACCGACGAGATAGATGAGGTCCGCGCCGGCAAGCACCTCGATCATCGCTTCGAATGAAGCAACATCAAAGCTCTCGCCGATACGGTCGAGCGAAGCCCGCGCGGCAGCGACGATGCCGCCGAGGAAATGAAGCTCGGCATGCGTTTCCGAGCGGGTGGTCGGCTCGGTCCGGCCGCGCGCCTCTGGCCATGACCCCTTCACATGATCCTTGAACAGGCCCTGCAGATCGGAAAAGCCGGCAAAGCCGAAGGTCTTGGCAAAGCGCACCAGCGTCGACGGCTGCACGCCCGCCTGCTCGGCCACCTGAACAATCGTTCCGAGCGCGACATCGTCGGGATGCTGCCACAGGAAGATGGCGACTTGGCGCAGCCGCTTCGGAAAGTGCAGCGTCCCCGAAGCGAGGACGGCCCGCAATTCCTCATAGGTGCGCGGTCTGGTGTAGCCGAGCGCCGATTTGCGGCCCGAGGCTTCGCCCTCAACCTCGTCGCGAGTCTCGCGCGGCGTTTCCGCGCCCCGGCCCGGCTTCGCATCGGCCTTCTTGCGTTCCGCCATGCCATCTCCCCTTCCGGCTGCAGGATCGGCCCGGGCGAAATCGAAGCTATAGCGGCACGATCATTTCGCAATCTCCAAAATGGAAATCCTCTTCGAAATTCGCGACGAGCCGGCTATCGTCAGCCGAACGAAACATGAGAGGGAGGTTGAACATGGTCTATGCGATCGCCGACGGCGCACAGCGCGAGCGGCTTCGCGTCGGCATGGTCGGCGGCGGACAGGGCGCCTTCATCGGCGCCGTCCATCGCCTCGCCATGCGGCTCGACGATCGGATCATGCTGGTCGCTGGCGCGCTCTCCTCCGATCCCGCCAACTCGGCCGCCTCAGCGGCTGAACTCGGCATTGCGCCCGATCGCGCCTATGCCGACTACCGCACCATGGCATCGGCCGAAGCCGCGCGATCCGATGGCATCGAGGCCGTCGTGATCGTGACGCCGAACCATCTGCATGCCCCCATCGCCACCGCCTTCCTCGAGGCCGGCATCGACGTCCTCTGCGACAAGCCCCTCTCGACGACGCTTCCCGAAGCGGAAGCGCTGGTGGCGCTGACGACCGCGCGCCAGCGCAAGTTCATCGTGACGCTCAACAACACCGGCTATGCCATGGTCCGCCAGGCGCGCGAGATGGTGGCAGCCGGTGAACTCGGCGAGATCGTCGCCATCCATGCCGCCTATATCCAGGACTGGCTGACCCTGCCGATCGACGCCGAGGGCCAGAAGCAGGCCGAATGGCGCACCGATCCCGCCCGGGCCGGCGAATCCGCCGTCCTCGCCGATATCGGCGTCCACGCCTTCAATCTCGCCGCCTTCATCTCGGGCCGTCAGGCCGAAGCGGTGTCGGCCGATCTCTTCACCGCGGTGCCGGGCCGCCGACTCGACGATAACGCCCATCTCCTCGTCCGCTGGACAGGCGGCGCGCGCGGAACGCTGATCGCGAGCCAGACCTCGCCCGGCCATTACAACGATCTTTCGGTGCGCATCCATGGCTCGAAGGCGAGCCTCGAATGGCGCGGCACCGCGCCGGAGGAACTGCGCCATGCCCGCTATGGCGAGGAAGCGCGGACCATCATCCGCGGCGGCTTCGGCTCGGCCGGCGAGGCGCAGCGCGTTTCGCGCATGCCAGCCGCCCATCCCGAAGGCTATATCGAGGCGTTTGCCAACCTCTATCGCGACGCCGCCGAGATCATCCGCGCCCACAGGGGCAAGGGCGAGATCGTGCCCGGCCGCGCCGGCTTCGTGCCTGACGTCGTCGACGGTGCCCGCGGCGTCAAATTCGTCTCCGCCGCAGTCGCATCAGCCAGAAGCGGCGGCGCCTGGACGCCGGCCGCCCTGGATTGATCAGCGCCTCAGCGCGCGGCCCAGAGGAGGCCGCGCCGCACGATCGTCTTCATTTCGGGAACTTCGAACTCGCTCGCGACATGCCCGAGCGAGGAATAGAAGACGCGCCCCTCGCCATAGCGCCGCTTCCAGACCACCGGCATCACCGTGCCGTCGATCCACGAAGCATGATCGCCATTGAACGTCGTGGTCGCCAGGACCTCGTTCGAGGGATCGACATGCATGTAGTACTGCTCGGAGCGATAGGGGAAGCGCGCCGGGATACCCGCCATGATCGGATCTTCGGGCTTCACCACGTCGACATGGTAGTCGATGATGTTGCCCGGATGGGCGACCCACTGGCCGCCGACCATGAACTGGTATTCGGTCGCGTCGCGGAACGCGTCGCCCATGCCGCCATGATAGCCGCCGAGCCCGACGCCGCCCTTGACGGCCCGGGTGAGGTTCTCGAGTTCTTCCTTCTCGATCTTCGACATCGTGAAGATCGGAACGATCAGCGACAGATCGGCAATCGAGGGATCGGCGAAGGCCTCTGTCGTGTTCTCGACATAGACCTTGAAGCCTTCCTCTTCCAACATTCCCGCAATCACCTTGGAGCCCTGCTCGGGCTCATGCCCGCTCCAGCCGCCCCAGACGATCAGTGCCTCGCGCATGGTCTTGTCCTTCTTGTCCGAATCCGTCATCCGAAAATTCCGGGGCCGACCGGAAGCGGCGCCGGCCGTTCCGGCCGCGTCGTCATCGCGATATGCCTGCCCTCGTCCGAGGAGCGCTGGAACGCCTCCATCACCTCGAGCACATGGAAAGCGAGGTCACCGCTGGCGCGATGCGGCCGGCCCGTGCGGATCGCATCCGCCATGTCGGCGACACCGATGACACGGAAATTGCCATCGGCGTAGGCATGTTCCGTCGGGACCGATTTCCAGTCATCCGACGCCGTTGCCAGCATGATTTCGCCGCCGAAATGATTGGGATCCGGCACCAGCAGCGAGGCGTCCGAGCCATAGAGCTCGATCGGGCTGTGGCGATGGCGGGGCACATCGAAGCTCATGGCGATCGATACAACCGCACCCGAAACGAATTTCATCGTGCCGGCGACATGCGTCGCGACCTCGACCGGGATCTTCGTCCCCTTCAGCGGTTCCGAGGTCACGAGGCGTTCGTCGCGCAGCTTGGTGGCGACGCCCGCGACGCTCTCGACGGGCCCCAGCAGGTTGACGAGGCTGGTCACATAATAGGGGCCCATGTCCAGCATCGGCCCGCCGCCGTCGAGATAATAGAAGGCGGGATTGGGATGCCAGCGCTCATGGCCCGGGCACATGAAAAACGCGGTGCCGCCGAGCGGCGTTCCGATGGCGCCCTCGTCGACCAGCTTGCGCGAGGTCTGCTGGGCGCCGCCGAAGAAGGTATCGGGCGCCGCGCCGATGCGCACGCCCCTGGCCTTCGCGGCATCGACCAGCGTCTTCGCCTCTGATGTCGCGATACCGAGCGGCTTCTCGGAATGGACATGCTTGCCGGCAGCGACAGCACGGAGGCCGACTTCGACATGCGCCTTGGGAATGGTGAGATTGGCGATGATCTCGATCGAGGGATCAGCGAGCATCGCGTCGATCGACATGGCCTTCAGGCCGAATTCCGATGCCCGCGCCTCCGCCGCCGCGTTGTTGAGATCGGCAACGCCGCGCACGTCGAGCAGCGGGAAGCCCCGTGCCGCCTTGAGATAGGCCGCGCTGATATTGCCGCAGCCGATGAAACCGATCCCGACCCGATCCGTCATGCTCTGTACCTCCTCGAAAATCCATGCCGGCCGGCCGCATCAGCGATGCGGGGCCGGTCCCGTCGTTCCCCAGGGCGCGCCGTAGAGATCGCGCAGCGTCATCGCCGCCGCTCCGCGCGCCCAGATATCCTCAGTCCATTCATGCACCACCAGATCGGCGACATCGGCAAGGCTCGGCGGCAACAGGGCCGCAACCGTCTCGCGCAGCGGCCCGACCAGCGCGTCGCCGGCGGCAAGCGCCGGCCCGGCCAGGATCACTTTCGGCGGCGCGAAGAGGACGATCAGGTTGGCGATGGCGAAGCCAAGCGCCTCGCCGGCGGCGCGGAGCAGCGCAACGATCGCCGGATCGCCCGCCTTGGCGCGCTCAAGCACCTTTTCCATGCCGCGGCCAAGGCGGAACGCATGCTCATGTTCCGTCCCGGCCAAGGCGGCGCGGGCATCGGAGAGCAGGCTCTCTTCCGAGGCGATCGAGGCGAGGCGGACGAGACCGTTGCCATTCGGCGGCCGTGCGAGGAGATCGCCGAGATCCGGACCGAGCCCGTTGGCGCCGCGGAACAATTCGCCCTTGTGCAGAATGCCGAGCCCGAGGCCGAGCTCCACCGAGACGACGAGGAAGTCATCAAGGCCCCGCGCCTGTCCGAACCAGTGCTCGGCCAGCGTTACCAGGTTGACGTCTGTGTCGATCGTCGCGACCACGCCGTCGAGCCGCTGCGTCAGCTCGGCCGCCAGCGGAATGTCGCGCTGGCCGAACAGCGGGCTCGCGCGGCAGATGCCGGCGCCACGCTCGACCACGCCGGGAATGCCGACGCAGACACCTGAAATCTGGCTGAGTTCGAGCCCGGCATCGGCGACGCAGCGCCTGATCCCGTCCTCGATCAGATCGACGGCCACCGGAACGGAATGGCGGCCGACGCGCACGGGCATGGTCAAACTGGCGCGCACGTCGGCGCGAAAATTGGTGGTGGCGATGGTGATGCGGTCCGGCGCGATGCGAGCACCGACGACATGCGCGGCGTCCGGATTGAGGTCGAGCAGGACACGCGGCCGCCCTCGCGCGGCGTCGCGGATGCCGCCGAGCTGTTGCGTGATTACGAGCCCGTCGTCGAGCAGGGCGCCCGTGATCGCCGATACCGTCGTCGCCGAGAGATCCGTCCGGTCGCAGATCTCGACGCGTGCAATCGGCCCGAACCGACGAATCGCGTCCATCACATGGAAGCGATTGATCGCGCGCATCAATTCGGGATCAGCGGTTTTCATCGGGCGGGCGTCATTTAATCCGGGTCAGGCAGTTATTCTCATCCCGCCAAGGACGTGTCAACGGCGCATTGCCGTGTTGCAGGGCAGCATTTCTCACCTCCCCTTGACAGGTTGCGGCAAACGGGAACAGATTTATTCCGCATCGCTTATTTAAAGTGACGCCCGGGTTGAGGAGCCCGGCCAAGTCTGGGAGGACCTGCATGAAGCTCAAGAGCCTTTTAGGCGCATCCGTCGCGCTCGCCATCTCGGCCTCGGCCGCCATGGCCGATGTCACCGTGAAATGGATGCATCTCAACACCGATCCCGGCATTGGGGCGGCCTGGGACGAAATCGTCAAGCATTATGAGGCGGCGCATCCCGGCGTGAAGATCGAGATGCAGTTCCTCGAGAACGAGGCCTTCAAGGCCAAGCTGCCGACGCTGCTCCAATCGAATGATCCGCCGCATCTCTTCTACACCTGGGGTGGCGGCGTGCTGGCCGCGCAGGCTGCGACCGGCGCGATCAAGGATGTCACCGAGGCGATGGATGCCGATGGCGGCAAGCTGAAGGCTGTCTACAGCCCGGCGCTGGTGAACGGCCTCACGGTCGACGGCAAGATCTACGCCGTGCCCTATCAGACGGGCCTAGTCAGCTTCTATTACAACAAGAAGCTGTTCGAAAAGGCCGGCGTCGACGCCGCCTCGATCAAGACCTGGGATGATTTCCTGGCCGCGGTGAAGAAGCTCAAGGATGCCGGCATCACCCCGATCGCCGGTGGCGGCGGCGACAAGTGGCCGATCCATTTCTATTGGGGCTATCTCGCCATGCGCGAGGGCGGCAAGGCGGCGTTCGACGCGGCCAAGGCCAGCGAAGGCGATGGTTTCAAGTCGGAAGCCTTCGTGAAGGCTGGCGCGGATCTCGCGGCGCTCGGCAAGCTCGAGCCGTTCCAGCAGGGCTATCTCGGCACCAAATGGCCGGTCCCGGTCGGCATGTTTGCCGATGGCAAGGCTGCGATGCTGCTCGGCTTCGACTCGACGGCCGTCCAGCAGCACACGCTCGCTGCCGATGGCAAGGGTCTCGACGAGAACGATATCGGCATGTTCCCCTTCCCGACCGTTACGGGCGGCGCGGGCAAGCTGACCGACACGATGGGCGGCATCAATGGCTGGGTTCTCACCAAGAACGCCCCGCCGGAGGCGCTCGACTTCGCGGCTTTCCTGACCAACAAGGAAAACCAGACGATGATGGCGAGCAAGAACCTCATCATCCCCGCCGCGGTGGGCGCCGGTTCGGCGATCGGGCAGCCGCTGGTCAAGTCCGCTGCCGAGCAGCTCGCCGGCTCGACCTGGCACCAGAACTTCCTGGACCAGGATCTCGGACCGGCCGTCGGCCGCGTCGTCAACGATGTCTCGGTCGAGATCGTCTCGGGCCAGATGTCGCCCGAGGACGCTGCGCAGCAGATCCAGGACGCCTGGGCGCTCGATCACTAACGGGCATGCCGTCTCGCGGGCGCCGCACCTTCGGGTCCGGCGCCCCTTCTCCCCTCATATAGAGGTGGCGCCTCGATGAGTTCCGCAATCAGTGCCGTATCGACCGGACGGCGCATGGGCATCCAGGGCAAACTGCCCGTACTGATCCTGTTCCTGCCGCCGGCCCTCCTGCTGTTCACCCTTTTCGTCATCCTGCCGATGGGCGAAGCGGCCTGGTATTCGTTCTATGACTGGAACGGCTACGGCATTCCGGACAAGTTCATCGGGCTCAAGAATTTCGAGACGCTGTGGCGCACCTCCGCCTTCACGACGGCGCTCGGAAACAACTTCCTGATCATTCTCGTCTCGATCGTGATCCAGCTGCCGTTGGCGCTATGGCTCGCGACGATGGTGTCCAATCGCATTCCCGGCGCGGTCGTCTTTCGCCTGATCTTCTTCATGCCCTATGTGCTGGCCGATGTTGCAGCGGGCCTGATCTGGCGCTTCGTCTATGACGGCGATTACGGCCTCTTCGCCGCCATCGCCAGCATGTTCAACGTCGCCTCGCCCTATGTGCTGGCCGATCGCCACCTTGCGATCTATGCCGTGCTCGCGGTCATCGTCTGGAAGTATTTCGGCTTCCACATGATGCTGTTCATCGCCGGCCTGCAGAACATCGACAAGAGCTACTATGAGGCGGCCGAGATCGACGGCGCCTCGCGTTGGCAGCGCTTCCGCAGCATCACGCTGCCGCTGCTCGCGCCGACGATCCGTCTTTCGGTCTTTTTCTCCGTCGTCGGCTCGCTCCAGCTCTTCGACATGATCATGCCGCTGACCGGTGGCGGGCCGTCGAACTCGACGCAGACCATGGTCACCTTCCTCTACACCTATGGCATCACGCGCATGAAGGTCGGCTTCGGCAGCGCCATCGGCGTCGTGCTGTTCATCATCTGCGTGACGCTCGCCTTCGGCTACAGACGGATCTTCATGCGCAATGACTGACCGGACCCTCGCCCCCACGGCGCCGACGCTCGGCGCGCCAACGAGCAAGCCCGCGCGACGCGCCTCGGCCTTCTCGGCTCACCGGATGAGCTTCGTCACCTGGCTCTATCTCTATGTCAGCCTGTTCTTCGTGGCGGCGATCGTGCTTTTGCCGCTGCTGACGACAGCGCTCGGCGGCTTCAAGACGCTCGGCGATCTCCGCGTCCATCCGTTCGGCCTGCCGGGCGAATGGCAATGGTCGAACTACACCGACATCCTGCTGAGCACGCGCTATTGGCAGATGCTGGGAAACTCGTTCCTCATCGCCACCCTGACAGTGACGTTGACACTCGCCGTCGCCGCCATGGCCGCATTCACCTTCGCCCATGTGACGTTTTTCGGCTCGTCGTTTCTGCTCAATTATTTCCTGATCGGGCTGATGTTCCCGGTGGCGACGGCCATCCTGCCGCTCTTCATCCGCATCCGAGATCTCGGCCTGCTCGATACCTATTGGGGCGTTGTGCTGCCGCAGGTGGCGTTCGGACTCGGGATGAGCATCCTGCTGTTCCGTCGCTTCTTCCAGAACGTGCCGAAGGAGCTTTTCGACGCCGCCTTCGTCGACGGCTGCGGCTATCTCGGCTATTTCTGGCACATCACGTTGCCGCTCTCGCGCCCGATCCTCGCCACGGTCGGCATCGTCTCGTTCGTCAGCAGCTGGAACAGCTATCTGCTGCCGCTGATCCTGCTGAATTCGGATGCCAAATATCCATGGCCCCTCGGGATCATGGTCTATCAGGGTGAGTATTCGAGCGATTGGCAGCTGATCCTGGCGTTCATCACGCTGACCATCCTGCCGACGATCATCGTGTTCTTCGCAGCACAAAAGCACATCGTCGCCGGCCTGACGGCAGGCGCGGTCAAGGGTTGATCGACCAGATTAAGCTGAAGCCCTCAGCCGAGCAGCAGATCGTCGCGGACGCGCAGCGCCCGCGCCAGACAGCGCAGCACGGCGGGCGAGGTCTCGTACCGCCGCTCGGCCCTGGTGATCTGGGTGATGGCAACGCCTGAACGATCGGCGAGTTCGATCTGGCTGAGCCCGCGCCATTCGCGCAGCGCCTTCACCGGCGCCTCGCCGCGCTTGATCTTGTCGTCCACATGCGATGGCAGCATGCCGGTATCGCGCGGTCCCAGATTGGCCTGCTCGCGGACGGTCTGACCCTGGATGGACATTTCGCGCGTCTCCCTCGCCATGTGCATGGGAGGAGAATGAACGAAGCCGCCCGTGGTTCCTTGTCCCAGGTCAATCACGCACCGCTGCCGGGCAGGTCGATGCGGCGCGGCGCATGCAACAGGATGCCGCGCGCATCATCGCGGCCGATCTCGTGGATATAGAAATAGGTCGGCTCGGCGTCGGTGACATTCATCACCGGCGACGGCGCGGAGACCACGATGAGGCCGCCGCTGCGGCCGATCCAGTCGATATGGCGATGCCCATGCATCGCGATCGTGGTCCGGGACATTCCCTGCAGGCGGCGGACGAACCATGAGCCGTTGACGAGTGCGGTGCCGATCCGCTCCGACAGCGCCTTGGCGGCGCGTGGATATTCGACGACATGATGATGCAGCGCCACGATCCAGATCGCGCCCGGCGTCTCGGCCACCAGCCGCGCCATGGCGGCCTCCTGTTCGCGCGGCACGAAACCGAGCGCATTGGTGAAGGAGAAATGCGTCTCGGCATTCGAATTGAGCATCAGCACGCCGAGCCCGCCCGTCGCATCGGGCGGCAGCACCATCGGAAACGCGGCCGCGAACACCCCGCCAAGCCGTGAGCCGAGCCGGCGCGCGCCCGTATCGGCGAAGGCAGCGATATCGGCCGCATGCGGCGCGAGCGCTTCGGCCAAGGTCTGCCCGCTCTTGCCGGTCTCGCCATCGACGACATGCACCTTGGTACCCTGCAACGCATCGAGCGCTGCAAGCAGCCGCATCTGTCGGAGCCGCTTGTTCGGACTGCCGGGCAGATCGAGCCGCGCCGGATTCGCGCGGTCGACGACGTTCAGGTCGTGATTGCCGGGAATGGCAACCATCTTCGCGGCAAGACGCGGAAATGCGGCGATCGCATCGAAGAACTCAGCCCATTCGGCGGCGCGGCCGGCATCGGTCAAGTCACCGCTGATGAGAACGAGGTCGAGCCCCTCGTCCCTGTCGAAGGCGTCGAGCGCGGCCAGCAACTTCGCCAGACGACCGTTGCCGCTCGGACCGGAGCGACCGCTCTCGATGCGGAAGCCATAGCGCTCGCCGACAATGTGGATGTCGGAGATATGAGCGACGCGCCAGGTCCGGCCACCGGGAATCCGCGGCGCGAAACCGGCAAGATCGCGCGGCTGATCCATGGTCGCGTCCGCGACGCCCCAGACGAGCGCGGCAACGGCGACATAGCCCCCGATCAGCACGATGCAGTTGAAAAGCCCAGCGAGTGCCAGGCGGCCCGGCTGGGCCAGATCAGCGAGCGTGCCGGTCCAGTGGGTATGCGGAAAGGCGAGCAGGACGAACAGCATCGAGAGCGCGCAGACCAGCAAGCCCGCAGCGGCGGCCGAGACGGCGCGGATGCGGCCGCGCCGGTCATCGCTCGTCGCCTCGGGCAGATTACGCTCCGCCAGATGCCGCAGTCCCTCGCGGGCGAGCGCATAGCCCGGCTGCACGGCGAGCGCGTTCAGCGACCAGAAATTCGCTTCGACCAGGCGCAGGAGCGGCCTGCCGCCGAACCACGCCGCCGCACCAAGCGCCACGGCGATGGCGAGCGGGATGAGGCCATTGAAGAGACGCTCCGCCGATGTCGAGGCGGCGCTGACCCAGATCGAAACCATCAGAGGCCCGAGCCCGAGCACGATCACCGGCAGCGCGACGAGGCTGATCCACGCGGCGAGGAGCTTCGGCAGGCTGATCTCGGCGATCAGGCTGCCGGCGAGCGATGTCAGCGTGCGCCGCTTGGTGCTGGAGGCGTCATCCTCGATATCGCCGCGGCGGGGGTCGAGGATCGGGGACACGCTTGAGCTCCGGCTGATGAAGACGCCGACAATCAGCCGGCGCGCCTGCCGAAGCAAGGGGGCACCGGCGGCTCGGGAGGAGGCGGCCGCCGGTGCAGACCTCCGCGTCAGGCAAGCGCCGAGACGCGGACGGCGTTGCTGGAGAGCGCGCCCTCATGCACGAGAAGACCGATGCCGCCGTCCTGAAGCGCCTCGGCGCTGTCGTCGGCGGCGGAGAGGCTGATGTCGCCGATCCGGCAGCGGATCGTCGTGCCATCGGCCTCGACCTCCATGTCGTACAGCGTCTCCAGCGACCACACGAACGCCGTCTCGGCGAGGACGGTGCGGGTCTCGTCGCGCTGCCGCACGAGGCGAAGCTTGCCATCGCGCGACAGCAGCGCCGCGTAATAGCGCCTGAGCCCCTGCACGCGGACGGCGACGCCGGCCTCGTTGCCGAGATGGATCATCGTGTCGGCCGCGACCTTGTAGTCGGTCCATTCGCGCGTGCCATGGATGATGATGCCCTCGCCGCGGTCCTGCGACAGGCGGAAGGACTGCGGAAAGCGCTTCGAGAAGAAGCTGGCGCCATTGACCCAGGCCATGCGCCAGAAATCGCTCGGCTCGTCCGGCCGGCGAAGATGCAGTTCCGGCGTACCGCCATAACGCACGTGATCGACGAGAACGGCGCCATCGGCCCGGCTGCCTTCGGCGCGGATCACGAAACCGATCTCGGCGATCGGCTGGCCGCCGAAATCGGGCAGCACCCAGTCGAGATGGCCCTCGGCGCCGGGCGCGAGGCGGATCGTCGGCCCATCGACGGTCTGGAGCGCATCCTCGGCGCCATAGACCTTCAGCCGGAAGCCGACATCGACAGCGCCGAGATTGCCGCTTTCCGCCAAAAGCGATGCTTCCAGCCGCTGCCCGGGATAGACGAGCGGCGTCGCCATCAGCTCATAGGTGCGCATGGCGAGCACTTCAGGCGGCGTGAAGGTCGGCGTCGTCGCGGCGGCGATCTGGCCGGGGCCAATGCCGCGATAGGCGATCGCAAGCGCCCTGCCGCCCGGCACGACACGGTTCTCGACCTCGGTGCGCTCGACGAGGCCGTGGCCGCGCTCCGGCCGGAAGCCCTGCACGCTGCCCGGCAGCGAGAAGTGGAACTGCGCGCCATTCTTGGGCGCGGCCGGGGCCTTGGAGCCGGCAAGGCTGTGGCCGAGCGCGGCGAGCCGATAGCTGGTGCGCACGGCATCGTTGATCGCATTGCCGCCATCGGCCGAGGAAATCAGCAGCCGGTCGGCGACGGGGCCGCGCCAGTCGGGACCGGCGTCGATACCCTCGAGGCCGAGTTTGATGCCGAGCAGGCAGCCGACATTGCCGGCATTGCAGTCGGTGTCCCAGCCCGAGGTGTTGACGATCATCTGCGCGCGCTGGAAATCGTCCGGCGCATAGAGGATCGCCATGATCATCAGCGCATGGTTCGGCACGACATGGCAGTTGCCGGGATATTTGTCATAGCCATAGTGATCCTCGATCTTCTGCCGCGTGTCGCGCCAGTCCGGGAATTCCTTGTGCCAGGCGCGGATATCGGCGATCAGTTTGGCGATCAGGCTGTCGGCCGGAATGGCCGCGAGCCCGGTATCGATCAAATGATCGATACCGCCTGAGACGAAGGCCTCGGCCTCCATCGCGGCCCAGAGCATCGCCGCATAGACGCTCTCGCCGTCATGGCTGACGAGGCCCGCCTGCTCGGCAAGCTTGGCCGCAAGCTTCGGCTGCCCCGGCGCCACCATCGCCCAGCCGTCGATGAAGATCTGCGCGCCGATCTGCTCGGCGACCGTGGCACCATTGGTGGCGATCGAGCCGGAGGCCGGCGCCGGGATGCCGCGCTTCAGGTTGAGCCAGGCGGTGTGCTCGGTCGAATTGCCGTTGCCGCCCCACCACAACACCGTCCGCTGCTCGACGAGATAGTTGAGCCAGGAACGGCCGATATCCTCGGCCGAGAGATCTTCCGAAATGCCGTAGTCTTCGAGGGCTCGGACGAAGGTGAAGGTGCCGGCGACGTCGTCGTCGGTGACGACCAGCGGCACGCCGAGCCGGTCATGGACGTAATAGTCGACCTCGCCGAGCTCGCTCATGATCTTCTGGTAGGTCCAGCCCTCGAAGGGACGGCCGACATAGACGCCGATCAGCTTGCCGAGCACGCCGGCATAGACGCGCTCCAGATAATCGTTCGGAAGGGGGGCGTTGCTCATGATGGACCCTTGGTTCCTCGGGATTCTCTTAAGGTTTGTTCGGGCGCGGCTCAGCCCTTGACCGAGCCGCCGGCCATGCCTTCGATGAAGCGGCGCTGCAGGAAGACGAACAGCACGACGATCGGCAGCACGATGATCAGCGCCGCCGCCATGATCTCTCCCCAGTCGGACGAGTACTGGCCGGAAAGCAGGAAGAACGAGACGACGGCCGTCAGCTTGTCCTGCCGCTGCAGGAAGGTCGTGGCGATGAGGAACTCGTTCCAGGAATAGAGGCCGATGATCAGCGCCACCGTGAGAATGCCTGGCGAGACGATCGGCAGCATCACGCGCGTGAACACCTGCCAGGACGAGGCGCCGTCGATGATCGCCGCTTCCTCGATTTCCGCCGGCACGGCCAGGAAATAGGTCCTGAGCAGCATGATCGCGAAGGGCGAATAGATCGCCGTGTAGACGAGCGAGACGGCAAAGACATTGTTGATGAGGCCGAGCTTCGCGAAGCCGAAATAGAGCGGGAACAGGAAGAGCTGGATCGGCGCGGTCGTCGTCGCGAGCAGGTAGAAGGTCACCACCTTCCACGCCTTGATCTTCTTGCGCGCGAGGACATAGGCCGCGGCCGAGCCCGTCGAGCAGACGAGGAGGATCGTCATCCCGGTCAGCATCGCCGAGTTCCAGAACGTCGTGCTGAACCTCGCGTCCTTCCAGGCGCGGGCGAAATTGTCGAAGCGGATGACCTGCGGCAGCGCCAGCGGATTGAGGATGATTTCCTGCGCCGATTTCAGCGAATTGAGCACCAGCAACACGATCGGGAACAACGCCGTGAACAATCCGATGGCGAGGACGACATAGGTGATCGTCAGCGTCGCGCGGCTTTCGACGAGCCTCATCAGACGCTCTCCCTCGACTGGATGCGGATATAGAAGAAGGTCGCGACGAGGCCGAACAGGCTGATCACCAGCGCCGTTGCAGCCGCCTGGCCGACATTCAGGTCATAGAAGGCCTTGCGATAAGCGAGCGTCGACAGAACCTCGCTGGAGAAGGCCGGGCCACCCTGCGTCAGGATGTAGACGAAGTCGAACACCAGGAACGACCAGATCACCGTCATGATCATCATCAGCATGATGGTTGGCCGGATACCCGGCAGCAGGACGTAGCGCATCATCTGCCAGAAGCCGGCGCCCTCGATGCGCGCCGCCTCGATCTGCTCCTGCGGCACCTGGCGGAGCGCTGCAAAGAAGATGACGCAGAGAAAGCCCCACCAGTGCCAGAGATCGACCGTGGCGACGCCAAACAGCGCCGTCGAGGTCTGCGACAGCGGGTTGACGATCGGCAGGCCGAGCTTCTGCAGATAGCCGAAGACGCCGGTGACAGGACTATAGATCATGCCCTGCCAGACGCGCGCCGTGATGGCGGTCGCGATGATAACCGGCAAGAAATAGACGACCTGGAACAGCGTCGAGCCGCGCCGTGGCACGATGAGCAAGAGGCTCGCCGCGAGAAGGCCCATGGCGATCGGCACGGTCAGGAAGATCGCGGTCCAGATCAGGTTGTTCTGAAGCGCCGTCCAGAACGGCCCATCGCTCCAGAGCGCGGCGAAATTGCCGAGGCCGATGAAGACCGGCGCCGAGATGCCGTCCCACTGGAAAAAGGCGAGCGCGATCGTCAACAGCGCCGGGATCAGGATGATCACGACATTGATGGCGAGCGTCGGCACGAGAAAAAGCCACATGGCCGTTGTCCTTGCGGGCGGGAAGGCGTTTGCGACGGGAGATCGGATACGGCCCGGCACCGCCGGGTGAGGCCCGGCGATGACGCGTCATGTCGTCTGTGCGCGCCGCGCACTCCCCCGGGGGGCGGAGAAGCGCGCGGCGGCGCTTCAGCGCTTCGGGATGGCCGGCACCTTGCCGGCGGCCTTCTCGGCCTGGAACGACGCATCGAGCTTTTCGAGGAACTGCACCGTCGTGATCTTGCCGAGCCAGACCTCTTCCATGCCCGAAACCAGATAGGTGTCGGTCGCGGGCGGCAGGAACGTCCAGGTGGTGTAGCCATACTGGCCGTCACTCACCGAGGCGGCGAGGTTCTTCATGGTCTCGCCATAGAGCGGGATGACGCCCTCGCCCATCTTCACGCCCGAGAGATCCTTCAGCGGCGTGTTCCACTCGCCCTGCCAGACGGTGTTCATCTCGCCATAGAACTTGTCGCTGAAGACGGTGTCGATGACGGCGGCCGCGCCATCCGGATTCTGCGAGGAATTGGCGATCGAGAAGGTCGAGCCGATGCCGAGCGCATAGATCGGATAGGCAACGCCCTCGGCACTCGGGAAGCCGACGAAACCAGGCTCTGCATTGTTCTGAGGGAAGTAGCGCGGCACGTTCTGGAAGTTCCAGGTGCCGGTCGGTGCCATGCCAGCCTGTCCGGTGGCGACCTGCGCGAAGGCCTGCTCGCCGGTGAGCGAGAAGTAGTTTGGCCCGAAATAGCCCTTCTGCCACCAGTTGTTCAGCGTATCGATCGCCTTGACGAAGGGCTCCGCCGTCCAGGGAATCTCGCCGTTCAGCGCCTTGTAGACATTGTCGGGCCCGGCGATCGAGTTCAGCACGATCGAGACATAATGCTCATTGGTCGGGCGCCAGTCGGCATTGCCGGCGGCAAACGGTACGAGGCCCTTGGCCTTCATCGCGCCGGCGAGCGTCTCGAGCTCGGCGATGGTCTTCGGCGGCTGCCAGCCGTTCTTCTCGAACAATGTCTTGTTGTAGAAGAGGCCAAGCGTTTCATAGGTCTTCGGCAGGGCGTAGAGCTTGCCGTTATATTTCCCGAGTTCCAGGAACACCGGCAGGATGCGTTCGTTCCAGCCGAGCTTGGCCGCATAATCATCGAGCGGCAGCAACTGGCCGGCCTGCGCCATCGAGGCGACATAGCTCGGCCCCGCCGTATAGACGATGTCGGGCCCGGAGCCCGAGAGCATCGCGATGCGGAGCTGCTTGTCGAGTTCCGCGCCGCGGAAATCGATCGAAAGGCTCTCGTCCGGATGGGCCGCATTGAAAGGCTCGACGAGCAGCTTCTGCAGCGCTTCCTGATTTTCCGGCGCGGCGGTCTCATACCACCACGTGATTGGCTTCTTGTCCTCGGCCATGGCGGCCGTGACGCTGGCCGATACGCCGAGCGCGACCAGCGCGGCGCCTGCCAGAGCGATTTTTGCCCGATAACCCATTGTGTCCTCCTCCCGTTGGTTCAGCTCGATCGATCAGGTTGAACTGCGCTCGATCAGACGGAACGGCATCGCCTGGCTCGTTCCGGGTCCCGCATTGCCGCGTTGGAGCCGATCGAGCAGGACCTCGGCCGCCGTCGTGCCGAGGTCGTATTGGAACTGTGAAATGGTCGTGAGCGCCGGCGTCACCAGCCGCGCCGCGAAGATGTCGTCGAAACCTGCGATGGCGACATCGCCGGGCACAGCCAGACCGGCCTCATGCGCCGCGGCCATGGCGCCGATCGCCATCATGTCGTTGGCGGCGAAAATCGCGTCAGGGCGGGCGGGCAGCGCGAACAATTGCTGCGCGGCGCGAAAGCCGCCCTCTTCATTGAAGGCTTCGTCGGCAACGATCAGCGGCTTGCGGCCGGCTTCCAGAAGCGCCGCCTCATAGCCGTTGAGACGTCCCTCCTGCGGGCCACCAAGGCCGGCGATCATGGCGATGCGGCGATAGCCGCGCCGGATCAGATAGCGCGTGACCTCGCCGGCCGCCGCCTCGTTGTCGATATAGAGATTGTCGACCGGCAGCGGCCCGACCTTCTTCTTCGAGGATTCGATGCGCACCACGCCGATCCCGGCATCGGTCAGCGGCTGGAAATCAGCGACGCGCAGCGTGAAGAACACGCCAACCACCCCGTCGACCCGGCCTTCGAGGCTCCAGTTGAGGAAGCGCTGCTCGCGCTCGGCTGCGCCGTCGGTGTTGACCGTGATGACGTCATAGCCCGCGTGATCGGCGGCGGACTGCATGCCCCTCAGCAATGAGGGATAGAACGGGTTGGCGATATCGGGCACGACGCAGGCGAGCGTCATCGTCTTGTTGGTCTTCAGCGCCCGCGCCCAGCGGTTCGGCACATAGCCAAGCTCGCGCATCGCCGCCTGCACGCGCTCCAGCGTTTCGGCCGGAATCTGGCTGGTCGGCGCGCCGGAAAGCACCAGCGAGACCGTGGTCTGCGATACGCTCGCCAAGCGCGCGACATCGCGTTGCGTGACCCTGCGAGGCCGTTCGGCCGTCATGCCTGAAGCTTCCTGATACGTATTACTGATACGTACCTCTAGCCGAGGTCACAGCGATTGGCAACGTCCCTCGATGAGCATCCACACCGGAATTGCGCAAGCGCGCCTGGGCGGCGCGATGTCTCTCTCAACCATCCTGGGGGAACAATGAGTGGGCCATGCCGCGCCTTTGCGCAGGCTGCCGCTTCAAGCGCGTTTACACGGCCCGCTTGTTTCCCTGATCATGCGCGCCGCGCCGATTTGAAGGAGTAACCGCGTGCTCATCAACGATCCCAAAACCGTCGCCGAGGTGACAGAGGCCTTCGGCCGCTACGAACAAGGGCTGATCGACGCCGACGGACCGGCGCTCGACCATCTGTTCTGGAACAGCCCCTATACGGTCCGCTATGGCGACGGCCAGATCCAGCATGGCCATGCCCCGATCAAGGCCTTCAACGCGAGGCGCCGCAAGACCGGGCCCGACCGTGCCTTGACCGAGACGATCATCACCACCTTCGGCCGAGAGTTCGCGACGGTCTCGACGCTCTATGTCGATGTTCCCGCCGGCAAGATCGGCCGCCAGCAGCAGAGCTGGGCCAAGATCGACGGCGACTGGCATGTCGTCGCGGCGCATGTCAGCGTCGTCGACAAGGTCGCAATCGAGCGGCAGGCCTGAGGACCGAAACGATGCCCATTCATGATCCCTACGGCGCCTTCGTGCCGGGAACCGATATCGTCCTGCCGGCCACCGGCACCGGCCCGCTCGACGGGCTGACCTTTGCCGCCAAGGACCTCTTCGACATCGCCGGCCATGTCACCGGCTGCGGCAATCCCGATTGGGCGCGCACGCATGCTCCGGCCCGCCGCTCGGCCAAGGTCGTCGAGCAACTCCGCGCCGCCGGCGCGACACTCGTCGGCAAGACGATCACCGACGAGATTTCGCTTGGCTTGCTCGGCCGCAACCAGTTCGACGGCACGCCGATCAATCCACGCGCCCGTGACCGCTTCCCCGGCGGCTCGTCCAGCGGCTCCGCCGCGGCGGTCGCCGGCGGCCTCGTCGACTTCGCACTCGGCACCGATTCCGGCGGCTCGGTGCGCGTCCCCGCCAGCTTCTGCGGCCTCTATGGTCTCCGTCCGACGCATGGCGCCATCTCGGTCGAGGGGCTGATGATGCAGTCCGCCTCATTCGACACAGCCGGCTTCTTCGCCGATGACGCTGCGATCTTTGAAAAAGTCGGCATCGTGCTGACGCCGGACGCGGAACCCACGTCCCCGATCGAGGAAATCCTCATCGCGACCGACGCCTTCGCCATCGCCGACGAGGCGGTGCCCGCAGCACTCGAGCCCGCCCTCAAGCGCCTCGGCGCCATCGCCCCGGTGCGCGCGGTCACGCTGGCCGAAGAGGGCCTCAAGACCTGGAACCAGTGCCAGATCACGGCGCAATGCAGCGAGTTCTCGGCGACGTTCCGCGACTGGGTCGATGCCGTCAATCCGCGCTTTTCCTTCGAGGTCGGCTCGACGCTCGCCCATGCGGCGCTCATCCCTGAGAGCGCGCGCACTGAGGCGCTGCGCTTCCGTGCGGCGATGAGCGCGCGGCTCGACGCCCTGCTCGATCGCCGCCGCGTCGTGGTCTATCCGGCCGTGCCGATCCTGCCGCCGCATCGCGACGCGCCGCTCTCGGTCATGGGCGCTGCCGGCGACCGGATCGTCGATCTGACCTGCATCGCCGGTCTCAGTGGATTGCCGCAGGTCGGCCTGCCACTTGGAAGGGCCGGCACGATCCCGGTCGGTCTCGCGGCGCTTGGCTGGCGTGGGGCCGATCGCACGTTGCTCGCCCTCGCACGGACCCTCGCGGCATGACCGACATCACAGACGACGCATTGGCCGGGCTCGATGCGCTCGGCATCGCCGATGAGATCCGCAAGGGCGCGCTGACGGCTGACGAAGCGCTGGACGCCACGATCGCGCGTGTCGAAGCGCTCAATCCGGCCCTCAACGCCGTCGTGCATCGGCATGACGAACTTGCCAGACAGGCCATTGCGGACGGGCTGCCGGATGGTCCGTTTCGCGGCGTGCCGTTCCTCCTGAAGGATCTCGATCTCCGCTTTGCCGGAACCGTGACGACGAGCGGCAGCCATCTCTTCGACGGCATCGTCGCGACAAGGGATTCAACGCTGACGGCGCGCTACAAGGCCGCGGGGCTCGTCATCTTCGGCAAAACCAGTGCCGCCGAATTGGGTCTCTCTTCGGCGACCGAGCCGGCCGCCTTCGGTCCGACGCGCCATCCGCTCGATCCGACGCTGTCACCGGGCGGCTCGAGCGGTGGCAGCGCGGCGGCGGTCGCATCCGGCATGGTGCCGATGGCTCATGCCACCGACGGCGCCGGCTCGATCCGCATGCCGGCCTCGCTGACCGGCCTTTTCGGCATGAAGCCGAGCCGCGGCCGCACGCCCGTTGGCCCCGATGCCAGCGAGATCTTTTTCGGCATGTCGGCGAACCACGCTTTGACCATGACCGTTCGCGACAGCGCCGCTCTGCTCGACGCAACGAGCTTACCGGAACCGGGGGCGCGCTACGGCCTCGCCGCCGATCCACTGTCCTTTCTGGAGCAGTCCCGGCGTGACCCGGCGCCGCTGCGCATCGCCCTGATGACCGAGGCGTTTGGCGGCGAGCGGGTCGAGGACGCCTGCCTCGAGGCCGCGATCGAGGCGGCCCATCTCGCCGCCGCGCTCGGCCATCATGTCGAGGAAGCGCGGCCCTCGCTCGACGGCATTGATCCCGCCAACTGCCTCCGCCGTCTCGCGGCTGCCCTCACCCTTGTCTTCGTCGAGGACGTCGCAGCGGCGCATGGCATTGCGGACCCGCGCGCGCTGCTGGAGCCGGTCAATGTCGCCTGGATGGACGAGGCCAAAAGGCTGACGGCAGGCGACCAGATCCGCGCCATCGGCGAGATGCACGCGATCGGGCGAGCGCTTGCCCGCTTCTTCGAGCGCTATGATGTGCTGATCACGCCGGTGACGGCGCAAAGCCGCTTGCCGCACGGCCATTTCGACGGTGCCGAGACGGATGTCACCCGCTTCGTCGATCGCCTCAACGCCTTCGGACCCTTCACCTTCCCGTTCAATGCCGCGGGAGCGCCAGCGATGAGCGTGCCCGTCACGCGCGTCGACGGCCTGCCGGTTGGCGCCCAGTTCGCATCCGCTGTTGGTCGCGACGGAACCCTCTTCGCGCTCGCGGGACAGATCGAACGCGCCCGGCCCTGGCATCGGCTGACGCGCGGCTGAGACGCGTCAGTTTTTCGGCCTGTGGATATCTTGACAGCGGGGATAAAGAGAACAAAATAAGAACAAATGACAGCAGAGGACGCCGATGATGGAAACCGTCCGGGAAATGATCGCGCGGATCGACGCCGACATGCAGGCCGCTGCGGGCTGGATCGAGATCGAACGCCGTGACGATGGCGCGCATCTGGCCAGCGGCGCGTTACGCTGCCAGGCCGATGCGGTCGAGTTCGACGATGACGCAGGCCTGACGACGCGCATCCCCTATGGCCAGGTCGTCGCCATCCGTTTCGGCCGTCAGGGCGAGACGATGCCGCTGGCGACGCTCGCCGCCCCGAGCAGCGTTGTGCCGCTGCGCGCCGCAGGTTGACGATCCGTAGCGCGCCTCGCCGCGACCGCTTTCCCCGGCCGGCGGTTGCTGTAGGATGGCTCGCAATCGCTCAGCCCGCTTTGTCCGGCGTCCACCAAACCGTGGCGAGCAATCACATGGGCTGCGCGGCTCTGTCCGCCCCGGGAAAGGCTGAGAATGCGGCTTCTGGTCTGTGAGGACGACTTCCTCATTCTCATGAACACGGCAGAGATGCTGCGCGACCTCGGGCATGAGGTCGCCGAGGCGGCCGATGGCGCCGCCGCTCTGGCGGCGCTTGCAGCCGATCCGTTCGATGCCCTGATGACGGATGTCGGCCTGCCCGATATGAGCGGCATCGAACTCGTCCACCGTGTCCGCGCCACCCTGCCGGGCCTGCCGATCATCTTTGCCTCCGGCCTCGGCGAGGTCGACGGCTTTGACGGTGATGCCACCGTGGCCTTCGTCCAGAAGCCCTATACGACACCGGCGCTCGAGGCCGCGCTCAGGGCCGTCCTGCCCCGCTAAGGCGCACCCGGCTGTCGCTTCAAGGCTTCGCGGGCAGCACGCTGATAACCGCGGACCACGGGCCGAGCACCATGCGGCCGCCCTCACGCCGCTGCGTACCGGTCGTGGCGATCGGCTCGAACGGGGCGACCTCGATCGACCCCGCTTCGGGCGCCGCATTCATCACCATGACGAGCGTCCCGCCGGCGTAACTCCAGGACACGGCGATCACCCGGCCGTCATGGTCCGCGTCCGCACCCTGATAGGGCGTGTCGGTGAGCGACCAGAGATGCTCCCGCCGCAACCGTGCGAGTTCACGGAAACGCTCCAGTGCTCGTGACCGCTCCGGGACGGCGAATTCGTTCCAGTCGAGCTTTGCCATCGCCATGGTGTCGGGGGACATCGGATCGGGAACCAGCTCGTCGGCATGTTCGGATTCGAAGAACTCCTTGGCCTGCTGCGCCCGTCCTTCGCGGATTTCCGTGCTGAACTCGCCCTTGAGATCGCCGAAGAACGGGAACGGCGCACGGATATGCGCTTCCTCGCCCATGAAGAACATCGGGATCTGCGGCGAGAGCATGATCACGAAATGCAGGAAATCGAGCCGCTCCGCGTCGAGATCCTCCGCCAGGCGCCGTCCATCCGGCTGATTGCCGATCTGGTCGTGGTTCTGGATGAAGGAGACGAAGGCCGAAGGCGGCAGATGCCCTGAAGGCTCGCCGCGCTCGACATCGCCGCGGCGCGGCACCGGCTCCCCCTGATAGGCGAAGCCTTCCGCCAGCACCCGGCGGGCCTTCTCGACCGTCGCATCGGCAAAGTCGCGGTAATAGCCGCTGCGCTGCTCGGTCGCGATCACATGCAGCACATGGTGGATATCGTCGTTCCACTGCGCGTCGAAATGCCGGGGACGGCCCGCCTCGTCGCGCTCGAGCCACGTCGCACTGTTGTCGAGGTTTTCGAGGATGAGCATCGCGTTCGGCTTGATGGCCCGCGCCATCGCCGCCAGCTCGCGCTTCATGAGATCGGCGCCGGATGTCGCGAATTCGTGCACGGCATCGAAGCGGAGTCCGTCCATGTCGTAGTCCTCAAGCCACATGCGGACATTTTCGAGGAAGAAGAGCCGGACGAGCGGATCGGCGAAGTTCAGCCCCGCCCCCCAGGGTGTCTGGACACCATTGTCGAAGAAGCTCTCGGCATAGACCGGAAGATAATTATCGACAGGACCGAAATGGTTGTAGACGACGTCGAGAATGACGGCGAGGCCATGCGCATGGGCCGCGTCGACCAGCGCTCGCAGTTCTTCGGGCGTGCCGTAGCTGCGCTCGGGCGCAAAGAGCAGCACGCCGTCATAACCCCAGTTATGAGAGCCAGGGAAATCGCCGATCGGCATTATTTCGATCGCCGTGTATCCCGCGTCGGCGAAATGGCCGATCCGCCGGGCGAGGCCCTCGAACGTCCCTTCGGGCGTCGCGGTGCCGATATGCAGTTCGGCGATCACCGCCTCGTGCCAGGGACGCGCTGCCCGCTCGCTCGCTAATCCAAGTGGTCCCCGCACCACGCTCCAGCCGCCAGAATCGTCCGCCTGGCCGCGCGAGGCCGGGTCGGGAACTTCGAAACCCTTGACGCGGAACCTGTAGAGCGTGCCCGGGCCGGCGCCGGCGACATCGAGGCTGAACCAGCCATCGGCATCGCGAGCCATCTGAAGCGGCGCCTCGTCGACCAGCAGCAGCTCCGCTTGGTCGGCGGACGGGGCGTAGAGGCGAAACCGAACGCCGTCCTCGATCAGTTCGGGGCCGAAACGATAGTGCTGGATCCGATCATAGGAGAGCGGGCCGTGCTCATATTCCTCCGGACCGGAGCCGACGCGATCGCCGCGTGTCGTGTCGGCGATCGCCAGGCTGGACCGCAGGATCGTCGGATCACCGGTCGGGGGCACGCCTTCGACATGCGAGTCGATCAGGGCATGGCCACCTTCCGGCTTGTCGTCCGTTCTGTCCTGCATCGTCATATCTCATCTCCTGGTATCGAGTGGGCTCAGCTGGGAGCATCCGGCTCTTCAGTCGGGAGAGCGTTACCGAAATCGCGCTCCGCCGAATGGCGGCGGCGCAGCTGTTCCACGGCACGGAACCAATGGTCATAGGCGTTCGACCAAAGCGGCTGCCCCTCGGCCTCCCAGAGAAGGAAGGCTTCACGGCGGATTTCCTCGTCGCTGAATTCGGTCATGTTTCACCCGCTACCCAGCTGAGTTCGCATGGCGTTCGAGAACGGCCATCGGCTGGCTGGGATCAACTCAGCCTTGGAGGTGCGGTTCCGTTGTCGCGCCGTCCGTCAGCGGGCGTACCAAAATCAGCACCGGAAGGGTCGTGCTGATCGGGGCGCGACCGCCTTCGATCGCCGTCGCGGAATCGCCGGCGAGCGGCTTTCGCCAGGATCCGGCATAGCGCTCGTCCGCAAAGGTGAGGGCTTCCGTTGCCATGGCGCGCGGCGTCAGCGGCACGGCAACAACGAGTTCGGCAGCGCTCCCGCGCCGGCTGAAGGCAAACCATCCCTGCTCGGCGACGCGCTCGGGCTGGTAAGGCGCCGTGAAGACATCGGGATGGCGCGCGCGCAGCGCCAGCAGGCTGCGTGTCGCGATCAGCTTGGCGACGCGTTCGTCGTCCTCCGCCAAGGCCGGGATCGCCGAAGCCGGCGACGCCAGCAGCGCTTCGCGGCGGCCCCATGCGAATGGGCGCCGGTTATCGGGATCGACAAGGCTGAAATCCACGAGTTCCGTCCCGCGGTAGATATCGGGAATACCGGGCAGGGTCAGTTGCAGCACCGTCTGCGACAGGCTGTTCGTCGCGGCGATGGGGGCCGTCTCCGCCAGAAAGGCTTCGAGGTCGGCCCGGAATGTCGCGCCTTCGGGACCTTCGATCAACGTTGCCACGAAGCTGTGCAGCGCGGTCTCATAGTCCTCGTTCGGATCGGTCCAGCCGCTGTGCCGCTTCGCCTCCCGCATCGCCTTTTCGAAATAGATGCGCGCGCGGTCAACCGGCAGCGGCCAGGCCGCGAACAGCGTCTGATAGATGAACCAGAGATCGAGATCATCCGGCCCGGCCTCGCTCTTCAGCGCGGCGTGACGCGCTTCCCAGCTTTCGACGAGGCCGATCCAGCGCTCAGGTGAGTGCGACAGAAGATTGAGCCGCGCCCGCGTGTCTGCGCCGCGCTTGGTATCATGCGTCGCGAGCGGTATCAGGCCCCTCGGTCCGAAGCTGGCAAACGCCGCATGCAGGTCGTCAGCCTGGCGTGGCGGGGCCACGAGATCGGAGCCGACCTCGTTCACCGAGGCCAGCGCGACGCTGCGATAAAGCTCCGTGTCCTCGAAGCCCTTGGCCATCGCCGGGCCGGAAAGCTGCTGGAACAGGCGGCGAAAGCGCGCCGCATCGACACCGGGCGCCAGCAGCGCCGCCTCGACGAGGCGCACCACGATCGGCGCAACGGCGGGCGCGTCGCGTTTCGCGCGCATTTCGGCCTCTCGCCACAGCGCCTCATCCTCGGCAGACGCCGGCAGGCCGACGAGATAGGAGCGGTAGACCGGAAAAGCGGCGAGCAGCGCCACCACGGCCGCCTCAAGCGCGCTCGCCAAAGGCGCGTCGTCGCCGAGGACGGCTGCCGCGCTCTCGACGAGGCGGGCGAGTTCCGGCTTGAAACTCTTCTCGATCACTTCGGTCTTTGCGGCTGCGATCCGGGCGAGCGACCCGCCGGACAGCCAGCCACGTTCCGCCAGATAGGACTGGAACGCGGAGCGTCCGCTGCCCGCGACGAATGCCTCGTTGATGAGGTTGAGGCGCTCATAGCCTGTGGTGCCGTCGATCGGCCACGGGCGCAGCGCTTCGTCATGGCCGAGGATCTTCTCGATGAGGATCAGCGCCTCCGGGCCGGTGGCCTCGCGAAGCCGGACGCAATAGGCGGCGGGATCGGCGAGCCCATCGACGTGATCGACGCGAAGACCCTGCACCAGCCCTTCGCGAACGAGCGCCAGCGGCAGGCGGTGGACGATCTCGAACACCGCCTCGTCCTCGATGCGGACGCCGAGCAGATGCGAAACTTCAAAGAAGCGGCGGTAATTGAGCGCTTCGATCTGTCGCCAGGGCACGGCCTGCCAATGCTGCTCGGCATGAACGGCGTTGAGATCGGCTTTCGCGAGCGCGCGCTCGAACGAACCCGACATGGCCGCGACG
The DNA here is from genome assembly GCA_035555375.1 of Kaistia sp. Classification (GTDB taxonomy): domain Bacteria; phylum Pseudomonadota; class Alphaproteobacteria; order Rhizobiales; family Kaistiaceae; genus Kaistia. Next base: position 161,349 of record DATMGR010000021.1, on the reverse strand, counting down.
GTGGCCCTCAGCGCCACACGCGCGGACTCGATCGCTTCAGGATCGGCGGTGGCGCGGTCGATGATCCGCCAGAGCAGCGCTGCTTCCATGGCGCCGACGCGATCGAGGAGATCGGCGGTGGAGCGCGGCCGCAAGGGAATGGCATTGCCGGCAACAATCGCCGTCACGCGCCCCGCCGCATCGTCATAGGCGAGCTTCTCGATAGCCGGCGCGTCGTCGCCGAGCCAGGGCAGAGCGATCCGCCGCGCGAAATCGATGTCGAAGACCGGCGCCGACGCCGCATCGGCGCCGAATTCGAGCACGTCGATCCAATAGGGATTGGCGCCGTCGGCAGCCATGTGGTTCGGCACGATGTCGAGGATGACGCCGATACCGACGCCGGCGAGCGCCGCGGCCATGCTTCTGAAGCCGCCCTCGCCGCCGAGTTCGTCGCTGATCCGCGTCGGATCGACCATGTCATAACCATGCCCCGAGCCGGCGCGGGCCTTGAAGATCGGCGAGGCATAGAGATGACTGATGCCGAGCGCGGCAAAATAAGGCGCCATCCGCTCCGCATCCGCGAAGGTGAAATCGGTATTGAACTGGACGCGATAGGTCGCCCTGACCGGCATCAGGGGCGAGGCGGCCGCCGACCTTGGACCGGCCACGGGCCGAGCCTCTTCCATTGTTGACGTCATGAATCCCTCGCTGATTGCACCCCTCCCAACAGACGCGGAGGCCAGGAGTTCCCCGCGCGCTGGCAATCCACCGGAGCAGGGTTTTGCACAGGCGATGGGCTTGACAATTAACTGGGCAGAGAATGGAATTTGACCGCCCAGACAAAAAGGCCCGGCATCAGCCGGCGCGCCCAGCGCGCTTCAGAGGGGAACAGTCATGTCCACCACGATTTCACGGCGCCGCTTTCTGCTCGCCTCGGCCGCCGGCACGCTCGCTCTTGGCGTTCCGCGTGCCTTTGCCGCGGAAAAGCTGAAGGTCGCCGGCATCCATGCCTCGCCGGTCGAGAACGCCTGGAACTCGCGCCTGCACGAGGCGCTGCAGGCCGCCGCCAAGGATGGCGTGATCGAATACACCTTCTCGGAAGGTGTTTCCGGCACCGATTATCCGCGCGCGATGCGGGAATATGCCGAAGCCGGCAACAAGCTGATCGTCGGCGAATCCTATGCGGTGGAGACCGAGGCGCGCCAGGTCGCGGCGGATTATCCGGACACGGCCTTCCTGATGGGCTCGTCCGGCGGCCCGGCCGGCGACAATTTCGGCACCTTCGGCACCTGGAACCATGAGGCGGCCTATCTCGCCGGCATGCTCGCGGCGCCGATGTCCAAGACCGGAACGTTCGGCGCGGTCGGCGCGATCCCGATCCCCGAGGTGAATATCCTGATCAACGCCTTCCGCGCCGGCGTGAAGGAAGTGCGGCCCGACTCGAAATTCCTGGTCGGCTTCATCGGCACCTTCTTCGATCCGCCCAAGGCGCGCGAATCCGGCCTCGCCCAGATCGACGCCGGCGCCGACATCCTGTTTGGCGAGCGCATCGGCACGGCCGACGCTGCCAAGGAGAAGGGCATCAAGTCTGTCGGCTCGCTGATCGACTACACGCCGCGCTATCCCGAGACCGTCTTCGCCAATGCGATGTGGTATTTCCGCCCGATCCTCGATGCCGCCATCAAGGACACCCCGGCCGGCGCCAAGACGGGCAAGGATTACAGCCCGTTCTCCTACATGAAGGAAGGTGGCAACGACATCGTCTTCACCGAGAGCATGGTGATCAAGGACTCCGTCCCCGCCATGGAAGCCAAGCGCAAGGCGATCAAGGACGGCACATTCACCGTGCCTGTCGACCCGGCCGAGCCGACCTGAGGCGTGCAGCCCACCCTGTCATTGCCGGGCTTGACCCGGCAATCCAGGCTTGCCTGCAGCGGCTGCGTCAAGACCGCCCCCTCAAGAAAGGCTGGATTGCCGGGTCAAGCCCGGCAATGACATGCTTCGAATCCATGGGATGCGAGTCGTGACAGATCATCCAGAGCCTTCCGACGGTGCCACGCTGGCAGAGGCAATCCGTTCCGGCCAAACAAGCGCCGGCGCCGCTATGGACGCGGCCCTTGCCCGGGCGGATGAGGCGAAGGCGCTCGGGGCGATTTCGTTTCTCGCGGCTGACCTCGGACGCGAAAACGCCGCCGCCATCGACGCCGGGCTGAAACGGCGGCCGAAATATTTCCGCCTGAAGCCCTTCACCGGCGTCCCCTTCTTGATGAAGGATCTCGGCGCGAGCGCCATCGGTCTGCCGGTCGTCTGCGCCTCGGCCGCCCTGCCCCCGACGCCGCCGGCAGAAGACGCCGAGCTTGCGCGACGTTTCAAGGCTGGGGGCCTCGTCCCCTTCGGCGTCACCACCGTTCCCGAATTCGGCCTCTCGCTTTCGAGCGAGCCGGCGCTTGGCCCGGTCGCGCGCAATCCCCTCGACCCCTCGTTGACGCCCGGCGGCTCCTCGGGCGGCGCCGCAGCTGCAGTCGCGGCCGGGATCGTCGCGCTGGCGCATGCCACCGATGCCGGCGGATCGACGCGCGTTCCGGCCGCCTGCTGCGGCCTTGTCGGCCTCAAGCCGACGCGCGGCGTCATGCCCGGCGGGCCGGATTTCGGCAATCATATCGGCGGTATCGCGGCCGAGCTCGTCGTCAGCCGGTCATTGCGCGATACCGCGCTGGCACTCGAGCATTTTTCCGGCAGCGGCGAAGGCTATTTTCCCGATGCCGACCTCGATCTGCCCTTGGCCGGCCGTCTCGACGAGACTGTAGCCCCGCTCAGGGTCGGCATTCTCCTCGATGTCGCCGAAGGCAAGGCGATCGAGCCGGCGCGGCGCGAGGCTGTCGCGCATGCCGGCGCGGTCCTGGCCGAGGCCGGGCACACGCTCGTCACGCTGGACCCGGCGCACCTTGCGCCGCTCGCCCGCGATTCCGAAATGGTCTTCGACCGGATCATCTGCACCAATCTCGCGCGCAACATGCCCGATCTCTCAAAGGTCGAACGGCTCACCGCAGCCGTGGCGCGACGCGGTCTCGACATGACGGCGCGCGACTATCAGGCGGCGGAGATCGCCGCGGTGCGCGTCGCGCATGCGCTGTGGCGCCTGTTCGACGAGGTCGACATCCTGCTGACGCCGATGCTGTCAGGCCCACCACTGCCGATCGGCGCTTTCCCCTTCGATCACGACGACGTCCCGCTGCAATGGCGCCGGATGAGCGATTTCGCGCCCTATGCGATGCTCGCCAACATCGCCGGGACCCCCGCCCTCACGGTCCCGCATGGCACGGATGGCGCCGGCCTGCCGCTGCCGGTGCAACTGATCGGACCGATGGCCAGCGACGGACTGCTGCTGCGCCTTGCCCGCCGGCTGCAGCGGGCCGTGCCCTGGTCGCATCGCACCTCGATCGCCGGCCTGCCGTCTTGAGCACCGCCGTCGTTCTTCGCCTCGAAGGGATCACCAAGCGGTTCGGCGCGCTGACCGCCAATGACGACATCACGCTCGAACTTCGCCAGGGCGAATTGCTGGCGCTGCTCGGCGAGAACGGCGCAGGCAAGACGACGCTGATGAACATCCTGTTCGGCCACTATACGGCTGATGCAGGCCGCGTCATCGCCTTTGGGCGCGAACTGCCGCCAGGCAAGCCGCGCGCCGCGATCGAGGCCGGCATCGGCATGGTGCATCAGCATTTCGCGCTCGCCGCCAACCTGACCGTGCTCGAAAACGTCATTGCCGGGACACGGCCGCTCGGCGCCTTCGGCCTTGGCAGCGCCGCCGCGCGCGAGAAGCTGGCGGCGCTCTCCGCGAAATTCGGCCTCGCGGTGCATCCCGATGCCCGCGTCGGCGATCTCTCGGTCGGCGAGCGCCAGCGCGTCGAAATCCTCAAATCGCTTTATCGCGACGCGAAGGTGCTGATCCTCGACGAACCGACCGCCGTGCTGACGCATCAGGAGGCGGAGCAGCTCTACCGGACGCTGCGCGGCATGGCCGAACTGGGCCTCTCGATCATCTTCATCTCGCACAAGCTTCATGAAGTCCTGGCCGCTGCCGACCGCGTCACGGTGCTGCGCGGCGGCAAGGTCGTGGCCGAGCGGCGCGCCAGCGAGACCAGCAAGGACGAGCTCGCCGAACTGATGGTCGGCCGCCGCGTCGCGCGCCCGCGCCGCGAGAGCCAGGCGCCGGGTGCAATTGCCCTCAGGGCCGCCGGCGTCGATGTCGGCACGGCGCTGAAGGCGATCGATTTTGAGGTCCGCGCCGGCGAGACGCTCGGCATCATCGGTGTTTCCGGCAATGGCCAGCACACGCTGGTGCGGCTCGTTTCGGGTCTCGAACGGCCAAGCGCCGGCAGCCTCGAACTCTATGGCGCGCCAGCCCCGCGCCCGACGCCGCGCGGCTTCGTTGCCGCCGGCATCGGCCGCATCCCGGAAGACCGCCACGCGGACGGCGCCGTCGGCGAGATGGCCGTGTGGGAAAATGCCGTGCTCGAACGGGTGCGCGAACCGCGCTTCTCGGCTGCCGGCTTCGTACGCCGCGGTGCCGGCCGCGCCTTCGCCCGCGAGGTCATCGAGCGCTTCGACGTACGCGGCGGCTCGGAGGACAGCCCAATCCGCCTGCTCTCGGGCGGCAACATGCAGAAGCTGATCCTCGGCCGCAATCTCGAGACCAGCCCGCGCATCCTGATCGCGGCCCAGCCGACACGCGGCCTCGACGAAGGCGCCGTCGCGGCGGTGCATGGCGAAATCCTTGCCGCTCGCAAAGCGGGCACCGCCGTGCTGCTGATCTCCGAGGATCTCGACGAGATCCTGGCGCTCGCCGACCGCGTGCAGGCGATCGTCAAGGGAAGGCTTTCGCCGCCGATCCCCATCGAGAAGGCCGATCCGCGCCGCCTCGGGCTGATGATGGCGGGAAGCTGGGAGGATGCGGCGTGATCCGCTTCGAGCGCCGCACCCATGTGCCGTTCGGCCTCCGCCTCGCCGCGCCGGTCGCCGCCGTGCTGGTGGCGCTGGTCCTCGCCGGCATCCTCATCGCCATCGCCGGCGCTCCGGTTCTGGAAGCCTATCGGCGCATGCTGATCGGCGCCTTCGGCTCGCGCCTCGCCATCACCGAGACGCTGACCCGCACGGCGCCGCTGATCCTCACGGGCCTTGCCGCGGCTGTCGCCTTCCGGGCGCGGCTCTGGAACATTGGCGCCGAGGGCCAGTTCCTCGTCGGTGCCCTCGCCGCCGCCGCGCTCGGCTCGCAGCATGGCCTGCATCTGCCGCCTTTCCTGCTGATCCCCGCGCTGATGCTGGCGGGCGCCGTGGCGGGCGCACTGCTGCTGCTCGGACCGCTGGCGCTGCGCCTTCGCTTCGGCGTCGATGAGGTCGTCACGACGCTGCTGCTCAATTTCGTCGCGCTGCTGTTCGTCTCGATGATGATCGAGGGCGCGCTCAAGGATCCGCTCGCTTTCGGCTGGCCGCAATCGGTGCCGGTCGTCGCCGATGCCATGCTGCCGAAACTCGTCGCGCGGTCGCGGCTGCATGTAGGGCTCCTGGTGGCGATCGGCCTCGCCGTCGTCATCGCGCTGGTGCAGGCGCGGACCGTGTTCGGCATGGAGAGCCGGGCTGCGGGCCTCAATCCGGCCGCGGCGCGCTTTGCCGGCGTCTCGCTGACCGGCGTCCTCGTCAAGGTGGCGTGCATCTCGGGCGGGCTGGCCGGTTTCGCCGGTGCGATCGAGGTGCTCGGCGTCAAGGCCTATGTCACCACCGACCTTTCGCCCGGCTTCGGCTATACCGGCATCGTCGTGGCCATGCTGGCGGCGCTCAATCCGATCGGCGTCATCTTCGCCGCATTGTTCGTCGCGACGATGTTCGTCGGCGCGGATTCGATGAGCCGTGCGCTCGGCGTGCCAAGCTTCATCGCCGATGTGATCGTCGCCCTGTCGCTCATCGCGATGCTGGTCGCCCTGTCGCTCGCCAACTACCGGATCCGCCGATGATGGACGCGCTCGACATCTTCGCCTCGGCCGGCCTCTGGGCCGCGGTCCTGCGCATCGCGACGCCGCTGATTTTCGGAACGCTTGGTGCGCTCATCTGCGAGCGGGCCGGCGTGCTCAATCTCGGCATCGAGGGCATCATGACCTTCGGCGCGATGATCGGCTGGATGACGGTCTATCACGGCGGCGATCTCTGGCTCGGCCTTGCCGTGGCGGCTTTGTCCGGCGCCGTCTTCGGCCTCTTGCATGCCGCGCTCACCGTGCCGCTCGGCCTCTCGCAGCATGTGACGGGGCTCGGCATCACGCTGTTCGCCTCCAGCCTCTCCTATTTCATCTTTCGCCTCGCGATTCCCGTATCCGGCTCGCCGCCGACCATCGTGCCGTTCCAGGTGATCAAGATTCCCGTGCTGTCCGACCTGCCCTTCCTCGGCGAGGCGGTGTTCAGCCAGACGGCGCCGACCTATCTCGCCATCGCGCTCGCCCTCGTCATCGCCTATGCGCTGGCCCGCACGCCGCTCGGCCTCGCGGTCCGCATCGTCGGCGAGAACCCGCACGCGGCGGAGGCGCAGGGCATCGACCCGATCCGCGTCCGCATCGGCGCCGTCGTATTCGGCAGCGCGCTCATGGCGATGGGCGGCGCCTTCCTGACGCTTGCCGCCTTCAATTCCTTCTTCCCGACCATGGTGCAGGGCCGCGGCTGGGTCTGCATCGCGCTGGTCGTGTTCGCCTCATGGCGGCCTGAACGGGCACTTGGCGGCGCGCTGCTCTTCGCGCTGTTCGATGCCTACCAGCTTCGCCTCTCGCATGTCGTCGGCAAGGCGATTCCCTACCAGCTCTTCCTCATGATCCCCTACATCATGTCGATCCTGGCGCTGCTCATCATGGCGCGGCGGGCGCGCGTGCCGCAGGCGCTGATGCAGCCCTTCCGCCGCGGGGAGCGTTGACATCGGCCGGGAGACACGCGAAGCCCTCAGCACGCACGTCGCTCTTGGGAGGGAGCACTGCCATGCCGAAAATCGCCGTCATCGGCGCCGGCCCCTCGGGCCTTGCGACCATCAAGACGCTGGCCGATGCCGGGCTGACGGACATCACCGGCTTCGAGGCGCAGCCGGAACTCGGCGGCAACTGGGTGTTTCGCGATACGACGGGCCATGCCAGCGTCTATGAGACGACGCACATCATCTCGTCGAAGCGGCTGTCGCAATATTCGGATACCCCGATGCCGGCCGATTACCCGGATTTTCCCTCGCACCGGCAGATGCTCGCCTATTTCGAGGCCTATGCGGCGCGCTTCGGCCTCGCGCGGTTCATCCGATTCAACACCCGCGTCAGCCATGCCGCCCCCCTTCCCGGCGATCGCTGGCGGCTGACGCTGGACGATCCCGATGGCCGCAGCGAGGCGACGTTCGACCGCCTCGTCGTCTGCTCCGGTCATCACTGGGACCCGCTGATCCCGGATTACCCGGGCGCGTTCGATGGCAAGATCATGCATGCGCATGATTATCGCCGCGCCGAGCCGTTCCGCGACCAGAACGTTCTCGTGGTCGGCGGCGGCAATTCGGCCTGCGATATCGCCGTCGCCCTGTCGCGGGTCGCCCGTCATACAGCGATCAGCTTTCGGCGCGGCTATCACATCGTGCCGAAGATCGTGCTCGGCATGCCCGTCGATGTCGCCTACCGCCGTCTGCGCCATCTGCCCAAATGGCCGCGCCAGCGGCTGCTGGCGCTGATGTTGAAGCTGATCATCGGCCCCTACAAGCGCTACGGGCTGCCGGAGCCGGAGCGGCGTGTTCTGGAGATGCACCCGACGCTGAATTCGGAGCTGCTCGACCGGCTGCGCCATGGCACGGTGGCCACGCGGCCGGGCCTCGCCGGCTTCGAGGGAGCCAATGTTCGCTTCGCGGACGGCAGCCTCGAGGCCTTCGATACGGTGATCCTCGCCACGGGCTACCGCACCCGCTTCCCGTTCTTCGATCGAGGCCTCTTCGATTTCGCCGAGGCGCTCGACGTCCCGCTTTATCTCAAGATGATGCCGGCCGGCTTCCCGACGCTCGATTTCGTCGGCCTCTTTCAGCCGATCGGCTGCATCTGGCCGCTCGCCGAATTGCAGGCGCGCATCGTGGCGTTGCAGGCGACCGGCCGCCTGACGCGCCCGGCCGATCTCGAACGCCGCATCGGCCATGAGACCGCCCATCCGCATTGGCGCTTCGAGCGTACGCCGCGCCACGCCATCGAGATCGACGTCTATGATTTCGAGAAGGCGCTGCGAAAGGAACTCGCCGAGGCGCGCGCCGCCTGATCAGGCCGCGTGACGAAGATCGGTCCGCGCTGCGAGGAAATGGATCGTCTCGGAAATCGTGGTCGCAACCGGCCGCCAGCGCAGCTTCAGCAGCGCCTCGGCCTTGCCGCGGCCAATCCAGCGCTCCTCGCCAATGTCGAAACGCAAATAGCTGAGGATTGAGAAACTGTCGGCGAGCCGCCGCGCGCGTTCATCATCGATGGGGCGCGGCACCGGCAAGCGCTCAAACCCGCTGGCGCGGATCCGATCGATGAGATCGGTGAGCCACAGCTGGTCGGCGACAGCGAAGATGCGCTCGCCGATCGCGGCGTCCGAGAGCAGCGCGGCGACATGCAGCCAGGCGACGTCGCGAACATCGACGCATGGCAGCAGGATGCGCGGCGCCACGATCGCGCGGCCGCGCAGGATCTCGCGGAAGATGTTGAGCGAGGGCGATATCGACGAGGTCAGGCCCGGGCCGAAGATGATGCCGGGATTGATCACGGTCGTCGGCAGGCCCCGCTCCGCCGCGACGTCCCAGACCGTGCGCTCGGCCACGGTCTTGGCCTCGGCATAGACGGTCATCGGCGCACGGCCGGGCGTCGACCAATCGGCCTCGGTGACGACGCGGGCGTCCGGGCGATCGGCGCCATAAAGCGCCGCCATGATCGACGAGGTCATCACCATGCGGCGAATGCCGGCCGCCGCAGCCGCCTCGACCACCCGGCGCGAACCCTCCCGGGCGCAGGCGACGAGCGGCGCCGCATCCTCGGTCAGCACATGCGGCATCGGCGCCGCGACGTGAATGAGCGCGTCCTGGCCCGCCATGATCTCGGTCCAGCAGGGCTTGTCCAGGAGATCGCAGGCAACGATCCGAAGGCGCGCCGGATCGACGCCCGCCGCAGCGAGCTCCGCCGCGAGGCGTTGCGGTTCCTCGCCGGGGCCGGCCGTTGCCGTTACGTCGACGCCGCCCGAGGCGAGGATCGAAACGATCCAGCCGCCGAGATGCCCGCCCGCACCCGTCACGACGACGCGGCGCGGCCAGTCGCCCTCGAAACCGCCGGGGCCGGCGGCAGCCAGCGGAGCCGGAGGGCGGCGCCTCGTCATTTTGCCGAAGACTTGCTGGCCGGCGACCTGCTCGCCGCCGGCTTGCGACCGAGCGTCTTCAGCACGGCCGTCATGATCTGCTGCTGCACGATCGGGTTCTCGTCCATCGTGAAGTGATTGACGCCCGGCCGGTTGAGCTGCGGATTGTCGCGGATATTGTCGTTGTCGACGCCGGAGCCCTTGGCAGCCAGCGCGGCGCCGAGCCCGTCATTGGCCATGTAGATGTTGAGGTAGCGCTTGACCTTGTCGGAGATCGGCCGCGACGAGGTCGGGTCGACCGTCACGACGAGATCGACCGGCACACCCTGCTGCCCCAGCACGTAGGACGCCTGCAGCGCGGCATTGCCGCCAAGCGAATGACCGATGATGACGATCGGCGCGCGCTTGCCCGGATGCAGGTCCGCCTCGGCCTTGATGTCCGCGACGACACTCGGCCAGCCGGTGTGGCCGAGGATGCGCGTCGTCACGCCCTCAGCCTTGAGGCTGTCGTTGAGGCGATCCATGCCGAGCGAGAAGATGCCGAGAAAACCGCGGATGAGATAGACGCTTGCAGCTCGGGTCGGCACCACCGGCTGGCCGGATTTCGTCGCGCGCTTCTTGACCGGGACGGTGCGCGGCGCGGTCGATACCTGCAACGGCTTCGCATCGGATGAGCCGAAGTCAGACGGCTGAACCTGGCCGGCCATGGCTGCGAGAGGCTGACTGAGCACCAGGACGGCGCTGACGAGAACCAGAACAGACAGGCGCATGCTCTTCACCACTGAAGCGTTCCCTCCCGCGCATCCGTGATTCGACAATTAAGATAACGATAGCCGGGGAAGGGGTGCAAGCATCGCGCGCCTATCGCGGAATGCCGATGAAACGTGCTGCTCAGCTGGTCTCGCGGATGATCCTGCTCCAAAGCGCCTTCACCTCTTCCCGCATCATCAACGCATCGCTCCAACGGTCGGAAAGATCGTTCCCGTCCGGCCCGGCGATCGCATAGGGCTGGGGTCCAAGCTCGCAGACGAAGGATAGTTCCGCGTCGTCGGCCGAACGCCGGCGCCAGGAGCGCATGCCGTAGTCCCACCAGCCAAGAAAGAGATCGAGCCATTTGCGGTGATGGGGGAAGGATATCTCGACCTGGACCTGCTCGCGGCTGGCCACCCGTCCATGTAGCGCGAAGGAATTGTCGAGCACGCGGTGGATATAGGCGTGGTTTTCGGCGCTGACCGGATCGGCGAATTCACGGCCGACGAGGAAATGCGAGAGATCGGCCAGGAGCTTCAAATCGGGAAAACGGTCGAGAAGATCGAGCACGAAATAGAGATCGGTGGTCATCCGGTCGCGATGCGTCTCGATATAGACGGGAAAGTCGACCTCCTCGGCGAGCCGCGTCCAGCCCTCGATCAACGGAACGCATTCCCCGATCGTGCGCGGACGAATATCGGGCTGGATATCGAGATGATGCAGCCCGGTCTCGGTGGCGATCTCGAGCACCGGCTTCAGATCATCGACCGTCTGCGGGAAGCACTGTCCCTCCGCCACCATGCCCTGCGGCTTCAGCATGGCCGCGATCCGCTTCGAGCGCGTGCGATCCCGCCAGTCGGTCGAAACGCCGTCATAGCGCGCCTCGATGATCATCTCGACATTCTTCTCGAGCGAACGCTCGAGCCCGTCGGTCTGCCGCCGCTCCATCGCCCAGAGCGACTGCAACACGATCAGCTTCTGCATCCTCTTTCCCTCCCCAGGGTCTTCGTGCTGCGGCCCGTCTCAGGCGTCGGTCCGCAGCAGGCGCCGTACGACGCCCGGCGTCGTCAATCCCTGCACGATGACGGAGAAGATCACGACCGCGTAGCAGATGGCGGTCAGCGTCTCCCGATACGGGCTGTCTGGCAAGGCCAGCACGAGCGCGATCGAGATGCCGCCGCGAAGGCCCGTCCAGGTCAGGACGCCCACAGCGCGGGCCGTGTCGCCCACCGGCCGGCGGCCGAAGGCAAGCGGCACCGCGACGCTCACGAAGCGCGCCAGCAAGGCGAGCGGAACCGCGGCGAGAACCGGCCAGATTCCGGCTGCGCCCATCGGAACCTCCAGGATCTCGAACCCCATCAGCATGAACAGCAGCGTGTTGACGATCTCGTCGACCATCGACCAGAAATCATGGATCCGCCGCCGCCAGATCGCGTCGAGATCGCGCTTGGCCTGGAAATGGCAGAGCGTCAGCCCGGCTACCACCACGGCGATCGGCCCGGACAGTTCGAGCAGCGCTGCGATGCGGTAGGTCGCGAAGACCAGCGCCAGTGAAATCGTGATGACGAGATGCTGCTCGCGGATGTGCTGCATGGCGAAGCGTGCGACGAGCCCGGTCACAAAGCCGAGCAGCGCGCCGCCGCCGCCATCGACGAGAAACGTCATCACCAGGCGGCCGTGGCCGACGACGGAATCATCGCCTTTCGTCGTGGCCAGCGCCGCAAGATAGAGCACGACCGCGGCGCCATCGTTGAAGAGGCTTTCGCCTGTGATGAGATCGCGGATCTCGGTCGGCATCTTCACCTTGGCGAGCAGTTGCTCGACCGCGACCGCATCAGTCGGCGCAAGGATGGCGCCGAGCACCAGGCACCAGGCGAGCGGCACCGAGAGGCCCGCAAAAGCCAGCACGGCCTGGATCCCGAAGGCGAACAGCGCCATCGCGATGACGACACCGAAGGTCACGAGCAGGAAGATCGGCCGCGCGCGCCGCCGGAGCCCGGCAACGTCGGTCGTCAGGCTGGTGGCGAACAGCAGCAGCGCCAGTACGCCATCGAGCAGGACATAGGAGAGGTCGGCATTGGCGAGGCGCGCGCTGGTCCGCGCGGCGACATGGACATGCGGCAACATCCAGGAGGCGGCGATCATGCCGAACGAGACGATGAGCGATCCGATCAGCAGCGCGATTACCCGCGGCAGGCGGCCAAACCGTTCATTGATCAAGCCGATTCCGGCCGCCAACACGAAAAGCAGCGAGATATAGTCGAAACTTGTCAGCATGCCGCTTCCCCGGAGCCCCACGTCGCGGGTCGCTTGCTAGCATGACAGCGATAAAGTCGTCACACCCCGTCAAGATTTTTGCTCTACTCCTGTTGGCCATCACGTCAATCATCGATGTCTTGAGAGGAAACTGACATGCAGCTTGGGATCATTGGACTGGGCCGGATGGGCGGCAATATCGCCAAGCGTCTGATGGACGGCGGCCATACGACGGTCGTCTATGACCGCAGCGCCGACGCGATCAAGGCGTCCGTTTCGGCCGGCGCCGCCGGGGCATCGAGCCTCGAGGACATGGTCGCCAAGCTCGCCAAGCCGCGCGCGATCTGGGTCATGCTCCCGGCCGGCGCCCCGACCGAGGACACCATCACCGCTCTCGCCGCCCTGCTCGAGCCGGGCGATACGCTGATCGACGGCGGCAACAGCTTCTACAAGGACGATATCCGCCGCGCCAAGTCGCTGGCCGAGAAAGGCCTCAATTACATCGACGTCGGCACGTCCGGCGGCGTCTGGGGTCTCGAGCGCGGCTATTGCATGATGATCGGCGGCGATGCGGCCGAGGTGATGCGCCTCGACCCGATCTTCGCGACGCTTGCGCCCGGCCTCGGCTCCATCGAGCGCACCGCTGGCCGTACCAAGGCCGACGACCGCGCCGAGCACGGCTATATCCATGCCGGCCCCGCCGGCGCCGGTCACTTCGTCAAGATGGTCCATAACGGCATCGAATACGGCATGATGCAGGCCTATGCCGAAGGCTTCGACGTGCTGAAGATGAAGAACTCCGATCATCTGCCGCCCGAGGAGCGTTACGACCTCGACATGACCGACATCGCCGAAGTCTGGCGTCGCGGTTCGGTCATCTCGTCCTGGCTGCTCGACCTGACGGCACTGGCGCTCGCCAGCGACGCCGAGCTCGTCAAGTATTCGGGCTCGGTTGCCGACAGCGGCGAAGGCCGCTGGACGGTGGAAGCCGCGATCGAGGAAGCCGTTCCGATCCCGGTTCTCGCCACCGCCCTCTTCGCCCGCTTCCGCTCGCGCGAAGAGCACACCTATGCCGATCGCCTGCTCTCGGCGATGCGTTTCGGCTTCGGCGGCCACGTCGAAATCCCGCAATAATCACGCGGTCTGACCCATGGCGGCGTCCCAAGCGGCCGCCATCATGGGCCGACGGTGCATCCTTCGCCGGTTTGCCACGTTGAGGGAGTCCCCAACAGGAGCAGACATCATGGCTATCGCCACGCAGATCCAGGAACATGCCGACATCATCGGCGCCGACGGCGTTCATGTCGGAACCGTCGACAAGATCGAGGGCGACCGCATCAAGCTGGTCAAGAAGGACAGCGGCGAAGGCCACCATCGCGGCCATCACCATTTCATCCCGCTCGGCCTCGTCGCCGATGTCGAGAATGGCACAGTCCGTCTCTCGGCCAATGCCGACGTCGCCGTGACGCTGGAAGAAGAAGAGGGCGGCAGCACCGTCGAGCAGTAATCTCAGACGGCTCGTTCCAATGAGGCCGCACTGCGGCAGAACTGTCATCGCCGGGCTTGACCCCGGCGATCCAGTCTTAATGCCCCAGCCGGAAGTCTGGATCGCCGGGGCAAGGCAGGCAATGACAGAGACAGGCAGAGCTTCGACAGCTCAGTGCGGGGCGACGGACGCAAGATCTGCTGCGATGGCGCCGAGATCGATGCCATTGACCAGCTCGAGCGTCGCCATCATGTCGTCGGGCGCCTTGAGGCTGTCCGACCAGGCGGCGACCATCGCGCCGGCGATCAGCGCGACCGTGTCGCTGTCGGCGCCTTCATTGGCCGCTGCAACGATCGCCGCGAACGGATCCGGTCCCACAGCAACGGCAAGTCCGACCGCGGCGGGAACGGCCTCGGCCATTGGCAGGCCCGCGCCGATCACCGCGCCGAGTTCGGTCATGCAGGCTTCGGCGTCGCCGCGGTAACGCTCGCCGATGGCGATCGCGAGTTCCATCCGCTTGATCACGCTCGGTCCCGCCGCGAGCCGGCCGCGCGTCGCGGCGAGCCGATCGCCGGCCTCGGCGCCAGCGAAGGCCGCCTCAGCCAGAGACAGCATCTTGCCCCCGCGCGACACGCCGCCCGAAAGACCGATCGCGACGACTGCAGCCACCGCGCCGGCGCCGGCATAAGCGATCTGCGTGTTGTGGGTCGGAGCCGAGAGCGTTGCCGCGACATCCACCGCCCCTTCGATATCACCCGGCCTGATGCAGCCGGCGACCGGCGCCCGCATCGCGGCGCCATTGGTCGTGCCCATGGCGACGGAATAGCGCGCCGGCGTCGCGACGACGCGCGGATCCTCGCCGGCGCGCATCCGGTCGATGGCCGCCTGCGTCGACGGGCCGGCGAACTTGCCGAAGCCGCGCGGATCATCGGCCCAGGCAATGAGCGCCTTGGCGGCATGCTCGATGGTCGGATGGCCGCCGGCCTCGATGATCACCTGTGCCATCGCGAGAAGCTGCGTCGCATCGTCGGTGAGCGAGCCCGGCGTCGCGCCGTTCGAGAACGGCGCCATCGGCGGCGCCGGCACGAAACGCGTGATACGCCCGCCGAACACCTTGAGAATTTCAGCCGGATGCATCGCCTCCGGCGGCGCGCCCAGCGCGTCGCCGAGACAGGCAGCCGCCAGCACGAGTTCGATCCGTTCGGCAAGATTGAGCGAGGCGGTCACGCGTTGATGCTCCTTGAGCAGAGTGTGTCAGAGGCCAAGCCGACTACGGTCGATCCTGCCGAACCCGAGAAAATCGGCCGCGACACGGGTCGCGAGCCGGGCGGCGTCAAAAAGGCTGTCGCCGCGGTGCAGGCCGAAGGCGAGCCCGGCGAGGAAAGTGTCGCCGGCGCCCGTCGTGTTGAGAGGCTTCACGGGCACGGCTGGAATGTGTTCCGTCGCCGCGCCGTCGAACACAAAGACGCCCGCCGCGCCGAGCGTGACGCAGACGCGCTGCCCCGAGACGGCGATCGCGCGGGCGAAACGTTCGGCGCGGTCGAGCAAGGCGCCCGTGACCGCCTCGCGCGCCGACCATGCGTCGAGCGTCGTCTGGTTGGAGCAGACGATATCGGCGGCCGCCATGACGGCGAGCGCCGCGTCCCAACCGAACACGCTGATGCCCGTCGCCTCGATATCGACGATCGTGGTGGCTCCGTCCGCCCGCGCCCGCGCCAGCACGCGCGCCATCTGCGGCGGATCGAAGAAATTGAGCGTCACGATATCGCCGGGCTCGACGGTGAGTCCTTCGCCGAGGCGCGATCCGAGCTCGGGCGCAGCCGGCGCCAGGACGAGCGCCTTCTCGCCGGTGCGATCGACGATGATGGCGCAGGTTCCCGTCGCAACGCCGGCAAGGCGCGTGATGTCGACGGAAAGTCCGGCAATCGCGGAAAGCTCGGCCACCAGCGCGGCGCCAGTCGGATCGTCGCCGACTGTGCCGTGATAGGTGACGGGCGCGCCGAGCGCCGCCAGAGCGCGGGCGACGAACACGCCCTGCCCACCCACGCCCTCGTGAAAGGCGGTCGCGAACATCTTCTCGTCATGGACCGGCAGATGGTCGACCTCGAACACGCGGTCCATGTCGGCGGTCGAGAGGCAGTGGATGCGCGCCATCGTCAGGCAGGATCCTCGTCGGGGATGAGTTCGAAGCGATCGACGTCGAACATGCCGCGATCGGTGATCTTGAGATGCGGAATGACCGGCAGCGGCAGGAACGCGATCTGCAGGAAAGGCTCCGGCAGCGTGCAGCCGAGCCCATAGGCAGCTTCGCGCAGGTGATGCAGCTCGCCGCGCACCGCATCGAAGGAGAGATCGGACATCAACCCGGCGATCGGCAGCGTCAGTTCGGCGACAACGCGCCCATCGGCCGCCACGACGAAGCCGCCGCCGGTCTTGCGCAGCCGGTTGACGGCCACGGCCATGTCGGCGTCATCGGCGCCGATGACCGTGATGTTGTGGCTGTCATGGCCGACCGACGAGGCGATGGCGCCGCGCTTCAGCCCGAAGCCGGTGACGAAGCCGCGGCCGATATTGCCGTTCTTGCCATGCCGCTCGACGACCGCGACCTTGACGATGTCCTTGGCGAGGTCCGGCACCGACTTGCCATCCTCGACCGGGAGGATCGCCCGCTCATATCGCGTGATGATCAGACCGGCCGTGACGCCGATCACCGGGCGCTCCTGATTGCCGCGTCGCCCCGAGATGGCGAAGCTCGCCGCCGTCACTTCGGGCGCCTTGACCGAGCCATAGCCGACCGGCGAAACGCTGCCGCGCGCCTCGAACAATGCGTCGTCGACCAGACGGCCGCCGCTGATCACGTCAGAGACCGTGCAGGCTTCGAGATCATCGACCAGCACCAGATCGGCGCGCCAACCGGGCGCCACGAGGCCGCGATCCTTGAGGCCGAAGGCGCGGGCCGCCGACCAGCTCGCCGCGCGATAGACATGGTGCACCGGCCGCCCGCGCGCGATCAGCATGCGGATCAACCCGTCGAGATGGCCTTCCTCGGCGATATCGAGCGGATTGCGGTCGTCGGTGCAGAGCGCCATGAAGGCCGATGAATTCTCGTCGAGCACTTCGGCAAGCGCCGCGAGATCCTTCGAGACCGAGCCTTCGCGGATCAGCACCACCATGCCCTTGGCGAGCTTCTCGCGCGCCTCGGCGGCCGTCGTCGCCTCATGGTCGGTGCGGATGCCGGCGGCGAGATAGCCGTTCAGCGCCATGCCGCGCAGAAGCGGCGCATGGCCGTCGATATGCTTGCCCTGGAAGGCGACCAGCTTGGCAATGACATCGGGCGCCGCCGCGAGAACGCCAGGGAAATTCATGAATTCGGCAAGGCCGATGACCTTCGGATGATCGGCGAAGGGCAGCAGATCGTCGATGAGCAATTCCGCGCCGGCCGTCTCGAACGCCGTCGCGGGGACGCAGGACGAAAGGTTGACGCGAAGGTCCATCGCGGTCTGTTCGGCGCAGTCGAGGAAATAGCGGATGCCGGCGGCGCCGAGGACGTTGGCGATCTCGTGCGGATCGCAGATCGCGGTGGTGACGCCATGCGGCAGCACGCAGCGATCAAACTCCAGCGGCGTGACCAGCGAGGATTCGACATGGAGATGCGTGTCGATGAAACCGGGCACGCAGAAGCGCCCGCGTCCGTCGATCTCGCTCTTTCCCTGATAGCGGCCATGTGTGCCGACGATGCGATCCGCGACGATCGCGATGTCGGTTTCGGTGATCGCACCCGTGACGACATCGAGCATGCGCACATCGCGAATGACCAGGTCGGCCGGCTCCAGTCCCTGCCCGGCCTTGATCATCCTCGTCAGTGTGGCCGCGTCCGTCATGCCGATCCAAATCCCCATTGCCGCGCCGACCGTAGCGAAGCCAGCGCGCCTGTCCAGCACCACCGTCATGACATCAGGAACAGGCGTTGACTATGTCATACAATATGCCAATGATGAAGAACCGAGCATGAGGAATTTCGATGCAGCAGGACTTCGAACAGGCATTACAGACCGCGTTTCGCGAGTACGCCGCCTTCTACAAGAGCCGCGGATTCATGCGCCGCCTCGGCTATGGATCGCGTCCAGCCATCGTGAATGTCGATCTCGCCAAGGCCTGGACGACGGAGGGCAGCGCCTTCGCCTGCGACGGCATGGATGTGATCATCCCGTCGACGCAGAAGCTGATCGCCGCCGGCCGCGCGCTCGGCATCCCGATCGTCTACACGACCTGCGCCTATGACATCGTCGAGGGTCCCAATGCCGATACCGGCCTCTGGGGCAAGAAGATCCCGCTTGAATATCTGAAAGCGGGCAGCCCGCTCTGCGAGATCGACGACCGGCTCGAGCGGCGCGACGACGAGCTCCTGATCGTCAAGAAGCGCGCCAGCGCCTTCCAGGGCACCGACCTCGCCGGCCATCTCACCAGCCTCGGCGTCGACACGGTGATCCTCACCGGCGTGACGCTCTCGTCCTGCGTCCGCCTCTCCTGCGAGGATGCGCTCTGGGCCGGCTTCCGGCCGATCGTCGTGCGCGAATGCGTCGGCGACCGCATTGCCGGCGCGGTCGAATGGAATCTCTTCGATATCGACGCCAAGTTCGGCGATGTCGAACCGCTCGATGGCGTCCTCGCCTATCTCGGCGGCCTCCAGGCGGGAGCGCGCTGATGGCCTCTATTGGCGTCGATGTCGGCGGCACCTTCACCGACCTCGTCCTCGAACGCGACGATGACGGCCCGGGCGGCCGCCGCGTCTTCGTACACAAGGTCCCCTCCACCCCATCGGACCAGTCGATCGGCGTCGTCGACGGCATCCTCGCGATCTGCCGCATTGCCGGCCTCGACCCGAAACAGGTCCGCCGTGTCGTGCATGGCACCACGGTCGCGACCAACATCACGATCGAGAAGAACGGCGCCGAAGTCGGCATGCTGACGACGCGCGGCTTCCGCGACCTCTTGCACATCGCCCGCCACAAACGCCCGCATAATTTCTCACTGCATTTCGACGTACCGTGGCAGTCGAGCCCGCTCGTCAAGCGCCGCAACCGGATGCCGATCACCGAGCGGATCATGCCGCCGGATGGACGCATCGAGACGCCGATCGATCTGGACGAAGTCAGGGCCGCGGCCCGCGAACTGAAGGCGCGCGGCTGCGAGGCGGTCATCGTCTGCTTCCTGTTCTCCTTCCTGAACGATGCGCATGAGCGCGCCGCGCTCGAAATCCTGCGCGAGGAAATGCCGGACGCGTTCATCTCGGCCTCGTCGGAAGTCGCCAATGTCATTCGCGAGTTCGAGCGCTTCTCGACCACGGCGATGAACGCCTATGTCGGGCCCCGCACCGCGCGCTATCTGCGCAATCTCGAAAAGCGCCTCGCCACCGAAGGCGTCGATGCGGAGCTGCGCATCATGCAATCGAATGGCGGCATCGGGACGGTGGCGACCTGCTCGGAACGCCCGGTGACGATCCTGATGTCGGGGCCTGCCGGCGGCGTCATCGGCGGCCGCTGGGCCGGCGCCATGTCGGATGTCGACAATGTCATCACGATCGATATCGGCGGCACCTCGGCCGATATCGGGGTGATCGCCGACGGCAATATCCGCATCATGAACCCGCGCGACACGGTCGTCGGGGAACATCCGGTGCTGGCGCCAATGCTCGATCTCGATACGATCGGCGCCGGCGGCGGTTCGATCGCCTTCCGCGACGAAGGCGGCGCCTTCCGCGTCGGCCCGCGCTCGGCCGGCGCCGCGCCGGGCCCGGCCTGCTACGGCAAGGGCGGCACGGAACCGACCGTCACCGACGCCCATGTCGTGCTCGGCCGCCTCGATCCCGAGCGCTTCCTCGGCGGCGACATGGCGATCGATCCGACGCTCGCAGAAAAGGCCGTGCGCGCGCATATCGCCGAGCCGTTCGGCATGAGCCTGATCGAGGCCGCGCTTGGCATCGTCACCATCGTCAATGCCAATATGGCGCTCGCCATCCGCTCGAATTCCGTGGCGCGCGGCTTCGATCCGCGCCGCTTCTCGCTGATGCCCTTCGGCGGCGCCGGCCCGCTGCATGGCGTCGCGCTCGCCGAGGCCGTATCGGCGAAGGACGTCATCGTGCCCCCGGCGCCCGGGATCACCGCCGCGATGGGCCTGCTCGCGACGCGGCTTGCCTATGAGTTCACGCGCTCGATGCCCACCCTCATTTCAGGCCCGGCCGCCGGACCGTTCGAGGCCGCCAATCAGACGTTGGACGACCTCGCTGCGCTGGCCGCCGAGCGCCTTGCCGCCGACGGCATCGCAGTAGAAGCGCACAAATTCGAGCGCGTCGCCGAATGCCGCTATCAGGGCCAGGGCTTCGAGCTGCGCACGCCGCTCCCCGATGGCCCGATCACGGCCGAGACGGCGGTAGCGATCGCCGATGCCTTCCACGCCGTGCATGAGCGCGATTATGGCTATCGCTTCGACGATGCGGTGATCGAGATCGTCACGCTGCGCGTCATCGGCTTTGCCGAAGTGCCGCCGCTGACCTGGCCCGAATTGCCCGATGCGACATCGCCGGACCTGTCGCACGCGCTGCTCTATGTGCGCCCGACGACCTTCGACGACGGCAAGACGGTGGAAACGCCGCGCTATGACCGCGACAAGCTTGCCGCCGGACATATCGTTCCCGGCCCGGCGATCATCCAGCAGCACAATTCGACCACGCTGGTGCCGCCCGGCTTCACGGCCAGCGTCCACCGGTCCGGCAACATCCATATCGCCCGCCAATCATCTGCGGATATCGGAGCGGCAGCATGAGCATAGATCCCGTCACGCTGCAGGTCATCGGCGGCGCGCTGCACACCATCGCCAAGGAAATGGCCTACGTCCTCTACCGGATGTCGTTCTCCTCGATCATCCGCGAAAGCGAGGATCTCGGCGCCGGCCTCTTCAACCGTGATTTCGCGACGCTCTGCGAAAGCGACAACACGCCGCTGCATATCGGCTCGATCCCCGGCTATCTCCGCGGTATCGACGCCTCGATGACGACGCCCTGGCGCGAGGGTGACGTCGTCATTCACAACCATCCCTATTTCGGCGCCAGCCACTCGCCCGATATCGCCGTGGTCGTGCCGGTGTTCTTCGAGGGGCACCATGTCGGCTTCGCCGCCAATACGGCGCACCACGTCGATATCGGCTCGGCGACGCCCGGCCTCATCGTCGACATCCAGGACATTTTCGGCGAAGGCATGCTGCTGAAGGCGGTGAAGCTCGTCGAGGGCGGCGTCCGCAATGAGACGGTGTGGAACTATCTCCGCAACAACAGCCGTGTCGGCAAGCAATTGCAGGACGATCTCGGCGCCCAGATCGCCTCGGCCGAACTCGGCGCCCGCAGATTTCAGGAACTCTACGCCACCTATGGCGCCGAGACGGTGGAAGAGGCCTCGGCCGAGCTGATGAACTATACCGAGCGCATGCTGCGCAAGAAGATCGCCGAGATCCCGGATGGCGACTACTATGCCGAAAGCTGGCTCGACGATGACGGCCGCAACCGCAATGTCCGCCTGCCGATCAAGGTCTGCGTGCGCATTCGCGGCGACGAGGCCGAAGTCGATTTGACCGGCTCCTCGCCGCAGGTCCCGACCGCCTTCAACGTGCCCTTCGAGGGCTCGACCAAGGTCGCCTGCTATGTCGCCTTCCGCAGCCTGCTGCTCGACGCGGCGACTTCGGCCGTGCCCGTGCCGGCCAATGAAGGCTCGTTCCGGCCGATCAAGGTGACGGCGCCGAAGGGCACGATCTTCAACCCGATTTTCCCGACCGCCGCCTCGGCGCGCTTCTCCCAGTGCAACCGCATGATCGACTGCATCATCCGCGCGCTCTCGCCGGTGCTGCCCGAGACCGCGATCGCCGGTTCCTCGGCCTCGCTCTCCTTCGTCGCCTATTCGGGTCTCCGCCAGAGCGGCGATTACTGGGTGTTCATCGAGGTCAATGAAGGCGCCTATGGCGGCCGCCCACGCTCCGACGGACCGGATTCGATCGACAATCTCATGGCCAATACCCGCAACAATCCGATCGAGGATCTCGGCATGCACCTGCCGATGATCTGCGACCGCTACGAACTGCGCGACGATGTCGAATGCGGCGCCGGCCGCTTCCGCGGCGGCCTCGGCGTCGTCAAGGAACAGCGCCTGCTGGAGGGCGGCTGGATGACCCACGAGGCCGAGCGCCACACCGATGCGCCCTGGGGCCTCTTCGGCGGCCATGAGGGCGCGCCCGGCCGCGTCGACATCTTCAATCATGCCGACCCCGCCGGCACGGCCGAGGCGCAGCACGCCAAGATCTCCGGCGTCGTCATGAAGCCCGGCGATACCATGGCCTTCTATTCGCCCTGCGGCGGCGGCTTCGGCGATCCGCTGGAGCGACCGGCCCGCCAGGTTCTGGACGACGTCCTCGACGGCTTCTGCTCTCGCGCCTATGCCGAGCGCGCCTATGGCGTCGTCATCGATGAGCGCATGACCCTCGACGATGAAGCCACGGCCGCGAAGCGCCAGGCGATGGCGGTGACCCGATGAGCCTCGTTGCAGCACCGGGCCTGCGCATCCGCCGGCAATTCCTGATCACCGAAACGACATCTGCCGAGCAGGGCATCGAGAGTGATCGGCCGCTGCGCAAGGTCGCCGTGGTCGCCGTCATCCACAATCCCTATGCAGGAGGCCCGGTCGGCCCGCTCGACGCGTTCATCGCCGCGAGTGCCGCCCTTGGCCGGTCGATGGCCACGGCCGGACGCGGAGCGATGCAGCCTTTCGGCATCGAAAGCTATGGCAAGGGCGCCGTGATCGGCCTTGGAGGCGAGCAGGAACATGGCATCGCACTGATCACGACGCCGTTCGGCGATGCGCTGCGCAGCACGATCGGCGGCGGGGCGGCCTGGATCTCGTCCTTCTCCAAGCGGGCAGCGCCGGGCGCGACGATCGACATTCCGCTGGCACACAAGGACGCGCTCTATGTCCGCTCGCATTATGACGGCATGACCGTGCATCTGCCCGATGCGCCGTTGCCGGACGAGGTTGCGATCATCTGCTGCTTCGCCAATCGCGGACGGCTGAACCAGCGTCTCGGCGGGCTCGATGTCGCCGAGATCGCCGGCAATGATGGGCTGACATGATGAATGGCGGCCTTTCCCTGCTCTCCGTCCGCCAGCAGGTTTCCGCGGCCATCCGTGCGGCGATCCATGACGGCGAACTGCCACCCGGCGCCCGGCTGACCGAACGGCAGATCTGCGAGCGGGCCGGCGTCAGCCGGACGATCGCGCGCGAGGTGGTGCGCGAACTCGAGGCGGAACGCCTGATCGAGAGCAACCGCCGCAACGGTTTCGTCGTCGCCTCGATGAGCCTCAAGGAGATCGGCGATCTCTACGATATGCGCGTGCTGCTCGAAGCGCGCGCCTGCCTGCTCTGCGCCGCGGCGATGACGCCCGAGATCGCCCGCCGGCTCGACCTCGCCATGGTTGCGATCGAAAGCGCCGCCGCCGGCGATGACCGCGAAGCGCAGCGCACCAGCAACGCGCTCTTCTACGAGACGATCATCGAGGCCGCCAATAATGTCGTGCTCGGCCAGATCCTGCATTCGCTGCATGGCCGCATCTCGTTCCTGCGCTCGCGCTCGATGTCGCGGCCGGGGCGGCCGCAGGAGAGCCTGCGCGAATTGAAGGCCATCCTCGCCGCGCTCAAAGCAGGCGACGGCGAGGCGGCGGCGCGACTGAGCACCATCCATATCGAGGCGGCGCGGGGCGTTGCCCTCGCAGCGATCGGGGACCATGGCCGCAACGGCCACGCCTCGGCACGGAAGGACGTCGCAGCATGAGCATTCTGGTCACGGGCGCGAGCGGCTTCGTCGGGCTCAACATCGTCGAGCAACTGCTTCGAGCGGGCGAGCAGGTGGTGGCGCTCGCCGACCGGCCGCTGCCGCCGATCGCCGCCTTCGTTTTTTCGGAGCTGCCGGGGCGCCTCACCAATATGTGCGCCGATATTCGCCATCAGGACGGCATTCGCCGCATCCTGACCGAGCAGAAGGTGACGCGCGTGCTGCATGCCGCCGCGATCACCTCGAATGTTGCGCGCGAGCGCACCGAGAGCGGCCTCGTCGTCGGCGTCAACATGGCGGGGCTCGCCACTGTCGCCGCCGCCAGCGCCGCGCATGGCGTCGAGCGCTTCGTGTTCGTCTCGTCCAATGCGATCTTCGGCGGCGGCACGCCTGATTACGCGATGCTCGACGAGGACTGGCCGAAGGATCCCGGCAATCTCTACGCCCTCTCGAAATGGACCGGCGAGATGATCCTCGACAAGATCGGCAACGCCACCGGGCTCGACTGGGTTGCCGGCCGCCTCGCCGGCGTGTTCGGCCCCTGGGAATATCGCACCGGCCTCCGCGATACGATGAACCCCGTCTTCCAGGCGAACAGCCTCGCCGTGGCCGGTCTTCCCGCCTTCCTCCCGCGCCCCGGCCGCAGCAACTGGCATTTCTCGCGCGACGCCGCAGCGTCGCTGATCACGCTCATGACCGCCCCGTCCCATCGTCACGCGATCTACAATCTCGGCACGCCCTTCATCTGGTCGATCGGCGATTGGTGCGAACGGCTCGCCGGCCGCTTCCCGGCCTTCCGCTACGAGATCGGCGGCGCGCCCCGCGAGGCGTCCGAGATCAACCTCTATGGCGATCATGACGGCGGCATTCTATCCTGGCAGCGCTTCGCCGAGGAGTTCGGCCCGACGGGCCTGCATGATCTCGACGCCGCCTTCGATCATCTGATGGCCTGGCACGCCACGCATCAATCCTTCGGCCTGGAGCGGAGCGACGCATGACCCTCGTCTATCGCGAATACGACCAGGACGGCCTCGACAAGCAGTATGAGCGCCTCGTCGCCGACGACAGCTACGCGATCTTCGATCGCTGGCGCGCCCGCAGCGATGCCAGCGCCGAGACCCGGCCGGTGATGCTCGACATTCCCTATGGCCCCGCGCCGACGGAAAAACTCGATGTTTTCCCGGCTAAGGACCCGGATGCGCCGATCCTGATCTATATCCATGGCGGCTATTGGATCTGGAAGGACAAGGCGGATTTCCGCTTCGTCGCCGAGGGCGTGGTCGATGCCGGCGTGACGCTCGTCGTCATCAATTATGCGCTGACGCCGGACCATGACATGGACGAGATCGTGCGCCAGGTGCGCGCCGCCGTCGCCTTTGTCTGGAAGAAGGCCGGCACCGCCATTCCCGGCGACCAGGACCGCCTCTTCCTGTCCGGCCATTCCGCCGGCGGCCATTTGACCGCCATCGCCGCCGCGACAAACTGGCCTTCCTTCGATCCTAAATTGCCGGCCGGGATCGTCGCCGGCGGCATCGCCGTCTCCGGCCTCTACGACCTCGAGCCGATCCGCCTCTCTTATCTCAACGAGACCGTCGGCCTCGACGCCGCGATGGCCCATCGGAGCAGCCCGCTCCACGCCATACGCCCGGCGATGCCGCCGCTCACCCTCGTCGTCGGCGGCGCCGAATCGGACGAGTTCAAGCGCCAGCAGCAGAGCTTCGCCGCAGCGCTCACGGCCGCCGGCAATACGGTCCTATCCGAGGAAGTCGCCGGGCTGCACCACTTCGCCGTCATCGAGACGATCGCCGACCACGGCAGCCAGCTGCAGCGCGCGGTGCTCCGCCGCATCGGGCTCGGTTGAGGCGCGGCGGGGGCCCGGGAAACCGCCGCACGAAAGCCGATGCGACCCGCCGTCGCGCCGAGCCGTCCATTCTGGAGTAGACTGTCCCCGCCGACGCGACCAACCGCAGAAAGGGACGCCATGACCCCGATGAGACGCATCTCCCCCGCCCGCGCGATCGGCGCGAAGGCAACAGGCGCATCGGCGACCGGCTCGGCCGCGATCGCGGCGCTGGCGATTGGCGCCGTTGCCATCGGCGCCCTCGCCATCGGCCGCCTGCGCATCCGCAAGGCGCGCATCGACACGCTCTCGGTCGGAACGCTGACCGTGGATCGCCTCGAAATCCGCCAGCGCTGACAGCGGCTCAACGAGCGTCGGGTGCCGCAGCCTGCTCAACGCGGCGGCCATCCCGATCCCAGGCCAAGCGCGGAAGCCCGGCCATGACAGCCGCTTCGCATGACCGGCACCAAGGCGCGGGTCGGCGCCGGCAGCGGCCGCGAAAACGAGACGAAAATGGGCGTCAGGAATTATCTCATCGAAGGCGGCTCCGGCAGCGGCAAGACCGCAGCCGCCACCGAACTGGAGCGGCGCGGCCATCACGCCGTGCATGGCGACCGGACATTGGCCTATCAGGGCGATCCCGTCACCGGCGCAAGGCTGGACCCTCTCATGCGTGCGCAGCACGGCGCCGATCCGGATTTCATCTCCCGCCACCACATCTGGGATGAGGACCAGGTCCGCGCCCTCGTCGCCGACCAGACCCACACCGCCACCTTCTTCTGCGGCGGCGCACGCAACAGCCAAAGCTTCATCACCCTCTTCGACGCGGTCTTCGTGCTCGAAATCGACCTCGCAACCCTGAACCACCGCCTCGACGGCAGACCCGGCGAATGGGGTTCGGAACCCGCCGAACGCGCCCTGATCCTCCGCCAGCACCAGACCCGGGAAAACCTTCCCAAAAACGCGATCCCCATCGACGCCACCAGGCCGATCACCGAAGTCGTCGACGAGATCCTGAGTCGCTGCGGCTGACAGGCGCGGAACGGGATCGGGCCCGGGACGGATCGACATCCATGATTCAGGTCGCGTCCCGACTCCCCCTTCTGTCATTGCCGGGCTTGACCCGGCAATCCAGCCTTCTGGCGGGACGCGGTACCGACGCAAGAGAGAACGTGATGCGATCCGGCTCGACTGAATGAGCGACCGTGCAGCCCCGCGAGATACGCGGAAACAAGCCTGGATTGCGGGTCAAGCCCGGCAATGACAGAAGAACGAGACAGCGACCGCCGCGTGGTGCCCGGCCCGATATCGATCCGCCCGAGCGAGCCGGATCACACGACCCCAAGCGCACCCGCGCCATCATCGCCGTCCCAGCGACGCCCCATGCCTCGGCGGGAACCGACCCTATCCGCCACGCCCCGCCCGTGATGGCCGGGCTCGTCCCGGCCATCACGGGCGGGGCGTGGCGGAAGGGTGGAGATGGCAACTGAGGTGTTGGGAATACGAGCTTCTTCGGGACAATGGCCGGTCTCCAACACCTTGACTGACTTCGCGTCAGAAGCAGATGTCACCAACTGCGTGTGTGAACTGGTATCAGGGCGTATCCGAACTACAAGATCCCAGTCGGCACGGCTCCACTAGATGGGCCAACTACCTCCCAACTTGACGACGGCTTCCGACCCCATAATGATATCAGACTTGGAGCTGGAGTCGCAGAAAGGGCCACAGCGACAACGATTGGAACTCCAATCGCACTTCAGTTAGCTTTGCAATTGCGCAAGATACCCTTTCAGTTTCGCTTCCGTCATGGGCGATCGCCTAGAGATGTTCGTCAGAGCCTCCTCAAGCAATCGACGAAGCGGTTCTCCTTCACGACTGCTCAAGCTCATCGAGATGGCGGCATCAATCATCTTGCGAGCTCCACCGCCTTGTGCCTCAAGGAATAGCCGCTCGAAGTAATTGGCATCCTGCCGCGACAAGAGGCGGACATCACTCCGGTCCCACCCTGATTTCTCGGCTGCGGCAGAAAGGACATCCTTAGGATCGCGTGGATCTAAAAATTCCTTCCTCATTTGGTCCAATCCTGCCTCAATGGATCGATTAATTTTCTCTCCAAAAAATGCACTATCCTTATCGAACAGGTGAACATCGTTCCTGTGCTGGTCTAGGAACGCCGTAACGATCGATTTTACCTGATCATCGTACCCAAATTTCTCCAGAAAATTAACGGTGCTGTTGACATTTACAGGAGTAATATTTCCAATATTCGCAATCGTGACCGCAGTCATCTCGTCCGCCATCTTATCATCATCGGTGTCGAGTCTATCGTGGTAGCGGTCCCACGCCTTTTCAAAGCTCGACTTCTCATTCTTCGCCAAGTAGTGCTTCAAAGTTTCAGCTGCCTGAGCGCGCACAGCATCCGCATCGAAACGCCCCATTTCCACGCTGTCGAACATCAATCTGTCGAACTCGTCGGCCCGACCGAAATCCAGGTCGTGCAGAACGCCGCTCCACTGGATCTCGTCGCTGGACGAAGTCTCGTCGCGGTCTCGCATTAGGATAGCAATGTTGTTGAAGGTCCGTAGAAAATCGAGTGAAGGTGCTTCGTCAGGCTCCATTACTGACCAACCTGCGAGAACTACTGCGATCACCGATTGCTTCTGAACGTCGGCACCATAAGCCTTGGCCAGTTCCCACGCCCGACGGGCTTGTCGCTCGATCTTGACCAAGACACGAATATTGGTGATCCCAAGTACTTTCGCAGCCCGAGCAATTTCGATCTGGAGCGGATCAGGATTCTCAAAAGCGATCGTGCAAGCCTCTGCTGCGGTCGGCTTGAAGAGAACTGTCGTATCCACGACCTTCTCGAGATTCCTTTTGAAGTCGTCCTGATCCACGCCTTCCAGGTGCTCGTCGTTGAGCAGCAATACGACCTTGCAGTTGCGCTCCTCTTTAAGAAGCGATGCTAGTCCCAGGACGTCACGGAGGTCGAGATCGCGCCCCTTACGCTCTAGGTCATCGATACAGACGATCTGGTCTCGCACCATAAAAAACGTCGACTGTGACAGCATTTCCGAAGCGTCTGTCCCCGCATACAGCCCGAGTGCTCCGCCCGCAAAGCTGGACAGTTTTCGACCAAGGCCCTTCAACTTGTCGAACTGCTCTTGAAGAGTACTCGTCGACGGTACCCCACCGATCGCACTACGGGAAATCGTCTGCTCAAATATCGAGAATTTGAGCGCTGTTAGCGAATTAATGCCGAACAGCGAAACGTAGGCGTATGATGGCATGCAAGCATCGCTTGCGGCACGATCTGAAACGATTTTCTTCCAAGCAAATGTCTTTCCGACACCCCATTTCCCCTTGATACAAAGAACCTGTGGGCCGGCCACGTCAAAGAATCGGGTAGATTCTTCGTCCAATATTGCTTTCGACATACTAAATTTCTTTCATTCGACATTCGCTCTCTGCATTCATAAAAGCGCTGGTACCCTGAGCATCGCTCAATAGTGCTCCAGTCGACGGGCCTTCGCTGGCTTGCTTCAGTTCAAGAACGCAATCTATTCCGCAATCTTCGCGCGCGTCCACTGGCGGGTGTGCCCGGAGACGACACCGGCTACGTCCGCTCTATCGGAAAGCCCATACAAAGCAGACAGGCAGGAATCATCCTCAAGCGTCGTTCGCAGCGCGATTTTTGGGAGGGAACTGTCAGTCGCAGTGCAGCCCTCTAGATGTGTCGCAAACGACCCTTTCCCGACCTGCCACCCGCCGTCCAAGAACCGCGTAAGCCATGCCCGCCCATGTCAGAAAACGCAGCCGGATCTAGAACGTCCCGATAACCCGCGTGGATCGCTGCTTCCGGCGCTCCCCTACACCACCCACCACCGCCTCCCCCTCCCCCTGAACGCCAGATAAACATCGCCTTCAGCATCCGTTCCGCCGGGCCTCTCTAGAACGGACCTCATCGACAGCGCGGCTGTGGCCGCAGATGAAGGAGAGGTTCCATGATCCGCTCGAACGTTCTCGGCGCCGTTGTTGCCGCTGCTCTCGCCACGGCCGGCCTTGCCGGTGCCGCTGCGCCGGCCTTCGCCAATGATCTGCGCATCGAGCAGTATGGCTGGGGGAATTCCTCCGGCGGTGCGCAGACCGGCTGGCAGAATCGCATCCGCGTTTATCAGGACGGCCGCTTCAATGGCGCGACGGCGCGGCAGACCGGCGCCCGCAATCTCTCGGCGATCGGCCAGGAGGGCTACGGCAATTCCGGCGCCACCTACCAATATGGCAGCGGCAATGTCGGCGGCATCGGCCAGTTCGGCTCCGGCCACACCGCGATCCTGACACAGGACGGCAATGGCAACATCGCCGCCGGCGTTCAGGTCGGCCATGGCTGCGCCGCCGACGTCAACCAGGGCGGCAGCGGCAATGTCGCGGCCTTCGTGCAGGCCTGCGACTGAGCGTCGGCGGGCCGGCCTGACCGCGCCGGCCCGCGCCCCTCATTCCAGCATTCCGATCGCCAGACGAGGAGACGAACCATGACCAGCATGACAGGACGGATCGCCATCGCCGCCGTGATGACGCTCGGCGCGATGGCCGCCGGGGCGGCGGTGGCGGCGGCCGGCCGCGACGGCGGCGGAATGGCGGCCGGGCCGCTTGCCTGTTCGATCGGCCAGAGCCGTTCCGGCGGCCAGATCGTCCTCGCGCCGAGCGTCCGCGCGGCGCGCGCCATAGATGGCAGCTATAGCCTCCGCGTCAGCGGCGGCGGCGGCGGCAATTCATCGACCATCCGCCAAGGCGGGGACTTCTCGCTCGCCGCAGGCGGAACGGCGGCGCTCGGCACCGTCAGCCTCAGCGGCGGCAGCGCCACCTATGCCGTGACGCTCGACATCACGGCCGGCGCGGCCAGCACGCGCTGCACGGCCACCATCGGCGGCTGACCGCCGCCGAGCCTCACAATCGCAGCATCAAGGGACATCGCGCCATGTTTTCCAGCCTCAAGACCATCGCCAGCGTCGTTGCCCTCTCCGGCGCGATCGCCCTCCCCGCCGCGCCGGCTTTCGCCGGCGGCTCGATCGGCTTCACGCTGGCGCCGCGCACGGCCGAGGACGCGCGCATCATGGATTTCGGCATCCGCGCCTATGCGCTCTATCAGGGGCTGAAGGGCGGCGGCGCGCGCATCGACCAGCGCGGACAGGGCAACACGGCCGGCGTCCAGCAGCAGGGCGGGGGCAATGTCGGCCTCGTCAGCCAGCGCGGCGACGGCCACTCCGCAAACCTTCAGCAGGCCGGCAACGGCAATTCCTACGGCATCTTCCAGTTCGGCCGGAACACCGATACGCGCGTCGCGCAGGAGGGGAACAGCAATACCGGCGCGGCCTTCACCTTCGGCTGGTGACGGCAGGCGGCGTCACATCACGTCGCCGCCATTCACATTCAGCGTCGCGCCGAGAAAATAGCTGCCCTCGTCGCTCGCGAGCAGCAGCGCCGCGCCGGTGATCTCGTCGACGCGGCCGAAGCGGCCGATCGGCAGGGCGGCGGAAATGCGGGCGCGGATATCGTCCGGAACGCCGGCGCTCATCGGCGTCTCGATGATGCCAGGCGCAATGGCGTTGACCGTCACGCCCTCGCGGCCGACCTCATGCGCCAGCGCCTTGGTGAAGCCGATCAGCCCGGCCTTGGCGGCCACATAATGCGTCAGTTCCGGCCCGCCCTTCAGGGCGAGTTGCGAGGCGATGTTGATGATGCGGCCAAAGCCGCGCGCGCGCATCCCCGGCAGCACAGCCTGGACGCAGAGGAACGCGCCGCGGAGGTTGACGCCCATGACGCGGTCCCATTCGGCAGACGTCATCGCGGCGATCGGCACATCGCGCAGCACGCCGGCATTGTTGACGAGGATATCGACCGGCCCAAGCGCCTGAACGGCCTCGGCAAAGGCCCTCTCGACCGCCGCCTCGTCGGCAACGTCGCAGCTGACAGCCGCCGCCTGCCCTCCGGCATCGCTGATTTCCGCCGCGACGCGTCCGGCCGCCTCGAAGTCGCGATCGAGCACGGCGACGCTGGCGCCCTCGCTGGCGAAGCGCAGCGCGATGCCACGGCCGATGCCGCTCGCCGCGCCGGTAACCGCAGCGACGCGCCCTTCAAGCTTGCTCATGTTTATGCGCTCACGCCGCGGTCCAGCCGCCATCGATCACTTGCAATGCGCCGGTGATGTTGCGCGCGGCATCGGTGGTCAGGAACAGCGCCAGCGCCGCGATCTCCTCGACGGTGACGAACTGCCGCGTCGGCTGCGCCGCGAGCAGCACGTCGCGCTTCACCTGTTCCTCGGTCAGCCCGCGCGCCGCCATCGTCGCGGGGATCTGCTTCTCGACCAGCGGCGTCCAGACATAGCCCGGCGAAATCGCGTTCACCGTGATGCCGCTCTCGGCAACCTCGAGCGCCACGGTCTTGGTGAGGCCGGCAATGCCATGCTTCGCCGCGACATAGGCCGCCTTGTAGGGCGAGGCGACGAGCGCATGCGCCGAGGCGGTGGAGATGATGCGGCCCCAGCCCTTCTCCTTCATGCGCGGGATGACGAGCCGCATGGCATGGAAGGCGGCCGATAGATTGAGCGCGATGATGAGGTTCCACTTGTCGACCGGAAACTCATGCACCGGCGCGACATGCTGAACGCCGGCATTGTTGACGAGGAGGTCGATGGCGCCGAACTCCGCCTCGACCGCGGCCACCATCGCCTCGATCGCCGCGACATCGGTCATGTCGGCCGCATGATAGCGCACCTCGACATCATGCGCGCCGGCGAGGCTCGTCCGCATCGCCTCGATCTCGGCGGCATCGCCGAAGCCGTTCAAAATGACATGCGCGCCGGCCTTGGCATAGGCCCGCGCGATGGCGAGGCCGATGCCGGATGTCGAGCCGGTGACCAGCGCCGTCTTGCCGCGAAGGTGACGTTCGTTCGACATGGCGAAAACTCCAGGCGACAAGAGGGGTGAGAAGCGGCGCGCCAGCGACTATATTGGGCAAAGGCCGGGGCGCGCGTGAACATGACGTTGAGGCATGGTAGAACGCCGCGCTGCAGCATGGGAAGATGGCCGCGACGAGAAGCGGCGGAAATCGGGATCGCGCGATGAACGAGGCGACGACCGGCGACACGGCATTGGCGGCGACGCCGCATGAGCATGGCGAGCACGACCATGGCGATTGCGAGCGCGACGCCATCGCCCATGCCGAGGCGGTTTCGGCGGCTTCGGGCCTGCGCTTCACCGAGCAGCGCCGCAAGGTTCTCGCCGCGCTTGCCGAAAGCCATGTGCCGGCCAGCGCCTATGACGTGATCGATCGCCTCGCCCGCGACGGGCCGCGCCCGGCGCCGGTCAGCGTCTATCGCGCGCTCGAATTCCTGGTCGAGAACGGCTTCGCCCACCGCATCGAAAGCCGCAACGCCTATATCGCCTGCACGCGCAGCCAGCGCACCGGCGCCGCCGAAGCCGGCCACGACCATGGCGCCGCGACGGTGTTCCTGCTCTGCGAAGCCTGCGGCGCCGCCGCCGAAGCCTCGTCCGAGGCGCTGACGCGATCGCTCGAAGCGCTGACCGAGGCCGCCGCCTTCACGCCGCGCGCGCCCGTCATCGAGATCCGCGGCCTCTGCGCCCGCTGCCGGGCGAGCGGCTGATGGTCTTGTCGTTTCCACCGATATGTTCATGCCAGCGCCGCAATGCGAAGGCTATGACCGTTGAAAGAGCGCGACCCGTCGATCGTGCATCCATGAGGCCCTGATGAACCTCGCCGCCCCCCTCGCCGCCTTCGCCGTTCCCGATTTCCCCGCCGGCCCGCTGCCGCGCCGCCGCGCCGTCTCGGTCCGCGTCGGCAAGGTCGATGTCGGCGGCGAAGCGCCCGTCGTCGTCCAGTCGATGACCAACACCGACACCGCCGATATCGACGCGACGGTGGCGCAGGTGGCGAGCCTCGCCATCGCCGGCTCGGAGCTCGTCCGCATCACGGTCGATCGCGACGAGGCGGCGGCGGCCGTGCCGCATATCAAGGAAAGGCTGCTGCGCCGGCGCATCGACGTGCCGCTCATTGGCGATTTTCACTATATCGGCCACAAGCTCCTGACCGATCATCCTGATTGCGCCGAGGCGCTCGATAAATATCGCATCAATCCCGGCAATGTCGGCTTCGGCGAAAAGCGCGACCGCCAGTTCGGAACGCTGATCGAGCTGGCGATCCGCCATGGCAAGCCCGTGCGCATCGGCGTCAACTGGGGCTCGCTCGACCAGGAGCTGCTGACGAGCCTGATGGACGCCAACGCAGCCTCGGCCGCGCCGCTGCCGGCCAATGCCGTGATGCGCGAGGCGATCGTCCGCTCGGCCGTGCTCTCGGCCGCCCGCGCCGAGGAAATCGGCCTCGCGCGCGAGAAGATCATCCTCTCGGCCAAGGTCTCGAATGTGCAGGACCTCATCGCCGTCTATCGCGATCTCGCGCGCCGCAGCCCGCATGCGCTGCATCTCGGCCTCACCGAGGCCGGCATGGGCTCGAAGGGCATCGTCGCCTCCTCGGCCGCGATGGGCATCCTGCTGCAGGAAGGCATCGGCGATACGATCCGCGTTTCGCTGACGCCCGAGCCGAATGGCGACCGCACGCGCGAAGTCCAGGTGGCGCAGGAACTGCTGCAGACCATGGGCTTCCGCGCCTTCCTGCCCGTCGTCGCCGCCTGCCCCGGCTGCGGCCGCACCACCTCGACCGTCTTCCAGGAACTCGCCAAGACGATCGAGGAAGACCTTCGCAAGGCAATGCCTGAGTGGCGCGAGCGCTATCCGGGCGTCGAGCAATTGAAGGTCGCCGTCATGGGCTGCATCGTCAACGGCCCCGGCGAATCGAAGCACGCCGATATCGGCATCTCCCTCCCCGGCACCGGCGAAACCCCCACTGCCCCCGTCTTCATCGACGGCAAGAAAGCCGCGACATTGCGCGGCCCCGCCATCGCCGAGGATTTCCGCAAGATGGTGGCCGCTTATGTCGAGCAGCGCTTCGGCGCCTGACGCGCCGGCCGCGCCGCCCGATGCGCATCGCAGTCACCGGAACCCACGGCAGCGGCAAGACCACGCTGATCGAGGATTTCGTCGCCGCGCATCCCACCTATGAGGCCGTCGCCGAGCCCTATTGGCGGCTGGCCGAGCGCGGGATCGCTTTCGCCGCAAAGCCCACCACCGCCGATTTCGAGGCGCAGCTTGTCGAAAGCTGCCGCCTGATCCTCGAAGAGGCGCGCGGCGAGACTGTCATCTTCGACCGCTCGCCGCTCGATTTCCTCGCCTATCTCGACATCACCAGCGCCGACGAGGGCTTCGAATGGCTGCCGCAAGGCAGGCTGCTCACCCGCATCACCCGCGCCTTGAAAACCCTCGATCTGATCCTCTTCATCCCCCTCACAGAACCCGACGAAATCCCCCACCCGATCGAACACCCGACGCTCCGCCGCAGGGTCGATGCACGGCTGAAGGCGATGATCAGCGGGGATGAGCTTGGGTTGTTGGGGGAAGGCGTGAGGGTTGTGGAGGTGACGGGGACGCGGGGGGAAAGGGTGGGGAGGATGGCGCGCGTCCTAGGTGCGAGATGATTGGCTGCATCGACAACGGCCAAAAAAGGTGCACAAGAAATGCAATGCTATCTCAAAAATCTAAGAAGCCTTTTGCCACCGCCAACCTCGTGACTGACAGTCATTTACCTATGTTCTTATCCAGAATTTAAAAATCAATCTTCCTCGACTTCAACATCACTCGGAAGCGAATAGTTTTTAATATCCTTCATTGCCTCCAACAGAGCTATAGTCGACGATGCATCGAGATTTTCACCTTTGTATCGTACTTCGTACAAACCCTGAAGATTTGATGGTAGTTTTACTCCGTCTTTTACTAGAAGTATAAACCTTCTTCCATAGAACGCCATCGCAGCACCTATCTCAATCAGTACGTTCTGATTGATTATAACATGATCGTCGCCACCCTCGTCCCGCACCACATTGTCAGCATCTAAGTGGATAATCGCGGCGCCGCACCTTCGCATATCATCCATGACCTTCTCTGGGACAGGCTTCGACACAGATTGCCTCTCAACAGAAACGACGGGCTCCAACTCTCCGTATTCAAGGAGCTTTTTGATAGGATCAACCAGAGCTCGATCTTTGCCGTGAGTTATGAAAACGCGTCGACGACGTTGATCGTCCGCGACTGCAGCCACCATAGCCGCACCTCGGACAGGGGTAAGCGAAGGAGGAGCAAGAACTCTATGAGGTTGGTCCAAGATCGGAACCGGAGGCGGGTCGATTTGGACGTCCTGGTTGTCCACTTGGGCCGGGGAGACCGAGGGCAAAGGATCCGCCGCTCCGTTCAAGCGGACATAATACTTGCCTTTCAGTTCCTCAATAAAGCCCACGGATCGAGCGCTATCGCTGATGCGCTCCAAGACTTCCTCCGCCTTGTCGCGTGGAACCCCCATATCTTCAAGTACATTTATAGCTAGGTCTGATCTAGGAAATTGATTACCATCGTAGTTTTTCAGAAAATCTCCAAATATTCGCGGCCTAAGTACAGCCTCTCGCTTGGCGGATAGATCCTCACCCTCGGTTTTTGGTCTAATAATTCGGCGTGCAAGATCAGTAACGCTTATAGTGCTCGCTTGCGCTCCGCCTTCGATCAAGCCGAATGCAATGGCTGCCCCAGACAGCAGTCGGAGCTGTGAACCCTTCGGGTCCACGTTCAGCGCTTTGGCAACATTGAATGGAGCAGTCGCCTTCCCGGCATAATGATCGAAGATTGCCTGCGGCAAGCGCAAGGCATCATCAAGCGAAGCGGTAGGCACATCAGACTGCTTAAGATAACTGCGCTTTGCCGCGGGCGCGGCCGCATCTAGCGACGTCTTTAGTGTTGCGCCGCGAACTGCAGCTGCCTTCAGTTTTGCATCGTCAGTTACAGGCAAATCAGACTTGTTTCTTGCCATATTGCTAGCCCCGATTCGATTGGCCGATCTTAGCGCGGAAGTAGTGTCGCCACCAAACTCAACCGCCGTCATGGCCGCACTTGTTGCGGCCATCCACGACTTGCTTGCGGCGCCGGGTCCTTGGTGACCACCGAGAGCAAGACGTGGATGGCCGGGACGAGCCCGGCCATGACGGCCCCGGGCGTGGTACGAAAGCCCGCAGCATCCGCACCCAGCAGAACCGCTCAAGCCCAGACCGCGAGACTCCCTGCGCTGGACGCCTCGCACAACCTCTCCGCCGTCATGGTCACACGTGTTGCCGCCATCCACGCCTTGCTTGCGGCGCTGGGGCATTGTTGACCGCCGAGAGTAAGTCGTGGATGGCCGGGACGAGCCCGGCCATGACGGCCCCGGGCGTGGTGCAGGAACTCGCAGCGTCCGCTTCCGGCAGGACCGCTTGAGCCCGAGCCGCCAGCCTCTCCACGCCGGACACCTCGCACAACCTCTCCGCCGTCATGGCCGCACGTGTTGCGGCCATCCACGTCTTGCTTTGCGGCGCCGGGGCATTGGCGACACTGAGAGCAAGACGTGGATGGCCGGGACGAGCCCGGCCATGACGGCCCTGCGGGTGGCGCATTCGGCGACGCATCGCGCTGCATGGCGCGAAAGCGACGACGCCTCTCGCGTCTCACCCGTTCAAATGCTCGTAAAGGTCATCCCAATCCGGGTTGGCCTGGTGGATCAGCCGGACTTTCCACGCGCGCGGCCAATGCTTCATCGTCCGTTCGCGCTGGATGGCCGTGCGGATATCGTCATGCCATTCCGCCCAGACGAGGTGAGCGACGCCATATCGCTTGGTGAAGCCGTCAAGGACGCCCTCGCGGTGTTCAAAGGCGCGGCGCGCGATGTCGGCGGTCACGCCGAGATAGAGGATCCCGTCGCGCCGGTTCGCCATCAGATAGACATAGCCGCCCATGCCGCAGCGGAGCGCAAATGCAGCGTTGTTGCAAGCGGAGGTCGGCACACCCCTTCGCCATGATGAAGGGGAGGCAGCATCCGCTCGCGGCAGGAGCGCTCAGGAGCAAACCCCGAGACTCCCAGCGCTGGACGCGTGGCACACCCTCTCCGCCGTCATGGCCGCACTTGTTGCGGCCATCCACGCCATGCTTTGCAGTACCGGGACGTTGACGACCACCGAGAGGAAGTCGTGGATGGCCGGGACGAGCCCGGCCATGACGGCCCCGGGCGTGGTGCAGTGCCCCGCACTGTCAGCGCACGGCAGGACCGACAGCGCTCCGCACGCGGCCGCGCGCTCCCCCACCAAAAATAACAATCCCCGCCCCCTCGCCACGGGCTTACACTGCGCGCATCCCCGCCTCTCGAAGAGGGCGAACCGGTCGTTCCGTTTTGCGGGTGGGGTGCGGAGGCCTTGGCGGGTGGGTGTCACGAGCCCTTTCGCCCGGGCGGCCAAGTCTGAGGCGCCGGCCCGGTACACGCCGGGCAGCGGCGGCGTCCGGCGCGTTTGCCGGGCGTGGTCTTCGCCGTGGGGTGGCTGAAAGCAACGGGAACACCCAGGGTCCCTCGGAAAGAAGCCGTCAAACCTTCGCGCGCGGGGCGCCGGCCGCCGTCATGGGCGGTTCGGGCCTTTCATTCCACACTCTTTGCCGGCGCGCCGCCCGTGCGCCGACGCGCCGTGCGTCCCGCGCACCCCTCATCGCTTCGGCCGCGCGCGGCCGGGGCCGCAGGCGCTGGGCCGGGGCGCGTCGGCAAGCGAGCGATCTGTTTCGCCGGAGCTCTGAGGTGCAGGAAGACTGGATTGCCGGATCAAGCCCGGCAATGACAGGCAAGGAAAGAAGACAGCGGAAGGAGAAGGCGGCCGCCCGCCTTGCCGCCTTGCTTGCCGCCCGCCTTATGCCCGGCCTGATATCGCTGCGCCCTTTGGGAGCAGGCGGCCGAAAGCCCTAGCTCGGCAGCATCACCACCTTGGTGCCGACGGGGGTCTTGTCGTAGAGGTCGATCATGTCCTGGGTGAGCAGGCCCGTGCAGCCTGAGGTGACGCCCTTGCCGATCGATTCGGGATGGATCGTCGCGTAGATCGTGTAGAGCGTGTAGACGCCGTCCTGGTAGAGATAGAGCGTGCGGGCGCCGAGCGGATTGCCGAGGCCGCCGGGCATGCCCTTGGCATATTTGGCAGCTTCCGGCTGGCGCGCGATCATCTCCTTCGGCGGCGTCCAGGTGGCCCATTCGCCCTTGCGGCCGACGGTGACGTCGCCATTCCAGCGGAAACCGTCGCGGCCGACATTGGCACCATAGCGCGTCGCCATGCCGCCCTCCTCGACCCGGTAGACGTAGTAGTTCTTCGGATCGATGATGATCGTGCCCGGCGCTTCCTTGGTCTCGTAGTGCACGGTGCGGCGGTAATATTTCGGGTCGACCTTCTGGATGGCGACCGCCGGTACGGGGAACTTCTCGTTCGGCAGCGGGCCATAGACGCGCTGCGCCTCGGCCAGGCTCATGCCGCCCGACATGCAGCCGGCGAGCGACAGGGCCGCAAGGCTCGCGCCCGCGCCGATCAGGAGCGAGCGGCGGCTGACGAAGCCGGCCGCGTTGCCGCGGGTCGAGGCGAGGTCCATGATGCCGGCGTCGGCATTAAGGCCGTTGATATTCATGCGCATGGACCTTCCGAATCTTGCGAACCGGCGCCAGAATACTGCAAATTGCGGCGGCTCTGCGTCTTTTCGGGGGCGACCCTCCGCCAGCCAGCCGCGCCGACAAGGCGCAACCTGCGACCCGACCGGGCAACCGCGCCTTCTGAGGCCGGCGTCACGCCTTGCCTTCGCCATCAGGGACGGCTAGCCGTCTTCGCGTTTGATGAGGACGCGTGATGGTGGATGGGCAGGTGGGCGGCGAGGACGAAGGACGGCGCGCGGCGCGTGCGCCGACCGGTGATCCGCTGCTGTGGGTCGCCCTCTATCTCCTCGCCTGCTCGGCCGTGTTCATCGCCTTCCCGGCGATCGATAGGGTGGTGGCCGGCTGGTTCCACGATCAGAGCGGCTTCCCGGCGACGCAGGTCGCCTCGCTGGGGGCGCTCCGCCGGCTCGGCGACCAACTGGTCATCCTCATGCTCGTGGTGCTGGCGGCGAGCGTCATCGGCAAGCTGGTCTGGCCGACGCGGCCGATCGCAATCCGGCCGCGCTCGACCATCTT
This sequence comes from Kaistia sp., assembly GCA_035555375.1. Taxonomy (GTDB): domain Bacteria; phylum Pseudomonadota; class Alphaproteobacteria; order Rhizobiales; family Kaistiaceae; genus Kaistia. The sequence continues at coordinate 121,627 of DATMGR010000021.1, read as the reverse complement.
CCTGCTGGCAAGCCTCGCGCTCGGCCCCGGCCTCGTGGTCAACGCGCTGTTCAAGACGTTTTCGGGCCGGCCGCGCCCCTATCAGACCGATCTCTTCGGCGGCACATGGACCTTCGAGCCGGCCTGGCATTTCGGCGGCGCCTGCATCTCGAACTGCTCGTTCATCTCGGGCGAGGCCTCGACAGCCATCTGGTTGCTGGCGCCGGTGCTGTTGCTGCCGCGGGCGCTGCGGCTGCCGGTCGGCATTCCCGTGGCGCTGGTCGGCCTCGCGCTGTCGCTGAACCGCATCGCCTTCGGCGGCCATTATCTGTCGGATGTGATGCTGTCCTGGGGCATCACGCTCGCCATCGTGCTGGTGCTGCATCGCCTCATCGTGACGAGCCCGCTCGGCGCGCGCATCGATCAGGCGGTCGAAGGCGCGCTGGCACGGGCCGGGCGGAAGCTGCGCGGGATCGGCGGGCCGAAATGAGCTGCGGTTGCCGGCCGGAAGCGCGCATATTATAAGCCGGCCAGCGCAAAACCTCCGAAAGCGGCCCGCTCCATGTCCGACATCAAGAAGATCGTGCTCTCCTATTCCGGCGGGCTCGACACCTCGATCATCCTCAAATGGCTGCAGCAGCAGTACCAGGCCGAGATCGTCACCTTCACGGCCGATCTCGGCCAGGGCGAGGAGCTCGAGCCGGCGCGCAAGAAGGCCGAGATGATGGGCGTCAAGCAGATCTATATCGATGATCTGCGCGAGGAATTCGTGCGCGACTTCGTGTTCCCGATGTTCCGCGCCAACACGCTCTATGAGGGCACCTATCTGCTCGGCACCTCGATCGCCCGGCCGCTGATCGCCAAGCGCCTCGTCGAGATCGCGCATGAAACCGGCGCCGATGCCGTCGCCCATGGCGCCACCGGCAAGGGCAACGATCAGGTGCGCTTCGAGCTCGCCGTCGCGGCGCTCGATCCGAAGCTTGAGGTGATCGCCCCCTGGCGCATCTGGGACTTCAAGTCCCGCACCGACCTGATCGACTTCGCCGAGAAGAACCAGATCCCGGTCGCCAAGGACAAGCGCGGCGAGGCCCCGTTCTCGGTCGATGCCAACCTGCTGCACTCGTCCTCTGAAGGAAAAGTGCTGGAGGATCCGGCCGTCGAGCCGCCGCCTTACGTCTATATGCGCACCATCGCTCCCGAGGATGCGCCCGACGCCGCCACCTATGTCGAGATCGGCTTCGAGAAGGGTGATCCCGTCTCGGTCGACGGCGTGCATCTCTCGCCCGCCGAGCTGTTGACCAAGCTCAACGAGCTCGGCCGCGACAATGGCATCGGCCGGCTCGATCTCGTCGAAAACCGCTACGTCGGCATGAAGTCGCGCGGCGTCTACGAGACGCCCGGCGGCACGATCCTGATCGCCGCCCACCGCGCCATCGAGAGCCTGACGCTCGACCGCGAAGCGGCGCATCTCAAGGACCAGATCATGCCCCGCTATGCGGAGCTGATCTATTACGGCTTCTGGTTCGCGCCGGAGCGGCTGATGCTGCAGGCGCTGATCGACAAGAGCCAGGAGCATGTCGAGGGGACGGTCCGCCTCAAGCTCTACAAGGGCAACGTCATCGTTGTCGGCCGCGCCTCGCCGAAGTCGCTCTATTCGGACACGCTGGTCACCTTCGAGGACGATCGCGGCGCCTATGACCAGAAGGATGCGGCCGGCTTCATCCGCCTGAACGCGCTACGCCTCCGCACCCTCGCCGCGCGCGACCACAAGCGCGACTAAAGCGTTTCCAAGCGAAGTGGATACCGGTTCGCGTGAAGGAAACGCGACAAGGCAAAAGATCTGATCCTTCGCCGGCGCGTCATCGCTTGGTCACGCGCCGGCCAACCCTCTGTCACCGCAAGGCGGCATGCTGGAAGCATTCCAATCGAAGGGGAATGCACCATGGGCCTCCGCCTCACTGAAAACCGCCTGTCCCGACGGGCCTTCCTGCGATCCACCACGGCCACCGGCCTGCTGGCGCTCGGCGGCGGCCTGGCGATGCCCGGCATCAGCCGCGCGGCCGACCGTCCGGTCGCGACGCATGGCGTCCAGTCCGGCGACGTCGCGGCCGATCGCGCCGTGCTCTGGTCGCGAACCGACCGTCCGTCGCGGGCCGTCTTCGAATGGTCAACGACCGAGAGCTTCGCCAACCCGACCCGCCTGCCGACGCTGACCGCCCTGCCAGAAAACGACTATGCGGTGAAGATCCTCGCCGAGGGCCTGCCCTCGGATCAGGAGATCTTCTATCGCGTGATGTTCGCGGATCTCGCCGATCCGAATGTGGTCGCCGAGCCGGTCACCGGGCATCTCCGCACCGCCCCGGCCGGCCTTCGCGACGTCTCCTTCGTATGGTCCGGCGATACCGTCGGCCAGGGCTGGGGCATCAACCCGGATGCCGGCGGCATGAAGGGCTACGCGACCATGCTGAAGCATGATCCGGACTTCTTCATCCATTCCGGCGACAACATCTATGCCGACGGCGTCATCAAGGCCGAGGTCGATCTGCCCGACGGCACCAAGTGGAAGAACGTCACGACGCCCGAGAAATCCAAGGTCGCCGAGACGCTCGACGAGTTCCGCGGTCAGTATCGCTACAACTTCATGGATGAGAATGTCCGCGCCATGTATGCGGCCGTCCCCGTCTTCACCCAGTGGGACGACCACGAGGTCAGCAACAACTGGTCGGATTCGAAGGTGCTCGGCGACGCCTACACCGAGAAGAACATCCATGTCCTGGCGGCACGCGCCGCCAAGGCCTTCCATGAATGGATGCCGATCGCCACGACGCTGGCCGAGCCGCAGCGCGTCTACCGCAAGATCCCTTACGGTCCGCTGCTCGACGTCTTCATGCTCGACATGCGCACCTATCGCGGTCCCAATGGCGACAATCTGGAGCCGGTGGAGGGTGGCGTCGCGGCCTTCCTCGGGGCCGAGCAACTGGCCTGGCTGAAGCGCTCGCTGCTCGAATCCAAGGCGACCTGGAAGGTGATCGCGGCCGACATGCCGCTGTCGATCGTCGTCTGGAACACCTTCACCGACAACAAGGGCAGCGGCTTCGAGGCCGTGTCCAACAACAATGCCGGCAAGCCGCTCGGCCGTGAACTCGAATTCGCCGACCTGCTGCGCTTCATCAAGGCGGCCGGCATCCGGAACACCGTCTGGCTGACCGCCGACGTGCACTACACCGCCGCCCACTACTACAATCCCGACAAGGCGGCCTTCCAGGACTTCGAGCCGTTCTGGGAATTCGTCTCGGGCCCGATCCATGCCGGCACCTTCGGCCCCAATGATCTCGACATGACCTTCGGGCCCGAACTCAAATTCGTGAAGGCACCGCCCGCCGGCCAGCAGAACCTGCCGCCTTCGGCCGGCCTGCAGTTCTTCGGGCACGTCAAGATCGATGCGCAGTCACGCGTGATGACGGTGACGCTGATGGACACCGCCGATACCGCGCTCTGGTCGGTCGATCTGGAGCCGAAGCGCGCCTGATCCATCGTCAGCTGCCCACCAGAATCGGCCGCCGGAGCAATCCGGCGGCCGTTTGCGTTCGCCCGTTCAACGCGGTTGCTAAACCTGCGTAAGAAAGTTAGGTTAGCGCAGATTGGCTCAAACCCGCGCCATAGAGCCCCTGGCTCGCGGCGGCGGACAGACAGATGGACGGCTTTTGATGCGTGTGGATCTGGCGAGGCGTGCAATTCGCACCGACAAGAAGGCGTCGGAGGTGCGGACCGTATTGCGCCATGCCGGCCTGCGGCCGACGCGCCAGCGTCTGGCTCTCGCCGAGATCCTGTTCGGCGAGGGACACCGCCATATCTCGGCCGAAGGACTGCATGAAGAGGCGATGGGTCACCGCGTCCCCGTCTCGCTCGCCACCGTCTACAACACGCTGCATCAGTTCACCGAGGCGGGCCTGCTTCGCGAAGTGGCCGTCGACGGTTCGAAGACCTATTTCGACACAAACACCGACGACCACCACCACTTCTTCATCGAAGGCGAGAACCGGATCGTCGATATCCCCTCCTCGGGCCTCCGCGTCGAGGAACTGCCTGATCCGCTCGCCGGCATGGAAATTTCCCGCGTCGACATCATCGTGCGCCTGCGCAGCAAGGAAAGCTGAGCGGCATCAACGGCACGGTCTCTCGACGAGAGCTGAAGGCGCGGCACAGCCCGCGCCTTTTACGTTTGTATCGGCGCGAACCGTCGCCGAACCTCACGTCTGGCCCCGTGTCGGTCATCCGATGCTGAAGCGATAGATCGTCTCGTCGGCGACTTCGATCCGCTCGACTGTACGCGCGCCCGCCTCCGCGATCGCCTTTGGCCAGAACCGTTGCGCGGGTTCGTTTCGCGACATGATGCCGAGCTCCCATGTTCCGGGATGCATGCGGAAGACCTTCAGCGCGGCGTCCAGCCCGCTTCCGTTTCGCCGCGCCGCCGGCGTGATATAGAATTCCGCCATCGCGAAATCGGTGCCTTTGCCGGATGGCGACCACGCATTCACGAGGGCGAAGCCGCAGATCGCTTCCCCTTGTCGCAGGAGATAGGGCCAGCGGCGCTCCCGCGGATCCCAATAGGCATCGAGATAGGGATAGGCGAGATCGACCTCGCCATAACAGGCGAGCTCGGAAAGGCAGTCCGCAAGCAGGCTTCGCAGCTGTGCCTTATCCTCGGCAGCGGCTGGTGTGATCCGCAGCGCCATGCTGCTCCCTTCGCGACCTGCTGACCCCGCCTTTTGCCGAGCGGCCCTTCGTCAGTCGATCGTCTCGTCGGGGTAGACCCCCCAGAGCCGATCCTGGCGGATCCAGCCCCGGAAGCGCGGATCGGCGAGCTGGCACCAGCCTGCCTGGCATTCATTGACCTTCGCGACGACCTTCGGCTGCAGATAGGCCGTGATCTCGCCGGTATCATCCGGCTGGGCACGGATCGGCAGCGGATCACCCGACTGCCAGGGGGCGACGACGGCGTTGCGTTTCATGCCGAGCAGGCTGTGGAAAACCCAGCCCTCGGTGCCGTCCGAATCGCGGATGCGGCGCCAGTTGTCGAACTCCTGGATCACTTCGACCGGCAGGCCCGAACGGGTGAACACCCAGGCGATGCGGTAATCGTTGCCCGGCCCGACGCGCACATTGACGCGGCCGGCCTTGAGCGAGACGAAGCGCGGCAAGGGCAGACCGCTCGGGCCAAGCTTTGGTGCCGCCCCCGCCGCACCTTGCGCATGGGCGTCCCGGCCGCCGGAAAGCGGCAGGATGACGAGGGCCATGACCAGCAACGCCGCGGACGCGCCCTTCCAGAAGGCGCGCCGGCCTGCTGCTGCGAAATCTCGGAGGTCGTGGTGGTTCATGTCGATGCTCGTCCCGCGCTCGCCGGGGCCCTCTTTCCGCTGGCCAGCCGCGCGGCGGACTTGTCGTCCGGTCGCGTCGGGTAGAAGCTTCCGCGGGAGATTTGCAGTGCCCGGCTGTCGGGGACAAATGTGATGGATCCGTGGTTAACGGGCCCTCAACGGGAAGGACGAGCAATGAAGAAGAAGCCGCATGTTGTCGTGACGCGCCGCCTGCCCGACGCGGTCGAGACGCGCATGCGCGAACTGTTCGACACCGAGCTCAACATCGACGACATGCCGATGTCCGCCGAAGCCCTCGGCGCGGCCATGCAGCGCGCGGACGTGCTCGTGGCCACGGTCACCGATCGTATCGACGCAACGCTGATCGCGGCTGCCGGACCGCAGCTCAAACTGATCGCAAGCTTTTCCAACGGTTTTGATCACATCGACGTCGAGTCGGCCCTGAAGCGCGGCATTACAGTGACCAACACGCCCGGCGTCCTCACCGAGGATACGGCCGACATGACGATGGCGCTGATCCTCGCCGTGCCGCGCCGGCTGGTCGAAGGCGCGCGCGTGTTGAGCCTCGATCACGACTGGGCGGGCTGGACGCCGACCTGGATGCTCGGCCGCCGCGTGACCGGAAAGCGGCTCGGCATCGTCGGCATGGGCCGGATCGGCCAGGCTGTCGCCCGGCGCGCCAAGGCGTTCGGCGTCGCGATCCATTATCACAACCGCCACCGCGTCGCGCAGGCGACCGAAGAGGCGCTCGAGGCGACCTATTGGGACAGCCTCGACCAGATGCTGGCCCGGATGGACATCATCTCCATCAATTGCCCACGCACGCCGGGCACGTATCACCTGCTGTCGGAACGCCGGCTGAAGCTGATGCGGCCGGAGGCCTATCTCGTCAACACGGCTCGCGGCGAAATCGTCGACGAGGCAGCGCTGATCCGCCTCATAGCCGGAGGATCGATCGCCGGCGCCGGTCTCGACGTCTACGAGCACGAACCGATGGTGAACCCGAAGCTCATCCGCCTCGCGGAGACCGGCAAGGTCGTCCTGCTGCCGCATATGGGATCGGCAACCATCGAGGGCAGGCTGGAAATGGGTGAAAAGGTGCTGATCAACATCCGCGCCTTCTTCGACGGCCACAAGCCGCCGGACCGCGTGCTGCCTTCGATGCTCTGAGCGGAGTTGGCGGAAGGCAAAATGACCTTCCGGTGAAGGCGCGGGACTTCACCTGACATGGGGGCGCAGACGCCCTTCCGACGAGGGTCGAATGGCAAATGAATGTGATCGGCGGCAATTACGCCGCTGCCCTGGAGCCCTCGACCATCCGGCCCGCCTCGACGCCGGACCAATTGCGTTTCCGGTCATTCGGCTGGGCGAAACGGTAACGCTCGGCTTCGATATCGAGCTTTGCACGGAGAGGCGGACCAGGATCTTCTTGGCTGATCGCGGCGGAGCAGGCAGCCCCCCTGATACCAGCTCGGAGCTGGATAAAGCCCGGAGGCAACGTCAGCTGGCTAGTCGTCCAGAATCTTCGCCATGGAGGCGCCGATCTGCCCGCCAGCATAGGCGTCTCCATAGTCTTTGTGGGCCTTGTCCGACAGTTTGGCGAGCGGCGATAGCGCGGAAACGCGCAGGCAGAGAGCCGCCGTCATCGGCGCCGTGGTTTCGAATAAATCGCGGATTTTGCTGAAGCGGTCGGTCATCGTGGTCCAGAGCGTAGCGCTGATGACATCAGCAAGCCCAGCCGACTCGCCTCCAAGGATGTGTCCGGCGTCCTCGTCCAAGCCATAACGTCGGCCAGTGTCTTCCCAGATGCTCATCCACTTTGCGAGCCGGGGCTTATACTCTTCCCAGCGCTTTTCGCTCCACATGTGGTCGCCGCCATTCAGCGTGATTTCGTCGATGACGTCGTTCGCATCGTTGACGATCTTCATCGTCATGGCGCGCAGTTCGGGCGTATCCGGCATCAGGTTCAGCGTTTCGCCGAGGTAAAGGATGATGGCGGGCATTTCCGCGATGGCCACGTCGGCCTTGTGGTCGATCAGGACCGGCGGCCCCATGAACGGCACCGGCATCGCGTCGACTGGACCAGCCATAAGCCGCGATATTTTCGCATCCCCACCCTCAGTCCAGCTTTTGCCCGCAAAGGCCAGAGCAGCGCGCACAAACTGACCGCGGAAAGGCGCGGACCAGTACAGAAGTTCGTAGTCAGCCAAGGTTCATCTCCATCTCGGTTGGTTGAATGGGAAACGTGCCGGCGGCTGATCGGTCGCGAGGCTGTCTGCAGATTTTAACAGCCGCGGCGCACGTCATCCCGTATGAAATCGTCATCTCGCGTGGCGGAAAATGATCAAAGTCATGGTTGCTGCCCCGACGATCCGGCAATTTGGCATTGAAAGCGTTGATCCCGCTTCATCGCCAAACCGCGGAGCTTCCCCCGTGCGACGTTACAAGCCGCTCTACTTGGCTGTTTGCCTCTCAACTGCGATCGTAGCTCATCCCGGTCCAACGTTCGCTGCCGACCAGAACGGCATTGGCTCGATGCTGCAGGGCTTTTTTCAGAAGCTGAGCGGCAAGCGCTTGCCGGCCGGCATCGCCGCTGCCAATGGCCGCATCGAGGCCGATCAGATTCTCGTCGCGGCGAAGTTCGCCGGCCGCGTCGCCGATGTGCTTGTCAGCGAAGGCGACACGGTCGACGCCGGAGCCGTCATCGCGCGCATGGATACGACCGAGCTTGAGGCTCAGCTTGCCGGCGCAAAGGCGCAGGTCCGCCGCGCCGAGACCGCGATCATCTCGGCCGAGGCCGCGATCGAGCAGCGCAAGAGCGAACTGGCTCTCGCCAAGCAGGAACTCGACCGCGCCGCGCAGCTGAAGGACAAGGGCTTCGGCACGCAGCAGACGCTCGATCTGAAGCAGTCGACGCTGAATGTGGCGATAGCGGCCACGAATGCTGCCAATGCCAGCCGCGACGATGCCGAAGCGGCTGCCGATGTGGCGCGCGCGGATGTGGCGCGCCTTGAGGCGCAACTGGACGACGCGGTGCTGAAGGCGCCGCGGCGCGGGCGCGTCGAATACAAGCTCGTGCAATCGGGCGAGGTGGTTGCCGCCGGCGCGCCGATCGTAACGCTGCTCGATCTCGAGAGCGTCTATATGACGGTTTTCGTTCCGGCCAAGGTCGCCGGTCTGCTGGCCGTCGGCAGCGCGGCGCGCATCGTGCTCGATCCGGCGCCCGATTATGTGGTGCCGGCGACCGTTTCCTTCGTTGCCGGCAGCGCGCAATTCACGCCAAAGACAGTCGAAACGAGCGACGAGCGCGAGAAACTCATGTTCCGCGTCAAGCTCGCCATCGCGCCGGCGCTGCTGCGTCAATATGAGAGTTATGTGAAGACAGGCGTGCGCGGCGTCGCCTATATGGCCACCGACGCGGGGCTGGCCTGGCCGGCCGAACTCGATGTGAAACTGCCGCAATGAGCGACCCGGCGATCCGTTTCGCCGGGGTCGAGCATCGCTATGGCAAGCGCGTCGCCCTTGCCGGCGTCGATCTCGATGTTCCCTCGGGCATCATGGCCGGGCTCATCGGTCCTGATGGCGTTGGCAAGTCGACGCTGCTCGGCATCGTCGCCGGCGCGACGCGCATCCAGTCCGGCGCGGTGACCGTGCTCGGCGTCGACATGCGCAAAAGCTCCGAGCGGCGCCGTGCCGGGGCGCGCATCGCCTATATGCCGCAGGGGCTCGGCCGCAATCTCTATCCGACGCTCTCCATCGCCGAGAACCTCGATTTCTTCGGTCGGCTCTTCGGGCAAGACGAGGCCGAACGCAAGGCGCGCACTGCCGAACTCCTGGCGGCGACCGGTCTCGCGCCGTTCCGCGACCGTCCGGCCGGCAAGCTCTCCGGCGGCATGAAGCAGAAGCTCGGCATCTGCGCCGCGCTCATTCACGATCCCGATCTTCTCATTCTCGACGAGCCGACGACGGGCATCGACCCCCTGTCGCGCCGCCAGTTCTGGGAGCTCATCGAAGGCATCCGCGCGCGCCGTCCGGGCATGAGCGTTATCGTCGCCACCGCCTATATGGACGAGGCGGAGCGCTTCGACTGGCTGGCGGCCATGCATGACGGGCGCATCATTGCCAGCGGCGCGCCGGACGAAATCCGCGCCCGGGCCGGCGAGACGACGCTGGAGCGCGCCTTTGTCGCGCTGCTGCCGGAGGATATCCGTGCCGCCGATACGCCGCTGCCCGATCTGCCGCGCATCGCCGACGACGGCACCCCGGCCATCGAGGCGGAAGGGCTGACACGCCGCTTCGGCACCTTCACGGCTGTCGACCATGTCTCCTTTCGCATCGGGCGGGGCGAGATCTTCGGCTTCCTCGGCTCCAACGGTTCGGGCAAGAGCACGACGATGCGCATGCTCACTGGCCTCTTGCCGGCGAGCGAGGGCGAGGCGAAGCTCTTCGGCCAGGTGCTCGACGCGAACGATATGGAGACGAGGCGGCGTGTCGGCTTCATGTCGCAGGCCTTCTCGCTCTATGGCGAGCTGACGGTGCGGCAGAACCTGAAGCTCCATGCCGAGCTGTTCCAGCTGCCCATGCAGGAGATCGGCCCGCGCGTCGCCGAGATGCTGGCGCGCTTCGCGCTCGACGATGTCGCCGATCAGCGGCCGGACAGCCTGCCGCTCGGCGTGCGCCAGCGCCTCCAGCTCGCGGTCGCGCTCGTGCACCGGCCCGAGATTCTCATTCTCGACGAGCCGACCTCAGGCGTCGACCCTGTGGCCCGTGACGGTTTCTGGCGCATTCTGCTCGACCTCTCGCGACGGGAAGGCGTCACGATCTTCCTCTCGACCCATTTCATGAACGAGGCGGAGCGTTGCGACCGCATCTCGCTGATGCATGCCGGCAAGGTGCTGGCCGTCGGCAGCCCCGCGGAACTCAAGGCCGCGCGAGGCATGACCTCGCTCGAGGATGTCTTTATCGCCGTGCTCGAAGAGGCCGGCATGGGGCAAGGCGCGGGCGAGGGCGCGGCAGCAGCGGCCGACGAGACCTTCACCGTGGAGACGCCGCGCCGCTTCGATCTGCGCCGTCTCTCCGCCTATTCCTGGCGTGAGGCGCTGGAAATCGCGCGCGATCCGGCTCGGCTCGTCTTCGCCTTTCTGGGTCCACTGCTGCTCCTTCTCACATTCGGTTTCGGCATCTCCTTCGATGTCGAACATCTGCGCTTCGCCGCCTTCGATCAGGACCGGAGCACCGAGAGTCGCCAGTTGCTCGAGAGCTTCCAGGGCTCGCGCTATTTCGACGAACAGCCGCCGATTACCGCGCCCGAGGGCATCGATCAGCGCCTCAAGAGCGGCGACATCGCGCTCGCGATCGAGATCCCTCCAGATTTCGGCCAGGATCTCATGCGCGGGCTTTCGCCCGAGGTCGGGATCTGGGTCGATGGCGCGATGCCTTTCCGCGCGGAGACGATGCGCGGCTATGTAAACGGCCTCGCGCAATCCTATCTCGCCGATGCGGCGACGCGGCTGAAAGGCACCGAGAGTTCGGCCTATCCGATTTCGCTCGAAACGCGCTTTCGCTACAACCAGGCCTTCAAGAGCACCAATGCCATCGTGCCGAGCGTCATCGTGCTCGTGCTGGTGCTCATTCCAGCCATCATGACGGCGATCGGCATCGTCAAGGAGAAGGAAACGGGCTCGATCACCAATTTCCAGTCCACGCCGGTCACCAAGGCCGAATTCCTGCTGGGCAAGCAATTGCCCTATGTCGTCATCGCCTTCCTGAACTTCCTCATGCTGGTCCTGCTCGCGCGCTTCGTGTTCGCCGTGCCCGTGACCGGCTCCTTCGCGATGCTCTCGGCGTCCACGCTCGCCTATGTGCTGGCGACGACCGGTTTCGGGCTCCTCGTCTCCACCTTCGTCTCGAGCCAGGTGGCGGCGATCTTCGCCACCGCCATCATCGCGATCATTCCGGCCGTCAATTTTTCCGGCCTGCTCGTGCCCGTCTCCTCGCTGTCGGGCAGCGGCCGCCTCATCGGCCTTGCCTTCCCGGCGGCCTGGTATCAGCCGATCAGCGTCGGAGTCTTTGCCAAGGGGCTTGGTTTCGCGGAACTCTGGCCAAACCTTCTTGTGCTCGTTCTTTTCGGTCTCGTCTTCATCGGCGCTGCCATCGTGGCGCTTCGCAAGCAGGGGGCCTGAAATGACGCATGCGGCATCGCCCGGGCGGCGTTCGATGGCGAGCTTTTCGGCGCGTCTTGCGCGGGTGTTCCGCCTCGGCGTGAAGGAACTCTACAGCCTCAAGGCCGATCCGGTTCTCGTCTTCCTCATCATCTATGCCTTCTCCTTCGCCATTTACGCGGTTTCGACCGGCGCGAAGATGGAAGTCGAGAACGCCTCGGTGGCGATCGTCGACGAGGACCAGTCGCCCTTATCGCGGCGGCTCACCGACGCGATCCTGCCGCCCTATTTCAAGGCGCCGCAGGCGATCGGCGCCAACGAGATCGACGAGGTGATGGACAAGGGCCGCTTCGTCTTCGTCATCGAGATCCCGCCCAATTTCGAGCATGACGCAATCGCAGGCCGCCAGCCGGCGCTGCAGATCAATGTCGACGCGACGGCCATGTCGCAGGCCGGCAACGGCGCCTCCTATCTGCAGTCGATCCTGCTGCAGGAGGCCGTGGCCGTGCTCGGCAGCGGCAGCATCCAGCCGATCGATCTGGTCGTCAGGGCGAAGTTCAACCCGAACCTGCAATCCGCCTGGTTCACGGCGCTGATGCAGGTCATCAACAACATCACCATGCTCTCCGTGATCCTGACCGGGGCGGCGCTCATCCGCGAACGCGAGCACGGCACGATCGAGCATCTCCTCGTGATGCCGGTGACGCCGGCGGAAATCATGCTCGCCAAGATCTGGGCGAATGGCGCCGTCATCATCGTGGCGGCGGCGCTTTCGCTCTTCGCCGTCGTCGAGCGGCTGCTTGGCGTGCCTGTCGCCGGCTCTATACCGCTCTTCCTCGGTTCGGCGACGCTCTATCTGTTCTCGGTCACGGCCCTCGGCATCCTCATCGCGACGGCCTCCACCTCGATGGCGCAGTTCGGCCTCATCGTCATGCCGGTCCTCATAGTCATGAACCTGCTCTCCGGCAGCACGACGCCGCTCGAATCGATGCCGCAATGGCTGCAGATCGCGGTGCAGGGCTCGCCCTCGACGCATTTCGTGGCGCTATCGCAGGCAATCCTCTATCGCGGCGCTGGCCTCGACATCATCTGGCCCCGTCTCGCCGCGCTCGTCGTGATCGGCGCCGTGTTCTTCGCGGTCGCGCTGTTACGTTTTCGCAAGGCGCTGCTGGCGGCGAGCTGAACTACCCCCGCTCGCCGCTGATCCACCGCCTGCCGGCAGCGGCAATGGGGCCAGACAGGCGCGGATAGAACCGCCCTCCCCGCAGCCATCAGTCATGTCGCCACCGGGGCTGGGGGAGTAGGATGCGCGGGCCGCCTCGCAAGCGTCGATGCTGACGAACAGGCCGCGCTGCGCGCCGCCTCAGGCGCGATCCATCGAATACGGGGCGCCGCCACGCATTGGGGTACGCAGTGGCCAGGCCGACCGGATTAACTTGTTGGGTTCAGTTGTATTTCCTTCAATCCTGAAGGATTGGTGGAGCCGAGGGGAATCGAACCCCTGACCTCTGCAGTGCGATTGCAGCGCTCTCCCATCTGAGCTACGGCCCCGTCGCTGAGCGACGGGCGCCATTTAGGGTGTCGTGGCGGGGGCTGTCAAGCTGCGGCGGCGAGCCGGGCGGGTTGCGGGGAAGGCAGTCGACAGCTACATGAGGGGCGGCCCAAAAACCATCGCTCCGCCTCATTCGGGAAACCAATGCGCGCCATCCTCGACGTCGTCATGATCGCCCTGAACCTCTACTGGTACATCATCATTGCCAGTGCGATCTTCAGCTGGCTTTTCGCCTTCGGCGTGGTCAATCCGCGCAACCAGATCGTCTCGGCGATCGGCAACTTCCTTTATCAGGCGACGGAGCCTGCGCTGCGTCCGATCCGGCGGGTCGTCCCGACGCTTGGCGCCATCGATATTTCGCCGGTCGTCCTCCTGCTTGGCATCATCCTGATCCAGCAGGTGATCATCCGCTACGTCTATCCAAACGTGTTTTGAGCGACGCTGCCTTCGCGCGGACCGAGGCGGGCGGCATCCTTCTCGACATCCGCCTGACGCCGCGCGGCGGCCGCGATGCCATAGACGGCATCGCGACGCTTGCCGACGGACGAACGGTGCTTCTGGCAAGGGTGCGCGTAGTGCCGGAAAAAGGCGCGGCGAACACGGCGCTGGCAGCCCTCGTTGCCGATCGGTTCGGCGTTCCGAAATCCAGCGTCACCGTCGCCAGCGGCCATACTGCGCGGCTGAAGACGCTGCGGATCGCGGGCGAGCCGGCAGCGCTCATGGCGCGGGCAGCCGAACTCTCCGCCTGAGCCGCGCTCAGTGGCTGTAGAGGCCCCGCAGCGTGCCTTCCGGCCAAAGGATGTCGTCGATGCGCCAGCCCGCCGGCGTCTCGACGAGAACGAGGTCGATCGCCTTCTGTTCGCCTGAATTCGTGAAGGCCGCATGGCCCATCATCCGCCCGCCGGGTGCGTCGGATACCGTGACCGTGATATCGCCGATATCGCCATCCTGCGCGTCGATGAAGGGATCGGCGTCAAGGTTGGGCACCTCCCCGTCCGCCGCCGCGCGCGCATCGTCGTCCGAAATGATGCCGGCGAGTTCCGGCGTGAAATAGCGATTGAGGACCGCATCGTCGCTGCGATCGATGCCAGCACCGTTGTTACGGTAGGCCGCATAGATCGACTCGAGAAAATCCTGCGCGGTTTCCGGCGAATCCTGCGCGTGGCCATGCGATGGCAGGCTGGCGGCGAGCAGAGCGCCCACCGCCAACATGAAACCGCGACGATGAAGCCTGGTGGCGGTCGCGGCGGACATGCTCAGGCCTTCTTGGCGCGCTCGATGGCGTCGAGGATCAGTTGCTCGGCCTCGGCCTTGTCGCCCCAGCCCGAGATCTCGACCCACTTGCCCTTCTCGAGATCCTTGTAATGCTGGAAGAAGTGCTCGATCTGGCGCAGCGTGATCTCCGGCAGATCTTTGTAGCTCTCGACCTTCTCGTAGCGGCGCGTCAGCTTGGTCGAGGGGACCGCGATCACCTTCTCGTCCTCCCCGCCCTCGTCACGCATGCGAAGCACGCCGACCGGGCGGCAATTCATGATCGCGCCCGGAATGATCGCGCGCTGATTGGTCACCAGGACATCGATCGGATCGCCGTCACCGCAGAGCGTGTGCGGCACGAAGCCGTAATTGCCCGGATAGCGCATCGGCGTGTAGAGGAAGCGGTCGACATAGAGCGCGCCGGCTTCCTTATCCATTTCATACTTGATCGGCTCGCCGCCAACCGGCACCTCGATGATCACGTTGATGTCGTGCGGAGGGTTCTTGCCGATCGGCACTGCGTCGATGCGCATGGAAACATCCCTGGTGCGGAGTTGAGGGCAACGGATGCCGAAGCCACGCTGAGGCTCAGCCGGGCGATCCGCTCATAGCGATCCGCTCATAAGCGGACGGCCGCCCGCCCGCAAGGCCGATCTCGCAATTGCGTCATCCGCGTGCGAATGCGAAGGCCACCTTGGCGAGCGTCACATCGCCGAAGCGCTCGCTGCCACGCGCAATCTTGCGGCCGCCGGCATTCTTGTAGAACCGGCAGGCACCGTCATTGTCGGCGAGGGCCCAGACGACGGCCGAATCAAAGCCATGCCGGACCAGCTCACGGCGCGCCGCGAGGAACAGCCGCGTGCCGAGGCCAACACCCTGATATTCGGGACGGAGATAAATTTCATAGATCTCGCCGCGCTGGACGAGATTGCGAGCGCGGTTGGGACCATAGGTGGCATAGCCGGCAACGGTGCCGCCAACCTCGAGCACGAGGATGCCGGTGCCTCGGCGAATCGCGCGGCCCCACCAGGACTGGCCGCGTCGCGCGATCATCCGGCTCAGCTCGCGCGCCGGAATCAAACCGTCATATGCCTGGCGCCAAGCGCTGTCATGAACCGCGGTGATTTCCACCGCGTCACTCGCTTCAGCCCGGCGGACACCGATCGACAGAGTGCTCATGTCGATCAGGATAGGTCGGGTTTCGCGAACGGGGAAGCCCTTTTTCATGGGGCCCTCGCGGCAGCGACAGGGAAGCTGCCCTCCCTGTCGCAATGCGGTAGATGCGCAGCGTGAACGCGCGCCGTCCGGCTCAGGCGGAGGCCTTGCTCGAACGGTCGGCGCGCTTGCGCTCGGTCGGATCGAGGATCGTCTTGCGCAGACGGATCGACTTCGGCGTCACCTCGACCAGTTCGTCGTCCGAGATCCAGGACAGCGAGCGTTCCAGCGTCATGCGAATCGGCGGCGTCAGGCGGACGGCTTCGTCCTTGCCGGCCGAACGGACGTTCGACAGCTTCTTGCCCTTGAGGACGTTCACTTCGAGGTCGTTGTCGCGCGTGTGCTCGCCGACGATCATGCCCTCATAGACCTTCCAGCCCGGCTCGATCATCATCGGGCCGCGGTCTTCGAGGTTCCACAGGGCGAAAGCGACGGCCTCGCCAGATTCGTTGGCGATCAGCACGCCGTTGCGGCGTCCGGCGATCACACCCTTGTAAGGCTGATAGGAATGGAAGAGGCGATTCATGATCGCCGTGCCGCGCGTATCGGTCAGCAACTCGCCCTGATAGCCGATGAGGCCGCGGGTCGGCGCCCGGAAGACGAGGCGCAGGCGATCGCCGCCCGAGGGCCGCATCTCGATCATCTCGGCCTTGCGCTCGGCCATCTTCTGCACGACGACGCCGGAATGTTCCTCGTCGACGTCGATGATGACCTCTTCGATCGGCTCCTCGAGCTGGCCGTTCTCGTCCTTCTGGAAGACGACGCGCGGCCGCGAAACGCCGAGCTCATAGCCTTCGCGGCGCATGTTCTCGATGAGGATGGCCAGCAGAAGTTCGCCGCGGCCCGAAACGATGAAGGCGTCCTTGCCCGAGGATTCCTCGATCTTCAGCGCCACATTGCCCTCGGCCTCCTTGAAGAGGCGGTCGCGGATCATGCGGCTCGTGACCTTGTCGCCTTCGGTGCCGGCGAGCGGGCTGTCATTGACCATGAAGGTCATCGACACGGTCGGCGGGTCGATCGGCTGCGCCTTGATCGCCTCGGTGATCGCGGGATCGCAGAAGGTGTCGGCGACGGTGCCCTTGGTCATGCCGGCGATGGCGACGATGTCGCCCGGAACGCCCTCCTCGATCGGCTGGCGCTCGATGCCGCGGAAGGCGAGGATCTTGGAAACGCGGAAGTTCTCGACGGTCGAGCCGTCCTGCGACAGCACCTTCAGCATCTGGGTCGGCTTGACGGTACCCGAGGTGATGCGACCGGTGATGAGACGGCCGAGATAGGGGTTGGCTTCGAGCAGCGTGCCCAGCATGCGGAACGGGCCGTCCTCGACATGCGGCTCCGGCACGTGTTCGAGCACGAGATCGAACAGCGGCGCCATGCCTTCGTCATGCGAGGCGTCGGGCGCGCGGCCCATCCAGCCCTGCTTGGCCGAACCATAGAGGATCGGGAAATCGAGCTGCTCGTCGGTGGCGTCCAGCGCGGCGAAGAGGTCGAACACCTCGTTCACGACTTCCTCGATGCGCGCGTCGGGCTTGTCGACCTTGTTGATCGCGACGATCGGCTTCAGGCCGACCTTGAGCGCCTTGCCGACCACGAATTTGGTCTGCGGCATCGGGCCTTCGGCGGCGTCGACCAGCACGATGACGCCATCGACCATGTTGAGGATGCGCTCGACCTCGCCGCCGAAATCGGCGTGGCCCGGCGTGTCGACGATGTTGATGCGCGTATCCTTCCAGACGATCGAGGTCGCCTTGGCCAGGATGGTGATGCCGCGCTCCTTCTCGATGTCATTCGAATCCATCACGCGCTCGGCGACGCGCTGGTTGTCACGGAAGGAGCCCGACTGCTGCAGCAGCTTGTCGACGAGCGTGGTCTTGCCATGATCGACGTGCGCGATGATGGCGATGTTGCGAAGTGACATGTCTCAATCCAAAAAGGCAGCGACACCCCAGGCGGCATCCTCGCGGCAGTGCCCGTGGACGCGACCTTGGGTGCAACAACGCCACCGGGCCATTTTGCGGTGCAAAATGCTTGAAACGGCCCGAAAAGGCAACCACGATCGAGAAATCGTCTGAACTGCGACGATCGGCGCATGGCGCGGGCGGCGGCAAAAATCGCAACATTTGACTTAAAGCCCAATTCTATTTATTATATGGTAAACATATAATATGCTGCAGGGAGTTCAGTTTTGGCCGCTACGGTTGAAGATCCGCTTGGGTTCGTCCTGGTCGACGTTGCGCGACTTCTTCGTCGCCGCTTCGAAAAAGCTCTCGAAAATGCCGGGCTCGGACTGACGGTCGCCGAGGCGCGCACTCTGGCTTTCGTCAGCCGGCGGCCTGGACTTCGTCAATCGACGCTTGCCGAGGAACTCTGCGTCGAGCCGATGACGCTCGTTGGTTTTCTTGACCGGCTCGAAGCGGCGGGCCTCGTGGAGCGCATCCCCGACCCTGCGGATCGCCGCGCCAAGCTGATCCGGCTGACGCCCTCGGCAGCCAATATCGTCCGCCGCATCCGCGCGATCGGCAAGGCCGTCCGCGAGGATGCGGAGCGCGGCGTCGACGCCGACGTGCTGGAATCCATGCGTCTGACCCTGCTCAAGATGCAGGACAACATCATGAAGACGCCGGAAACCGTTTCCTGAAGAGAGACGGCATCCCGCCCCTCGGGTTGATGCCGAACGCCCGATGATGTCTCGCCCCTATCGGCATCGCGGCCGGGCGGGACAAGGCGCCGCTTGCGTGGCGAGCCGTGTCGGCTAGGTTGTCGAAACAGACAAGCGAGGCGACGAATGGCGAGCGTAACGGTCATCAACCATCCCCTGGTGCAGCACAAGCTGACCATCATGCGGGACAGGCACACTTCGACGGCCGGGTTCCGTCAGCTTCTGCGCGAGATCGCGACCCTGCTCTGCTACGAGGTCACCCGCGACCTCGAAATGACCACCACGACGATCGAAACGCCGCTCGCCGAGATGAAGGCGCCGACCCTCGCCGGCAAGAAGCTAGTCTTCGCCTCGGTTCTGCGTGCCGGCAACGGCCTCCTCGAAGGCATGCTCGACCTCGTGCCGGCAGCGCGCGTCGCGCATGTCGGCCTCTATCGTGACCCGAAGACGCTGCAGGCGGTCGAATACTACTTCAAGGCGCCCGACGACCTCGACGAACGGCTGACGATCGTCGTCGATCCGATGCTTGCAACCGCGAATTCCGCCATCGCCGCCGTCGACCGCCTGCAGGAACGCGGCGCCAAGGATATCCGCTTCGTCTGCCTGCTCGCCGCGCCCGAGGGCATCGACAAGTTTCACGGCACCCATCCTGACGTCCCGATCTTCACCGCCTCGATCGACAAATATCTGAACGACAAAGGCTATATCGTCCCGGGCCTCGGCGACGCCGGCGACCGGATGTACGGGACCAAATGACGGCCAGCCGTCAGATGGGACGAGGATGAGCTTCACGCCGGACGAGGTCGAGCGCTACGCCCGCCATCTTGTGCTTGCCGAGGTCGGGGGACCGGGCCAGCAGAGATTGAAGGCGGCGCGGGTGCTCGTCATCGGCGCCGGCGGGCTCGGCTCCCCGGTCATCCAATATCTGGCCGCCGCAGGAATTGGCACGATCGGCGTCGTCGACGACGACATCGTCTCGCTGTCCAACCTCCAGCGTCAGGTTCTTCATGACGGAGCATCGATCGGGACCGCCAAGGTGGCGAGCGCCGCGCTCGCCGTTGCGAGGCTCAACCCGCATGTCAAGGTCGAGAGCCACGCGGTCCGGCTGACCGCCGATAATGCCGATGCGCTGATCGAAGCCTTCGACATCATCGTCGACGGCTCCGACAATTTCGAAACCCGCTTCCTGGTGGCGGACCGCGCTGCCGCCCTGCACCGGCCTCTGGTAGCGGCGGCAGTCGGGCGGTTCGATGGCTCGCTCACCGTGCTGAAGCCATTCGAAGAGACCGACGGCCGCCCGAATCCGGGCTATCGCGACCTCTTTCCCGAGCCCCCGCCGGCCGGCCTCGTCCCGACCTGCGCCGAGGCCGGGATCCTCGGCGCCGTCGTCGGTGTCCTCGGGACACTGCAGGCGGCCGAGGTCCTGAAGCTGGTCCTTGGCATCGGCGAACCGCTTGTAGGCCGGCTGCTGCTCGTCGACATGCTCTCGATGCGCTTCGAGACCATCAGCTATCGGCGGCGATCATGACGGGCAACCGGGCTGGCGCCGAGTGTCAGATGGCCGGCTCCATAAGCAAATCCGAGGATGGCTGCCGTCACCCCGTCGAGCGAAAGGCGGCCTCGGATCAGCGGCGGATCGGCTTGACGCAGCTCGGGTTCCTCGAAATGGTCGCGGTAGATGCGGCGGAACAGATAGCTTGCGGGGATCATGCTGTGCTCCCATGGTGAATTGAAGCGATTCAAAATACGTTGATGCGTTCTTGAACCGATTCAAGAAATAGCATCTGCCAAACTGATGTCAAGGATTGTTTGAACCGATCCAAGAACGAGATAGAGTGCGAAAAAGAACGGAGCTGCAGGCTTGAGTCAGGTCATCAGGCTGTCCGATGTCGCCAAGGCCGCCGGCGTGTCGCAAGGCACCGCGTCCAACGTGTTCAATCGGCCGGATATCGTGCGCAAGGAAGTGCGCGAGCGTGTCGAGGCCGCCGCCCGTGCGCTCGGCTATTCGGGGCCGGACCCTCGCGGGCGGTTGCTGCGAGCCGGCAAGGTCAATGCGATCGGCATCGCGACCGCCGAGCCGTTGTCCTATTTCTTCGACGACCCTTATGCCCGCGTGCTGATGACGGGTGTCAGTCGCGCCTGTGACCTGCAGGGGGCGGGCATTTCGCTCGTTTCGGCCGCAAATGAAGAGAAGCTGGCCTGGAACATCCAGAGCGCGATCGTCGATGGCTTCGTGCTGCTCTGCATCGAGGGCGGAACGCGCCTTGTGGAATTGACGCGCGAACGCAAGCTGCCCTTCGTGGCGCTGGGGCTCGAGCATGATGACGAGACGATCTCGATGATCGGCATCGACGATCGTGCCGGCGCGCGCACCATCGCTGCCCATGTCGCCGGTCTCGGCCACCGGCGGTTTGCGATCCTGTCGCTGCAGCTCGTCGACGGCCATGTCGGCCGGGTCGACGATGCCGCGATCGCGCGCGCGATCTACAAGAGTTCGCGGGAGCGCATCGAAGGCTATCGTGCGGCGCTCGGCGACCATGGCATCGACATAGCGACGGTGCCGGTGTTCGAGACAGAGAACGAGCGCACAAGCGTCGAGGCCGCGCTCACCGAACTTTTTGGCAGCGCCGAGCCGCCCACCGCGCTTCTTGCGATGTCCGACCGGATCGCCCTGATTGCGCTCGAATGGCTGGCGGCTCGCGGCATCGCGGTCCCGGCGGATGTCTCCGTCGTCGGCTTCGACGGCGTGCCGGAAGGCGCGCATTCCGAGCCGCCGCTCACCACGATGACGCAGCCGATCGAGGAGATCGGACGCACGGCGGTCGAACTGATCTTCAATGACGCCGACGGTCCACGCCGCCTGTCCGTCGCGGTCGACTTGACCATTCGCGCGTCGGTGGGGCCGCCGCCCGCTGGCAAGACCTGAGATCGGCGGCGCCGCCAGCATCGGCCGCGGCTCATCGGAGCTTGCGCAGATCGGGAGCGCCCTCGCCGCCCGGACGAACTGGCAGTCTCCGGGTCTTCCGCGGCCATTAAGCTCTGGGCGCGATGAGTTCCATCTGAATATTCCGTTGGAATGCTGGAAACGGCTCGACCATTGTGCCGTTGACGCTCGGTGGGCGGCTGATGGCCGGCCTGAGGACACCTTGCACGCCCATCCAGAGACGGCGATCGCCTGAGCCCCGCACCAGCCGGCGGCTCATCCTTTTCCACTCGCCCCCGCCGGTCGCGGTGATCGCGCCGAACCGGCCCCCCGCATGGAGACTGAACATGGAATATCGCAAGCTCGGCAACAGCGGCACGGTCGTGACCGCTTACTGCCTCGGCACGATGACCTTCGGCGCCGAGTCCGATGAGGCCACCTCGTTCGCGCTGCTCGACGACTATGTCGCCGGCGGCGGCAATTTCATCGATACGGCCGATGTCTACAGCACGGGCGAATCCGAATCGATCATCGGCCGCTGGCTCAAGACCAAGCCTTCCGCTGCCAACGACCTCGTCATCGCCACCAAGGGGCGCTTCCCGATGGGCAGCGGGCCCAACCATATCGGCCTGTCGCGCAAGCATCTCGGCGCGGCGCTCGACGCTTCTCTGAAGCGGCTCGGCGTCGAGCAGATCGATCTCTACCAGATGCACGCCTGGGACGCGCTGACGCCGCTCGAGGAAACGCTGCGTTTCCTCGACGATTCGGTCAGCAACGGCAAAATTGCGTACTACGGCTTCTCGAACTTCCTCGGCTGGCATCTTTCCAAGGCCGTGTGGATGGCCAAGGCCAACGGCTATGCGGCACCGGTCACGCTGCAGCCGCAATACAATCTGCTGGTTCGCGACATCGAACACGAAATCGTGCCGGCCTCGCTCGATGCCAATATCGGTCTCCTGCCCTGGTCGCCGCTCGGCGGCGGCTGGCTTTCGGGCAAGTATAAGCGCGATCAGATGCCGACCGGCGCGACCCGCCTCGGCGAAAATCCGAAGCGCGGCATGGAGGCCTTCGATGCCCGCAATGCCAATCCGGTCACCTGGAATGTGATCGGCAAGGTGCAGGATATCGCCGAGGCCCATGGTGTCAGCATGGCTCAGGTGTCGCTCGCCTGGGTCGCCGCGCAGCCGGCCGTCACATCCGTCATTCTTGGCGCCCGCACGCGGAAGCAGCTCGCCGACAATATGGGCGCAGCCAGCCTCGTCCTGACCGCAGAGGAAATTTCCGCGCTGGACGCGGTGAGCAAGCCGACGATGGCCGACTATCCCTATGGCACCGCCGGCATCGGCCAGCGCAACCGCAAGATCGAAGGCGGACGCTAACCAAAGGCCGATACACTGCGCGGTCGGAGCCCGGCGCTCCGGCCGCGCGAACTCTTTGGCCGCTAGAATGCGGCGGCAATGGCGTCGATTTCGAACAGCCAGCGCGGGTCCGCCAGCGCATGCACGAAGAGAAAGGTCGATGTTGGCCTGTGGCTGCCGAAGAAGCCGGTGCGGATGCGGTTGAAATCCGCCTGCAAGTCCGGCGTCATCTCGACATGGCGGGTAAAATAGAGACCGGTGCGGATGACATCGGCCGGCCCGAGCCCGGCTGAGCGAAGCACCGCGCCGACATTGTCGAAGGCGAGCTTCGCCTGTTCCAGCAGCCCCTCCCCGACCCTTCCGTCCGCGGCGGCGCCGACCTGCCCGGAAATGAAGAGGAACCGCTTCGGTTGCGGCATTTCGAGCCCCCAGCTCAGCGGCCCGACAACCGGCAGCACGTCATTCGGGTTATGTATCGTCAGCATGATCTGTCATCCTTCCATGGCGCGGCCGGCTCGCCCAGCAACCGGCGGCCGGCTGGAACCGTCGGGGACATCGCGAGTTGATCGACCTCATAGCTGAGGTTGCGAACACATGTTCATCCGCTACGGATACCGCATCGAATTCGACGTTTTCCAGCCGATGACGATCCTCACAGCGATGGATCTCGTCGCCGAAAGGCACACCGACGTCATCGATGAGGATTGGCGGATGGATGGGAGCGGCCTCAGCTTCCAGGTCTTCAACGACGCGTTCGGCAATACGAGGCGCCGCATCGAGGCCGAGCCCGGCACCGTGTCGCTCGAAAGCGTCGGCACGATCTACGATACCGGCTATACGGATCCATGGGCACCCACCGCGCGCCAGGTTCCTGCCGGCGAACTGCCGACCGAGGTCCTCCCCTTCCTGATCGGCAGCCGCTATTGCGAGACCGACCTTCTCGGCAACGAAGCATGGCGGCTGTTCGGCCATATCGAGGGCGGCTGGGCGCGCGTGCAGGCCGTCTGCGACTTCGTCCATTCGCATCTGACATTCGGCTATGGCTATGCGCGTCCGACCCGCACGGCCGCCGAGGCCTATCAGGAGCGCGTCGGCGTCTGCCGCGATTTCACTCATCTCGCCGTCACGCTGTGCCGCGCGCTCAATATTCCCGCCCGCTACTGCAACGGCTATCTCGGCGATATTGGCGTGCCGTTCAATCCGAGCCCGATGGACTTCAATGCGTGGTTCGAAGCCTATATCGGCGACCAGTGGTATCTGTTCGATGCGCGCCACAACATGCCCCGCATCGGACGCGTCACCGTGGCGCGGGGTCGCGATGCCGCCGACATTCCGATGCTGCACAGCTTCGGGCCCCATAATCTGCGCCGCTTCGAGGTGATCACCGAAGAGGTCGCCGATCCGGCGCTGCGCATCGCCGCCGAGTAGCGGCCCCGCGCCTTCACGCGACGGTCACCAAGGGCGGGGATTCCAGTTGGTCGGCGATGCGCTGCCAATCGTCCTTGAAGCGGCCATAGGCCGTCTTGATATCGACGCCCACCGGCAGCTCGGGGCATTCGTTCTCGCCGTTCGAACCCCAGTTGACCCAGCCGGATTGCCGACGCTGGACGATCTGGAAAGCGCCTGAGGCAGCCGAGGTCCACCACACCATCGCCCGCCCGGACGCCTCGTCATATTCGACGGTCTTGGTCGCCGGACCGGGGAAGATGGTCTCATGCGGTAACGCCGAGACATCGACGGGCGCCTCGTCGAGTATCCATGGCCGGTCGGCGAGATCGGCAAGGACATGCGATCGGGCACGGACGCGGCCGAGCCGTTGGCGCAGTTCGTTTTCGCCGAGAACCTTCTCCCAAGCGGAGAACAGCCGCCAATAGAGGTCCCAGTGCGCGGCCTCGATATCGGCGAGCTGGTCGCGGAACTCGGCGAATTTCGCCCCGCCGTCCTGCGATTGCGCCACGGTCTCCGCCACCATCGCCACGAGTTCGCCGGCATAGGGATCGCCCGCGCGATAGCGCGTGCCGCCATAGGCCGCGAAGCGATCGAACACCAGCTTGCCGGGCCCGCCTTCGAATTCATCGCCGACCGTGATCTTGTTGGTCACGGATCGGCCGTTGATGACGGTCTGGAAATCGTCGACGAGATAGCGGCGCTGGAAGAAGGGCGCGCCATGGGTGAAGCGCCAGTCGATCGAGAAGCGCTTGCCCTTCAATTCGTCGAGGAGCCCGTCCGGAATCGTGCCATGCATGCGATAGTGATGCAGGACCGGCCCGCGCTCGACGATCTCGATCTCGACCTTGGTATGCTCAGGCGGGTTGATCAGCCCGTTTTCCGGGGTGAAGAACGGACCGTAGAAGCCGCCGATCGCGTTGTTGCCGGAGGGCAGCAGCTCGAAGCCGTCTTCGGTCCCGCGGAAATGCCGGATGCCCCATTTCGACGAGCCGAGCCCCTCGGCCTTGCCGGCACAAAGCTCGAGATCGAAGGCGCCGGTGTCGAGGCGCACGAAGCAGTCGCTTTCCCGGCCTTCGAGCATCCTGATGCCCGCGCTTTCGTCTAGGCTCGCTGGCTCGCAGGCCTCGCCGAGCGTCAGGGCGAGCGTCCCGCTGAAGCTGACGGTTGCGATGAAGCTGGTGCGCCCTTCCGTGAGGTCGGAGGAAAGGCGCTGGCAAAGCACCCGCGTCCCGTCAGCGGCCGTCGCCCAGCGCAGCGGCTCCTGAAGGTCCCCTTCGACCGTGAAGACGATCGGCTCGTTCACCCGCACACCGGCAAGCGGATCGACGATTGTGATGGAATGACGCATCGGAACTCTCCGGAACAGACGGGGGGAGCGGCCGCCGGAAGCGGCCGCCAAGGCAAGGAAAGGACACGGCTCGCGGCACGCGTTGCTCGCGGTTCAGGCCTTTGGCGTCTCCGCGGATGCGGCGGCAAGCGGCGCACGGCGGAACGAGAACTGGCGCTGCTTCAGGCTGTCGATGGCGACCGCCAGAATGATCACGACGCCCTTGATCAGCAGCTGGGTGAAGAACGGCACGTTGAGCAGGATCAGCCCGGTCGAGAGCACGCCGAGGATGATCGAGCCGATCAGCGTGCCGACGATGCGGCCGCGGCCGCCGGCAAGGCTGGTGCCGCCGAGCACGACGGCGGCAATGGCATCGAGTTCATAGCCGGTGCCGGCCGTTGGCTGGGCCGAGATCACGCGGGCGGCGAAGATGATGCCCGCGAGGCCGGCGCAGGCGCCGGCGATCACATAGACGGAGGTCGTGACGCGGTTGACGCGCACGCCCGCGAGCCGCGCCGCCTGCACATTGCCGCCGACGGCATAGACATGGCGCCCGTAGCGGGTGCGCTCCAGGATGAACCACGCGACCAGATAGACGACGGCCATCACGAGCACCGGGATCGGCACGCTGGAGAGATAGCCGTTGCCCATGTCACGGAAGTTGAGATCGCTCGAGACGATCGGCTGGCCCTCGGTGATCGTATAGGCAAGGCCGCGCAGAAACGTCATCGTGCCCAGCGTCACGATGAAGGGCGCGAGCGCGAGATAGGCGGTGAGCAAGCCGTTGATCAGGCCGCAGGCGGCGCCCGCCAGCATGCCGGCGACGATCGCCGCCGGTGCGGGCCAGCCGGCAATGGCCGCGATCACGGCCACGACGCCCGAGACCGCAACGATCGATCCGACCGAGAGGTCGATGCCGCCGGTCAGGATGACGAAGGTCAGCCCGGCAGCGAGGATGGCGTTGACGGAGATCGACCGGGCGATGTTGAGCAGGTTGTCAACCCGGTTGAAATTGGGGGCGATCACCGACATCAGGATCACCAGGGCGACCAGCACCATCAGGATGCCGACGCGATCCCACCATTTCGCGAAGTCGAAGGGCGGCTTTTCGAGCGGCGAGGCGGTGCCCGCGAGCGGGCTGGAAGAATGGCTGGTCACTGGATCGCTCCCGTCAATTCCGTTGCGCCCGCCGCCACCGTTCCGGTGGCATGGAACATCACGTCTTCCTCGCTGGCGCCGCGTGAGGCGAGTTCATGCACGATCCGCCCGGACCGCATCACGAGCAGGCGGTCGCTGATCCCGATCGCCTCGGGCAGGTCGGAAGAGATGACGAGGATGGCCTTTCCGGCCCGGGCAAGTTCGTCGATGAGTTCATAGATTTCGCGCTTGGCGCCGATATCGACGCCGCGGGTGGGTTCGTCGAGGATCAGCACCTTGGAATCGCGCAGCAGCCAGCGCGCGAGCGCTGCCTTCTGCTGGTTGCCGCCCGACAGCGCCTTAACCGGGAGCCGAAGCGCCGAAAGGCGGAGGTGCAGGCGCTCCATCTCCTCGCGCACGGCGATGCGCGCATCGCCGGCTCGGACGACCCCGGCCGTCACGAAACGATCCAGCGACGAGATGGCGATATTGTCCTCGACGCTGTGATCGAGAAAAAGGCCCTGGGCCTTGCGGTCCTCGGGCACCATGCCGATGCCGTCGGCGATCGCCGCGTAAGGATCGGCCGGACGGCTTTCGAGCCCGTTGATGCGGACGCTGCCCGCGCTACGGCCGTCTGCACCAAATATGATGCGGCCGATCTCGGTACGTCCCGAGCCGATCAGCCCGGCCATGCAGACGACCTCGCCGGCGCGGACGGTGAAATCGACCGGCCCGACTCCGTTGCCGGCGAGTCCCTCGACGTCGAGCACGACGGCGCCCGGCACGCGCGGCGCATGGTTGTAGAGATCGGCGATCGGTCGGCCGACCATCATCCGCACAACATCGGCGGGGCTGGTCTCGGACATCGGGCTGGTCCCGACAAAGCCGCCATCGCGGAACACCGTGACGCGGTCAGCGAGCTGCCACACCTCTTCCATCCGATGCGAGATGTAGATGAGCCCGACACCGGCCTGCCGCATCTGGCCGATGATGCGATAGAGCTCCTGAGCCTCGGAGCGCGAGAGCGCCGCCGTCGGCTCGTCGAGCACGAGAACGCGTGCGTCCTCGCTGACAGCGCGCGCGATCTCGACCATCTGCTGCATGCCGATGCCGAGCGAGCCGAGCGGCCGGCGTGGATCGATATCGGCATTGATCCGCGCGAGCTTTTCGCGGGCATCGGCGATCATGCGGCGACGGTCGAGCATGCCGAATGCCGTGCGCGGCTCGCGGCCGAGCGCGAGGTTTTCCGCGACCGACATCGCCGGAACGGTATTCAATTCCTGGTGGATGATGGCGATCCCATGCGCACGCGCCTCAAGCGGCGAGCGGATGTCGATCTCCCGCCGATCCATAAGGATCCGGCCGGCATCGCGCTGGATGTTGCCGGCGAGGATCTTCATCAGGGTCGATTTGCCGGCGCCGTTCTCGCCCATGAGGGCATGCACTTCGCCCGCGCGGAGATCGAAGCGCACGCCATTCAGCGCCAGCGTGGCGCCGAAGCGCTTCGAGACCCCTTCGAGCTGCAGCAGCGGCGGCGCATCAGCGCTCTTCATTGCCATCATGACCTCCTGGAAGCGGGCGGGTCCGAAGACCCGCCGCGCCGTGATGCGATCAGGCGGAACGCCTACCAGCCGGCATAGGACCCGACATTGTCGCGCGAGACGAGAACGCTCGGGATCAGGACGGTCTTCTCCTTCAGCGGCTTGCCGGCGGCGATGTCCTCAGCGATCTCGACCGCCTTCTCGACCATGCCGCCCGGGCTCTGCGTCGCGGTGCCGATGAAGGGCGATCCCTCGCGCTTCAGCTCCGCCACGGCCTCGGGGCTGCCATCGACGCCCGTCACCTTGATCTGGCTCGCCTTGCCAGCCTGTTCGACGGCCAGCACCGCGCCGAGCGCCGACGGGTCGTTCATGCCGAAAATGCCGGTGACGTCGGGATGGGCCGTCAGCATGTCGGTGGTCACGGCGAGACCCGAGGCGCGGTCGTTCTTGGAGGCCTGCTGGCCGACGATCTTGATATCCGGGAACTTCGCCGCGACGTTGCGGCAGCCCTTGATCCGGTCGATGATCGTCTGGATCGGCGTGCCGTCGACGAGCAGGACCTCGCCCTTGCCGCCCATCTGCGTGAACAGATAGTCGCAGGACTTCTCGCCGGCCTGCACCGCATCGGTCATCACGACGGCATCGGCGCCATGAGCCGGCGTATCGACGGCGATGACGATGATGCCGGCGTCCTTGGCGCGCTGGATCGCCGGCTCGATGCCGGCCTCGTTCACGGCCGAGATCACGATCAGGTTGACGCCCTGCTGGATGAAGGCATCGATCTGGGTGTTCTGATTGGCGAGGTCGAGCTGCGCATCCTGCGTGTTGACGCTGGCGCCGATCTTGGCCGCGGCCTTCTTGGCGCCCTTGTCCATCGCCGAGAAGAACGGATTGGACATGTCCTGAACCATAAGGCCGATCTTCTCGATCTTCTTCGGGGCGGTTTCGGCCATCACAGCCGGGGCGCCCGCGAGCATCGCGAGCGCCGCCGCGGAAGCGGCGAGCGTCAGGCGGATGCGATGTGTCATCTTCATTGTTGTCTCCTCCGACGAAATGTCTGGTCAGCCGTGGATCATCGATGGCGCCGGCTGCAGAGCGCCCATGGCCAGCGCGCCTCAGGCGCGTGGATTGCTGCGTCCGCGACCAGCGCCGCGGATATTGGGGTTCATCACGACGCTTCGGTGCGCCGAGCGGCGGGACTGCCGCAGGAGCGGCGGATGACGAGTTCGGCCGGCACCTGCTGCTGATATTCCGGCAGATAGACGGGCGCCTTCGCGGCGCCGCGCTTCTCCGCCTCGGCCTGGCCGACAATGATGCGCGACAGCGTTTCGGCGGCGCGGCGGCCGATCTCCTCGCTGCGCTCGTTGAGGACGGTGAGCGGCGGGTCGATCAGCGTCGACCAGGCGAATTCGTCATAGGCGACCAGCGCCATCGCATCGGGAACGACGATGCCGCGGTCGCGCAGCAGCTTCAGCGCGCCGAGAAGCAGCGGGTTGTTGCCGACGATGAGAACGTCCGGCAACGGCCCATTCGCCTCGATATGGGCGGCGAGCGTGCGGTAGGCCGAGGCGGAATCGTTCTCGCTCTCGAGGATCGTCAGCCTTGCCCCGTGCAGCGCCGCCGCATCGCGAATGCCGCGCTCGCGGTCGAAACGCGTCGACCATTTGGCCGGATAGACGAGGAACAGCCATTCCTTGTGGCCAAGGCCGGCGATGTGCGCGCCGACCATGAGGCTGGCATTGTAGTTGTCGGTCGTGACGCTCGGAAAATCGGGCGCGCTCGCAGGCGGCGCCGAATCGACGAACACCACCGGGATATCCCAGTTGGCGAGCAGCGTGGTGTTCTCGGGCGAGAGCGTCAGCGTCGAGATGACGCCGGCCATGCGCGATTCGATCAGCCGCTGCACCATGCGATCCTCGAGGCGCGCGTCATAGACGCCGTCGACCGCGACGTCGCCGACCACGACCGTCCAGTTCGAGGGGCGCAGCGCCTGCTGAATGCCGGCCATCAAGTCGAGATAATAGGAGTTCGACGTGCTCGCCGTGATCACCGCGACGCTGTCGCGGCTGGCGCGGCGCAGCTCCTGCGCGGCGCGGTTCGGGATATAGGCGAGTTCGCGGGCGACCTTCTGGACCTGCTCGCGGCTCTCCTCCGAAACGCCATCGGCGCCGCTGAGCGCGCGCGAGACGGTGAACATCGAAAGGCCAGTCGCGCGGCTGATGTCGCGCATCGTCGACTTGCGCAAGGATATCTCCACCCTAATCGTTTAGGTCCGCGGCGCCAAAAACGCAGGCAGTCGCAAGCCGTCGAACAATTCCGATAGCTATAATCGTTTAGCCGCCGGACCTGATGGCCTCCCCGGTCAACCTAAACGATTATGACTCCATCATTAGCGCGGATGCGCCAGCCTGTCAACCAACCGGCAGGGCCACCGCTTGCACCCGCTGCGGAGCTCCAATCGCGCGGCCCGTCTCCTGCGGCGAAATCCGCAGGGCGCTGGCTGCGCATCGACAAGCACGCCGAACCGCCCTAGCTTCGCCACACAACGAACACGGCTCCGCCATCAACGCGGCAGCGCGGCGCAAGACCCTTCGGAGGCAGCGATGGAACTCGACGCACTCTTCCTGTCACGGCTGCAATTCGCCTGGGTCATCATCTGGCATGTGATGCTGCCGGCCTTCACCATCGGCACGGCCTCCTATGTCGCCGTGCTCGAGACCACCTATTTCATCACCAAGCGCGAGATTTATCTCCGGCTGTCGACCTTCTGGATCCGCATTTTCTCCGTCTCTTTCGGCATGGGCGTCGTCAGCGGCGTGGTGATGCCGTTCCAGTTCGGAACGAATTGGAGCCGTCTGTCGGACGCAGCCGCCAATGTGCTGGCCCCGCTCCTGGCCTATGAGGCGCTCACTGCCTTCTTCCTCGAGGCGGCGTTCCTGGGCGTCCTGCTGTTCGGCCGCAACCTCGTGCCGCGCTGGGTCTATCTCGGCGCGACGCTGATGGTCGCCCTCGGCACGCTCATTTCGACATTCTGGATTCTGTCGGCCAATAGCTGGCTGCAGACGCCTGCCGGCTACGAACTCATCGATGGACGGTTCTTCCCGAAGTCCTGGATCGATGTGATCTTCAACCCGTCCTTCCCCTATCGCCTCACGCATAACGTCATCGGCTTCTACATCACCACCGGCTTCGTGGTCATGGGCGTCAGCGCCTACCTCCTCCGCCGCGGCACCTTCGCCGAAGAAGGTCGCGTCATGATGAGGATGACGCTCTGGCTGCTGACCGTGCTGGTGCCGCTGCAGATGTATGTCGGCGACGCGCAGGGTCTCAACACGCTGCAGCACCAGCCGGCCAAGCTCGCCGCGCTCGAGGCGATCTGGGAGACGGGCCCGTCGATGCCGCTGACGCTGTTTGCCATCCCCGACGAGAAGACCGCGACCAATCTGTTCGCCATCGACATCCCCTATCTCGGCAGCCTGATTTGGACGCATACCCTCAATGGTGAGGTGCAGGGCCTCGATGCCTTCCCGCGCGAGGACTGGCCTCCGGTCGTGATCCCGTTCTTCGCGTTCCGCGCCATGGTCGGGTTCGCCGTGATCATGCTGGGGCTCGTCGTCTGGGGGAACTGGCTGCGCTATCGCGGCCGCCTGACCACGAGCCCGCTCTATCTGAAGGTGCTGCAGGTCACGACCCCGATCGGCTTCTTCGCCGTCATCTCGGGCTGGCTGATCACCGAGGTCGGGCGACAGCCCTGGACGGTCTACGGCATGCTGAGAACCGCCGATTCCGTGTCGCCGTCGCTGACCGGGCTCGACGTGCTGATCTCGTTGATCGGCTATGTCACGGTCTATCTCTTCGTCTATCCGACGGGCATCCTGCTGATGTACCGCATCGTGCGGAAAGGACCGCGCCTGGCATCGACCGGCGAGGATGACAGCCCGGTGAAGGGCGGTCGTCCGGATGCGCCGGTGATCGCCGGCGCCGTCGAGAACTAAGGGAGCATGGCGATGAACACGGTCCTCGATTTCGTACCGATCTGGACGATCATCATCGGCATGGGCGTCTTCTTCTATGTGATGCTCGACGGCTTCGATCTCGGCGTCGGCATGCTCTACGGCTTCGCCCCCGATACGCCCTCGCGCAACCTGATCATGAATTCGGTCGCGCCGATCTGGGACGGCAACGAGACCTGGCTGGTGCTGGGCGGCGTGGCGCTGCTTGCCGCCTTTCCGCTCGCCTTCGCGATCATCATCCCCGCGGTCTATTTCCCGGTACTGGTGATGCTGCTGTCGCTGGTCTTCCGCGGCCTCGCCTTCGAGTTCCGCTTCCGCGACAGCGAGCACAAGACGTTCTGGGATCATGCCTTCTGCTATGGCTCGGCGTCGGCCACCTTCGCCCAGGGCGTCGTGCTCGGCAGCTTCATCCAGGGCTTCGAGGTCACCGGGCGGACCTTCTCTGGCTCGTCCTTCGACTTCCTGACGCCGTTCTCGGTCCTGACGGGCATCGCGCTGATGTTCGGCTATGGCCTGCTCGGCGCCGGATGGCTGATCCTGAAGACCGAGGGCGCGGTCCAGGCAGAGGCGCGGCGCCAGGGCCGCATCTGCCTCATCGGCGTCGTCGTCGCGATCGGCATCGTCAGCCTCTGGACACCGTTCGCCAGTCCGGCAGTCGCCGCGCGCTGGTTCTCGTTCCCCAACATCATCATTTTCGCGCCGGTGCCGATCCTGGCACTCGTCGCCGCCTTCCTGACATGGCGCGCGCTCGGTTCGTCACGGGAGGCCGGCCCCTTCATCGGCGCCGCCTGCCTGTTCGCGCTGTCCTATATCGGCATCGCGATCAGCCTCTTCCCGATGATCGTGCCCTACAAATATACGCTCTGGGACGCCGCCTCCTCCGAGGCGACGCAGGCCTTCCTGCTCGTCGGCACGCTGGTCCTGCTGCCGGTGGTGCTGATGTACACGGCCTGGTCCTATTGGGTGTTCCGCGGCAAGGTGCGGGCCGAAATCGGCTATCACTGAGCCCTGTGTCCACGGCGAAGCGCTGCCTCGCCGATCACGATCCGCCGCAAGGATCATCTCGCCCCCTTCTCCCGGCCGCCGAAACCATAGGCGCCGCGAACGCCTTCCATGTTCAGCCCTGTCGGCACGGCCGCCACTCGTCCGTCCTTGCAGGAGCAGCGGATGCTGCATGGATCGAACAGGAGAACACCGTGGCCAAAACCGCAGCCATCCTCGTCGCCCGGCTTATTTTCGGCGGCGTCTTCGTCATGGCGCTCGCCTTCAAATTCGCCGATATCGGCCAGACCGCGACCTATATCGCTGCGGCCGGGTTCCCCTTCGCCCTCGCGCTCGCCTGGATCGCCGCCTTCTTCGAGCTGGCGCTCGCAATCGGGTTCCTGACCGGAGCCTTCTTCTGCGAGACGGCCGTCCTCGCGGCGATCTATGTGCTCTTTCTCGCCTTCGCCTTCCATGGCCCGTCGCATTGGAACGGCAACCAGGCCGAGTTCGGCTTCTTCGTCGATCACTTCACGTTCTTCGCCGGCTTGATGTTCGCCGCCGTCCACGGCCCCGGCGATCGCCTCGTGCTTCGCACGCCGCCGCTCCTCAACCGCTTTGCATATTGAATTCAGGCGGAACCGGACAGCCCTTCGGCGATTGAACTCTGCGGCCGCGCCAGGCGGCGATCATCGGAGTTCCTCATGTCCGACAGCGGTAATGCGCTCCAACCCATCCGTGCTGATGCGCTCGATATCGAGCGGCGCCGGCGTGGAAGCGGCTATGCCTATTTCAACGCAAATGGAGTGCAGATCCGCGACCCCGAAACGCTGGCACGTATCCGCAGCCTCGCCATTCCGCCCGCCTATACGGAGGTGCGCATCGCGTCACAGCCGACCGCCCATCTCCAGGCGATCGGGCGCGACGTCGCGGGGCGGCTGCAATACCGCTATCACCCGGATTGGGACGTCGAACGCGAGGCGCGCAAGGCCGAGCGGCTGGCAGAGATCATCAAGGTGTTGCCGCGGATCCGCGCGGCGGTCCACCGCGATGTCGCAAGCCCCGCGCTCAGCCGGCGCAAGGCATTGGCCGCCGCCGTCGCGATCATCGACGAAACTCATATCCGCGTCGGCGGCGAAATCTATCTCGAATCGAACGGCGCGCATGGCGCGGCGACCCTTCTCAAGCGGCAGGTTCGTCTATCGACATCGGGATTGACGCTTTGCTTCCGCGGCAAGGGCGGCAGCACCATTCGCTGCGCGGTCATCGACCGTCAGCTCGCCCGCGCCATCCGCCGCATCGCCACGCTGCCGGGCCGGCGCCTGCTGCAATATCGCGATGACAGCGGCGCCGTGAAGACGATCCGGTCCGACGACATCAACGCCTATCTGAAGCGCATCTCGGGCCGCGACATCTCGGCGAAGGATTTCCGCATGCTGGCCGCAAGCGCCGCCGCGACGGAGCAGCTCGCAAGCCTCGCCCCCGCGCGCTCGGAGCGTATGCGCCGCCGCCAGGTCGCCGAGGTCATGCGCCTGATCGCCGCCGAACTCGCCAACACCCCTGCGGTCGTCCGGAAAAGCTATGTCCATGCCATCGTCGTGAAGGCGTTCGAGGATGGCGTTCTGCCGTCCGTTCTCCGGCGCACCCGCGCCGGACACCAGCGCAGTCGGGGCGAGAGCGCGCT
Organism: Kaistia sp.; assembly: GCA_035555375.1. Classification (GTDB taxonomy): domain Bacteria; phylum Pseudomonadota; class Alphaproteobacteria; order Rhizobiales; family Kaistiaceae; genus Kaistia. The sequence continues at coordinate 87,016 of DATMGR010000021.1, read as the reverse complement.
GGCAAGGCTGATGGCGATGGGCACCGCCAGAGCGTGACGGATCACGTCCGGTCGAGGGTCTCTTCAGGCGTCAGGCTTGTCGGCGCCCATTCGACCGGGTTCAGCCCGGTATCGGTCCGCCAGCGCGCCCAATAGGGGGCGGTTCCCTGGTCCTCGGCACCATCTTCTTCCAACATCCGCGCCTTGCTGCGCCAGCGCATCAGATGACAGGCTCCGTCTTCCTCGCGGCCGACGATGAGCGTGCCATCGCGCGGCGCAGTGTCCATCGGCTGGAAGGGGCCGAGCTGGCCGAGCTCGTCATCGGTCGTCTGGTTGGCCTCTCGGCTGCTCTTGTCCGCGAGCGACTCGTTCATCACTGTCTCCTCTCGTTGCAGCCACCCAATGCTCACCGGCGCGAAAGGCTGCGTCCCTCACTCAGCCAGCGGCGAGGCGCGCCGCCTCGATGAGGCCGCGCACGAGGCCGTCATAGGCTTCAGCACGTGAGGGCTCATCGCGCTGGCGCAGGACGGCCGAGGGGTGGATCGTGGCAAGGCCATGGCTGCCATCGGCCCAGACGAGCGCCCGGCCGCCTTCGCGCGACAGCACGACGGTGCGCCGCATCAAGGCCTGGGCGGCCGTGGCTCCGAGGGCCACCACGAGATGCGGCCGGACGAGATCGAGTTCCTGCGCGAGCCACCAGCGACACGCTTCGACCTCGCCGCGATTGGGCGATTTGTGCAGCCGCCGCTTGCCGCGCATCTCATATTTGAAGTGCTTCACGGCATTGCTGACATAGACGCTTGACCGATCGATGCCGGCATCGGCGAGCGCGCGATCGAGCAGCTTTCCGGCCGGGCCTACGAAAGGCCGGCCCGCAATATCCTCCTGGTCGCCCGGCTGCTCGCCGACCAGCATCATCGAAGCGCCGATAGCCCCTTCCCCGAACACCACCTGCGTCGCGTCGCGATAGAGCGGGCAGCGTCGACAGTGCCGCGCCTCCTCGGCTGCGGCGGCAAGCCGCTCGGCGGCATCGGCGGGCGCGGTCCCGCGGACTGGCGGATCTGGAAAGAGCGATTCCGTCATGACGGACGTCTCCTCGCATGCCCCGCCTCGGCCGCCAGCCCCTGGCTCTCGCCGTCGGTGGCGAGCCCGAGCTTCCGCATCAAGGTCCGCGCATCATCAGGGGCATGGCGCTTGTCGGTGTTGTCGAAATAGGCATAGACGTCGCGCGGCGCGGGATGGGGATCGGGCGGACCGGCATGCTCGGCATCATCAGCCTTCTTTCCATCGGCGAAGGCGCGAACGAGCCGTGCCCAGCGATCGAGGGCCGCATCGGTGTAACCGCTGCGGTAAAGCTCCTCCGAACCGTGCAGGCGGAGATAGGCAAAGTCGGCCGTGAGATCCATCAGGCGCGGCCATTCGACCGTATCGGCGCAGACGAGCGCCACCTTGCGCTGCCGCAAGAGTGCGATGAATTCCGCGTTGCGAAAGCTGTCATGCCGGATCTCGATCGCATGGCGGATCCGATGGGGCTCGACATGGGGCGGCAGCTCTATCCCGGAGAGGCGCGCATCGTGCTTCCTCGCGAGCGCCAGCGCGGCCTCGGCATCATGCGGCAGCAGCGCGAAAAAGGCATCGAGACGCTCGGCATCGAAGGCAAAGCTCGCCGGAAACTGCCACAGCACCGGCCCCAGCTTCGCGCCGAGTTCGAGCACGCCCGATGCGAAGAAATTGGCAAGCGGCGCCTCGGGCTCGCGCAGGCGCCGCATATGGGTGATGTAACGCGGGCCTTTCACTGCGAAGACGAAATCCTCTGGCGTCTCCTCCGCCCAGTGCCGAAATGTTTCCGGCCGCTGGAGCCGATAGAACGTGCCGTTGATTTCGATGCTCGGAAACGCATCGGCCGCAAAGGCAAGCTCGCTCTTGTGGGCGAGTCCCTCCGGATAGAAATGGCCACGCCAGGGCGCATAGGTCCAGCCGGAGACACCGATCCTGATCCTGCCCTGTCGTTTCATCGCGCCCTCGCCTGCGGACTGACGAAACGCACTGCGCGGACCCCGGGTTGCACGCACGATCCGGCAAACAGCCCCGATAAATCGGGCGCGACGAATTTCTATCCTCGGATCCGGAAAGCTAGACCTGAGCCATTCTATAGAACCACGTGATTTGGAAACGAAATTTCGGGAACGAAGGTAAGCAGGCCGGGATTGGTATGCAGTCGCGCGGCGCCACCGCGGCGCGAGCGGCCAATCCAATTCACCCAAGGAGCATCGCCATGGCTGAGCACTCGAACACATCTGGCCGCGGCTTCGCCTCGATGGACGGGGACAAGCAGCGCGACATCGCGCGCAAGGGCGGCGAGAGCGTTCCGAATGAAAAGCGCAGTTTTTCGCAGGATCGGCGTCTCGCGGCCGATGCGGGTCGGAAGGGCGGCGAGAGCGTCCCCCATGAAAAGCGCAGCTTCTCGATGAACCGTGAACTCGCCGCCGCCGCCGGCCGCAAGGGCGGCTCCGCCTCGCATGGCGGCACCAAGGCATCGGGTGCGGCGGCAAAGTCGGGGGCCCTCCCCAAGGAGCGCGATCGCGCGTCGGATGCCGGCCGCAAGGGCGGCGCGCATTGATCGGGCGGGCCATCGGTCCGCTTATCCCACAAGCCGCCAATTCTGAACCGGACGGCCATTCACGGCCATGAACAGCTCGCCTCTCCTGCTCTCGGGCCTGCATATTCTCATTGTCGAGGACGACGACCTGATCGCGTTTGATCTGGCGGAGAATTTTGCACGCGCGGCAGCCATCGTTCTCGGGCCGGTTGGTACCGTCGAAGGGGCCCTGCGCGTCATTGCCGAGGCTGAACGTCTCGATGCAGCGGTCGTGGACGTGAACCTCTTCGGCGAGCTCGCTTTTCCGGTCGCCGACATGTTGCTCGAACGCGGCATTCCCTTTGTATTCGCAACCGGACTGGAAGCCTCCGAGATTCCCCTCCGCTACGCCGCCATCGGGCACTGCGCAAAGCCGGTCGCAGCGGCGAACCTTGCCGAGGCGTTTTCATGGCTGCACCGGGACGCCGGCTGACAGCCCCTAGCCTCAGCCGCCGAGAAGCATCCGGTAGACGTTCACATAATCCTGCGCCATGCGATGCGCCGTGAAGCGTCGTTCGAATTCCTTGCGGATGCGCGGACGCGACAACGCGCCGATCGATCGCACCGCCTCAACCGCCTCATCGAGGCTCTCGACGATGCGCCCGGTGACGCCGGGCTCGATCACCTCGGGCACGGAACCGGCCCGCCAGGCGACCACGGGCGTTCCGGCTGCCATGGCCTCGATCATCACGAGACCGAACGGTTCCGGCCAATCGATGGGAAACAGCAAGGCTTGCGCCTTGCCCAGCAATTCCGCCTTGCCGCTGTCATCGCGCTCGCCGAGATAGTCAACGCCCTCGGTCGCCAGCAGCGGCTCGATCTCTTCCCTGAAATAGCGTTCGTCGACGGCATCGACCTTCGCGGCGATCTTGAGCGGCAGGCCGAGCGCAGAGGCGACGGCGATGGCACGGTCGGGTCGCTTGTCCGGAGAAATCCGGCCAAGAAACAGCAGATACCCGCCGGACCCGTCTCCCTCCGTGATCATGTCTTCCGGCATGCCATGCGGTACGGTCGCGACGAACCGTGCGCCCGGAAGCGGCAGGCGCTGGTTGTCCGAAATCGACACCAGCGGCATTTCCGGATGAGCGGCCACCGCGGCTGCGGCCTCGTCGCTGTCGAGCCGGAGATGCAGCGTCGTGAGACATTTGTTTTCGGCGCCCGGAAAGGCCCCAAAATGTGCGAATTCAGTGTGAAAATGGACGATATCGAAGTCGTCGATCTGGCTGCGCACATGCGCGAAGACATCCGCCAACGCCGCATGATCGCGTCCGGCGCCGCGACTGGCTTCGGCCCGCGTCACGAAATGGCGAGCTCTGGTCTGCGAATCCCCGGTCGCAAACAGCGTGACGTCATGCCCCTCCGCGACAAGCGCCTCGGTCAACCACGAAACGACACGCTCCGTGCCGCCATAGAGGCGCGGCGGCACGGCTTCGAGCAGCGGCGCAACCTGGGCAATCCGCATCATCATTCTCCGAGGACTACAGAACCTTGGTCCAACGGATGGATGACGGCAACGGTTCCTCGTAGCGCGATGCCGGGATCAACAGGCCGCCACCGTTCGGTCGGCGGCCCGCGGACCAGCGCTTCCGCTCAGGACGCGCGCGGCAGAATCACCGCGTCGATCGCATGCGCGACCCCGTCCTCGGCATTCGAGGTGGTGACATAATCGGCCTGCGCCTTGATGTCGTCGCTGGCATTGCCCATCGCGATCGCGAGCGCGCCGACGGCGAACATCGGCAGGTCGTTGACCATGTCGCCGACCACGGCCACTTCGTTGAGAGGCACGCCGAAATGGCTGGCGAGCGCCTTGACTGCATAGCCCTTGTCGGCGCTCGGATGCGTCACGTCGAGATAATAGGTCTGCGACCGCTTGGCCGACGCGCTATCGCCGAGCAGATGCTGCAATTCCTCCTCGCAGCGAATGAGCAGGTCCGGATCCTTGGACGAGCCGACGATCTTGCCGGCCCGCGCGATGTGATCGCCGAAATCCGCAACTTCGGTCGGCTCGAAGCCGACGGTGTGGACCTCATGCGCCACATAGGGGCCGTTGATGTCGGTCACGAACCATTCGCCATCGGCGAACACCCACACATCGACGCCGACCTTGCGCAACGCGTCGACAGCGAGGCGGGCGGCCGCCTCGGGCACGAAATGCTGTTCGATCGGCGTCAGGTCGGCGGCAACGATCGACGAGCCGTTGAAGCCGGCGAATTGATCGACGCCCAGCGGACCGGCCACCGAAAGCATTCCGCGCGGCGGGCGGCTCGAGACGATCGAAAAGGCAATCCCGGCGGCCCGCAGCCGCGCCACGGCCTCGATCGTCGCCGGCGCGACATGCTTGTTGGGGCTCGGTGTCACGATCGTGCCGTCGACGTCGGAGACAAGGAGCGAAATCCGCTTCGGCAGGGCGCGTCCGGTCATTTGGGAGCCTTCTCGTCGAGGGAGAACCAGGAGAAGCCGTCCCGTTCGATCAGGGCATCGGCGGCGGCTGGCCCGGCCGAGCCGGCCGGATAGTGATAGATCTCGCCGGGCGTATTGGCCCACGCCTCGAGGATGGGTTCGACCGCAGCCCAGCCGGCCTCGATATTGTCGGCGCGCTGGAACAAGGTCGCGTCGCCGACGAGGCAGTCATAGATCAGCGTCTCATAGCCGGTCGAAGGGTCGCGCTTGAAATAGTCCGCATAACGGAAGTCCATGTCGACTTCGGCAAGCCGCACTGCGCGGCCCGGGATCTTCGCCGCAAGACGCAGCGATATGCCTTCGTCGGGCTGCACCCGGACGACGAGCGCATTTGGCTGCAGGCTGTTGGTGGGGGTGTCCTGGAACAGCGTATGCGGCGGGCTTTTGAACTGGACCACGATTTCGGTCTTGCGCACCGACATCGCCTTGCCGGTGCGGATATAGAACGGCACGCCCGACCAACGCCAGTTCTCGACCTCGAGCTTCAGCGCGACATAGGTCTCGGTCCGGCTTGTCGGCGAAACGTCCGCTTCCTCGCGATAATCCTTGACCGCAACCCCGCCGATCTCACCGGCCGCATATTGCGCGCGTACGGCATAGGCGGCCGCCTCGGTCGGGCTCGGCTTCTTGATCGCCTGGATCACCTTCGCCTTCTCGGTGCGGATCGCATCGGCATCGAAGGAATTCGGCGGCTCCATCGCGATCATGGCGAGCAGCTGGAACATGTGGTTCGGCACCATGTCGCGCATCGCGCCCGTGGCGTCGTAGAAACGGCCGCGCCGCTCGACCGTCACGGTCTCGGCGGCCGTAATCTGGATATGGTCGATGAAGTTGCGGTTCCAGATCGGCTCGAAGATGCCGTTGCCGAACCGCATCGCCATCACGTTCTGCACCGTCTCCTTGCCGAGGAAATGGTCGATGCGGAAGATCTGGCTCTCGTCGGCGGCGCGTAAGAGCTGCGCGTTCAGCGCCTTTGCCGAGGCGAGGTCCATGCCAAACGGCTTCTCGACGACGATGCGGCGGAACTCGGTCTCATCCTCCGCCAGCAGACCGGCCTTGTCGAGATGATCGGCGATCGGCCCGAAGAAGCGGGGCGCCACCGCGAAATAGAAGACGGCGCCATGCGAGGCCGGCTCGTTGGCGGCGATCCGTTCGTGGATCGTCTGATACGTCGCGGGATCATCGAAGTTGCCGACGACATAGCCCGTGCGCTTCATCAGCCACGCCCAGGCGTCCTGGTCGACCGCTCCGCCGGCGGCTTTCGCCAGTTCCTTGGCCGTATCGGTCAGGAAGCTGCGATAGTCGTCCTCGCTGTGATCGACGATATCGACGCCGATCACGCTGAATGCAGGATCGAGCGCACCGTCACGTGCGAGATTATAGAGCGAAGGCATCACCAGCCGCTTGGTCAGGTCGCCAGACCCGCCGAAGATGATCATGGTGGAAGGCGGCGCGGGCGTCGCATCCTTCGGCATCACCGGCTTGCCGGGAAACGCTGTCATCGGCTGTCCCTTTCTCGAAATCGATTCACCTGACGTCAGTCATTGCTTGCTACGGCTAGCTCTGAGGAAGTGTTAAGACCGGAGCGAATCAGCGGGGAACGGAAGGTCGCGTCAGGCTGTCGGCGGGAGTTATAGCCCACCGAGCGCGTGGATTTACGACGGAACCGCTCCTAGGCTGCAAGCCCAAAAATGTGGGAGAAGACCATGGAGCCATCCGACACCGTGCCGCCAGGCAAGCCGGGACTGCCGCCGCGCTGGACGTCGAGCGCCAAGAGCGGGGTGGGAACGGCAGGGACCGCGGCAAGCCGGATCTGGTTCACGGTCAGCCATGGCATCCTCAACGAGATCTACTGGCCGCGCGTCGATGCTGCCTGTACCCGCGATTTCGGCTTTGTCGTCACCGGGCCCGACGGCTATTTCGCCGAAGAGAAGCGCGAGGCGGATCATGGCATCGCCATGATCGAGGAAGGCGTTCCCGCGTTCCGGCTGACCAACACGGCGCGCGATGGACGCTGGCGCATCGAGAAGGAAATCCTGACCGATCCGAAGCGCGAGACATTGCTGCAGCGCCTCACTTTCGAGGCACTGCAGGGGGCCGCGAGCGACTACCGTGTGTTCGGGCTCATCGCGCCCCATCTCATCAATGGCGGCAAGAACAACACAGGCTGGGTCGGCGACTACAAGGGCACGCCGATGCTGTTTGCGACCGGCGCCAAGGCCGGGGCCTTGGCGGTCGCCTGCTCGGTGCCGTTTCTGGCCCGGTCGGTGGGGTATGTCGGCGCATCGGATGGCTGGCAGCAGTTGAACCGGACGGGCGAACTCGACGAGCGCTGGCAGCAGGCCGTCGATGGCAACGTCGCGCTCTCCGCCGAAATTGATCTTTCGAATGGCGGCGAGGCGCTGATCGCCATCGCCTTCGGCTCACGATGGGAAGAAGCGGCCTACAAGGCTCAATCGAGCCTGCAGGCTGGCTTCGACGTCGCCCGCCGCGCCTATTCGATCGGCTGGCGTGCCTATCAGAAGCGGTTGCTGCCGCTCGACCGGCCGGCAGGCGCCAGCAACCTGAACAGCTATCGCATCAGCGCCGCCGTCCTCGCGACGCATCAGCCGGCTTCCTTCCCGGGCGCCACGATTGCCAGCCTTTCCATCCCCTGGGGCTTCTCGAAGGGCGATGAGGATCTCGGCGGCTATCATCTCGTTTGGCCGCGCGATCTCGTCGAGACCGCGGGCGGCTTCCTGGCCGCCGGGGCGGTCGACGAAGCTAAGGCCGTGCTCGCCTATCTGACTGCCATTCAGGAGGCCGATGGCCACTGGTCGCAGAATGTCTGGCTCGACGGCTCGCCCTATTGGGGCGGCGTCCAGATGGACGAATGTGCCTTCCCGCTCATTCTTGCCGACATGCTGCATCGGCGCGGCCATCTCGACAGTATCGAGATCGCCCGCATCCTGCCGATGATCGAGAAGGCGGCGCATTTCATCGTCTGCAACGGTCCGGTGACCGGCCAGGATCGCTGGGAGGAGGACGCCGGCTATTCGCCCTTCACCCTCGCAGTCGAGATTGCCGGTCTCCTCGCCGCCGCCGACCTGCTCGAGATCGGTGGACGGACCGAGGCCGCGCATTACCTCCGCCAGACGGCCGACAGCTGGAACGACGACGTCGAATACTGGACTTATGCAACGGGAACCGAGCTCAGCAAGCAACTCGGCATCGAAGGTTACTATGTGCGCATCGCCACGGCGGATTCCGCCGACGGCGCATCGCCGCTCGACGGCTTCGTGCCGATCAAGAACCGGCCGCCGGCCGACATGTCCAAGCACGCCACGATGCTGATCAGCCCCGACGCGCTGGCGCTGGTCCGCTTCGGCCTGCGCGCCGCCGACGATCCGCGTATCGTCAACACGGTGACGGCGATCGACGCGACGCTGAAGGCCGAGCTGCCGCAGGGACCGATCTGGTATCGCTACAATGGCGACGGCTATGGCGAACACGAAGACGGCCGCCCCTTCGATGGCACGGGCGTCGGACGCCCCTGGCCACTCTTGACCGGCGAACGGGCGCATTACGAGATCGCCGCAGGGCGCATCGCCGTCGCCGAGCAGCTGCTCGACACGCTGGAGCAATCCGCAAGCTCGGGTGGCATGCTGCCTGAACAGGTCTGGGACAGCACCGATATTCCCGAGCGCGAGCTCTATCATGGCCACCCGTCGGGCAGCGCGATGCCGCTGGTCTGGGCGCATTCCGAGCATATCAAGCTGTTGCGTTCGCTGCGCGACGGTGCGGTGTTCGACATGCCGCCACAGACCGTGAAGCGCTACCAGCATGACAAGACAAAGGCTGACGTCCGCGTGTGGCGTTTCACGCAGAAGATCCGCACCGTCTCGCATGGCCGCGCCCTCAGGATCGAGGTCGAAGCCCCGGCGATCGTGCATTGGTCGAAGGACAACTGGGCGACGACGGAGGATACGCCGACGGCCCGCAACGCATTTGGCATCCAGATGCTCGATATCGATACGGCGCGCATTGCCGCCGGCCGCACCATCCACTTCACCTTCTTCTGGCCGGATTCGAACCGCTGGGAGAATGTCGACTTCGAAGTCACGGTCGAGCGGGTGCGCCACGATGCGCATCGCGGCAGCCGCTGATGACAGCAATGGAGAAGAACGTGACGGGCATTCTCGCGATCGACGTCGGCGGCACCGGACTGAAGGCGGCCGTGATCGACGACAAGGGCGCGCTCATCAACGAGCGCGCGCGGGTGGAAACGCCGCATCCCTGTCCACCCAAGGTGTTTCTCGACGCCATCGCCGGCCTTGTGCTGGATTTCCCGCCCTATGACCGCATCGCGGTCGGCTTTCCGGGCGTTGTCCGCAATGGCTGTATCCTTACCGCGCCCAATCTCGGAACCGAGGACTGGGCAGGCTTCAACCTCGCCGACGGCCTATCCAAGCGTCTCGGCGGCCATCCGGTTCGCATCATCAACGACGCCGAGATGCAGGGCATGGCGATCGTCTCGGGCAAGGGACTCGAATTCGTGCTGACGCTCGGCACCGGCGCTGGTACCGCGCTGTTCCGCGATGGCGAACTGATGCCGCATATGGAATTGGCGCACCATCCGATCCACGGCGACAAGACCTATGACGAATATCTCGGCAATGCCGCCTTTGAGGACAAGGGCAAGAAGCACTGGAACAAGCGCGTCGAGAAGGCGATCGGCCTGATCTACACCCTGCTCCACTATGACCGTCTCTATATCGGCGGGGGCAATGCCAAGCATGTCGAGCTGGACGTGACGAAGAATGTCAGCCTCGCCGACAACGAGGCCGGCATCGAGGGCGGCGCGTTTCTTTGGAAGAAACGGTAGGCGTCGCGGAGGTTTATTCCGCGACGGCTCCGACGGAAGATTCCGCCAGCCAGGCGTCCAGCGCCATGGTCTCGTCCTTGCTGAAGCGAAGGCCGAGCTTGGTGCGGCGCCAGAGGATGTCCTCGGCGCTCGCCGCCCATTCATGCGCCACGAGATAGCGAATCTCGACCTCGAAGAGGTCGGCGCCGAACCGGCGGCCGAGATCGGCCTCGCTTCTGGCGTCGCCAAGCATGATGAAGGCGCGGGTGCCATAAAGCCGAAGGAGCCGCCGCCCATGCGCAGGCTTCAGGAACGGAAAGGCCTCCGAAAGTCGGGCAAGCTCCGGCTCGAAGCCGGTCGCCGGGAACTCGCCGCCCGGCAGAGGCTTCGATGCCGTCCAGGCTTCGCCTTTCTTGCCGAGATGATGCTCGATCTTCTCCAGCATGGATTCCGCGAGGCGGCGATAGGTGGTGATCTTGCCGCCGAAGACATTGATGGCCGGAGCGCCCGGAACCGGCTCATCCTTCAGCACATAGTCACGCGTCGCGGCCTGCGCCTTGGACGCGCCATCGTCGAACAGCGGGCGAACGCCTGAATAGGTCCAGACGATATCGGCGCGCGTGACCGGCTCGACGAAATATTCGCTGGCGGCAGCACAGAGATAATCGATCTCGCCTTCGCTGATCACGACACTGTGCGGATCGCCGGGATAGTCCTGATCGGTCGTGCCGATCAGCGTGAAATCATCCTCATAGGGAATCGCAAAGATGATCCGGCCGTCGCGATTCTGGAAGAAATAGGCGCGCGGATCGTCGAACTTCTTCTTCACGACGATATGGCTGCCCTGCACGAGGCGGACATGATGCGCATCGTTGCGACCGAGCGTATCGGTCAGGACATGGTCGACCCAAGGTCCGGCCGCATTGACGATGAGCCGGGCGCGCACGGTCTCCTGCGCGCCGCTCCGGCGGTTCTCCATCGTCACCAGCCATTGATCGCCGTCGCGCCGCGCCGAGACGACCTTGGTGCGCACATGGACGGCGGCGCCGCGATCAGCGGCATCGCGCGCATTGAGGACGACGAGGCGCGCATCGTTGACCCAGCCGTCGGAATATTCGAAAGCGGTGGTGAAGCCGGGCTTCAGCGGCTTGCCCGCGGGATCACGGCGCATGTCGAGCGTGCGCGTCGCCGGCAGCAGTTTCCGGCCGCCGATATGATCATAGAGGAAGAGGCCGAGGCGGATCAGCCATGCCGGCCGCAGGCCCTTGGCATAGGGCAGCACGAAGCGCATGGGGTGAATAATGTGCGGCGCCAGCGCCCACAGCACCTCGCGCTCCATCAGCGCTTCGCGCACCAGGCGAAACTCGTAATATTCGAGATAACGCAGGCCGCCATGGATCAGCTTGGTCGAGGCCGAGGACGTGCCGCTCGCCAGATCGTTCATCTCGGCGAGGCAGACGCTGTAGCCGCGACCAACGGCATCGCGCGCAATTCCGCAGCCATTGATGCCGCCGCCGATGACGAAGATGTCGTAGCTCGGAACGTCCACACTGGCCTCCACGCGCCTGCCCGCCTTCGCGCGGCGGGCCGCCAAGCTAGTATGAAACACCTGGGCGCGGAAGCCGCGCCGTCGCAGCGCACGCTCCTTGCGCCAAGAGGGTTGATGCGCGCCGCCTCCCGGTCGATAAGGTCAGGACACCGATCGCAGGAGATCCGAACGATGGACGTTCTCGAACTTCTTGGCGCGCTGCATCATGCGCTCCAGCAGGATGTCACCTTCGCCGATCCGGTCGCCTGGCGCGACGCGCTCGCGATCATCCGCCGCGAGGTCGAGGCCGATCCCGCCACGGATCGCTACGACCGCGAGACGCTCGACGTCATCACCCTGAAGCTCGACACGCTGATCGCCGAAATCGAGAACGGCGTTGCCGATCCCGACTTCAAGCCGGCGCGGACCTGGGTCGCCGCGCTCGGCGCTGCCATTCACCGCCGCCGGACGGCGGAGGCCGCAGCTGCCGACGAGACCGACCGGCCCGCCGGCAAACTGCATTAGTCTCACTCGACGACGATCAGGTCCTGGAAGCCGCGTGTTAGCGGCTCGCCGCCACCCGGCCGTACCACGATGCAGTCTTCGACACGGGCGCTGAAGCTGCCATCCTGCAGGATGCTCGGCTCGACGGTGAAGATCATGCCTTCCTGAACGATGGTATCGCTGCCCTTGGTCAGGAAGGGTGGCTCATGCACGTCGGAGCCGATCGCGTGGCCGAGGCGGTGACGGAAGGCCTTGTCATAGCCGGCGTCCGCGATGACGCTGCGGGCTGCCGCATCGACTTCGGCGCAGGTCGCCTGCCCCGCCTTCAGGGCCGCGATGCCCGCCGCCTGCGCGTCCATGATCAGGCGATGCACCTTGATTTGCTCGGCGCTCGGCGTGCCGAAGGAGACCGTGCGGCCATAGTCGTAACACATGCCGTCATGCACGGCGCCGAAGTCGAGCAGCACGGAGACCGGCGGGTTGAGCTTGCGCGGCCAGGTCTTCAGCGGCTGGCCGAGCAGCATCGGGTGGTTGGTGCCGGTATTGTAGAGCGAGGTCGTGAAGGACGGCCCCAGCGAGCCGTGCCGCTTCATCTGGTAGTCGAGCTCGGCGACGACATCGAGTTCCGTCATGCCGAGCTTGAAGGTCGCCGCCGCATCGGTCAGCGCCGCCTCGGTGATGCGGCCGGCGGCGCGCATCGTCTCGATCTCCTCGGCATCCTTGATGACGCGGAGCTTGCGCAGCAGGGCCGTCGCCGAGACGAAGCGGGCATCGGGAATGAGCTTCTGAATCTGGATCAGCGACTCGGCCTCGGCATTCTCGCTGACCGCGATCCGCGGCGAGGCTGACAGCTTCATCTCGTCGATGATGCCCTTGGCCATCACGGCCGGGTCATCCCAATCGCCAAGCACGCGGGTCTCGAAGCCGGAGATGCCGCCCTTGCCGCCAAGCTCCGCCGTCATCCGCGGCAGTGTCAAAATCGGCGCACGCTCCGCCGAGAGCCAAGCGCCCTCCAGCCAGGCGCCTGGATGGAGCACGCGGCCATAATTCGGGATGTCGCGGTGGATGCCGGTCAGATAGTCGAGATCGGTGCCGATATGGAAAAAGACGAGGTCGGCCGCGCCGGCGATCAAGGCCTGGAAGCGCTGCATGCGTTGTTGATATCGGGACATCATGGTCTCCAGTTTGGCGGCGAAGCGCGGCGCGTCAGACGAAGGCTGCGACCGGCTCCGCAAGATGACAGGCGGCGGTCCGGCCCGGACCGAGCACGCGCCGTTCCGGAACCTCTACCGCACATCGGTGAATGGCGATCGGGCAGCGCGGATGGAAGCGGCAGCCAGCCGGCGGCGCGGAAGGATCGGGCACGTCACCAGGAAGGTCTGCCGGCATGCGGCCGCGCCCATCCGGTTCCGTGATCGCGCCGATGAGACCGGCCGAATAGGGATGCAGCGGCGCGCGCCAGAGCGGCTCGCTCGGTGCGGTCTCGACGATACGGCCGAGATACATCACGGTCGTGATGTCGGCGATGCGCCGCACGATTGAAAGATCATGCGAGATGAACAGCAGTCCGACCTTCAGATCGTCGACCAGCGACACGAGAAGATTGGCGATCGAAGCCTGTGCCGAAGCGTCGAGGGCGGAGATCGGCTCGTCGGCGACGATGCAGCGCGGCTGCGCGGCGAGTGCACGGGCGATGGCAATGCGCTGGCGCTGGCCGCCGCTGAACTGATGCGGAAAGCGATCGGCGATGGCAGCCGAAAGGCCGACACGCTCGAGACATTCCCCGACCGACAGGCGCTTTCCGCCATGCCCTTCCGAAACGCGCAACCCGTCGCCAATCAGATCGGCGATGCGGCGGCGCGGATTGAGCGAGGAAAACGGATCCTGGAACACCATCTGCAGCCGCCGCTGCGCCGCGGGACGCGCGCGCTGCCCGAGCGGCTCCACCCGTTCACCATCGAAGGTGACGCTGCCTGACGCCGGCCGGATCAGGCCGACAGCCGCCTTGCCGAGCGAAGACTTGCCGCAGCCGGATTCGCCGACCAGCGCCACGATCTGCCCTTCCTCGACATCGAGGTCGCAGCCGGCAACGGCCGTTACCGTCGCGCCCGAATGGCCGCGATAGCGGACGACGAGGTCACGGATCGACAGGAGACTCATGCCCGCACCGCCATCAATGGATCGATGGGGCAGGCAATCGCCCGACCGGGCGCCACCGGCATGAGGTCCGGCACGTCGGCCCGGCAGATATCTTCGGCAAAGCGGCAGCGCGGATGAAAGGCACAGCCGGCCGGGAAACGCCCGATCGCCGGCGGGGAGCCCGGCAGCGCCCTGAGCGGATGATCGGACGGGCTGCCATGCGGCAGGGCATCGAGAAGACCGCGCGTATAGGGATGCCGCGGCAACGCAAAAACGTCGGATCGCGCGCCGCGCTCGACGACGCGGCCGGCATACATGACATAGACGCGGTCGGCGAGCGCCGACATCACGCCGAGATCATGCGTGATCAAAAGAACGGACAGTTGGAGCTCTCGGCGCAGACCTTCGATGAGGCGGAGAATGCCGGCCTGAACCGTGACGTCGAGCGCGGTCGTCGGCTCGTCGGCAATCAGCAGTTTCGGCCCGGCAGCGAGAGCCGAGGCGATGGCGATGCGCTGGCGCATGCCGCCGGAAAACTGGTGCGGGTAGCGGGTCATCGCCTCGCGCGGATTGGGGATGCGGACCCGGTCGAGCATCTCGACGGCAATGGCATCGGCCGCATGCTGGCTAAGATGAAGGTGAAAGCGGACATGCTCGGTCATCTGCCGGCCGATCGACAGCATCGGATGCAGCGCCGTCATCGGGTCCTGGAAGACCATCGCAACCTCGGCGCCGCGCACGGAACGCGCTGTCCGCCCGCTCGCCAGAAGATCGCGCTCTTCGAAAAGAATGCGGCCGCCCGGCCGCGCTCCGCCTGGCAGCAGGCCGAGTACGGAGAGCGCCGTCAACGTCTTGCCGCTGCCGCTCTCGCCAGCGAGGCCGACGATCTCGCCGCGCCCGATGGCCAGATCCACGCCGCGCACCGCCTCTGCGCGCTGCCCCTCGGCGGTCGGCAGCGAGATCGTCAGACCTTCGATCGACAGCAGCGGCGGCTTGGTCGAAACGCTTGCCATGATCAGCGGAACGCCTTGGCGGTGCGCGGATCGAGCGCGTCGCGCAGCGTGTCGCCTACGAAGTTCGTCGCGAGCACCACGAGCAGGATGGCAAGGCCGGGGAAGACGCTCAGCCACCATTTGTCGAAATATTTCGAGCCGTCCGAGACCATCGAGCCCCATTCGGGCGCCGGCGGCTGCGCGCCGAGGCCAAGGAAGGAAAGGCCGGCGAGGATCAGCACGGCATGGCCGAATTCAAGCGCCGCCAGCACGACCAGCGGCCCGACCACATTCGGCCGCACATCGACCCAAAGCGCCCGCGCCGAGGAGACGCCGAGCAGCCGGCTCGACTGGACATAAGGTTCATCGCGGATCGTCAGCAGCATCGAGCGGACGACGCGGGCATAGATCGGCCAGCTTACGACGACGACCGCAAGCACCGCGTTGAACAGGCCGGGCCCGAGCGCCGCGACAACAGCCATGGCGAGGATGATATCCGGGAAGGCCATCACGAGATCGGCGGCGCGCATGATGACGCCATCGATCCAGCCGCCGAAATAGCCGGCGATCGCACCGGCGATGGTGCCGATGACGCTGGCCATGATGACGAGCTGCAGCGCATAGGGCAGCGAGACGCGCGCGCCATAGATGACGCGGGCAAAGACATCGCGGCCGAGTTGGTCGGTGCCGAACCAGTGCTCGGCGCTCGGCGCCATGAAGCGTTTTGCACCCTGCTCGATCGGTCCATGCGCGGATAGCCACGGCGCGAACACCGCCATCAGCACGATGGCAACGAGGAGCGCTAGGCCGACCAGACCAAGTGGCTGCGTCCATGCCGAGCGACGCAGGAAGCGCCGGCGCGGCAGCACGACCAGTTCGGGCGCGGAGAGGCTGCTTTCGCTCATCCGAGGCGTATCCGCGGGTCGATGAGCGCGTAGATGAGATCCACGGCCATGTTGACGACGATATAGATGACGGCAACCACCAGGCTGACGCCCATGATCGCGCGCAGATCCAGTGCCAGCGCGCTCTTGTAGGCATATTGGCCGATACCGGGCCAGGAAAACACGGATTCGACCAGCACGGTGCCCGAGAGCATACGGCCGAACGCCATGCCGGCCACCGTGACGATCGCCGCCAGCGCCGGCCGCATCGCATGGCGGAGGATGACCGTCCGCTCCGGCAGACCTTTGGCGCGGGCCGAGCGGACATAGTCCTGATTGAGCGATTCCAGCATGGCGGCACGGGTGAAGCGCGTGATCGAGCCGACCGTATAGATCGCGAGGACCAGCGCCGGCAGGACGATATGGCTGATGGCGATGCCGAAGGTGGCCCACTGGCCTGTCAGCAGCGAGTCGATCGTGAACATGTTGGTGATCGCGGGTGGTGCCTTGCCGCCCGGATTGAGCCGGCCGACACCCGGCGCGATGCCAAGCTTGAAGAAGAAGACATAGAGTGTCACCAGCGCCAGCCAGAAGGTCGGCACCGAGACGCCGGCCAGCGAAATGATGCGGATGAGCTGGTCCGGCCAGCCATCGCGCTTGATCGCCGCGATGACGCCGAGCGCGATGCCGAAGACGAGCGCCAGGATCATCGCCGCTGAGGCAAGCTCGATCGTCGCCGGCAGATACTGCCCGAGATCGGTCGTCACCGGCCGTTTCGTCTGCTGCGATTCCCCGAGATCGCCATGCACAAGCCGCTCCAGATAGAGCAGGTATTGCTGGGGCACCGGCTTGTCGAGCCCATAGCGGGCACGGAAGGCGGCGACGATCTCGGGATCGCTGGCGGCCCGGTCGCCGAGATTGGCGGAGACCGGATCGCCCGGAACCACTTGCGTCAGCGCGAAGGAGACGAGGGTGATGCCGAGGCAAAGCAACAGGCCGACGAACAGCCGGCGAATCATGAAACGGGCGAGGTTCGGCAATGCGTACCAGGCTGAGCGCAGAAACGACATTGCCGGACCGGATCGCCCTTACTGCTTCGCCGGGGCGATCGCCGTGAGGTCGATCGTCCACATGGCGTTGTATTCGACCGGCTCGAGCGTCTTGGACGAGGCCATGGAGAAGGCCGGCTGGAACAGCGAGGTGAACGGCCCTTCAGCGTTCAGCTTCTTCTGCCACGCGTCATAGAGCTCGATGCGCTTCGCCTGGTCGATCTCGACCGCCGCCTTCTTGGCGATTTCCGCGACCTCGGGTGCGGAGCCTGCCTTCCAGCCAGCGCGCAGGCCGACCTTCTCGCCGGGTCCGAACAGGAGATAATCGCTCGGATCCGGATAGTCCGGGCCCCACCAGACGATCGTCATCGGCAGCGTGCCGGCGCGATAGTCGTCGAGGAAGGTCGAGACCGGCGAGGGCTTCAGGTTGGCGGTGATACCGACTTCCTTGAGATCGGCCTGCATCTTGGCCGCGACATCGGCGAAGGAGACGCCGTTCTTGGTGATGTCGGAGACATAAGTGAGTTCGATCGACGGATCCTTGATGCCGCTCTTGGCGAGCGCCGCCTTGGCGGCCTCGACATCGCGCTTCGGACCCGCGTCGGTCGCGAGTGCGCCGGCGAACATCGTTGGGATGATGGAGCCCGGCCGCGCGGCGCCTTCTCCGGCGATGGCGAGAATGCCGTCATAGTCGATCGCGAGGCGCACGGCCTGCTGGAAGTCCGGATTGGCGGCGGTGGCCGAGATCTCCGGGTTCGCATTGGTGAACATGAACACGACATCGGCGCCGGGAACCGACAGCGTGTAGGCCGCGTCCTTGATAGCATCGAGCTGGTCGGGCCTGAGGTCGAGCGCGATCTGGCTGTCGCCGCGCATGACATTCATCTGCTGCGCGCTGGTGTCGACATTGCGCACGACGATCTGGTCATAGGCGGGCTTGGAGCCCCAATAGGCGTCGTTGCGCTTCAGCACGACCTCGGAGGCCATGTCGAACTTGTCGAGGATATAGGGGCCCGAGCCGGCCGAGGTCGAGGCGAGGAAGGTCTCGGCTCGGTCGCTCTTGTCGGCGCCCTCGTCGGCCGAACCCTGGTTGGCCTTGACGAGCTTGGAATTGACGATGCCCACCGCCGGATTGGCGAGCTTGTAGGGAAGGCCGGGATCGGGCTGCTCGGTGGTGAGGACGATCTCGCCCTCCTTGGCGCCCTTGGCGACGGTGACGCCGTCGAGCAGGAAGGACGGGCTGCCCTTCACGTTCTTCACGCGGTTGAACGAGAAGATCACGTCGTCGACCGTCACCGGCGAACCGTCGCTGAACTTCGCCGCCGGATTGAGCGTGAAGGTGAAGGTCTTGGCGTCCGGCGCGACCACCGGAATGCTCGCGAGCGAGGGCACCAGCGTCGTGAGGTCGCTGCCTTTGAAGCTGATCAGCGTCTCATAGACCGGGTGCAGCACGAGATTCGCGGTCGGCTCGAACTCGCGGGCCGGATCGGCGGTCTTCAGCTGGAAAGCCGTGTCGACGACCAGCGTCCCGGCGTCCTGAGCAAGCGCCTGGCCGATAGGCATCAGCGCGCTCGAAGCGAGCGCCGCCGCCATGCCGACCGACAGCAGCCTCGAAACTCGTCTTGCATCCATCATCACTGTTCCCTTTGATATCGCGCTGTTCAACCAGCTTTGTCGATGTCGCCTTGATGGCCCGCGCCGATCATGACACGGCCATCCCCGTTGCGCATTCCGCAATCTCGGGCTGAAACGTGACACAGTCCATGTCGCGGCAGCGGAACCTGCCCCCGAAAGTCCTGCCCGCACGCAACGAGCCTCGTTCACGCCAGACTATCCGGCATCTCTGCATGCAGTCGGTACACAACGGAAGAACACGTCAAAAGCGACGGCGACGCAAGTGATTTTGGCGGGGACCGGATGGCTGTACCCAGGGCACAATTCTAGCTGTGGGCGCGAGCTCTCCTGCCGGCAGATTCTCTGGAGCTCGCGATCTGTTGGCGAGGAGCGCCCCCTCATCAACGGCCTGCGAAGCGCGCCCTGCCGGCCGGCGGATGTCGAGGCAGCAAAGGCAGGTGCCCAGCGTCTTCAAGCAGCTTGGAATTCTTGTTGCATTGATGTTGTATACTGACGGTGTTCAGTTCCGACTCAGCCTGCCACCCGCCTTCGAAATCGCATTCCCGGCCGCACGACCCGCATGACCCTATCCCCAGATATTTCTGCCACTGACGCCCTTGCGGCTGCCGTCGACGCCGGCAGGGACGAGACCGTGGCGCTGCTGGCCGAACTGGTCACGCTGCAGAAGCATGGCGAGGCGGCCATCGTCGACCGGGTTGCCGACGCGCTCGCTGCGCTTGGCGGACTGATCGAGAGCATCAGCTATGAGCCGGCCGATGTGCCGCTGGTCGACGAATTCGCGACCGCTTCGGCGATGGATGCAGGCGAGCGGCGCGCAATCGTCGCCCGCTTCGCAGGTGCCGACACGGCTCGCAGCCTGTTGGTGTTCGCTCATCCGGACAGCGAGCGCTTCACCGGCGCGGCAAACTGGCGCCATGACCCGTTCGCGGCCGTTGTTGCCAAAGGCCGGATGCACGGCTGGGGCATCGCTGACGATCTCGCCGGCGTCGCGGCGGCTGTCTCGGCGGTTGCCGCCCTCCGCAAGGCCGGACTTTCGTTGGCCGGCGACCTGGCGGTCGCGATCACGCCGAGCAAACGACATGCGCGCGGCATTGCGGCCGTGCTTGAACGCGGCCGTTCCGCGGAGGGCGCACTCTATCTGCATCCGGCCGAATCCGGGGCCGGGCTTGCCGAGATAAAGGCGTTCGCTTCGGGCGTGCTCGAATTCGAGATCGAGGTGGCCGGCGCGCCGCCTGCGACACAGGAGCCAAGCCATACCGCCTTCGCCCACCAAGCCGTCCATCCGCTCGACAAGGCGATGCTGCTGATCGACGCCCTGCGGCGGCTGGATGAACGGCGGGCGGCGCGCATCCATCATCCACGCCTCGAAGGCGCGGTCGGGCGCTCGACCAACATCCTGATCGCGTCGATCTTGGCCGGCGACCATGGCATGCGCCAGCGCGTACCGGCCGGACTGCGCCTTTCCGGTTCAATCTCCTTCCCGCCCTCCGAGAGCATGAAGGCTGTACAGGCGGAAGTCGCGGTAGCGCTTGCGGCAGCCGCTGCCGACGATGCCTTCCTTTCTCAGCATCCGCCGACGCTGCGCTGGCTCTCTGGCGTCAGTGGCAGCGACGTTGCCGACGATCATCCGCTCTATGAGATCGCGGCGCGCGCGATCGCCGAAGTCACGGGCATCGCGGCCCGGGTCAATCCGATGCACACGTCGAGCGACATCCGCAATCCGCTGGTGCAGAAGGGCATTCCCGCGATCGGCCTCGGACCGCTCTGCGGCGACCTCACCCACGCCGGCGGCCATGATGAATGGGTCGATGTCGAGGATCATCTGCACACCGTAATGGTCGCGGCAACGATTATGGCGCGCTGGTGCGGCACGGCGCCAACGAATGAAGCGCCGGAGAACGTGGCATGAATGCTGATGTCCATTCCAATTGCGGCCTGCTGAGTGCCGGGCACGGCGACATCGCGCCTGATGCGATCGGCTCCTGCGCCCTCATCCCCCTTGCCTCCTTAGCCTGGCCCGTTGGCCTGGACGACACAGGAAAGTCCCCGTGACCAAGACATTTCGCGGAACCTTCACCGTCATGATCACGCCGTTCGACAAGAGCGGCGCCGTCGACCTCGCGGCCACGGCGGACATGGTCGATTGGCAGATCGCGGAAGGGATTCATGGGCTGGTGCCGCTCGGCTCAACCGGCGAATTCCTCTCGATGACCGACGAGGAACGCCACGACGTCGCGAAGTCCGTCATCGATACCGCAGCCGGCCGCGTGCCCGTCCTGATCGGCACCGGTGCCGAACGGACCGAAGATGTCATCCGCTATTCGCGCGAGGCGGAATCGCTCGGCGCCGACGGGGTCATGATCATCCCGCCCTTCTATTCGACGCCGACCGAGGACGAACTGTTCGAGCATTACCGCCGCATCGGCGAGGCGCTTTCGATCCCGATCATGATCTACAACAATCCGGCGACGGCGAATGTCGACCTGACGCCGCGCATTGTCGAGCGGCTCAGCCGGATCGACAATGTCAGCTACATCAAGGAATCGACGATGGATGTGACGCGCATTCGCGACATCCTCGACTTCTGCGGCGACCGGATGACGGTGTTCGGCGGCATCATGGGCTTCGAGTCCTTCCTGGCCGGGGCGCAGGGCTGGGTCGCTGTCGGCTCCAACCTGATGCCACGTGAACTTGCCGGCATCTTCACGCGCTGGGCCGACCATCGCGATTTCGACGGCGCTTGCAGCCTTTATGCGCAGGCGCTGCCCGTGATCCGCCTCGTCGGCGGCCATCGCTATGTCACCGCCACCAAGGCGGCTCTGGCCCTGATGGGACGCGATGTCGGCGGGCCCCGCGCGCCAAGGCTGCCACTGCCCGCCGCCGAATTGCCGATGGTCGAGGCGGCGCTGCGCGCCGCTGGCGTCCAATTGGCAAAGGCCGCCTGATCATGCCTTCCGGCGAGCGGCTGCGCCTTCAAGGGGGCGGCGTCGAACCGTCCGGCGCGGCCATCGCCTTCAACTTCGAGGGCGAAACGATCGCTGCCCGCGCCGGCGAGAGCCTCGCGGCCAGCCTTGCCGCGGCCGGCCATCTCGGCCTCCGCCAGGCGGGGCCGGATACACAGCGCGGCGTCTTCTGCGGCATGGGCGCCTGTCAGGAATGTCTCGTCGAGATCGACGGGCGCGGCGGTCAGCGCGCCTGCATGGTGAAAGCCGAGCCGGGCATGGCCGTCCGCCGGCATGATCCGCAAAAGGCGGCACTCGCGCCGCTCGGCATTCCGCCCGAGAGCACCCCGGAGCCGGAGCCTCAGGACGCCGTCATCATCGGCGCCGGGCCCGCCGGCCTCGCGGCCGCACGGGTTCTGGCCCAATCGGGCGTCCGACCGATCATTCTCGACGAGCGCGACCAGCCGGGCGGCCAGTATTTCAAGCCACTCGCCGCCTCGCAGCGCTTCTCCCCCGGCGGCGAAGACGCGCAATTCGCCGAAGGCCGCCGCCTCGTCGACGACGTCATGGCGCTCGGCGCCGATATCCGGCAGGGCCAGACGGTGTGGCAGGCCGGGATTGAGAACGGCAAGGTCAGCCTCGCAACGATCGGTGCTTCTGGCGCCGGGCTGATCACGGCGAAGACCGTCCTCATCGCCACCGGCGCCTATGAGCGGCCGACGCCTCTGCCCGGCTGGACCCTTCCCGGCGTGATGACAACGGGCGCGCTGCAGACGCTGGCCCGCAGCTATCGCGTTGTCCCGGGCGCGCGCATACTGATCGCCGGCAACGGACCGCTCAATTGGCAGGCGGCGCTGGAGATTGCTCGCGGCGGCGGCCATGTCGTCGCCGTGCTCGAAAGCGGCCGGCCCAGCGGCCTTCGAAAAGCGACAGCGCTCGCCGGCATGCTGGCGTCCGATCCGGCACTGACATTTGCAGGAATCCGGATGCGCCTCACGCTCGCCCGGGCCGGCATTCCGCTGCATGAGGGCTACCGGATCGCAGGTATCGAAGGTTCCGGTCGCGCCGAGCATGCCGTCGCCCTTGCGGAAGATGGAACTGGCGCGCCACTTCGCTTCGATGTCGATACGGTGGCGCTCGGCTATGGCTTCGTCCCTTCGACGACGCTTCTGCGCATGCTGGGCGGCCCGGTGACGATCGATGCCGATGGCGGTTTCCCGAAACCGGTTCGCGATGCCGATGGCCGTGCCGGCACGCTGCCGGTCTGGGTCGCCGGCGATGGCGGCGACGGCGGCGGCCGCAAGGTGGCAGCGGCGGAGGGCGCCATCGCCGGCGCCGCGATGCTGGATGCGCTCGGACGCCCGCCATCTGAATCCATGCGCGCCGAAGCGCGCCGTGCAAAGGAAACGGCGCAGCGATTTCAGCGGAATCTGTGGACTGCCTTCGCGGCACGTCCCCCGGCCGTGGTGCAGGATGAGGATACGATCATCTGTCGCTGCGAGAATGTGACGGCCGGTCAGATAGCCGCGATCCGCGCCAGCGGCGTTCGTGACCTCGGCAGTCTCAAGCGCCAGACCCGGCTCGGCATGGGCCGCTGTCAGGGGCGCTATTGCGCCGGCGAGGCGCTCCGGCTGTTGCGGGATGGCGACCTTTCAACCGCGAGCCCCGCCGATCTTCTGGCGCCACAGGCACCAGAAAAGCCCGTGCCCGTGATTGTCCTCGGCAGCGAAAAGCCGGAATGGGGCGGTCACCGGGAGGTCGAGACGCGGCCGCATCCGCCGGCAGCACCCATCGCCGATCCGCTCCCAGCGACCTGCGATCTCCTCGTGATCGGTTCGGGCGTCATCGGCGTTTCCACGGCGCTCTACGCTGCACGCGGCGGGATGGACACGGTCGTCATCGACGCCGGCCCCGCCAACAGCCAGGCTTCCGGCGGCAATGCCGGCAGCCTGCATGTTCAGCTCCTGTCATGGGATTTCGGACAGAAGGCGATGGCCGGTGGCAATCCGGCCCTGCAGACGCTGCCGCTGCAGCGCGACGCCGTGCTGCTGTGGAAAGCGCTCGAGGCCGAACTCGGGGCCGATTTCGAGATCACCACGACTGGCGGGCTGATGGTGGCCGAGAACCATGACCAGACCGATTTCCTGCGGCGCAAGGTCGAAGCCGAGCGCAGCGTCGGCATTGATGTCGAGGTGATTGGCCGCACCGACCTCGCCCGGATCGCCCCGCAGATCTCGGAGCGCATGGTCGTCGCTTCGCATTGCCCGCTTGAAGGCAAGATCAACCCGCTAAAGGCAACGCCGGCCCTCGTCGCAGAAGCAAAGCGCTGCGGCGCCCGCTTCAGTCATGGTCATGCGGTGACCGCCATCAGCCGCGATGGCGTACGCTTCACCGTGACGACCAGCGCGGCGACGATCAGCGCGCGCCGCGTGGTGATCGCCGCCGGCGGCTGGTCGCGCCATGTCGGCGCCCTTGCCGGCGTCGCGCTGCCGATCCGCGGCGCGCCCCTGCAGATGCTGGTGACGGAGCCAACGCGGCCGATTCTCGGCCAGCTCGTCGCCCATGCCGATCGACACCTCACCATGAAGCAGGCGGCCAACGGCAATCTCATCATCGGCGGCGCCTGGACCGCCGGCACCGACCCATTGACCGGCTTTGCCCGGGTGCTGCGCGAGAGCATCGAAGGCAATCTCTGGGTCGCCGCACGCACAGTCCCGGCGCTGGCCGGTCTCAGCCTGCTGCGGAGCTGGGCGGCAATGAACGTCAATATCGACGGCGCGCCATTGATGGGCGAGATTCCGGGGGCGCCCGGTCTCTATATCGCCGCAACGGCGAATGGCTACACGCTGGGACCGCTGGTCGGGCGCATGACCGCCGAAATGGTGCTCGGCCATCCGCGCGCGCCCGCGCTCGACATCTTCACGCTCGCCCGTTTCGGCTGACTTTCGGGGGTTGTCGGGGGCGACGTGCCACTCCATGCTCGCCATCCCGCGTTCAACCGCGCAATCAGAGACGGATGTATCGACGTGATCTACGAACTCAGGATCTACACCTGCCTGCCCGGCCGACTGCCGAACCTCCTCAACCGCTTCCAGAACGTCACGCTCGGTCTCTGGGACAAGCACGGCATTCGCCAGGCCGGATTCTGGACAACGATGATCGGCGAATCCAACAATGCGCTGACCTATCTGATCGCCTGGGAATCGCTGGCGGAGCGCCAGGCGAAATGGGCCGCCTTCATGGCCGATCCCGACTGGATCAAGGGCAGGAGCGAGAGCGAGAAGGACGGGCAGATCGTCGCCAATGTCTCCAGCCAGTTCCTGCAGCCGACGGCGTTCTCGTCGGTGCAGTAGCATCTGCCGTTCAACTGTCGGTGATCGGTGCGGCGCGGTGTCACGATCAGGTGGCGCGCGCCGTATCTCCCAAGAGGCCCGGCTCCGGGTCTTGGCAGCCTTGGGAGACCGACCATGATCAACCGCCGATTTCTGCTCGGCGCCGGCGCATTGGCGCTCGGTGCCGGGATGCTTGCGAGGGGACGCTATACGGCGCCCGCGACGGCCGCGACCGGCACCTTTCCCGTCAGCTATTCCGATGCGGAGTGGAAGAAACGCCTGACCGGCGACCAGTATGCGGTGCTGCGCCAGGAAGGCACGGAGACGCCGGGATCGAGCCCGTTGCTCGAGGAACATCGCGCGGGCACATTCGCCTGCGCCGGATGCGCGCTGCCGCTGTTCTCCTCGAAGACGAAGTTCGAGAGCGGCACCGGCTGGCCGAGCTTCTGGCAGCCGCTGGACAAGGCCGTCGGCACGACCGTCGACACGTCGTTCGGCATGACGCGCACGGAAGTGCATTGCAGCCGCTGTGGCGGCCATCTCGGCCATGTCTTCAATGATGGGCCGAAGCCGACGGGCCTGCGCTATTGCATGAACGGCGTCGCGATGGTGTTCATGCCGGGCGCTGCCGCCTGATCCCACGCCGCGGGCGTCACCTCGCCCTGACAGGGAGAGGTGACGTTCGCATCACCCATTTGCTGCCGAAACCAGCACCGGTTTGTCTCGATAGAGCGCGGGAAAGAGGCGCTTCAGGTTTTCGATTTTCGGCAGATCATTGTAGACGATATAGGGATAATCAGGGTTCAGCGTCAGGAAGTCCTGATGATAGGCCTCAGCCGGATAGAAGCCCTTGAGCGGCGCGATCTCGGTGACGATCTTGTCCGGATAGACGCCGGCAGCACCAAGCTGTGCCACATAAGCTTCCGCCACCTTCTTCTGATCAGCGCCTTCAAAGAAGATCGCCGACCGATACTGTGTTCCGGTGTCCGGTCCCTGGCGGTTCAGCTCGGTCGGATCGTGAGCGACCGAGAAATAGATCTGCAGGATCTGGCCGTAGCTGATCTCCTTCGGATCGAAGGTCACGGCGACCGATTCCGCATGGCCGGTCGCGCCAGTGCCGACGACGTTATAATGCGCTGTCGAGGCGCCGCCGCCGGAATAGCCGGAGACCGCGCTGGTCACGCCCTTCACATGCTGGAAGACGCCCTGAACGCCCCAGAAGCAGCCGCCGGCGATGACCGCGGTTTCCGTCCTCGCCGTCGAAGCTTGGTCGACTTTCGGCGCTGGGATGACGAATGCGCCCTCGGCGGCGGATGCGGGACCGCCAATGCCCCAAGCGACGAACGTCGCTGCAGCGAGCGCACCGGCGAGCCAAAATGCCGAGCCTAGAATCCGGCCGGATCGTGCCGGTGAAGTCATTCTTGCCATGTGAATTCTCCTTCCATGCAGAGAAACAGGAGGTGATGGCTGGCGGTCAGATGCCCGCATACCATTCATAGCCGCGATCTTCCCAGAACCCGCCTTTGCCGCGATAGAAGCGGGCGAAGCTGTCGACCACCTCGATTCGCATGAGATATTTGGCCTGTTTGTAACCGAGCTGGCGTTCGACACGCAGACGAAGCGGCGCGCCATGCGGGACCGCGAGATCCGCGCCGTTCATCCCGTAGGCGAGGATCGTCTGCGGATGAAATGCGTCGACGAGATCGATGCTTTCGTAATACTGCCCGCTGCCGTCCAACGTCTTCTCGTATTCGTCCGCGCAGTGAAACACGAGATAGCGTGCATCCGGCTTCAATCCAGCCGTCATCAGCAGAAGACCGACCGGCACACCGGTCCATTTGCCGATGGCGCTCCACCCTTCGACGCAGTCGTGCCGCGTGATCTGCGTCTGCGATGGCAGCTTTTTCAGATCGGCAAGCGAGAGGCTCAATGGCTGCTCGACCAGCCCGTCGACGACGAGGCGCCAATCGGCGAAGTTGTTTTCGGCAAGCGCCGCATAGGCTTCGCTGTCCGGACGATGGGTTCCATTCGATTTGAAGACCGGCGAGAGATCGGCGTCCGTGAACTCCCGCGCAAGCGCCTGATCAGAAAGCAGGAAGCGCTGCGAGCCCATGGTCAGCCTTTCCGCCATGGCCAGCACGCGCTGGACGCTATCATTCTCGGTCAGCCAGGAGCAGCCCGAGAGCGCCGCGGCGCTTGCGGTGACGCCGGCACCGATCAGGAAGCGGCGGCGATTGATCTGGATGGTCATGAGCGGCGCTCCTCGGCCTCGGGCGGCAATTCGGTCTCGATCGCGTAGCGACCTGTGATCATCGAGCGAAGATTGTTGAAGACGCCCGAGAGCAGCACCATCGCGAGATGCACGATCACGAAGAGGACGAGCAGCGAGGCGGTGATGAAGTGGATGCTGCGCGCCGACTGCCGCCCGCCGAAGATATCGACCAGCCAGGGCAAGGCCGCGTCAATGCCTGGCGACATCGTCAGCCCGGTCGCGACCATCAGCGGCAGCAGGACGAGGGCGACCGCGAGATAAGCCAGCTTCTGCAATACGTTGTAGCGCCGCGCGGCCTCGCCCTTTGGAAACCGCAGCCGGGCATGCGCGACGATCTCGTGCGCGAGATGGCGGGGCGTCAGTTCGCCCGCCCGCGGCGCCAGATCGCGGCGAAAGTGACCCGCGACGAAGCCATAGACGAGATAGACGAACCCGTTGATTACGAACAGCCAGGCGAAGAAGAAGTGCCAGCGCCGGCCCGCGGCAAGATCGCGATAGCTCGGAATCGTGATCCAGGTCGGGAAGCCGCGCGGCCGCAATTCGCCATTGATGACCGAGGCGCCGAGCACGCCCGTCGTCGGAATTTCGACACTGCCGATCCGCGTCACACCCTTCAGCGCACCATTGTCGTCGACAGCCTCCAGCGCCAGGAATGCGTGATCGGCATCAGCGCCGAACTGACCCCAATAGAGTTCGGGATGCGCATTGAAAATCTGCAGCCCGCTCATCAGCAGGAAGCTGAGGCAGAGCACATTGATCCAGTGCGTCAGTCGGACGGCGAGCGAATGGCGCTTGACCAGCACGCGCCGGGGCGGCTGAGGCGTCACCGATAGGAAACTGTCTGTGGCAGTCATGGCAGGCCTCCCGGCGCGCACTGGTGAGAGACCGGGACGCGCATTTCTTGATACGAATGCGCGTCCCGGCGGATCATCCGCTGGTCGCGACCTACTTGGACGGCGCCATCGCATCGGGAGCCATTGCATCGGGCTTCATGGCGTCCGGTGCCATCGCATCCGGCTTCATCGCATCGGGCTTCATGGCGTCGTCGCACGTCTTGCCCTCGGGGCAGTCCGGCTTCATCGTATCGGTAGCCATGGCGTCAGGCTTCATGGCGTCTTCGGCCTTAGCCGTGGTCATGAATGCGCCAGTGGCGAGCACGGCGGCGAACAGCGGCATTGCGAAAGTCCTGATGGCGGTCTTCATGATCGATCTTCCTCTGTCAACTGGAGGGAGGAGCGGATCCGGCTGCCCGGCTTGCCGCGCTCTGTCCGCCACGCCGCCCTCCGACAGCGCGCGAACCATGGTTCCGGGCCGGCGCTCGGCCGTGCCCGGTGGTCTCGAAGGGGCGGGATCGCCCTTGTCAGTCGGTGGCGGCGGCGACGATCGGCCCGCCGCCCCTGCCCTGCACGAGAACGGCAGTCCTGAGGCCCGGCGCCGGCTTCGGCAGCGCGATCCCGGCCTCGGCTCCGGTCCAGGCACCGATCCTGACGAGTTCATGAACGACGTTGCGATGCGGCAGCGTCCGGCCGCCATTCTCGCCACGGCGGACGGCGACATCGATGACGCGGGGATCGTAGCGGACCAGCCAGACATCGGCGGGTGCGGTCACCTTCCCAGCGCCGATCGTCACCCTGAGATCATCGAGCGTGATCGCAGGCCCTTTGGCCGCCGGGCCACAGGCAATCAGCGCCTCGACGGTGGATCGGTCATTGCCGACCGTGTCGCGCACACCGTCGACGACGATCTGCGGCGTGAAAGGGCCGTCATGGCCGAGCGCGGGCTCATAGGTCCGCTGGCGCGCCGTGAATTCCGGCGCGGCGAAACTGTCCTTCCAGCCGAGATAGTCCCAGTAGGTGACGCCGAAGGAGAGGACGAGCACATCCGGCCGATCGGCCAGAGCGGCTGCGTTGGCGTTGGCAGGCGGGCAGGACGAACAGCCCTGGCTCGTGAAGAGCTCGACCACCGCAACGCCGCTGCGCGAGGCCGCCGCGGCTGTCTGGGCGAAGCCGGCCATCAACAAGGCGGCCGCCAGGCGTTGTAGCATCACGCCACGCCTCGAGGCCCGTCGCCCATCGTTCCGCATCTCCACCCTCCGCGATTGGTCCGGATGGGCCGACATCGTCGTCGGCCTCTATCCCCCCTTACGCAGGACGGCGGATTTTCGTTACAGCCTCACCATCTCGTGATCGGCTGGCGCCTCAGCCAGGTGGCAGCGCACGGCCGCCCTGGTGGAGGCGGGCGGCATGCGAGCAGGCGACGAGAAAGCTGGTGCTCCAGCCGAAGCTGACGATGCCGCACATGGCGATCAGCGGGCCGGCCAGGGCGGGAATGCTCGCATCAACCGGCTTGTCGAGCCCGACGGTCGTGAAATTGGCAATCGCGAACTGGAAGGCGTCACCGTAGCCAAGGCTCCCGTCCTGTGCCCGGACCAGCGCGGCGCAGATCAGCACGTCAGCGAAATTGAGCACCACGAGGCCGAAGATCGCGAGAGCAAAAGCCACTTCGCCGCCCCAGCGGCCACGCGGGCCGAGCCGTTCGAGCGTCCCTTGGAATGACAGGCGGATCAGGTAAATGCCGAGCCAGTGGCAGGCGAGCACGGCGAACACGGAGAAGATGCCGAGGGCGATCATCGGCGGCAGCGGCGGGGTTGCATCATGAGCTCTGAATCGTTTTAATTGGGCGTCGCCAATGATTCAGATCGGCGACGATTGCCAATGTGAGCGCATTTTCGACGACGGGCAAACCCGTTGCCGCACGCGAATGCGGCGCCATCCTCCCACGGCGCCCAGCATCGGCACCGATCGGCCGAAAGGCGGCACAAGGCTCAGAACACCACTTCGGAGTGCCCGCCTGCGAAACGCCGCACGGAACTCCTCCCCGAGACAAGGAACAGCACAATGCAATATCGTCGGTTGGGCAAATCCGGCCTGCAGGTCAGCGAGTTGTCGCTCGGCTCCTGGGTGACGTTCGGCAAACAGGTCGACCAGAACGACGCGATGAAGATGATGACCCGCGCCTATGACGCCGGCATCAACTTCTTCGACAATGCCGAAGGCTATGAGGCCGGCGTTTCCGAAGCGCTGATGGGCGAGGCGCTGGCCCGCCTCGGCTGGAGCCGCGACAGTTTCGTCGTATCCTCGAAGGTGTTCTGGGGCGGCTCCAAGCCGACGCAGCGCGGCCTGTCGCGCAAGCATGTGACCGATGCCTGCCATGCCGCGCTGAAGCGTCTCCAGGTCGAATATCTCGACCTCTATTTCTGCCATCGGCCCGACATCGACACCCCGATCGAGGAGACCGTGCGCGCGATGCATGACCTCGTCGCGCAGGGCAAGGTGCTCTATTGGGGCACCTCGGAATGGTCGGCACAGCAGATCACCGAAGCCTACGGCGTCGCCCGCGAGCTCGGCCTGACCCCGCCCACGATGGAGCAGCCGCAATACAACATCTTCGAGCGCCAGAAGGTCGAGGGCGACTACCTGCCGCTCTACAGCCTGACCGGCCTCGGCACCACGATCTGGTCGCCGCTCGCCTCGGGCGTGCTCACCGGCAAATATGCCAATGGCATCCCGGATGACAGCCGCCTCAACCTGCCGGGTTATGAGTGGCTGAAGGAGATCTGGGAAAGCGAAGACGGCCGCAAGAAGCTGGCGACCGTCGACAAGCTGTCGGCCCTCGCACGCGAACTCGGCATCCCTCTGACCCACCTGTCGTTGCTGTGGTGCCTCGCCAATCCGCATGTCTCGACCGTCATTCTCGGCGCCTCGAAGCTCTCGCAGCTCGACGACAACCTCGCCTCGCTCGAAAGCCGCGACAAGGTTACGCCGGACGTGATGGCCAAGATCGACGAGATCGTCGGCAACAAGCCGAAGGGCCCGCAGCGTTACTGATCGCGGACCGCACAACGAAAGGATGGGCGGCGGCAGCGCCGCCCGTCACACCTTGAGCCGCTTGCCGCTCGCCGCAACGCCGATGAGAAGCACGGCGACGACAGCGAAGGCGACCGGCAGGCTTGCCGCATGCGCGATGAAGCCAATCGCCGCCGGGCCGACCAGGATGCCGGCATAGCCGAGCGTCGTGATGGCCGGAACTGCGACGGCCTCGGGCATCGTCGTCTGGCGTCCGACGCTGGTGAACAGGATCGGCACGATGTTGGAACAGCCGACGCCGACCAGCGCAAAGCCGACCAGCGCCGCGGCCGGAAATGGCACAAAGGTCGCGATCAGCAAGCCCACCGCCGCACAGAGCCCGCCAAACACGATGATCGCCGTGCCGCCGAACCGCGAAACGATCCGGTCGCCGGAGAGTCGGCCTATGGTCATCGTCACGGCGAACGCCGCGTAACCAATCCCGGCGCGATCGGCCGCGACATCGCGCACCGAGGTCAGGAACACCGCGCTCCAGTCGAGCATCGCGCCTTCGGTCAGGAAGGTGATGAAGCAGAGGATGCCGATGAACAGTACGACGCCGCGCGGGATGGCGAAGGCCGGCCCGTCGCTGCGGCTGCCATAAGGCAGCATGTTGCGGAAGGCGATAGCGAGGCAGGCGATAACGATCAACGCGACAGCTGAGGCAGCCATGAGCGGGCTGGCCCCGAAGGCGAACAGCGCGGTGACGCCAGCAGCGCCCGTGATGCCGCCAAGACTGAACAGGCCGTGGAAACCTGACATGATCGCCCGGCCATGATCGCGCTCGACGATGATCGCCTGGATGTTCATCGAGACATCCATGGCTCCGACGCCGGCGCCGAAGACGAGCAGCGCCGCCACCAGTACCGGCAGGCTGGTCACACTGGCGAGAAGCGGCAGCGCAGCTGCAAGCATGATCGTCGAGGCCGTGAAGACAGTGCGGCATCCGAACCGCGCCGCAAAGGCGCCGGCGAGCGGCATCGTCACCATGGAGCCCGCCCCGAGACAGAGCAGCAGCAGCCCGAGCACGCCATCGTCGATGCCGACCCGCGCCTTGGCGAAGGGCACCAGCGGCGCCCAGGCGGCCATGCCGAAGCCGGCGATGAAGAAGGCGATCCGGGTGGCGACACGCTCAGCCCGCCCGTGCCGCGGCGCCGCCGCCTCGATGATCGCTACCATTCCCGTCCCCTTGCCACCCTTTGTTGGGCTCTTGCCAACTGCTTTTATGGCTGCCGCAGCGCTTTGCAAAGGCAGGCACTACACTCAATCGACCAGCGGCCGTGTCGACTCCCGGACCAGCAGCGCGGGCGCCGACACCAGCACCTCGGCCGGTCCCTCGAGCGTGCCGCTGATGCGGCTGAACAGCCGCTGCGCCGCAAGGCGTCCCATCTCGGCGATCGGCTGCGCCATCACCGTCATCTTCGGCGAGAACGCCGTCGCCCACACGAAATCGTCGATGCCGGCGACCGAGATATCGATCGGACAGCGGAAGCCCTTGTCGAGTAGCGCCTTCATGACGCCGATCGTCGTGTGATTGCTGGTTGAGAGGATGGCGGTGGGGCGCTGCCTCAGCGCGAGGAGCCGCGCCGTCGCGTGATAATCCGGCTCGGGCTGGAAGCTGCCACGGGCGATATAAGCCGGCTCGACATCGATCCCGTGATCGGCCAGCCCCTGCAGATAGCCGTCGAGACGCTCCTCGGCGATGGAGATCGCCGGCGGCCCGATCACGATGCCGATCCGCCGATGGCCGCTGCGAACGAAATAATCGACAAGACCATGGCTCGCCGCGCGATTGTCGAGCACGACCGCATCGAAATCGAACCCAGGCAGTGTCCGGTCGATCAGCACGACAGGAACGGATACCGCTCGCTTCAATTCGCCGACATAGTCCGCATCGCCCGCCCCCGGCACGAGGATGACACCATCGACGCGCTGCGTCCGCATCAAGCGGAGATCGCGCAGTTCCTTGGTCGGATTGTCCATCGTGTTGCAGAGCAGCAGCGAATAGCCGGCCGCGTCGCAGGCGATCTCGATCGCGCTGGCGATCGCCGCGAAATGCGGGTTGGTGATGTCGGGCAGGATCAGCCCGATGGTGCGGGTTCGGCCCATCTTGAGGCTGCGGGCCACGGCATCAGGCACATAGCCGAGTTCCTCGATCGCGAGCAGCACCTTGGCCCGCAAGGCGGGACTGACGGGGGCCGTGTTGTTGATGACCGTGGAAACCGAGCCGATCGATACCCCGGCGTGGCGGGCGACATCGCGCAGTGTCGTCAATTGTCGGGCGATCCTTGTCAGGCGAAAAGAGCCATGCTAGCGTCTCTGAAACGTTTCGGAGCCACTCTAGCACAGCAAGTCACTGAAATTCCACGAGCAGAATGCCTCGCGCGATTTCGACGGGTTTGTCAGCTGGATTTTCTCTGAAAGGTTTCAGGATTGGCATGACCGGCAAAGAAGCGGCAGCCTAACGGAGGAAGACGCCTTGACCAAGTTCGATCGTTCCGCGGGCTCGCCCCGCTCGTCCCTGCTGATGCCGACCCGCCGCTCCCTGCTCGCCGGCGGCGCGGCGCTCGCTGGAAGCGCCGTGCTGTCGGCGCCCTATGTCTCGCGCGCCTACGCGGCCGAGACGCTGAAATTCTGGCAGTTCTATGCACCCGGCGGCGAGGTGAAGCCCCAGGTCGACTGGTTCACGACCATGGTCGACAGCTGGAATGCCCAGAACGAGACCAAGGTCGAGCTCGTCTATGTGCCGAACTCGGAATATATGAGCGGCTCCAAGCTCTCGACGGCCTTCGCCTCGGGCCAGGGGCCGGACATCTTCGTGATCTCGCCCGGTGATTTCCTGCGCTATTACAATGGCGGCGTGCTGCTCGACCTGACGCCGTTCATCACACCGGAGGCGCAGGCCGATTTCCCGGAAGGGGTGATCGCCAGCCGCAAGGTCGACGGCAAGATCTACGGCGTGCCGATGGAACTGGAGCCGATGGCCTTCTACTATTCGAAGAAGGCCTTCGAAGACGCCAAGCTCGGCGAAGGCGACATCCCGAAGACCTGGGACGAACTGCTCGAGGTCGCCAAGAAGCTGACGACCGGCGACCGCTATGGCGTGCTCTTCGAGACCAATCCCGGTTATTACCAGAACTTCACCTGGTATCCGTTCATGTGGCAGGGCGGTGGTGAGTTCCAGGATGCAAGCGGCAAGAGCGCCTTCAATTCACCCGGCGTCGTGCAGGCGCTGAAGCTCTGGCAGGACGCGATCAATTCAGGCGCCGCACCGCGCCAGTTGCTCGGCGGCGGCGGCGGCGACATCGCCGCCAATCTCGGCTCGGGCTATTGCGCCATGCAGAATGTCGGCATCTGGGGCATCTCGGCGATGGACAACAACGCCAAGGACGTTCCCTACGGCATCTTCAAGCTGCCCGTCCCGGCCGGCGGCAAATACGTCACTGTGGGCGGCGGCTGGGCCTTCGTCGCCAATGCCAAGGGCGCCAACACCGAGCAGTCGGGCAAGTTCGTCGCCTGGGCGCTCGCCTCGATGGACAAGGATTCGATCCAGCGCGAGGTCGACTGGTGCACGGTCGCGAAGTCCGACATGCCGACCCGCACCAGCGCGCTGAAGCTCGGTGGCGACGCCTTCCAGAAGGGCAATCTCGGCATCTTCAGCCGCGACATCCTGCCAGGAACGCGCGGCGAGCCCCGCCTCCCGCCGGAGGTCTACAAGATCATCTCCGACGCCATCCAACAGACGCAGCTCGGCGGCGCTGATCCCCAGGCAACCGCAGCCGCGGCCTCGCAGCAGCTCGATGCCTTCCTTGCCACCTACAAGGGCGCACCGATGCTCTGACAGGAGCGCAGCCCCGGGCCTATCCCGGGACAGCGCCTGCCTCGCCGGTTTCCCTCCTGCCGGCGAGGCCCCTTTTCTCACGAGCCGGAAGAGCCATGTCGGTCGATACCAGCAGCATGACGGTCGCCGCCGCGCGGACCCGCCCGCGCCGCAGAAGCTACGACGCCCGGACGCGCGAGTGGATCGCCGCCTATCTCTTCATCCTGCCCGATACGGTCGGCCTCATCCTTTTCGTCGGCCTGCCGATGCTGTTCGCGCTGATCATCGGCGTCTTCGACGTCAATGGCTTCGGCAGCTTCGCCTTTGTCGGCCTCGCCAACTACCGGCGCATGGCCGCCGATCCATTGTTCTGGCACTGCCTCCGCGTGACGGCGATCTATGTCGTTCTGCTCGTTCCCTCGCTCTATGTCGCCGGCCTCGGCCTCGCTTTGCTCGTCCAGCGCACGAACCGCTTCAATGCCGTGATGCGCTCGATGTTCTTCGCGCCGCAGATGGTCAGCCTCGTCGTCATTGCCGTGATCTGGCAGTTCCTCTCCGCCGACAAGATCGGACTCTTCGCCCGCATCTTCTCGTTTTTCGGCATCAGCGGCGTTTCATTGCTCGGCAATCCGAGCCTCGCGCTCATCACCACCGTCTTCGTCACGGTGTGGTTCCTGATGGGCTTCTACATGATGATCTTCCTGGGCGGCCTCCAGGACATCCCGCGGCAGTATTACGAGGCCGCGACCATCGATGGCGCCGCGCCGCGCCAGCAATTCTGGCACATCACCATGCCGCTGCTGCGCCCGACCAGCTTCTTCGTGCTGCTGGTCTCGCTCGTCGCCGCCGTCGCCGGCTCGCAGGCGTTTGACCTCATCTATGTGATGACGCGCGGCGGACCGGCCAACGCGACCTCGGTGATGATCACCTACATCTACCAGCAGGCGTTCCAGTACAGCGCCTTCGGCTACGCCGCCGCGATGTCCTCGATCCTCGTCGTCGTGTTGATGCTGCTGACCGGCGTGCTGTTCTTCATGACGCGTGGCGGACGCTTCGATTATGAATAGCGCTGTCTTCTTCGCACCCCGCCAGGCAACGATCGTCCGTGGCGTCTGGATGGCGGTGACGCTGGTCCTCGCGCTGATGACCATCTTTCCCCTCGTCTACATGGTTTCGATCGCCTTCAAGGGTCAGACTGAAGTCTTCAGCCCTAATCTCATCCCAAAGGCGCCGACGTTCGGCAATGTCATCTATGTGATGACCGAGGTGCCGTTCCTGCGCTACCTCGCCAACACCTTCTTCGTGTCGGTCGTGGTGACGGTGCTGGCGCTCTGGTTCCACACCATGGCGGGCTATGCCTTGGCGCGGCTGCGCTTCCCTGGCCGCGAGACGATCTTCCTCGCGATCTTCTCGACCTTCCTGGTTTCGCTGCCCGTCATCATCGTGCCGCTGTTCATTCTCGTGCGCTGGATGGGCATGCTGAACACCTATGCCGGGCTTATCGTGCCGGCGATCTTCAACGCGTTCGGCATCTTCCTGCTGCGGCAATATTATCTGTCGCTGCCTCGCGAGCTCGAAGAGGCGGCGCGGATCGATGGCGCCGGCTATTGGCGCATCTACTGGAGCGTGATTCTCCCGCTCAGCCGCCCGATCGTGGCCTCTCTGGCGATCCTGTTCTTCCTTGCCAACTGGAACTCGTTCCTGTGGCCGCTCACCGTCGCGTCGGACAGCAATCTCTGGGTCGTCCAGGTCGGCATCGCGAACTTCAAGAGCCAGTATTCGGCGTCCTGGAACTACATCATGGCCGCCTCGACCATCGTTGCCGCCCCGATGCTGGTGATCTTCGTCATCTTCCAGCGCCAGATCATGGAATCGATCAAGACCAGCGGCCTGAAATAAGGCCCGCGCGCCGCTCGCTCCCAACCAGAACAGATGGAACTTCAAAGATGGCAGGCTTCTCCGGTCTCGGCATGCATATGGGCAATCTCGCACGGCTGTCGAATGCGGTGACGCGTTCGATCAGCCCGGAGAATTTCGACGGCGCCAAAGGCAAGGGCGGCATGGCAACCGAGGGCACCGGCGCCAGCTGCGCGCGCGGCCTCGGCGCTGACGGTTCCGGCCGCGGCTGGAAGGTTTCGCCCTCGATCCGCATGGAAGCCGGCGAACTCCGGACTATCGCCGAAATCGAAGGATCCGGCGCGATCCAGCAGATCTGGATCACGCCGGCCAATGTGCGCTGGCGCGACCTGATCCTCCGCATCTATTGGGACGGGCAGGAAAACCCGTCAGTGGAGGCGCCGCTCGGCGACTTCTTCTGCTCGGGCTGGAACCAGTATGCGCAGGTGTCATCCCTCGCCGTCTGCGTCAATCCTGGCCGCGCTTTCAATTGCTATTGGGAAATGCCCTTCCGCCGCCACTGCCGGATCACGCTCGAAAACCGGGACCCGGACGACTTCGCCATCGTCTACTACCAGGTCAACTACACGCTCACCGAGGCCCCCGACGACGTCGCCTATTTCCATGCCCAGTTCCGGCGCACCAATCCCCTGCCCTTCATGGAGGACTACACCATCCTCGATGGGGTGAAGGGGCGCGGCCAATATGTCGGCACCTATATGGCCTGGGGCACCAACAATGCCGGCTGGTGGGGCGAAGGCGAAATCAAGTTTTTCATGGATGGCGATCGCGACTATGCGACCATCTGCGGCACCGGCACCGAGGACTATTTCTGCGGCGCCTATAATTTCGACGGCGGCGTCATCGACCCGACCATGGTGAGCGCCTACCGGGAATATACGACCGCCTATGCCGGGCTGCCGCAGGTGCTGCGACCCGACGGGGTCTACCGCTCGCAACAGCGCTTCGGCATGTATCGATGGCACATCACAGATCCGATCCGCTTCAACGCCGATCTGCGCATCACCATCCAGGCGCTCGGCTGGCGTACCGAGAAGAAGGACCGCCGCTATCTGCCGCTGCAGGACGACATCGCCTCGGTCGCCTTCTGGTACCAGACGCTGCCGCATGCGCCCTTCCCGGCCTTGCCACATCGCGATTATCTCGAAGTGATCTGACCGGCGACGGGTGGGCCACACCTGGCCCTCTTCGAACGCCCGCCCAGGCACCTTCAGGGTCTCGATGCCGTCGCTTTAGGCATCAAGGCCGATACGCATCCCTGGGACAAGGATAACGTCCACGATTTCGGCTGACCGATGCCTTTGCGGTCATTCTCGCGTGGCTTGAGCGTCGATCTGCGACAATGTCTCATTGTTCGAACATTTGGACGCCGGCGCAACCGTTCGCATCAGTTTGGACAGACTGAGGCCGCGCGCCGGCTGCTCGCCATGCCATGATCCGCACAATGCCGACGACGCACAGTTGGCACGCGGCTTGCGTCTGACTTTGCGAGCTTAGCGGCTAGGGATCCGGCACCTCATTGTGCGCAGGACCGAGAGCTGCAGTCGGGGCGGGAGAAATCCGCACCGATGCACGGCGGGATAAAAACCCGGGAGATCTCACAGGATGGGGAAGGCCACAGGGCCGGACCCAGATGGGATCGAGGGTGACGCCATGCTGTCATTTTCAATATCGACGCCAGAAAACCGGTCTTCGCTCTGCGCACTAGTCGCAGCGATTGCGACGATTGCCGGCCGACGACTGGCGACATCTGCCCGCTCCCGCAACCGATCCGTTTGAAGGAGGCACGCGCATGTCCCAATCGACCCTGACAGAGGCGCCGACGTCGCAGAAAGAGCCATCGACAGCCCGGCCCAAATTGCGGCTCGACGGCCTGACCCACGAGTTCCGCACTGGCGGCGCGCCACCGGTGAAGGCCATCGAGGGCATCACGCTCGACGTGGCGCCCGGCGCCTTTGTCAGCCTCATCGGCCAATCGGGCTGCGGCAAGTCCACGCTCTTCAACATCATGGCAGGCCTGCTGCAGCCGAGCGCCGGCCGCGTCGTGCTCGACGGCGAGGACATCACTGGCCGTGCCGGCCTCGTCTCCTACATGCTGCAGAAAGATCTGCTGCTACCGTGGCGGACGATCCTCGACAATGTGATCTTCGGCCTCGAGATTCAGGGCGTCGATCGCCGCGAGGCGCGCGCTGTCGCCGAGCCGCTGATGGATCGCTACGGTCTCGGGCGTTTCAAGACGCATTATCCCGCAAGCCTTTCCGGCGGCATGCGCCAGCGCGCGGCGCTGCTGCGCACCCTCCTCTGCAACAACGACGTTATCCTCCTCGACGAGCCCTTCGCCGCGCTCGACGCGCAGACGCGCTTCCGCATGCAGGAATGGCTGCTGACCTTGTGGAAGGATTTCGGCCGCACCGTGCTTTTCGTCACGCATGACGTCGACGAGGCGATCTTCCTCTCCGACGAGATCTGCGTGCTTTCGCCAAGGCCCGGTCGCATCGCCGATCGCTTCGACGTGCCGTTGCCGCGTCCGCGCGGCCGCAACGTCGTGACTGCCCCCGAATTCATCCGCGCCAAGGAACGCTGCCTCGACCTGCTCTTCTCGGGCGGGCAACCCGCCGACAGCGAAGCCGCGTGAGCATGGCCCATGACCGAAAGGCTCAGCCGATGACCGACCAGATCCTCATCGACACCTTGCCGCCCGCAGCGGCCACCAGTTCGCCCGCCGCGCATCTGAAGCGCTCACCGCGCCGCAAGGGCGTCGTTATCGCGCATGAAAAATCCTGGAAGCGCAGCTCGATCTGGACGCTTCAGGTTGGCATCTTCATCGCGCTCATCGGCGGCTGGGAACTTGCAACCCGGCTCGGGCTCATCGATCCGTTCTTCTGGTCCTCGCCCTCCCGCATCTACAACGCCTTCATCATCGTGATCGGTGAAGGCACGCTGTTCCAGGACACCTGGTTCACCTTCAAGGCGACGATCATCGGCTTTCTGCTCGGCTCGGCGATCGGTGCCGTGATCGGGCTCAGCCTCTGGTGGTCGATCAACGCCGCCGCCGTCGTGCAGCCCTATATCGTCGTCTTCAACGCCGTGCCGAAGATCGCGCTCGGGCCCTTGATCATCCTGATCTTCGGCATCGGCATATCCTCGAAGATCGCGCTCGCCGTTGCCTTCACCGCGGTGATCACGGCGCTTGCCGCCTATGCCGGGGTGCGCGCCGTCGATGACGACCTCGTCAAGCTGACGCTCTCGCTCGGCGGAAGGCGGCGCGATGTCTTCCTGAAGATCGTGGTGCCCTCGGCCATGCCGTGGATCACGTCATCGCTGCACATCAATATTGGCCTCGCCCTGGCCGGAGCGATTGCAGGTGAATTCATCTCGTCTCAGTACGGCCTCGGCAAGATCATCATGTATGCCGGCTCCACTTACGATATGGCGTTGATATGGGTCGGCATCATTATTTTGGCTCTTCTGGCGATCGTTCTCTACGGCGCCGTCAATTGGCTCGAACACAAGTTCACGAGGGGACAGAACGTCAAGACGATCTAGTGCGAGCAATCGATCAACATAAACCAACCACACAAAGACAGGGAATAGCAGCATGGTTCAGTTCAATCGCCGTCAGATCCTCGGCGCGGCCGCAGGGCTCGGCGCCGCAAGCCTCATCGGCGGCATCGGGTCCGCCCGCGCCGATCTTCGCAAATTCATCGTCACCGAGCCTGGCCATTCGGCCGACTCGCTGCCCTTCTATGTCGGCATCCGCAAGGGCTACTTCAAAGAAGCAGGCCTCGACGTGCAGATCGTCACCTCGGAAGGCGGTGGCAAGGCGATGGCAGCGGTGCAGTCGGGTAATGCCGACGCCTATATCGGCGGACCGGAACATATCGCCTTCGCCAATGTGAAAGGCGGCAAGCCGATCCGAGCCATCATCGCTCTCTCGAACCGCGCCAACTCCTTCGTCAGCGCCCGCACCGGCGTCACGATCGATCCGTCCAAGAGCTTCGCGGAGAACATCAAGGGCAAGAAGATCGCCGTCGGCACGCGCGGCTCGACCGACAACTCGATCCTGCTTTATCTCGCCAAGCGCGACGGCCTCGATCCGCGCGCCGATTTCGTCATGCTGGAGATCGCGACCGATGCCGGGCGCGTCGCCGCGATGAAGAATGGCGAGGCGGATCTCGCCATGGTCTACGAGCCCTTCATCGCGCAGGGCGTCAAGGCCGGCATCTGGCAGGAACCCTTCGCCTCGATGCCGAAGGAACTCGGCCTTTTTGCCTGGACCACGGTCAATCTGCCCGAGGCGACGATCAAGGCCGATCCCGAACTCGCCAAGGCCGTCGTCGCGGCAACCAAGAAGTCGCTCGACCTCGTCTTCACCAACGAGGCCGAGATGCGCGCCATCGCCGCCGAGGAATTCCCGACGCTGCCGAAGGATGACCTCGACGCCATCCTGACCCGCGCCCGCAACAACGACATGTGGCAGCAGGACGGCTCGATGCCAGAAGAGGCCTGGGAGAAGACCAAGAGCATCATCACCATCTCCGGCGTGCTCAAGGAAGACGTTCCCTACAAGGACGTCTTCGATCCCGAATTCCTCTGATGGAATGCCTTGGAGCAGGCGCCGCCTGACGACATGATGACCCGGGCCGGATTCGCGACGCGATCCCGGCCCGGGCTCAATTGAAATCCTGAAGGACAGAAACGACCATGGCCGTCACCAGACCGAGCCTCAAGCTCACCCATGCCGCCGCGCTGACGGCTCTTCAGGCCGCTGTCGCCAAGGCGGAGGCGATCGGCTGGCAGGTCAATATCGTCATCGTCGACGAGAGCGGCGTGCTCCTGGCCGCCATCCGCATGGACGGCGCCAAGTTCCTGTCGCTCACCACCGCCACCAACAAGGCGAAGAGCGCCGCCTCGCACCGCCGCCCGACCACCGAGATCGACGGCGAGCTGGCGACGAGCCTCGCCCTCGCCTCGGACGGACAGCTCACCAATATGGCCGGCGGCCTGCCGATCGTCATCGATGGCATCTGCGTCGGCGGCATCGGTATCGGCTCGGCGCCCGATGACGAGGACATCGCCATCGCGCGCGCCGGGTTGGCCGCCATCGGCGCCGCCGAGCGCATGCCGGACTGACCGGTCAACACGTCACACCAAGCAAGTCACAGGAGCCGCATCTTGCCGCGCAAGCTGATCCTCGACGTCGATACCGGCACGGACGATGCCGTCGCCATCATGCTGGCCGCGCTGCATCCGCAGCTCGACCTCCTCGCCGTCACGACGGTGAACGGCAATGTCGAGATCGGCTATTGCACCGACAACTCGTTGCGGACGCTCGACTTCATCGGCCGCGGCGACATCCCGGTCTATGAAGGCTGCCCGAAGCCGATCCTCCGCGCCGATTTCCCGGTCCCGCGCGCGATCAAGAAGGACGGCGGCATGCATGTGAATGTACTGCCGGTGCCGGATCCGACCAGCCGCAAGGCCGACAAGAACGCCGTCGAATTCCTGATCGAGACCTTCCGCGCCGCCACCGAGGAGATCGTGCTCGTCCCGGTCGGCCCTCTCACCAATATTGCGGCGGCGATCACCGCCGATCCGAACTTTGCCCGCAACGTCCCCGAACTCGTCATCATGGGCGGCGCACACTACACGGGCAACATCACGCCTTCAGCCGAATTCAACATCTGGGCCGATCCCGAAGCGGCAGCCATCGTCTTCGAAGCGCCGTTCGCGCGCCGCGTACTGGTGCCGCTCGACGCGACGTTCCAGGCGCTCGTCTCGGGCAGCGACTGCGGCGCGCTCGAAGCGCTCGGCACCAATGCCGGCATCGCGGCCTCGCGCTTCATCAGCCAGCGCATCAAGGGCTATGATTCGACGCAGCCGATGAAGACTTTGGGATCGGCGCCGGTGCATGACGCGGTCTGCGTCGCCTATCTCGTCGAGCCGGAGATCATCGAGACGCGGCACATCCACGTCGCCATCGAGACGGCTGGCATCCACACCGTCGGCCGCACCGTCTTCGACGTCAACAAGCGTGGCGACGCACCGGCCAACACCCATGTCGCCTTTGGTGCTAACGGCCCGCGCTTCATCGCGCTTCTGAAGGAAGTCTTCGGGAGCGCAGCGGCATGACAAGCGTCGCCACCGAAATCCGCAAGCTCTATATCCTGCTGGCCGGCTACGAGATCATCCGCAAGTCGGGCTGCATTCGCGGTGAGCAGCCGAACATCATCCTGGCGGTACCGGTCTGCTGCTATCTCATGGAGACGGCGCGCGGCTATGTGATGTTCGATACCGGCCTTGCGAGCGCCGGGCTTGCCGATCCGGTTGCGGCCGCCGCGCGCTATGTCAACGCCACCTTTCCGAGCCCGCCCGTCGTGTTGCCGGAACATGAGGTGATGACGCAGCTTGCCGGGCTCGGGGTCGACCCGGCCGACGTCACCGAGATCGTGCTCAGCCACGCGCATGGCGACCATACCGGGCATCTCCGTGATTTCCCGAACGCACGCGTGACGATCCAGAAGCTGGAACATGCGGCCGCGATGGCCGACACCCGCCGCATGAACTATGCGGAATATGCCGATCCGGCCATTCGCT
The DNA here is from genome assembly GCA_035555375.1 of Kaistia sp. GTDB lineage: Bacteria > Pseudomonadota > Alphaproteobacteria > Rhizobiales > Kaistiaceae > Kaistia. The sequence goes on along the minus strand of DATMGR010000021.1, from coordinate 43,580 downwards.
GGAACATCGTCGACGGCGATACGACGCTGATGCCGGGGCTCGACCTGGTACTGACGCGCGGCCATCAGCCCGGCCATCAGTCCGCGGTCGTTCGCCTGCCGCAGGACGGGGTGAAGATCCTCGTCGGCGACGTCGTCGACCTTCTAGAGAATTTCGACCGCGAGGTTCTCGGCTCCAGCATGGACGACCCGGCGGCCCTCGCCAGCATCCGCCGCCTCAAATCCATCGCAAGCGAGACGGGCGGCGAACTGGTACCGCTGCATGATCCCGGCTTCGTGCAGCGCGCGCGGCTCGCGCCGCACTTCTATCACTGACGGCAGACGGACGAGGACAGGACCATGAAGACGGAACGCAACTTTGTGAAGACCGGCGCTTCGACGGCGGTCGGTGCCGAGGGCATGGTGGCAACCTCACATCCGGCCGCAACGTTGGCGGCGATCGAGATCCTGCGCGCCGGCGGCAATGCCGTCGATGCGGCGCTGGCCGCCGTAGCCGTCCAATGCGTCGTCGATCCGCTGATGACCGGCATTGGCGGCGATTGCTTCGCGCTCTATTCGGCGAAAGGCGGCCTGCCGATCGCCCTGAACGGATCAGGCCGGGCTGCGAAGGCCGCTGAACCCGGCTGGTTCAAGGCAAAGGGGATCACCGAAATCGGTGATCGTTCCGTCCATGCCGTCACTGTGCCCGGCGCCGTCGATGCCTGGTGCCGCCTCTCGGAAGATTATGGCTCAATGCCGCTCGCGACCGTTCTCGAGGCAGCCATCGCCGCCGCCGAAAAAGGCTACCGGGTGACGCCCCGTGTCGCGCATGACTGGGCTGACAATGTCGGCCGCCTCGCCCATGACGAAGCGGCGATGCAGCGCTTCCTTGTCGACGGCCGCGCGCCCCGCGCCGGCGAGCGCATGGAGAATCCGGCCCTCGGCGCCTCGCTGCGGGCGATCGGCGAGAACGGCCGTGCCGCTTTCTATGAGGGCGCCATCGCTGAGGAAATCGTGGACCTGCTCGCCGCACGCGGCGGTCTCCTGACGCGCGAGGATTTCGCCGCGCAGACCTCCAACTATCTGGCGCCGATAAGCGCTGCCTATCGCGGCTACCGACTGCATGAATGCCCGCCAAACGGTCAGGGCATCACGGCGCTTCTGATCCTGCGCATTCTCGAAGGGTTCGACCTGTCGGAAGCGGCCGTCGACGAGGCGGGCCGCGTGCATCTCCTCGCCGAGGCGACCAAGGCAGCGTACCGCCTGCGTGACGCCATGATCGGCGATCCCGATGTCACCCCTGTCGATGTCGAGGCGCTGCTCTCGGAGACGACCATCGCGCCGATCCGCGCCGCCATCAGGCCCGATCGCATCACGGCTCCCCTGCCGCCGGATGGCGAGACGCCGCACAAGGACACCGTCTATCTCACCGTCGTCGATCGCGACCGCAACGCGATTTCGCTGATCAACTCGATCTTCTGGGCCTTCGGCAGCGGGCATTATGCCCCGCGCGCGGGCGTCGTGCTGCAGAACAGGGGCGCCAGCTTCCGCCTGACCGAAGGCCATCCTAACGCGATCGGCCCGCGCAAGCGGCCGATGCACACCATCATTCCGGGCATGCTGACGCGGGACGACCGCCTCGTGATGTCGTTCGGCGTCATGGGCGGCCAATATCAGGCGGCCGGCCACGCGCATTTCGTTTCGGAAGTGGTCGATGGCGGCAAGGCGCTGCAGGCGGCGTCGGATGCGCCGCGCAGCTTCGCCTTCGACGGCGTCCTCAGCCTCGAAAGCACCTTCGATCCAGCCGTGGCGGAGACGCTCACCGCCATCGGCCACACCGTCACTGTCAGCGACACGCCGATCGGCGGTTGCCAGGCGATTGCGTTCGACGAGGAAACCGGCGCGCTTCTCGGCGCCACTGATCATCGCAAGGACGGCATCGCGCTCGGCTACTGAGCGGCCAACCTCGCGGTCGCTGCATTGCAACATCGCCATTCCAGTGGCTGCTGCAATGCATCATGCGCAGGCCAGCCATGCGTTTTTTTGCGGTGCTCAAAACCGAACATCGGGCGTACATTTTCAATCAAGAAATGTCGTGCGGTTGAAACGCCGAGCGACACTCACCAAGATTGATGAAGGACGCCGAGATGAATCTCGTCAACGGCTTCAAGAGCTGGCGTAAGTATCGTGAGACCTACAAGGAGCTTTCGCGGCTGACCAAGCGCGAGCTTGCAGATCTCGGGATCGACCGCGCCGATATCAACCAGGTCGCCCGTCGGGCGGTCGGCTACTAATTCAAGAGATTCGCCAGGACGAACCTCCTCCCTCGTCCTTGCGATCCGGCGGCTAGCGAACCTCCTCCCTCGCTTCGCCGCCTTCCATGAGAACGCCCGCCGATCTCCTCCCCGGCGGGCGTTTTTCATTTGTGCGGTCTTGTGCCGTCAAGGCGCCCTGTACCGGACTGGCGGCCGCCTTGCTTCTCCTCAGAGAAAATCGTCGCGACGCGGCGTGAAGCTGTCGACGAGCCGGCCCGCCACCAGCGCCTTGACGCCATGCGCGACGCCCGACGGCACGATGAAGGCGCCACCTGCGGCAATCTCCTTCGTCACATCGCCGATCGTGACCTCGAACCGCCCCTCGGCGACGTAGCTGCTCTGCACATGCGGATGGGCATGCAGCGCGCCAATGCCGCCGGCCTCAAACGTGAATTCGACCAGCATCAGTTCAGGCAAGTCGACCAGCACCCGCCGGGTACTCGTCCCAAGCGGGACCAGAGTACCCCCGCCCGGCGTCGCAAACAGTCTCTCATCCGCCATGGGTTTCCTCCTCGCCGCATCAATGCCGCTGATAGCCTAAGCCCCGTCGATCGGGCCGAGATCCGAAAGCCGCACCATCCGTCCCGTCGTGGCGCTTTGAAGCGCCGCAAGCCCGGTCATCACCGACATAGCACCTGCGCGACTATCGGCCCGCTGTCCGAGCGGATCGGCCCCGTCGCGGAAGATCATCGAGCGCATCAGATCGTCGCCGCCGAAATGACCGCCGCCCGCATGCGGGATCTTGATCCGTTCGGCGCCGCCGCCAAACGACCGGATGAGCAGGATCTCGTCATGATCCGGCGTCTCCCAGGGCTGTTTCTCGAACTGGCGCAGCTCGATGCGGCCATGCGTGCCGTTGAAGGCGATGGCGTGGCCTTCAATCGGCATGAAGGCATTCAGAGAATAGGAGACCGTGACCGCATTCTGATAGCGGATGGTCGCCGACATTGTATCGAAGATGTCGATGTCGTCACGATAGACGCAGCCATCTCGGACATAACCATCGATCTCCGAGGGATCCTCATAGAGCTCATCGAGAAATTCGTCTGCGCTCATGTCGAAATAATAGTCGCACACATCGGCATGGCTGCAATCGCGACAGCGCGGCCCTCGAAACGGCCCGTTGCGGCCATATTGGCGCAATTCGCCAAAGGCTGCGACCTCGTCGGGATCAGCGCCAATATACCAGTTCAAGAGATCGAAATGATGCGTCGCCTTGTGGACGAACAGACTGCCGGAATTTCTCACATAGGCATGCCAGCGGCGGAAGTAGTCCGCGCCATGCTGATTGTTCAGATACCAGTGAAAATCAACGGAGGTCAGCGTGCCGATCGCGCCCGAAGCGAGCAGAGACTTCAGCTTGGCGGCGGTCGGCGCATAGCGATAGTTGAACGAGACATCGATCCGCTTGCCGGTGCGTCGCTCCGCGTCGCGGATGCGGCGGATCTTCTCCATGCTGGTCGTCATCGGTTTCTCGGTGATGACATCGGCGCCGGCCTCAAGGGCTGCCACGATGATGTCGTCATGATTGGAATCGCGCGTGCAGACGATCACAAGCTCGGGCTGCGCCGCAGCGAGCGTTTCCTCGATCGAGGTATAGATCGGCGCGTTCGACTTTATCATGCTGCGCGCCCGCTCGGCCCGCAGCGGATTGGTGTCGCAGATCGCCACGAGGTCGACTTCCTGGCGCCAGCCTGCGAGCAGATCGCGGCCCCACATCGTCGTGCCGCGATTGCCCGTGCCGATGAGCGCATAGCGCCGGCGTTCCTGCCCGTTCATGATCATTCCTGGTTCTGGAGATTGGCATGGCGCTCGACACAGGTCGCCAGCACCGTATCGCCCGGCTGACGCCACCAGTTGTCGCGCGAAAAGATCTCGACTTCCTCGGGCCCATGATAGCCGGCCGCCTCGATCATCCGCCGGATACCGATGAGATCGATCACGCCGTCGCCCATCATGCCGCGATCGAGCAGCATGTCGCGAGTCGGCACCAGCCAGTCGCAGATGTGGTGCGCGAGGATAGCGTTCATGCGGCCGGCGCGGGCGATGGCTTCGGGCAGCTTCGGATCCCACCAGACATGATAGACGTCGATCGCGACGCCGACACCCTCGCCAAGCAGCGCGCAGAGATCGAGCGCCTGGTCGAGCGTGTTCACGCAGGCGCGGTCGGCAGCATACATCGGATGCAGCGGTTCGATCGCCAGCGGCACCTCGACGCTGCGGGCATGCGGCAGCACGGCGGCGAGGCCGTCCTCGACCATGGCTCGCGTCGCCGAGAGATCGCGGCTGGAGCCCGGCAGGCCGCCGACGACCAGAACGAGGCACGCGGCGCCGAGCGCTGCGGCTTCGTCGACGGCGCGCTTGTTGTCATCGATCGCTGCCTGGCGGCCCGCCGCCGTTTCGGCCGGAAACATGCCGCCGCGACAAAGGCCGGTGACGCGCAGGCCCTCCAACCGGACGATCCGCGCCGCTTCGGTAAGCCCAATCGCCTCGATCTGATCCCGCCAGGGCGCGATGGCCGAGATCTCGCGCCGGAGGCAACCTTGGACCGCCTCGGCAAAACCCCAACTGCCCCGCGTCGTCGCCAGATTGATCGCCAGTTCGCCTGCCATCCCGTGCGTCGTCAGATATCGAGCGGGGGAATGTCGAGCCAGCGCCGCTCCCGCCATGATTTCAGCCCAAGCATCGCAAGCTGGACGCCCTTGGCACCCTCCTCCAGCCCATAGGGCCAGGGTCCATCCTCGGCGACGTGGCGGAGAAACATCGCCCACTGCGCCTTGAAGCCGTTTTCCGCAGGAAGGTTGTCAGGCACCTCGTCCCAACCGGCCCGGAAGTCCAACACCTGCGGCTCGTCGGGATTCCACACCGGCTTTGGCGTGTTGACGCGGTGCTGCGTGAAACAGCGATGAAGCCCAGCGACGGCGGAACCGTGCGTACCGTCGACCTGAAAGGTGACGAGGTCGTCGCGCTTGACCCGCACCGCCCATGAGGAGTTGATCTGCGCGATCACGCCGCCTTCGAGTTCGAAGGTCGCATAGGCAGCGTCGTCGGCATCGGCGGCATAGGGCTCGCCGCGCTCGTCGAAACGCTCGGGGATATGCGTCGCACCGAGACACGACACGGATTTGACAGCACCGAAAAGAGTGTCGAGCACATAGCGCCAGTGGCAGAGCATATCGAGGATGATGCCGCCGCCATCGGCCTTGCGGTAATTCCAGGAGGGACGCTGAGCAGCCTGCCAGTCGCCCTCGAAGACCCAATAGCCGAACTCACCCCGCACCGAGAGGATGCGGCCGAAGAAGCCCGAATCCCGGAGCATCGCAAGCTTCCGCAGGCCCGGCAGGAAAAGCTTGTCCTGAACGACGCCGTGCTTGATCCCGGCCGACCGGGCCTTTCGAGCAAGCGCGACGGCGATGTGCAGGTCTTCGGCGACCGGCTTCTCGCAATAGACATGCTTGCCGGCATCGATCGCCCGGCCGAGCAGTCCGGCCCGCATCCGCGTCGTCCCGGCATCGAAGAAGATCGCAGCGGACGGGTCGGCGAGAACGGCATTGATGTCCGTCGACCAGCGGTCGATCGCATGCTTCTCGGCAAGCCGCCTCAGCTTGTCGCCGTCGCGCCCGACCAGAATCGGTTCCGGCACGAGGCGGTCGCCATTCGAAAGCATGATCCCGCCCTGATCGCGCAGGGCGAGGATCGAGCGGACGAGATGCTGATTGTAGCCCATGCGTCCGGTTGCGCCATGCATGATGACGCCGATTCGCCTGTCAGCCACCAGACAGCCTCCTTGTAACTGTTTGGTTACACAGCTAGACATGGCTAGAATCACGAGTCAAGCTGCCGTCTGCCGCTTCAAGAAAACGCGCGGCAGGCCGCCGAAAATGAGCAGATGCGATGGATAACGACGGAGAGATCGTCCCCGCCGAACCGACGGCAACACGCAGCGCCGGGGCGGGCTCAATTCGGCCGCGCGATGCCGAACGCACCAAGGCGGCTATCTTGAAAGCGGCACGGGACGAGTTCTGCGAGCAGGGTTTCAACGGGGCGCGGGTCGATGCGATCGCCGAGCGTGCCAAGGCCAACAAGCGGATGCTGTATCACTATTATGGCAACAAGGAAGCGCTCTACAGTGCTGTCCTTCTTGACGCCTATCAGGAAATCCGGCACGGCGAGCGGGAATTGTCGCTGAGCGAATTCGCGCCCGTCGACGCCATGGACCGGCTCGTGCGGTTCACCTTTCGCCATTTCCTGGCGAATCCGTGGTTTCCGCGGCTGCTGGCGGTCGAGAACCTGCAGAACGCCCGCTTCCTGAAGCAGATCAAGGATATCCCGGCGCTGCATTCGCCGCTCGTCGCCGAGATCAGGGACATCGTCCAGCGCGGCATTGCGAGCGGCGTGTTCCGTAAGGATGTCGACCCGATGCAGCTCTACATTTCGGTGGCGAGCCTTGGCTATTTTTATGTCTCCAACATGAAGACTTTGTCGGTGATTTTCGAACGCGACTTAGGCCAATTCGCACTGATCCAGGAACGCGAAGCCCATGCCGTGCGCATGGTGCTCGACTATCTCTGCACGCGCTGACGGAGCTGCAGGCCGGCTTGACACCCTCCGGCGATTGACCCAAGATTGTAACCAATTGGTTATTTAGCGCCGTCAAGAGCGCAGCGACCTCAGCCTTCGTCGCGACCAGAACGGGAGGACTGCCCTATGACGACGCTTCACCGGCGCCAGTTCCTGCTTGGGAGCGCCGCGGCGCTCGCTGCCGGCGCGATCAGCCCGGCCTTCGCCGCCGACACCAAGCTTCGCCTGCTCTTCTGGGGCGGCAAGGCGCGCGCCGACCGGACCTTCGCCGCGACGGACCTGTTCTCCAAGGCCAATCCGGGCGTGACGATCGACGGCGAGTTCATGGCCTTCCAGGATTACTGGGCCAAGCTCGGCACGCAGACCGCCGGCGGCAACGCGCCCGATATCATCCAGATGGACTATCGCTACATCGTCGAATACGCGATCCGGAACGGCATCGCCCCGCTCGACGAATTCGTCGGCGGCGCGCTGCAGCTCAGTGATTTCGACAAGGACCAGCTCGACGGCGGCAAGGTCGACGGCAAGCTCTATGGCATCAGCCTCGGTGCCAATTCCGTCGCGCTGATGGTGAATGAGGCCGCCTTCAAGGAAGCGGGCATCGAGCCGCCCGGCCGCGACCTGAACTATGAGGAACTGCCGGCGCTTGCGGCGAAGTTCAACGCGGCCAACAAGCGCCCCGGCATGAAGCTGTTCCAGGACGGCAGCGGCGTCGAGCCGGCGCTCGAAAACTGGCTGCGCCAGCGCGGCAAGGCGCTCTACACCGCGGATGGCAAGGCCGCCTTCGACGGCCAGGACATGACGGACTGGTTCAAGCTCTGGGCCGATCTCCGGGCCGCGGACGTCATCGTCTCGGCCGAGGACCAGGCGCTCGATGCGACCGACGCGATCGAGAACACCATGATCACGCTCGGCAAGGCGACGACCACCTTCGCCAATTCGAACCAGTTGATCGCCTTCCAGGCGGTCAACAAGGATCCGCTGACCATGACCAATTTCCCGCGCATCAAGCCGGGCAGTGGCGGCGGTCACTATCGCAAGCCCTCGATGTTCTTCTCGATCGGCGGCACTTCCGCCAACAAGGAACTGAGCGCGAAATTCATCAATTTCTTCATCTCGGACCCGGAAGCGGCCAAGGCGCTGGGCGTCGAGCGCGGCATCCCCTGCAAGGCCTCGACGCGCGACGTGGTGGCGCCGACGCTGGATGCGCAGAGCAAGATCGCGCTCGAATTCGTCTCCAATCTCGGTGACCTGCTCGGGGCCCTGCCGCCGGCGCCGCCTGCCAATGCCGGCGAAGTCTCGACGCAGCTTCGCACCACCAGCCAGGAAGTGGCCTTCGGCCAGACGTCGCCCGAGGACGCCGGCCCGGCCTTCTTCGATCAGGCCAGCGCCACATTGGCTCGCGCCAAGAAGGGCTGAGGCCTTGGCCTCGGCGCCGTCCCCGGAGGCCGCGCGCGGCGGTTCGCCCGCCATCGCCGCGGCCCCTCCGTCGCGCTTTGCCGCAGCGCGCAGCAAGCATGGGCCTGGCTATCTCTTCCTGCTGCCCTGGTTCATCGGCTTCTTCGGCCTGACGCTCGGGCCAATCCTGATCTCGCTCTATCTGAGCTTCACGGATTTCGATCTCCTGACGGCGCCGCACTGGAACGGCGGCGCGAATTTCGTGCGTATCTTCACCGCCGACGCCAAGTTCATCCAGTCGATGCGGGTGACGCTGACCTTCGTCATCGTCTCGGTGCCGCTGAAGCTCGCCTTCGCGCTCGGCGTCGCGCTGCTGCTCAATCGCGGCATGCGCGGCCTGCCGATCTATCGCGCCATCTTCTATCTGCCGTCGCTGCTCGGTGCCTCGGTCGCCATCGCCGTGCTGTGGCGCCAGCTCTTTGCCGGCAATGGCCTCGTCAATCAGTTCCTGCTGAATTTCGGCATTGTCGGCCCGAGCTGGATTTCCAATCCGCGCTATTCGCTCTGGACGCTGATCGCGCTCGCCGTCTGGCAGTTCGGCTCGCCGATGATCATCTTTCTCGCCGGCCTCAGGCAGATTCCGCTCGACATGTATGAGGCGGCCAGCCTCGACGGGGCCGGTCGATGGCGCATGTTCCGCAAGATCACGCTGCCGCTCCTGACGCCGGTGATCTTCTTCAATGCGATCATCCAGACCATCGAGGGTTTCAAGAGCTTCACGCCGGCCTTCATCATCTCGGGCGGCACCGGCAACCCGATCAACTCGACGCTGTTCTATACGCTTTATCTCTATCAGGAAGCGTTCGGCTTCTTCCGCATGGGCTATGCTTCGGCGCTCGCCTGGATTTTGCTCGTCATTGTCGCGGTGTTCACCAGTTTCTCGTTCCTGACGTCGAAATACTGGGTGCATTATGACAACTGACGCCCAGCGCCTGACCGTCGTGACGGGCGAGGCCGGCGAGACCAGCCGGCTGCGCAAAGGCGCGCTGTCGCTCGTGGCGCATGGCCTCCTGATCCTCGCCTCGATCCTGATGCTCTATCCGCTTCTGTGGATGCTCTCGGCTTCGTTCCGGCCCGAGAACGAGATCTTCACGGCGACGAGCCTCTGGCCGAGTTCCTGGAGCCTTTCGTCCTATTTTCGCGGCTGGACCGGCCTTCGGATCGGCTTCGATACCTTCTTCCTGAATTCGCTGATCATTGCCGTCCTGGCGATCATCGGCAATCTCGCCACCTGCTCACTCGCCGCCTTCGCCTTTGCGCGGCTCGAATTCCGGGGCCGACGGTTCTGGTTCGCGATGATGCTCGGCACGCTGATGCTGCCCTATCAGGTGACACTGATCCCGCAATATGTGCTGTTTCACCAGCTCGGCTGGGTGAACACCTTCCTGCCGCTGGTCGTGCCGAAATTCCTCGCCGCCGACAGCTTCTTCATCTTCCTGATGGTGCAGTTCTTTCGCAATCTGCCCAAGGAGCTGGATGAGGCCGCGATGATGGACGGCTGCAGTCCCTGGCGCATCTACCGGAAGATCCTGTTGCCGCTGTCGATGCCTGTGCTCGCCACGGCGGCGATCTTCACCTTCATCTGGACTTGGGACGATTTCTTCGGCCCGCTGATCTATCTCTCCGACATCCGCACCTACACGGTCCAGCTGGCGCTTCGAACATTCGTCGACTCGAGCGCCGAAAGCGATTGGGGCGGGCTGTTCGCGATGTCGACGCTGACGCTGGTCCCGGTCTTCCTGTTCTTCCTCGTCTTCCAGCGCCTTCTGATCGAAGGCATCGCAACCACCGGCATGAAGCGTTAGCCGATAAGGCCCCCTCACCCCACGCCGCCAGCAAGAGACTCTTTCGCGATGAGCATTCGATTTTCCGTCATCGGCCTCAACCACAGCCATATCTACGGCCAGGTCGATCTCCTGCTGCGCGCCGGAGCCGAATTCGTCGCCTTCCACGCGCCGGAAGACGACCTCGCCAAGCCCTTCGCCGAGCGCTATGGCGGCGCGCGACGCGTCGCCAGCGCCGCGGAGATCTACGAGGACGACAGCGTAGCCCTCATCGTCACCGCCGCGATCCTCGACGAGCGTGCCGGCATCGCGATCACGGCAATGCGCCATGGCAAGGACGTCATGAGCGACAAGCCGGGCGTGATCAGCCTCGACCAGCTTGCCGCCGTCAGGGCTGCGCAGCGCGAGACCGGACGCATCTTCTCGATCTGTTATTCCGAGCATTTCGAGACCCGCTCCACCGTCAAGGCCGGCGAACTGGTCACGGCCGGCGCCATCGGAGAGGTCATCAACACCGTCGGCCTCGGCCCGCATGCGATCCGCAACAACCAGCGCCCGGAATGGTTCTTCGAGCGCGCCCACTATGGCGGCATCCTCTGCGACATCGGCTCGCATCAGTGCGAGCAGTTCCTGTTCTTCTCGGGCACGCTCGACGCCGAAGTGGTGTCGGCCAGCGTCGCCAACCGCGCCAATTCCGGCCGGCCGGGCCTGCAGGATTTCGGCGACATGCACCTCAAGACGGCGCGGACCACCGGCTATGTCCGCGTCGACTGGTTCACGCCATCCGGCCTGCCGACCTGGGGCGACGGACGGCTGACGATCCTCGGCACCGAGGGCTATATCGAGCTTCGCAAATATATCGATATCGCGGGACGGCCAGGCACCGACCACCTGTTCCTCGTCAATGGCAAGGGCGTGCAGGCGATCGATTGCGGCGGCGTCGAACTTCCCTACGGACTGCAGCTTCTCGCCGATATCCGCGACCGCACCGAGACGGCCATGGGACAGGAGCACTGCTTCAAGGCGATGGAACTCGCACTCACCGCGCAGGGAATCGCCGAGCGCGGCACGGAATGGCAGCAATGAGCGAAATCAAGACAGTCGCGGTCGTCGGCGGCGGCATCGGCCGCTCGCATATCGTCGAGGGCTATCTCACCAACACGGACAAGTTCAGGCTCCTGGCGATCTGCGATCTCGATCCCGGCCGCATGAACGGCCTCGCCGATGAGTTCGGCATCGAGCGGCGGACGGCGCGTTTCGATGACCTGCTTGCCATGGATGATCTCGACATCATCGATATCTGCACACCGCCGATGGCGCATTATCCGATGGTCATGGCGGCGCTCGCCGCCGGCAAGCATGTCATCTGCGAGAAGCCGCTGGTCGGCTCGCTGGCCGAGGTCGACGCCGTCATTGCCGCAGAGAAGCAAGCGCGCGGCCGGCTGATGCCGGTGTTCCAGTATCGCTTCGGCGATGGCGTCCAGCAGGCCAAGGCGATCATCGATGCCGGCATTGCCGGCAAGCCCTATGTCGCGACCGTCGAGACGCTGTGGCGGCGCGAGGCCGACTATTATGCCGTGCCCTGGCGCGGCAAATGGCGAACCGAACTTGGCGGCGTGCTGATGACGCACGCCATCCATCAGCATGACATGCTGACCTACCTCATGGGCCCGATGAAGAGCCTGTTCGGCCGCGTGGCGACCCGCGTCAATCCGATCGAGGTCGAGGACTGCGTCTCGGCGAGTGTGGCGCTCGAAAGCGGGGCGCTCGTCTCGCTGACCGCGACGCTCGGGGCAGCCGACGAGATTTCGCGGCTTCGCCTCATGTTCGAGAACGTCACCTTCGAAAGCGACCATGAAGCCTATTCGCCCGGCAACAAGCGCTGGACCATCCTGCCACACAACAAAAAGACAAAGGCCGCGATCAAGGCCCTGCTGAAAGGCTGGACGCATGTGCCGCAGCGCTTCGAGACCCAGATGGCGCTGTTCCATGCTGCGCTCATCTCGGGCGGCCCGCTGCCGGTGACAACAGCGGATTCGCGCCGGGCGCTGGAGATCGTGACAGCGTTCTATCACTCGTCCGAAACGCACACCGAAGTCACATGGCCGATCGGTCCGGATCATCCGAAATATGAGAGCTGGCTGCCGGCGGGCGCATAGGAGATGACCATGGCCACGCGCGTCATGCTGCGAGAGGTTCAGAAGCGATATGGCGAGGTCGAGGTCATCCACGGCATCGACTTGACGATCGAACCGGGCGAGTTCGCCGTCTTCGTCGGGCCTTCGGGCTGCGGCAAGTCGACCCTTCTGCGCATGATCGCCGGCCTCGAGCCGATCACCGGCGGCGATCTCCTGATCGACGACCAGCGCATGAACGCCGTTCCCGCCGCGAAGCGCGGCATCGCCATGGTGTTCCAGTCCTATGCGCTCTATCCGCATATGAGCGTCTATCAGAACCTTGCCTTCGGGCTGGAGACGGCGCGGCTGCCCAAGGCCGAGATCGCCACCCGCGTCGCCAGGGCGTCCGAGATTCTGCGCATCGAGCCCTTGCTGAAGCGAAAGCCGAAGCAGCTTTCGGGCGGCCAGCGCCAGCGCGTCGCCATCGGCCGCGCGATCGTGCGCGAGCCGCGCATCTTCCTGTTCGACGAACCGCTCTCGAATCTCGATGCCGAGTTGCGCGTCCAGATGCGGGTCGAGATCGCCAAGCTGCACAAGGATCTCGGCAACACGATGATCTATGTGACGCATGATCAGGTCGAGGCGATGACCATGGCCGATAAGATCGTCGTGCTCCGCGCCGGCAATATCGAGCAGGTGGGCGCGCCGCTCGATCTCTACAACACGCCGCGCAACCTCTTCGTCGCCGGCTTCATCGGCTCGCCGAAGATGAACATTCTGGGCGGACGGGTCGAGGCAGCGGATGGCTCGGGCGCGAAGCTCATGGCCGCCGGGCAGGCGATCGCCCTGCCCCGACCGCTGCGTGCCGGTGCCGCTGGCGCCGCCGTCTCGGTTGGCGCGCGGCCGGAACATCTGACGATCGCGGCGGGCTCCGGTATCCCCTTTGCCGAGGTCACGGTCGATCTCGTCGAGCAGCTCGGCGGCCAGACCATGGTCTATGCGACGACCGCAGATGGTCAGCCCATGACCATCGCCGTCGACGGCCAGCAGAAGATCGCGCTCGGCACGGCTGTAACGGCCTATGTCGACCCGGCGCGCCTGCATGTCTTCGACGCCGACGGCACGGCGATCTGAGTTCGGCTATCCGGCCGCAACCCTCATCGAGGTTGCGAACGTCGCTTCGATGCCGAGCGCCAGGTCATCGATGGTGATCGCCTCATCGGGATGGTGGCTGAGACCGTCCTTGCAGCGGACGAAGATCATCGCGATCGGCGCGATATGCGCCATGTTGAGACCGTCATGTCCGGCGCCGCTCGGCAGTTCGACCACGGCAGGGGCGATTTCAGCCAGCACGTCGCGGATGATGCCGGTGAGGCGCGGGTCACAGAGGGTCGACAGCGTATCGGACGTCACCTCGGTGTCGACACGGACGCCGCGGCGCTCTGCAACGGAAGCAAGAGCCCGAAGAAGGTCCTCGAAGGAAGCAGCCTTGCTTGCATCGTCGAGCGAGCGGATATCGACCGAGAAGGTTACGCTGCCGGCGATGACATTGGTGGCGTTCGGATGGCAGCCGATCTGTCCTACCGTCCCGACGCAATCAAACTGCGATGCAATTTTTTCGACCGCGAGAATGCATTCGCTCGCGGCGGCGAGCGCATCGGCGCGCATCGCCATCGGAACCGTTCCGGCATGGCCGGCCTTGCCCGAGACCGTGACCTTCGCGCGCACGGCGCCGGCGATCCCGGTCACACAGCCGAGGGCGATATCGCGGGCCTCCAGAAGCGGACCCTGCTCGATATGCAGCTCGATATAGGCGAGAGGCGGCTTATCGCGCCGCGACGCTTCGGAGACGCGCGCGGGATCGAGACCGAACAAGCTCGTGGCCGTTGCCGCCGAAACGCCGTCGATATCGACACGGGCCATCCAGTCGGGCGGGACGACGTCCGCCATGGCCATGCTGCCGAGGACGGAGCCGCCAAACCGTGTCCCCTCCTCGTCGGCGAAACCCACGATCTCGATCGCGACCGGCAGCCGGCGCGACGCCGCTGCCAGCCGCTCCACGACCGCAAGCCCTGCGATGACGCCGAGTGGGCCGTCATAGCGGCCACCGTCCGTAACCGTGTCGAGATGCGAGCCGAGCATGATCGCCGGCGCATCGACGGTCTCGCCCTCATAGCGGCCGACGACATTGCCCGCCGCGTCGATCGACGCCGTCATGCCGATCTCCCGCATCCAGCCGAGAACGAGCGCGTTCGCCTCTCTCAATGCCGGCGAGAAGGCGAGCCTGGTGATGCGGCCCGGCTCGTCGGTGCAAGCCGCGAGAGCCTCCAGCCGCTGCCAGGCCCGCTCCGCTTCGGACCTATCCGAAACTGACATCCCGGTTCACATCCTTGTAGAGGAGATAGGCCGAGGTTTCCCAGCCGGTCGGATAGAACAGCTGCGGGCAGAACGGCCCCATCCAGATGAAGTCGTCCTTCCAGACCTCGTGCCAATCCTGGTCGAGGAGATACATGCCCTGCCCTTCGAGCATGTAGAGCCCATGCTCCATGATGTGGGTCTCGACGTCAGGGAAATGAGTGCCCGGCGCGAAGGAGAGGATGTTCAGCTCCATGTCGAAGCGCATGTCGCCATAGGGCAGCAGATGCTCCCAGGTGCGGCCCTCGGTGCCGTTATGGTTGATCTTCTCGAGATCGCTGCGCTTGGAGATGATGAGGTCCGGCGGCGGCAGCCCGATCGACTCGTAGGGCTTCTTGATGCCGAGCACCCGCGCCTCGCCGGCGCCGATATTGCGCACCGAGAATTTGGTATTGGGCGGCAGGAACGCATAGCCCTCCGGGTCGAGGCGGCTCGCAGCGCCGTCGACCGTCAGCTCGACGGAGCCTTGCAGCACATAGATCAGGCGCTCCAGTTCGTCGGAAAACGCCTCCCGCGTGCCGCCGCCTTCGGCGATTTCGAGCACCGCCTGGGCAAAGCGCGCGCCAAGCTGCGGCGCGGCCTGAAAGCGGACCACGGTGCGTTCCCAGCGCGGAAGATAGCTGTCCATGATGCCTTCCGGCGGCATCACGGCATAATTGCGCTTCACCGTGCCGCGCGTGTGCCCGAAGGCGCCGGGCGCGATCCGGCCGGGCTTCACTTTCATGGATGAGGGATGCATCGGCTCAACCCTTGAAATCGGCCGGCAGCGCGACCGTCATGATGATCTCGACCTGGTCGCCGTCCGGCATGACCGACTGCACGAAGGAGCGCACCGGCCCCTTGCCCTCCGGCATCCATTTCGCCCAGACGGCGTCGAATTCGGGCTTGCGGCCGTGGTCGGTGACGATCACCTCGGCGCGCACGATGCGGCTGCGGTCGAGGCCGTAGGACTTGAGATAGCGGTCGATGACGCCGAGCGCATTTTCCGCCTGCTGCGGCAGGTCGAGCGTCAGGTCCTCGGAGGTCGCGACGCACCACAGGAGACCGCCGCCACCGGGGAAGTGATAGATGGCGTTCTTGGATTTCGTCGGCATCTCGTCGATCTGGACGCGGGTGATGTCGTTCATGAATCAGGTCCTTGCGAGTGTCGCGGTTGAGGCGTCGAAGCCGTTGGCGAGATGTCCGGTCGGCGTGGCGATGGCGTAAGGACCGCGCGCCAGGAACGCGCCGCTGCCTTCCGCGCCGATGACTTCGCCGTCACGCATCACCACTTCGCCGCGCCTGAGCGTGACGACCGGCCAGCCGGTCACCTCGCGGCCCTCATAGGGCGTGTAGTCGACCGCGTGATGGAGGTCGGCATTGGTGATGGTCTTCGTCTTGGCAGCATCCCACAGCACGATGTCGGCGTCGGCGCCCGGCACGATCGCGCCCTTCCGGCCTTCGAGGCCGAACAGCCGCGCCGGATTGGTCGCCGTGAGGGCGACGAAGGTCGGCAGGTCGATGTTGCCCTTCACGACGCCTTCGGAGAACAGCAGCGGCATCCGCGTGCCGACGCCCGGAACGCCGTTCGGAATGTCGCGGAACGACGCGTCGCGGCCGTTCATGTCCTTGGCGAAGGTGCCGGTGAAGTTGAAGGCGCTATGGTCCGACGAGACGACGTCGAGCACGCCGCGCCGCATCATCTCCCAGAGGCCCTCGCGGTCCTCGACGTCGCGCGGCGCGGGGCTGCACATGTATTTCGCGCCCTCGAAATTCTCGCGCGCCATGTCGGCGGCGCTGATCGCGAAATATTGCGGGCAGGTCTCGCCCCAGACCTTGAGGCCGCGCAGCTTGGCCCGCGAGATCTCCTCCGCCACTTCGGCGCAGGAGACGTGGAAGACCTGGATCGGCGTGTCGACCAGCTCGGCCAGCGCAATGGCGCGATAGGTCGCCTCGCGTTCCACCACCTTCGGCCGCGACCAGGCATGGTATTTCGGCGCCGTCAGACCCGCCGCGAGAAGTTGCTCGGTCAGCCAGCCGATGGCCTCGTAGTTTTCGCAGTGCACGACGGTCATCGCGCCTTCGCGCCGTGCGGCGGCGAGAACCTTCAGATATTGCCGGTCGTCGAGCCGCGCGCCGTCATAGGTCAGGAACACCTTGAGGCTTCGAATGCCCGAGGCGACGATCGCCGGAATTTCCGCGATCACCTCGTCGCTCGGATCGGTGATGATCTGGTGGAAACTGTAGTCGATGATCGAGCGGCGCCCGCGCCTCAGCGTCTCGGCCAGCACCTCCCGGATCGGCTCGCCCTTGAACTGGCTGACGAAGGAGATCGCCGAGGTCGTGCCGCCGCGCAGCGCCGACTGGCTGCCGCTGAAGAAGCTCTCGGCGCCATATCCCATCCCCGGCTCGACCTGATCGAGATGGCAATGGGTGTCGACGCCACCCGGCATGACCAGCAGGCCGCCGGCATCGATTTCCTTTGGCGCACGCAGGCCGTTACCAACGGCCGCGATGGTCTCGCCGCGGATCGCCACATCGGCGCGGAAGGTTTGCGTCGCTGTGACGACCGTGCCGCCGCGGATCACCAGATCATAGTCGTCCTGCATCACGCGGTCCTTTCCAGCGGGGCGGTGTGGAAGTCGATTTCGAGCTCCAGCGCATGGCGAAAGCTCGCCGCGAGCTGGGGCTCCAGCGCCGGCGCGGCGGTGTCGATCTGCCGGCGCAGCCAGTCGGCCTGTGCCAGGAATTCCGGCTCCGCATGGAGATCGACCCAACGCCTCAGCACGGGGTTGGAAATCGTGCAGCGGGCGGCGCGGCTGCACCAGGTCGCGTACATCCATTCGGCCGCGAGCATGATGGCGACGCCGTCGAGATAATTGCCTTCAGCCGCGATCTTCAGCATGCCATTGCGGAAGGCGAGGACCGAGGGCGGCATCGGTTTGGCGCGCTCTTCGTCCGTGATGCCGAGCTGGGCAAAGGTCGCCTCGAAATAGCCGATCTGCTCGACGGCGAGGGCCTGCAGCACGCCGGCGAGCCAGCGGCGCTCCTCAAGGCCCGGAGCCTTCACCAGCATGTGGCCGAAGATCAGCATCGCGGTTTCGACGAAGTCGCACTCATAGATCAGATAAGCGCGAAACTCCGCGTCGGAGAGCCTGTCGGCCTCGATCGCAGTGACGAACGGGTGCGCCTGCATGGCGTCCCAGGCGACTTGACCTGCGCTGCGGATGCGGTCGGAAAGCGGGGGATTCAGTGTGGTCACGGACAATTCCTCAGGCGGCCGGCCGGATGGCGTGGACCTTGTTCATGAAAGCTTCAACGCGGCCTCGCTCGACCGGATTCCACCAGACGCCATCGACCTTCAATGCGCTGGCGATGATCAGGCCATCCAGCAGCGGCAGCATCGTGCCGACATTGTCGGGTGTGACGCCGCTGCCGACCAGAAGTGGCAGGCTCGTCGCATCGCGCATGGTCTGGATCTCATCGAGCGCTGCGGCATCGCCGGTCCGCTGGCCGGTGCAGATCACGGCATCGGCGTCGAAGAACGCGACATCGCGCACCAGTTCCGTCACCGACCGATCGGCAACGATCGCGTGCGAACCGTGCTTCACATGAGCGTCGGCGAAGATCGCCACGTCCTCGGCCGCGATCGCGGCACGATAACGAAGCGCCGACGCAGCTTCGCCCTCGACGAAGCCTTCATTGGCAACATAGGCGTTGGCCCACTGATTGACGCGGACGAAGGCCGCACCCGCAGTCTTGGCGATCGCCAAAGCCGGACGCGCCGCATTGGCAAGGACGTTGATGCCGAGCGGGACATCCGTGCGCTGCCGGATGCGGTCTGTGATGACAGCAAGGCCGGCAGCCACTTCATAGCCAATATCGCCCGGCTTCACGAAGGGGATATCGCCATGGTTCTCAATGATCAGGCCATCGACACCGCCATCGGCGTAGTTCATCGCGTCGATTACAGCCGCATCTATACTATATTTGAAATCATCTCGCTTGTATCGTGGAGACCCCGGCATCGGCGGACAATGCACAACACCAATAATAACTTGCGTGCGCCCAAAAATCTTGTTGATGATATTTTTTTCTTTGTTAGATATCTTGGACATTGCATTCTCTTCGAGGTTTCATCTCATGCTTTTGGTGTTGGGCAACGCAACGGTCGACGAGGCCATGAAGGTCGAGGTCTGGCCGGCGCCGGGCCAGACGATCATCGCCGGAACTCCGCAGCGCGACCTCGGAGGCAAGGGCGCCAACCAGGCAATCGTTGCGGCGCGTGCCGGCGCGGCTGTCCGCTTCGTGGCCGCCATTGGTGATGATGCCGACGGTCGCTGGGTGTCTCATGCGCTCGCCACCGAAGGGCTCGAGGTCGACGATCTCCTGACGGTCGATGCGGCCACCGACCGTTCGATGATCTTCATCGACCCCGCCGGCGAGAACGCCATCGTCAGCACCGTCGATGCGAGCCGCTCGATCACAGCCGCGACCGCCGAAGCGCTGGTGGCGAACCTGCGCCCCGGCGACCAGATCCTGATGCAGGGCAACCTGTCGCTCGACGCCACCCGCGCGGGCTTCGCCGCGGCGCGCCGCGCCGGCATCGGCACTCTGTTCAATCCGTCGCCTTTGCATTCCGGCCATGCCAAGCTGCTGCCGATGGTCGACATGCTTGTCGTCAACGAGGGCGAGGCCCGCTCGCTCAGCCAGGAGACGGCCGCCGATGCCTCCGCAGAGGCGTTGCGCAAGGCCGGCGTCGGCTCGGTCGTCGTCACGCTCGGCGGCCGCGGAGCCCTGCTCTGCGACGCCAGCGGCCTGCACCACGTATCCGCCAGCGCGGTCGACGTCGTCGACACGACGGGCGCCGGCGATACGTTCATGGGCGTTCTGGCGGCGGCGCTGTTCGCGCACCGGCTCGGCGCCCTCGACGCCCTTAAGGCAGCCGGACGCGCGGCGGCGATCACGGTGCAGCGCGCGGGCACGCTGTCGTCCTTCCCGTCCCGGAGCGAGATCGCGGCCATCCTGAAGGCGGATGCGCCGGCCTAGGGCGGATCGATCATCGCCCTGCATCGTCCGGCGCGACAGCCCGGCAACGACATCGGAGAGAACACCGAGGCGGCAAGCCGAGGTCATGCTAGCGGCCAGCCGTCATCGGGATGAGAAGACGCTGCGGGGATTGTCCACCAGCAGCGTGCGGATGGCGTCTTCCGAGACGCCATGGCGGCGCAAGCGCGGCACGAAATGGCGCAGGATGTATCCGTAGCCGTTGCCGCCATAGCGGGTCAGCATCATCTTGATGAACACGTCATGAGACAGCAGTACGCGGTCGCCATAGCCGCGCTCGATCAGCTTGACGATCGCCTCGCTCGCCTGATCGTCGCTCGGACACTGCACCTGCTGATCGGCATAGAAGAAATCCATGCCGATCATGTCGTATTCGACGAAGGCGCCGCGCGCCGCGATCTCGCTCTGGTAGCCGATGTCGTCATGCGACGGGTTCATGTGGCAAAGCACCGTGTGCCGCAGGTCGGCGCCCTCGGCCGCAACGATGTCCAGCACCTTGTGGCCGAGCCGCAGCCAGCCCGGCAGATGCACCATCAACGGCAATCCGGTCCGCGTCTGGGCCCGCGCCGCACCGCGCAGCGATTTCTCCTCGTCGGCCGTGAAGGCCGCCGACACGCCGATCTCGCCGATGATGCCGATCCGCACATCGGTTCCATCAGCGCCGACCGTCGCCTCGCGCACGATCTCATCGGCGATCTCGTCGACGGACATGGCCGCGACCTTCGCCGGATGCGACCCGGCGAGGTAGAAGCCCGCGCCCATGACGACATTGAGACCGGCCGCCTCGGAGATGCGCCTCAGCGCCAACGGGTCGCGGCCGATGCCCTGGCAGGTCGGCTCGACAACCGTGCGCCCGCCCTGGCTCGCGAAATCCTTCAATTCCGCGATCGCCAGCGGCTCGTCGTCGAGCCGGATATTGTGCTTGTTGACGAACGGATCCTGGCGAAGTTCGCCCAGGATTTCGATGCAGACGAAGCTCGTCGCCAGATGCTGGCGCTCGGGCGTTTTCGGCGCGTGCCACCAGCATGAGCAGTCATTGAGGATGTGCTCGTGCATCAGCGTGACGCCCAGCGCATCCGCGGAAATGGGCCCGGTCACGGTCATGACCTGTCCGGACCCGACATGCGCGACGGAAAGCTCGCTCATTGCGAAGAACCCTCAGCTCTTGCGCCGGACGCTGCCGACCTGATCGAAGATGCGGGTGTTCACCCAGATGGCGATCAGGATGATCGCGCCGGTCACGATCTGCGTGTAGAAGGCGTCGATCTTCGAGAGGATCAGGCCATTGCTGATGACCGAAATGGTCAGCGCGCCCATGACGGTGCCGACAATGGTCCCGCGGCCGCCCATCAGCGACGTGCCGCCCAGCACCACCGCCGCGATCACGTCAAGCTCCGTGCCGACAGCCGCATTGGACGAGCCAGAGCCCAATCGTGCCGCCACCACCAGCGCGGCCAGCGCCGCAGCGACACCGCTCCACACATAGACCGACTCAACGACCCGCCTCGCCGGAATGCCGACGCGACGCGCCGCTTCCGCATTGGCGCCGACAGCACAGACATGGCGGCCATAGACCGTGAAGTTCAGCACGACATAGCCGAGCAGCGCCACCGCCAGCCCCATCAGGGCAGGCGCCGGGATGCCGAACAGCGTGCCGCGTCCGATGCTGAGGAAGACGCCTGGGGGAATGAGGATCGAGAAGCCGCCGGTCAGCACCAGCGCGATGCCGCGGATCGCCGAGAGCCCGGCAAGGGTGACAATGAAGGCCGGTATGCGCTGATAGGCGACGAAATAGCCCTGGAAGAGGCCGATCACCGCGCCGAGCCCCAGCATCATCACCGAGACCACCGGCCAATCCCAGCCGGCGCGCAGCAGCAGCGCCGCCGACGCATTGACGAGGGCGATGATCGAGCCGACCGAAAGATCGATGCCGCCTGTGGTGATCACGAAGGTCATCGCCACGGCGACGATCAGCGTCGGCGCGGCCTGGCGCAGCAGGTTGAGCAGATTGCCGGGCGACAGGAACACGTCGTTGATCGAGGTGAAGAGCGCGCAGCAGGCGATCAGGAAGACCGCGATCGACAGCACATGCGCGTGGTTTTCGAAGAAATCCCGGAGATTCGAGCCCCGCTGGCGTTCGGTATAGAGCGTCATCAGCGGTGTCCCTCTCCAACGATCAGGCGGACGATGTCTTCGAGATTGGTCTCGGCGATCGCGCGTTCCGCGACCTTGGTGCCCTCATACATGACCGCGATCCGGTCGCAGACGCGGAAGAGGTCCTGCAGCCGGTGCGTGATCAGCACGACGGCGACGCCCTTCGCCTTCAGCCGGCCGATCAGGGCCAGCACGGCCTCGACCTCGGCCACGGCCAGCGCCGATGTCGGCTCGTCGAGGATGAGGATATTCGGATCGAACGATGCCGAGCGCGCGATGGCGATGGACTGTCGCTGACCGCCCGAGAGCTGCGCGACTTTCATCGCGGTGTTCGGAATGCGGATCTCGAGCTTACGCAGCATCTCCTGCGCGCCGCGCTGCATCGCCTGCTTGTCGAGGAACGGACCTTTCCTGATCTCGCGGCCGAGATAGAGATTGCCGGCCACATCGATCGTGTCGCAGAGGCTGAGGTCCTGATAGACCATCTCGACGCCGTAGCCGCGCGCCTCGGCCGGGCCGGAATAGCTGATCGCCTTGCCGTCCAGCTCGATCGTCCCGGCATCCGGTAAATATGTGCCGGCGAGGATCTTGGTGAAGGTCGACTTGCCGGCGGCGTTGTCGCCGACGAGGCCGAGGCATTCACCCGGCCACAGGTCGAGATCGACGCCGCGCAGCGCCTCGATCGAGCCAAAGCTCTTGCGGATGCCGCGGACGCGCATCCGGGGTCGGACTGAAGGGGAACCGGAGGCGGCCGAAGCCGCCTCCTTGACGTTGAGCGCGCTCATTTGAACTGCGCACGGAAGGCGTCGACATTCTCCTTCGTGACGATCGTCACGGGCACCTTGATTTCCTTCTCGACGGTGCCGCCGCCGGCAAGCGTCACCAGCGCCTCGACGGCCTTCTTGCCTTCGAGGAAGGGATCCTGCTGCACCACGCCGACGAGGAAGCCCTGGTCGATCGCCGCGATCGCCTGGGCGCTGAGGTCCCAGCCGAACAGCTTGATCTTGTCGGTGCGGCCCTGGCTTTCGGCAGCGGCGACCGCGCCCACCAGCGCCGGCTCGCCGGTCGCGTAGAGGGTCTGCAGATCGGGATTGCCGGTCAAGAGGTTCTCGGCGGCGGCCAATGCCTGATCCTGGATGTTGCGGCCGTCGACGACGCCGACGCTGGTGGCGACGCCGGCAGCGTTCACGACCTCGTCGAAGCCCTTCTGGCGGAGGTTCTGTAGATCCGAGTTCAGGGCGCCGACACTGCCGAGCGTCGCCTTGCCGCCCATGTTCTTCTTGACGTAATCGACATAGAACTCGCCGATCAGCTTGCCGGCGGTGTAGCTGTCGACCGAGATCTGCGTCTTCTGCGGACCTTCCGGCAGCACGCCGTCCACGGCCACGACCGGAATGCCGGCCTCCGAGGCGGAGCGGACGGCGGGCATGACGCCGTTCTGGTCGACCGACACGATGATGATGCCGTCGACCTTCTGCTGGATATAGGTATCGAAGGCGCTGTCCTGCGCCTGCGCCGAATTGTTGGCATCGAACACCAGCAACTCGTCGCCCGAGGCCTTGGCCGCTTCCTGGGCGCCGCGGGTGATGTCGGTGAAGAACGACACCTGCTGGTTATACTGGATGAGCGCGAAGGTCTTGCCGGCCGCGCTTGCGCCGGTTGCCGTCAGGGCGACGAGGATCGTCGAGGCCGCGAGAGCTCTGAGTTTCGACTTCATGATGTTCATTCCCCTCTTTCTGGTGATCTGCGCTTGGTGGCAGCTGCTTTTCTGCCCGCCGGGTGAGCCACCGATCCGCGCAGGATCAGTTCGACGGGCAGGTATTCGATGACGCTGGCGATATCCTCGCCCTTGAGGCCGCGGATCAGGAGATCGACGGCGCGTCGCCCCATCATCTCCACCGGCTGCCGGATCGACGTCAGCGGCGGATCGAACAGGACGAAGGGCGCGATATCGTCGAAGCCGATCACCGAAAGGCGATCAGGCACGCGAATGCCGTCGCGCCGAAAGATCTCGAGCGCGCCGATCATGATCTCGTCGCTGGACACGAGAACGGCGGTCGCATCGCTGCCCGAGGACAGGAACCGCGCGGCGCAGGCGCGGCCATGCTCGGGCGAATAGGCGCCGAAGAACGCATCGCGAATGGCGACATCCTGGCCGGACTCGGCGATGGCCCGGCGAATGCCCGCGAGGCGCGCCTCCGTGCTGCGCATCGCCTGCGGTCCGCCGAAGAATGAGATCGAGCGATGCCCCATCTCGATCAGGTGGCGGCCGGCGAGATAGCCGCCCTGCTCATTGTCGCTGAAGACCCGAGGACCGATGACGCCGGCCACATCCTCGTCGAGAATGACGACGCCGCGGCTGCTCGCATTGATCGGATCGCGCAGGCTGCCATCGTCGGCATGGTTGCTGACGAAGATGATGCCATCGACCGCGCTGCCACTGAGCCTCGCGATATACTCGCGCTCGCGCTGCAACGTGTTGAGCGACGCGCACAGCGTCAACGCGTATCCCTGCTGGGCCGCCTCGCGCTCGACCGCCGCGGCGAGCCTGGCGAAATACGGGTTCGCGATATCCGGCACGACAAGCGCCAACGTCTCGGAGCGGCCGAGCGACAGGTTCCGCGCATGCGGGTTGGGCGTGTACTCGTGCTCGGCGACCGCGCGCCGTATCCGCGCCGCTGTCTCTGCCGGGAGCTGCAGGCGATTGTTGAGGAAGCGCGACACCGTAGCAACCGACACCTCAGCGGTGCGGGCGACATCGGATAATCGGGCGACCTTCGTACTCATCAGCAGCCAGTCCTACGTAACCGGTTTACAAGAGCCTTACGCTAGCATCGTCCCGACCAAAGACAAGCGCATTGTCAGGACTTGCAAGAGATTCTTGTGCTCGTCGAAGTGTATGATGAAGAATAAAGCAGAGCCTGTTCAATTCCCGTGCGTATCGCCCAAGAGTTGAACCCGGTTAAGCGGTTAATCGCCGAAGCAAGCGGCTCCGGCGACCGGAATGCCTCAGGCGCTAGGCGCACCAGCGCGCGACGGCGATGGCGATCGCCTTGGTGCACTCGACCAGATCGCTCACCGCGAGATGCTCGTTCGCCTGATGGGCCTGGGTCGGATCACCCGGCCCGAAATTGATCGTCGGCGTCTGGCCAAGCCCGCCCGGCAGCCCGATATCCGAATGAGGGCCGAAACCCGCCAGCACAGGCGAAAGGCCGGTGGCCGCGCAGGCGCCCTGCATCGTCTGAACGAACGGGTGCTCGGCCGGCACTTCGGCGCAGTCAGCGTCGAGAATCCATTCGATGCGGGCAGGATGAGCGCGGAGATAGGGATCGGCCTGGCAGACGAAGGCGATATGCTCCTCGATCTCGCGCTTGACGTGGCCGCCAAGCCCGAACTCGTCCTTCTCGCTCGGCAGGTACTGCGCGTCGATGACGATCTCGGCCCGGCCTGCGGTCGAGGCGGGATGCTCGCCGGCTTGCATCTGCGTCACCATGATCTGGTTCGGCATATCCATCAGCGGATGCATTTTCTTCGGATCGGTCATCCAGCGCCGGTTGAGGATGTCGATGCCGTCGAGCATCTGACGACACAGCTGGATCGCGTCGACGGGACCTGCCGCGTACCACGCCTGCGGCGTCAGTTCGGCATGGCCGCCGATGCCGTCGATGATGATCCGGCCCCAGACGACGCCATGGCAGAGCGGTGCGATCCGATTTGCCGTCGGCTCGGTCATGATGCCCGCATCGGCCTTGAAGCCGCGATCGACCATGGCGAGCGAGCC
Organism: Kaistia sp.; assembly: GCA_035555375.1. Lineage (GTDB taxonomy): Bacteria > Pseudomonadota > Alphaproteobacteria > Rhizobiales > Kaistiaceae > Kaistia. The sequence goes on along the minus strand of DATMGR010000021.1, from coordinate 17,951 downwards.
CATGCCGCCGATCTCTTCATCGACCACCGTCGTGAACACCACGTCGCCGGACAGCGATACGCCAAGCTCCTTCAGGACCTCGACCGCCATCAGCATGCAGGTGACGCCGCCCTTCATGTCGACCGAACCGCGCCCGTACAGCTTGCCGTCCTGAAGCACCGGCGTGAACGGATCGGTCTTCCAGTGCTCGGCCGCGCCGGGCGGCACCACATCGATATGGCCGTTCAGCATGATCGAGCGGCCGCCGCCGCTGCCGCGCAGCACGCCGCCGAGATTGGGGCGGCCGACAAAGGTGCGACCCTTGTTGGCGCCCGGGCGGCCCTTGTATTTGTCATAGAGCGCGGGACCGTCCGGCTCCCACAGGTCGGTGGTGAAGCCGAGCGCCTCGATGCGCTTCTGGAGATAGAGCTGGCAGTCGCGCTCGCCGGGCCCCGCCTTGGTCGGATCCGCGAGGACGATCGACGGGAAGCTGACGAGAGCGCTCAGCGTCTCGACGATACGGTCGGCGCGCTCCTCGACCCGCTTGGCGATGTTCTGCTCGAGGCTGTCCATTCTCATCTCCGATGTGTCGTCAGGCGGTCGGCAATCAGCACGGCGATCAGCAGGACGCCGACGACGCCCACCTGCCAGACGGTGTTGACGTTGAGGCGCAGCAGGCCGGTCTTGAGCGTCACCAGCAGCAGCACTGCGGCGAGCACGCCGCCGACGCCGCCGCGTCCGCCGACAATGGCCACGCCGCCGAGCATGGCCGCCGTCAGCGATTCCAGCTCGAGGTTCTGCCCGATATTGGGACGGCCGCTTCCAAGCCAGGCCAGCGAAATGAGGCCGCCGAGCCCCGCCAGCCCGCCGCTGATCGTGTAGATCAGCAGGCGGACGCGATCGACCGGAATGCCGACCAGCCGCGCCGAGCGCTCGTTGAAGCCCATGGCGTAGATCCAGCGGCCCCAAGCGGTCCACAAGAGGATGATGCCAGCGATGCCGAAGGCGGGCAGCGCGATGGTGATGAAGGGCAGCGGCAGCGACGAGATCGAGCCGCGGCCCCAGGCCAGCATCCAGGCCGGCACGCCGGACATGGCCGCGCCGCCGGTCAAGGCCAGCGCCGTGCCGGAATAGATGAACAGCGTGCCGAGCGTGGCGATGAGCGGCAAGATGCGGAGCTTGGTGACGAGCAGGCCGTTGATCGCGCCGAGCGCGAGCCCGATCAGGATGCAGGCCGGCGGCACCAGGACGATCGGCATTCCCGCCTTGAACGCCAGCATGGACAGCATCGCCGACAGCGAGACGGTCCCGCCGATCGACAGATCAATGCCGGCCCCGCCTGAGAGGATCACCAGCGTCTGGCCGAGCGCCACCAGCGACAGGATAGTGGAGAACTGCAGGATGTTGGTCACCGTGCCGGCGTTGAACATCGCCGGGCTCAGCACCGACAATCCGATGATCGTCGCCACCCAGAGTGCCGCAAGGATCGCCAGGATGAGATTCTGGCCGCGCATTTTGCGGAGCACGGTCATTGCGTAGCGCCCGCGAATTTGAGCTGGAGCCGGCCCGAAAGGCCCTCGATGCTGAGCACCCCGATCAGCAGGGCACCGGTCACCACCGTCTGCCACAGCGACGGCACGCCGACGAGCAGCAGGCCGTTCTGCAGGATGCGCAGCAGCAGCACGCCGAGAACGGTGCCGAGGAGACTGCACTTGCCGCCGAGGATGCTGGTGCCGCCGAGCACGACGGCGGCGATGGCGTCGAGCGCCAGCGTGCTGCCGATGGTCATTTCCACATTGCGGTAGGTGCCGATATAGAACACCGCCGCCACGCCGGCCAAGGTGCCGCTGATGACGAAGGTCGAGAACTGGATGAGCTTGGTATTGACGCCCTGCAGGCGCGCCTTTTCCTCGGAATTGCCGACGGCGAGCAGATGCAGCCCGAACGGGGTGCGCCGCATCGCCAGCCAGATCGCGCCATAGGAGAGCGCGATGACGATGACCGCGATCGGCACGCCGACGAGCCGCACTTGCAGCATCGCGGTCAATGTCGGCGGCAGGCCCGAAAGCCAGGCGCCGCCGAGCGCCAGATAGATGGCCGCCTTGTAGACGCCCAGCAGGCCGAGCGTGGCGACGATGGCCGGGATGCGCCCGAACACGACGACGGCGCCGGTCACCATGCCGAGCGCCGCACCGGCCAGAATGCCGGCCATGGCGGCCAGCGCCGGATCGACGGCGGCCATGAGCAGGCGGCCGATGACGAAGGCGGCGAGACCCATCACCGTGCCGATCGACACGTCGACGCCGCCCATGGCGAGCAGCAGCGACATGCCGAGGCTGATCAGCAGCAGCTCGACGCTGTTGCGGAGGATCGTGACCGCATTATCCGCGGTCGCGAAGAAGGGGGAGGCGACCGCGAACAGCGCGATCGCCAGGAGGCAGGCCCCGAGCAGAAGCAGCTCGCGGTTTTCGGGCACGGCGCCACGAGGCAGGACTTTGATCATGATCGGGCGCCGTATCCGCTCAGAAGTCGTACTTGTCGACGTTCTCGGCCGTGAAGATCGCCGGCGGCCCGAGCAGCAGAATGCCGGTCGTGGCGTCATAGGTGGCCGGGCTGGTCATGCCGGGAATGGTGTTGCTCGCCTCGAACGGCTTGCCGTCGATCAGCTGCTTGCCAGCCCAGACGGTCAGGTAGCCAAGCTGGGCGGGATCCCACAGCACGGTGAAGCCGAACGCACCGCTCTTGAGGTAAGCGCGCGCGGTGTTGGGGCTGCAATAGCCGGTGGCGGTGATCTGGCCGATCTTGCCGGCGGTCTCGATCGCCTGCGCCACGCCCGGGCAGGTGCTCGACGCGACAGCGATGATGCCCTTCAGGTCCGGATTGGCGGCCATCAGGTCGGAGCTGACCTGCGCTGCGCGCTGCGCGGTGCTGCCGGCATATTGGGGCTCGAGCAGCTTCAGCTTCGGATACTTCGCCGCCGCCCGCTTCTGCATGAAGCCGATCCAGGCATTGAGGTTCGAAGCGGTCGCCTCGCCGGAGACGATACCGACCTTGGCATCCTCGCCGACCCGCTTGACCAGCTCGTCGATGATCGCATTGCCGAGGCCTTCGTCGGTCGCCTGCGCGACATAGACGAGACGGCCGCTGTCGGGGGCATCGCTGTCGCTGGTGAAGAGCTTGGTGCCCTTGGCCTTGGCGGCTTCGACCACCGGCGCGATGGCCGAGGCGTCGAGGACGCTGACGGCGAGCGCGTTGACGCCCTGATCGATCAGGTTCTGAACGATCTGCAGCTGGTCGACCGGATTGCCGTCGACAGGCCCGGAATAGATGAAATCGACGCCGAGATCCGCCGCGGCCTTCTTGCCGCCGGCTTCCATGGCGTTGAAATAGGGGATGCCTACGATCTGCGGCACGAAAGCCACCTTCGGCTTGTCCTGCGCGAAGGCGGCGCCGACGCCCATTGCGGCGATTGCCGCGGCGGTGGCGAATGTTCTGATCAGGTCTCTCATGACACTTCCCTCTTTCTGGCTGTCGTTATTGCTGGATGTCGTTATTTGGTTTTTTCGAGCGCCCGGACATCCGCATGGGCCCCCGTGATAAACGCGACGATCTCTTCGGGCGTCGTCTCGCTGCGCAGCCGCTCGCCGACCTTGCGGCCACGCCGGAACACGACCATGCGATCGGCAACCTCGAATACGTCGGCGATGTTGTGGCTGATCAGCACGACCGCACAGCCACGAGCAGCGAGGCGGCGGGTAAGTTCGAGCACCTTGCGGGTTTCCGCGACCGCAAGCGCCGCGGTCGGCTCGTCCATGATCACCATCCTGGCGTTCAGGTTGAGCGCCCGGCAGATGGCGACGGCCTGGCGCTGGCCGCCCGAAAGGCTGCCCACGGCCGCCGTAGGGTCGGAAATATGGGCGTCGAGTTCGACCAAGAGGTCTTCGACGCGCTTCTTCATCTCGGCGCGGCGCAGGAACGGTACGCCGAGCACCGATCGCTTCAGCTCGCGGCCGAGAAACACATTCTCCGCGATCGACAGGTTCTCGGAAAGCGCCAGTTCCTGGAAGATGGTGGCGATGCCGGAGGCGGCGGCATCCTTCGGCGAGGCGAAATGCACCGGGCGACCCTCGACGAGAAGCTCGCCGTCGCTCGGTGCATGTGCGCCTGCGAGAACCTTGATGAAGGTCGACTTGCCGGCGCCATTGTCGCCGAGCAAGGCGAGCACCTCGCCGCTGCGGATTTCCAGATCGACACCGGCAAGGGCGGTCAGCGCGCCGAAGCGCTTCGTGATGCCCTTGGCAATGAGGAAGGGTTCGGCCATGGCGATCGGCGCTCCCATCAGGCGCGGACCTTCGCCACCGCTTCCATCAGGCGTTCGACACGGCGCGGATCGACCGGATTCCACCATTTCCCATCGACCTTCAGCCATTGGCCGATGATCGCGCCGTCGGCCGACTGGAACAGCGCCGGCACCTGCTCGGGCGACAGGCCGGAACCGACGATCACCGGCAGGTTGGTGCCGGACCGCACCTCATCGACTTCGCGCGGCTGGGTCGGCGAGCCCGTCCGCGTACCCGTCGCGATCAGGACGTCGGCGTCGAACCACTCGGCGTCCGTCGCCTGTTCGGCGATCGAGCGGTCGGACGTGATCGCGTGGGCGCCAAACTTCACATGCACATCGGCGAAGATCGCGACGTCGCGGGCGTGAATGTGGGACCGGTAGCGCATCGCCTCCGGCGCCGGACCGTTGAGGAACCCCTCATTGGCGACATAGGCATTGACCCACTGGTTGACACGCACCCAGCGCGCACCGACGGCCTTGGCCACCGCCAGCGCCGCGAGCGCGCCATTGGCGACGCAGGTGATGCCGATCGGCGTATCGACGACCGAGCGCACCGCGAGGCACGCCGCGGTCAAGCCCGCAACGGTTTCGTGGCCGATCTGATCGGGGCGCGAGAACGGCATGTCGCTGGCGTTCTCGACGATGATGCCGTCGATGCCGCCTGCGGCCAGCGTCCGGGCGTCGGCCGCGGCAGCCTCATAGACCTCGCGCACGGCCTGTCCGTCATAGCGCGGCGCACCGGGCAGAGGTTTCAGATGAACGACGCCAATGACCGGCTTCGACACCGGAAACAGCGCCTTCAGCGTATCGGGCTTTTGCGGGAGAACCTGGGGAGCGGTCATGCGGCGCTTTCGACGATCTGTAAAAGGGACAGGACCGCAGCGCGGTCGGGAAAGGACATCTGCCCGCCGAGCCGGCCACAGGAGAGGCTGGCAGCGACGACGGCACGGCGGAGGCTCTCTTGCGGCGGCAGGCCGGCGGCCAGCCCGGCCACGAACCATCCGGCAAGGCAATCGCCAGCGCCGGTGGTGTCGATGACGGCGAGGCCGGAAGGTGGCGCAACGGTGAACGTGGCGGCCTCGGAGCAATAGCGCGCGCCCTCGGCACCCATCGTGTGGATGACGCTTTTGGCGCCGGTCCTGAGCAGGATCTGCTCGAAGCCGTCACCGATCGCGCGGGCGGAGCGCTCATTGACGAAGACGACGCTCGCGCCCGCAACCAGAGGGGCAATCGTGTCGAAGCCTTCCTTGAAAGTGGCGGGCTCGAGGTCGAGCGACCACGGCACGCCCGCCTCGCGGCAGCGCTCGACCAGCCGCGGCGCGGCCGGCCCGTACAGCGCGGTGTGCACATGGGCGACGCCGTCCATCGACAGCCGCTCGATGGCGTCGAGGGTCGGAAACAGGGTCGGGTTGGGGTCCAGCATCAGCCGCTTTTCGCCATGCGGCTCGATCAGCACGACCACGCGGTAGACCGAACTGTCGCCATGCTCGACTTCGACCTCGAGGCCAGCCGCCCGAAGGCCGGCGAGCAGCACCTCGGACGCGGTGTCGTTGCCGAGCCGGACAGAGAGCCGCACGGCCGCGCCACTGGCAGCGGCTGCCGCGGCCGCATTGGCGACGACGCCGCCCGGCCCTTCGACCGTGCGATCGGCATGAACCTTCTCGTCCGGCTGCGGCACGTGCGAAACGGCCATCGTCAGATCGAGGCTCACGTCACCGACGAAGAGGAGAGTTGACGCGGCCACGAGTGGTTTCCAGCTGGACCAAAGAATGATGAAACGTACGAACGTAATGACATTTGGTCAACCGGCCACATTCATGCGATGCACGAATTTAATGCGCCGCCGCCGCTATGCCCGAAATGAGGGCAGCCTGCATCGGCAACGGGCATCCTCATGCCCGCTGCGAAGCAGGAGACGATGGAAAATCTGTCATGACATTGATACAGGGTGGACATGGCTTGGAATGATTCGTCTCTGACTTCGGGGGGCGCGCCGCTGTGGCATCAGATCGCCGAGCGGCTGCGCAGCGCCATCATCGCTGGCCATTTCAAGCCGGGTGATCTGCTGCCCTCCGAGGCGGAGCTGAACCGCGTCTTCGGCGTCAGCCGCACGACGGCACGGGGCTCGCTCGACACGCTGGAGCGGGAAGGCCTGATCGTTCGCCGCTCGGGTGTCGGGTCGGTCGTTGTCGAGCCGGTGGTCGAGTTGCCCGCCAATGTGATGGCCAGTTTCTCGGAGGACATGCGCCGCCGCGGACATGCCCCAACCTACCAGACACTCAGCGCCGGCCTCGCCGCGATCCCGCTCGAAGTGCGCCACATCCTGCGCGCACCGATGGCCAAGCAGGGCTTTCGCATCCACCGGCTGCTGCTGGCCGATGCCAAGCCCATCGCCGTGTCGATCTCCTGGATCGCGCCGCGCGTCCTTGCCGGACACAAGCCGCCCACCGTGCGCGAGCTCGACGCCGGATCGCTGTATCAGTGGCTCGAATCCGTCTGTGGCGTCCGCATCCTGTCCGGGCATGAGGTGATCGAGGCGCGCGCGCTCGATCTCCAGACGGCCAAGAGCCTCGGCGTCGACGAGGGCACCGCGGCGCTTGTCGTCTCCCGGCTGTCAGAAAGCACCGATCGCATGCCGGTCGAATATGCCCAGATGACCTATCGCGGCGACCGCTATCGCCTCCGGATCGACATCTAGCGCAGGCTCCCAGGCAGGGTGACGTGCCCGGCGCCGGCAACGTCATGGGCGATCGCTTGCAGGCGCTGCTGCAGCCGCGGCGCGACGAAATCGAGAAAGGCGCGCAGTTTCAGCGGCTGCTGCTGATGCGCGGCGTGGACCAGATGCACGGGCATCGGCGGCGGCGCGTAGTCCGCCAGAAGCGGCATCAATGCGCCCGCCCTGATGCTGGCCGCCGCCTGGTAGGACAGCACCCGCGCGATCCCGACACCCGCGACCGCGCCGCCGACAACGCCTTCCGCCGTGTTGATCGAAAAACGTGGAGTGATCGTCACCTGCTGCATCGCGGCCCCCTTGATGAAGGGCCAGTCCCGGTATCGATACAGCCCCTCGAACGCGATGCAGTCGTGATCGGCCAGCGCCGCCGGCGTTTTCGGCGCGCCGCGTCGTTCAAGATAGTCCGGGCTTGCGCAGACCACCCAGCCGATCTCGCCCAGCCAGCGCGCCACCAGAGCGCTATCGGGCAGGTGGCCGATCCTGATCGCGACATCGACATGGCTTTCAACGAGGTCGACGACGCTGTCCGACAGGACCAGCCTGACCGTCACATCCGGATAGGCGGCGAGAAAGGCGTGGACGATCGGAGCGACATTGAGCGCGCCGAAGGCGATCGGCGCTGTGACGAGCAATTCGCCGCGTGGCGCCCGATACTCGCCCGAAGCCGCCCGCTCCGCCTCCGCCAGTTCCTCGAGCACCCGCCGTGCCGAAGCGACATAGGCCGCACCGGCCTCAGTCAAGAGGAGCTTGCGACTGGTGCGAACCACCAGTTGTGAACCGAGCAGGTTTTCAAGGTCGGAAACGCGGCGGCTGACCGTGGGCAGCGGAACGTTCAACGACCTTGAAGCCGCCGACAGGCTTCCGCCGTCGACCGCCGCCACCAGCGTGCGCATGGCTTCGAACCTGTCCATGGCCCCTCTCGTTTTCCAGAAGGCAGGGTCTCGAAATTAGCGCCTGATGCGCAAATTCGGAAGGCTGTATTCACAGTCCGAGGCGGCGGGACCGCCCGCCTAGCGAACGGCCGAATGAGGACCGCCTGATTTCGGACCAGCCGAGCCGCCAGGCGCCGGCGCGGCTTCGCATCGGCAGATCGCTCCTCTCGTCATGCCCTGAAACAAGGAAGCCAACCATGTCCACTCGTTTTTGCACCGTCGATGTCGATGGCCTCAAGCTGTTCTACCGCGAGGCCGGCGATGCGAGCCGCCCGACCGTTCTGCTGCTGCACGGCTTCCCGACCGCGAGCCACATGTTCCGCGACCTCATTCCGGAGCTCGCCGAGCGCTATCATGTCGTCGCCCCCGACTTGCCCGGCTTCGGCATGACCGAACAACCGGCCCGCGACCAGTTTGGCTACAACTTCGAGAACATCACCAACGTTATCGACCGCTTCACCGAGGTGCTGGGTCTCGACAGGTTCGCCATCTATGTCTTCGATTATGGCGCGCCGGTCGGCCTCCGCGTCGCGCTCAAGCATCCCGAGCGGATCACCGCGATCGTGAGCCAGAACGGCAACACCTATCTCGAAGGCGTATCGGACACCTTCGCGCCGGTCATGGCCTACTGGAACGAGCGCAGCCAGGCCAACCGCGACGCGCTGCGCAGCCTGCTGACGCCCGAGACGACGCTGTTCCAATATACGCATGGCGTCGACGATCCGAGCCAGGTCTCGCCCGACGGCCGCAATCTCGATGATTTCTATCTGGCGCGTCCCGGCAATGACGAGATCCAGCTCGACCTGCTGCTCGACTACCAGACCAATGTCGCGCTCTACGACACCATCCAGGCCTATCTTCGCGAGCATCAGCCGCCGGTGCTGGCAATATGGGGCAAGAACGATCCGTTCTTCATTCCGCCGGGCGCCGAAGCCTTCAGGCGCGACGTTCCGAAGGCGGAGATCCGCTTCGTCGAAAGCGGACACTTCGCGCTCGAGACCCATGCCGCCGAGATCGGCGCCGCGATGCGCGCGTTCCTCGCCAGGCATATCGGCTGAACGCCTCGCCGGCGCGCCGCGAGGCAAGCTCGTTCCGCTGGAATTCCATGACATGAGGGCTCGCTGGCGGTGGCCCGTCAGCGAGCTTTTTCATAGATCAGGAGGGATTGTTCGCGACCTCAGCCGCCCGCCGCCTTGGCCGCCATTGTGGCCTTGGCCCACCACAGCAGCTCATCGAGCGCGGTCTTGGTCGAGGAAAGCAGATTGGCCTCGACCTCTTCGATCGGCCTGTTGCCGAAGGCAGGGTGCACGGCCATGAAGTCGCCGCCGCCGATATGGACTGCGGCATGGGTCGAGACCATCTGCAGTTCGATGGCGATCAAGCGAAGATGCTCGATTGCGCGCACTGCGCCGGTGCCACCATAGCCGATCGCCGTGAACGGCTTGCGCACCCACTCCTTATAGGCCTGGTCGAGCGCGTTCTTCAGGACGCCTGTGATCGAATGATTGTATTCTGCGGTCACGAAGATGAAGCCATCGAAACGCGCGATCGTTTCCTGCCAGCGGATCGCCTCTGGATTCCGGCTCGGCATCCACAGGTTGGAGGCGATCTCGTCAAAGAAAGGCAGCGGGTGATCGCGCAGATCGACCAGTTCCAAATCCATGTCGCCGCGCGCTTCGGCTTGCTTCAGGATCCATCGAGCCGGTATGTCGGCAAACCTCGTGGGGCGGGTGGAGCCGACGATCACGGCAATCCGGGGCCTGGAATTCATGCTATCCTCTAATAAGCTGGTGTCACGCAGTAACCAGATTACGTAGGGTTATCATGATCGGACAAGCAGGCACCTTTTTGAAACCTGATGACCATCAGGATACTGCCCACTGCGAACACATCAGCAGGATGTTGGCGCGGATCAGCGACAAGTGGACGCTCTTGGTGGTTCGGGTGCTCGGGCAAGGGCCCTGCCGCTTCAACGCCTTAAGGCGTGAAGTCGGCGAAATAAGCCAGAAGGTGCTGGCATCGACGCTGCGCGAGCTGGAAGAAAACGGCTTCGTTTCGCGCACCGTCACGCCGGTCAATCCGCCGCAGGTCGAATATGCGCTGACCGAACTGGGACGTGAGTTCCTGATGCCCGTGCAGGCGCTGGCCGAATGGGTTGTCGCGAATTCATCCCGCATGGACGCGGCCCGCTCAGCCTACCAGCAGCGGCGCGGCGCCCCCTAGCCTTCAAAGGCCGCAGGCTTCCGACGCGCGATGGCGACGACCCCGCATTCGGGTCGACCATTCGGCAGCGCGCCCGCCCCGCGCATATGCGTCAGCCAGCAAACGCCGCTCGGCATCAGCCGCTGCAGCCAGAGAACTGCGGAGGCCACGTCACTGTCATGTGGTTGTGCTTTGGAAGGATGGTGGGCGTGACAGGGATTGAACCTGTGACCCCTGCAATGTCAATGCAGTGCTCTCCCGCTGAGCTACACGCCCATCCGACGCGGGGCTTACACCACTTTTGATGCAGCGCGTCAATAGCCGCTGACGCGAAACCGACAGGCTGTTGAAACGGGCGTTCTTTCGCGTGCCGTCGCGCTATCCGGGCATGGTTCGCCAGCCCGCATTCCGGCGATGATGGGCGGCTTGCAGGGCAGCGAATACGGGAAAAGGCCGGAGGTCAGGCCGCCTGCAGCATCTTCTCGACCTCGTTGACGAGATCGCGCAGGTGGAAGGGCTTGGACAGCACCTTCGCATCCTTGGGCGCGTTCGAATCCGGGTTGAGCGCGACGGCGGCGAAGCCGGTGATGAACATGACCTTGAGGTCCGGATCGAGCTCGGTCGCGCGCCGCGCCAGCTCGATGCCGTCCATCTCCGGCATGACGATGTCGGTGAGCAGCAGCGTGAAGGGCTCCTCACGGATCCGGTCATAGGCGCTACGGCCATTGTCGAACGACACGACGTCATAGCCGGCGCCCTGCAGCGCCTTGGCCAGGAAGCGACGCATGTCATTGTCGTCTTCAGCGAGAAGAATGCGGTTCATGAGCGGACCCGTCAGAGCTTCGAAGGATCGCGGGCCGGACGTGTCTGTCTCCGGTGCACGCGGATCATCTTGGTTATCGGATTACGTCCAATCCCGGTAAAGATCGAGTGAACGGGCCGCATGATGGCGCCGCGGCGCCGCGTTTTGTGGACACGGGCGCGGCGTCCGGGCAACATGGCGGCTTGCCACGCAGGGATGACCCGCCCGGGGAGAAAGACGATCGACGCCTTTGCCCATATGCCGCTGTTCGAGGTGCTGGCTCCGGCCGAGCAGCGGATTCCCTTCGTGTTCAATTCGCCGCATAGCGGCCGGATCTATCCGAACGACTTCCTCGCCGCCTCGCGGCTCGACGAGATGACGATCCGCCGCTCGGAGGACAGCCATGTCGACGAATTGTTCGCCTTCGTCACCCCGTTCGGCGCCCCGCTGCTGCGCGCCAATTTTCCGCGTGCCTGGCTCGATGTGAACCGCGAGCCCTATGAGCTCGACCCGCTGATGTTCGACGGCGCCCTGCCGCCTTATGCGAATTCGCGCTCGCTGCGCGTCGCGGGCGGGCTCGGCACCATTGCCCGCGTCGTGTCGGAGAATATGGAGATCTATGCCGAGCCGCTCTCCGTCGCCGATGCGCTGCAGCGGATCGAGACCGTCTACAAGCCCTATCACGAGAGACTGCGCGCCCTTCTCGGCACCACCTTCGAGACCTTCGGCTTCGCGGTGCTGATCGACTGCCATTCCATGCCGTCCTCCGTGCGCGCGCTGCCAGGACGGATCCGGGCCGACTTCGTGCTCGGCGACCGCTACGGCTCAAGCTGCGCGTCTGAGCTGTCGGAGGCCGTGCATGGCTTCCTGACGGCGGAGGGCTATTCGGTCGCCCGCAACAAGCCCTATGCCGGCGGCTTCATCACCGAGCATTATGGCCGGCCGACCCGCGGCATTCATGCGCTGCAGATCGAGATCAATCGTGGTCTCTACATGAATGAGCGGACATTGCAGAAGAGCGCCGGCTTCCATAAGGTCGCGGCCGATCTCGCGCGCCTCGTCCACCATATTTCCACCCTGCCCGATGCCGCACTCCATCCCTTGCCGCTTGCCGCGGAGTGAAACGAAAGCGATCGGCAAAGAAAAAGGGCCGCTCGTGAAACGAGGCGGCCCAAGTCTAGGGAGGAAACGCCCAAGGAGGGCAGCGGAAGCTCGACGCCAATCGAACTACCGCACCGCAATAAATTGAGCTTGCACTGCAAAAATAGCAAGAGGCAATTTTCAAATTGCCGCGAGACTGTGCAAATCGGCAACAATGCCGATGCGCGCATCGTTTCGCCGACGACAATCTGTCACGATTTGAGCATATCGATCAAAGCCTTGCCGGCTGCGACCGACACCGGATCATCCGATGCCAAAGCGCGTCGCGCCGAGGAGAGACCCTGCCCATGACCGACCTCAGCCTTCTGCCGTTCCTCGATCGGCTCGCCGACGCTGCCTCAGAAGCGATCATGCCGCATTTTCGATCGCTCGATTCGATCGAGAACAAAGCGACGACCGGTTTCGACCCCGTGACCGTCGCCGACAGGGCGGCGGAAGCCGCCATTCGCGCGCTGATTACGGCCGAATTTCCCGATCACGGCATCATGGGCGAGGAGTATGGCTCAGAGCGACTCGATGCGGAGAAGGTCTGGGTGCTCGATCCCATCGACGGCACGCGCGCCTTCATTTCCGGCCTGCCGGTCTGGGGCACGCTGATCGGCCTGCTCTCGGGCGGCACGCCAACTCTCGGCATGATGGCGCAGCCCTTCACGGGCGAGCGCTATGCCGGCGACGGCGTGAGCGCCCGCTATACCGGCCCCGGCGGCGCGCGAGCGCTCGCGACGCGATCCTGCGATCATCTGAGCAAGGCGACGCTGTTCACGACCACGCCCGCCCTCTTTCAGGGCGCCGAACGCGAGGCCTATGAGCGCGTCGAGCGGCAGGTCCGCCTCGTGCGCTATGGCTGCGATTGCTACGCCTATTGCATGGTGGCCGCGGGCTATGTCGACGCGGTGATCGAGACCGGCCTGCACGCCTATGACATCGTCGCGCTGATTCCGGTGATCGAGGGCGCGGGCGGGCGCGTCACCAATTGGGAAGGCGGCCCGGCGGCCGCGGGCGGGCGCGTCGTCGCCAGCGGCGACAGGCATCTGCACGACATCATCCTCGAGACGCTGAACCGCTAATTCGGGCTCACACGTCGCTTCCGGGGACGAATGCGTCGAAGGCGGCCCAGAACAGGCCGCGCATCGGATCGCGCTCCATCAGGATCTCGTGCCGCCCGCCCGGTATGACGATCTGCGAGCCGAGCCGCATTTCGCGCACGAACCGCTCGACGGCGAGCGGCGAGACGATGCCATCCTCGCCGCCGACGACGATCAGGCTCGGAATGCGCACCGAGGCAGCGAATTCGGGCTTCGATGCCTCGTCCATCGCCCGGCAGGCGGCATGCAGCCAGCCAATGGTCGGCGGCCCGATCGCGACCTGCGGCAGAGCGCGCGTGATCGCCCGGTTGCGCTCGAAACGCTTCTGATCGCCAGTAAGCGGATTGTTCTCGAAGGCGCGGCCCTCGACGCGCGCCAGCGCCGCACCGGGCGGCCAGGCATCGCCGAGCCCGAGCAGGGCGAGGGAACCCGCCGCGAGGCCGACGATGCGGCGCGGCGGCGCGCGCGATCCGAAATCGACCAGCGGCGAGGTCAGAACCATACGCGCGAAGGTGAGGCGCGACCGGCGCGCGACGCGCAGGCACACCAGCGCGCCCGTCGAATGGGCGAGCGCGAAATAGGGCGGCGGGCAGTCGGGCAGCACCACCTGCTTCAGGAACGCCTCGAGGTCGCGCTCATATTCGTCGAAATCATCGACATGGCCCTTGAGCGGATTGGTGAGGCGCCGCTGCGAACCGCCCTGCCCACGCCAGTCGAGCGCCGCGACCGCAAAGCGGCGCGCGAGCAGTTCGCGCACCGTCTCGAAATAGCGCTCGATCGATTCGGCGCGTCCCGGAAGCAGGCAGACCGTGCCCTTGGTCGCGCCGGCCGGGCGCCAATAGGCGGCGCGGAGCCGCACGCCGTCCGCGCTCGTCACCTGCTGCGCGACGAGGCCGTCGGGGACGGGGTTCTCAGGGATATTCGCAAATTCCATGGCGTCGGCGTCCGGGAGTGTCGCCCCCTTAGAGCATTTTCCGGCGCGACTGGCACGGGTGGACCGCGCAAAAAGACGAGGCCGGCGGCGCCGGGGGGCGCCACCGGCCGGACGGCCGATCCTCGTGCGGGCGGCGGATTGGATCGGCCGACTTCGGGAAATCGCGTGCCGGGTTTCGCGAGAGGCGGCTACCAGCGCTGCCAGTCGGGGCCGCGGCCGCCATTTCCGCCGTTCCAGGACGGACCGGCCGGGCGGGCGCGCAGCACATCACCGGAGCGGGAGTCGACGACGAGGATGAAGTCGCGGCCACGTGAGGCGGCGCGGACGATGGTGACCCTCTCGCGCTGGTTCAGGATCTCGGCGCCGAAGAAGCCCTGGTAGCGCAGCGTGCGGGCCAGCTGCCACGGCGGCATGACGTCGTAGCGATCGCGACCGCGATAGTCGCCGCGCGGCTGGCCATAGCCGTCACCGCCATTTCCATCCCATCCGGGACCGCCGCGGCCACCGCCCCAGTCGCCGGCGGCCTGCGGTCCGCGCTCGAAGCTCTGCGCCGCGGCTGGGGCAACGGCGATGCCGGCGAGGGCGGCAGCAAGCGCGATGACCTTGAACATGATCGGAACTCCATTCTGGTTCGCCGGGGAGGCGGAACAGCGCCGCCTCGATGTCGAATGGAGTAGCGCCCCGCGGCTGAACCGTTCCGGAAGGCGCCATTCATACGCCGTTCATGCTGGTCTTGACGCCCGAGGGACCCCTCCCCACATCAACGCTGCGGGCGCCGATAGCGGGTCCGCGTGAAACCGTCCGGGTTCGGCCAATGGCGAAACTCCGGGCGATGAACAGGCAAACCGTCGCTCTCAAAGGAGGACAACATGCGTAGTTTCGACCTTACCCCCCTCTATCGTTCCACCGTCGGTTTCGACCGTCTCTTCTCGCTGCTCGACCAGGCGACCGGCGTCGAGGCCGGCGTTCCCGGCTATCCGCCCTATAATATCGAGCGCACCGGCGAGAACGCCTACCGCATCACCATGGCGGTGGCCGGTTTCGGCGAGAACGACCTTTCGATCGAGGCGCGTGAGAACACGCTGACCGTGAAGGGCGAGAAGACCGCCGAAGAGGGCAAGAATGGCGAGGTGCTCTATCGCGGCATCGCCGGCCGTTCCTTCGAGCGCCGATTCCAGCTCGCCGACCATGTCGAGGTGAAGGGCGCGAGCCTCGAGAACGGGCTCCTCCATGTGGATCTCGTGCGCGAGATTCCGGAGGCCGCCAAGCCGCGCAAGATCGCGATCGCCAATGGCAATACGCCGGCAGCGCAGATCGAGGCGCAGGCCGCCTGAGGCAGCGGCTCACCCGCATCCATCATGACATCGGGCCCCGGCATCGCGCCGGGGCCTTTTTGTTGTCGGCCTCCCCAAACGAAAAGGGCCCCGCCGATCCGGCGAGGCCCTGATGTCGGAGCAGTACGGCTTAACGGATCAGCCGCGGAAGCGGCGGAGCACGGTCCAGCCGGCGGGCACCATCAGCGCCGCGATCGCAATCTTGATGAGGTCGCCGAGCACGAAGGGCAGCACGCCCTTGGCGAAGGCGGCCGACGCGCCGATGCCGACGGCGCTGTTCGGCAGGCTGGCGAAGAAGGCGAGCCAGGCGAAGCCCATGGCGAACAGGACGGCGTCGCCGGCGAAGAAGGCCAGCGCCATCTTTGGCGTCGAGCGCGACCAGCCGCGATCCGCGGCAAGGCCGATGATGAAGGCGGCGGCAACATAGCCGAACAGGAAGCCGGCGGTCGGCCCGAGCAGATAGGCCGGGCCGGCGAGCGGGCCGGCGAACACCGGGATGCCGGCGAAGCCTTCGGCCAGATAAAGAAGGAGCGTGGCGGTCGCGAGCCGGGCGCCATAGGTGGCGCCGATCAGGAAGACCGCGAAGGTCGTCATGGTCATCGGGACGGGCCAGAACGGCACCTGGATCTTGGCGGCGAGCGCAAGCAGCGCCGAGCCGAGAATCGCGAGCGCGGCGAAGCGCAGCGCGCGGGCCTGCCCGGCCGGCCAGGCGGCAAGCGCGAGCGTTGCCGGCGACGAAGAACGGAGGCTCATGCCGACCCTTCCTTCTCTATGGGTGTGAGCGTGACACAAAACGGATAGACCCAATCTCGCAGTGCGGCAAGACCGCGGCGCGGACGCGCGAACGCGACCGCAAGGCCGTCTCCACTTTTCTCGCGTCCCGCGCCGCGAAGCCGTTTCCCCTACGCGCCAAAAGGCTCTAGATCGGGATCAGCCGGCGCTGGCGCCTCACCCGCCGCCCGCAGATCAGAGCCAGGACAACCAACGCCATGACGCAGAATCTCGACCGCCTCCTGCCCATCCTCAAAGCGGCGCCCGTGGTGCCGGTGCTCATCATCGAGGATTTCCACACCGCCGTTCCGCTGGCGCGCGCCCTGATCGCGGGCGGGCTGACCGCGCTCGAGGTCACGCTCCGCACGCCCGCCGCGCTCGATTGCATCCGCGCGATCAAGGGCGAGGTCGAGGGCGCCAATGTCGGCGCCGGCACGATCCTCAATCCGAAGCAGTTCGACGAGGCCGTCGCGGCCGGATCGACCTTCCTCGTCAGCCCCGGCGCCAGCCCGAAGCTCATCGCCCATGCGAGCGGCTCGCCCGTGCCGCTGCTGCCCGGCATCGCCACGGCCGGCGAGGCGATGACCCTTCTCGAGGAAGGCTATGGCGCGGCGAAGTTCTTCCCGGCCGAGCAGGCCGGCGGCGCCAACTACATCAAGGCGCTGGCCTCACCGCTGCCCGGCCTCGTCTTCTGCCCGACGGGCGGCGTGAGCCTCAAGAACGCCCACGCCTATCTGTCGCTGCCCAATGTCGTCTGCGTCGGTGGCTCCTGGGTCGCGCCGGCCGCTGCCGTCGCGGCGGGCGACTGGGCGGCGATCACGGCGCTGGCCCGCGAGGCGGCGGCGCTCAAGGCCGTGTGACGGCAATCACGCTGCGCGACGGCGGGACTTGCCTTGCCGTCGCGCCCGGCGCTCACTACCTCCGATCGGGCGCGCGCGGCGCCACAGCGAGAGGGAGAAGAGCATGATCGACAGCAAGAAGCTGCTTGACCAATTCCTGGGCGCCGGTGCCAGCTCGAGCGGTTCGGGCCAGGCGGGCTCGCTCGGCGGGCTCGGCGACATGCTGAACAATGCGCTCGGCGGCGCCGGAGGCACGGGCGGAACCGGTGGTCTCGGCGGCATCGGCGACGTGCTCAACAATGCGCTCGGCGGCCTCACGGGTGGCGGCCAGTCCGGAGGCGCCGGCGGGCTTGGCGGCATTGCCGGCCAGGTCACGGACTTCGCCAAGAAGAACCCCGGCCTCTCGACGGTGATCGCGGGCGGCCTCGCCTCGGTGCTGATGGGCGGCAAGGGCCCGAAGCTGAAGGCCGACGCGCTGACGCTGGGCGGCCTCGCCGCGATCGGCACGCTCGCCTACAAGGCCTACCAGCAATACAAGGTGAACAACCCCTCCGCGCCGGAGGCGAACCTGCCCACCCCGTCCGCGCCGCCGGTCACGGCTCCGGGCACGGACGACACGCTCGCCCGCTCGATCATCATTGCCATGATCGCGGCGGCGAAGGCCGACGGCACGGTGGACGAGGCTGAGAAGCAGAAGATCGTCGGCAAACTCGCCGAGGGCGGCCTGACCCAGGAGGAACAGGCCTTCCTCGCCGCGGAATTCGCCGCCCCGCTCGATTTCAACAAGGTCGTGGCGCTGGCGCGCGGCCCCGAGGAGGCGATCCAGATCTACGCCG
>DATMGR010000020.1:0-44556 GCA_035555375.1 Kaistia sp. | reverse complement strand
CCGAACGAGCCGCGCCACCAGCGTTTCACCTTTCGCGGTGGCATAAAGAAGGCGCTGACGGCGATCGGCGTCGCCCGCCTTCTGCACGATATAGTCCTCGTCGAGCAGCTGCTTGAGCACGCGGCCGAGCGACTGCTTGGTGATGTTGAGGATGTCGAGCAGGTCCGCGACCTTCATTCCCGGATTGCGATTGATGAAATGCAGCACCCGATGGTGCGCGCGGCCGAAACCGAGTTTCGACAGAACCTCATCCGGATCGCCGACGAAATCCCGATAGGCAAAGAACAGCAGTTCGATGATGTCCCAAGCCGGTTCGACCCGGGCAGGCTCGCCCCGCGCCGGCTCGGCCGCCCCCGGGCGTTCCGTCGCACCCGTGCCGGTGGCAGCCATTTTGCCGGTCGTATTTATGTCAGCCATGTTGACATATTTTGGTGTTATGTTACAAAAACACTGCCGATGACGAAACGATCGTACGCTTGATGCTGTTTCCTCGCCGCCGGACGCGCGTTCAGCCTGTCGCGGATGGATTGATGGCCACTCATACCGGAGTTGCCGGGAGACGCAAAGTGTTGGAATTGGCGCTAAAAATGCGCCATCACAACGGCGAAAACGGCCGCCCGGGCGGCCAGGATAAAAGGGCGTGAGGAGGAAACCATGGCGGCGCAATCCTATGACCGGCTCGAAGGGGTCATCTGGTACGATGGCAAGCTCCTCCCCTGGCAGGACGCCAATCTGCACGTGCTCAGCCACGGCTTGCATTACGCCAGCGCCGTGTTCGAGGGCGAGCGCGCCTACGGCGGGCAGATCTTCAAGTGCACGGAACATTCCGAACGCCTGAAGCGCTCGGCCAATATTCTCGACTTCGAAATTCCCTACTCGGTCGCCGAGATCGACGCCGCCAAGAAGCTGGTGGTCGAGAAGAACGGCCGCAAGGAAGCCTATGTCCGCCCGATCGCCTGGCGCGGCTCAGAGATGATGGGCGTGTCGGCGCAGAGCAACACCATTCACCTCGCCATCGCCAGCTGGGAATGGCCGAGCTATTTCGATCCCGAGCAGCGGCTCAAGGGCATCCGGCTCGACCTGGCCGAATATCGCCGGCCCGATCCGAAGACCGCACCGTGCCGCGCCAAGGCCGCCGGCCTCTACATGATCTGCACCATCTCCAAGCATCGCGCCGAGCGGCGCGGCTATGCCGACGCCATGATGCTGGACTGGGAAGGCCGCGTCGCCGAATGCACCGGCGCCAATATCTTCTTCACGAAGGACGGCAAGATCCACACGCCGCTGGCCGACTGCTTCCTCGACGGCATCACCCGGCAGACCGTGATTGGGCTGGCGCGCAAGCGCGGCATCGAGGTGATCGAGCGCCGCATTCTGCCGGACGAACTGACCCAGTTCACCGAGTGCTTCATCACCGGCTCCGCCGCGGAAGTGACCGCGGTGTCGGAGATCGCCGACTGGCGCTTCACGCCGGGCGGCATCACCAAGCAGCTGATGGAAGACTACACGGCGGAAGTGAACCCGAAGGCGGCGGCGGCTTAAGCGACGCCGCCGCGACGCGCTTCCCTCGTCAGGCGATCATCTCGTCCGCGCGCGCCTCTTCGGCCCGCAGCAGCGTCACCGCGCGCCCGCGGCTGGCGTTGAGGAAACGCTCCAGCTTCTCATCGAGCACACGCCGTTTGCTCTTCGAGGCGTGCCGCAGCCATAGCCCGCCGCCGGCGCCGATCACGACGAAGCCGGTGTGAAAGAAATCGAGGTTCGGGCGCTCCGATATGAAGCCGATGATGACGCCGGTCGACAGACGGTGGCGGTGCGCCAGCAGGCTGGCACGCGGAATGGCGCGCAGCGTCATGCGGCGCTCGCCGAGTTCGGGCATCCAGCCGAGTGGCTTGTCGGTCGCCACACTGCCCGGCACGAACACCGGCCGCACCATGCCGTTGGCGATGTTGTTTTCGCTCCACTCCGAGAAATAGTGATTGCGCTCGCGCCAGTCGACAAGGCCGCCGCGGTAGCGCATCGCACGCAGCACGGCCGGGTAATCGCCAGGCGTGCGCGCCATGGCCGCCGCCAGCACGCTTTCGCAGAACGTGACGCAGTCGAAACAATCGTCGCGCGTCACGAACTGTTCGGGCAATTCCGGTCCGCCGATCAAGGTGGCGCCGCGATACGGCGTGCCGAGCAGCGACCGCGAAATGAAAGCGATACGATCCGCCAAGGACGGCAGGGCCTGCGCCTCGACGATCAGCGTTGATATGCGCGATGGCGCGGCGCCTGTCGGGCGCACGCCGGCCGCAAGCGCGGCACCGCCGGCCAGAAGGCCGAGCATGGAACGGCGGCTGAGGGCGGGATCGCGGGTCATCGGTCAATCTTATCATGGGCGGCGCGGGCGTGGCGCGCCAAACGAGGTCTCGGTTACCGCGCGCCGGTCACTCGCGCACCACGACCAGCCGGTCGGTGCCGGATTCGGCGCCCCACAATTCGCCCGGCCGGCCGAGGATCTGCCGCACCGCCGCGTTGCGCCGGTTGCTGACGAAGCTCTCGAATTTCTCGGTCACCGGGTCGAAACGCAAAATGGCGTTCTGGCTGAAGTCGGTAAGCCAGACGCGATCCTTGTCGTCGACATAGACGGCGTAGCAGCCCTCCTTCCCGGCCGGCAGGCTCCAGACTTTCCAGACCTTGCTGCCGGGATCGAAGCGCGCCACCTCACCGGAGGTCCAGAAGCTGACCCACAGCAGCCCCCGGGAATCCGACCAGATGCGGCGCGGGCCGACGCCCGGCTTCGGCGGCGGCACCAGCAGGGCATCGCCGCTGACGGTGTCGATCTTGGCGATATGATCGCCGGCCAGCGACGCATACCAGACGTCGCCGTTGGGCGTGGTGGTGATGCCGTAAGGGCCGACGCCTCTCGGCGCTTTCCAGGCCTCGACCTTGGCGGTCGCCGGATCGACCCGGCCATAGACGCCGTTCTGGCCGGTGAACCACAGCACGCCCTTGCGATCGAAGGTGGCGGTGTTGAGGTTGGCGTCAGGAAACTGCGCGGGCAGCGGATACCGCGTGATCGCCTTGGTGGCGGGATCGACCCGCACCACGGCATTCTGCCCGCTATCGGTCACCCAGGCGGCGAGATCCGGGCCGATGATGACGCCATGCGGCGCGGAGTCCGGACCGAGCGCGATCTGCGTCACCTTGCGCGTCTTCGGATCGAGAATGCCGATCGCGCCCTGACGCTGCGCCGTATACCAGACGATGCCATCGGGCGCTGGCGCGACGTCGTGCGGATGCGCGCCGCGCGTCACGTCGTAGTAGCTGACCTGTGCAGCCGGCGCCGGGGCGCCGCCAAGCGCCAGAACAGCCGCCGCTGCAAATAGCACCGGAATCATTTTATCCTCGCCCACCTTGGGTGAGCTTATCACAGTCTCCGGGGGCGCCGGCTATTCCGCCCGGCGTTGTCCCCTTGGACTGTCCCAGCGGTCTGCGGCGGTATCGTCGGCAGCCTTCGCCTCGACCCAGTCCGTCGAACCGGCCTTGTCGACCTGTTTCCAGAACGGCGCCCGGGTCTTGAGATAGTCCATGAGGAATTCCGCGGCGGCGAAGGCCGCTTCGCGGTGCGACGACGCGGTCGCGACCATCATGATGTCCTCGCCCGGCGCGATGCGGCCGAAGCGGTGGATGACGGTCACGCCCATCAGCGGCCAGCGCTGCACAGCCTCGGCCACATGGCGCTCGATTTCCGCTTCCGCCATGCCGGGATAATGCTCGAGCGTCAGCGCATCGATCGGCTCGCCCGCCTCGGCGCCGCGGCAGATGCCGGTAAACGTCACCAGCGCACCGATGTCGGTACGTCCGCGCGTCAGTTTTGTCCCCTCGGCGGCGGCGTCGAAGGCGTCACGCTGGATGCGGACTGTCGTCGAGACGGTCATGCGACGCTCATCCTCCGGTCATCGGCGGGAAGAACGCGATTTCGCGCGCTTTGCCGATGGGAGCCTGCGCCTTGACGTGCGTACGGTCGATTGCGGCGCGGATGATTTTCGGGTTCTCGAAGGCGTGGGCGTATTCCTCGCCGCGCGAAGCCAGCCACGTCATCAGTTCGCCGATCGTGCCAACAGCCGGCGGAACCTCGACGACTTCCTCCGTCTTGCCGATGCGCTCGCGCACCCAGGCGAAGTATCGGAGGGTTATGGTCATGCTCTAGTCCACCAGATAGCGCAGGCTGGCGCGCATGTAGTCCCAGCCGGTGTAAAGCGTCAGCAGCGCCGACAGCCACAGCAGCCCGATACCGATCTCGATGGTGATCGGCAGCACACGCTCGCCGGCCGGACCGGCGATCAGAAAGCCGATGGCGATGAGCTGGCCCACCGTCTTCCACTTGGCCAGACTGGTGACCGGAATGCCGACCCGCAGTTCGGCCAGGAACTCGCGCAGCCCCGACACCAGGATCTCGCGGCAGAGAATGATCACCGCCGCGAACAGCGTCCAGCCGCGGATGGTTTCTTCCGCCGCCAGCATCAGCAGGCAGGACGCCACCAGCAGCTTGTCGGCGATCGGATCGAGCATGCGGCCGAGCGACGACTGCTGCCCCCACATCCGCGCCAGATAGCCGTCGAGAATGTCGGTCAGACCGGCGGCGATGAACACCGCCAGCGCAACCCAGCGCAGCCAGAGACCACCCTCGAAAATATTCTGCCAATACAACAGCCCAACCACCACCGGCACGGCGGCGATCCGCGCATATGTGAGGAGGTTGGGCAGCGCGAGAGAATGCGCCGGCAGCCGGCTGGAATCCATGGCGTCCATGCGCGACAAAGAACACCGCGGCGGCGGCGAGGTCAACCGCGCCGGCCGCCACATTCTCCGCTGTCTACTGGATAGGCGCCCGCGGCAGCTTGCTGACGCCCGGCTCCATCACGAAGGTCTGATCCAGCGAGTACCATTCGCCGCTGACATCGGCGGCGGGCGGATTGCCCTCGTGGCGGATGTAGTTCCCGATCAGCGCCCGGGTGACGCCGAACTGGACGTCGGTTTCCAGTTTGTCGTCGTCGTTGACGTAGATCTGCGAGATCAGTGTCTTGAAGCCGGTCTTGTGGGCGAGGAAATGCAGATGCGCCGGCCGGTAGTGGTGACGGCCCGTGGCGCGCACCAGATCGCCGACCGGTCCGTCGATCGGGATCGGATAACCCGCCGGCTTGACGCTGCGGAACGCGAAATGGCCCTGCGCATCCGAGGTGAACTTGCCGCGCAGATTCATGTCGGCCTGCGCCGGATCCTGCTGTTCGTAGAGCCCGTCCGGCGACGAGTGCCAGACGTCGATCTCGGCGCCGGCGATCGGCTGGCCGCTCTGGTCCTTGAGCCAGGCATTGACGAACAGCACCGGTCCCGGCGTCGGCGAACGCACGATCGACGCGCCGTTCTCGGTGCGCGGCGAATTCAGCCGCCAGAACGGCCCGAGCAGGTTGGCGGTCGTCTCGGTCTGCCCGTTGTTGCCGTTGTTGAGCAGGCAGACCAGCGTCGAGAATCCGAGCGAGCCGGACATCAGCACCACTTCGTTGTGCGTGGCGTTGGTGAGCTGGCCGAGCCGCGCGATGTATTGCGTGGCCGCCTGGAATTCCTCTTCGGTCAGCCGCACGTCGCGGGCAAAGGCGTGCAGATGGCGGACCAGCGACTGAAGGATCTCGCGCGTCCGCGGATCGGCCGTGTTCTTGAAGGCATCGACGACGACGTCGGTGACGTCTTCCTGCCGGTTGATGATCATGTCCCCTCCCCCTGGTCCGGCCGGCTTGTTGACTACCGCGCCGCTTTTTCATGGAAAAACTCATAGATCTTTCGCGCCGTCTCCGCACTAATTCCCGGCACCTGCGCCAAATCGGGCAGGCTAGCCCGCTCGATGGCTTTCAAGGTGCCGAAATGGCGCAGAAGCGCTCGCTTGCGGGTCGGTCCGACGCCGGCGATTTCCTGCAGGCCGGCTTCGCGGATGTCCTTTTTGCGGCGCGCACGGTGCGAGCCGATGGCGAAACGGTGCGCCTCGTCGCGCAGCCGCTCGACGAAGTACAGCAGCGGATCGCGTGGCGGCAATTTGAACGGGTCGCGACCCGGCATGAAGAACGTCTCGCGGCCGGCGTCGCGGTCCATGCCCTTGGCGATCGACACCACCGGCAGATAATGCAAGCCGAGTTCGGTCAGCACCTCGGTCGCGACTTTCAACTGGCCCTGACCGCCGTCGATCAACAGCAGGTCCGGCCAGGTGGCGTCGTCTGCGTCGAAGTCGATCGGTTCGGCGCCCTCCGGCGGCGCGATCGCCGCCTCGCCCGCAACAACCTCTTCCCTCCCCCCTTGAGGGGGAGGGATAGGGAGGGGGGTGTCTTCGAGACTCTGCGCCAATGGCTCACCCCCCACCCGGCTGCCTTCGGCAGCCGACCTCCCCCTCAAGGGGGGAGGTGAAGAAGAAAGATCGCCACCCTCTCCCTTAAGGGGAGAGGGTAAGGACGACGCCCGCGGATCGTCCTTGAGCAGCCGCTTGAAGCGCCGCTCGAGCACCTCGCGCAACATGCCGTAATCGTCGCCGGGCGTCAGATCGGCCGACCGGATATTGAACTTGCGATACTGGTTCTTGCGGAAGCCCTCGGGGCCGGCGACGATCATGGCGCCGACGGCGTTGGTGCCGGCGATGTGGCTGTTGTCGTAGACCTCGATGCGGCGCGGCTCGCGCGGGAGACCGAAGGTCTCTGTCAGCGCCTTCAGCAGACGCTGCTGCGACGACGTATCCGCCAGCTTGCGCGCCAGCGCCTCGCGCGCATTCGTCAGGGCGTGCTCGACCAGATCCTTGCGCTCGCCGCGTTGCGGCAGAACGATCTCGACCTTTCGACCCGCCTTGATGCACATGGCCTCCGCCAGCAGCTCGCGCTCCTCGAAATCGTGCGACACCAGCATCAGCCGCGGCGGCGGCCTGTCGTCGTAGAACTGCGCCATGAAGGCGCTCAGCACTTCGGACGCCGACAGCGAGCGATCGGCCTTCGGGAAGTAGGCGCGATTGCCCCAGTTCTGCCCGGTGCGGAAGAAGAACACCTCGACGCAGGTGTAGCCACCGGCCTGGTGCACGGCGAAGACGTCGGCTTCCTCCACATTGCGCGGATTGATGCCCTGATGCGACTGGATCGCCGACAGCGCGGCCAGTCGGTCGCGGTAGATCGCGGCGCGTTCGAAATCGAGCGCCTCGGCGGCGGTGTCCATTTCGGCCGCCAGTTCCTGCTGGACGGCGCGGCTGCGGCCGGACAGGAAGTCGTTGGCCTCGCGCACCAGCGCCGTGTAACCGGCGAAATCGATCTCGCCGGTGCAAGGCGCGGCGCAGCGCTTGATCTGGTGCAGAAGGCATGGCCGCGTCCGCGACTCGAAGAACGAGTCGGAGCAGGAGCGCAGCAAAAACGCGCGCTGCAGCGCGTTGACCGTGCGATTGACCGCGCCGGCATTGGCGAAAGGCCCGTAATAATGGCCGGGCCGCGTGCGCGCGCCGCGATGCTTGAGAATCTGCGGCGCCCAGTGATCGGACGTGATCATGATGTAGGGGAACGACTTGTCGTCGCGCAGCAGAACGTTGAAGCGCGGCCGAAGACGCTTGATGAGATTCGCCTCGAGCAGCAGCGCTTCGGTCTCGGTGCGCGTCGTGACGAATTCCATCGTCGCCGTCTGCTGGATCATGCGAATGATCCGGTTCGACTGCAGGCCGATGCGCGTGTAGCTGGTGACGCGCTTCTTGAGGTTTCGCGCCTTGCCGACATAGAGCACGTTGCCGCTGGCATCGAACATCCGGTAGACGCCCGGCGCGTTCGGCAGCCGCTTCACGAAGTCGGCGATGACCGCCGCGCCCTGGCCGCGCGGCAGCCGCTCGCCGCCGGCCTCGAACGGCGTCACGTCCTCAGCCGCCAGCGCCTCCTCGGCCAGATTGATGGCAAGCGCCTCCGCGCCGGCTTCCTCTTCGGCCAGTTCATCCGCTGCGGTCATGTCGTCGAGGAGCGCACCTTCGGGCAGCGCATTTTCGTCGTCCGGTGCGGCGGCCGGCTCCGGCGCGCTGCTGTCGATAGGCAACCTGTTCACTCTTTGATCCCTACGACGTCCGGTGTCTCCCAGGCAAGATGCTGGCCGCCATCGAGGCCGATCATCTGGCCTGTGATCGAACGCGTCTCATATAGATAGAGAATCGTGCGGGCGAATTCAGCCAGTTCCGGTCCATGTCCGAGCGGCACAGCCTCGGCCTGGCGACGGAAGTCCTCTACGTCCTGACGCGGCGAGGGGACGGTCGGTCCCGGTCCGATGGCGTTGACGCGGATGCGCGGCGCCAGCGCCTGCGCGAGTGTCCGCGTCGCCGTGAGCAGTGCCGATTTCGAGAGCTGGTACGACATGTAATAGGGCGTCGTCTTCCAGGCCCTCTGGTCGACGATATTGACGACAAGGCCATGCTCGGCTGCCGGAAGCGCGGCGGCAAAAGCGTCGGCGAGGAGAACCGGCGCGGTCAGGTTGATGGCCAGCTGACGCTGGAAACGCGCGGCGTCGAACGCGCCGATGCCGTCCTCTTCGAACACCGAGGCGTTGTTGACGAGAAGGGTCGGCGCGCCGATTACGGCAGCGACCTTGTCGAGGATGGACGGCATGCTCTGGAGATCAGCAAGATCGGCCGTGACGACCATGGCCGTGCCCCCGCGCGCGCGGATCCCGGCCGAAACGGCTTCAGCCTCATCCCGGGAACGATTGCAGTGGATCGCGACGGTGAAGCCGGCATGGGCGAGATCTTCCACGATGGCGCGGCCGATTCTCCGCGCGCTTCCCGTGACCAGCGCCACGCGTCTTTGCTGCGACATGCATTTCCCCTCTCGTGCCGGAAGCGGAAGATAGGGCGGACCCGGCCTTTCGGTAAGCCTTTGTTAGGCGCGGTTAACCGCTTTCAACCTATGGGGCGCATCTGTGGCAGACGCTTGATTCAACGTCTGAGGAGCGAGTTAGAAGTCCTGTTCTGTCAATGTGTTGCCAGTGTCTGTTGCGGTGGGGCAACGATTGGTCTCGCCTCATGCACGCCTTGTTCTTTGGACTTTTTCGCCGCATTGGACCGCTTCAATGCGGTTTCGGACTGGCCATCCCCCTGTTGACCCGTCCTTTGTATCCTGGAGATCACGATGCTGCGTATCCGCACCCTCTCCCTCGGCGCCGCCTGTCTCGCGTTCGGCGCGCTTCCAGCCGCCGCTGCCGATTATTCCTATGATGCGCCCGCGGCAACAGCCTTTGCCGCGCCAGTCGGTTTCACATGGACTGGACCCTATCTCGGCGCCATCGTCGGCTACACTTGGAGTACGTTCGAGGCCTCCAACGGGCTGCTGGGAGGCCGGTCGATCGACGCCGAAGGTGGCAAGATCGGCGGTTATGCCGGCTATAACTACGAGCTCGGCAACAATGTCGTGGTCGGCGGCGAGATGGACCTCAACTGGGACGACGTGAAAGGCAATACGCGCAGCTTCGGCAGCGTCGACCAGACCTGGGATTCAACCATCCGCGCCCGCGCTGGCTATTCCTTCGGCCGCGTGATGGCTTATGGCACAGGCGGCGCCGCCGTTTCGGGCGCCCGCATCGATACCGGCGCCTTCTCGAGTTCAGCCACGCATTGGGGCTGGACGCTCGGTGCAGGCGCCGAAGCGGCGATCACCGATCATGTCACCGCGCGCGTCGAATACCAGTATGCGGATTACGGCTCGCAGCTCTACCGCACGGGCGTCGGCACCGCCTCGGATGTCGATTTCACCACGGGCACGATCCGCGCCGGCCTCGGCTACAAGTTCTGAGCCGCCGCGCGGTGTGGCCTCGCAGGCGGCCACACTGACCGCCTGCCGATATAGTCTCGTCATGGCCGGGTTGGCTCGGCCATGGTGCTGCTGCGCTACGAGACGTGCGCGTATCTCGTCCCCGCGAACAGCGCCGCATGCAGCGCGTGCCAGCTTTCCTCGTCCGGCGTGCAGAGCAGACCGCCGGCGCGGTGCAGCGGCGAATAGGGGCTGCCGTCGAAGCGGGCCGAATAGCCGCCGGCTTCGTGGTGCAGTAGCCAGCCAGCGGCGTGGTCCCAGACCATCAGCTTGGTGAAGGCCGAAAAATGTGCATGCCCGCCGGCGAGCAGGCGATATTCATGCGCGGCGCAGCGATAATTGGAGACAGACCCCGTGCGCGCCAGATTGGCCGCAAGCTCTGAACGCAGCGGTTCCTCCAGCATCCACCAAGCCGCAAAACCTGACATCTCGTTCACGGGCTTCGGCTTGGCGACCTTGAGGTCGAGCCGCCCCCCATCCTCCGTCTCGGTCCAGGCGCCTTCGCCGCGCAGGGCCACCGACCAGTCCTTGCCGATCGGATCGAGGATAACGCCGGCAACGACTTCGCCCTTGGCGACGACGCCGGTCATGACACCGAACAGCGTCAGCCCCGACGCGAAGTTGCGCGTGCCGTCGACGGGATCGACGACGAAGGCGAGTGGCGCGTCGGCGAGTGCATCGAGCAATCCTTCGCCGTGTTCCGAGACCGCTTCCTCGCCGAGCACCAGCGCGCCTGGAAAGGCACGTTCGAGGGCCGCGGTGATCCGCTTTTCGGCGGCGACATCGGCGTCGGTCACGAGATCTTCCGCGGACGTCTTTTCGCGCACCGCGCCCTCAGTGAGGCGGCGGAAGCGGGGAAGGATCTCGGCCGTGGCGGCCTCATTGAGGATTTCGGCGACCGTCGCGACGTCGCGGGCGGAGAAGGTCATGCGATGGCTCCGATGAAGGGGCGGTTCAGCCGGTCGGCCGGGTCTTGTCGAAGGCGGGCACGCTGGCAGCGAAGCCGTCCAGCCAGCCGACGAGTGCGGGATGCGCCTGCCGCCAGGAATCGCCGAAGCGAAGATCGAGATAACCGAGCGCGCAGGCAACCGTCACATGGCCTATATGAATGGGGCCGCCGAGATCGGACGCCTCCAGCGCTGCAAGCCCGCGCGTCACCTTGTCGGCGTGATGCGCCAGCCAGCCGGCATGGCGCAGCGGCTCATCGCGCCAGCGCTTCTCATAGACCTGCAGCAGGCTGGCATCCATGATGCCGTCGGCCAGCGCCTGCATCACCAGCGCCGGATAGCGCCGCGCCGGATCGGCCGGGATCACGCGGCCGCCGCCCGCCAGATGATCGAGATATTCGACGATGACGCGCGAATCATAGATCACGCCGCCATTTTCGAGGACGAGCGCCGGGATCTTGCCGAGCGGGTTCTGGCTGCGCAGGCTGTCCGACGGATCTGCCGTATCCGCATTGACGATCTCGATCCGGTCCGTGAGACCGAGTAGTGCGGCGGCGATCTTCACCTTGCGGCCGAAAGGCGAGGCGGGCGAACTGCGCAGGATCAGCATGTCTGGTGTCCGGGTCTGGAGAAAATCGGAGAAGCGGCAGGGGTTCGCTGGAGGACGATCAGGAAGGCTCGGATCGCCAGACCGCCCCGGTCAGCGGACCGGTGGCATGACGATCTGCGGCCTCCGGCAGGCGCCGCGATCCACCTCCGGGCAACTGCGGAAGGCGAGGTCCTTTGTGAGGCAGACGCGAACTTCCTTCAGCCGCCGCGAATCGCAGAGCACGGCAAAGCCATCGGCCGGAATGCCGGAGTTGGCTTTGCGAAAGGCATTTTCGACGGCGGCGGGCGTGACGGTCAACTGGTCCGCGACATCGACGAAGGGCGGCGGAATGGCGACGCGGGCTCGGGCAGCGCGGATCAGCGAGAAATAGTCCGCCTGGTCGAGGCCCGAGCAGGTGCCGTGCTGCTGCCATTCATGGCGAACAAGCGCCGGACTCGGCATCAGGTCGAGCATCGCATCGACGTCGCGCCGCGGCACACGGCTCGGCTGGTCGGTCGGGCAATCGCTCGGGTAGCCGCGTTCATATTGCGGCCAGAGACCGTGAACCACGAAAGCGAAGGGCCGGCTGCCACACTGGATGCGGTCGGTGTGGCCGTTGTCGAGGCAATAGGTCGGCGACCAGGACAGCGACAGCACATAGAAATCGAAATCGCCGGCCCTGCCGCCCGCAAGCGCATGACCCGAGACGGCGAAGAAGGCCGATATCAGGAGGCCGAAGAGGCCGAAACGCCGCATCGATCCCCCCGGCTATGCAACGTCCAAGACGTCTACTGGTAGCGGATCGACCGGCACGAACTGTCATAGACGCGCCACGGATCCTGGTTCGGCAGGCAGAACTCGACGCCCCAACCGATCGAAGCAACGCCCTGGCGCTCCTCGATGAGGTAGAACATATCCGCCGGCGCACCGTTGGAGAGCTCGACGCGGGCATGGCAGAAGCGGCGGTCGATCAGCCCCGGATTGGCAGGCTCGAACTTCACCTGGTCGATCTTCGTCACGGTGCCGATCGAAAGCCCGGTCTGCCAGGTCTCGACATTGGCCTTGTGATATCGATTGGCGATGTTGTTGAGCACCGACTGCGCATCGCACAGCGGCACCTGGCCTCGGCTCCACGAACCGACCGTGACGCTCGGATCGTCAAGCGAGCGAGAACCCGCTTGGGCCGAAGCACCGACGGCGAGAAGGAGAGTGGTAGCGAGGACGGCGCGCAGCATGGCAATGATTCCCGGGGACGAGAGACCAATTTGACGATGCGTCGCGCCGCAGCAAGGGTCAAGCCGAAGCGGCGACCGCAGTGAACGGTTTGTCGTCTCGATCGTCACTGGCGACATTTCCGCCACGGCATCACATGATGGCGACGCACATGACGGAGAGGCACGATGGGACTTCTGATCGACGGTGTCTGGCACGACCAATGGTACGACACCGGCAAGACCGGCGGCCGCTTCCAGCGTTCGAATGCCGGCTTCCGCAACTGGGTGACCACTGACGGCAGTCCAGGCCCGAGCGGCGAGGGCGGCTTCAAGGCCGAGCCGGGCCGCTATCATCTCTATATCGCCCGCGCCTGTCCCTGGGCGCATCGCGCGATGATCTTCCGCGCCCTGAAGGGGCTCGAGACCGTCATCGATTACTCGGTGGTGAACTGGCTGATGCTGGAAAATGGCTGGACATTCGAGCCCGGCCCCGGCGTCACCGAGGACAGGGCCAACGGCAAGGCGTTCCTGCACGAGGTCTACACGCTCGCCGACCCGACCTATACCGGCCGCGTCACGGTTCCGGTGCTCTGGGACAAGAAGCAGGGCAAGATCGTCTCGAACGAGTCGTCCGAGATCATCCGCATGCTCGGCAGTGCCTTCGACGGCGTCGGTGCCAAGGCGGGGGATTATTATCCCGAGGCGTTGCGGCCAGAGATCGATGCGCTCAACGCGCGCATCTACGACACGGTCAACAATGGCGTCTACAAGGCCGGCTTCGCGACCACCCAGGCCGCTTATGAAGAGGCCGTGAAGCCGCTATTCGAGAGCCTCGATTGGCTCGAAGGGATTCTGTCACGCCAGAAATATCTGACCGGTGACCAACAGACCGAAGCCGACTGGCGGCTGTTCACGACGCTGCTGCGCTTCGATCCCGTCTATGTCGGCCACTTCAAATGCAACCTGAAGCGCATCGTCGATTATCCCGCGCTCTGGTCCTATACGCGCGAGCTCTATCAGGTGCCGGGCATCCGCGAGACCGTCGATTTCGCGCATATCAAGGGGCACTATTACGAGAGCCACCGCACGATCAATCCGACGGGCATCGTGCCGCTCGGTCCGATCCTTGATTTTGAGGCGCCAGGCACGCGGGGCTTCTGAGTAGGAAGGCCGAACCCTCAGCGCGCCGGGGTTTCCTCGGCGCGGATCCACCAGACGCGCCGGCCGGCGCCGTCGTCCTCGCCGAGCAGCGGCACGAGGCCGGCGAGGAGGGTCTCCAGCGTGTGCTCGAGCTTCCATGGCGGATTGCACAGCACGAGCCCGGTGCCGTTGAAGCGCTCCGGCGTCGCGCGGTCGCGCACCCAGAGTTCGGCGCCGAGCAGGCGCTGAACGCCGCTGTCATGCAGCCGCTTGTGGAAGTTCTTGACTGCCCCGAGGTCCTTGACCGGATACCACAGCGCATAGACGCCGGTCGGCCAGCGCTCATAGGCCTTGAGGAAACCATCGGCGAGGGTCCGGAACTCGTTCTGCTCCTCATAGGGCGGATCGACCAGCACCAAGCCGCGCCGCTCCTTGGGCGGCACGAAGGAGCCGAGCGCCAGATAGCCGTCGAGCTCGATCGCCTTGACCTGAATGTCGCCCGCGAAACGGTTGACCAGCAGCTTGGCGTCGTCGCTGTTGAGCTCGACCGCCGTCAGCCGGTCGACCTCGCGCATCAGCACGCGGGCGATCATCGGCGAGCCCGGATAGAAGCGGAGCCGCCCATCGGGATTGACCGTGCGAATGGCGGCCAGATAAGGCGCGAGCGCTTCGGCCAGTTTCGCCGAGAGGGACACGGGTTTCAGATCAGGCCCGATCAGCTTGCCGATGCCGTGCTCCCATTCGCCGGTCTTGGCGGCGAGCGGCGAGGCGAGGTCATAGAGGCCGATCCCGGCATGGCTGTCGATGACGCGAAAGCCCTTGTCCTTCGCCTTCAACCGTTCGATGAGCAGCGCAAGCACGGCATGCTTGACGACATCGGCGAAATTTCCAGCGTGATAGGCGTGTCGATAGTTCATGCCTGTCCTTACCGCCCCGATCGGGAGCGCGCCAGCGCCTGTTGAGCGGCCGTGTCTGCGCCGTCAGACTTATTCATCATGTCGCACAATTTTGAGTTGCGAAGGCCGCCTGCAACTGGGATTTAGCCACGTCAACAGGTTTGGCCCTGCGCGAGGCGACAGGAAGCAAGCATGCCGCTCGACTTCACCACCCTCTATGTCGTGATCCTCTGCAATACGCTGCTGATGTTCATCGTCTGGAGTGTCATCTACATTGCCTATGACCGATTTCCGGCAGCGCGTTGGTGGGTGGCCGCCTGCGGCGTCACCGCAATTGGCGGCGGCGTGCTGGCGAGCGCGGCCGTCGTCGACACTCTGCTGCCGATCTATCTTGGCAACGGCCTCGTGATCTCTGGCTTCTGTCTCTACTGGATCGGCGTGCGCCAGTTCCAGGGCCGCCCGGTGCCGTGGCGCGAGTGCGTCGCGATCACCGGCTCGGCGATGGCTGTCCTCATCGTGCCGACCTTCATTGACCCGCAGCCGGGCGCTCGCAACCTCATTTATGCGGTCTGCCAGTCGGCGCCGCTGCTCGCGGCCATCGTCGATCTTCGTCTGTCGAGCGAGCGGCGAGCCGGCTCCCGGCTCGCCGAAACGGGGTTCGCACTCGGCATTCTGGTCCATGCCATCGAGCTGACAAGCAATCTGCTGCAACAGGCCGGACTGCTCGCGCACGAAACCTATGCTGTCGTCGAGCCTGCCGTGGTCCTGCTCGTCGTCTTCAGCGGCATGCTCTGGAATTTCGGACTTGTTCTCATGGTGACCGATCGCCTCTACGGGGCCCTGCGGCGGCAGGCGCTACAGGACGAATTGACGGGACTTCCGAACAGGCGCGCCTTCGACAGCCACTTCGATGTCCTGATGGCCGAAGCTGAGGCGTCGGGCCGGCTGTTCTCGTTGATGATCGTCGATCTCGACCGCTTCAAGGAGGTCAACGACACGCATGGCCACGCCGCTGGCGATGCCTGTCTCGTCCACGTCGCGCGGACAATCCGGTACAATCTCGGGCCAGATGACATCCTCGCCCGCACCGGCGGCGATGAATTCACGATCCTGACGCCCGGCCAGGACGAGGCAGAGGCCAAGGCGGTGGCGCAGCGGCTGCTGGGCGCTGCGCGGGCGACGCCCTTCGTCTGGCGCCAGCATGAGCTGCCGGCGACGCTTTCGATCGGCTGCGCCACCTGGCGGTCTGGCGCATCGGCACAGGTGCTCGAACGCGCCGCCGACGCCGCGCTCTACATGGCAAAGAGCCGGGGCCGCGACCGTTTCGCGATCGCGCCGCTGCGCATGATGCTCTTGGCCGATGAGGGCGATGACGGGGATCTCGAGCCCCAGACAGTCTGAGATGCGCTTGCCTGCCCTCGACAGGCCCGTGGCGCCGCGCGATAAGTCGCGGAGCATTCGCTGGCCATTCATCGCGTTCGGGGCCCTCCCTGATCGGCCGTGTCTCTGCCGCCCGGCGATGCGCCGATCCGTTTCATCTGCCCTTTCGTGAGGAGATCCGACATGACCCAGCCGACATGGCGCGCCGATCCGCTGATTTTCGGCCATGGTCCGGGCCTTTTCGAGATCTTCCTCGAGCCGACCTGCCCCTATTCGTGCCGCGCCTTCGGCAAGCTCGATGCGCTGCTCGCGCTCGCCGGCGAGGACAAGATCACCATCAAGTTCCGCTTCGTCTCGCAGCCCTGGCACATGTTCTCGGGCCTTCTGGTCCGCTGCGTGCTGGCATCCTCGACGCTGCCCGGCGGCAAGGACAATGCCAGGACCGTGCTCGCGGCGATCGCCGAGAAGCGTGAGGAATTCGAGTTCGACCACCATTTCGGCGGCCCCAATCTCGACGCGACGCCGCGCCAGATCATCGACCGCCTCGAAGCCTATAGCGGCATCGACCTCTGGGACGCCTTCGTCATTCCCGATCTCGACAAGGAGATCAAATGGCACGCCAAATACGCCCGCCAGAACGGCATCCACGTCTCCCCGACCTTCATGGTGAACGGCCTCGTCCAACCCGATTTCGGCTCCGGCGACCCGGTCGAGAAATGGGCGGAACGGCTGCTGGGGTAGGGAGGGTGCGGCGCGGGCGTGCCTCGACACCTGTCCGCCTTCGCGCGATAAGTTCCCCGTCGCTCCCGGGACTGAAATCGCTCCATGAACGCACCTGCCGCCCTTCGCATCGGCCATTCGGCTTGTCCGCATGACTGCCCGTCCACCTGCGCGCTCGATGTCGAGATCATCGAGGGGCGGCGAATCGGGCGGGTGCGCGGGGCGAAGGACAATGACTATACGTCCGGCGTCATCTGCGCCAAGGTCGCGCGCTATGCCGAGCGGATTCACAATCCGAACCGCTTGACGCAACCGCTTCGCCGCAAAGGCGAAAAGGGCGCCGGCGACTGGGCGCCGATCGGCTGGGAGGATGCGCTCGACGAGATCGCCGAGGCCTTCGTGAAGGCCGAGGCGCGCTTTGGCGCCGAGACCGTCTGGCCCTATTATTATGCCGGCACGATGGGTCTCGTGCAGCGCGACGGCATCAATCGCCTGCGCCACGAGAAGCGCTATTCCGGCTTCTACGGCACGATCTGCACCAACATGGCGTGGACGGGCTATATCGCCGGCGCGGGGCGCATCGCCGGGGTCGATCCGCGCGAGATGGCGAAGTCGGACTGCGTCGTGCTCTGGGGCACCAATGCGGTGGCGACGCAGGTCAACGTGATGACCCACGCGATCCGCGCCCGCAAGGAGCGCGGCGCCAAGATCGTCGCCATCGATATCTATCAGAACGACACGATGAAGCAGGCCGATATTGCGCTCTGTGTGAGGCCCGGCACCGATGGCGCGCTCGCGAGCGCCGTCATGCATGTGTTGTTCCGCGACGGCCATGCCGACCGCGCCTATCTCGCCCGCTACACCGACGCGCCGGACGCGCTTGAGGCGCATCTTGCCAGTCGCACGCCGCAATGGGCGGCTGCCATCACCGGCCTGTCAGTCGATGAGATCGAGGCCTTCGCGACCTTGGTCGGCACGACGAAGCGGTCCTTCTTCCGCCTCGGCTACGGCTTCTCGCGCCAGCGCAATGGCGCCGTGGCGATGCATGCCGCGCTGTCGATCCCCACGGTCACCGGCGCCTGGCAGCACGAGGGCGGCGGCGCGTTCCATTCGAACAGCGGCATCTTCCATCTGGACAAGACCGCGATCGAGGGGCTCGAGCTCATCGATCCTTCGGTGCGACAGCTCGACCAGTCGCGCACCGGCCCCGTGCTGACCGGCGATCCGGACGCGCTGAAGGGCGGTCCGCCCGTGACGGCGATGATCGTGCAGAACACCAATCCGGTCTCGGTCTGCCCGGACCAGACGCTGGTGAAGCGCGGTTTTGCCCGCGAGGATCTCTTCGTTGCCGTGCATGAGCAGATCATGACCGACACGGCCAAAATGGCCGATATCGTGCTGCCGGCGACGATGTTCATGGAACATGACGATATCTACAAGGGCGGCGGCCACCAGTATATCCTCTTCGGCGGCAAGCTGATCGAGCCGCCGGCCGAGTGCCGGACCAACCATCAGGTCATCACCGGCCTCGCGCGGCGCCTCGGCCTCGTTCATCCGGGTTTTGCGATGAGCGAGCGCGAACTGATCGACGAGATGCTGCAGAGTTCGGGCTGGGGAACGCTGCCGGAGCTTGAGGAAAAGCGCTGGATCGACTGCCAAACGCCGTTTGAAACCGCGCATTTCCTCGATGGCTTCGGTCATGCCGATGGCAAGTTCCATTTCCGCGTCGATTGGGCTGCTGTGGACAACGAGAACTACGGCGCCGTCGGGCCCCATACCGCGATGCCGGAATTTCCGGATCACTGGGGATCGATCGAAGCGGCCGATGAGACGCATCCCTTCCGCCTCGCGACCTCGCCGGCGCGCTCCTTCTTGAATTCCTCGTTCAACGAGACGCCTGGCTCGATTACCCGAGAGGGGCGGCCGGAACTGATGATCCATCCTGATGATGCGGCGGCGCTCGGCATCATCGAGGGCGAACGCGTCGCGGTCGGCAATGCGCGCGGGACGGTGACGGTGCATGCGCGGCTGTTCGAGGGCTTGAAGCGCGGCGTCGTGATCTCCGAGGGCATCTGGCCGAACAGCGCCTTCGAGGACGGCAACGGTATCAACACGCTGACCGGCGCCGATCCGGTGGCGCCGTTCGGCGGCGCGGCGGTGCATGACAGCAAGTGCTGGGTCCGGAAAGCGGCCTGAGCGCCGGTCTCAGCCGCCGAAGCTTGGCGCGATCAGCATGTCGGTGGTGTCCACCGGCAGGGAGGGGTCGACAATGAGCCGCTCGTCTTCCACCCGCGCCAGACCGGACGCGACAAGCGCCAGAGCCAGTGGGTAGATCTCGTGCTCGACCGTGAGCACGCGCCGCGCCAGCGTCTCCGGCGTGTCGTCGAAGGCGATCGGCACCGACGCCTGGGCGATGATCGGTCCTGAGTCCATCTCGGGGCGTACATAGTGAACGGTGCAACCCGCAAGGCGCATGCCGGCCTCGATGGCGCGCTCATGCGTGTGGAGACCGGGGAAAAGCGGCAACAGCGAGGGGTGGATGTTGATCATCCGGTCGCGCCAGCCCTCGACAAAGCCGGGCGTCAGCAGCCGCATGAAGCCGGCGAGGCAGACGAGCTCGATCTCCGCTTCGCGGAGCACCTTGTCGACGGCGGCGTCGAAGCCCGGCCGGTCCTTGGGATAGGCCTTGTGATCGACCACGGCCGTCGCGATGCCGGCTTCCCGCGCTACGGCAAGCCCGCCCGCATCGGGCCTGTTGGAGAGGACCAGCGCGATCTCCGCCGGAAAATCCGCATCCTCGGCCGCCTCGATGAGCGAACGCATATTGCTGCCGCGGCCTGAAATCAGGACGGCAACCCGCTTGCGGCTGCTGCTCACAGCGCGAGGCTTCCGCTGAAGATGACGCCTTCGCCCGGGACCAGCGATCCGAGCCGCATGACCTTTTCGCCCTCGTCGGCGAGAAGGGCGGCGACCGCATCGGCGGCTTCCGGCGCGACGACGACGATCATGCCGACGCCGCAATTGAACGTGCGCAGCATCTCCTGCTCGGCGACGCCGCCGGTGCGCGCCAGCCAGCCGAAGACCGGGGGCACGATGACGGCGTCGAGATCGATCGCGGCGGCGAGGCCTTCGGGCAGCACGCGCGGAATATTGTCGATGAAGCCGCCGCCGGTGATATGAGCGAGCGCCTTGATGCCCGCGCCGGCACGGAAGGCCGCGAGCAACGGCTTCACATAGATGCGCGTCGGCGTCATCAGTGCCCGGGCCAACGTGAGCGACGGATCGAACGGCGCCGGCCCGTCGAAGGCGGCGCCGGAAAGCTCCACGATGCGGCGGACGAGCGAATAGCCGTTCGAATGCACGCCCGAAGAGGCTAGGCCGAGCACGACGTCGCCGCTCGCGATCTCGGCCGAAGGCAGGAGCTGCTCGCGTTCGACCGCGCCGACGGCGAATCCAGCGAGATCATAGTCGCCGGCCTTGTACATGCCCGGCATTTCCGCCGTTTCGCCGCCGATCAGCGCGGCGCCGGCAATGCGGCAGCCCTCGGCGATACCGGCGACCACGACCGCCGCCTCCTCGGGATCGAGCTTGCCGGTCGCGAAATAGTCGAGGAAGAACAGCGGCTCGGCGCCCTGCACGATGAGATCGTTGACGCACATGGCGACGAGGTCGATGCCGACCGTGTCGTGGATGCCCGTGTCGATGGCGATCTTCAGCTTGGTGCCGACCCCGTCATTGGCGGCAACCAGCAGCGGGTCCTTGAAGCCGGCGGCCTTCAGGTCGAACAGCCCGCCGAATCCGCCGATTTCGGCGTCAGCGCCGGGGCGGCGTGTCGCCTTCACCAGCGGCTTGATAAGCGTCACCAGCCGATTTCCCGCGTCGATGTCGACGCCGGCATCGGCATAGCTCAAGGCATTGGCGCGGGTGCTCTTGTCGGTCATCGGCGGTATCCGGTTTCGATGCGGAGGGAGGATCACAGCAGCGCCGCTCCGTCAACCGATATTCGGGATATGGGCATGCGGAGAGCGCGCTGCGGCGCCGTGCTTGACCCGCCTTCGGCCATCGTCCTATCTGGTCTTGCGCGCAGAAGGCCCGATCCGGGCCGGCCGCCAGTCGGGGAGACCAGCGCCTTGAGCCTGCAGCGTCAGATGATGTTCTGGGTGGGAGCGCTCGCCGCCTTCATCCTGTTCCTCGTCGTCTTCCGCACCGTGCTGCTGCCTTTCATCGCTGGCATGGCGGTCGCCTATGCGCTCGATCCGGTCGCCGATTGGTTCGAGCGGCGTGGCTTCAGCCGGATGGCGGCCTCGCTGGTCATCCTCGTTCTCTTCGTGATCCTGCTTGTCCTGATGTTTGTGCTGTTCGTGCCGATCCTCGCCAACCAGCTCGCCGGCTTCATCGAGCGTATCCCGAGCTATGCGCAGCAATTGCAGGCGCTGGCCAATTCGCTGCTTAATACGAGGTTTGGCGAACTCTTCCGTGTCGATGCCGCCCAGCTGCAGAGTTCGATGGGGCAGTTGATGAGTCAGGGCGCTTCCTGGCTGTCGACCCTGCTCAAATCGTTGTGGAGCGGCGGTTCGGCGCTGATCGACGTCGTCTCGCTGCTGGTGGTGACGCCGGTTGTCGCCTTCTACATGCTGGTCGACTGGGACCGCATGGTGGCGCGGATCGATAGCTGGATACCGCGCGACCATGTCGAGACGGTGCGGATGCTGGCGCGCGACGCGGATAGGGCCATCGCCGGCTTCGTTCGCGGGCAGGGCCTCGTCTGCCTCATTCTCGGCTCGTTCTATGGCCTCGGCCTTGCGCTGCTTGGCCTCAATTTCGGCCTGCTTATCGGCATCGGTGCCGGTATCCTGTCGTTCATTCCCTATGTCGGAACGACACTCGGTTTCGTCATCTCCGTCGGCGTCGCCATCGTTCAGTTCTGGCCGGACTGGTATTGGGTCGGCGCGGTGATCGGCGTTTTCCTCGTCGGCCAGTTCTTCGAAGGCAACATCCTGCAGCCGCGCCTCGTCGGCGCCAGCGTCGGGTTGCATCCGGTCTGGCTGATGTTCGCGCTCTTCGCCTTTGGCGTGCTGTTCGGCTTTGTCGGCCTTCTGATCGCGGTGCCGGCTTCGGCGGCGATTGGCGTGCTGGTGCGGTTCGGCATTGCGCGCTACCTGACCAGCCCCATCTATCGCGGCGATGCTGAAACCACTCCTGATGAATGAATCGCGCCAACTGGCGCTCGAACTGCCGCACCCGCCGGCCCTGACGCGCGCCGATTTCGTCGTCGGCGCTGCCAATCAGGCGGCGGTCGCCATGATCGACCGCTATCCGGATTGGCCGAACCGCGTCGCCGTCCTGGTCGGGCCGCCGGGCTCGGGCAAGACGCATCTCGCCGCCATCTGGCGCGAGACCAGCCACGCCGCGGAAATCGCGGCACGCGATCTCGGCAGCGCCGATCTCGGCGCGCTGCTCGCGTCCGGCGCCGTGCTCGTCGAGGATATCCATGCGCCGGAGACGGACCAGACGGCGCTGTTCCACCTCATCAATCTCGTTCGCGAAAGCGAGGCGCATGCGCTGCTGACCAGCCGCATGCGTCCGGTCGAACTCGCCTTCGACCTGCCGGACCTTCGCTCCCGCCTCCGGGCTGCCGTTCCGGTCGAGCTGGAAGCGCCCGACGACGCGCTGCTTGCGCAGGTGATCGTCAAGCTCTTCGCCGATCGGCAGCTTCCGGTCGACGCCAGTCTCGTCGATTATCTCAGCCGGCGCATCGAGCGCTCGCTGCAGGCGGCGGGCGAGGTCGTGGCGGCGCTCGACGCCGAGGCGCTCGCGGCGGGCCGCCCGGTGACGCGTCAGCTCGCCGCCCAGGTGCTCGCGCACCTTGCGGGCGAAGAGAGCTGAATCTCTGCGGCCATGACGAAACCGTCACAATCTGACACTATGGTGCCGCGGCCTCACCTCGATCGGAACCGCCCCATGGACCAGACGAACCCCGAAGCCAGCGCAGCGCTTGCCGAAGTTGCACGGATCGACCAGGAAGCCGAGCGCCTGCGTCACAGCCCCGAGCGCTTCGTCAATCGCGAGATCTCGTGGCTGGAGTTCAATCGCCGCGTCCTCGAGGAATCGGGCAATGCCAGCCATCCGCTGCTCGAGCGGCTGCGCTTCCTCTCGATCTCGGCCAACAATCTCGACGAATTCTTCATGGTGCGCGTCGCCGGCCTGCGGGGCCAGCAGCGCGAGGGCATCAGCCTCACCAGCGATGACGGGCTGACGCCGAGCGAGCAGCTCGTGAAGATCGGCGAGGCGGTCGCCCGCCTGGCGTCCGACCAGCAGTCGCGCTGGGCCGAGCTGAAGAAGGAAATGGACACGGTCGGCGTGGTGACGGTCGACCCGGCCGAACTGACGGCGGCGGATCGCATCTGGCTCGAAGCCTATTTCCTCGACGCCGTGTTCCCGATCCTGACGCCGCTGGCGATCGATCCGGCCCATCCGTTCCCGTTCATTCCCAATCTCGGCTTCTCGCTGATCCTGCAGCTGGCCCGGGCGTCGTCGGGCGCGCGGATGACAGCGCTGCTGCGTATTCCGATGACCATCGATCGCTTCATCCGCCTGCCGGACTCGGCGCCGGGCGTCGATCGCTTCATCAGTCTCGAACAGACGGTGTCGCTGTTCACTTCGCGTCTCTTCCCGGGCTATGTCGTCGAGGGGCAGGGCGCGTTCCGCGTCATCCGCGACAGCGAACTGGAAGTCGAGGAAGAGGCCGAGGATCTCGTCCGCTTCTTCGAGACGGCGCTGAAGCGCCGCCGCCGCGGCTCGGTGATTCGTCTCGAGATCGAATCGGCGACGCCGGAGAAACTGCGTAATTTCGTTGCCGGCGCCCTGGCCGTCCTGCCCGACGAGGTCTTTCTCGTCGAAGGCATGCTCGCGCTCAACGATCTCTCGCAACTGGTCGGGATCGACCGTCCGACGCTCAAATTTCCGCCCTATCAGGCGCGATTTCCCGAACGCATTCGTGAGCATGGCGGGGACTGCTTCGCGGCGATCCGCCAGAAGGACCTGATCGTCCACCACCCTTACGAATCCTTCGATGTCGTGGTGCAGTATCTGCGTCAGGCGGCGCTCGACCCGGACGTGGTGGCGATCAAGCAGACCCTCTATCGCACTTCGAAGAACTCGCCGATCGTGCAAGCGCTGGCGGAGGCGGCGGAAGCCGGCAAGTCGGTCACCGCGCTGGTCGAGCTGAAGGCGCGCTTCGACGAGGAGGCCAACATCAAGTGGGCGCGCGATCTGGAGCGTGCCGGCGTGCAGGTCGTCTATGGCTTCATCGAGCTGAAGACCCACGCCAAGCTCTCGCTGGTGGTGCGCCGCGAGGGCGGCCGGCTCAGGAGCTATGTCCATATCGGGACCGGCAACTATCATCCGATCACCGCGCGGATCTATACGGACCTGTCCTACTTCTCCGATGATCCGGCGATCGCCCGCGATGTCGCGCGCGTCTTCAATTATATCACCGGCTATTCCGAGCCGGTGGAGATCGAGCGACTTTCGACTTCGCCGCATTTCCTCAGGAAGCGCATCCTCGATCTGATCTATGCCGAGATCGAGCATGTTAAGGCCGGCCGCCCGGGCGCCATCTGGATGAAGATGAACTCGCTCGTCGATCCGCAGATCATCGACGCGCTTTATGATGCGAGCCGGGCCGGCGTCGATGTTGAAATCGTCGTGCGCGGCATCTGCTGCCTCAGGCCGGGTGTTCCGGGCCTTTCAGACCGCATCCACGTGAAATCCATCGTGGGCAGGTTCCTCGAACATGCCCGCATCCTCTGT
This sequence comes from Kaistia sp., assembly GCA_035555375.1. Lineage (GTDB taxonomy): Bacteria > Pseudomonadota > Alphaproteobacteria > Rhizobiales > Kaistiaceae > Kaistia. The sequence goes on along the minus strand of DATMGR010000020.1, from coordinate 20,022 downwards.
TTCGGCAATGGCCACGGCTTGCCGTCGCCTGAGGCGATTGTTTATATCGGCTCAGCGGACATGATGCCGCGCAACCTGGATCGCCGCGTCGAAGCGATGATCCCGATGCAGAATGCGACCGTGCACGAGCAAGTCCTTGACCAGATCATGGTTGCCAATCTCAAGGACAATCAGCAGAGCTGGGAAATCCTCTCTGACGGCTCCTCGCGCCGCATCATTCCTCGCAAGGGCGAAGAACTTTTCAACGCCCATCAATACTTCATGACCAACCCGAGTTTGTCCGGACGTGGAAAATCCCTCAAGAACAGTTCGCCGCGATCAATCGGGGGCAAGTCGCCCAAGCATTGATGGAGGCGGCGCGGCGGAACCGTCGGAATATGCTCCGGGGCGGCTGAACGGCAGCGGGCCGGTTGCGATCATCGATATCGGCTCGAACTCGGTTCGGCTCGTTGTTTACGAGCGGATGAGTCGGACGCCGATGCCGCTGTTCAACGAGAAGGAACTGGCCGGCCTCGGCCGCGGCGTCGCGACCACGGGGCGTCTCAATGACGAGGCCGTGGCGACGTCGCTCGACGCGATCCGCCGCTTCAAGACGCTGTGCGAGCAGATGGGCGTGCGGACGATGCACGTCCTCGCCACGGCTGCGGCGCGCGATGCCAGCAATGGCCCGGAATTCCTCGACTCCGTCGAGGCCATCACGGGCCTGCATCCGGCGCTCCTGAGCGGCCCGGAAGAGGCGCGGCTGTCGGCGATGGGCGTGCTTTCGGGCATTCATAATCCCGATGGTATCGCGGGCGATCTTGGCGGCGGCAGCCTCGAGGTCGTCGACGTCAGGAATGGACGGATCGGCATCGGCGAGACCTTCCCGCTGGGCGGACTGCGCCTTGAGGAGGTATCCGACCGGACCGTCCGCAAGGCCGAGAAGATCGTCGTCGAGGCGCTGGCCAATTCGAAAGTGCTGGCGGGCGGGCAGGGGCGGGCCTTCTACGCGATCGGCGGCACCTGGCGGTCGCTGGCGCGGCTGCATATGCGGCAGAAGGGCTACCCGCTGCATATCATGCATCAATATTCGATGCCGGCTTCGGAGGCGCTCGACTTCTGCCGCATGGTGGCACGGCGCGACGCGGAATCGCTCGATTCCATCGAAGCGGTCTCGAAGAGCCGCCGCGCGCTGCTGCCCTATGGCGCGATCGTCCTTGAACAGTTGATCCGCAACATGAAGCCGTCGGAGATCGTGCTCTCGGCGCTCGGTGTCCGCGAGGGGCTGCTCTACGATCTGCTCCCCGATGATGAAAAGACAGAAGACCCGCTGATCGCCGCTTCGGAGGAACTGGCCATCCTGCGCTCACGCTCGCCGGGTCATGCCCGCGAGCTCGGTCCGTGGACGGGCAAGGCTCTGGCCGCGATGGGGTTTGATGAGACCGATGACGAGCAGCGGTTGCGGGTCGCGGCCTGCCTGCTGGCCGATATCGGCTGGCGCGGCCATCCCGATTATCGCGGCGAACAGAGCCTCAACCTGATCTCGCATGGCGCCTTTGTCGGCATCGATCACCCCGGCCGTGCCTATCTGGCGCTGGCCAATTATTACCGGCACGAGGGGCTGGTCGACGAGAACATCTCCTCGCGCATCCGCGAACTGGCGACGACGCGGCTCATCGAGCGGGCGCGGGCGCTCGGAGCGGCGCTGCGGGTGGCCTACATGATTTCCGGCTCGATGGCCGGCGTCATTCCGCGCACGCGCTTCGAGGCGCAAGGCGATCAACTCACCCTGGTGCTGCCGCATGACAAGGCGGCGCTGATCGGATCGCGGCTTTCCCGCCGTGTGACTCAGCTTGCCAAGCTCTGCGCGATGACACCGCGCATCATGCTCGAATAGTGTCCCCGGCCGCGCCGGCCGGGCTCACACTTCGCCTTGCTTCCTGGGCGGGAGCGTCTTGAAGAAGGCGTAGAGCGCCGCGATGTCGGCGGCGTCGAGTTCTCCAAGCGATTCGAACGGCATCACCGGGCTGACCGCCGAGCCGTCCGGGCGTTTGCCGCTCTTCAGCATCGCCGCGAACGCCGCCTCATCCGGGTAGCGCGCCATCGCGCTGCCGGCGCCGGGCGTCAGATTGGCGGCGGCCGGCCAGTCCGGCGGGCCACCGGGGATCGGGCCGCCGGAGAGGGCCGGGTTGTGGCAGCCGCGGCAGGAATTGGCGACATAATCGCCATAGGCGGCCGTCTCTGTCGGGGCGATCTGCTGGGCCGGCGGCAGCGTATGGTCGATCTTTTCGGCTGCATCCTTGATGAACCCGCTCGCATAGAGAAAGCGAACGATCAGCGGCAGGTTGATCTCCGCCACCTCGCCCTCGATCGGCGGCAGCGTCCTCACATAGCCAACGAGCCTGCTGAGATCCTCGTCGGTCATGCGCGCATAGTCTTCGCTCGGCATGATGAGGACCGGCCGTCCATTTGGCTTGACGCCATGGCGCAGCAGGCGGACCCAATCCAGCGGACCGAGCGCGTTGGTCGCGGCGCCCACGGCCGTCGAGATGTTCGGCGCGCGGACCAGCATGCCGGCGCCATCGTCGATGACGACCTTGCCGGCGCCGTCGCGGCCATGGCAATCGGTGCAGCCGCGCGATTCATAGAGATATTTGCCGCGCGCGATGCCTTCGGGATCGATCGCGATCGCGATCGGGGCCACATTGACGTCGACAATGCGGTTCCGCTTGCGCTCGCTTCCAAACCAGGCAAAGCCCGCAAGGCCAACAGCAATGACCGCAATCACCAGCACGATCGCGCCGCCGATGGCCAGAATCTTCCGCATCGATACCCTCCTGAGATTGCAGGAGGCTTATCTGTCTATGCTGCGTTGCGAAGTGACGCCCGTCACAGCGTCGAGGCGGGGTCCCGGTCGCGGACGATCGCCACGCGGCGGCCGTCGAGGCGGAGCGCGATCTCGCCGCGTTTCAATTTGAGCGCATTCTCGCCGAAGAGGTCGCGCCGCCAGCCGGCAAGCGGCGCCACGCCGGCATCGTCGTCGGACGCGATCGCCTCCAGCTCATCCACCGTCGCGATGACCCGCGCAGCGACGCCGTGCTCCTCGCTGGTCATCTTGAGCAGCACCTTGAGCAGATCGACAGCGGCGCCGTTGCCATCCGACATCGGCCGCGTCTTCGGCACGCGCGGCAACTGATCCTTCGGGATCGCCGCGGCGCGCTTGACGGCGGCGAGGATGTCCTCGGCGGTGCGCGAGCGCTCGAATCCCTTCGGAATGGTGCGCAACCGGCCCAGCGCCTCGGCGGTGGTCGGCAGCTGCTCGGCGATCTCGTAGATCGCATCGTCCTTGATGATGCGCCCGCGCGGAACGTCGCGCGCCTGCGCCTCGCTTTCGCGCCAGGCGGCGATCTCCATGAGAACGGCGAGCTGCAGCGGCTTCTTGATCCGCATCTTCAGCCGCTTCCAGGCATTCTCGGGCTCGACCTGGTAGGTATCGACCGAGGTCAGCACGTTCATTTCCTCGGCGACCCAGTCGCTGCGGCCCTGGCTCTCGAGCTTGCCCTTCAGCGCCAGATAGACATCGCGGAGATGCGTGACATCGGCCAGCGCATAGTCGACCTGATGCTCGGTGAGCGGGCGGCGGCTCCAGTCGGTGAAGCGCGAGGACTTGTCGATCGGGTGGCCGGTGATCCGCCCGACGAGCTGATCATAGGAGATCGACTCGCCATAGCCGCAGACCATGGCCGCGACCTGCGTATCGAAGATCGGATGCGGAAGGATGCCGCCGAGATGCCAGACGATTTCGATGTCCTGCCGCGCGGCATGGAACACCTTCATCACGGTCTCGTCGGCCATCAGCGCGAAGAACGGCGCAAGATCCAGCCCCGGCGCCTCCGCATCGATGATCACCGCCTCATCGGTGCTGGCGATCTGGATGATGCAGAGTTTCGGCCAATAGGTAGTCTCGCGCATGAATTCCGTATCGACCGTGACGAAGTCGAACGTGGCGAAACGGGAACAGGCCGCGGCGAGAGATTCTGTTGAAGAAATGATATCCGTCATGCGCTTCTCATAGCGCAGGTCCGAACGCTTGTCGCGTGGCGGACGGGCGCAAAAAGAAAGCCCAAGCTCCGGCAAGGGCGCGCATGATTGTCTATGCACATCCATCGGCTACGGGCTTGGGCGATCGGTATCGCAGCATCGGCGACGATGCATCGTCTGCCTGTGAGCGCGCCGGCCGGAGTACATCCGTCCTGGCCGACAGGGGAGGCGCCCTTTCGGGGCACCGGTCCCGCGGCTCTCGCTGCGATGAACCTTAGATGGTGTCGAGGCCGCGCTTTGCAAGGGCCAGCCGATCGCGTTGCGGAAATGCAATCAGGCGTTCGCAATTCCGCACTTTTCTTGACAATCGGTGTGCTGCATGTGCTTTCTCCCGCGCAAATGGCGGCTGTGCCGTTTGCATTAAATCAAGTCCGGATCGCCCATCATGCATCGCTATCGCACCCACACCTGCGGCCAACTCCGCGAAACCCAGACGGGCGAGAATGTTCGTCTTTCGGGCTGGGTCCATCGCGTGCGCGATCATGGCGGTCTGCTGTTCATCGATCTGCGCGATCATTACGGCCTGACCCAGATCGTCGTCGACCCGGACTCGGCCGCCTTCGGCACGGCCGAACAGCTTCGCTCGGAATGGTGCGTGCGCATCGACGGTCTCGTGAAGAAGCGGACGCCCGAGACGGTGAACCCGAACCTTGCCACCGGCGCCGTCGAGGTTTTCGCGAGCGAGATCGAGGTGCTCTCGGCTGCGCGCGAACTGCCGCTGCCGGTCTTCGGCGAGCCTGATTATCCTGAGGATACGCGGCTCAAATACCGCTTCCTCGATCTCCGCCGCGAGACGCTGCATGCCAACATCATGAAGCGCACGCAGGTGATCGCCTCGATGCGCCGCCGCATGACCGAGATCGGCTTCACCGAATTCTCGACACCGATCCTGACCGCGTCCTCGCCTGAGGGCGCGCGCGATTTCCTCGTGCCATCGCGCATCCATCAGGGCAAGTTCTACGCGCTGCCGCAGGCGCCGCAGCAATACAAGCAGCTCCTGATGGTCGCCGGCTTCGACCGCTATTTCCAGATCGCGCCGTGTTTCCGCGACGAGGACCCGCGCGCCGACCGTCTGCCGGGGGAGTTCTATCAGCTCGATCTCGAAATGAGCTTCGTGACGCAGGACGACATCCTCGGCACGATGGAGCCGGTGATGCGCGGCCTGTTCCAGGAATTCGCCGACGGCAAGAAGGTGACCGAAACCTTCCGCCGCATTCCCTATGACACCGCGATCCGCACCTATGGCTCCGACAAGCCGGACCTCCGCAACCCGATCGAGATGCAGGCGGTGACGCAGCATTTCGCCGGCTCGGGCTTCAAGGTGTTCGCGCGGATGATCGAGAGCGACCCGAAGGCCGAGGTCTGGGCGATCCCGGCCAAGGGCGGCGGTTCGCGCGCCTTCTGCGACCGCATGAATTCATGGGCGCAGCAGCAAGGCCAGCCGGGGCTTGGCTATATCTTCTGGCGCACTGAAAACGCCGCGCTCGAAGGCGCTGGCCCGGTCGCCAAGAATATCGGCGAGGAGCGCACCGAGGCGCTGCGCCAGCAGCTCGGGCTCGAGGATGGCGATGCCGTCTTCTTCGTCGCCGGCAATCCGAAGAGTTTCTATCGCTTCGCCGGCGATGCGCGCACGCGCGTCGGCACCGAGCTTGGCCTCGTCGATACGGAGAGCTTCGAGATCGCCTGGATCGTCGATTTCCCGTTCTATGAATGGAGCGAGGAAGAGAAGAAGCTCGATTTCGCGCACAACCCCTTCTCGATGCCGCAGGGCGGGCTCGATGCGCTGGAAAACCAGGATCCGCTGACGATCAAGGCCTACCAGTACGATCTCGTCTGCAACGGCTTCGAGATCGCCTCGGGCGGCATCCGCAATCACATCCCGGAGCTGATGGTGAAGGCCTTCGGTCTGGTCGGGCTCGACGAGACGACGGTCGAGGAGCGCTTCGGCGGCCTCTATCGCGCGTTCCAGTATGGCGCACCGCCGCATGGCGGCATGGCGCCTGGCATCGACCGCATCGTGATGCTGATCTGCGGTGTCCAGAACCTGCGCGAGATCACGCTATTCCCGATGAACCAGCAGGCACAGGATCTGCTGATGAACGCCCCGAGCGAGGCCTCGACGCGCCAGCTGCGCGAACTCGGCATCCGCATCAATCCGACGAGCTGATCGTCCTCCGGCCTGTGGACGAAATCAAAAATCGTCCCGGCCGGGGTTCCAAGCGGGCAGTCAAACGCCTATATGACCGTTGCGCGACGGCGACAGAGAAATTCTTCTCGCCGACGCGCTTATCGCGGGGTGGAGCAGCCCGGTAGCTCGTCAGGCTCATAACCTGAAGGTCATCAGTTCAAATCTGGTCCCCGCAACCATCTCAACTTGCGAAACCCCCGTCCTAGTGGCGGGGGTTTTGCTTTTGAGGGATATGCCAAGGATTCCAGCAAGATTGCCACGCACGTCGATCTTAAGCACGCCGTCCTCCGGGCTCAGGATGATTTCCCGTACCAGTGATCGGATCATCTCGGCGGCTACCAGACGCTTGGCCTCCGTATCCTCCTGAAGCGCCTCATACAGCGCGGCGACCTGAACGCGGTAGTGATGCGCCATGTTTGGATGCAACAGAGGCGGTGGCTCCTCGGCGCTTTCGAGGAAGAACTCAATTTCCTTCTGGCGGCGCTCCAACGCCACCATTTTGTCGTTGAGTCGATCGGCAGCGCCGCCCTTAAGAATCAGGTTGAGAAGCGTGTCCAATTCCCGGTCGATCTTTTTGACTTCCGCTTGAGCCGCATCAATCGACGCCCGGCCTTCCATGCGCAGACGATTCATCTCACGGGTGAACTCGTCGCAAAAAACTTTGAACAGTTCCGGGTCCATCAGGTGGTGCCGGAGCGCGTCGAGAACGCGCGCTTCAAGCCGGTCACGGCGTATGTTCTTGCGATTATCGCAGGTGCCCTTATTGCGCGCCGTCGAGCATCCGACCAGATCGGCCGAGATCATCGTATACCCGCCGCCACAGCAGGCGCATTTGGTAAGGCCCGAGAAGAGGTATTTGGGGCGCCGGCGCTCCCGGAAATGATTCTCGGCTTCGCCATCGTCGCCGCGGCGGTGCTTCAGCGTCTTCTGGCGTGCCTTGGCGGCCTGCCAGAGAGCGTCGTCGAGGATGCGAAGCTCAGGCACGTCCTGGACGATCCATTCGGATTCCGGGTTCGGTCGAGCCTGGCGTTTACCTGTGTCGGGGTCCTTGATGAAGCGCTGGCGATTCCAGATCAATCTGCCGACATACATCTCGTTATTGAGGATGCCATTGCCCCGCTTTGCGTTGCCGTTGATGGTGCTGAATCCCCAATCGCCCCCGGTCGGCGCGGCAATACCGTCGGCGTTCAGCTCGAAGGCGATACGCTTCGGTGACTTGCCCGCCATATAATCCCGGAAGATACGGCGGATCACGTCCGCCTGAACCTCGTTGATTGTTCGATCGCCGCGCACCGGTTCACCATTGCCATCGAAGCGCTTTACGACGTCATAGCCATAGGCATTGCCGCCGCCCGATTTGCCCAGCTCAACGCGTCCCCGCTGACCGCGCCGCGTCTTGTCGGCGAGATCCTTGAGGAACAGCGCGTTCATCGTGCCCTTGAGTCCGACATGAAGATGCGAGACCTCGCCCTCCGACAGCGTGAAGATCTTCACGTCGGAATAGGCCATGCGCTTGTAGAGGCCGGCAATGTCCTCTTGGTCGCGCGACAGGCGATCCATCGCCTCAGCAAGGATGACGTTGAAGCGTCCGCGCGTAGCGTCGGAGATCAGCGCCTGGATGCCGGGGCGCAACAACGAGGCGCCGGAGATCGCATGATCGGTATATTCCTCGACCACCTGCCAGCCCTGCTTCTCAGCATGAAGACGGCAGATGCGGAGCTGGTCTGAGATGGACGCGTCGCGCTGGTTGTCAGAAGAATAGCGGGCATAGATCGCGACCTTCACAGTGCGGCCTCCTGCGGCTTCAGGAGCGCGTCGTGCGGCGTCCCTTCCGTTCCTGCTCGTACGCCTCCCGCGCGGCACGACGGGCGAGTAGGCGAACCATCTCCACCAGCCGCGGGTCGGGTCCATCGCCACAGCGAACGAGCGTCAATTCTGGCTCTGGGAGCCGGAGCGCACTCTTTCGCTGTTCGCGGTTGCCGTTCTCCATCGTCGTCCCGTTTGAAGGCGATTGCAAGGTAACGGGCTTCAGGATTAACGTAGATTGAAGTATGGGCAACTGTAGTCGCAAGCGAATATTCGGCGGCATTTGACGTGTTACTGGCAATAGCGGCGTAAGCAAGCGAATCGTAGCGTGGAATAGAATATGGAAAAGACCTACGGAAGATCGTCTGCTTCTCGCGCCTGTCCTCGGCATTTTTGAAAGAGGCCGCGATGTGCTGTCCGCCCAGGGCCATCGGCGCTGCTCCTCGGGACTTTGATTGCCAGTTCCACATGATTGGGCTATATATCCAGTTATATCATGGAGCATCCTGATGAGCAATGCAGCACAGAAAAAGGCGATCAGGAACTATCGCAACCGTCTGACGCAGCGTGGCATCGCCCGGTTCGAGGTGCAGGCGCTCGAAACCGACCGGGACCTGATCCGCGCACTGGCCCGCCATCTGGCGGATGACGGCCCGGATGCGAAAGAGGCACGGTCCATGGTTCAGCAGATCGTCATGGGGGAGTCGCCGAAGTCCGGCGGCATACTTCAGGCCTTGCGCCGCTCGCCCATGGTCGGGGCCGGACTGGACTTCACGCGTCCGCGTGAAGAGGGGCGCAAGGTCGAGTTGTGACGCGCTATCTTCTCGACACCAACATCATCAGCAACATCGTCAAGCCGCAGCCGTCGGAATCCCTGCTGGCCTGGTGGTCCGGGCAGCGCGACAATGATCTGTTCATCGCCTCGCTTACAGTGGCCGAAATCCGTCGCGGGATTCTGGAAAAGCCGCGTGGCAAGAAGCGTGAAACCCTCGACGCCTGGTTCGGCAGCCAGGAGGGGCCGCAGGCATTGTTCGCCGGCCGCATCCTGTCGTTCGACGACAAGGCAGCCCTGATCTGGGCGCGGTTGATGGCGGACGGGAGGGCGGCGGGTCGGCCTCGCAGTGGTCTGGACATGATCATCGCGGCGGTGGCTGGCGTCAATGATTGCGTGGTGGTGACGGACAACGAGAAGGATTTCGCCGGCATTCAGTTCATCAACCCGATGGGCGAAGCTGACTGATGCAGCGGCAGATGGAAAAATGCTCGGGAGGGCAAAATGGCTGAAACCCAGATCGAGTGGACCGATTCTACATGGAATCCCGTCGCGGGATGTTCGATCGTCACCGCTGGCTGTACGAATTGCTACGCCATGGAGATGGCTAGGCGGCTCGAAGCCATGGGAGTCGAGAAATATGCGGGCCTGACGCGGAAGACCGGTCGGCGCACGGTCTGGAATGGTGCGGTGCGCGAGGATCGCGAGGCGTTGTCGATCCCGCACCGCTGGCGCAAGCCGCGCAAGATTTTCGTGAACTCGATGAGCGACCTTTTCCACGAACGGGTCAGCGATGCGTTCATCCTCGACATTTGGCAGGTGATGCGTGATACGCCTCGGCACAATTATCAGATACTCACCAAGCGCCCCGAGCGCATGGCGGATCTGGTCGCCGGTAAGATCGGTGAAGTCCTGCCCAATGTATGGCTTGGCACCAGCATCGAAGATGAGAATGTCATTGGCCGAATCGAGCATCTTCGCGAGGCGCCTGCGGCGATCCGATTCATTTCCTTTGAACCGCTGATCGGTCCTGTCGGCACTGTCGATCTCCAGGGCATTCATTGGGCGATCGTCGGCGGGGAAAGCGGCAAGTCCGCCCGTCCGATCCGCGAGGAGTGGATCGATGAGATCTACGCCCAGTGCCTGTCAGCCGGCACGGCTTTCTTCTTCAAACAGTGGGGCACTTGGGGCAAGGACAATAAGAAACGGTCCAAGAAAGCGAATGGACGCGAGTATCGTGGCCAGACCTGGAATGAAATGCCCGCCGCGTCTTCAGTGGTCGTGTAAGAGTTCGGGAGCGCGGGGAGGGAAGATGGTCGAAAAGAAATACGAATGGGCCGATGGCGCGACTCTCGAAGAGCACTCGCGGCGCAAGCACAAGATCCTGCGTGAATATGTCTTCGACTATCTGACCGTCCGCTGCAAACGCCCCCAACAAGAGCGGTTTCGCCTGGCCATCGTCGACGGATTTGCTGGTGGAGGTCGCTATCAGTGCGGCTCACCCGGCTCGCCGCTGATCTTCATCGAGGAATTGAAGCGCGCCGTCGAGGCGGTGAATACGCATCGCGCGGTTCAGGGACTTGGTTCGATTGAAGTCGAGTGCCTGCTCGTCTTCAACGACGCCAACCGTGATGCGATCGAGCTTCTGAAAACGCACGTCGCACCGATACAGGCCGACATTGTTCAGAACTGCCCGAAGTTACATCTGAGGGTGGAATACCTGAATGAGTTCTTCGAGGGCGCCTACCCGAAGATCAAGGAGCTTCTGGGCCAAGGCGGTTATCGAAGCGTCATTTTCAACCTGGATCAATGCGGTCATAGCCATGTCGAGCGAAACACCATTCTCGACATCATGCACTCTTATCCCGCAGCCGAAATCTTTTACACCTTCGTCATCAGCTCGCTTCTGGCCTTTCTCCAGAAAGACCAGCCGGAGCGATTGCGCGCCCAACTCAATCACCTCGGACTTTCCACCAACAATGTGCAGGCACTCGATGCGCTCATGAGCCAAAAGGACTGGCTGGGCGCGGCGGAGAAGATCGTCTTCGACGCCTTTCGCCTCTGCGCGCCCTATGTCAGCCCCTTTTCTATCAACAACCCCGGCGGGTGGCGGTATTGGCTTATCCACTTCGCCAACGCCTATCGGGCGCGACAGGTTTACAACAATATCCTCCATGACAATGCGAGCCTTCAGGCGCATTTCGGTCGGTCGGGTCTCAATATGCTGTCCTACGACCCCCGGCACGATGAAGGCATGCTCTACCTCTTCGACGATAGCGGTCGCGCATCCGCGAAGACGCAGCTTCTGGGGGACATTCCCCGTCTGGTGGCCGAATTCGACGATGCCATTTCCGTAATGGAGTTCTACGAGAGCATCTACAACGTCACGCCCGCGCACGCCGATGACGTTCATGCGGCGATCATCGAGAGTCCGGACCTCGAGGTGATCACGCCGGCGGGTGGTGAGCGTCGAAAGGCCAACACGATCGGCGTGAATGACGTCATCAAGAGAAAGAACCAGCGTAGCTTCTTTCCGATGTTCCGTGACGGCGGGAAAAAGCCTTGAGCCTTTCGATCCATTGTCACCGCGGCGAGCTGACTGTGACCAGGCGCGGCCATGCGTGAATGGACGTGGGAGGATCTGCGCCGATTAGACCTGAAGTACGCAGAGGAGGGTGTCTATGTCCATCAGCGCCTATTCCGAGCCGCAGTGGAACTGCTCGGCTCCGCCTTCGCCATGGGCGTCGGCGGCCATCCTGAAGTGAAGCGCATCATGGATGCCTACGCCGTGATGATGCCTGAGGTGGAGACGAGTTGGCCGGGCGCCGGGATCGGCCTGGTAGCGTCCGTAGATCAGGTACGAAAAGTCGTCTTTCCAGTGATGTTTGGACAAGTATCCATTGAGCCTTGGCAGATCGCTGGTTTCTCCAGTGCCGACGAATGGTGGAACTGGTGCCGACAAGGTCGGGCGATTGCTGCCGGAGTTGCTTTCGCCGTTGGGGACCTTCACGATCTCACTATGGGTCTGAACGAAGTCGCGCACGGCAATGCAGACGCGGTGATGCTGTGGCGGATGGCGCGGTCGAACCTCGAATATGTCGCGAACGCCTTGCCGACGACCGTTAACAATGACTCGGTGGTCCAGCCGATTTCCATGGTGGCGGAACTGTCGATGAAGGCGGCGCTGGTATGGGGTGGCGTCGACCTTGACTCCTTCCGGAAAGGAAAGGATGGCCATGACCTCGCCTTGCTGGCTCGGCGCATGGCGGCAGCATGGCCCCATCGCGACGATGGGCGCCTTCAGGCCGTGGTGGCGAAGCTGCCGCCCTATGTCGCCAGCCGATACAAGCCCGCGGGGCTGAAACGGCTCCAGGTTGTCCGGCTGGCTCTCGGCGTGCAGTTCATCGCCGCATCGAGCCTGCGGCGGATTGCGACAGCCGATCTGGCCATCCGGATGGAGGCGGACGACGAATTGCTGTGACCAAGAGCTACGTTAGCGGTCTGAGGTTCAGTCAGCTACCTCTGTTTCCTTGCCGCATCGTCCTTCTGAGCGAGTTCAGAGACTTAGGGGTAAATCGTGTAGTCGATTGCTCCCTGAGGATGCTACGGTACCCAAACGCACTTCCCGCGTTGGTACGACGAGGCTCGTCTGTGCCGTTGGCCTCCAGGAATTTTGCTGAACTTCATATAGAAATCGCCAGAGTTCCCGACGTTGATCCGCTCACACCGTGTCTTGCGCAAGGTAAAAGTCGTCACCTCGTATCAGTGAATCCCGCCGATGGTTACGACCCACGACCCACGACCCACGACCGCTGGAAGCGCTCAGGCTCATGACTCGGGTCGAGCCCCGTTACCACACAATCGCGGTCTTCCGACATGATAATCCTGAAGCGATCGTTGGTGTGGCGGCGGCCCGCGTGCAGTTCCGCCGCGAGCGTGGTCTGATCGGGCGTAGCACGGTTGCGCTTGATGGCACCAAGATGCGGGCAGTCGCCAGCGGGAAGAACATCGCTGGCGCCGAGCGCCTTGCCCGCGATCTGGTACACACGGAAAAGGAGATCAACTACTATCTCGATCGGCTCGACGTCCTAAAGGAGGCCGCCGCACAGGGCTTCGGCGATCAGCCGTTACACTGACAGGCTTCGGTGAGGCTGTCGCATCGTTGCTGCGTAGGAAGGACCGTCTCGCTCGCAGGCAAGCGGAGTTGATCCAGCGCGAAGAGAAGGTGCTCGTGTTCGGCGAACCTGAAGCCAAGCCAATTGGATACGGCCCGGCACCGAAGTTCCCGGCTTACAATCGATGGAGTGTGGCGGACGTTGAAAGCGGGCTTATCGTCCATCAGGACGTTGCCAACGAAGGCAACAACAGCCAGCTCCTCCACCCGACGTAGATGGCGACCATGGAAGTGCGTGGGATCGACCGACTCAAGGTGGTCGCCGACGGCGGCTACTCGAACGCGCAGGCAATCGCCGAATGCGAAGGGGATAATGTCGAGGTTGCCGCGCCCATCAAGCGCGGCGCGATGAACTCCAAGTACATCCGGCCGACCAGTTCGCCTACGATGAGGTGACCGACACCATTCGCTGCCCGGCTGGCGCAACGCTCAGGCGGTCGGGCAAGCACGCGCGCAATCGTGCGATCCGCTATCGAACCACGGCATGCCAGGACTGCCGCTTGAAGCCCCGATGCACGTCCGGGTATCAGCGAACAACCGTCACCTTGTCGATCAGGGTGCGCCCGATCGCATGGAGGAGCGCATCTACAGCGATCCTGGCCTGATGAAGATCCGACGATGCACTGTCGAGCATCCTTCGGCACGATAAAGCGAATGTCGGGTGCCGGTAGGTTCCTTACGAGAGGGCTCAGAAGAGTAAAGGCGGAGGCAGCGCTCTCGGTCCTCGCCTCCAACAGAATCCGCGCCGCCAACGCGTTCGGAGCAGCGCGGATTGCGGCATCGAGCTGAGCCGCCGGACTCCCGCGAGTCACCTGCTCAGAGCGCTCGACGGAGACGCGCCAGCGAATTTTAGCACAGCCTGCCCCGCAACGCCCCCTTGAAAGTGAGAGGACGGATGGCTTTGCCGTGACGGGTTGAGGGCTGGAGAAGAGGTCTCCCGCGCCCGTCATGGAGATTGGTCCCATGACCCGGGTTTCAGTTCTCGATGCCCGCCGCGACACCAGCGGCGGCTACAAAGTGGATGTGGGCCGCGGCGAGCGAATCGGCCGCGTATCGTCGGAATGGTTTTCCCGGCCCGCGGACGAGCGCTACCTGTCGCTGTCCGAGCTGGCGCGGGCCGTCCATGACCGCGCCGATCGCAGCCGGACGCGCGTGGTGGAGAGCGCGCTGATCCATGTCGAGGCGAACCGCGGCGACCCGGAACGGCTGGCGCTAATCCTGCCCGGCACGGATATGCCCATCGCCCCGACCCATTGGAGCTTCGGCCAACTCGCGAGCCTGGTCGGCGCGCCGGCAGCCTATCTACGCCAGCTTCCCGCGCCGCTCGCCGCGATCAACCTGCAATATTGCCTAACGTTCAATCGGGCGGAGCAGATCAAGACGCTGGAAACCGATGACGGCCGCACCGAACTGCGCGCCGTCACCGGCCCAGATTATGGGAGGATATTCGACGCAGAACTGGTGGAAGCCGTGCAGCGCATCGCCGGCAACGGCACCGGCGACACCCGCTGGAAGGTGCCTGGCGTGCTCGACTGGTCGACGGGCGTCTACAATCCGCGCGTCGACATTACCAAGGACACGACGACGCTTTACGCCTCCGATCGCGACGTCTTCCTGTTCCTGGTCGACGACCTGAATCCGATCGAGGCTGGCCGCCTGCCGGACGGCTCGCCCGATCTGTATTTCCGCGGATTCTATTGCTGGAACTCCGAGGTCGGCGCCAAGACGCTCGGCATGGCGAGCTTCTATCTCCGCGCGGTCTGCCAAAATCGAAATTTGTGGGGCGTGGAGGATTTCGAGGAAATCACCATCCGCCACAGCAAATACGCCGCCAACCGGTTTGCGCATGAGGCGGCCCCGGCACTGTTGAACTTCGCGAACTCCTCGCCCCTGCCCTTCGTCAACGGCATCAAGGCGGCCCGCGAGCGAATCGTGGCGCGCAACGACGAAGACCGCACCGACTTCCTGCGCCGACGCGGCTTCTCCAAGGCCGAGACCGGCAAGATCATCGACACGGTGCTGGCCGAGGAAGGCCGTCCGCCCGAGAGCATCTTCGATTTCGTGCAGGGCATAACCGCCGTCGCGCGCGACAAGCCGCATCAGGACGCCCGCCTCGACATGGAGGCCAAAGCGAAGAAGCTGCTCGATCGAGCCGCCTGACAACCGCAAAGCCGGAGATGCGGTTTTCCGTGTCTCCGGCTTTGCGCTTCCGCGTGTCCCCAAATCCGTTCTGTGGCGCTGCCCCCTTTAGAGGAAGAGGGCGGCGCTTCGCTCCGTGACGGGTTTAGGGCTGAGAGAGAGTCTCTCGGCCGCCCGTCATGGAGTATCCCGACATGGCAACCGCCGTTCAGAAGATCGCGTCCCTTGGCGAGCGTCGCGACATCCCCTTCAACAAGCTCATCCTGAGCCAGGCCAACGTCCGCAAGACCAAGGCCGGCGTCTCGATTCCCGAACTGGCCGAGGATATCGGCCACCGCGGTCTTCTTCAGAACCTCAACGTCCGCCCTGTGCTCGATGGCGAGGGCGTGGAAACCGGCATCTTCGAGGTTCCGGCCGGCGGTCGCCGGTTCCGGGCGCTTGAACTTCTGGTCAAGGCCAAGCGTCTCGCGAAGACCGCACCTGTCCCCTGCAACGTCCGCGACGCGGCCTCCCCGATCCCGGCCGAGGAAGACAGCCTCGCCGAGAATGTCCACCGAGAGGCGCTCCATCCGCTCGATCAGTTCAAGGCCTTCCAGGCGTTGATCGGGCGCGGCATGGGCGAGGAGGATATCGCCGCCCGATTCTATGTCACCCCGGCCGTGGTCCGTCAGCGCCTGCGGCTCGCCTCGGTCGCTCCGGCGCTGCTCGACGTCTATGCCGAGGATGGCATCGCGCTTGACCAGCTCATGGCCTTCACGGTGTCGCATGACCATGCACGGCAGATGGAGGTCTGGGAAACCATCCAGCGTTCCTACAGCCGCCAGGCCTTCGAGATCCGGCGCATGCTGACCGAGGGCGCCGTGCGCGCCTCCGATCGCCGCGCGCAGTTCGTCGGCATCGAAGCCTATGAGGCGGCCGGCGGCGCAACGCTGCGCGACCTGTTCCAGGCCGACGATGGCGGTTGGCTGCAGGATGCGGCGCTGCTCGACAGCCTCGCCACCGCGAAGCTCGGCGCCGCGGCTGAGGAGATAGCGGCCGAAGGTTGGCGCTGGATCGGTGCCGCGCTCGACTTCCCCTACGGTCACACCACTGGCCTGCGCCGGATCATGGGCGAACGCCCCGAACTCTCCGCCGACGAGCAGGCCGCCTACGAGGCCCTGACCGAGGAACTGGATCGGCTCTACGCCGAGCATGACGATGGCGAGGACCTGCCGGAGGCGGTCGATCTGCGGCTCGAGGAAATCGAGACCGCGATCGCCGCCTTCCAGAACCGGCCCACCCTCTACGATCCGGCCGAGATCGCGCGCGCCGGCGCCTTCGTCAGCATCGACAGCTCGGGCCGACTGACCATCGAGCGCGGCTATGTCCGTCCCGAGGACGAGGCGCCGATCGCGCCCCAGACCGACGGTGAAACCGAAGGCGACGCGCTGCACGCGCAGCCGATGCGGGCGGTCATCACCATCGGCGGCAAGCCCGAAGCGGAAGATGAGGACGACGATATCGTCAAGCCGCTGCCCGAACGCCTGGTCAGCGAACTGACGGCCCACCGCACCCTGGCTCTGCGGGATGCGCTCGCCGGCAACCCACACGTCGCCATCACGGCGCTGCTGCACAAGCTCGTGCTCGACACCTTCCATCGCACCTCGTCTTCCGGCGGATGCCTGGAGGTGTCGGTCCGCCACGTATTCTTCTCCGTCCAGGCCGCCGACCTGAAAGACAGCACGTCTGCCAAGTCGGTGGCGGAACGGCAGGAAAGCTGGGAGGCCGACATCCCGCAGGACGAGGATGCCCTGTGGGACTGGCTGGTCGATCTCGACGACGCCAATCGGACCGCTCTGCTGGCGCATTGCGTCTCCTACGGCGTCAATGCGCTCTCCGAGAAAGTCGACCGTTATGGCGGCTCCGGCATCTCTCAGCACGCGCTCGAACGTCGCCTGAAGCAAGCCGACCGAATCGCGCACGCCGTCGGTCTCGACATGGCGGACGCGGGATGGCGCCCGACCGTCGACAACTATCTCAGCCGGGTGACCAAGCCCCGCATCCTCGAAGCGGTACGGGAAGCCAAGGGCGAAGCGTCGGCGCAGCTCATCGACCACCTGAGGAAGGGTGACATGGCCAAGGAAGCCGAGCGTCTGCTGGCCGACACCGGCTGGCTTCCCGAGCCGCTGCGTCTCGCCGACATCGAACGCGCGGCGGGCACCGATGGCGACGAGGACGGCACGACGCTGCCGGAATTCCTCAGCACCGATGTCGAAGAGGAAGTCCCGGCCGACGCCGAGGACGACGAAGGTCACCTGATTGCCGCCGAATGATGGGCTTGCGGGGCGGTTTCGGCCGCCCCGCACCTTCCTGCATGCCCGCGTCAGAGTGAGAGGTTGGCCGGGACGGGTTCGAGCCGGTCCGGTCGAGAGAGAGCGCCGCCGGTTCGTCCCGATCCGCTCTCCGAGGTTCTTTCATGACAATGATCCCTGCATCCGCGGCAGCTCCGCTAGCAGCGCCGCTTCCCCATGTCCTCGATCCTTCTGCCGCGATTTTCCAGGCCGCGCGGCTACTGCTTCCCCATCTCGAACACGGTCAGCGCATCGATGCGCCGATCCTGCGCGCTGCCATGGAAACGGCGTTCGGCGCCTCCGACACGACGGGTGCCTGGGACTGGAAGACGGCCTACGAGGCTTGCGAAGTCGCGACGGTCCTCTTCCTCCGCAAATACGGAGACCCGCTTTTCCGCAAAGCCGGCTCTCCGGCCGCGGCCCTGCCGATGCTGGCGAAAGTCGCCAACCTTCTTCCCACCCACACACGGCGATCGGAGGAAAGCCAGTCCTTCCAGCAGTTCTCGACGCCGGTTCCGCTCGGCGTGGCGGCGCTGACCGCTGCGGCCATCACGCCTGCCGATCGGGTGTTGGAGCCGTCCGCAGGCACTGGCCTTCTCGCTGTCCTGGCCGAGATCGCCGGCGGCGCGCTCATGCTGAACGAGTTGGCCGATACCCGGGCCGATCTTCTGTCCCACCTCTTTCCGGCCATTCCCGTCACCCGCTTCGACGCGGCTCAGATCGACGATCATCTCGACGCGGGCATCGTGCCCAGCGTCATCCTGATGAACCCGCCGTTCTCAGTCATGGCGAACGTCACGGGCCGGATGGCCGACGCCGCCTGTCGCCATATCGCCTCGGCGCTCGCGCGCCTGGCCGAGGGCGGGCGCTTGGTCACGATCACCGGAGCGAGCTTCGCACCCGATGCGCCGGCTTGGCGGACCGCGTTCACGCGCCTGCAGGAACAGGGCCGCGTCGTGTTCACGGCCGCGATCGACGGCGCGATCTACGCCAAGCACGGCACGACCATCGACACCCGCCTGACCGTCATCGATAAGGTTCCGGCCGATAATGCGGCGGCGTTGCCGGCATCGCCTGGCGTCGCGCCCGACGTTGCGACGCTCGTCGCCTGGATCGGCGAACACGTCCCAGTGCGGCAGCCCATCGATCCGGCCGTGGCCGTCGCCATGGCTTCGCCCGCGCAGACTTCGCGGACCGTTCGCGGCTATGTCGCCCGCGCCGCCGCCTCATCGCCGGCCCGCGCCGTCGCCGAGCCCGAGGGCGTCGAACTCGCCTATGACACCGTGGACTGGACGCCAGCCGAAGACGGCCGGATCACCGACGCGATCTATGAAGAATACGGATTGCAGGCGATCCGTATTCCCGGCGCTCAGGCCCATCCGACCAAGCTCGTGCAATCGGTGGCGATGGCCTCGGTCGCGCCGCCCAGGCCGAACTATCGGCCCCGGCTGCCCACCAACATCGTCACCGACGGCCTCCTATCCGACGCACAGCTCGAAACCGTCATCTACGCCGGCGAGGCGCATTCCGACTTCCTCGCAGGCTCGTGGACGCTCGACGAGACTTTCGACATCGCCTCAGCCGCGCCAGACGATGCCCCCAACGCCGTGCGCTTCCGCCGAGGCTTCATGCTTGGCGACGGCACCGGCGCCGGCAAGGGTCGCCAGTCGGCCGGCATCATCCTCGACAACTGGATGCAGGGCCGGCGCAAGGCGGTGTGGATCTCCAAATCCGATAAGCTGCTGGAGGACGCCCAGCGCGATTGGTCGGCGTTCGGCATGGAGCGCCTGCTGGTCACGCCGCTGTCGCGCTTCCCGCGGGGCAAGGACATCCGCCTCTCGGAAGGCGTCCTATTCACCACCTACGCCACGCTACGGTCCGACGACCGGGGCGAGAAGCTTTCCCGCGTAAAGCAGATCGTCGAATGGTTGGGCTCCGACTTCGATGGAGTGATCATTTTCGACGAGAGCCATGCCATGCAGAACGCCGCTGGTGGAAAGGGCGAACGCGGCGACGTCGCCGCCTCGCAGCAGGGTCGCGCGGGCCTTCGGCTCCAGCACGCTTTGCCGAATGCGCGCGTCGTCTATGTCTCCGCGACCGGCGCGACCACCGTCCACAATCTCGCCTATGCCCAGCGCCTAGGTCTCTGGGGCGGCGAGGACTTCCCGTTCTCCACCCGCGCCGAATTCGTCGAGGCGATCGAGGACGGCGGTGTGGCGGCGATGGAAGTGCTGGCCCGCGACCTGCGCTCGCTCGGCCTCTACACGGCCCGGTCTCTCTCCTATGACGGCGTCGAATACGAGCTGGTCGAGCACCAGCTTACGCCCGAGCAAACCGGCATCTACGACGCCTATGCCGGGGCCTTCGGTATCTTATGCGCAGCTGCGCATAAGACGGCTTATCACGAGGTCGCGATAATGTGAAGGAACGCGGCAGCGACGTGGATTCTCCTAATGCGGGGCGATGTTGCTGCGCATTATTTTGATTGCGAACCTCGGCGGTCTCTGGACCAGCTGAGGATAAAAGCATGTTG
>DATMGR010000019.1:0-96837 GCA_035555375.1 Kaistia sp. | reverse complement strand
GACGAGCGTGGTCCGTCCGCTCGAGACGCGATCGAGCGCGCCCTGGATCTCGCGTTCGGTATGGGTGTCGAGCGCCGAGGTCGCCTCGTCGAGGATCAGGATCGGCGGTGCCTTGAGGATCGTCCGGGCGATCGCCACGCGCTGCTTCTCGCCGCCGGAGAGCTTGAGCCCGCGCTCGCCGACCTCGGTCTCGAATCCATCCGGCAATTGCTCGATGAAGCCCGCGATCTGCGCCATCCGAGCCGCCTCGCGCATCTCGGTCTCGCTGGCGCTCGGCCGGCCGTAGTGGATGTTGTAGGCGATCGTGTCATTGAACAGCACCGTATCCTGCGGAACCATGCCGATCGCCGCGCGCACGCTCTTCTGCGTCACGTCGCGAATATCGGTCCCATCGATGGTGATGCGGCCGCCGCTGACATCATAGAAGCGGAACAGCAGGCGCGAGATCGTCGACTTGCCGGCCCCGGACGGGCCGACGATGGCGACGGTCTTGCCGGCCGGCACCTCGAAGCTGATGCCCTTCAGGATCGGCCGTTCGGCATCATAATGGAATTTGACGTCCTCGAAGCGCACCGCACCATCGGAGACGATGAGCGGCAGCGCGTCCGGCCGGTCCTTGACCTCCTCCGGCACCTCCAGGAGGTCGAACATCGCCTCGACATCGGCGAGACCCTGCTTCAGCTCGCGATAGATCGTCCCGATGAAGTTGAGCGGGAACGAGAGCTGGATCAACAGGGCATTGATCATGACGAAATCGCCAAGCGACTGCGTCCCGTTCATGATCGCAATGCCGGAGAGGACCATGCAGGTCGTCATGCCGATGGTGAAGATCACGGTCTGGCCGATATTGAGCCAGGCCAGCGACGTCCAGGTCTTGACCGAGGCCGCTTCATAGCGCGCCAGCGACACGTCGTAGCGCGCCGACTCCATATCCTCGTTGCCGAAATATTTGACCGTCTCGTAGTTGAGCAGCGAATCGACCGCCTTCGAGTTCGCCTCGGTGTCGGAGGCGTTCATGTCGCGGCGGAGCGCGATGCGCCAGTTCGAGGCGACCACCGTGAACCAGACATAGGCGCCGATCGTCGCGACAATCACGCCGAGATAGGTCAGGTTGAACTGCCAGGCGATGATGATCGCGGCCAGCAGGAATTCGAGCAGCGTCGGCAGCGTGTTGAGGATGATGTGGTCGACGATCGCGTCGACACCCTTCATGCCGTGATCCATCGTCCGCGACAGCCCGCCGGTATGCCGCTGCAGGTGAAAGCGCAGCGACAGCCGGTGCATATGCACGAAGGAGCGATGGCCAAGCTTGCGGATCGCGTGCTCGCTGACGCGGGCAAAGAGCGCATCGCGCAGCTGATTGAAGAGATTGAGGAGAATGCGGCCAGCGCCGTAGGCGACCACGAGCATGATCGGAACGGTCACGAGCGCCGCGACACCAGCGACGGCAGCACCCGCGGGCTGCGAACCGCTTAGCGCATTCGTTGCCCATTTGTAGAAGAAGGGGACGAAAACCGTGATGAACTTGGCGATCGCCAGGACGACCAGCGCGCCGACGACACGGACCTTCAGGTCAGGCCGATCATCCGGCCAGATATAGGGCCACAGCTGACGGACGGTATGGAGGGCCGAGCGCTCGTCGGCCTGCTTCTTCTGCGGTGCCGTCGGCTCGGCACTCGTGCTGGCGATGGTAGTCACGCCCGTCTCCTTGTCGCGCGCATCGCGAAAACGCGCAAAAGACCGCTCGCATCGCCTGATAGAACAGCAATGCGACAGTCGTTTGGACGCCTCAGCGCGGTATCTTCAACCCAGATGGTATCGCCCGGTCACTGCGTCCAGCGCGCATCGCCGGCGGGCAGCACAAAAACCTGGCCCGGATAGATCCAATTCGGATCGCGGATCTGGTCGTTGTTCGCCTCATAGATGGTCGAGAAGCGGACGCCTTGGCCGTAGAGCCGCTTGGAAATCGTCCACAGATTATCGCCGCGCCGGATGATGACGCTTTTCGGCGCCGGGACATTGCTGGCGGTTGCTACGCCCTCGGAACCGCCGCCTTCGGTGGTGACCGCCATCAGCGTCGCAACATCGCCGTTCTGCTCGAAGGGTACTTCGGCGCGGGCAAGCACATTGCCGTTCGCCTTGTCGATCCCATCGGCACGGATCGTGTGCTTGCCGGTGCCGACGGCGCCCTTGGCCGCGATCTGCCAGCGTCCGTTCTCGTCCACCGTCGCATCGCCGACGACGACGCCATCGACATAGATCCGCACCGTGCCGCCGATCGCCGCAGAACCTGAAATGAACAGCTTGCCGTCCTGAAACTCGACGGCGTCGACCGTCACAGCCGGCTTGGCCGGGACCGCGTTGCCATCGGCAGCCTTAGTCGGGGCCGGAACCTGGATCACTTTGCTCGCCGCATCGGGCGTATTGAGCACGACCAGCGGCCCGGATTTCGGGTTTTCCGGAACGTCGACGGCGACGCTCTGCTCGGACAAGGTCTCGGTCTTCTTGTCGGCCGATGTCGTGCGGATCGAAAGATCGTGCGAACCCGGTGCGAGCGGCTTGTCGGCCGTCAGTGCCCATTCGCCGCGATCATTGGCCGTGCCCTTGGCAATCGCCGTGGCGCCGTCCATCACCTCGACGGTCGAATTCGGCGGGGCGAGACCGGCCACGACCGCCTCGCCGGTCGGCTCGACACGTACGACGTCGAAGCTTGGCGCCGCAGGCGCGCTTGCGGCGGGCGCTGCCGCTTCGCCAACGGCGGCAGGATTGGCCGGAGCGGGCGCCGCGGCTGACGGCGCCGCAGCAGGGGCGGCATCCTTTGCGGCATCCTTGGTGGCAGGCGCAACCACGGCCACGTCGACCGCCTGTTCGGGCTTTGGTCCGGGGCGCGATGTCAGCGCGAAATAACCGCCGATGATCAGGATCACGACGACGATCACCGCTGCGATGCGGCCCGTCCAGCTTTGTCCCGCCCTACCCTGTTCAGCCATCGACGATCGAACCTGCTTCCCCAATGGCGGAGCGCACAGCCCGCCGCCTACCGGCGCCACGCTCTTTTGCCGGCACGACATCGCGCCTGCGAAACGCAGCCTTCAAAGGCCTGTTATACGCGCTTTCGCCCCGCTCACAAGGCGTTGAAATGGCGGAATTCCCTCGCCCGCCTGCGGCGCCCGCGGAACTTGACGGCCCTCTTTGCGGATGCGAGGAAGATCAACATGACATCGCTTTCATCGATTTGCGTCTATTGCGGCTCCTCCGAGGGCGGCGATCCGGTTTATGCCGCCGCCGCGGCCACGCTCGGCCGCGCCATGGGTTCCGCCGGCATCGGCCTCGTCTATGGCGGCGGCTCGATCGGCCTCATGGGCATCGTCGCGCGCTCGGTCATGAACGCCGGTGGCCATGTCACCGGCATCATCCCGCAATTCCTGCGCGAGCGGGAGGTCATGCTCGAGACCGCACATGACCTGGTCGTCACCAACGACATGCATGAGCGCAAGCGGACGATGTTCGAACGCGCCGACGCCTTCGTCGCGCTGCCGGGCGGTATCGGCACGCTGGAGGAACTGGTCGAGATCATGACCTGGGCCCAGCTCGGCCAGCACAAGAAGCCTGTGCTGATCGCCAATATCAACGGCTTCTGGGATCCGCTCGTCGTCCTGCTTCGCCACATGTCGGACGAAGGCTTCATCCGGAACGGCTTCGAGGTGAGCTACCTCGTCGCCGAGCGGGTCGAGGACATCGTGCCGAAGCTTCAGGCGGCCACGGCCGCACACGCGGCGCGGCAGAAGCCCGCCGCGCCAGCCTCGATCCCGATCGCCGATCTCTAGGCCGGCTTCACGCCGGCACGGATCAGCTTGTAGACGATCGAATCGATCAGGGCCTCGAATGAGGCATCGACGACATTTTCGGATACGCCGATCGTCATCCAGCTGTCGCCGGTATCATCGCGGCTCTCGATGAGTACGCGTGTCACCGCCTCGGTACCGCCATTGAGGATACGGACCTTGTAGTCGACCAGTTCGAGGTCGGTGATCACGTCCTGATAGACGCCGAGGTCCTTGCGCAGCGCCCGGTCGAGCGCATTCACCGGGCCGTTGCCCTCCGCGACGGTCAGAAGGCGCTGGCCCCCCACTTCGAGCTTCACAACGGCTTCCGACACGGAAACGGGCTTGCCGAGCGCGTTGTGCCGGCGCTCTACTGTCACGTGGAAGCTCTCGACGGTGAAATAGTCCGGCACGGACCCAAGCGTCCGCCGCGCCAGAAGCTCGAACGATGCGTCCGCACCCTCATAGGAATAGCCGACAGCCTCGCGTTCCTTCACCTCGGACAGCAGCATGTCCAACCGGCGATCGCCCTTGTCGACGGGAATGCCGAGCCTTGCCAGTTCGGCCAGCAGATTGGAGCGGCCCGCCTGGTCCGAGACGAGGACGCGGCGATGATTGCCGACCTGCTCGGGCCGGATGTGCTCATAGGTGCTCGGATCCTTGACGATCGCCGAGGCGTGGATGCCGGCCTTGGTCGCAAACGCCGAGGCGCCGACATAAGGCGCCTGCCGGTTGGGCGCGCGATTCACGATCTCGTCGAAGCGATGCGAAAGCTGCGTAAGCCCCTGCAGGTCTTCCGCCGTGACGCCGATCTCGAACCGCTCAGCATAAAGCGGCTTCAGCAGCAGCGTCGGGATGATCGAGGTCAGGTTGGCGTTGCCGCAGCGCTCGCCGATACCATTAAGCGTCCCCTGGATCTGGCGTGCCCCGCCGCGGAGCGCTGCCAGCGAGTTGGCCACCGCTTGCTCGGTGTCATTATGGGCATGGATGCCGAGATGGTCGCCGGGCACCACAGCCGACGCCGCGCGGACGATCGCTTCGATCTCTTCCGGCTGGCTGCCGCCATTGGTGTCGCAGAGCACGACCCAGCGGGCGCCGGCCTCATAAGCCGCCTTGGCGCAGGCCAGCGCATAAGTCGGATTGGCCTTGTAGCCGTCGAAGAAGTGCTCGCAATCGACGAGCGCCTCCTTGCCGGCTGCGACCGCGGCGGCGACGGACTGCCGGATACCGTCGAGATTATCGTCCTCGCTGGCGCCAAGCGCGACGCGCACCTGATAATCCCAGGTCTTGGCGACAAAGCAGATCGCGTCTGATTTCGCCTCGATCAGCGCCGCGACGCCGGGATCATTCGAGAGGCTGACGCCGGCGCGCTTGGTCATGCCGAAGGCGGTGAATTGCGCGCGCCGCGTCCGCTTCTCGGTAAAGAAGCGGTTGTCGGTCGGGTTCGCACCGGGATAGCCACCCTCGACATAGTCGAGGCCAAACTCATCAAGGAGCCCGGCGATGAGCACCTTGTCCTCTACGGAAAAATCAACGCCATTGGTCTGTGCGCCATCGCGCAGGGTGGTATCGAATAGAGTAACGCGTTCGCGTTTCATGATGTCTCGCTCGCTTCGCCGCGAACGTCCCATGTGGTCCAGAAGGCTCCTGTCTCCTCATCTTTGCCGTCGATAATAATGAGACCCATGCCATCCAGCGTCTTGCGAATCTCGTCCGCCTTCGCGAAGTCGCGGGCACGGCGGGCGTCGATACGCTCCTCGATCAACTGTTCGATCAGCGCTTCATCGAGCGGCAAGGTGGTCATGGCGTCGTCTTTCTTGGTGCCGGCTTCATCGGGAAGGGCGGCGGGAAGTCCGGATAACCGCGGTCGCGGGAGGGTGACGGTCATACTCTCGCCGTCCGCCGCGGCCAAACGAAATCTCGCGCCGGGAAGACAGCCTCAGTCGATCACGACTTCGTTCCCGGCCGTGAGCGGCCTTGCTTTGTCATAAGGGTCCATTAGTTTCCGGGCGAACGACGACCCGCCTGCCCAAGACTCCGGCCGTCACCTCCGGGGACGCGACCAGCCTCGATCGCATCCCGTCTCCCGCCCGGATGGTTTCCAGATGCCCGCCCGCCTGCTTCCCGACCGTATCCTGCTGCCGCTGATCGTCGCCTGTGCGCTGTTCATGGAGAACCTCGATTCGACGGTTCTGGCGACCGCGCTGCCGACGATCGCCCGCGATTTCGGCGTCAGCCCGATCAACTTGAAGCTCGCCCTCACCTCATATCTCCTGACGATCGCCATTTTCATCCCGGCTTCGGGCTGGCTGGCGGATCGCTTCGGCGCGCGGACCATCTTCCGCCTCGCGCTGGTCACATTCACCCTCGGATCGATCTGTTGCGGCCTATCTCACTCGATCGGAGAGATTGTCGCATCCCGAATCCTGCAGGGTCTCGGCGGAGCGATGATGGTGCCGGTCGGGCGGCTGGTGATCCTGAAGTCGGTCTCGAAATCCGAACTGGTCGGCGCCCTCGCCTGGCTCACGGTTCCGGCGCTGATCGGGCCGGTGGTCGGGCCGCCGCTCGGCGGCTTCATCACCACCTATTTCGAATGGCGCTGGATCTTCTGGATCAACGTGCCGATCGGCGTACTCGGCTTCGTGCTGGCAACGCTGTTCGTCCCCGATATCAGGGGCGAGGAGCGGGTTCGCTTCGATTATCCAGGCTTCATGCTATCGAGCTTCGGCATTGCCGGCTTCGTCACCGGTTCGACGTCGCTCGGCCTCAACCTGATGCCGTGGCCCTATGTCATCGGCCTGCTGCTGGGCGGCGGCGGTCTGCTCGTCGCCTATGTCTTCTACAGCCGGCGCATCGCCAATCCGATCCTCGACCTGTCGCTTTTTGCGATCCCGAGCTTCCGCGCCAGCGTCATCGGCGGATTGCTGTTCCGCATCGGCATCGGCGCGATGCCCTTCCTGTTGCCGCTGATGTTGCAGCTCGGCTTCGGGCTCAGCCCTTTCCAGTCTGGCTCGATCACGTTTGTCTCGGCCATTGGCGCGATCGCTATGAAATTCGTAGCGCCGCCGCTGCTGCGCCGCTTCGGCTTCCGCAGCGTCCTCATCGCCAACTCCGTGATTGCCGCCATCTTCATCGGCATGCCCGCAATCTTCGATATCGGCACGCCGATGCACATGATCACCGGGCTGCTCTTCGTCGGCGGCTTCTTCCGCTCGCTGCAGTTTACCAGCGCCAATGCGCTCTCATTCGCTGACGTGCCGCAGGCGCGGATGAGCCGGGCGACGAGCCTCACCAGCGTGTTCCAGCAATTGGCGATGTCGATCGGCATTTCGGTCGGCGCCATCGCGCTCGAAATGTCGCTCGCTCATACCGGCGGCACCATCACGGTCGCGACCTTCCATCCGGCCTTTATCGCGATCGGCCTGATCTCGATGAGCTCGGTCTTCTTCTTCATGAAGATGCCACGCAACGCCGGCGAGGAAATGTCCGGCCGCCGCCTGAAGCCGAAGCCGCTCGCGCCTGATCCAGTCACGGCGATGCGCGAGCGCGCCTGAAGCGATGGCTCAGGGCCGCCAGGCCGCCTCGTCGTCCTGGCTTTCCTCGTCGTCGCGTGACGCGTCCTGGCGTTTGCCCTTGAAGCCTTTGGCGAGGATGAAGAGCTCGACGGAGCCGGCGCGGCTTGCCGGCGGCTTCAGGTGATGCACCGTAGCGAAATGCTGCTTCAACGTCGTCAGGAGCGTGCTCTCGGCGCCGCCGCGAAACACCTTCGACAGGAACGAGCCACCTGGCTTCAACACGTCGAGCGCGAAATCGGCCGCGACCTCGCAGAGATAGGTCGTGCGCAGATGGTCCGTCTGCTGGTGACCCGTGGTCGGCGCCGCCATGTCGGACAGCACGACGTCGGCCCGCCCGCCGATCGCCTCCTGCAACAGCGCCGGCGCGTCCTCATCGAGGAAGTTCTTCTGGAACAGGATGACGCCGGGCAGCTCGTCCATCTCAAGATAGTCGATGGCAACCACCAGTTTGGTCAGGTCGGTCGAGCCGACCCGTTCAACCGCGACCTGCGACCAGCCGCCAGGCGCGGCGCCGAGATCGACCACCTTCATGCCAGGAGCGAGGATGTGGTGCTTGTCGTCGATCTCGATGAGCTTATAGGCCGCCCGCGAGCGATAGCCCTCGCGCTTCGAGCGAACGACATAGGGGTCGTTGAGCTGCCGCTCGAGCCAGCGCGTCGAGGATGCGGTGCGTCCCCGTGCCGTCTTCACGCGCACCGTCAGTTCGCGGCCGCCCGGCCCCTTGCCTTTGCTGTCCTTCATGACGCGCGTCCGTTCTGTCGGGGATTGCGACGCCAGACGCCGTCTTCCGCCATCATTTCCACGAGAATGCCTTCGCGCAGCCCGCGATCGGCGACGCGGAGCCTCTGGCATGGCCAGCGTCGGCGGATCGCCTCAAGGATGGCGCAACCGGCGAGGACCAGGTCGGCCCGCTCACGCCCGATGCAGGGATTGGCGACCCGGGCGGCATAATCCATACCCGTGATCACCGCCATCATCTGGTTGACCTCCTGGGCACTGAGCCATGTGCCGTCGACGCGTCGCCGGTCATAGCGCGGCAGGCCCAGATGAACGCCGGCGAGCGTCGTCACGGTGCCCGAGGTGCCGAGCATATGCAGGTTGCCGGCCGCCACGGCGCGGTCGAGAGCCGCACCTTCCGGAAATGCAGCAAGCATCTCGGTCACCTCGGCAACCATGGCCTCGAACACCGTCGCGTCGACCAGCTCGCCGCCATGCCGCTCGCTGAGCGTCACCACGCCGACCGGCAGCGATGCCCAGGTGCGAATGCGATCCGACATGCGGCGGCGATGCCGATCGGCCGGCCGCGTCAGGTCGATCCAGACGAGTTCCGACGAACCACCACCGATATCGAACAGCAGGGCGCCGCTGGTCTGCGGGTCGATCAGCGAGGCACAGCCGGATACGGCGAGCCGCGCCTCGGTCTCGCGCGAGACGATTTCGAGATCGAGGCCGGTCTCGGCAAGCACGCGATCAAGAAAGTCAGCGCCGTTCTCTGCAGCGCGGCAGGCTTCGGTCGCAATCAGCCGCGCCCGAACGACACCGCGATCCTTGAGCTTCGACTGGCAGATCCGCAGCGCTTCGACCGCCCGGTCCATTGCCGCGTCGCCGAGCCGTCCGCTGCGGCCAACGCCCTCGCCGAGCCTGACGATCCGCGAAAAGGCATCGACGACATGAAAGCCGCGCTCGCGCGGCCGCGCGATCAGCAGGCGGCAATTGTTGGTGCCGAGATCGAGCGCAGCATAAAGGCCATCACCAGGCGACCGTGACACCGCGGCCGCCACAGCAAGCGGGGGTGATTGCACGTTTGGCTGAGATGTCAGGACCGGTTGCGGGCGTCGCTCGGGCAGACGCGCAGATCCGGCCGCGGGTGGTACCCGCAGTTCTCCACCAGCAGCATAGACCGGGCGACGCCTCTTGCGCCGGCGGCCCTTCTTTTTCGACGCCTGCGAACCGCCATGCGGTCCTTGGCCGTCGGCGGCCCCGACAAGGTCCCGGACAACGGCCGGACCATTGGCGGGCGCCTCGGAATCCGCGCGTCGCGGATCCTCGCCCGTAATTGCCACTTCGAAATCCTCGGCCGCGACGGCACGGAAACAAGGCCCGGCGCGCAGCTCTTTGAGTGCCTAGTTGCCCCCAGTGTAAGCAGCAAAGACCGACCTTACAAGCGAGGGGAGAATGCGCGACGCGGGTCACCCGAAGGGTCGATTGACAGGTGGCGTTTCTAGAGCCGACAATCCGCAAGACTTGGCACGCGGCCTGAAAAAGGCGCGGCAAGAGATTGAAAACACTTGGGGGCTGCTGTGGCGGATCAACCGCATTTCGTGATCGTCGGCGGCGGAACCGCTGGCTGGCTCGCCGCTTTCATCCTGAGCGACAAGGCACGTCGGCTCAAACTCGACGCGCGCGTCACCGTGGTCGAATCCTCCAAAATCCCGACGGTCGGCGTCGGCGAAGGCAGCACGGCGGCGCTTCGCGTCCTGATGCAGTATTTCAACCTGAACGAATTCGAGTTCTTTCGCGAGACGGGCGCGACCTTCAAGCTCGGAATCCGCCACAAGGACTGGCGCCATATCGGTCACAGCTATGACGGCCCGATCGACGATCCGCATCAGGTCGTGAAGGCGCCGGCCGGCGCACCATCCGACTATCTCAACGTGTTCTGCGTCGCGGCCGGCCGCAAGCTGCAGGACATGCATCTGTTCGGTCCCCTGCTCGAACGCAAGAAGGCGCCCTATGCGCGCAAGGATGACGGGACGCTGCTACCGCTTGGACCGTTCCACCATGCCTTTCACTTCGATCAGGCACGGGTCGGCAAGTTTCTGAAGGCCCGCGCCTCCAATGTCGACACGATCGATGCGACGCTGTCGGGGATCGAGCGCGATGCGGAGACCGGCTATATCCGCGCGATTATCCTCGACGATGGGACCCGTCTCGCCGGTGATTTCTTCATCGACGCGACTGGCTTCCGCAAGCGCATCATCGTCCAGGAGCTCGGCGCGCCCTGGATTTCCTACGCCGACGAACTGCCCGTCAACCGGGCGCTCCCCTTCTGGATCGACATCAAGCCCGGCGAGGAGATCGCCAACTATACGCTGGCCTGGGCGCTCGAAGCCGGCTGGATGTGGCAAATCCCGACGCAGGAGCGCTACGGCTGCGGCTATGTCTATTCGGATGCCTTCAAGATGCCCGAAGAGGCCAAGCTCGAAGTCGAGCGCGTGCTCGGGCACCCGATCGAGGTTCGCGACGACATCCGCTTCCAGATCGGCCGCCTCGCCACGCCCTGGCTTGGCAACTGCCTCGCCGTCGGACTCTCTTCGAGCTTCCTCGAACCGCTGGAAGCGACATCGATCCATGGCTCGGTCGTGCAGCTGCTGCTCTTTGCCGACAACTATCTGAAGCAGCCTTCAGAGATGACTGAAGCGGACAGCGCCGACTACAACCGCCGCTTCGGACGCCAGGTCGACGACTTCCGCACCTTTATCAACACCCACTACGTCACCGAGCGCGACGATACGCCGTTTTGGCGCGATGTACGCGAGAACCGGCTTCATGATGAAACCAGGCAACGGCTCGCACTCTGGCGGAAGGAAATGCCGCGGCGGGAGCACTTCCCTTCCTTTCTCGGCGGCCTGCCGCATGTCGAGACGCAGCTTCACTATCCGGTCCTCGATGGCCTCGGCCTGCTCGATCCCGCCGTTGCGCGGGCCGAAATGGCGCGCGATCCCAAATTGAGGGCCTTTGCGCGCGATACGGTCGACAGCCTCGTCCGCGAATATCGTGCCGCCGCCGACAAGGCCCTCGGCCATGCCGAGTTCCTCGCCCATGTGCGGGCGCTTGGCTGACCTGTCGTTGGAAACGCTGCCATCCTTTGCTGTCGCCGCGCTGGTGCTGCTGGCCGTACCGGGTCCGACCAATGCCCTTCTGGCAGCGGCCGGCGCCTCCGATCTTCGCAGCGCATGGCAGCTGATACCTCTCGCCATCGTCGGCTATGGCCTGTCGATCTCGGCACTGACCATGCTCCTCGGTGAAGCGACGGATGCGTATCCCGCGCTTGGATCTGCGCTACGCCTCGCCGCGGGCGCGTGGCTGATCTGGTCGGCCGTGCGGCTCTGGTACCGAGGCGCGGCCAGCGGCGACGACATGGTTACACGTGGCCGCTTTCTGGTGACGACGATGCTGAACCCGAAGACGCTGGTCTTCGCCTCGGCGATCTTCCCGGCAGCCGCGGCGGCCGGAGCCTTCTGGCCAGCGATCATCTTCTCCGCCTGCACGGCTGCCACCAGCGCAAGCTGGATCATGATCGGCAAACTGCTCGCAAGTCGCGCCGGGCAAAAGGTGAATCCCCGCCTCGTCGGACGGGTGGCGGCGTTGACGCTCGCGGGCTTCGCGGTCTGGGTCATGGGCTGGGGCCTGGCAGGATTGATCCGCTAAAGCGCACGCCTCCGCGCCTCATCCTTCCGATTGCCGCGTCCACGCCATGACGTTGGCTTATGCCCGCGATCCGGCCTACCGTCCTGCTGATGAGGGCCTTGATCGGATCAGGTCCGACTCACGAGCGGAGGATGGACATGAGATCACTTCAGCCAAGCCGTCGAGGTCTTCTGGGTGCGGCAGCGGCCATTTCCGCCGCATCCGTCCTGCCCTCCGCCGCGCGTGCAGACGGCCCTCAAACTGATGCGGCAGCCGAGATGGCGGCGGCCGTCTCGGAGAGCTTGTTCGCCGATGACGGGCTCGCGCGACCGGCGCCGATGACGCCGACGGTCTCGAACCTTGCCGCCGGTCTCGACCGGACGCTCGTGCTCGGCGGCGGCGGCGAATATTACGTCGCCTGGTATTGCGGGTTCTTCCACGGCCTTCTGGAACTGGGCGTTGATCCGAATCTCGCTGAAATGGTCGTCGGCACTTCGGCCGGCGCCTATATGGGCTCATCGCTGACGTCGGGCCATTTCGCGCGTCTCAGGACCGAATTCGATTTCTTCGGCCATTTTCCCAGCCTCTTCGCCAAGCTGGCGCCTGTTTCCAGCGCCAATGCCAGCCAGAAACGGGCACAGGAGATCAATTTCAAGGTCACGAACGGCGATCCCGCGTCGATCCGCGCGATCGGACACGCCGCCCTCGCCTCCGACAATCGCGTCAATGGCGATGCCGTCGAGCGTCTCGCCTGGCTCTTGACGGGTGACAGCAAGACGGATTGGCCGGTCGGCAAGATGTTCACGACCGCCAATGATTGCTACACCGGCGAGCGCCTCGTCGTCGGTCAGGCCGTGGCGCGCAAGAACGGTATTCCGCTCGCCCATGCGGCGGGCGCCAGTTCATCGCTTCCTGGCGTCATCGGCCCGACGCTGCTCGGCCAGCGCTTCTGCATGGATGGCGGCATCGCGCGGACCTGGGCACATACCGACATCGTCGCCGGCTCGAAACGCGCGCTCGTCATCACGCTCACCAATGGCCATGACGGCAGCGTTCTCACCGGCATTCCGCACGACATCAACACGGAAATCGCAGCACTCGAGGCGACGGGCACCAAGGCGATGCTCATCATCGCCGGCACCCCGCCCGGCGTGAACCTGCTTGATCCCAAGGAGATCGCGCCCGCGCTGAAAGCCGGCTACGACCGCGCAAAAACAGAAGCGCCGAAGATTCAGCAGTTCTGGTCCTAAGAACGAAAAGACCCGGCCGCCGTCATGGCGACCGGGCCGTCAGCTCAGTCCATTCTATTGGATCAGGCGGCAACCTTCCGCTTCGATCCGCGCGCCCAGGCCGGCAGCCAGTCGCCATGGGCGGCGATGAGGTCGTCGACGAGGTTCCAGATCTGGTCGAGGTCGAGCTCAGCCGCGGTATGCGGATCAAGCATCGCCGCGTGATAGATATGGTCCTTGTTCTCGGTCATCAGCGCGGCGACGGTCAGCTCCTGCACATTGACATTCGTGCGCATGAGCGCGGCGAGCTGCGGCGGCAGCTTGCCGATATGCGTCGGCTGGATGCCAGAACGATCGACAAGGCACGGCACCTCGACGGCGCAGCCTTCGGGCAGCGAAGTGATGAGGCCGGTGTTGCGGACATTGCCGTAGATCACCGCGGGTTCGCCGGTCCAGACCGCATTGACGATCTGCGAGGCGTATTCCTTCGATTCCTTGACCTCGACCCGGTTGGCCGTGCGGTATTCCTTGGCGGTATCGTTCCAGCGCGCGATCTGCTCGATGCAGCGCTTCGGATATTCGTCGAGCGGCACGCCGAACTTCTCGATGAGGTCCTCGCGGCCCTCCTTGATGAAATAGGGCGTGTATTCGGCGAAATGCTCCGAGCTCTCGGTCACGAAATAGCCGAGGCGGGTCATCATCTCGTAGCGCACCTTGTTCGGGCAGCGCGGATTCCAGGTCGGCTTCGGCGCCCGGCCCTCGCGGTAGGCGCGAATGAGATCGGGATAGAGATCGCGATAGGAGCCGTCCGCCTGGAGGTGCTCGATCTTCAGATAGAACGCCATGTGGTTGATGCCGGCGGAGCGATAGCGGATTTCCTCGTAGGGAATGCCGAGATCGTCTGCCAGTTCGTGCGCGGTGCCCTGAACCGAATGGCAGAGGCCGACCTGCTTGATGGTCGGGTACTTCTCGCTGATCGCCCAGGTGTTGATCGCCATGGGGTTCACATATTGAAGCATGATCGCGTCCGGGCAGACCGCAAGCATGTCCTCGCAGATCTTCCACAGATGCGGCACGGTCCTGAGGCCGCGCATGATGCCGCCGACGCCGAGCGTATCGGCGATGGTCTGGCGCAGGCCATACTTCTTCGGGATCTCGAAATCGACGACCGTCGACGGCTCATAGCCGCCGATCTGGAAGCAGACGACGACGAAATCGGCGCCCTCGAGCGCCCGGCGCTGGTCGGTGTAGCTCGTGACCGTTGCGGGGACGTCGAGCGTCTGGACGAGCTTCTTGGCGATGATCTCACTCATCTCCAGACGCTCGGGATTGATATCCATCAGCGCGATTTCCGCCTCGGCCAGCGCCGGCCGATGCAGGATGTCGCCGACAATGTTCTTCATGAACACCGAGGAGCCGGCGCCGATAAAGGTGATCTTGGGACGTGCCATGACTTCAACTCCGATAGAAGGCCTCTGCCGCCCTGGCGTCAGGCAGCAATTTCGAAAGCGGCGCGGAC
Source organism: Kaistia sp. (assembly GCA_035555375.1). Lineage (GTDB taxonomy): Bacteria > Pseudomonadota > Alphaproteobacteria > Rhizobiales > Kaistiaceae > Kaistia. Next base: position 82,280 of record DATMGR010000019.1, on the reverse strand, counting down.
GAGCCGGGCCGTGTAGTCGTTCTTGGGATTGGTCAGGACTTCCGAGACCGGGCCCTGTTCGACGATCCTGCCATGCTGCATGACGATCACGCGATGGCAAAGCGCGCGCACGACCTTGAGGTCGTGCGAAATGAAGAGATAGGAGAGCCCCTTCTCGTCCTGCAGCTTGCGCAGCAGATCGATGATCTGGGCCTGAACCGAAAGATCGAGCGCCGAGGTCGGCTCGTCAAGCAGGATGAATTCGGGCTCCAAGGCGATGGCGCGCGCAATTGCGATGCGCTGGCGCTGTCCGCCCGAGAATTCGTGCGGAAAGCGCGACAGGATCGTGTCGGGCATGCCGGCGTCGCGCAGCGCCTTGCGGACGCGCTCTAGCCGGTCACGCCGGTCGGCGCCGATGTCGTTGACAACAAGGCCTTCCTCGATGATCTGGCCGATCGACATGCGCGGGTTGAGCGAGGAGAACGGATCCTGAAAGACGATCTGCATCCGCGAGCGCAGCGGGCGCATCTCCTGCCGCGACTTCATCTGGATCGGCTCGCCATCGAAGCTGATCTCGCCACCATTGTTCGGGATCAGGCGGAGCAGCGCCTGGCCGAATGTCGTCTTGCCCGAGCCGCTCTCGCCGACCAGCCCGAGCGTCTCATGGCGACGAAGTTCGAGACTGAGGTCATCGACGGCGATCAGCGGAAAATATTCGGGCCGGAAGAAACCGCCCCGCTTCAGCGTGAAGGCGACGCGCACCTTCTTGCCCTCAAGCATCACCGGCGTCTTCTCGGGCAGCGGATTGGCGACGCCCTTCGGCTCGGATGCCAGCAGATGGCGCGTATAGGAATGCCGCGGGTTCCGGAACACATCCTCAGTCCGGTTGTGCTCCTTCACCTCGCCATTCTGCATCACATACACATAGTCGGAGAACTGGCGCACGATGGTGAGGTCATGCGTGATCAATATCACCGCCATGCCATGAACGCGCTGCAGATCCTTGATGAGATTGAGGATCTGCGCCTGCACCGTGACATCGAGCGCGGTCGTCGGCTCGTCGGCGATCAGCACGTCCGGACGGTTGGCGAGCGCCATCGCGATCATGACGCGCTGGCGCTGGCCGCCTGAGAGCTGGTGCGGATACTGCTTCAGCCGCGAGGCGGGCTCTGGGATCTGAACCTCGCGGAGGAGTTCCTCGGCGCGCTTCATCGCCTCGGCCCGGCTCACCTTGTTGTGCAGGTGGATGACCTCGCAGATCTGCTGGCCGATCGTATAGACCGGGTTCAGCGAGCTCATCGGCTCCTGGAAGATCATCGAGAACCGGTTGCCGCGCAGCTGCCGCCGCGCGGCGGCCTTGAAGGCAAGGATGTTCTTGCCCTCGAACATGATCCGCGCGCCCGGCACGATGGATGCCCGCTTGGTCAGAAGACCCATGATCGTCCGCGCGGTCACCGACTTGCCGGAGCCGGATTCGCCAACGATCGCGATGGTCTCGCCGCGATGCAGCTGGAACGACACGTCGCGCACGGCGCGCACGGTGCCGCCCTCGACCTTGAAGTTCACGCCGATATTGCGCGCGTCGAGGATGAGCTCCCGCCCGTGCTGGTTCAGATCGGTACGCTCCGGCGGGCAGAAGCTCGGGGTCGCCTCGGTCATGTCCGTCATCCCTAATACGGGTCGATCGCGTCGCGGAGACCGTCGCCGAGCGCGTTGAACGCGAACACGGTGACGAGCACGAAGGCGACGGGCGAGAGAATCCACGGATAGGAGCCGATGACCGAGAAGGCACCGGTATCCTGCAGCATCAGCCCCCATGAGATCAGCGGCGGCTTCACGGCGAAGCCGAGAAATCCGAGGAAGGATTCGAGCAGCACGATCGCCGGAATGGCGAGCGTCACCGACACGATCACATGGCTCAGAACATTCGGCAGGATATGGCGCGTGATGATGCGCCCGTCGCCGGCGCCGACCGCCATCGCCGCGCGCACATACTCGATCCGCGCCAGCGCCAGCGTCTTGCCGCGCACCTCGCGGGAGAGCTGCGCCCAGCCGAGCGCCGCCATCACGCCGATGACGAAGGCGATGAAGACGTTGGAGGGGGCCGTGATCGGGATCAGCGAGGTGAGCGCCAGATAGAGCGGCAATTGCGGGAAGGCGAGCACGAGATCGACGAAGCGCTGCACCCAGGCATCGAAGCGACCGCCGAGATAGCCGGAGGTGATCCCGATGCCGGTGCCGACCGTCGTGGTGATGAGCACGACGATGAGGGCGATGGTGAGCGAGATGCGCGAGCCCACAATGGCGCGGGAGAGGATGTCGCGGCCGAACTTGTCGGTGCCGAGCAGATGCACCGGCTTGCCATCCGAGGCGCCGAAGAGATGGATATTGGCCGGGATCAACCAGAGCAGCTTGTAGTCATAGCCGCGGACGAACAGCGACAGCGGATGCGGATTGGCGAGGTCCGGCCCGGTCAGCGGCTGGAACGTCACCGGGTCGAACTCGCCGGTCTCGACGATCGGATAGATGCGCGGGATGAAGCTGAACGAACCGTCCGGCGCCTTGAAGGACAGTGTCTCGGGCGGCGCGAAGCCGATGCCGTTCTCCTTCGGATTCACCGGTGCGAAGAAATCCGCAAACACGGCCATGATCAGCAGGCCGAGCACCATCACCAGCCCGATCATGCCGATCACCGACCGGCGGAACCGCCGCCAGACGAGCGCCAGATAGGTCTCGTTGCCATGGGCGAAGCGGCCGCCCTGCGGATTGGCGCGGATATCAAGCGCCTCTTCCTTGCGGCGCGCCTCGGTGCTCGCGGCCTGGGCCGCGGCCTCGGTCGCCGTGTTGATGTCGGTCATTCTTTTCCTCCGCCGAGACGGACGCGGGGATCGAGCAGGGCGAGCAGCATGTCGGCGATGATGTTGCCGACGATGAGCGTCGCCGCCAACACCATCATGAAGGTGGCGCTGACATAGACGTCGCCGACCGACATGGACTGGACGATCGCCGGGCCGACGGTCGCGAGCGAGAAGACGATCGCCACCTCGATCTCACCGGTCAGCATGTAGGGCAGCACGACGCCCTGATACATGATGAGCGGATGTAGAGCGTTGGGCACGGCATGGCGCATGATAACCGCGCCCTCGGACATGCCCTTGGCACGCGCCGTCTCGACATACTGCGCATTGAGCGTGTCGAGCAGGTTAGCCCGCATCACGCGCATGTTGTAGGCGAGGCCGCCGAACGTCGCGATCGCGATGACAGGCCAGACATGCTTCACCAGGTCGACGAACTTCGCCCACGACCACGGCGCGCCGCCAAATTGCGGCGAGAAGAAGCTGCCGATCTCCTGCACGTTGAAGCGGAAAGCCATGAAATAGACCAGCACGATCGCGATCAGGAAGCGCGGGATCGTGGTGCCGAGGAAAGAGACGAAGGCAAGCGTCGAATCGATCCAGCTATATTGCCGCGTCGCCGCGATGATGCCGAAGGTAATGCCGATCAGCGATGCCAGGATATGGCAGACCAACGCCAACAACAGCGTCCGCGGCAGCCGCTCGCCGACGACCGTCGCCACGGGCTTGTTGTAGAAATAGCTCTGCCCGAAATCACCGCGGGTGACGATGCCGCCGATCCAGTTGAAGTACTGAACGACCATCGGCTTATCGAGCCCGTGCGCCTTGCGATAGGCATCGGCCTGCGCTTCCGCGACGGAGGCGGACGCGCCGCCCTGGTTCATGAGCTGAGACCGAATGAAATCGCCATAGTCGCCGGGCGGAGCCTGGATGATGGCAAAGGTCACGATGCTGAGGACGACGAGGATCGGGATTGCTGAGAGGATCCGGATCGCCAGGAAGCGCAGCATGAGCATCTCGCTCCGTGTGCGGGGATTAAGGAGTGGCAAGGGGGCCTGACGGCCTCCTTGCCACGCGAGGTGGTAGCTGGACCTCGACTACTTCGCCGGACCAGCCGAACCAGGCGCGCCGGGGAGCGTTTCGGCGTGCAGCTCGTACTTGCCCTGCTTCTCGGTCGGGACGAACAGGCGCTCACGAATGACGCTGTCCTCCGCCCAGTTGAACAGATTGATCGGCGTGCCCTTCGGGATATTCGCGAAGCGCTTGTTGATGATCAGCGCACCCGGATACTGGGTGAGGCCGATACCATAGACGTTGTCCGTGTAGAGCTTCTGGAACTCCTTCATCAGCTCCTTGCGCTCGGCATTGTCGCCCGACGCGATGAACTTGTTCACGACGTCGACAATTTGCTGCTCGAACGGCAGGAGATCGAGCGTTCCATCCTTGCCGGCGCGGTGGAACGCGCTGGTCTGCGGGCCGACCGGCGCAAGGTTGACTGTCTTCTGAACGACCGACGTCAGTTCCTCGCCATTGCGCAGCACCATCCAGTCGAACTTGCCGGCCTGGGCCAACGCGTCGCGCTGCTTGCCGTCGACGGTGTTCAGGATGACGCGGATGCCGAGCGGCTCCATCATCTGCACGATGCCGTCGGCGAGGCTCTTGTCGGTCTGGTAATCGCCGTTGACGAGAACCGTGACCTCGACATTCTTGCCGCCGGCGGTACCAGCCGGGAAGTTCACGATGCCGTCGCCATCCGTATCCTTGAGACCGGCCAGTTCCAGCTCAGCCTTGGCGCTCTCGAGGTTGAACGGATAGTAGGCGGTCGAGTTCTTGTCGTAATAGACGGTGCCCGAGTAGATGCCGCCCGGGTAGATGGTCGTGAACGGACCCTTGACCAGCGACTCGCCGAGGCGCTGCCGGTCGACGGCTTCGGTGACCGCCTTGCGGAAATGATCGTTGCGGTTCAGGTCGCGCACAGCCTGGCCGCGCTCGTCAGGCTCACCCCAGCCATTGGCCGAGTAGTTCGGATAGAGTGAATAGCCGATGATACGCGGGCCGAATTCGAGGCGCGCGGGCGCGTCCGGATTGGCAGAGCGCTTGAGCGCCTCGACGAAGCTTTCCGGCTGCTCGAGATTCGAGAAGTCGCCAGAGCCGGCCACGGCCTGGACGTCGCGATCGGCCCAAGTCGAGAGCTTGTAGTGCATCTCGTTGAGGTAAGGCAGCTGGTTGCCGGCCTCGTCCACCTTCCAGTAATACGGATTGCGGCGCATCACGATGATGTCGTCCGGACGGTACTCGACCGGAACCCACGCGCCCATCACCGGCATGTTCATGTATTCCGGCGGGAAGGCGTTCTTGTACTGCTCGTAGGTGTTCTTGGAATATTTCGGGTGCTGCGGCTTCAGCATATGAGCCGGGCCGGGGCAGAACGTGCCATAGGCCATCTGGTAGAGATACTGCTTGGCGAAGGGCTGCTTGAACGTCCAGACGACGGTGTAGTCGTCAACCTTGTCGAGCGTGGTGCCCTCGCCGAACGTGCCGGCCTTGGCGCCGTTCGTCGGCGTGACATTCGGATCGTTGACGTTGTCCTGCCAATAGAACATCAGGTCATCGGCCGTGAACGGCACGCCATCCGACCACTTCGCGCCCTCGATGAGGTGCATGGTCAGCTTGTGGCCATCCTCCGACCATTCCCAGCTCTTGGCGAGGTTCGGCAGCGGCTCGAGTTCGTCGGCCTTGACCTCGAACAGGGGGCCCGAGCGCGTCAGGCACTCGGAGAGGCCGATATCGATGCCGCCCCAGCCCTGCGACTGGCCGCCAATGTAGTTCCAGCCTTCCGGCCGGCCGCCGATGACATGGCGCATTGTATCGCCATAGACGCCGATGCCGTCGACCATGTTGGCCTTCTTGTAGACCAGCGGCTCCTTCGGCAGGCGGTCCTTGACCGGCGGCAGCTTGCCGGTCGCGACGAAGTCCTTCGTGACCCAATCCGGCTCGTGATACTCGGGCAGGGCCTTGAATTCAAAGATGTCCTTGACGCCGACATAGTCGACCTGACCCTGTGCTTCGAATTTCGGCGGATCAGGCGGCAGGATCGGCTTTTCGGTCTGGGCGAGCGCCGCTGCTGCGGAGACGCCGAGGAGCAGGCCTGCTCCTCCGAGGGCCATCAAATAGGTCTTCATGTTTCCTCCCTTGAGCGTGGCGATGGCAGAGCCCTGCCCTCGCCCCATAGTCCCCAAACTGCCGCCGACGCCACTCGTCCCCGCGGCGGCGGCCATCTGCAAACGACATGGCTCGGTCGAGCCATGCCGGATCCTCCAGAACCTCTAGAGGGACGGGCGAGCGGACTCGTCCAGCTCCAAAGCGCGCTTCTTGGCGCTTTCGGCGCGGACGACATCCACCGTCCGCACTTCGCGGCGCGCGGCACCCTGCCAGTCGCGCGTCTTGACCGTCGACTTGGCAAGCCGTGCCTTGGCGTCGTCGATCACATGGGCAAACTGTGGCAGCCATTTCGCCTGGGCGACGACCATCTCGTCGACCATCTGCCAGACCTCGTCCGGCGAGCAGATCGCGCCGACGAGCGGATCATGCAGCACCGACAGCTTCAGGAGGTCGAGATCGCCGGTGACCGCCGCGTGGACCGACATGCGCTGCACATTGATCGAGGCGAGACAGGTTGCGGCGCAGGCCTCGGGCAGCGTGATGCCTGCCGCCATGTTGAGGCCGAAGCGATCGACGAAACCGGGCGACTCGATGATGGCATCGTCCGGCAGGTTGGTGATGACGCCGTTGTTCTTGACGTTGAAATGGCCACGATAGACGCGCCCCGTTTCGAGCGCCTCGAGAATATGGCTCGCATGCTCGGTCGAGCGCTTCGAATGATCGAGCGGCTTGCCGGCCTCCTCCAGAAAACGCGGGAAGTCGGTCTCGAACCAGTTCCGCGATTCCGTCGAATAGCGGAGATAGCCGCCGGTCTCGCCATGGATCCATTCGGACATGTCGATCCAACGCTCGATCTCGTCCGGGCGCTTGCGATACCAGGGGAGGTATTCGGACAGATGGCCGTTTGATTCCGTCGAATAGACGCCGAAACGCTTGAGAACGTCGATGCGCACCTTCTCCTGCCTGGAATAGACAGGATGCGCCTCGAAGGCTGCGATCAATTCGTCCTTGCCGACTTTGCGACCGTTCAAGCGGACATCGATGAACCAGGTCTGGTGATTGATGCCCGAGCAGATGAAGTCCAGCTCACCCGGCTTGGCGCCGAGAACCGTCGCAATCTGCTCGCCGCCATGCTGGACGCCGTGGCAGAGGCCGATCGTGTTGACCTTGCCGTATTCGATGGCGGCCCAGGTGTTCATCGCCATGGGGTTGGCATAGTTGAGGAACACGGCGCCGGGCGCTGCAACCTCGCGGATATCCTTGCAGAAGTCGAGAATGGCCGGAATGTTGCGCTGGCCATACATGATGCCACCGGCGCAGATCGTATCGCCGACGCACTGGTCGACGCCATATTTCAAGGGAATGCGAATATCGTCCGCATAAGCCTCGAGGCCGCCGACGCGCACGCAGCTGATGACATAGTTCGCGCCTTCGAGCGCCTGCCGACGATTGGTCGTCGCGGTGATGCGCGTCGGAAGATTGTTTGCTTCGACGATCTTGTCGAGGATCTGCTGGATCATCGAAAGATTGTGCTCACTGACATCCGTGAGCGCGAACTCGACATCCCTGAGTTCGGGCACCGATACGATATCGGTCATGAGCTTCTTCGTGAAGCCGACGCTACCTGCGCCGATGATCGCGATCTTCAGTCCGGCCATTCGCTCCCTCAATCGTCTCGGCCGCGCGCGGCCTCATCTCAGACCCGCCTGCTTCGCCCAAAGCTCTGAGGCCGATAAGGCAGCAAGCAACCGCCTGGCGGGTTTTCATGGTCCCCGCCGGCTGTTCGTGGCATTAGTTATTCCCAAGCCTCGACAATGGACCAGAGAGATTTTGTGCTTTCATGGGTAATTCTGTGCTCTCGAAGTTGCAGGCTTATGCGCCGTCTATGAAGACGCTCTCGCTGCCGCGCGGCCGTCGCCGCCTCCATTCGATGCCCACATCGAGCGGCTACGAGATCCGAGACCAGCCGCCTTATGCCTGGGACGGAATGCAGCGAGGGCAGACGGCTTTCACCGTCCTGCAGCACACGATCTCGGGTGTCGGCCAGCTTCGCTATGAGCGCCGCCGCTATCGCCTCCGGGCCGGCGATACGATGCTGGTCATCATCCCGCACAACCACCGCTACTGGCTCGATCCCGGGGATCGCTGGGAATATTTCTGGATCTCGATGCATGGCCGCGAGGCGCTGCGCATCCATCGCGAGATCCTCGCCGCCAACGGGCCAGTCCTTCGCCTGCGTCCGGAAACGATCGAGCATCTCGCTCGCTGCACGCTGCGTTTCGTCGAAGGTGAGGGCGAGACACCGGGCGCCGCCTCTGCCATCGCCTATGAGGCGGCCATGGCGCTGTTCGACGACGTGTTCGGCTCACACCCTGCCCTGCCGACGGAGGATGATGCGATGTCCAGGGCCGTTCGCTTCATACTCGAAAACCTCGACAAGCCGATCGCCGTGCCGGACCTCGCCGATGTCGCCGGCCTCAGCCGGGCGCATTTCACCCGCGTCTTCACGGAGAGCGAAGGGACGCCGCCAGCCGAATTCGTGCTCCAGCAGCGGATGCGCCGCGCGGCGTCCCTGCTCGCCAACGATGCCGCGATCTCGGTCAAGGAGGTCGCCGTACTGATCGGGTTCGAGGATCCCAATTACTTCGCCAAGGTGTTCCGCCGCGTCTTCGGCACCAGCCCGACAGAATTCCGGACGACAGGCATGTATGCTACCGTCTCCGGGCCTGAACGCCCGCTGTAGTGCTCAATCGGTGATCGACGCCCGGCAGCATCGCCCATAAATACGGCAGCCTTCCCGATATTGCATACAGTTCGCTTTGGGTTTGAGCTTGGCATGGCGCTTGCTCGATGGGGTTCATTGAGTTGGTGGCTAGGGTTCCGATCTCCCTGAGGGGATGCTGGTCCGAGAGCTGCCGCCGGGGCGGGAGACATCCGCACCGGGCACGGCGGGATAAAATCCCGGGAGACCTCAGTGGCCAGGCGTTGGCGACGGGTAGGTCTTTGCCAATTCCTGGTTCCAGTGAAACCCTGACCGGAGTTGGCAATGCACGTCTCGAACACCCTGAAACGCAGCCTCGCCGCCGGCCTGATCGCCGCCGCGATCACCGCCCTCTCGTTCACCGGCGCCGCCGAAGCCGCGCCGAAGAAGGATTTCAAGCTCGCCTGGTCGATCTATGTCGGCTGGATGCCGTGGCAGTGGGCCGCCGACCAGGGCATCGTCAAGAAGTGGGCCGACAAATACGGCATCAAGATCGACGTCGTGCAGATCAACGACTATGTCGAATCGATCAACCAGTACACGGCCGGCGGCTTCGATGCGGTGACGCTGACCAATATGGATGGGCTGTCGATCCCGGCCGCTGGCGGCGTCGATACCACCGCGGTTCTGGTCGGCGACTTTTCGAACGGCAACGACGCCATCATCCTGAAGGACAAGAAGACGCTGGCCGACATCAAGGGCCAGAAGGTCAATCTCGTCGAATTCTCCGTCTCGCACTACCTGCTTGCCCGCGCGCTTTCGACCATCGGTCTCGCCGAGAAGGATCTCAGCGTCGTCTCGACGTCGGATGCCGACATGGTCGCCGCATGGTCGACGCCGGATGTCACATCTGTTGTGACATGGAATCCGATCGTCGCCGAAATCATGGCAACGCCGGGCGCCAACAAGGTGTTCGATTCCTCGCAGATTCCCGGCGAGATCATCGACCTGACGGCCGCCAACACCGCGACGCTCAAGGACAATCCCGATTTCGGCAAGGCGCTCGCCGGGGCCTGGTACGAGACCATGGCCATCATGTCGTCGGATACGCCGGAAGGAAAAGCAGCCCGCGAGGCGATGGGCAAGGCGTCCGGCACCGATCTCGCCGGCTATGAGGCCCAGCTCAAGGCAACGCGCATGTTCTTCAAGCCGGACGAGGCCGCCGCCTTCGCCAAGAGCCCGGAGATCAGCGCCACCATGGACCATGTCCGCGGTTTCCTGTTCGAACACGGCCTGCTCGGCAACGGCGCCGCTTCGCCTGACGTCGTCGGCATTGAACTCGCAGACGGCAAGGTGCTCGGCGACACCGGCAATGTGAAGCTGCGCTTCACCGATGCCTATATGGCCGACGCCGCCGCCGGAAAGCTCTGATGCTGACTTGCCACCCCATGCGATCCTCGGGCCTCGCCCGGGGATTTGACCGGGAGCCTGCCCGATGAGGCTGATCAATCGGCGCCCTACCCCCGGCGTTGCGCGGCTGCTGGCGCTCATTCCATTCGTTCTCGTGGTGGTGGCCTATCTCATTGGGTCCGGGATTCGGCTTGCGGAAAATCCGTCCGACAAGCTGCTGCCTTCATTCGCGAGCTTTGCCGCAGCCATCGACCGGATGGCGTTTCAGGTCGACCAACGCACCGGTGACATCCTGCTACTCGTCGATACCGAGGCGAGCCTCTATCGCCTGTTCGCGGCGCTCGCCATCGCTGTCGTCATCGGCCTCGTTCTCGGCATCGTCATTGGCCTCCTGCCCTATTTCCGCGCCGGGCTCGGTAGCTTCGTCGCGGTCGTCTCGATGGTCCCGCCGCTCGCGCTGCTGCCGATCCTCTTCATCACCATGGGCCTCGGCGAAGCCTCCAAGATCGCGCTGATCGTCATCGGCGTTGCGCCCTGCCTCGTGCGCGATGTCGCGCTCAGGGTCGGCGACCTGCCGCCGCAGCAGTCGATCAAGGCGCAGACGCTCGGCGCCTCGACCTGGCAGATCATCCTCCGCGTGGTGCTGCCGCAGACCCTGCCGCGCCTGATCGATTCCCTCCGCCTGCAGATCGGGCCCGCCTGGCTGTTCCTGATCGCTGCAGAGGCGATCGCCTCGGAATCCGGCCTCGGTTATCGCATCTTCCTCGTCCGCCGCTATCTCGCGATGGATGTCATCCTGCCTTACGTCGCCTGGATCACGCTGCTCGCCTTCCTGATGGACCGCGGCCTGGCGATCCTGCAGCGGCGCGCCTTCCCCTGGTTCGAAGCCGCACGGGCATCGGGATGAGGGGCGCGCCATGACTGCGATCAGCGTCAAGGATGTCTGGAAGGAATATGATGGCCGCGTCATCCTCGAAAACATCAGTCTGGAGATCGCGCCCCGCGCTTTCGTCGCGCTCGTTGGTCCGTCCGGCTGCGGCAAGACGACATTCCTGCGCATGCTTCTTTCCGAAGAACGGCCCGACCGCGGCTCGATCACCATCGCCGGCGCGCCGCTGCCCGCCGAGCCCGGCGCCGATCGCGGCGTCGTATTCCAGCGCTATTCGGTGTTCCCGCATCTGACGGTTCTCGGCAACGTCGTGCTGGGCCTCGAACTGAAGGCAGCACCTTTGCTCGGCCGCCTGTTCGGCGCCGGCCGCCGCGCCGCCGAGGATGAGGCGCGTGGCATGCTGGCTGCCGTTGGTCTCGCGGGTTCGGAAAAGAAGTATCCGGCGCAGCTTTCAGGCGGCATGCAGCAGCGGCTTGCCCTGGCGCAGGCACTGATCGCCAAACCCAAGGTGCTCCTCCTCGACGAGCCGTTCGGCGCGCTCGACCCCGGCATTCGAGCCGAAATTCATGTGCTGATGCAGAAGCTCTGGCACGAGCGCCCGCTCACCGTCGTCATGGTGACGCATGACCTGTCGGAGGCGTTCTCACTCGGCACACGCGTCATCGCCTTTGAGCGCCGCCGCAACGAACCCTCTGATGGCGGCCGCTATGGCGCCACCATCACCCGCGATTTCGAGGTCTGGCCGAAGCGGATTGCCGGCGAGCCGCGACCTTCGAAGAAGAAGATCATGCCCGGCCGGGACGACCCGGTACCATCGACGGGACCACTCCGGGACGACCCGGCCCTCCAAGGAGACACGCCATGAACGAGGCGATGCACCCGGCTTTGGACAAGGCCGCCGAGATCGAGGCCAACCGCAAGCGCTATGAGGAACTGAAAGCAGCCGGCGACACCGATGCGCCCCGCGCTTTGCCCCCGCCAACACCGCGAGGCGAAGCGCCGATAGCCGAAAGCGCGGTCATCCATCGCGAGACGATCCCCGGCGGCTGGTACACGACGCTGAGGCTGAAGGCCGGCACGGCGCTCCGCCTCGTAAACACATCGGGGACGTCAGGCGTCTCGCTGTTCGCCTGGAACGCGCATGACACCAGCGAACGCTACAACAGCGCCGACACGGTCAAGATCCAGTGGACAGCGGAGCTTCGCAAGGGCCGCGTGCTGTTCTCCGATATGGGCCGCGTGCTGTTCTCGATCGTCGAGGATACGACCGGCGCGCATGATACGATCGTCGGTGGTTCGACACCGGCCTCCAACGCTCGAAAATATGGCGACGGCGCGCTTCGTTCGACCCGCGAGAACATGCTGCTCGCCGCCGGCAAGCATGGCCTCGGCCTTCGGGACCTTGCGCCGGTGATCACCTTCTTCGCGCCCGTCATCGTCGATGCATCGGGCCAGCTCGCCTGGCGTGACGGTGTCGTCGGCGCCGGCGATTTCGTCGATCTTCGTGCCGAGATGGACGTCGTCGTCGCGCTCTCGAGCTGCCCGCATCCGCTCGCGCCAGACACGAGGTTCGACCCCGGCACGATAGAGGCAATCGTCCATAGCTTGCCGCCTGCCGCCGACGACGACCTCTGCCGCACCGCGACCGCGGAAGCCCGCCGCGGCTTTGACAACAACGCCCGCCAAGTGCGCATCTGAGGGGGACGCCATGAACCAGTCTGTTGCGGGCTTCCTCGCCCTCCCCGTCGGCCTTGATCCGGCCAAGGCGATCTACGACTTCACTATTCCCGCCAACAAGCCATGGACCGGCGTCGTCCGGCGCGGCCAGATCCTGCGCATCGTCGATCTCGAAGGCCAGCAGGCGGTCGACACGCTGTTCTACAGCCTCGCCGACACCAGCGAACGCTACAGCGCGCAGGACACGATCCTCGAACAAGGCGCGCCCTACGTCACCACCGGCACGCGGCTCATTTCCAATATCGGCAATGTCATGGCGACCGTGGTCGCCGACACCAGCGGCCGGCATGACACCTCGGCCGGTGCCTGCTCCTGCGAGGCGAACACCGTCCGCTTTGGCCACCACACCCGCACCATGCATGCCTGCCGCGAGAACTTCATCATCGCGATAGCGGCGCATGGCATGACCAAGCGCGACATCGTGCCGAACATCAATTTCTTCATGAACGTGCCGATCGAGCCGGACGGAAAGCTGGCGATCGTCGACGGCGTTTCGAAGCCCGGCGACCATGTCGACATTCTCGCCGCCATGGACGTCATCTGCGCGATCTCGAACTGCCCGCAGGTCAACAATCCCTGCAACGGCTTCAACCCGACGCCGGTGCGCGTGATGATTTTCGATCCGGCGGTCGCATAGCATCATGTTCCAGAAGGTTCTCATCGCAAACCGGGGCGAGATCGCCAGCCGGATCATCCGCACATTGCGCCGGATGGGCATCGCATCCGTCGCCGTCTATTCGGAGGCCGATCGCTTTTCCCGTGCGGCGCTCGACGCCGACGAAGCCGTCGCCATCGGCCCGGCCGCGCCGAAGGAAAGCTATCTCAATATCGACGCCATCGTCGCAGCCTGCCGCGCAACCGGGGCGCAGGCGGTGCATCCCGGCTATGGCTTCCTCTCCGAAAACGCCGTCTTCGCCGAACGCCTCGCCGAGGCCGGCATCCGCTTCATCGGGCCGAGACCGGCGCATCTTCGCGATTTCGGTCTGAAGCATACGGCGCGTGCGCTGGCCGAAGCCTCCGGCGTGCCGTTGCTCCCCGGCAGCGGGCTGCTCGGCTCCGCTGACGAAGCGATCGCTGCTGCAAGCCGCGTCGGCTATCCGGTCATGCTGAAGAGCACGGCCGGCGGCGGCGGCATCGGCATGCAGCTTTGCCATGATGCGGCGGAACTCGCCGCCCGCTTCGAGGCCGTGCAGCGCATGGCGACCGCAAGCTTCGGCGATGCACGCGTCTATCTGGAGCGCTATGTCGCCATCGCCCGGCATGTCGAGGTGCAGATCTTCGGCGACGGCAAGGGACACGTAGTGGCGCTTGGCGAGCGCGACTGCTCGCTGCAGCGGCGCAACCAGAAGGTCGTCGAGGAAACGCCGGCGCCGAACCTCTCGGACGCCATTCGAGGCCGCCTGCAGGCCGCTGCCATCGCGCTTGGCGAAAGCGTCGCCTATGAGTCGGCCGGCACGGTCGAGTTCATCTATGACGTGGCGCGCGACGACGTCTCGTTCCTCGAAGTCAACACGCGCCTCCAGGTCGAGCACCCGGTCACTGAGGCGGTGTTCGGCGTCGACCTCGTCGAATGGATGATCCGCCAGACGGCCGGAGAACTCGACTTGCCTGAGCAGAGCTCGCTGGTTCCAAATGGGGCCGCGATGGAAGTTCGTGTCTATGCCGAGAACCCGCAGGCCGATTTCCGGCCGCAGGCCGGCCTGCTGACCGAAGTCCGCTGGCCGGAGGGTGTGCGCGTCGACGGCTGGATCGAAACCGGCACAGAGGTGACCGCATCCTACGACCCGCTGCTCGCCAAGGTCATCGTGCATGGCGCCGACCGGGCGGAGGCCCTGGACCGACTGAAGGCGGCGCTGGACGGTTCGTCGGTGCAGGGCATCGAGACCAATCTCGATTATCTGCGTGCCATCGCCGGATCGGAGCTTTTCGCCAGCGGCGAGGTTTCGACCGCGGCGCTGAAGACGCTGCCCTTCCTGCCGCGCGCCATCGAGGTTCTCGCGCCCGGCGCGCAATCGAGTGTGCAGGATTATCCCGGCCGGGTCGGCCTCTGGAATGTCGGCGTACCGCCTTCGGGGCCGATGGACAGTCGCTCGCATCGTCTCGCCAACCGCATCGTCGGTAATGCCGAAGATGCCGCGGCGCTCGAACTGACCGTCTCGGGGCCGATGCTGCGCTTCCATCGCGACGCTGTCATCGCGATCACCGGTGCCGATATGGCGCCGAAGCTCGATGGTGTACCGATCCCCCACTTCGTGCCGGTGACGGTCGCGGCTGGTGCGGTGCTCGCTTTCGGCGCTGTCTCTGGGCCCGGCCAACGGTGCTATCTCGCCGTTCGTGGCGGCATCGATGCGCCGCTCTTCCTCGGCTCGCGCGCCAATTTCAGCCTCGGGAAATTCGGCGGCCATGCCACCGGAACGCTCCGAGCCGGCGATGTGCTGAAGATCGGTGACTGCGTCGCGTCGGAGCCGATGACGCCCGCGGAAGACGAGCGCCCCGAGCTGACCCGCGACTGGACGATCGGCGTCCGCTCGGGCCCGCATGGCGCACCGGACTTCTTCACCGAGGGCGATATTTCCGCGTTGTTCTCGGCCCGCTATGAGGTGCATTTCAACTCTTCGCGCACCGGCGTCCGCTTGATCGGCCCGCAGCCGACTTGGGCCCGCGCCGATGGCGGCGAGGCAGGGCTGCATCCCTCCAATATCCACGACAACGCCTATGCGATCGGCTCGATCGATTTCACCGGCGACATGCCGATCATCCTCGGCCCCGACGGTCCGAGCCTCGGCGGCTTCGTCTGTCCCGCTGTCATCACGCGCGACGAGCTCTGGAAGATCGGCCAGCTAAAGCCCGGGGATGGAGTGCGGTTTGTCGAGGTGGACGCTGCGGCGGTGAGCCAGTCGCCCCCTCCCCAACCCTCCCCCTCGGCGCGGGAGAGGGAGCCGGACTCGCTTATCCCGACCGTTGATGACAGCCGCGACCTGCCCTCTGCCCCCTGGTGGGGGAGAGGTGGAGAGGGGGGGCTCTCAATACCCCCCGCCTCCCCGATCCTGCGATCCAACGAAACGGGCCCGGTCCGCGTCGTCTATCGCCGTGCCGGCGATGACAATCTGCTCGTCGAATACGGGCCGATGATGCTCGACATCGCACTGCGCCTGCGCATCCATCTGCTGATGGAGGCCATCGCAGCGACGCGCCTCAAAGGGCTCATCGAAATGACGCCCGGCATACGCTCGCTGCAGCTCCATTTCGACAGCACGGTTCTGCCGGTCGGCCGCCTGATCGATGCGCTGGAAGAGATCGAGGCGGGGTTGCCGGCTGCCGAAGACGTCAGCGTTCCCTCGCGCATCGTCCATCTGCCGCTGTCGTGGAACGATCCTTCCGTGCAACTCGCAATGCGGAAATATCAGGACCTCGTCCGGCCCGACGCGCCATGGTGCCCGTCCAACATCGAGTTCATCCGCCGCATCAACGGCCTTGCGTCGATCGACGAGGTCAAGCGGATCGTCTTCGATGCCGACTATCTCGTGCTCGGCCTCGGCGACGTCTATCTCGGCGCACCGTTGGCGACCCCGCTCGATCCGCGCCACCGCCTCGTGACTACCAAATACAATCCGGCCCGCACCTGGACGCCGGAAAACGCGGTCGGCATCGGCGGCGCCTATCTGTGCATCTACGGCATGGAGGGACCCGGCGGCTACCAGCTGTTCGGCCGCACGATCCAGATGTGGAACGCCTGGCGCGAGACGCCCGAGTTCAAGCCGGGCCATCCCTGGCTGCTGCGCTTCTTCGATCGTGTCCGCTTTCATGAGGTGAGCGAGGCCGAGCTTGCCGAGGCGCGCGAGGCCTTCCCGCATGGCCGCTATCCGCTGAAGATCGAGGAAACCAGCTTCTCCTATGCCGACTATGCCGCGTCGCTCGCCGCCAATGACGCGGGCATCAAGGCTTTCAAGGCGACGCAGCAGGCCGCCTTCGAGGCCGAGCGGCTCGACTGGAAGACGCGCGGTCTCGACAGCTTCATCAGCGACGAAGGCGGCCGGGTCGATGGCGCCGACGATGCCATTCCCGAAGGCATGCAGCCGATTTCGGCCCAGATGACCGGCAATGTCTGGAAGATACTGGTGGAAGAAGGTTCGATGGTCGAAGCCGGGCAGCCGGTGGTGATCGTCGAATCGATGAAGATGGAAATGGAAATCACGACACCGGTGGCCGGCCGCATTACGGGCCTGCGCTGCCAGCCGGGCCGCACCGTGCGCGCCGGCGATGTCGTCGCCTTGCTTGAAGGAGCCCTTTGATGCTGCCGACCTTCCTCGATATCGCCACCCTCACTGAGGGCTATCGAAGCGGGCGCTTCAGCCCCGTCGACGTGATCCGCGACGTCATCGCCCGCATCGAGGCCTGGCCCGACAAGGCGGTCTGGATCAG
The DNA here is from genome assembly GCA_035555375.1 of Kaistia sp. Classification (GTDB taxonomy): domain Bacteria; phylum Pseudomonadota; class Alphaproteobacteria; order Rhizobiales; family Kaistiaceae; genus Kaistia. Next base: position 65,125 of record DATMGR010000019.1, on the reverse strand, counting down.
CCGTTTCGATGACGCGGCGCTTCTCGCCTCGGCCGAGGCCCTGGTCGCTGCCGGGCCGGCCCGCGCCGACCAGCCGCTCTGGGGCGTGCCGTTCGCGGTCAAGGACAACATCGACTGCGCTGGCCTCGAAACCACAGCCGCCTGCCCCGCATTCGCCTACACGCCCACCACCGATGCCTTTGTCGTCGCCAAACTGAAGGCGGCCGGCGCGCTGGTCATCGGCAAGACCAATCTCGACCAGTTCGCGACCGGCCTCAATGGCACGCGCTCGCCCTATGGCGCCCCGCGCTCCGTGTTCGATCCGGCCTATGTCTCGGGCGGCTCGTCGTCCGGCTCGGCGGTCGCTGTCGCCTCGGGCCAGGTCGCCTTCGCGCTGGGCACCGATACGGCCGGCTCTGGCCGCATCCCCGCGGCCTTCAACAACCTCGTCGGCGTCAAGCCTTCGCGCGGCATGCTGTCGGGCACCGGCCTCGTCCCCGCCTGCCGCAGCCTCGATTGCATCACCGTGCTGGCGGGCAACGCGGGCGACGCCGATCTCGTTCGCAGCGTGGCGAGCGGTTATGACGCCGCCGATCCCTATTCGCGCGATCTCGCACCGGTCGGCCTGCCGCAGTCGGCCTTCCGCTTCGGCGTGCTCGGCAAGGCCGAGCGTGAGTTCTTCGGCGATGCCGAGACCGAAGCGCTCTACGACGCCGCCATCGCCAAGCTCGCGACGCTAGGCGGCACGGCGGTCGAGATCGACTATGCGCCCTTCCGTGAATGCGCGGCGCTGCTCTATGGCGGCCCCTGGGTCGCCGAGCGTCTCGCCGCGATCGAGAGCTTCGTTGCAGGCCATGCCGCCGACATGGATCCGACGGTCCGCGCCATCGTCGAGGGCGCCCGCGCCTATTCGGCGGTCGACGCGTTTCGCGGTCAGTACCGGCTCGAGGAATTGCGCAAGCTGACGGACAGCGAGTGGGCCAGAATGGACGTTCTGCTGCTGCCAACCGCGCCGACGACCTATACGGTCGCGGCCATGCAGGCCGATCCGATCCGTCTCAACTCCAATCTCGGCCGCTACACCAATTTCGTGAATCTCCTGGATTGCAGCGCGATCGCAGTCCCGGCTGGCTTCCGCTCGGATGGACTGCCGGCGGGCGTGACGCTGGTCGGCCCGGCTTTCGCTGATCAGGCGCTCGCCGCGCTCGGCGACCGGCTGCATCGCCTCGAGGGATTTGGCATGGGTCGCGACCGCGCGGCCGCCCTGCCCGAAGCGAGCCGGCTCGAGCCTGTTGCGCCGGGCCTGATCCCTATCGTCGTGGTCGGCGCGCATCTGACCGGCATGCCGCTCAACCACCAGCTGACCAGCACCGGCGGCGTTCATTTGAGGACCTGCCGCACGGCTGGCGATTACCGGCTCTATGCCCTCCCGAACACGACCCCGCCGAAGCCCGGCCTCGTCCGTGAGCCTGGTTTTGATGGCGATGGGCTGATCGTCGAAGTCTGGGCGCTCCCGCCAGCGGCGTTTGGCGCCTTCGTCGACGCGATTCCCGCCCCGCTCGGCGTCGGCAAGGTGACGCTCGACGACGGCTCCGAGGCGACCGGCTTCCTCTGCGAGGCCCATGCCGTCGAGGGTGCGCGCGAGATCACCGCGCTGGGCGGCTGGCGCGCCTATATCGCGGAGCGAGCGGCCGCTCCCGTCTGATCCTCCTGCGCTGGATCAAGCGCCTCGGCACCATCTCGGCTAGACTATGCATGTCTGGTCGAGCGGAGCGCGCATGGATACCGATCTGGCGCTGAGACTGACATTGGCGCTCGCCATCGGACTGGTGGTGGGCCTCGAACGAGGTTGGCGGGAGCGGGAAGCTGCGCCCGGCAGCCGCACGGCTGGCCTCCGAACCTATGCGCTGGCCGGATTGCTCGGGGGCATTTTCGCGGCCATCGCGCGCAGCCTCGACGCGCCGGTTCTCGTCGGCATTGGTTTTCTCGGCTTCATTGGGGTCTTCGCCTGGTTCAAGCGCGACGAGAGCCTTGTCGACCATGACTACAGCGTGACGGGCACCGTCGCCGCCATGCTCGTCTTCGCGCTCGGCGCTTTCGCCGTGATCGGCGACAGGAACATCGCTGCCGCGGCGGGCATAGCGACCGCCGCCCTACTCGCCGCGCGCGAGTGGCTGCACGGCCTGATCGCCCGCATCACGTGGCAGGAGATGCGCTCGACGCTGCTGCTTCTGGCGATGACCGCGATCGTGTTGCCGATCCTGCCGGATCGTGCCCTCGATCCGCTCGGGGCGATCAATCTCCGAGAAATCTGGGGCTTCACCATCCTGCTCGCCGGGCTCTCCTATGCCGGCTATCTCGGCATGCGCATTCTCGGCCCCTCGCGCGGCATCCTCGTCACGGCGCTGACCGGGGGCATGGTGTCGTCGACAGCGGTCACTATCACCTTTGCGAGGCGGGCTGCGACCGGGGAAGACGCCGCCGCGCTTGCTGCTGGTGCCGCGGCAGCAGGAGCGGTTTCGCTGCTCCGCGTGCTGGTCGTCAGCACCTTGATCGAGCCCGGCCTCTTTGCCTATCTCGCCGCGGCCGCGATCCCGGCCGCCCTCGTCTTCCTCCTGCCCGCCCTGAAGCTGGCTCTCCGCCCCATCTCCACCGCTACGGGCGGCATGCAGGTTGGCAATCCGTTCGAATTGCTGCCGGTTGTTGGTTTCGCCGTCCTGCTGGCGGCCATTGGGTTTGCTGCGGCCTTCGTCAACCAGCAGTTCGGCAGCGCCGGGCTCTATCCGCTCGGTGCGATCGCAGGCCTGGCCGATGTGGACGCATTTTCGGTGTCGACGGCCCGGCTCGCCGGCCGATCGATCGCGCTGCAGGACGCGGCGATCGCGATCCTGATCTGCCTCGGCGTCAACGCCGTGGCGCGAGCCGCTTACGGCGCCGTTCTAGGCGGCAGCCGATTCCGCGTTCGGCTGTCGTTGATCACGGCAGCAGCGATTGTTGCAGGTTCGGCGTTGGGCACTATCGCACAGCTGGTCGCTCAGCCTTGAGCGCCGCCCCGGACTGGCCGAAAGGGTTCCGATGAAGATGGACAATGCGACCACCGCCCCCGCTCCCAGCGAGATCGAGCTCAAATTCGCGGTCGATCCCTCCGATCTCCCCGTATTCAGGAACCTCCCGTTCCTGGCCGATGTTGCGGCGGTCCAGACATCGCTCTCCGCCACCTATTTCGATACGGATGACCATGCCCTCTATCGCGCTGGATACGCGCTGCGCATCCGCCACTCGGCAGAGGGAACCATACAGACGCTGAAAGGACCCCGGACCGGATCGGCCGGGCTCTTCACCCGCTCCGAGGCGGAGTGGCCTGTCTCCGGCGAATCCCTCGACCATGGATTGCTCGAGACCGCCCTTCCCGGAGACCTCCTTGCCATCACGGCCGGCCGTCTGGCGCCCGTCTTTACGATCGACACCGAGCGCACCGAATGGCGCGTCGAAGCAAGCGGCGGCCTCGTCAGTGTCAGTCTCGACCAGGGCACGATCGACGCAGGGGATCGCAATGAAGCTGTGACGGAAGTCGAGTTCGAGCTCCAGGGCGGCACGATCGAGGCGGCTTTCGCTCTGGCAACCGCCGCCGCACGGCGCGTCGCGCTGCATCTCCAGCCGCTGGCCAAGTCCGAGCGCGGCTATCAGCTTCTCGGAGCGGCCATGCCGCCCGACAGACAGAAGGCCGGTACAGTCGACCCGCCGAACATCACGCTCGCCATTCGCCGGATGATGGCCGGACTGATCGAGGAGATTGCGATCGAACGGCCGAGCGTGCTTGCGCCCGGCGATGCCGAGGCGGTGCACAGGCTGCGCGTGCTGCTACGCCGGCTCCGCTGCCTGCTCGACGTCGCGGCCGAGACCATCACCACGCGCTCGTTCGTCAGGCCCTCCCGAACAATCCGCCGCGCTTTCCGGCGGCTCGGAACGGTTCGCGATCTCGATATCCTCAACAGCGCCGTGCCGCAAAATGCCGAGATCGCCGATGGCGCGCTGGTCCTGATTGCCGCCGAGCGCCAGCGCGTTCTTGCGAAAGCACGGCGCACGCTGAGTGGACGTCGCTTCGCCGCGACCATGCTCGACCTGCTGGCTTTCGCCGAGATCGACGCGCCTGCCGATGAACTGCACTCCGACGGCAGAGCGGTGATTGATGAAGAGCTTCCCGCGGCGCTGGGCCGCCGTTGGCGGAGGATCAGCCGGTCGCGCCGCCCCTCGCAGTTGCCGGTCAAGGCGCGGCATCAGCTGAGGATCGAAGCGAAAGTCTTTCGCTATACGACTGAATTCTTTGGAGGCTTCTTCCCTGACGACAAGGCGCAGAAACGCCGCGCAAAGGCGGAGGACGCCGTCCGCGATATGCAGACCTATCTCGGCCGGCTGAACGACCGCCGCAATGTCGAGCGCCTGGCGCGCGATCATCTAGGCGGCGCGGTCACCACAGCCCTCGGACTGACGGCCTCTGCTCCGGAACCGTCCGAATTGCGCGGGGCCGACAAAGCCTTCAAGCGCCTCGTCGGCTGCAAGCGCTACTGGACATAGAGCGTGCCGTCACGACGCCCTGGACAGTCGCGCGATTGGAAGGGGGCTTGCTGGCGATCGGGAAGCGCTCGCGCGAGTCCGTAGGGACCAGCGCCGGGAACTGGTCGCCCTATCTGTGCGTTGGCGTAGAGGGGCTAAACCGGCTTTGACCAGGACGGACAGCTCAGACCGGGGGACGATTGCAAATCAAGACAGAAGACAATCGCATGTGTTCGACACCGCAGTCGAATGTGACCAAGACCATATCGAAAGTAGTATCAGCTTCATATTGTGCGCGGTTTACGGGTCGATGCACAATGAGCCGAATAGTCGAAGGCAAAGATCCGTCTTCGGAAGCTGATCACGCCGCGAGCCGATATCATCGCGCCGCGAGCCCGCGTTAAGAAGGACAAGACGATGCCGGACTCTGCTACCGCCACAAGGCGTCGGCGCCGCAGTCGCCCTTCGGGAAGCTCGGGCGAGAAGACCCTCACACCCAGCGATCCGATCGTCAGCATCTATCCGCTGCCGATGGACGCCAAGCGCGCGAAAGATGAAACGGTCCGTGCGCGCCGACTGGGCAAGAAACTGCCCGTCGGCCATCCCTACCGCCGGTTACCACTCTGGGTACCCTATTGGCTGGCCCGCCTGATCAATAACTCGGCGCCGAGTTCGAAGCCGCCCCACCCCGACAAGGACGCCGGTTGAGCGGCGTCAAAACTCCATCGCATCGGCGAAGCGCTTGAGTCCGTCAGTGCGCGAAAGTTGCGATGACAGCGTTCGCTGCAGCACCCGATCCGTTGTCATCTTGCGCGCCGCCACGTCGAGGATCGCCTCGGCGAGGCGAGCCGAATCGCCGGGCGGAGTGATGAACGCCGCCTGGCCCAGAAATTCGAAAATTTCCGTGTCCGAGGCCGCGGTGACGACGATCGGCCTGCCGGAGGCCAGCATGCCGCCGAGCTTCGACGGCAGGACGAGATCGGCGGCGTTGGCATCCTGCGGCAAGGCATGCAGATCGGCCATGTTCAGAAACGCGTTCAGCCGGGAATAGGGCTGGAACGGCAGGAACTTGACCGTCTCCAGGTGATCATAGCGCGCGATCAGGTCATCTTTCGCCGGCCCCTCGCCGGCGATGACGAAGCGGATCGAGCGATTGTCCTTCAGCGCGTCCGCAGCATCGAGCAGGATGTGCAGGCCCTGCTTGGCGCCGAGATTGCCCGAATAGAGGACAATGAACGTATCATCCTCATAGTCGAGTTCATCGCGATACGGACTGCGCCCTTCGACGGGAAAGATCTGGTCGAGATCGACCCAGTTCCGGATCACGCTGATATTGGCTTCCGCCACACCTTTTTCAGTGATCTTTTCAGCCATGCGGTTCGAAATCGTCACCACACGGTCGAACGCGCGCATCACCAGCCGCTCGAAGTTGTAACCAAGACGGCGCAGCCACGGCTTGCTGCCGATGTGACCGACGGCGAAAGCGGCATCGACTTCGAGATCCTGGACGTGAAGGATCGTCTTCGCGCCGGTCAGCTTGGCGGCAAGAACTGCGATCGGCGCGGCGATCAGTGTCGGTTCGATGCAGAGCACCGTGTCGGGCCGGTGACGGATGAATTGCCACAGCACGGCCGGCAGCGAGGTCACCGCAAAGCTGATCGGGGCGATCAGCCGCCAGACGCCTTCCATCTGCTTGCGCAGAAGCAGCGGACAGCGCACCACGGTCACGCCGTTCAGCTGCTCGGTTTGATAGCTGTTTCGATACGGTGCCTGGACCACCCAGCCCGGATAATGAGCCGGCGTGGTCACGACGATGACATCCTTGCCGCCAGCGGCGAGATGTTCAGCGATCTCGCCGGTGTAGCGGCCAACACCGGCCATCTCGGGGGCGTAGTTCATGCCATAGACGAGAACCCGTCCTGTCATGGCCTGCGCCCCGCCTCGAAAACAGCCATGCGCGCCATCCTCACGCGTTGTGCATGACCGGCGCGTGGGCCATGACCTTGAGGTCTTCGACCATCATCTCGGCCACGAGCGCATCGAGGCCAGTTTCATGGCTCCAGCCAAGCTTGGCCTTGGCCTTTGCGGGATTGCCGATGAGAAGCTCGACTTCCGTCGGACGGAAGTAGCGCGGATCGATCGCAACAAGGACGTTACCGGTCTTCGTGTCGATGCCCTTTTCCTCAACGCCCTCGCCCTGCCAATCCAGCGTCACGTCGACCGACGCGAATGCCTTCTCGACGAAGGAGCGAACCGTATGGGTCTCGCCCGTTGCGAGCACATAGTCGTCCGGCTCGTCCTGCTGCAGCATCAGCCACATGCCGCGCACATATTCACGGGCATGGCCCCAATCGCGCTTGGCATCGAGGTTGCCGAGATAGAGGCGGTCTTGCTTGCCGTGGTGAATCGCCGACACCGCGCGCGTGATCTTGCGCGTCACGAAGGTCTCGCCGCGCAGCGGGCTCTCATGATTGAACAGGATACCGTTCGAGGCATGCATGCCATAGGCCTCGCGGTAGTTCACCACGATCCAGTAGCCATAGAGCTTGGCAGCGGCATAAGGCGAGCGCGGGTAGAACGGCGTCGTCTCGCTCTGCGGAATTTCCTGGACCTTGCCATAAAGCTCGGACGTCGACGCCTGATAGAAGCGCGTCTTCTCCGTCAGCCCAAGCAAACGAATCGCCTCGAGCAGCCGCAGCGTGCCGATCGCATCCGCATTCGCCGTGTATTCGGGCGTCTCGAATGAGACCTGGACATGGCTCTGCGCCGCGAGATTGTAAATCTCGTCCGGCTGCGTCTGCTGGACGATGCGGATCAGATTGGTCGAATCCGTCATGTCACCATAATGCAGGATGAAGCGCGGATGGCTCTCATGCGGATCCTGATAGAGGTGCTCCACACGGCCCGTGTTGAACGACGACGACCGCCGCTTCACACCGTGCACGACATAGCCCTTCTCGAGCAGAAGCTCGGAAAGATACGCCCCGTCCTGACCCGTCGCGCCGGTGATCAGCGCCGTCTTCCCCGTATGTGAACTCATGAATCCTGTCGCCGTTCGATAAAAGTTGAGCCGTCACTCGATCATGCGGATGAGCCTTCAACGCGAATGTTATGGAGGTTTTATGCGGCAGTGCAACATAAATGTGCGACTGCGTCATATCCCGCCCATCCGGCATGAACCCGCCCCACCGCCTTCATACGCTGCCAAGGCCAGCACCGCCAGAGCAGCCCCGCCGCAGCCGCCTTCGCGCCGAGATCGGGCGCCGCAGCACAAAGGCTTATATGCTTCAGTTGCGCGAGGTCCGTTCACGGGAGCCCGATGCCTCGCCCCGCGATGAGCCCTGGCGGCGGCGATGGGAGCTTTCCGCCTCGGGCGGTGGCGTCGTCATGAAGGCGCAGGCGACGGCAAAGCAGCTCATCAGCGTCAACGTTCGCATCGGGTAATCCAGCAGCGAATGCAACAACAGCAAGCCGATCGACAGGCTGGCCGCGCTGGCCAGCATCCTCTGGTCCCCGCTTACCGCATAGTAGCGTGACAGCCAGATGGTCCATGACCGTTTGCCGAACCAGAGAAGGAAGACGGCAATGACGATCACCGCGAGAACGCCCCCCTCGAGCGCCAGCTCGAGATAGTCATTATGCGCGTGGTTGATGAAGAAGACGATGACGTCGGATGGCTGTTCGAAGGCCTTGAACACCGGCACGAATGTACCGAAGCCGGACCCTGCAAAGGAATAGTGCTTGATCGCCTCCAGCGTCAGCCGAGCGATGGAAGCACGGGCATTGTCGGAAACCGAGCGATTGATCAGCAGCTGGATTAGCCCGAGTTGCAGCACGACGGCAAAGACGAGCAGCCCGGCGCCGGCAATGATCACCGGCCAGCGCCCGAGCCGCGACGGCCCCGCTGAACGCCAGGCGATAAAGGCCGAGCCCAGCAGAGACACGACACCGAGCGCAATGCCGGCGCGAGAATAAGCGGACGACATCCCGACCAGGAGGCTCGCCACCACGCCGCCACCGAACACCATGCCGAGCAGGCGCCGTCGCCCGCCGCTGCCCCGCATCTCGCGCAGGGTCCACACGACGGCCAGCGGCATCATCACATAGATGAGGGCGGCATAGTGATTGCGATTGGCGAAGAACCCGATCGCATAGCCGGCACTCCCGGCCCCTTGCAGCGTGATGTCGGATACATCTCGGCTCAGCAGTTGAACGATGCCGAGAAGGCCACTGATTCCCGCGACTGCCAACGCGCCCAGCAGCAATGCATAGCGACGGCTGGTCTCGAGCTGGATCGTCGCGACGAACAGCGCGGTAGCCGGAAGCAGGGAGAAAAAGGAATAGAGCGTCGCGAAGGGGGCAAGGCTGAGCGGGCGCCATCCGATCGGCAATCCAGCGGCTTGCAGCACTTCGACCATCGCGTCGCGCCCTGGCAGGCCCGTCCAGAGCCCCGGCGGAAGGGGCAGAAGCTGCAACAGCGGCACGGCCAGCGCGAGAACCGGAATCACGAGCACCCACCCCCAACCCGCCTGCCACGGGGTTCGCATGAGCCGTGAAAGCGACAGGATGAGCAACGGAACGCTGATGATCTCGATCAGCTGGTCGGAAAACGCCCCAACGGCCGTGTCGCCGCCAAGAAGAACCGCGATCGCGAAGACGGCGCAGGCGTAAAGGAACAGGACGCGGTCATAAAGAGTCTGACCGCGATCGTGAGAGTGCGACGCGAGGAGAGCTGTGTCAGACATGATCACCCTCCTGCGGCTGGTGTCGTACCAGCCTGCACTGAAGCAATCGAGAGGTCATCGACCCACAACGTTCCCTGAATACGCCGCTCGGCGTCGATCCGTGCCGGAAGTTCAAGCCGAACGGTCTGATACTCGCAGTATTGCGGCGGAACGTCGAAGTCGACCGAAAAGCGGGTCCAGCCCGACGTCCCCGAGAAGGATGGCGAGGAAACCAGCTGCGTTTCGGCCCGCGTTCCGTTGCAGTAGACGCCCCATGACACGCCGCGATTCGTGACGAGGTTCTGGGTCTTCGTCATGCCGGATATCCGATAGCGACCGGGATCGAGAATGAGCGTCTGGCGGACGTTGCGGAAGTCGATCGGCGCGCCCCCGAAGGTGACCCTGAGCGACGAGGTTCCCTCACCCGGATCATCGGTGTCGGCAACAATCTCCATTCCGCGAGCCTTGGTGACGGTCCAGTCGAACGGCAGCCCGCTGGCAGGGGATTCGAAGCCACCATTGTAGAGCAGTGACAGCGACTGCATCTGATCCGGCGGCAGAAGGCTTGTCCAAATCACGTAGGCTTGCCGGCTGGCACCACCCTTGATCAGTCTGTCGAAATACACGGACCAGCTCATGCTCAAGCGGGTCGGGTCCACGGGCGGCAGACTAGCCATGAAGTCCGGAAAGAGATCTGGATCGCCCCGGCTCGCGAAGAGCTCGAGGAATGGCCTGCGCCAGGGCGACGGCTCCGAAACGGCAGCCCGGATGAAGGGTCGCGCCTGCGGATCGTTTGTCAAAGACACAAGCGCTGCCATCATATAGCGCGAGTCTGGCTGTTGGATATCCTGCCGCAACATGGCTTTCGCGGCGTCAGTCGCCGCGGGGAAGTCGCGCGCGACGACAGCATCGTCGAACTTCCAACGCAATGTGGGCGTGTGGCGCTTTGTTCGTTCGTAGATCAGATTGCGATATCGGGCGACGGCCGCCGTGTCCCCCGCGGTGGCCGCGGCATAAGCGAGGATATCGAGAGCCCCGATATTCAGCGGACTGAGTTCGAGGGCCCGATTCGCCGCCGCCCTTGCCTCGTCGAGCGCCTGCGGCCGCGCGATCAGTGCGCTCATGCCCTTTGCGAGATCGCCGGTGACGCCATCACTGTGCCAGCCGGCATCCGCAATCGGGGAGACCACATCGTCCGCACTGAAATGCTGGCTGATGAAAACGATCGCGACCAGAGAAACAAACGCCGCGGCCACGCCTTTGACTAACAATACCGCCTTCGACGAACTCCAGTGCCACCGCGCCACCCGCGAGCTACCGCTCCGCGTGCTTGATCGCGACTTGCTCCGCCGACGGCGACCCTCTGCCTCAGTCATGGCGGAACATCCCGCCCAACGAGCCTTCGGCGCTGGCCAACGCAATAACCCTTGCCGACCGGCGACTTAGCCATCGACCCGAAGCGGGACCCAGACATGGCGAAGCTGATGCTTCCGCCGACGCTCGGCTCTTTCGGCGGCAGTGGGCGTTGGTGCTACGGCGCCCTGCGGTTCGGCCTTCGGCGCGGGCAATTGCGACGCCGCCCCGGCGAGCGCCGCCGACGCAGCCAGCACGCGCACCGAGAGGCCGGCAAGATTCGGATTGGGATTCCGGTCCGGATGGAGCCATTTCAAGAGCCACTTCCTGTGGTCTTGAACGAGCTCCTGCGACGCTCCGGCGGCAAGGCCAAGCGTTCGATGCGGATCCGAGTCCTGTCCGAACAGCGCTACCAGAAGATAGAGTGTCGCGATTCGCGTGAGGGACGGCTCGTCGAGACCCGTCTGCTTCGCCGCAAAGGCACAGGATATCGGGCAGCCCGCCGCGATCTTGATGACCAGAATGATCTCTGGCGGCAAGGGCGAATGTCGGATCCCCCGCGCGAGACCCGGCGAACGGTAGAGACGGACGGCGACCGTCAGTGCATCGTCCAGCTTGGCTGTGTCGACGGCGGCTTGCGCAGCAACAGAGGCCCGCGACCGTGTCGCCGGCGGACCACCGCGCCTTAATTGAAGCCCCCGATAATGACGCATATTCGATTTCCAGCCCTGCGCGCCCGGGTTGTCCGAAGCGGCGGCGAGAGGCTAACCGATGCGTACCCGGATCGCCAGACCTTAGCACCATCCGAATGCAGCCTCAGGCTGCAGGCAGCGAGGGCTGAGGCTGGTTATCCTTGCCATACCCATAATAGTCATAACCGTAATAGGCGTAACCGTAGCCGGCCTTCTGCGCATTGAACTTCGTCAGGATACCGCCGAGCAACTGGCTGTTGGTCATCGCAAGGCGTTTCGTCGCCGCCTTCACGGTCTCGGCTGGAGTTTCACCAGCCGAACAGACGATCAGCGTGCCATCGGCTACGCTCGATAGCAGCAATGCATCGGCGAGACCCATGACGGGCGCACTATCGACGATGATGAGATCGAACTGGTCGCGCAATTCGGTCAGCAGCGTCAGCATCTTCGGGCTGGAAAGAAGCTCTGCCGGATTGGGCGGAATCGGCCCCGACGTAATGACCGAAACGTTCTCAACGCCCGAATCACGGATGATCGTCTCCGATTCGACGCTTCCGGTGAGGAAATTGCTGAGGCCAAAGCTGTTGTCGATGCCGATGATCTTGTGCATCGACGGATTGCGGAGATCCGCATCGATCACGAGGATGTTCATGCCGATCTGGCCAAACATGCGTGCAAGCGTCGTGACGGTCGTCGTTTTGCCTTCGGACGGACGAGCGCTGGTGACGACGAAGTTCTTCGGCACACCGCGATCGGTCGAGAACTGCAGCGCCGTTCGCGCGCTTCGGTAGGCTTCCGAAATCGCGGAATGCGGATCCTCCAGCACCGATTGGACCGACTGGTCGGCCGGCAACACGGGAATGAGGCCCAACACCGGAATGCCAAGCAGGACTTCCATCTGGTCGGGCGTCTTGATCGTGTTGTCGAAATATTCGAGGCCAAACGCAGCGCCCAGACCAAGCAGCATGCCGGCGAACAAGGCCAGGGTAACGTTGAAGGCAAGACGCGGGGAATAGGGTCCGCCCGGAAGACTGGCCGAGTCGACGATTGAAAGTCCGTTGGCGGCAACGCCGCCGATGACGCTGATTTCTTTGAAACGCTGCAGCAACCCGTCATAGAGCGTGCGGTTGGTGTCGGCCTCGCGCTGCAGCATTGTATATTCGACGCTTCGGTTGCGCGTATCGATGAGTTCGGCGCGCGTCGCGTCGAGGTCCACTGTCAATGCCTGCTCGCGCTGGACCGCTAACTCATAGGTCGACCGGATCGTGTTCTTGGTCTTCTCGACCTCTTGCGCGATCTGCTGGTCGATATCGTCGATCCTGGCCTTCAGCGCCACCATCATTGGAAAGCCTGACTTGAAAGTCAGCTGCTTCGATTGATAGTCGGCAACAAGATCCGAACGCGACGCACGAAGCTGGTTGATGATCGTCGGTAATTGCTGGGTCGACGGAATGTCCGAATATTCCTTGACATCCTTCACCTGCAACCAGAGCTGCTCCGCATTGGCGCGGTCGACCGCCGCCTTGCCAAGAGCCGTATTCAGATCTTCCAGCTTCTGGGAGAGGATCGTCTTCTGATCGTCCAATGTGACGAGCTTTTCGCGGTCGGCATAGGCGACGACCTTGCGCTCGGAATCCTCGAGCTTCAGCTTGATCTGCTGTAGCTGGTCCTCAAGGAACAGACGCGCATAGGTCGTGGCGTCGAAGCGCCGATCAAGATTGGCTTTGATGAAACCGGACGCCAAGGCATCTGCTATGCGCTGCGCTCGGCGCGGGTCGGTGTCGCTGTAGCTGATCGTCAGGAGCCTGGACGTCTTGACCGCCTTCGCGATGGTGTTCTTGAGAACGGTGCTAATCGCCGCTTTCTGACGAGAATTGAGCGAGCGCTGCCCATCATTGCCGGTAGAACCGAAGATCAGCCCCTTGGCGCGCGCAATCAGCGAGCGATTAACCGGATCGACAAATGTGGGGTCGTCGGCAAGCTTCAGATCGTTGACGACGCGCTCCGCAAGCGAGCGGCTGCCGATCAACTCGACATAGGTGGAGATGTCTGTCTGCTCGCTGCCATTCTGCGGATCGAGCGACTTGTCATCCATGACCTTGACGGTGTCGGCTGACGTTTCGATCGTGACGTCCGACATATAAAGCGGCGTTGCCGTGAGCGTCATGATGATGCCGAGCACGAGGCAGGCGCCAGCGATGCCGCCGATCACATAACGGTGCTTCATGACGACGCGGAAGATGCGACCGATATCGAGGCCAAGCTTCTCCGCCTGCGTGTCGACCGGCGCCGGTCCGTACAGATTCTGCGACAGGGCCATCGACGGTTTCGCAGGCGCAGTCGAAGCGCTCCACGTCGTCACCGCCTTGTCTGATCTCGGGTCGTCGCTCATCAAGTCCTCCTGAGAATCAGGCCCGAATTGGCTATAGCCCGCCTACACTGGCAACGAATGAGGCCGCCGGCACTGCGGAAAGGAAATCCGCCCATGCGCTGCGCACGCCCGAAGCCGGAACCACGATGGTGTCTCCGCCGTAAACGATCGGATCGGTCGCCGCACCCTTGCGGATCTGCGCGACATCGAAGCGCGCCGCCATGCGCTTGCCACCGATCTCCCGGAAGATCACGACATTGGATGGATCGGCTTGGCGCGGCATGCCACCAGCGAGCGCGATATATTCGAGCAGCGTCGATCCACCTTTCGAAACAGGGAAGACGCCAGGTTTCGCCACCGTGCCGTCAACCGTGACCTTCTGGCTGTAGAAACCGGTGACCGTTACCGTAACTTGTGGTTGCTGGAGATATGAGGCCGCCAGCTTGCTGGTGATCTCCTTCTTCACTTCCTGAGCCGTGCGGCCGGCGGCGCGGATATTGCCGACCAGCGGCAAACCAAGCGACCCATCCGAACCGACCTGGAAGGTGCCCGAGAGGTCCGGCACCTGGAACACGACGATGTCGAGAACGTCGAGCGGACCAAGCTTGTATTGCAGTGCAGTCGCTTGATCGAAAGTCGGCGCCGGCAGCGCTCCTGCGCCAGCACTCGCGGGAAGCCCCCCCTGCGCCGCCGAGAACGTACCCCTGGATACGGGCGCGGTAGCATAGCTACTCATGGTTGCTTCGTTCGACGGGGTAGGCACGGAGGAACAAGCGGCCAGCAAAGTGGCGATCAGAACAACCGCGATGGAAATTCGAACGGGCACTGGAACTCCTGTCGCGCAGAGCTTCGCGGTGACCCGCGCTGCATATATCAACTACACCAGCCGAGCGGAATGATGCAATGCGGGCTCGTCTCGCAATGCACCATGCAAGGCCGGGGATCTACGATGCCCTGCTCCGTCTTCCGAAGCCGAACCGAGCCAACAATCCTTTTTGAGTCTCGCTTCTCGTCGAAAGACCCGCCACCGGTCGCGATGGCATGAGGTCCGGAGAGAGGTTGTCGATGATAGCCTGCGGCCGCGTCGCCGTCATGTGAATGCTCTCGGCCTCGCCCAATCGCTCCGCGATCAGATCGCGGGCATGCGACAGATTCGGGGGCCGGCCGGTGAGGTTGTGAGCATCCGTTGCGAGAATATGGACGAGCCCCTCGTCGATCATCTTGTCGGCGAAGTGCCGCACGCGCCGGCCGAATTTGCCCGTGACCGATCCGGCAGTGATCTGCATGAGCACGCCCATCTTCACCAGACGCTCCATCACTGCGTAATGGCTCTCGATCCATGACAGCCGCTCGGGATGCGTCAGGATCGGTACATAGCCGGCCGACATGATCGAGAAGACGTTGTCCTCGATGCGCGGCGGAGGCACATGGTGCGGCGGCTCGAACAAGAAATAGCGGGAATTGTTGAGTGAGGGAATGCGGCCAGACTTGAGCCCGGAGGCGAGTTCGACGTCCATATGGACGTCGGCGCCGACCACCAGCTTCAGATCGATTCCTTCTTCGGCGAAGCGTGCCGATAGAACCGCCATCCGCTCTTCGATGATGGTCCGGCTATTGTTGTAGACGCCCGGCATGATGTGCGGCGTGCAGGCGGTGACCGTGATGCCGTCGGCGACGGCAGCGCGTGCCATGGCGATCGAGACGTCGATGTCCGGAGCGCCGTCGTCAATTCCAGGCAGTATGTGACAATGAAGGTCGATCAAGCACTCAACTCCCGCCGTGAGGCGCTTGCATCCGTTCCCCGCATCAGCCCACCGATCCCGGCCGCCAACGGCCGACTATCATGACCCCGCTTCGGCAAGGGCCTGACGTTCCTCCTCAGGCAACGTTCTTCTTTAAGCCTAATTGTGGCTTAATTGCGCCGCACAAACCGTATTGCACTGCAGCAGATCAATCAAGACCCTGATGCGCAGCCAACAGCCGTGCCGCGGCAGCTGCTTTCGGCCGCAGCCGTGCAATGGCCTTCGGCAGCCGGGCCAGCGCCTCCTGTTGCGTCATGCCAGCCAGGATGTCGCGGTCGTAGAGCATGGACAGGATGTACCAGTCGAACAATTCGAACGTGCCGACATCGTTGCTGTCGTTGTAGAGGGAATAAGGCAGCTGATCGCTGTCGTTGGCTGGTCCCAGCGCCTGCGTAAGCTCTTCCGTCAGACAGCTTGTGAACGCCTTGTCGCCGCGATCGGCCAGCACGAAGACATAAGCGCGATCGAGCACGCCGGTCGTGCGGTTCCACATGATCGTGGAGCAGCGGTTGCCCTCAAGGAACGATGCCTGCTCGCCCTTCGGGAGTGCATCCGCGATCACGCGGCGATAGTTGGACCGGTTGACGAGAAACACGAACATCCGCGCCTTGGCCGGATCGTCCGTCATCGCGATCTTCAGATTGGGCACCGTACGGGCTAGAAGCTTGACAAAGGAGCGGACCTCGCCCTCCCGCGACGGCACGGAGCTGTTGTCGAGCACGAGCACACCGACAGGATCGATGAATTTGTTGACATATTGGCCGGCCATCGCGCTCGACTTCGGCCCTTCGCGCCCGAACACGGTCAGCATGAATCCGCGCATCAGATCCGCGGACGCATACTCTGCGACGGGCGGTGCGGCGGGCGCGGCAAGAGGGATCGCCGGGAGGATAACCATAGCCAGCAAGGCAGCTGCCCGCCGACCGCACTTTCGGCCGCGCGCCGCGAGAACGCTGAAGAAAAAGGTGAGACAGGATGTCAGCATGTTGCCATGTTCCAGGGGGATGCTCTTTTATCGGTGGCGCCTCTTGCCAGCGCAACCTGCCGCATGGACGCATCATGCGCGCCGCCGCTATTGACCCACCGCCGCGCGCCGACTAGGTTCCGCGCACTTTCGCGCAGGTCCCTGACGAGCCCGTAGCTCAGCCGGTAGAGCACGTGACTTTTAATCATGGGGTCATGGGTTCGAATCCCATCGGGCTCACCAGGACCTCCGCGACGTCTGCCGGCATCGGGCGCCTCGCCGCCGCGCTCCTGCCTCGAAGTGTGCCGATCTCGACAGAGCGGCACGTTTCGGGCAATGCTGCGCCGCACAAGTTCAGACTGAAGCGTTCATTCAAGGAAGGGTTGCTGTCGATGACCGAGTTTTCGCTCTCGAAGCGGCGGGTCTATGTCGCGGGGCATCGCGGGATGGTCGGTTCGGCCGTCGTCCGCAGGCTCGAGCGCGACGGCGTGGAGGTCGTGACGGCGACTCGCGAAGAAGCTGATCTGCGCGACCCTGCGGCGGTCACAGCATTCCTGAAGCGCACCAAGCCCGATGTGGTGATCGTCGCGGCAGCCAAGGTCGGCGGCATTCTGGCCAACGATACCTATCCGGCCGACTTCCTCTACGAAAACCTGATGATCGAGGCGAACCTCATCCACGGCGCCTTCACCGTTGGGACCGACAAGCTGCTGTTTCTCGGCTCATCCTGCATCTATCCGAAGGTCTCGCCGCAGCCGATCCCCGAAGATGCGCTGCTGACCGGACCGCTCGAGACGACCAATGAGTGGTACGCGATCGCTAAGATCGCAGGCATCAAGCTCTGCCAGGCCTATCGCAAGCAGCACGGCGTGGACTACATCTCGGCGATGCCGTCGAACCTCTACGGCCCGAACGACTATTTCGACCCGCAGAAGAGCCATGTCATCCCTGCCCTGCTCCGCCGGTTTCATGAGGCCGAGCAGCGCGGCGATGCATCGGTCACATGTTGGGGCACCGGCACGCCGCGTCGCGAATTCCTCTATGTCGACGACCTCGCCGATGCCTGCGTGTTCCTGCTTCAGAACTATTCCGGCTATGAGCATCTCAATGTCGGCACCGGTTCGGACATCACCATCGCCGAGCTCGCGGACACCGTCCGCCGTGTTACCGGCTTCAAGGGTGAGATCGACTGGGACCGGACGAAGCCGGACGGCACCATGCTGAAGCGCATGGACGTCGAGCGCATCAATGCACTCGGCTGGCATGCGACGACTTCATTCGAAGACGGCCTCTCCAAAGCCTATCACTGGTTCCTCGAAAACCCCATCCGCACCTGAGGAAAGCGGCCGCCGCGTCCCTGCGCGGCGCCGACCGCGGCTAATCGATTCGAACGCTGTGCGACTCAGCCGGGGCGTGAACTCGGGGCGGAGCCGTTGATGAATCGCGCCAGCCAATAGGGCATCCAGAGCGGCAGCCGGCGATAGGGATGGCCGGGCGGAAGTCTCTTGCGCAGACGTCGCGCCTTGTGGGCTTCGTCGCGGGCGAGCATCGCATCGAGCGGTAGCGGATAGACGCTGACGATTGGATCATGCGGACGAAGCTTGGATCGCTCCACGGGTTACCTTCCTCGATGGTTTCTTCTAGTTAGGCGCTCAGGCCGGGGTAAGGAGAGGTCGTCCTCAGGACGCCTCATCCTTGCTGGAGCCAGCCTCTCCGCCATTGCGGCGCCGGCCGATATCCTCGAGCACGCGCACGACCACGTCGGCCATCGCCTTCATCCAGATCTCGAGATCGGCGCGATTGGGTTCGCGGTTCGGAATATCGAGCCCGAAGCGCGGCTGGTAGAGCACATGGCCATCCGTCTCGGAAAGCCGCACCGTTCCGAGCGGCTTTGGCAGTCCCTTGACGATGAGATCGAGTCCGTCATCGACCTTGCGCAATTCGATCCGGTTGCTCGTGCGCAGAGCGGCCTCGGCGAGCAATTGACCGGTCGAAAGCTGTTCGGCTGCGGCATGCAGGCGCCGCAGCCCGGGATCGGCGATCGCATCAGGCTCTGGGAACGGGGCGGCAGCCTCCTCGAAACTTTCCACGATGTCCTCCGCCAGAGGCTCGGCAGCCTCATCCTCGACATCGGCCTCCTCGGGACGTGCGGCATCAACAGTCTGCCGACGCCCGAGCCCGGGCAGCCGGAACCGCGACAACAGCCGTTGAGTCAAACGCTGCTTTGGCGCCTCGATTTCGATCGCCTCCTGCAGGTCAGCCCCGTCTTCGAGGTCCTCCTCGATCCATTCCGGCTCGTCGTCGGGCAGCTCTTCGCTTTCCTTGTCGACGACATCAGGTGTAACGACCGGCGCTGAGGCTGCCGGCGGCAGGTCCGCCGGCTTCGGTGCATCGCTCGATTCTTCCGCCACGGGCGGCGCATTCGGCGTTGCTTCCAGCGGCGGACCGGGCTCAGGTTCCTCGGTTTGCGGCCTGGCCAGATTGGCCTTCGCCGCGGACGCGATCATCGCCTCGAACGACGGCAGTTCGGCGCCGGGCCGGGGAATCGCCTCCGGCTGAGGCGGCACGGCGACGATCGGGTCGCTTGGAATGAGCCGGGCCTCAGGGGGCTGTTCCCTGGCAATGGAGACCGCGCGAGCCTCTGCCGGAGCCGGGGTCTGACGCAGCGGCTGTTCCGATGGCGGCGCGGGCTGATGGACCGTAGCGGACCGCTCGGCGACCTCCTTCTCGGTTTTTTGCCGTGTCGGTTGTTGGGCTTTCTTTTCGTCGCCCGACGACGGCTTCGCGGCCTCGTCGCCAGCTTTCTTTTCGCGATCCGGTTCGGCCGTGTTGATAAGGGACGTCAGGCGATCATCCAGCAGAATCAGAACACGGGCCGCTTCATTCGCGTTCAGATCCTTAATCAACGAATCCATTGCGGAATGCAGCATCGAATGGATCTTCCGCAACTCCAGAAGATGTGCCTCAGAGGCTCTCAAATTCGACACTTCAGGTGCGTCTCCGCGGCCTTGGGGGGAACGTCAGCGAGGCGCATGAACCCGCGCCCTCACCTTTACACCCTCACTTGAAACCCAACCTGCCCGGGGAAACCTATGGCAATGCCGGACGCGTTGCGCAACGGGCAACGGACGCAAAACACGAATTCGCACGCGTTTCCGAGACCCGGCGACCAAATGGGCAATGTCGCCCCTCATCAGAATGGGTTGCACCATCGAGCCGGCAGGGGATCCGGAGAGTGGATGAGCTAGCCGATCACCTTGCACAGGATCTTTGCGACGCCATAGGGCATCCAGACGGGGACGCGACGATAGGGGTGGCCCTTGGGCAGGTGCAGGCGCTGACGCCGTGCATTGCGCGCTTCAAATTGCGCTCGCTTTGCGCTCATCGGCAAAGGAAACTGGCTGACGGCAGGGTCAAATGGCCGTAATTCGTCCATGAAACGGTCCGCATCCACTTGGCCGGCTGCCCGCCAGCCGCCGTGGTGAATTCTAGCAAGATGAGTACCACTTTTGGATGAGGGATTTGTGTCGAATGGTTGCTGGATTGTAGAGCGGATGAATCGAGACAACGGTCTTTGCTTTCCGGCGGCGTCACGGTGATCGAATCAGCCTTCGAATGGCGGTTATGGTTTCTCGTCGCCGCCATCCTCATTGACGGCCTCATCGGCGATCCCGATTGGCTGTGGCGGCGACTGCCACATCCCGTCGCGTGGTTCGGCGGTTTGATCGGATGGGCTGACCGCAGCTGGAACGCTGTGCCGCCGACCGCTGGCGATCGACGCGCGGATGCGCTCCGCCGCGTCACCGGCATGCTCGTCATCATATCGCTCGTCGTGATCTCCGCCGGCGCCGGCTTTGTCACCGAGGCCCTTCTGGCGCGCTGGACCTATGGCTTCGTCGCCATTCCCGTCATCGCATCGATCTTCCTCGCGAGCCGCAGCCTCCACGATCACGTCGCGCGCGTGCGCGATGCCTTCGCCGTAGGCGGTCTCTCAGCGGCGCGCCGCGCCGTCTCGATGATCGTCGGTCGCAACCCCGACAGTCTCGACCAGGCCGGCATCTGCAGGGCGGCCATCGAATCGACTGCCGAGAACTTTTCCGACGGCTTCGTCGCGCCGGCGCTGTGGTTCGCCCTTCTCGGACTGCCCGGTCTCTTCGCCTACAAGATGATCAACACCGCCGACTCGATGATCGGCCATCGCAGCGAGCGCCACCGCGCTTTCGGCTGGGCCTCGGCTCGGCTCGACGACGTCGTCAATCTGCCGGCGAGCCGCCTTGCCGGCTTCCTCATCGTGATGGCGGCGCCGTTTGTCGGGAGCTCGATCGGGTCCACCTTCATCGTCATGCTCGACAATGCCCGCAAGCACCGCTCACCGAATGCCGGCTGGCCCGAGGCCGCCATGGCCGGCGCGCTCGATCTGGCGCTCGCGGGTCCGCGCCGCTATGGCGCGCTCGTCGTCGACGATCCCTTCCTCAATCCAGCCGGCCGAATCGATGCCGACCCGGCCGACATCACCCGCGCATTGAAGGTTCTGAAGGTTGCGACGATTCTCGCCGCGACGCTCGTCGTCATCATCGCGCTGTGGCTGCGATCGTGAGGATGGCCTCGATGTCGAGATGCGCTTCGAGATGATCGGCCAGGCGGTCGAGCACTGCGTCCAGTTCGAACTCATAATCGAGCGCCGAGGGCGTCGCGCCGAGCCCGGCCAGGAAGTCGCGACGAAAGGCATCGGCGGAAAAGAGACCGTGCACATAGCATCCGCGAACGCGCCCGTCGGACGAAACGGCGCCCTCGCCGCCATCAGGGCCGATCAGCCAGGGCCGCCCGCGATCCTCGCCTTCGCTGCGGCCAAGATGGATCTCGTAGCCATTGACCGCGCGGCCGGTCACGGCCTCGCGTCCGGCAAAGACAGTTGTGGTCTTGTCGTCGCCGAGCACGGTGTCAATTGCGAGCAGCCCGAGCCCCTGCACGACACCGATCGCACCCTCGATGCCATCGGGATCGGCAATACTTCGGCCGAGCATCTGATAGCCACCGCAGAGGCCGACGACGCGTCCGCCACGCCGGTGGTGCGCGAGGATATCGATGTCCCAGCCCTCGGCGCGCAGGAAGGCGAGATCGGCCATCGTCGATTTCGAGCCAGGCAACAGGATGAGATCGGCGACGGGGATCGGTTCGCCAGGCTCGACCAGCACGACGTCGACGCCGGGTTCCAGCGCCAGCGGATCGAGATCGTCGAAATTGGCGATGCGCGGCAGCAGCGGCACCGCGATGACACAGCCCTCGCCATCGGGCCGCGCGCGGCCGAGATCAAGAATATCCTCGGCCGGCAGTCGGCTGGTATCGGCGAACCACGGCACGACGCCTAGCGCTGGCCAGCCTGTCGCCGCGGTGATCGCCGTAAGCCCGGCCTCGAACAGCGTCGCATCGCCGCGCATGCGATTGATGAGAAAGCCCGCGATGCAGTCGCGATCGGCGCGCGGCAGCACCGCACGCGTTCCGACGAGGCTGGCGATGACGCCGCCACGGTCGATGTCGCCGATGAGAATGACCGGCAGTCCGGCGGCTTCAGCAAAACCCATATTGGCGATGTCGCCGACGCGAAGGTTGATCTCGGCCGGACTGCCGGCGCCTTCAACGAGGACGATGTCGGCGTCGCGCGCGAGCCGCTGATAGCTTTCGAGAACGAAGGGCAGCAATTCGGCCTTGCGGCCTCCATATTCCCGCGCCCGCATCGTGCCGAAGCGGCGGCCCTGCACGATCACCTGTGCGCCGATCTCGCTTTCCGGCTTCAGCAGCACCGGGTTCATGTGCACACTGGCCGGCACACCGGCCGCGCGGGCCTGCAGCGCCTGCGCCCGGCCGATCTCGCCGCCATCGGCCGTCACGGCGGCATTGTTCGACATGTTCTGCGGCTTGAACGGCGCGACCTTCATCCCGCGCCGCGCGAGCAGGCGAGCAAGGCCGGCAACGATCGTCGACTTTCCGACATTCGAGCCCGTCCCCTGGAACATCACGGCACGAGTCATGGCGCGCGACAGCCCCCGCGCCTCAAAACTCGATGCCCTTCTGCGCCTTCACGCCGGATCGGAACGGATGCTTGATCATCTCCATTTCAGTGACGAGGTCGGCGATCTCGATCAGCGCATCCGGCGCGTTGCGACCGGTGATGACAACATGGACATCCGCCGGTTTCTCGGTGGTGAGAAAATCGACCACCTCCTGGACCGGCAGATAGTCGTAGCGGAGCACGATGTTGAGTTCGTCGAGCAGCACGATGTGATGCGCGCCGCCGCGAATGAGATCCTTGGCCGTTTCCCAGGCGTGCCGCGCCGCCGCGATGTCGCGCTGGCGGTCCTGCGTCTCCCAGGTGAAGCCCTCGCCCAGCGTATTGATCGAGACGAGATCACCGAACCGTTCAAGCGCGAACCGCTCGCCCGTTTCCCAGGCGCCCTTGACGAACTGCACCACGGCAACCGGGAACCCATGGCCGAGCGACCGGAACACCATGCCGAAGGCGGCCGTCGATTTGCCCTTGCCCTTGCCGGTGTGGACGATGATCAGACCCTTCTCGACCGTCTTGGTCGCCAGGATCTTGTCGCGGACCGCCTTCTTCTTCTTCATCTTCTCGGTGTGGCGGGCGTCGAGATCGGGGGCTGCGGGTTCGTCGGTCATGCTGTCGTCTCCAAAGGGGCGTGCCGGGCCGAAAGGGCGGCGAGGCGGGCGCGCGTGCTGTTGCGCAGCGGCGACCACAGGCCACGCGCGATCGCCGCCTCGAAGCGCGCCGCCATTCCGATGAGCGCCGCCGGGTTGGCGTCGGCAATGAAATCCGCTACCCGCTCATCGGCGAGATAAGCGTCATAGAGCGCATCGAAGTGATGATCGCCGACCGCATGCGTGGTGGCGGCGAAACCGAACAAGAGGTCGACGGTCGCCGCGATCTCGAAGGCGCCGCGATAGCCGTGCCGCATGGCGCCATCGATCCACTTCGGATTGGTCGCGCGCCCGCGGACCACCCGCCCGATTTCTTCTGACAGCGGACGCACCACCGGATTGTCGGGCGTCGCATGGTCGCCATGGTACAGGCGCGGCGCCCGGCCCGCGACGGCTTCCGCGGCCAGCGCCAACCCGCCCTGGAACTGGTGATATTCGTCGCTGTCGAGGATGTCATGCTCGCGGTTGTCCTGATTGTGCAGGATAGCGTCGACAGCGCCGAGCCTGGTGCGAAACTGGTCTCCGGCCGCCTTGCCCTCGGCGCCGCCACCATAGGCGAAGCCGCTCGCCCCGAGGAATGCCTCCGCGAGGTCGGCGCGGTCCTCCCAGATGTCGTGATCCATCATCGCTTGCAGCCCGGAGCCATAGGCGCCCGGCTGGCTGCCGAAGATCCGCATCGCATCGCCTTCCCGCCGGCGCGCAGCCGCGATCGGGTTGGCATCCTCAGGCTCGTCTCGTTCCGAAACGGCGCGGATGGCAGAATCGATCAGATCGATCTGTTCGGGAAAGGCATCGCGGAACATGCCGGAAATCCTGAGCGTGACGTCGACGCGCGGCCGCTTCAGCTCGGCCAGCGTCAGCACGCGAAAGCCGGTGACGCGGCCCGTGCCGGCTTCCCACACCGGCTCGGCACCGATGAGCGCCAGCACTTGCGCGATGTCGTCGCCGCCCGTGCGCATATTGGCCGTGCCCCAGACGGTGAGCGCAATGGCACGGGGCCATGCGCCCTCGTCCTGCATATAGCGCGTCACCAGCGCCTCAGCCGCGCGACGCCCGATCCGCCAGGCCGCCTCGGTCGGAACGGCTCTTGTATCGACCGAAAAGAAATTGCGGCCGGTCGGCAGCGCGTCCGGCCGGCCGCGCGAGGGTGCACCTGCCGGTCCGGGCGGAACGAAACGTCCGTCGAGTGCCGCCAGGACGGCCGCGATCTCGTCAGCGCCGGAGCGTGCGAGCGCCGGCGCGAGATCGTCGGCGATCCAGTCCAGCACCGCATCTGTTGCCGGGCCGAAACGCGGCCGACTTGAGTTCGTCGTCGTGGCCACCAAGCCCGCCGCCAGAAGCTCGATACGCTCGGCCGTGTCGCCGGCGCTCCGCCAAACGGCATCGTCGATGGCCATGAGGGCATCAGGCCGCGGCCCATCCCAGGCGGCGGCGTGATCCGGCGCCAGCGGATCGAAATCGCCGAGACCAAGATCGGCCGCGATGGCACGAACCAGCGAAGTATCGGCCGCGCGCGCACCTGAGCGCGGCACACGGGCGATCGCCGCCATCGTGCTGACCAGCGCCGCGCCGGCAGGGCTTTGGCCGAGGACATGCAACCCGTCGCGGATCTGCAAGTCCTTGATGTCGCAAAGATGGGCGTCGATTGCGCGCAAAGCTTGGGCGGGATCGCCCTCCCCGATGGCGAGGTCACGGTCGATGCCGTGCCGGGCGGCGCGCTCGAGAATCTCGCGTTCGAGATCGTCGCGCCGGCGTGGATCAGCACCCAGCGCCAGATGATATTCGTCGATCAGCGTTTCGAGTTCGGCGAAGGGGCCGTGCGCTTCGGCGCGCGTGATCGCTGGCATCAAATGATCGACGATCACGGCCGCGCTGCGGCGCTTGGCCTGCGCGCCCTCGCCGGGATCGTTGACGATGAACGGATAGATGAGCGGCACGGGGCCAAGCGCCGCTTCCGGCCAGCACTCCGCCGAGAGCCCGATCGCCTTGCCCGGCAGCCATTCGAGATTGCCATGCTTGCCGACCTCGACGATCGCATCGGCATCAAACACGCGCCGCAGCCAGGCATAGAAGGCGAGATAGTGATGCGGCGGCGGCAACAGCGGGTCGTGATAGGTCGCCTTGGGATCGACACCATAGCCGCGCGCCGGCTGCACGCCGATCACGATATGGCCAAAGCGCAGGATCGCGAGGTGAAAAACGCCATCGGCAAAGGACGGGTCGTCCTCGGGGGCGCCCCAGCGGGCGGCGAGCTGCTCCTTCAGGGCATCCGGCAGCGCGTCACGGAAGGCGTAGTAGTCGGAGAGTGCGAGGCTGACGGTTTCGACGCTCGGCAGCGCGCCCTGTGCCGCCTCCAGCGCGGCCATCATCGCGGCACCGGTCGCCGGAAACCCTTCCAGCCCATAGCCGACGCCGCGCATGGCCTCGGCAATTCGGATCGTGCTTTCAGGCGTGTCGAGGCCGACGCCATTGCCGATACGTCCGTCACGGCCGGGATAATTGGAGAGGATGATCGCGATGCGCCGGTCGCGCGCCGGCTTGCGGCCGAGACGGACCCAGCGCGCCGCCTGCGCCGCGACGAAGGCGATGCGCTCGCGATCGGCGTGATAGGCGACGATGCGGCTGTCGGTGACGCCGTCGCGCGGCAGTTCCTCCTTGAACGACACCGGCCGCGTCAGGATGCGCCCATCGACCTCAGGCAGCACGACATTCATGATCATGTCGCGTGGCCCGAGCCCGCGCGCCGACTGTTCCCACGCCGCGCGGGTCGTCCCGGCAAAGACGATCTGCAGCACCGGCCGCCCAGAACGATCCAGCGCGGTCGGTTCCGTTCGGCGGCCGGGCTTCGAAAGCGCGAAGGCCGTTCCGTTGATCACAATGTCGGGCGGCGTCTCGGCCACAGCGCGAGCGAGGAACGCGGCAGCCTCAGGGTTCTTGGGACTGCTGACGAAGACCGCGCGGGCGGCGATGCCCTCCCGATCGAGCGCCGCGACGAGATCATCGACCGGCCCCGTCGAGCCGCCCTCTATCAACGCGCGATAAAACACAATCAGCGCCAGCGGCCGTCCGTCTGCACCGTCATGGTGCAAACCCGCCACCGGCAGCGGCTCCGCCTCGTCTGGCCGCGCGCCGGTTCCTACGAGATGGCGAAGGAGCTGCAAGGCGCGATCGATATTCGCCGGCCCACCCGCCACAGCGGCGCGCCAGAACTGGCGGCAGTCGTCGAGCGGCGCCGTACAAAAGACCTCGAGCGCCGGGTCCCAGCGCTCGTCGCCGCCGGGCACCACGATGAGCCGCGGCCCGCCACCGCGCGAGAGCGCCCGGAGCGCCTCCAGCCCATAGGGCCAGTAGCCGGCACTGCCGATCAGCCGGAGCACCACGAGCCTCCCCGTGGCGAGCGTCTTTTCGAGATAGAGATCGACGGAATAAGGATGGCCGAGCCGCATCAGATTGGCGAGGCGGAGGCTGGGGCCGGACGTCATGCGACCAGCCGCCGCCGCGAAGGCGGCAAGCTCCGAATCGGCCGCCGAGATCAGCACGATGTCGCCGGGCGACTGATCGAGATCGACGGCCGAACTGCCGTCGTCGATCCGTTCCGTTTCGCCCGCGACGAGATGCATCGTGCTAGCCCAGTGCCGCTTCGATGGCTGCGCGGTCAAGCCCGCGTTCGCCGATCACCACAAGCCGGCCTGTCTCGCCACCCGCCGCGAAATAGGTTTCGACGCGCGGCCCGACCGCCTGCACCACCGCCGGCAGCGGCTTGCCCGTCACGCCGGCACGGCCCTTGATCCGCAGCACGCCCGGCAAGGCCATGGCGCGCGCGACGCTCGCGCCGAGCGCTTCGATCGAGACCGCGACCGGCGCCCGAACCGTGAAGCTGTCGAAATCGTCGTGGTCGTGCTCCTCGCCCTCAAGATCATGATGGCTCTTGCGCGCGAACGCATCGTCCTCGGCCGCCGCGCCGATGCCGAGCAACACCTCGACCGGCAATACGCCCTTCTCGGCTCGAACGCTGCGCGCCGCGGGCCGCGCCTCGCGGCGAACCAGCGCCTCGACCTCGGCGAGCTTCGCCGCGTCGATGAGATCGACCTTGGACAGCACGACCAGATCGGCGCAGGAAAGCTGGTCCTCGAACAGTTCCTCGATCGGGTCCTCATGATCGACGGACGGATCGGCGAGGCGCTGCGCCGTCACAGCCGCTTCGTCATGGGCGAAACGGCCATCGGCGACCGCGGCGGTATCGACGACTGTCACGACGCCATCGATGGTGACGCGGTGGCGCACCGAGGGCCAGGTGAATGCGCGCACCAGCGGCTGCGGCAGCGCGAGGCCGGAGGTTTCGATGACGATATGCTCGGGCGCCGGTTCGCGGGCGAGCAGCATCTCCATGGTCGGCAGGAAGTCATCGGCGACCGTGCAGCAGATGCAGCCATTGGTGAGTTCGACCACCGTGTCGGGCTTGCACGCGTCATCGCCACAATCCGACAGGAGGCCGCCATCGAAGCCCATATCGCCGAACTCGTTGACGATGAGCGCGATGCGCCGTCCGTTCGACTGGGCGATGAGATTGCGGATGAGCGTCGTCTTGCCGGCGCCAAGAAAGCCGGTGACGATCGTAGCGGGAATGCGGTCGGTCAAAGCTGCAACTCCGGAGCGGGTTTGAGCCGCAGCGGCTGGCCGGCTGCGACGAGAATGACTTGGAACGCCGCGGCGGCGACGATCTGGTTGAGCCGGCCCTGCGCATCGGCAAAACGCCGGGCCAGCGCATTGATCGGCACGATCCCGGCGCCGACTTCGTTGCTGACGAGAACGACCGGACCCGCCGCTTGCGACAGGTACGCGGCCAGCGCCCGGCCTTCGGCATCGACGTCGCGATCCGCCTCGATGAGATTGGACAGCCACAGCGTCAGGCAGTCGACCAGCACGACGACATCTTCCGACACGGCCGTCTCGAGCGCCGCGACTAGAGCGAGCGGCTCCTCGACCGTCGTCCAGCCGGCATCAGAGCGCATCCGTCGATGCGCCGCGATCCGCGCAGCCATCTCGTCGTCCCGCGCCTCGGCCGTTGCCACATAGACCGGCACCAGCCCCGTGCCGAGCGCCAGGCGCTCGGCAAACCGGCTCTTGCCGGAACGGGCGGCACCGATGACCAGCACCGTCCGCCGCGGGACGTCGGTGCTCATCCGGGCGCGCGCGACAGGCGCTGGTAGAACCACGCCGAGGAAAGCCCGGCCAGCGACCAGAGCAGCGCGCTCGCCACCAGCGAGGCGACAACGAACTCTGCACCGAGCGCCGCCGGATAAGCCGCCTCCAGCGTCGGCGGCTGCGGCGCGCCGATGACATGCGGCACGATGGCGAGCATGACGCCGAGCAACTTCAGGAGATAGCCTCGCGCGAAGACGACGAGACCAAGCGCGACGGCCGACGCCGCGGCCGTGCCGAGCCACCAGAGCTGCCGCGAACCAATCTCGGCGGCGGCCGTGCCGGGCAATTCCGGCGCGAGACCAAGCGCCGGCATCAGGCTTGCCGCAAAGAAGCCGCCAAGCCCCCACAGCACGCCGCGCCGGGCGTCGATCGGATCGCCTTTCAGCGTCATCACGCCGAGCAGGATGGCGGAAACGGCCACCCCCATCAGCAGATTGGCCAGCAGCGTATAGGCCGAGCGTTCGAAGCCATCGGCCGGCTCCCAGGCATTGGCATCGTGATGATGCGCCTCGCCGGTGGCCGCGGCGCCATGGTCATGCCCCGCCATCGACATGGCGGCAGCTGGCGCGGCCTCGGGCGCCGGGGCCTCGGCGGCCTGTTCATAGGTTTCGCCGTGCAGGATCAGCGGTTCGGTGGTCACGAACTGCACGGCGGTCAAAACGACGCCCACGAGCAATCCAGCGCCAAAGGCACTGAGAACAATCGATTTCAGCATGATTGATCCCGTCAGTGGCAGGGCAGGCCGAAGGCGTGACGCGTATCATGCGTCGCGTTGTGTATCTGGCTCGGCGCGGCAAAGCCGGTCGCTAGGAAGACCACGAGCCCGAAGGCGAGCGCGACAAATCCGGCGGCAATGCGTGTCGCAGCCAGCGGCCGGCCGGAAATGGACGGGGAAGAAGCGGTCGAAGCGTTCATGTCGTCTCCTTGGCCGTCCCACCGACGGCCGGTTCGAGTTCCATGCGCTGGCTGGTCTCCTGGCTTGCGGGTCGCAGCTTCCTCGACGCCTTCCCGGTTGCCCAGTGGCCTTCATTCGAGGTCGCTCACCGCTCACAGTTGCGGGGGCAGCTCCGGTTTCCGAGCCCCGTCAGGGTCACTCGTCACCGGATTCCCATTTCATCCCCCAGAGTCTCGGACTCATCGGGGGAACCAGTGCAATAAGCAAGGCTAGTGCCGTTCGCCGCGCCACGCAAGGCGGCACGATCTATTCCGCCGGCGTCACGGCACGGCCACGAAAGCGGGCCCAGCGGCGCGCGAGGCGCACATCCCATTTGCGGCGGAAACGGCGGATGCGCGGAAAATCATGCGAGAGCACGATCAACCCCACCGGCAGCATCCAGATCCCGAGCACCGGCAGGAATGAGAACAGGCCCCCCGCCACGAAGGCGCCGCCTATCCCCACGCGAAGGAGGCGGCTCTGCGGCAGCTTGATCGACTTCTTGCCGAACCGGATCGATGGCATGGGGCGGGCGAAGCTCGCGGTTCACAAAATTTGACTATTGTTAGCGGATCGCGACTGCCGCCCGCAAGCGCCGAGCGCAAGAACGGCCGCAGGCGACCGTTCGCTCCATCCGATTCTGCACTGCGACTGGCGATCTAGCGCAGCGCCATTCCAGTCTGCGCGACGGCGTGGACTGGATCGCGACTCCGACGAACGACCGCCCAAAACGAACAAGGGGCTGAGCCTATCCGGCTCAACCCCTTGAAGAATCTGGCTCCGCGAGTTGGACTCGAACCAACGACCCGGTGATTAACAGTGACAGAATTGGCCATTTCAGGCCGCAACAAATCACCACATCTCTTCTCGCCGAACACTCGAATATCTATTGAAATTCTGCGATTGTTTGACGATGTTATCCCGGCGGGGTAACACGTCATAACGCGCCTGTTTTGTTACCCCCTCATTACCCGGCAGATCCGGTGACTTTAATCAGAGGGTCCAAAACGGTCATGGCAAAAGCGCTCACAGCGGCATCCGTCGAGAAGCTGAAACCCGATCCCGAGCGGCGGCTTGAAATCCCGGACGCGCTTGTGCCTGGCCTTTATCTGGTCATCCAGCCGAGCGGGAAAAAGTCTTGGGCGGCTCGCTTCCGCGTCAACGGCAAGCCAAAGAAATTGACGCTCGGCGGCTTTCCGGCGCTCGAGTTGGACCAAGCGCGAGACGCCGCGAGGACGGCATTCCTCGCTGCGCAGCGGGGCTCGGACCCGGCGGCAGAGAAGCAGGCGAAGAAGCGAGCCGCCCGCGAGCATGCGGCAGACGATCGCGACGCATATATCACCATTGCTCGCCAGTTCATCGAACGGCATGCCAAGCCGAACAATCGAAGCTGGCTGAAGTCGGCCAATGCTCTCGGCCTCCGTCCAGATCCCGGGAAGCCGGCTGACCGTGAGAATCCCTCCACGTTCATTGCAATGACCGGCGGCGCGGCCGAGCGCTGGCACGGAAAGCGGGTTCAGGAGATCACGCGGCGCGACGTCATCGAACTGCTGGACGTTATCGTTGATCGCGGCGCTGGCGTCATGGCGAATCGCACCCTCGCGGCTTTGAAAACGTTGTTCGCTTGGTCTATCGGCCGCGATGTTTTGGCGGCGAGTCCGGCCGCGGGCTTGAAGGCGCCGACCGCGGAAACGCATCGCGATCGCGCGTTGTCGGACGGTGAATTAAAGGCAGTCTGGCACGCGGCGGAAAGCATCGGCTGGCCTTTCGGCTCTGCCGTGCAAGCTCTAATATTGACCGGCCAGCGCCGCGAGGAAGTCGGCGCGATGTCGTGGCGAGAGATCGACGCGGCGCGGACGACATGGACGATCCCGCGAGCCAGGGCGAAGAATGACTCGGAGCATGCCGTCCCGATCTCACCAGCCCTTGCCGCCCTTCTCGATCGACTGCCGAGGGTCGCGGGCGAGGCGAAGCTGATATTCACGACGAACGGTTCGACATCAATTTCCGGCTGGTCGAAAGCGAAGGCGGCGATTGACGAGAAGGCGCTCGAGCTTCTCAAGAAGTGGGCGGTAGAGCGCGACGAAGATCCGGCCGAGATTACCTTCGCCGATTGGCGGTTGCACGATATTCGCCGGACCGTGGCGACAGGACTGGCCAAGCTGCGCGTCGACCTGCCCGTGATCGAAAAAATCCTGAATCACGTTTCGGGCAGCTTCGGCGGCATCGTATCCGTCTATCAAAAGCACAGCTTCGCCGATGAAAAGCGCGCCGCGCTCGACGCGTGGGGGAACTTCGTGACCGGGCTAGTCACGGGCGGGCCAGCGAGCAACGTCACGCCGTTGCGGAAGGCGGCGTCGTGATCGAGCCCGCTTATATGGTGCATGCGCGGCAGAAAAATCCCGCGCTCGGCGATGACGACGCCGCATTTATGATCGAGCAAATCCGCCTTCTCAGCATCCGGTATGAGCAAGAGGCGGATGATCAACCACATCGGCAAATCAAGAAAATAGGCAAGGCGATCAATCATCTTGCCGACGCTCTCAAAGAGCTTGAGGAGGTGCGGGCGATCGACAAGAGCGACCGGCCCGAGCCGCCTCTCATGCTCGCGATGCGATCAAGCCTGGCCGAATTGGAGCGAGCCCGCGATCAGATGGCGTCGACTGTCGAATTCCGGCGCAGCGTCGTCTTTGAGGAGCATGTAACGCTCGCCCGCGCCCGCGACATCGACGCGCCGCTCGAGCACTTCGTCGTGGCCGTGTCCCGTCTCTGGCGAGATCATGCTGACGCAACGCTTGGGTTAGGACGGACCGAGCGAGGCCATAGCAATCCCTTTTCGCGGTTCGTTATGGCGGTTCTCGCAGAGGCCAAGGCGGATGCGCTAACGGAAGATCGTCTTCGCAATTTTCTGCGCGATCATGCTTTGCCTTCCATGGATGACGACGGCGTGATCAGGGGTGGGCGGAAGCGGGCCTCAAAATAGTAAAACGGCCCACCGTTACAACGCCGGCCGCATGCGTAAATTCCTAGTCCTCAAGTGAGCATCACGAGAGGACATCATGGAACAAAAAGCCGATATCTATCTGACCGCGCAGCAGATTTGCTCCCGGTATAGCATCGTCAAGATGACCCTGTGGCGTTGGTTGAAAGACGACGCCATGGCTTTCCCGAAGCCGTTCGTCATCCATCGCCGCCGCTATTTCCTCGAAACTGAAGTTGTCGAGTGGGAACGCCGCCGGGCCGCTTCGGCGCGGAGGGCGGCATGACCGACGCCCCCGATTGGCCCGGCCTGGCCACCGAACAGGTCGACAGCATCGCCGGCCAGCTTCTGATCTCGCTCGAAAAAGCCGATGCGCTGGTAGCCGCTTCGGCGATCACCGATGCCGAACGTCTCGAGATGGTCCTTCACCTTGAGGAGGTTGTCGCCAAGGCACTCCTGATCGTCGGATGCCCTCGCGAGGATCTCGCCGGCTGGCTTCGAACGATCGCCGACCGTGCCGCCGCGCTGCGGCTCCTCGATCTTCCGGCGGGGGGACATGCCTGATCATGTCCCCGAAAACGAATAGAGCCCCGGGCGGTTGCCGCCGCCGGGGCTCAGAAATCGACTTCGAACGCCACCACACATCGGGCATAAAGCCGGCGAGATCAAGGCAGGCGGCGCAAGAAGTCCGCGTCGGTGGCTGCGTCATCGGCCAGTTCGGCGTGCCGCCCAAGGCTCCCCGGCAAATATCGCGCGTCGAGATCCGTCTCGGCCGTCGACGGAACGAACTGCGCAAGCTCGCCGAAGATCGCATCGCGAGGCGAATTCCGCTCACCGACCCGCTTGGGCTGGCGCTCGTGCTTGCCGACATCGCCGCTCATAGCGCCGCAGGACTAGACGAGCGGACATTCGCCGACGCGGCAATTCGTGCGCGAGTGATCATCCCGGCCGACGTCGCCGAGCAGGCGGTCGATCGCGTACAGCGGGCGATCGTGCGCAAGGGAGGCAAGTATCGCCCGATCAGTGACGCCACCGCGGGCGAGGCAGTCCGGCTTCTGCGTGATGAGCGCATCCG
The DNA here is from genome assembly GCA_035555375.1 of Kaistia sp. Classification (GTDB taxonomy): domain Bacteria; phylum Pseudomonadota; class Alphaproteobacteria; order Rhizobiales; family Kaistiaceae; genus Kaistia. The sequence goes on along the minus strand of DATMGR010000019.1, from coordinate 31,778 downwards.
GCTGGACATTCGAACGCTCGCCGCTGTCGACGAGAGCCCCGAGGAACGCCGCGCGTTCGTCCGGGAGGGCCGACAGCATCGCGACCGCGAGACCAAGCGCATCGTTCGCGGCTGCAAGCCCCGATCAGTTTTCGAGGCCGAGAGCCTGGCGAAGTCGCAACCATGGATCGCTCAAGGCGTCTCCCGCGCGACGTGGTTCCGTCGCCGCCAACACCGTGAGACAGGTGTGTCGGCGGACAGTCTTTCTTCTCTTGATGAACGCCGACACACCTGTCTCACGGAATGCCCAAGCGGCGAGATCCAGAGCGCTGGCGCCGCCCTTCGGGCTCCCTCATCCCCTCCGGAGCTTCGCTCCTCCGGCGATGGTTCCTTCATCGACGTTGCTCCTGCCCGTCGACCGCTCAATGTCGCTCCGCTCTCTCTAGAGAAGGCTCGGGAGCCGGGCCAAACTCCATCCGTCCAGAGCCTTTTTCTTCACCTCTGCAAATCAAGCGCACCGCCTCAGGCAGTGACTCTAAGCCTCGACGAAACCGAAAACCGCAAGGATCACGAAATGTCGAAAACCGATACTCCCGCTCCCGCCCCGGCCGCTTCCACGCGCGCTCGGATCGCCGAAGCCGCCGCGCTGCTCCGCGCCGGCCGTCCGATCGCCGCGGAGGCCGTGCTGCGGCCGCTGCTATTGACGCCTGCGCAGCCGCTACTGGCGCGACCGTTGGACTCGGCGAGGGCCGCATGATGGCCCTGACGCCGCGGATGTCGGCGCTCCTCACGTGGCTGGACGGCGGCCGTGGCGAGCGCAATCTCGGCCCCGGCATCGGTGCAGCAACAGTCGAAGCTGCCATTGCGTCCGGATTTATCCGGATCCGCTTCAGTCGCCTCCACGGCCGTCAATATCTGATCACCCGCGCCGGCAGCGCCGCTCTGCACGAGCACCAAATGGCATCGGCTCGGATGCCGCGGCCTGTTAGCCCCGGTTAAGGTGTTCGCTCGATTGCCGTCTCCGACGTCGCGTGCTTCGATCGGTGCACGCGACGTTGCTGCAGCGAAGACGACCTACGACCGAGGGAAACATGCCGAATATATCGATTGCTCACCGCCGCCGGATGAAGAACGCTTTCGATCCCGAGGTCGCCAGATACCTGGCGGCGGCAGCAACCGAAGGCCGGAAAGTGTCCTATGGCGAGCTCTCGGAGAAATTCGGCCGCACACCTCGTGGTTGGGGTGACCCGCTCGGCGGCATAGCTATACGCTGCCACGAGGCTGGCCTTCCGCTCCTGTCAGTGATTGTCGTCAACGCAGCAAGCGGACTGCCGTCGGTAGATGCGGTGCTTTATGCCGACCTCGGCCTGTCTAAAGATGACGAGGCCGCCGAGCAGCAGCGATGCTTTGCCTTCGATTGGACCAAGACCGAACTGCGACCGCGGCAAACTTAGGCCGTAGGGCGACTACCGACCAAGCATCCGCACAACACATGCCCGCCCCACCGGCGGGCTTTTTCATGAGCGAACTCCGTTCTCCGTCGGCGGTATCGACCGTGAACAGATCATAAACTCCGCCATAATCTCGCCACATTGACAAGAACAGCGGACTAGGATTAATTTCCTTTAGCGGGGCCCGGACGATTTATGTCGTCGGGCCCTTTTTCGTCTCAACTACGCGCAAGCGTGGAGCAGAGGGCGCCTATTCATGCGGGCTCGTAGCGGTTGGCCCAACATCGGCAATCGGACCTCCTCGGCGCCCGGCGGCTTCGGCCGCTCGAGCGGGTCAAGGTTCGAGAAATCGCGGCAACCAGCGGGTTCCTATCCTGCCAAGGAGCCAACCGGCGGCGGCGCAATGTTCGTCGCGCCGTCGCCACCTCTCGCTCGTCGCCCCTTCGCGGCCCCCGGGGGTGATTCTCAACTTTCCCGGATCATGCAGGACCGGCGCCCTGTCCATTCCGTGAGATCCGGCTCAAATAAAAACCGGGTGAAATTCGATGTGGCCGTTTAGCCGCCCCGTGCCCGTCGTCGCGAGCGAGACGAAATCGCTCGCCGCGCCTGATGCCGAATTGCTCGCCATCTTCGGCGCAGCGACGAGCGACTTTGCGGTCGGCCTAAGCCGCGCCCTCACCGTGCCCGCCGTCCAGCGTGCGATTGCGCTGATTGCCGGGTCGATCGCCGCGTTCCCGATCCTCGTCGAGCGCCGGGAAGGCGGCGCGTGGAAATCCGACGCCGAGCATCCGGTCGCGGCGCTGTTCGATGCCGGCCCGAACGAGTGGTCATCGACGTTCGACCTGGTGCGCGACGTCATCGCCACCGCGCTCACCCACGATCAGGGCGGACTCGCATGGGTGAACCGTCTCGACGGCCGCGCGATTGAAATCGTCCGCTACGAGCCGGCGCATTATGCCGTGACCTTCTCGACGGACGGGCGGCAGGAACCGGCTTTCGCGATCAACAATCGCCCGGCGCTCGCTGCCGACGTCATCTATCTGCGCTCGCCCTTCGGCCGTTCGCCCCTGTCGCTGGCCGCCGACGCGATCGGCGTCGCCAAGGCGATGGAAGTCCATGCGGGCAATCTGTTCAGCCGCGGCGCGCGCCCGTCCGGCGTCATCGAAGCACCGAAGACGCTTGGCGACGAAGGCTTGAAGCGCATGAAGGCCGGTTGGCAGGCCGCGCACGGCGGCGCCGAGAATGCCGGCCGCACCGCAATCCTGTGGGATGGCGCGACGTTCCGCCCGCTCACTTTCTCCAGCACCGATGCGCAGTTCCTCGAGCTTCGCAAAGAGCAAGTCGTCGAGATCGCCCGCGCTTTCGGCGTGCCGCCGTCGATGCTCTACGAGATGAGCCGCGCCACCTGGTCCAACAGCGAGCAGGCTGCAAAGGAATGGCTCGCCGCGCTCGAACTGTGGATGCAGCCGCTAGAGGGCGCCATGCGCCGGGCGTTGTTCTCGGCCGAAGAGCGGCCCGATTGGCGCGTGCGCTTTGATCGCGATGACTTCTCGGCCGTCGATTTGACGGCGCGGGCAACCGCCATCAACGGCCTGATCGCCTCGCGGACGCTGTCGCCGAACGAAGGCCGAGGCTGGCTGGACATGCCGCCGCGCGCCGGCGGCGATGTCTACGAAAACCCGAACACGGGCGCCTCACAGCCTGGCACCGCGCCGGCCCTGGCAGACGAGGCCTGATCATGGACCGCGTCTATTTCGAGACGAAGATCCTCACCGACGATGCCGGCGCCATCTCCGGCATCGCATGGAAGTATGACCAGCCCGACCGTATCGGCGACGTGATCGAAGCCGGCGCCTTCGCCAAGGCGGCGCTGCCGCTGCCGATGCTCTTCGGCCACGACATGAATGATCCCGTCGGCATATGGGATTCCGCAGAGGACAAGGGCACCGGCTGGCAGGTGAAGGGCCGGCTCCTAGTCGACGACGTCGCCCGCGCCCGCGAGGTGCGCGCCCTCGTCCAGAGCGGCGCCGTGCGCGGCCTCTCGATCGGCTTCGTCACCAAGCAGGCCACCGCTCGGCCTGGCGGCGGCCGCACCATCAAATCCTTGGAACTGTTCGAGGTGAGCCTCGTCACGGTTCCCATGCATCCCGGCGCGCGCGTCACGAGCGCGAAGTCGGCAGTCCAGGCCCTCGCCATTGCCGAGGCCATCCACCGGGCGACGGCCCGCATCGCAGCGAGGTAGATCATGCGACACGTGACGAAGAATGCGCTGCTCGCCGGCGCGACGCTGATCCGCAAGGGCGAGGAAGACGATCCCGTCGCGCTCGTGACCAAGGCCGTCGATGACCTTGCGAAGACGGTCGACGATCGGCTGAAGGCCGTCGAGAGCAAGGGCGTCGACCTGAAGCCGCTCACCGAACGTCTCGACAAGATCGAGGCCAAGGCCAACCGTCCTGCGGGCGAAGAGAAGAAGGCGGCCGAGCCGACCGTCGAGCGCAAGGCCTTCAGCACCTATCTCCGCCTCGGCAATGCGGCGCCGGCGGATGAACTAAAGACGCTGACCGTGTCCTCGGACACGCAGGGCGGCTATCTGGCGCCCGTCGAGATGTCGACGGAGATGATCCGCGATATCACGGAATATTCGCCGATCCGCAGCATCGCCAGCGTCCGTTCGACCGGCGCGCCGGCCGTCTCCTACCCGAAGCGTACCGGCATCACGAACGCGCTATGGAAGGGCGAGACGCAGGCGCAGGGCGCCAGCGAGCCGAGTTTCGGACAGGTCGAGATCCCCGTCCGCGAGATCAACACCTATGTCGACGTGAGCAACCAGCTTCTCGCCGACAGCGGCGGCAATGCCGAGGCCGAGGTGCGGCTCGCTCTGGCTGAAGATTTCGGCGCCAAGGAAGGCCTCGCCTTCGTCTCCGGCGCTGGCGTGCTGCAGCCCGAAGGCCTGATGACCAATCCTGATGTCGGCTATGTCGCCACGGGCAACGCATCGACGCTCGGCACTGCGCCGGCCGATAAGCTGATCGACCTGTTCTATTCGCTGAAGGCCGCTTACCGGAACCGCGGCACCTGGCTCATGAACGGCTCGACGCTCGCGGCTGTCCGCAAGCTGAAGGACTCGACGACGAATATCTATCTCTGGCAGCCCTCGCTCGTCGCCGGCCAGCCGGAGACGATCCTCGGCCGTCCCGTCATCGAAGTGCCTGACATGGCTGGCGTCGGCAGCGCGGCCGAGCCGATCGCCTTCGGCGACTTCGAAAGCGCCTATCGCATCGTCGATCGCGTCGGCCTGTCGATCCTCGTCAACCCGTACCTCCTGGCGACGAACGGCATCACCCGCATTCACGCGACCCGCCGCGTCGGCGCGGCCGTGATCCAGCCGGCGGCGTTCAAGAAGCTGCGCTGTTCCACCTCGTAAGGCCTGACCTCGCGGGCCGGCGGCGGTCGCCGGTTCGCTTTCCCATTCTCGCGACAGGAGCGTTCCATGCGCGATCTCGTCCATAATCTCGGCGCCGTGCTGGCGCTCTCCCCGGCGGTCCAGGCCGCCACCATCAAGGGCAACGCGATCGACCTGCAGGGCTTCGATAGCGTGATGTTCGTGATCAATACTGGCGCCATCGCCTCGTCCGGCAATTTCACCGTGACGGTGCAGGAATCGGACACGACGACAGACGGCGACTTCACCGATGTCGCGGCCGGCGATCTCCTCGGCTCGACACTAGTCAATCCGCTGACGGCGGACGGCTCGTTCAAGATCGGCTATCGCGGCTTCAAGCGCTATGTCCGCGTCGTCGCCACGAAGAACAGCGGCACCTCGATTGCCGCCGGTGCTGTCGCGATCAAGGGCCGCGCCCTCAAGGCGCCCGTCGCCTGATGCCGTCCCGCGCGCCCCGTGTCTGCGGCCTCTGTGGCGGCGTTCATCAAGCCGGTGAACGCTGCCGCATCGCCGTTGCGCGGGACGCGGAACGGAAGGCCGCGGCCGATCAACGCCGGCCTTCGGCGCGCGAGCGTGGCTATGATTCGAAATGGGACCGCGAGCGCGCGGCCTATCTCAAAGTGCACACCGCGTGCGTCCGCTGTTCCGGGCCGGCGACCGTCGTCGACCATATCCAGCGCCACGGCGGCGACTTCCGAAAGTTCTGGAACCGCTCGAATTGGCAGCCCATGTGCGCGCCCTGCCACAACGGCCGCAAGCAGTCGGAAGAACGGAGGGCGTTCCGATGATCACCAACCTCATTGACGCCAAGGCCTTCCTCCGCGTCGACTTTGACACCGACGACGCTTTGATCGAGCGCACGATCGCGGCCGCCGAGGCGCATATCGAGACGATGCTCGGCTATCGGCTCGATGACGGATCGTCGCCGCTCTATGTCGAGCCGCCGCTGCGGCAGGCGGTCCTGCAGCTTGTGGCGCACTGGTATGACGCCCGGCAGCCGGCGACCGATACGAGCCTCGCCGAGGTGCCGTTCACCGTCGCCGACATCATTCGCGAATTTCGGACGTGGAGCTTCTGACGATGCGCGGCCGGAAGCCCGAGACGATTGTCCCCGGCGCATCGCTCGCCGCGGTGCCGCGCGCGCCCGCCTGGCTCTCCCGTTTTGCCAAGGCCGAGTGGCGCCGCGTGGTGCCCGATCTCGTCGAGCGGCGGCTGATCACCGCGGCGGATCTCGGCACCGTCGAAAACTTCTGCGCCGCTCAAGCGCGGGTGCGCGAGATCGAGCTTGAGATGCGCAAGGGCGGCAAGGTCGACCCGGTGCTCGTGCGTGCCGCCGACCGCGCCATGCAGACCGCCCGCCAGATTGCCGGCGAGCTTGGCCTTACACCCGTCAGTCGCTCCCGGGCTGTGATCCGCAGCGCCGAGGCGGAGAGCGACGCCGACGACCTGGGGCTCGACTGATGGCCTCGACCCATCCCGCATGGATTTTCGATGGCTCGGAGATTGCCGATCCGCTCGGCCATGGCGAACGCGCCGTGAGATTCCTCCGCGCGCTCCGCCATCCGAAGAGCGTGTTGAAGGGCGGCGCGTTCTCGCTCGACCCCTGGCAGGAGCGAATCGTCCGCCGGATCTACGGACCGCGGCATCCGGACGGATCGCGCGTCGTGAAGAACGTCATTCTGCTGCTGCCGCGCGGCAATCGAAAGACGTCGCTTGCCGCTGCGCTTTCGCTGCTGCATGCGATCGGCCCGGAGCGCGTCCCCGGCGGCGAGGTGGTGACGGCGGCGGCGGATCGGAAACAAGCCCGTCTCGCCTTCGCCGAGGCGGTCAATATCGTCCGCGCCACGCCAGCAGCCGACCGCGCCACACGCGTCATCGATTCGCGCAATCGCCTTGTGTCGGTCGCGCATGGCTCATTCCTCGAATCCGTCTCCTCCGATGCCGGCGTGCAGCATGGTCGGACGCCCGTCTTCGCCTTCGTCGACGAGCTTCACGCGCACAAGAAGCGCGACACCTGGGACGTGATCAGATCCGGGCTCACGAAAACCGCCGGTTCGCTCCTGGTCGTCGCCACGACGGCGGGCCGAGGCGCGGAGAACATCGCAAGCGATATCGTGTCCTATGCGCGCAAGGTGGCGGCCGGCGATCTCACGGACCCGGCGACGCTGCCGATCCTGTTCGAAACCGCAGGTGATGCCGACTGGCGCGATGAAGCCGTGTGGCGCCGTGCCAATCCCGGCCTAGCGCATGGCTATCCCGATATTGAAGGCCTTCGCCAGCTTGCCCGCGAGGCCGAGGATCGGCCCGGCGATCGCGAGGCGTTCCGGCAACTCAATCTGAATGTCTGGCTCGACCACAGCGCCGCACCCTTCGTCGACATGGCCGTCTATGACGAGGGCGACGCGCCAATCGATCTCTCCGACCTCGAGGACCGCCCGTGCTGGCTCGCGGTCGATCTCTCCTCGAACTCTGATTTGACCGTCATCCTCGCGTGCTGGCAGGACGGTGACGACGCCTATGTCGTGCATCCGTGGTTCTTCTGCCCGAACGACAATCTCCGTGGCCGGGCCGATCGCGATGGCGTGCCCTATCCGACATGGGCCGAGTCCGATTTCATCACGCCGACGCCCGGCAATGTCGTCGACTTCCGCGTGGTGGAGGAGAAGATCCGCGACCTTTGCGCGACCTTCGATGTTCAGGAGATCGCCTTCGATCCGCACCTCGCCCGCAACATGATGTCGAACCTTGCCGAGGATGGCTTCCCGGCCGTCGAGATGCGGCAGGGCTGGGTGACGATGGCGCCGGCGATCAAGGAACTCGAGCGGGCGATCGTCGCGCGACGCTTCCGTCACGGCGGGCATCCCGTGCTGCGCTGGAACTTCCAGAACATCGCCGTCGAGACCGACAAAGCCGGAAACAAGGCGTTCCACAAAGGCAAGAGCCGGGACCGTATCGACGGTGCGGTCGCTGCCGCAATGGCCGTCGCCCGCTGCGCAGCCGGCTCGACCGAGCGATCCGTCTATGACAGCGCCGACGCCTGGTCGGAAGAACTGGCATTCTTCTAGGAGCGGACAGCCATGGCGAAATCGAGGATCTCAGGCGGCCCGGAAGTCACCGCCAACATGCGCCAGCTTGCGAACCTCGTCGCCGGCCCGGGAAACTCGGCCTCGAAGCGCGCGCTCGAGCCGACGCTCACCGAGGCGAAGCGCAACCTTCAGGCTGACGGGTCGGTGCGCACCGGCCAGCTTCTTCGTGACCTGATCATCAAGCGCCAGCGCTCGCCGAAGACCAAGCCGCTCTACCGGGTCGGAGCCGGCGGCGACTCGACGTCGATCGCGCACCTCGTGGAATTTCCGGTCAAAGCCCACATCGTCGGCGGCATCTTCGCGGGCGCGAAGCATCCGGGCACGCCTGGCACGCGCTTCATGACGCGAGCCTATGACGCGACGAAAGCGGAAGTTGTCGCGCGTTGGGCGGCCGAGATCGGCCCGGCAATTCAGAAGCAAGCCGCCGTCCTCGCCCGACGCGCGGCGAAGAAAGCCGCAAAGGCCGCGAAATGACCAGCGCCGTCGAACTCTGCATTCAAGCTCTGCTTGCCGATCCCGGCGTCGCCCTCATCGCGTCGTCGCGGGTGTTCGCTATCGCCGCGCCGCAGAAGGTCACCCGACCGGCAATCGTCGTGTCGCTGGTTAGCGAGGATCGCACGATGATCCTCGGCGGCCCGGCGCAGTGGCCGGACAGTCGCGTGCAGGCGCTCTGCATGGCGTCGACCGCGCTCGGCGCGATCTCGACCGGCGAACGCGTGATCGCCGCGCTTGAAGTCCTCAGCAACTACAATCCGGAGCCCGGCGTCTATGCCGCCTTCACCAAGACCGGACCCGATTTCACGAACTATGTCGACGACCTTTCCCTCTTCGCCCGGTTCCTCGATTGGCGCATTCAGTGGAGGCCGGCACCATGAATATCGGCAATCTCGACCGCATCGCCGAGCTTCACCGCGACATCCCGACCGGCGAGCGCGACGAACTCAATGAGCCGATCACGGTCGATACCGTCGTCGCCACCTTTCGGCTCGGCCAGACGATCAAGGCCACTGACGAGCGCTTCGCCGCCGAACAGCGCTACGGCGAGCGCGTCGTGACCTTCTCGGCCTGGTGGCGGCCCGACATCACGGAAACCGACCGGCTCAAGGTCGACGGCGTGACCTTTGAGATCCTCGGCCTATCCGAGATCGGCCGGCGGCAGGGCCTCGAGATCAGCGCGAAGGCGATCAACCCATGAGCACGACCGAATCCATTGGCGCCATTTCGGTATCCCTTCAGGCCGACCTTACGCCCTATGCCGTGAGCCTCAACCGCGGCGCTGTCATCACCGGCGATTTCACCCGGAACGTTGACCGCCGGCTCGGCGCACTGGATGCATCGTTCCACCGTGTCGGCGCCTCCGCCAGCGGCGCCCTGAAGGGCTTGGCGACCGGCTTCGTCGGCGGCCTCGCAGCGGGTGCGGTCGCTGAATTCACCAGCGCGGTGCAGGGCGCCGTCAAGAGCGTGGCCGACCTCAAGGCGCAGGCGCAGCAGGCGGGCGTCGGCGTCGTGGCGTTCCAGAAGCTCGGCGCGGCCGCGGTACAGGCACGCGTCGGCGCCGACGCCCTGGTCGACGGGTTGAAAGAGCTACAGCTTCGCGGCGCCGAATTCGCGACGACGGGCAAGGGCTCGGCGGCCGACGCCTTCGCCCGCCTCGGCTACAGCGCCGATGACTTGAAACGGAAGCTGGCCGATCCCTCGGCGCTGTTCCTCGAGATCATCGGCAGACTGCAGCGGCTCGACAAGGCCTCGCAGATCCTCAACCTCGACGAATTGTTCGGCGGCACCGGCGCGGAACAGTTCGTGCGCTTGGTCGACCTTGGCGCCGACAAGATGCGCGCGCTAGGCGACGAGGCGGAGGGCGCCGGCCGGATCATCGATTCGGCGCTCGTCGATCGGGCGGCAGAGCTCGACGCCAAGTTCAATGCGGTCGCCGAGACGATCCGCGTCAACCTGGTCCGCGCCGTCGTCGCCGCTTCGGCTTCCCTCGCCCCGCTCGTCGCCCGATCGAATGCGCTCGACACCAGCCTGACCAACCTGGTCAACAATCCGAACCTGAAGAATTTCAACAAATTCCTGTTCGGCGAATCCTTCTTCGGCCTCGAGGTGTCGAAGCCGATCGCCAATGATCCGGCCGGCGATGCCCGCGAGGCACAGCGCGGGCGGGCCTTCTCCGAACTGAACCGGCCCGCGGCCGCCGAGCCGGTCGATCAATCGAACCTCCCCCCGCTGCCGAAGCGTCCGCCGAACCTTCTCGACTATGATCCCGACGCCGCACCCGCAATCCGCACGGAGCGCGACGCCGTCGCCGACCTGATCGCCTCGCTCGAGGAGGAGATCCGTCTTGTCGGCGCATCCGATGCCGAGTGGGCCCTGTCCAACAATCTCCGCGCGGCCGGCGCCAATCTCACCGATGACCAGCGCGCCCGGATCGAAGAACTGACGCTGTCGCTCGACGCCGAAACCAAGGCGCAGCAGGCGGCGACCGAAGCGCGGGACGCCTTCAAGAGCATCGCGCATGACACGCTCGGCGGCTTCGTCTCGGATCTCCGGCAAGGCAAGTCGGCCGCCGATGCTCTCACGGGCGCGCTCGATCGCCTGGCCGACAAGCTGATCGACATCGCCTTGAACAAGGCGCTCGACGCCGCCACCGGCAAGGGTGGCCTCCTCGGTGCGTTCGCCGCCGCCCTGGCTCCGGCCGCGCTGGCGCCGCTGCCCCGATCCCGCCCGCTCAATCTCGGCGACACCATCCCGCAGGGTCCGCTCCCGGCCGTCGAGCGGTACGATTTTCGCGCGCCGATGGCCGCAGCGGCCATGGCGATCAAAGCTATGGAGAGCGCCGGCAGCGGCGGCTATAGCGCGCTCGGCGCGATCCAGCCGGACGGCGACCGCGCCTATGGCGCCTATCAGGTCATGGGCAAGAATATCGGGCCGTGGTCGGAAAAGTGGCTCGGCCGGACCCTCTCGACGCAGCAGTTCCTTGACCAGCCCGACGATCAGGATCGGATATTCCAGCGCCAGTTCGGCGCCTATGCCAATAAATACGGCATGAGCGGCGCTGCGCAGGCGTGGCTGGGCGGCGAAGGCTCGATCGGCAAGCTCGCCCGGACCGATTCGAACGGCACCAGCGTCGGCGAATATGGCTCGCGGTTTGACGGGCTGTTCGCCAAATTCTCGAAAGCCGAGCCGGCGGTCGACAAACTCGCCTCTTCAGCGAGCGACGCCGCCAGTGCAACGGGCAAGCTCGGCTCCGGCCTGTCGGACCTCACCGGCAACGTCGCCAAGAGCGCGAGCAGCATCACGTCGTCGGCCGGCGGCATCACGGCGGCCGGAACCAAGCTGGAGACCAGCGCCACCGGCCTGGCGCAGCAGTCGACCGGCGCCTTTCAGTCGCTGTTCGGCGCACTCGGCGCCGGCATCGACGGGCTGTTGCAAGCGATCGGCAGCGGCGGCGGCGGTATCCTCTCCTCGATCTTCAGCGCCGTCACCGGCGGCGGATCGGTGAAGGCGGCAACCGGCGGCGCGATTCACGGCCCCGGCTCCGGCACGAGCGACAGCATTGCCGCCTGGCTGTCGAACGGCGAATTCGTCGTCAACGCGGCGTCGACCCGCAAATTCCTGCCGCTGCTCCACGCCATCAACGACAACCGCGGCGACTTCTCGGCCATCGGGCCGGTTGACGCCGCACCGCGATTCGCTGCTGGCGGTCTAGTGGCCGCCAATGAAATTCGTCAGAGCGGGGGCTTGAGCGGCGGCGGAGGCGGTTCAACGACGACGATCAACATCATCGATCGCAACAGCAATGCCGTGACGCAGAAGCGGTCCACGGACGCCAACGGCAATGAAAAGATCGACGTGATGATCGACGCCATCGTCGGCGACAAGCTCAAGACGCCCGGCACGCGGTCAAACTCCGTGCTGAAGAAGAACATGGGAATTCGGCAAGGAATGAGGAAAATCTGATGACGCAGATCGCTTACAAATACACCTCCGCGGCACCCGCGCTGCCGGACCTGTCGGTCGCAATGCCGGAACTCGGTGAGGGCGCCGCGCTCCGCCTGGGGATGAAGGACATGCAGGCGCTGCGGGATAACTTCGGCGACGGCTGGTTCACCGAGGCGCCGTCACGGTGCAATTCGATCGACGTGGCCTATATCGCCGCCGTCATCGAACGCGCCGGACGATTCCATGGCGAGCCGGCGCCGATCGACATCGAAATGCATCCCGATGTCCCGATCGCCACTTTCGCTCAGCGGGCGCTCGACGTTGTGTTCCTCGCCGTGTTCGGCCGGCGCTTCGAGGATGAACTGCGGCACCGGCTTCAGGCGAACGCGGCGGCAGCGAAGGCCGAGGACGGCGATCCGGCCGAAGCCGCGGCCTGGTAGTCACTCGACGCATAGCGGCTGCCCGCGACGCCCGTTGCCAAGATGGCTGCGGGCGTTTTCTAATCCTGTCCGTCAGCAGCACTGATGCGAGCGGCATTCGCATCTGCAAACCATTCCACCGGCGTCCGTGGGCGCTTGTTCTGCATCTTCATGTAGGGCGCCACAAGAGTATGTAAGCTTCTCGGGAAATCGGCAACTTTTCGGAAGGCGTGCCATTTCCTCTTCACGATAAGCTGTCTATCCGGTGGCTCAAGCGGCCCTTTTAGTTCTTCGACAGCAGCCTGAAGGCTCAATAGCTCGTCCCAAGTTTCACTGAGATACCCGTAAACATCCTGTCCGAACAAAAAACGAGCCTCACGCATCATCAGCATATAGTTCAGTAGATCCTCTTCTGACGGAGATCCGTTGCGGATGACCGGCGATAGCGCTTTTAGCGCCTGAATATAAACAGAAAATCTCTTTTCAAAGACGTCGACAACGAGCTTCTCGCGTGCGGTGAACCATTGCCCCCAAGCTATAGCCGCGGCCATAAGCGCTATGGCGCCGCTCAATAGACCCATAGCCACCGATCCGTCCATGTGGCGCCCCTCCGATGCCCGACCCCAGTATCACGCTGATTCCGCCTTGCCGGGAAGGCCGCTCCCTTAGCAGGGGAGTGGGCGTATTCGTTTGTGTCGAAGGCGCCGACGAACTAGGGCCGCCCGACAACGGTAACCGGCCCACCAATGAGAAGCTCTACGAAGCCCGTAGGTTTGTCCCGCCAGTACCGAATCGCAGCCGGCGCCATATATGTGGCATAAGCCGCAGTTTGCTGGGTATCCATGACAGCCATGTCGCCCCGATGGACTTTCATCGTCAACGGGAACTCGACAGTAACGATTGAGCCAGTCGGCCTAAAGCTATCTCGGAAGGACGTAGCGGCGTCTACCGTCTCGGCCGCAAATACACAATCGAAACGCGAGGGCTTGCCGGGGTCGATTGCCTGTCGTGCCGTTTCTAGCGCGATTTCCCACATCACCGATGCGATGTCGCCCGGCGTGGGCATCGGGCCATTAGGTCGATAGATCCCCCAATTGCGACCATGAGATCCCGGGTCAATGATGTCCCCAATGTTCCATTGGGCCAGAGTGACATGGAAGGCAAACGTCATTCTTCATTGCGCCGACGGTCCATCCCTCGGCTCCCTGGTTAAGTCTCACCATGTCGCATCTATGTCGCGCGGGGCCACCGAGTCGCATGGAGATCATGAGAACCTCGGGTAACGCATGCCCTCGCCGATACCCCCGAGGTTACCCGGAAAAGCAAAAGGGGCCGGATGTGATCCGACCCCTTCCATTATCCCGTTGAATTAACGGGGAAATCTGGCTCCGCGAGTTGGACTCGAACCAACGACCCGGTGATTAACAGTCACCTGCTCTACCAACTGAGCTATCGCGGAACAGCACGTTTCGTGCCGCGGGCGTCGCTATAGCAAAGGCTTGATCGGCTTGCAAAGCCTTAAAATCGCGAAAGCCACCTGCCATCCACAGGCGCGGGCGCAGATGACGGCTAAATGGCTTGGCAGTTCGCCGTCGGAGACGGCCGAGCTCCCGGATCGTCGGAATTTCGTCGACCATAACGGTCGGCGCGTAGCGTGGCTGCGACAGGAGACGCTGCGAGGAACCAGGAGCGCGCCGACAGGTCCCAGATGAGATGCAGCTGACCACACTCGAAGCTGCAGACCGCTGCGGCGATGACCCGTCACCGTGCCGTCATCCACAGCCTACCAAGCGCTCGGATTGAGTGTTGACGCTGCCAGCGCGGCGCTGTACGTAACTGCCACCGAACGCAATCCGGCTGCGCAACACTTGCAGCGCTTCAGGATAAGGCCATAACAGGCTGATGCGATTGGGGAATAGTTTAATGGTAGAACAGCGGACTCTGACTCCGCTAGTCTTGGTTCGAATCCAGGTTCCCCAGCCACTCCTTCAAGACCTCAGAATTTCGCCTTTTTGAGCCGGTCGATCCGCGGGGCGCTCAGCTATCCGACCTATTTGAGGAACTGGACGGCCGCGGCATCCCGATCATGCTCGAGCATCTCGCCGATTCCGATTATCCGGAAGCGCGCGATCATTTGAAGAGCGTGGGCCGCTCGCTGGGCATCACCATCTGAGATAGTCGACGCGTTTCCGCGAACGAAATACCGGGGCGGAGCTGCGTCGCGCTGCTCCGCTCCTGCCCGCATGGCAAGACGGCGCTGGCGCAGCGATAAAGCCACGCCGAAACCGGGCGTTCCTGCGTCGGCGTAGCCCCGGCGCTTGACCAAATGTCCACACGCGATCGTGAGGCGCCGCAGGACGTGCGCCTCATTGGCTCGATCCAGAAAGCCGGCGATATTGGTCGCCCATGTCATGTCCGCCTGTGCATCGTCCGGCCCGAGCGCGACACGCATCCTCGCAGCCCCCTGGCTACGCGTTACGCACGCCCTCGCCCACCCGCTCTCGCGCCGCGCCTACCGCTCGTTCAAGGTCCGGAAGACCCGCGTCGCCGGCACCTCTGCGCATGTCCAGCGGGGCTTTGCAGAAGAATGACATCTAAGCTTCAAAGAGGCATGATAGCGTCTGCAAATAGACGGCTTAGGATCCATGATTTCTATGGGAACGGGCGCTCGGGGCGTCAGGCCGCGAACGGGAGAAAAAGAATGAAGACCATCGGGATGCGGTTGACAGTATCTGTTCTGGCCCTGACCGCTTCGGCCGGGCTCGCCTTCGCTCAGAGCGACGAGCTCATCGCTGCGGCCAAGAAGGAAGGCTCGCTCACCACGATCGCGCTGCCGCATGATTGGTGCGGCTATGGCGACGTCATCGCCGGCTTCAAGGCGAAATACGGCATCGAGGTCAACGAACTCAATCCGGATGCCGGCTCGGCGGACGAGATCGAGGCGATCAAGGCCAACAAAGGCAATACCGGCCCGCAGGCTCCCGACGTCATCGATGTCGGCCTGTCCTTCGGACCCTCGGCCAAGGCCGAAGGCCTGATCCAGCCCTACAAGGTCTCGACCTGGGACTCGATCCCGGACAGCGCCAAGGACGCCGACGGCTACTGGTATGGCGACTATTACGGCGTCATGGCCTTCATGGTGAACAAGGACCTCGTCAAGACGATGCCGACCGACTGGTCGGACCTGCTCTCTGACGAATATGCGAACGCGGTTGCGCTCGCCGGCGCGCCGCAGACCGCCAACCAGGCGATCCAGGGCGTGTTCGCGGCCGGCCTCTCGGCTGCCAAGGGCGATGTCGCCAAGGCAGGCGAGGAAGGCCTCAAGTTCTTCGCCGAGATGAACAAGAAGGGCAATTTCGTCCCGGTCACCGGCAAGTCGGCCTCGCTCGCGCAGGGCACGACGCCGATCATCATCGCCTGGGACTATAATGCGCTTTCGTGGCGCGATGTCCTCGCTGGCAACCCGCCGGCCGAGGTCATCATCCCGAAGACGGGCGTCGTCGCCGGCGTCTATGTCCAGGCGATCAGCGCCTTCGCGCCGCATCCAAACGCCGCCAAGCTCTGGATGGAATATCTCTATTCGGATGAAGGTCAGCTCGGCTGGCTCAAGGGCTATTGCCACCCGATCCGCTTCAACGCGCTCGCCAAGGAAGGCAAGATCCCGGCCGACCTGCTGGCCAAGTTGCCTGCAGCGGAATCCTACGCCCCGGCCATCTTCCCGACGCTCGAGCAGCAGGCCGCGGCCAAGGAAGTGATCGCCAAGAAGTGGAGCGAAGTCGTCGGCGCCGACGTCGCCAAGTAGTCGCCTGAAGGAGCGGGCGCCGCCCTCGACAGGGTTGGCGCCCGTTCCCAATCAGCCGGCGCGGTTTGCCGGCTCACGATGCACGCCTTGCCCGGGATTGCCATGAGCACCACCGCACTGCCGGCGACCGCCGCACGCGAGAGACGGATCACCTGGTCCTGGCTCGGCATCCTGCCCTTCCTGCTGTTCTCGCTGATGTTCCTGCTGCTGCCGGCCGCCAACCTCATCGTCGGCGCATTCCAGGACCCGAGCGGAAACTTCACGCTGCAAAACATCGTCAATCTCGGCCAGCCCGCGATCATCCGCTCCTATACGCTGAGCTTACAGATCAGCGCCGCCTCGGCGTTCGGCGGCGTTCTGATCGGATTCGCGCTCGCGCTCGCGACGATCCTCGGCGGCCTGCCGCGCTGGGTTCGCCCGACATTGATGACCTTCTCCGGTGTCGCCTCGCAATTTGCCGGCGTGCCCCTCGCCTTCGCCTTCCTGGCGACGCTCGGGCGCACCGGCCTCGTGACGGCGCTGCTCTTCAGCATCTTCGACATCAACATCTACCGCGGCGGCTTCAACCTCCTGTCATTCTGGGGGCTGACCATCACCTATCTCTATTTCCAGATCCCGCTGATGGTGCTGGTGGTCTCGCCGGCGTTGGATGGACTGAAGCGCGAATGGCGCGAGGCTGCGGCCATTCTCGGCGCGACGGGCACGCAATACTGGACGATGATCGCGTTCCCGATCCTGTGGCCGAGCCTTCTCGGGGCGTTCCTGCTGCTGTTTGCGAATGCCTTCGGCGCCATCGCCACCGCTTATGCGCTGACGGGCTCCTCCTTCAACATCGTCACGATCCTGCTCTATGCTCAGATCCGCGGCGACGCGCTGCATGACCCCAATCTCGGCTACGCGCTGGCGCTCGGCATGATCGTCATCACCGGCGTCTCGAACGGCGCCTATATCTGGCTCGCCTCGCGCAGCGCACGGTGGATCCGATGAAACAGTCCCGGCTCTTCCCCTGGATCGGCTTCATCTTCGGCGCGATCTACTTTCTCGTTCCCCTGATCGCGACGTTCGAGTTCTCGCTGCGCATGCAGCGCGGCACCTATTCCTTCAAGGCCTATCAGGTCGTGCTCGCCGACCCGGGCTTTCAGGCGAGCTTTTCCTATTCGGCGCTGATCGCATTGCTGACCATCATCGTCGGCGTCGCGCTCGTGGTGCCGACCGCCTATCTGGTGCAGCTGAAGCTGCCGCGGCTGCGGCCCATCGTCGAGTTCATGACGCTGCTGCCGCTGGTGGTCCCGGCGATCGTGATCGTCTTTGGTTATCTCAGGATGTACAATTCGTCGTCCTGGCTGCCGATGACCGGCAGCGCCCGCAGCACCGATCTCCTGCTCATCTTCGCCTATGTGACGCTGTCGCTGCCCTACATGTACCGTTCGGTCGATACGGCGCTGCGAACCATCGATATCCGCACGCTGACTGAGGCGGCGCAGAGCCTTGGCAGCTCTTGGCCGCGTATCCTGATCCAGGTCATCCTGCCCAATATCCGCGTCGGCGTGCTCTCAGGCGCGTTCCTGACCTTCGCGATCGTCATCGGCGAGTTCACGATGGCCAGCCTTCTCAATCGCCCGGCCTTCGGACCCTATATGCAGTTGATCGGCGCCAACCGCGCCTATGAGCCGGCAGCCCTTGCCGTCATCGCCTTCGCCATCACCTGGGCCTGCATGGGCCTCATCCAGCTCGTCGCCAGTTTCTCGCCCGGCCAGAAGCGCTGACGCCAAAGGAAGACCCGAGGACCGCCATGGCTTTTCTCTCCATCGAGCGCATCACCAAGACTTTCGGCACATTGACGACCGTGAAAGGCGTCGACCTGGCCGTCGAGCGTGGCGAGTTCGTCACGCTGCTCGGGCCGAGCGGCTGCGGAAAGACCACAATCCTCCGGATGGTCGCCGGCTTCGAGACGCCAACGAGCGGCACGATCCGGATCGACGGCAAGGACGTGACCAACCTGAAGCCGCACCAGCGCAATATCGGCATGGTGTTCCAGGCCTATGCGCTGTTCCCGAACATGACGGTGGCCGACAACATCGCCTTCGGTTTGAAGGTAGCGCGCAAGAGCGGGTCGGAGATCGCCAGCCGGGTCAAGGAAATGCTGGAGCTCATCAAGCTGCCGCAGGTTGCCGAACGCTATCCCTATCAGCTTTCAGGCGGCCAGCAGCAGCGCGTGGCGCTGGCCCGCGCGCTGGCGATCAAGCCGCAGATCCTCCTCCTCGACGAACCGCTCTCGGCGCTCGATGCCAAGATTCGTGTCTCGCTGCGCGAGGAAATCCGCGCCGTGCAGCGCCAGCTGGGCATCACGACGATCTTCGTGACGCATGACCAGGAAGAAGCGCTGTCGATGTCCGACCGCGTGTGCGTGATGAGCGAGGGACGCATCGAGCAGCTCGGAACGCCGTTCGAGATCTATAACTATCCGAAGACCCGCTTCGTCGCGTCCTTTGTCGGCACGCTGAACATCCTGAGCGGCCGGGTCTCCGACGGCGCCGAGGGCCGTATCGTCGTCGACGGCCAGGAGATCGTGACGAGCCGCGGCCTCAACGGGGCCTCGACAGGCGATGCGCTTGCCGTGGCGCTGCGGCCCGAGGCGCTTTCCATCGGCCGGGCCAATGGCAGCAGCAATAATCTGGAAGGCACGATCGATGAAGTGCACTTCCTCGGCTCCGTCGTGCGCATCCGCGTCCGCTTCAAGGAAAGCGCCGTCTCCCTCGACACGTTCAACCGGCCGAATGCCGCGCCGCCGGAGCGCGGCCAGCCGATCACGGTCAATTTCGGCCGCGAGGACATCCTCGTCCTCGAGGGCGCGCCGAACTAGCTGCGAAGGTGGTTGATACCCAGCCTCACGCCGGAACCGGCGCGCGGCCAAGCAGCCGGTCGATCTCGGCCATCGCATCCGGCGGCAGCGGCCCGAACGCCAGCGCGCCCGCATTCTCCTCGGCTTGCGCCACGGTTCGAATGCCGGGGATCGGCAAGGTCCGGGGCGAACGGCCCCAGAGCCAGGCCAGTGCGCCCTGCGTCAGCGAGCGACCGCCCATCTTGAGGAGATCGCGGATCGCATCGAGCCGCGCCGTGAATTCGGGCGAGACACGACCATCCTTGAAATAGGTCATCCACTCGACATCGGCCGTGCGCACATCGTCCCGGGCAATCTCGGTCGTCGGAGTGAACTTGCCGGTCAGGAGCCCCATCGCCAGCGGACCGCGGTTGATCGACAGCAGCCCGGCACGCTCGATCACAGCGATCATCGCGTCGGCGGGGTCGAGCACGTTCATCTGGTGCTGGACCGCGACGAAGCCCTCGCGGCCAGCGAAGGCGGCGGCGCTGGCCGGCGTGTCCGTGCTCCAGCCGAAGGCGGCGATCTTGCCGGCCTCGCGAAGCCGCCCGAGATGGTCGAACACAGCTTCGGCCTCGGCAACAGGCAGGTAGCCGACATGCAATTGCAGCAGATCGATCTGCTCGCGGCGGAGATTGCGTAGCGAGCGCTCGACGATGCGCGTGATGAACTCCGGCGAGACGTCGTCGTCCTGCGCCTGCTTGGTGTCGGGATCGACGACATGGCCGAATTTGGTGGCGATCATCACATCGTCGCGGCCCTTGAGCGCTGCGCCGATCACCTCTTCGGAATGGCCACCGCCATAATTGCTGGCCGTATCGAAGAAACGGATGCCTGCGTCGAGCGCGCGGTGAATGGCGGCGGTCGATTCGCGATCGTCGACCTTGCCCCAGCCAAGCGGGACCTCGCCGGCAAAGAACGGGCCGCCGATCGCCCAGCCGCCAAATCCGAGCGCCGGGATCGTCTGGCCGTTCCAGAGCGTGATGCTGTGCATTTGCATGTCCTTGTCGTCATGATCAGGCCGTTGCAGAATTGAATGACGGCCAGCGGGCGTACGGCCCGGATTGATGTTCGGCCTCCAATTTACGGCCGTTCTCAAGCCTTCCCAAGCACTGGTTTCGCAATGCTCGTTTCAGATCTGAAAGACATCGAATGGTCTGATCTCCGTCTCTTCATCGCCGTGGCGCGGAACGGCGGCCTCGGTCCGGCGGCGCGCGTCTCGAATGTCAGTGCTCCGACGCTCGGCCGCCGCGTCGCCGTCCTCGAACGCCAACTCGGCATGCGCCTGTTCCTGAAGAGCCGCGACGGCTACGCGCTCACCGAGGCCGGACGCCGCCTGCTCGGCCACGCGCAGGAGGTCGAGGCAGCCGTCGCCGGCATCAGCCGCTGGCGAAGCGAGACGGCGGGCCCGCGCGCGGTGCGCATCTCCGCCGGCCATTGGATGACACGATTTCTAGCCCGGCATATCGAGGCCGTCCGTCTTTCCGGCGACGACTGGACGGTCGATTTCGTCACGGCTCATGCGCGGCTCGATATCGGGCGGCGGGAGGCCGATATCGGCATCCGCAATCGCCGGCCCGATGAGCGATCACTGGCGGGACGGCGCGTCGCGACGGTGGCGTTCGCGGCCTATGCGATGCGCGGTTCGAATGGCGCTGCGCTTCCCTGGATCGGCCTGGCCGGCAACGCGGCGGTGACGCCCTCGGCGCAATGGCTGTCGCGCGAAGCCGACGCGCCGATCGCCTATCGCTGCACCGATCCCGGGACGCTGCTCGATCTCGCCCGCGCCGGCGTTGGCCGCGCGGTCCTGCCTTGTCTCGTCGGCGATTCTGATCCTGAGCTTGTCCGGGCAGGCGGGCTCATCACGTCCCTCACATCGGAGCAGTGGCTCGTCACCCATCACGACGAGCGCCATGATGCGGCCATTCACGCGACGGCCAGCCGGATCGCCAAGCTGATCGGCAGCAACAAGCATCTCTTCGCGGGCGACGAGCCGATCTGAAATGCGAACCCGGTGACTCAGGCGGCCTTGGCGATGCGATCGAAGGCCAGCAACCGCTCCAGCAGCGCCGGCATATCGGCGAGCGGCACCATGTTAGGGCCATCCGACGGCGCGTTGTCGGGATCCTCATGCGTCTCGATGAAGACGCCGGCGACGCCGACTGCGACCGCCGCCCGCGCCAGCACGGCAACGAATTCGCGCTGCCCGCCGGTCGAGCCGCCTTGCCCGCCAGGCTGCTGCACCGAATGGGTCGCGTCGAACACGACCGGCGCGCCGAGGCCTGCCATGATCGGCAACGAGCGCATGTCCGAGACCAACGTATTATAGCCAAAGCTGACGCCGCGCTCGGTCAGGAGAATGTTCGGATTGCCGCTCGCGGTGAGCTTGTCGACGACGTTCTTCATGTCCCAGGGCGCCAGAAACTGCCCCTTCTTCACATTGATCACGCGTCCCGTTTCAGCGGCTGCGATCAACAGATCGGTCTGGCGGCTGAGAAAGGCCGGAATCTGCAGGATGTCGACCACTTCGGCCACCACAGCACATTGCTCGCGCTCATGCACATCGGTGATGACAGGCAGGCCAAGCTCGCGGCGAAGATCGGCGAAGATCGGCAGCGCTGCATCGAGACCCATGCCGCGCTTGCCGGAAAGGCTGGTGCGGTTGGCCTTGTCGAACGAGGTCTTGTAGACGAGCCCGATGCCAAGCTTCGCCGTCATCTCCTTCAAGCGGCCGGCGATCTCGAACGCATGGTCCCGGCTCTCGAGCTGGCAGGGGCCGGCGATCAGCGTCAGCGGCAGGTCATTGCCGAAGGTGGCCGAGCCAGCGGCGACATGGGCGTTCGGGCGAAGGGTCATGATCGGAGGGTCTCGCGTGAATGGCGCGCTCTCCATACACCGGGAGCGCGGCAGAGGCGACCCGTCCGGACCCGGGCGAATGGTGACCCCTGTTGGATTCGAACCAACGACCACCGGCTTAGAAGGCAGGTGCTCTATCCAGCTGAGCTAAGGGGCCGGATCGCGGCGACGGCCTAATGGGTCCAGGACTGGAGGCGGCCGTAGCGGAAATTGTCGGAATAGGAAATCTTCTTGCGCGTGTCCGCATGCGGCTCGAACACGCGATAGGGAATACCGTTCTTCTGCGCATAGGCAACGGCTTCTTCCTGCGTGTCGAAATGAAGCTTGATCTGTCGCTTCATGTCGGCGCTGGACGTGTAGCCCATCAGGGGCTCCACGGCGAGTGGAACCTCGGGCTCATAGGTCAGCATCCAGCGATCGGTCTTGGCCTTGCCGGACTGCATGGCGTTACGGGCCGGCTTGAAGATACGTGCAACCATCTCTGCGCTGCTTCCTGAACGAGCGGTCCGAAAGGTCAATGGTCGGGGCAGCAAGATTCGAACTTGCGACCCTCTGGTCCCAAACCAGATGCGCTACCAGACTGCGCTATGCCCCGACATTGAACACGGGCCTCGATTAGCATTTCCCCGCGCCCGCCCGCAAGGATGCGATTGGCCACAAAACCTCCCGGGCACACTCATCGCGCCGGGATCATCACCTTGTCCCCCGGCATGAGCCGCAGCGCGTCCGCCCTGCCACCGTTGATTTCAAGCACATAGCGCACGGAGGCCCCGCCGGGGATGACGTCCTCCGAATACGGCTTCGCGCGCTTGGCGATCCGCCGCACGGTGCCGTCGGCGCCGATGAACACCATGTCGAGAGAGAGCGGCGTGTTCTTCATCCAGAAATCGACGCTTTGCTCGGAGCCGAAATCGAACATCATGCCGCTGTCGGCCGGCATGCTCTTGCGGAACATCAGCCCCTTCGCGCGCTGATCCGGCGTCACAGCCCATTCAACGGTTATGGGGTGACGACCTGACGCGGTCACCAGTTGCACAATGTCGCCGTTGCCGGAAGCAGCGGCAAACGCGGGAGCCAGCCAGAATGAGACGACAAGCAACAGTGCCGCCAAGCACGACGGACCTGCCGGCCGGAGAGCCCGCAACATAGCCATCCCGATCAATGCGATGAAGCCGGGCCGCCGGCCGAACCTTCTGGCCGAATCTCGGCCGCCATCAACCCCTTGTCGCCCGGCCCGAAGCGCACCAGCACGACCTGACCCGGCCGCAGCTCCATGAGCCCGTAGCGGCGGAGAGTCTCCATATGGACAAAGATGTCCTCGGTGCCCTCGCCGCGCGACACGAAGCCGTAGCCCTTGACGCGGTTGAACCATTTCACGACGCAGCGCTCAAGCCCGCTGGTCGGCGTCACCACCTGATGGGTGCGCGCCGGGCCGGCCTGGGCGGGATGAACCGCAGTCGATTCGTCCATCTGGAGAATGCGGAACGCCTGCAGGCCACGCGTGCCCTGCTGCGCCTCGCAGACGATGCGTGCGCCTTCATAGGCCGTCTGGAAGCCATCGCGGCGGAGGCATGTCACATGCAGAAGAACGTCGGGCGCGCCGTTGTCGGGAACGATGAAACCATACCCCTTCGAGGCGTCGAACCACTTGATGGCGCCAACGACCTCGACAAGGTCCAACCCCGCGGCATCATCGCCATCCGCGATCGATGCCGAAGAGCCGGTGTGATTCTTGGACCCCATATGCTTCGGCCCCCAATCCGGCCAACATCCGCGGCCCACAATACACAGTTCGATCAGCAAGTCTGCCTGCCGCAGTTGGTTGCATGATCGATTCTTCAGCGCAACAATAGCATCGGCATATCCGCTGAACAGTGACTTAGCGGCCACAAGTCCGGATTTCCACGCCGGAGCCAACGAGGCGTCGCTGCGTTTGTTCTTTGGCGGCCGGGACAATATGGTGCCCCGAAGGCAAGGCCCGGCGCGGAGCGCGCTGGGACCGCGCTCCGACATGATACGGGAGATCAGTCAGGCTATGAAATATCTTCACACCATGGTTCGCGTCACCGATGTCGACGCCTCGCTGGCGTTCTACAAGCTTCTGGGTCTCGACGAGGTTCGGCGGATCGAAAACGAGAAAGGGCGCTTCACCCTGATCTTCCTTGCCGCACCAGGCGACGAGGCGGCACAGGTCGAACTGACCTACAACTGGGATCCGGAAGTCTATGGCGAGGGACGCAATTTCGGCCATCTCGCCTACCGCGTCGAAGACATCTATGCGCTCTGCGACAAGCTTCAGAAAGCCGGCGTCACCATCAACCGCCCGCCGCGCGACGGCCATATGGCCTTCGTTCGCTCGCCGGACAACATCTCGATCGAGCTGATCCAGGCCGGCGATGCGCTGCCATCGCAGGAGCCTTGGGCCTCGATGCCGAATACCGGCAAATGGTGATCTGGGGCCGTTGAAAAGCCCCGATCGGCACAGCTCCCGATGAAGCTGTCCACAGGCGCGGCAGAGCGATCTTGTCTCGGCAGGGAATCGCCTCTATAAGCCGCGCCGACGCGCCCTTCGTCTATCGGTCAGGACGCCACCCTTTCACGGTGGAGAGAGGGGTTCGATTCCCCTAGGGCGCGCCACTTCCGTACAAAACCGCGAACACCCGGCTGGGTGGCGCGGTCGGCGAGTACGGCTCTCTCCAGCACCGTCCTTGAACCGTGGATGCGCACGACGTGCTGGTCGACTTCGACTGCGTCGATCAGCGAGCGCAGATAGGCTTTGCGGAACGGCACCTCGCCTTCGGTGATGTTTGAGCGCATGAGCTGCCCGAAACGGGCAAGCTTGTCTGGATCAAGCCGGCTTACGGCGGCACCCTGATTCTCGATCCGCTCCAGCGCTGAGTGCGCCCGATCCCGATCTGCCTTGAGCTTCGCAATCTGCTCCTTGAGCATGTCGTCCGGCTCAGCAATGCCGTCGGCGACCAACTGGTAAAGCCGCCGAAGCTTGTCTTCCGCTGTCGTCCTTTCGCGCGAGAGTTCATCGATCCGCGCCTGAACCTCGGCATCGGCTTTCACTCGCCGGTCAACGAGGGACTGTAGCAGCGCCTCCAGCCGCTCGGGCATCAGCACGCGTTCGGCGACATGACGCGTGACCAGATGGTCGAGCTTCTCCATCGGCACCGTCCGTCCTTTACAAGCGGACTTGCCGACCCGGCCGGAGGTCGAGCAGCTGTAGTAGCGATAGACCCTACCGCTTTTCGATGTACCGGTGCGCAGCGTCATGGCGCTGCCGCAACAGGCGCAATAGGCCAAGCCGGTCAGAAGGATCGGGCCCGAGATCACCCGGGGCGGGCTGTTGTGCGGGCTCTTCGCCCTGAGCGCCTTCTGCACCTTGTCGAAGGTGCGGCGCTCGAGAATGGCCGGCACGGCGATCGGGATGACTTCGTGCTGAGGCTTCACCTGGCCGGTCTTGGAGCTGCGCTTGTTGAAGCTCCACTCCCCGACATAAACGGGATTGGTCAGGATGCCGTGGATGGTGCCGACGCCGTAGCGGGCTCCAAGGCGGGTGCGGTAGCCCTTGGCGTTGAGATGTTTGGTGATCTCCTTGATGCCCATGGGGCCGGACGTGCCATCTCCCTGCAGGTAGAGATCGAACATCATCCGAACGAGCTCCGCCTCGACGGAATCGACGATGATCCGCTTCTTGGTGCGATGGCCGCGCTTCTCGACCTCTTCGAGGGTGAAGCCGAGCGGGAGACGGGAGCCGTTATAGAAACCCTGCCGGGCGTTCTCTTTCATGGCCCGCAGCACATGCTTGGCGTTCTCGCGGGACTGGTACTCGTCGAATAGGGCGATGACCTGCCGCATCATGACCTGGGCCGGATCGTCCCCGAGCTCCTGGGTGATGGAGACGAGCCTCACGCCGTGCTTCGCGAGGCGGCGGATGTACATCTCCAGCCCAAAGGCATCGCGGAAGAACCGGCTGAAGCTATGGACGACGATGACGTCGAACGGCCGATCATCATCGCTGGCCCGTTCAATCATCCGCTGGAACTCGTGCCGGCTGTCGTCCATCGCCGACGCGCCCGGCTCTACATACTCCGCCACAACTGACCAGCCCTGCCGCTGGCAATAGGCGGCGGTCTGGAGGCGCTGGTCCGGGATGGACAGGTCCACGTCGGCCTGCCGCGTAGTGGAAACGCGGAGATAGAGGGCGGCCCGGCTGGTGATCGGCAAGGTTACGTTCATGGCCCAATCGCTTCCCTCAGGTCCCTTCGGCAGCACCGTCACCTCAGCAGCGCATCAATCTCCCACCTGAGGAAGGCTTCGATAACATCGACCTCGTCAGGTGTGATCGGAACGCTCGACGGCCAGTCGTCGGTGACATGCACGACCTTGGAATCATGCTCGACGGAGCCAGCGGGCGCAAGGTTTTGCTCAGCAACTCGAATGACGCGCGCATCACGGCGCGGGATCTTTGAGAGTGGTGCGCCAGCCAAGCTCGCAGCTGGCGATGGCGCATCATCGCCCATACTGACTATTTTCTTCGGATAGATAGGGCGTGGCTGGCGCATGCGCGGAGGATCACGGGCATCCCCCCATTGGCCAAGGGGCCGATTCTACGCCGCAGAGCAACCGCGTGCAGCAGCGCAAAAATACTTGTCAGATGCGGCGCCGGAGTCTTTCCCAGGATACGCTTGGTGGAGCGCTCTGGCGGCAATGACCCATACTTGGCGTTCGCGTGCGTTGCAGCGACGTCTGCTTTGCGCCCCGTCTTCGGCCATTCGACGTGAGCTTGATAACGACTGGAAGCTGACATCGAGATTGGTGGTGCGGCCCGTCGCTACGGGATCGCAAACCACCTTGCGGGGGAGGGCTAAAATTTTATCGCCGCCAACCGAGCGGCTTGGACCTCACCAAGCTTCGCCTGTCGCTCATGCTTGTAGTCAAAGCCCTCATCCATCGCGGCAAAGAAGCGTGACTTCATGAAGTGACCCCCGACGCTCGCGCCGTCGCCATCGACGAGCCAGTCACCCGCAACCCAATAGGGAACACCGTGAAAAAGAAGGACGAGCGAGGCCGCTAATGCCCGCTCGGCAGTGCGATTGAATTCCCGAACGTCGGCTGGGCGCTCTTTCCCAGCGGTCGCGCCCGACTTGAAAGCTTCGAGCGACTGAGTAATTTGTGCCGGAGATAGATGGCCGTATTGCGACGTGAGGCCGTAAAGTCGGCCAACCTCCTCAAGAAAGGGGGCTCGATATGCTTCGGGTAGAAGCGACAGGCCGATGTCCCTTTTGATCGAGATACTGGACGATGAAAACTCGCCCTTGAAGGCTTCGACCTTCGCCTCAATCTTGGTCATGTAGCTACGCTGCTGGATAGCGGCAATTTTAACGGACGCTTCGATGAGAAATCGCAACTCGCGTCGTGCCACGTTTAGAACTCCCTCCCTTACAAGAATATGGAGCGACATGGCGGACTGAAGAAGGTCTTGGGACAAACACGACAGCAGGTGATTTGAAAAATAATCGGGGTCGCGTTTGGTATCCATGACCACGAACGAAATCACGGCGAGATATGCCATGGAGACGAATTCGGTTTCGGCGATTTCCTTGGCAAGTTCGGGCGGCAGAGTGGCAAGGTCAGTCTGTCGAAGCATTGTATCTCATAGCTGGGTTCGCGGATGTATGGGACACCCCTATCACCGGACCTGTGGCAGGGTGAAGAAATTCGCTTATGCTAACCGCAACTCGTGCGCGGTAGTACCACGCAGCCTTCGCATGGGAGACGCTGCGCTCTCCCGTTGCATCCCTCTTCAGTGCCCCTCCGGACATCCTCGCGTGCATGGCAACGCGCCGAACAACTCACGCTCCCTATCGTGGCGATAGAAACGATTTCGGCCCAATCGGCGCTAGAGCAGAGATCGAAGCGGCACTACGATAGCTTGACGGAGGGGGGGGCATGGTCAAGCTATCAAACGTGCGCGTCGAAGGGTTTCGCCTGCTTGAAAGCGTGAATATCGCTATCGAGCAGGGGGCGACAGTTATTGTCGGCCGCAACAATAGCGGCAAAACCTCGCTCACCGAGGTGTTCGACAAGTTTCTCGGCGAGCACTTCGGCTCGTTCCGTCTGGAGGACTTCTCGGCCGCCATCCGCGCGCATTTCGTCACGGCGAAGGCGGCGCGGGATGTGGTGGACAGTCAGCCGGAAGCGGTCCTTGCCGCTCTCCCGCGTATCGCGCTGACCCTCACCTTCACCTATGATGGCGCGGAGGCCGACCTCGGTCCCCTGTCTCCCTTCATCATCGACCTCGACCCGGCCTGCACCAGCGCCATCGCTCTGATCGAATACTCTTGCACGCTCAACAAACTCGCGCCGCTGCTCGATCTTCCCGACTACGAAGCCGGAGCCCAGAATGCCAACGAGGTGCTGTTCAGACACCTCCGTGATGCAATCCCCGCCGCATATTCGATCAAGTGTTTCGCGATCGACCCGACCGACGCAAACAATCGCCGGGCGTTCGACGGCACTGCCGAACTCAAGGCGCTTTTGCAAACCGGCTTCGTCAAGGCGCAGCGCACCTTGGATATGGGCAAGCGGGGCGACACCGACGTGATCGGCAAGCTTCTCAACAAGCTCTTCCGCACGGCGAGCAATCTCAACGCATCGCCGGGCGATCAGGAAATCGCCACTCAGCTCAAGGCCGCCGTCGCGGGTATCGAACAGACGATGCAGGGCGATTTTGACGATCAGCTCAAGGGGCTGTTGCCGGCGCTGAACTCATTTGGATTTCCGAGCCTCAACGACACTGAGCTGCGCCCGCAGACGCAGATCGACGTTGAGAGCCTTCTGACCGACAACACCCGTATTCTCTACACGGGGATGGATGGAGTCCATCTGCCCGAGGGCTACAACGGCCTTGGAACGCGCAACCTGATCTATATCCTGCTTCAGCTCGAAGCCCTGCACAAAACCTATCGCAGCACCGCCACCCGACCCGGGACGCATCTCGTCTTCATCGAGGAGCCGGAAGCGCACCTGCATCCCCAGATGCAGGAAGTTTTCATCACGCAGCTCAACGAAGCCATAGCCACGCTTTCGGAAAAATATCCCGGAGAGCCTGTCTGGCAGGTGCAGTTCATCGTTTCCACGCACTCCTCGCATCTAGCGAACGCGGCCCAGTTCGACGGCATCCGGTATTTCCTCAACGAGCCGACCGCCGCGCAAGGCGTCAGGCGGACGAAGGTGAAGGATTTTCGCAAGGGCGCGGCTGCGATTCAGTCGGACGATCGTAGCTTCCTCCAGCAGTATATGACGCTGACGAAGTGCGACCTCTATTTCGCAGACAAGGTGATCCTCGTCGAAGGCGCGACCGAAAAAATCCTAATGCCCCGCATCCTGAAACTGGTGGATGACACGCTTCCCCCGGAAGCGAAGCTCTGCCGGCAATATATCACGACGATGGAGGTTGGCGGCGCGCACGCGCAGGTTTTCTACCCGCTGCTGGACTTCCTCGAGCTTAAGACGCTCATCGTCACAGACATCGACGCTGTGCGCCTGCATCCCGATGGCAAGCTGCGGAAATGCCCATGCGCGGAAGCGGAGCGGACTTCGAACAACGCCCTGAAAAGGTGGTTTGATGACGCCATGATCTCGGTCGCCGCGCTCACCGCAAAGACGCCGGCCGATAAAACGCGCCGATTCTGCCGCATCGCCTACCAAATGCCCGAGGACGGTTCAGCTCACACCGCGCGGAGTTACGAAGACGCGCTGATCCTTGCCAATCTCGATCGCTTCGGGATCGCCGACGATGCGGCTGCCGCGCAGAACGCCTTCGATGCCGCGCAGGATTTCAAGAAGTCCGAGGAGGCTATCCGTTTCGCGATCATCGAGGCCGACTGGAACGTCCCCAAATACATCAGGGAAGGCCTCGTTTGGCTATCGGAGCCGCCGCCGCCGCCGGACGCGCCGCCGCCGATCGTTCCCGAAGACGTCCCGCCGGCGCCGGGTGGGGCTGACGCGCCAGCGGCCGAGGGGGCAGCGTGACCGGAAAACCATCGCCGGCCGTTGTAGCAGCTCAACAGGCACAGGCCCGCCTCGACGAATGCCTCGGCAACAGCCAGAATTTTCGGCTCGAAGCAGGCGCAGGAGCTGGCAAGACATATTCGCTGGTTGCGGCACTCAAGAAGATCATTGCCGAGAGCGGCCCGGCACTCATACACGCCGGGCAGCAGGTCGCGTGCATCACCTACACGGAGGTTGCCCGGCAGGAGATCGCTAACGAGATCGAGGAACACCCGGCCATCCTCGTCAACACCATCCACGGGTTCGGCTGGGCTTTCATCTCCCGGTTTCAAAAGACCCTGCGCGAACTCGTCGCCGCGCATGAGCCCTACAGCGAGGCGATCGAGGCGGCGGGCGGGATTCAGGATCAGCAGGTCGACTACAATCTCGGGTTCTTCGGAATCGACGAGAAACGGATCACCCTCAACCATGACGACGTTCCGCGCTTCCTTGCGGCGATGCTCGCCAACGCGAAATTCAAACGAATTTTCAAGAGCCTGTACCCCGTCCTTTTCATCGACGAGTATCAGGACACCGACCCGCTCGTGATGTCGGCGCTGGCCGATCATTTCTTCGCGCCGGGCGATGGTCCGATCACCGGGCTGTTCGGCGATCACTGGCAAACGATCTACCGCAAGGATTATGCGCTCCTCGATCTCCCCAACGTCGAGGGCATCGACAAGGGATCGAACTTTCGCTCGGTCCCGGTCATCGTGGATGTGCTCAACCGCCTGCGCCCGGAGCTTGTGCAGGAAGTCAACGACGTGGACGGGCAAGGCGAAGCCCGCTTTTTCCACACTAACTTGTTTGCCGGCGCGCGTGTCGATTCCCGCAACGGCAAACAAGAATTGCCCGAAGACTCGCACGCGGCTTCGATCGAGCGCGTCCGTCAGACGTTACAGGACGAGGGCTGGGATTTCGATCCCGCGCGGACGAAGATCCTGATGCTCACCCACAACGCTATCGCGGCCGAGCGCGGTTATCCCAACATCGCCCGGATTTTCGATCGCAACGAGGCTTTCGCCAAGAAGGAAGACGCTGCGATTGCCTTCCTGGCCGATACCGTCGAGCCCATCTGTGCCGCCTACAAGGCGGGCAATTACGGGGAAATGTTCCGACTAATGGGCGGCATCCCGACCATCCGGAAGACGGCCGACAAGGCGCAATGGCAGGCCGACATGGACGCGCTAATCGCGCTTCGGGACACTGGGACCATCGGCGAACTGATCGACCATCTGAAAGGTACGCGACGGCCGCGATTGAGCGATCGTGTCGTCCACCGAGAAGATGAGATCGCAAAGCTGGGGCCCGAGCCGACCGAGGATGAGCCGAAATCGCTCAAGCGCTACCGTGAGCTGCGAAACGTCCCCTATCGCGAGTTGATCGCCGTCACCGACTTCATCAATGGCTTCACTCCCTTCGCCACCCAGCACAGCGTGAAGGGGGCCGAGTTCGAAAACGTGCTCGTCATCCTAAGCGGCGGCTGGAATCACTACAACTGGCCACAGTTTTTCGAGCTGCTTACTACCGCCAAGATCACCGATAAAAACACGGGCGGTTTTCACCGCTGCCGCAATCTCTTCTACGTCGCCGTGTCCCGGCCGAAAAAGCGTCTTGCGGTGCTCGCAACGCAGGCGCTCGGCAATGCGGCGATGGAAGCCGTGACGCATCTCTTCGAGACTGAAAACGTCGTTGCGCTGCCAATGTGACCCGCGCAATGTTGATTTCCGCGAAGAACTGACCCTGGATTTCCACTGAGAAGTGACCCGGGCTGATGGTGGTCTTCGGGTTAGGTGGCGGTCAAGTTTCGCGGCGTCTCCTTGGTGGGTTTGGGTGGCTTTGCCGAGCTGCTCTTGAAG
>DATMGR010000018.1:0-9897 GCA_035555375.1 Kaistia sp. | reverse complement strand
GAGCGGCATGGTCGGGGTCAACACGCCGGCCTTGGCGAACGAGATGGCGCCGTTCGGCGGCGTCAAGCAGTCGGGGCTTGGCCGCGAGGGCTCGAAATACGGCATCGAGGGCTTTCTCGAAATCAAATACGTCAATGTCGCTGGACTATAAGAAGCGGAGCTGGGCCGCTGCATGGGGTCGCAGTTGAGGGATCGGGATCGTCCAGCAGGCCAATTCCTCCCGAGGGAGCGTCGCTTACTCCAATCTCTTGCTTGACAGACCAGTAGGGGGTTAGTAGGGGAACTGCGTCAAATGTCTTCGACGGCCTTAGGACACTATCCTTAACTAAGCCGTTGTGACGAGAGGGTTTTTCAGAACCTGACTGGCTTCTTCGAACTGCGTCTAATACCGGGACCGGTAATTCGTAACGAATGGGCAGGGGTTGGAATCCCTCTTGCGGCACCGTTCCATTCCTGACGGCGATGTCGGGCTGGAAGGTATGGCAGGGGGTCATAGCTCAGTTGGGAGAGCGCTTGAATGGCATTCAAGAGGTCGGCGGTTCGATTCCGCCTGGCTCCACCATCCTGCCAAAACTGAGACGGAGCGTGCGGGTGTAGCTCAGGGGTAGAGCACAACCTTGCCAAGGTTGGGGTCGAGGGTTCGAATCCCTTCGCCCGCTCCATTTCCTTCCGGGAAATTCCATCGACAAGGCGCCTTCGGGCGCCTTTCGTGTTTATCGGCTCTGGGCCCACGCAAACGGGCCCGCTCCATGAGGGGGAGCCGGGCCCGCGGTGACTCGAGGTCACACGTCATTGACGTTTCTTCCGGGTAAACCGGTTGGTCATTTCAGAATGTCGGGCCGAAGGGTGTCTCCAGCGCTCAATATCTCGACGTGGAGGGGGTCTTCTGCCCAGGCGAAATCGCTATGCGAGCCTCCATCCATTGATGCCGGGGCGGGTGCCCGGTTTGTCGATTTTTGCGGATGCGGCTTCGGTAGGGAACCCGCACGAGCATGTGGCCGATCCGCTCTCTGCGATGAGTCTTTCTCCAGGAGTGAGACCATGACCCATCATGGATAAAAAGCGCACGGCGCGTGCTTGTTTCAGCGTGGCGGGAAAAAAATGAGCCCGGCTAATGATATAGCCGGGCCCAAGTCGGTCTCTGAAGGTTTCGCGTGATGGCCCTTACGCCGCCTTGACGCCGTGAAGGAAGGCGGCGACCTCCTGTCCGAGATCGCTGGAATGGCGCGCCAGGTCCTGCGCCGCGCCAAGCACCTGCCCGGCTGCCGAACTCGTCTCGCCCGCGCCCTGCTGCACGTCGGCGATGCTGCCGGTCACGGCTTCCGTGCCGCGCGCCGCCTCCTGCACATTGCGTGCGATCTCGGCGGTGGCCGCACCCTGCTCCTCCATCGCCGCCGCGATCGAGGTCGAGATCTGCGACATCTCGGTGATCGTACGGGCGATCTCCTGAATGGCCGTGACCGTCTGCTGGGTCGCGTGCTGCACCGAGCCGATCTGGGTCGATATCTCTTCCGTCGCCTTTGCGGTCTGGCTCGCCAGCTCCTTGACCTCGGTCGCCACCACGGCAAAACCCTTGCCCGCTTCGCCGGCGCGCGCCGCCTCGATGGTGGCGTTGAGCGCGAGCAGGTTGGTCTGGCCGGCGATGGTATTGATCAACTGCACCACGTCGCCGATCTTGCTCGCGGTGACGGCGAGATCCTGCACCGCCGCATCGGTGCGCCGCGCGCCCAGCACGGCGCGGTCGGCGATCTGCGAGGACTGGGCGACCTGGGACGCGATCTCGCGGATCGAGATCGAGAGTTCTTCCGTCGCGGCAGCCACCGTCTGCACATTGGCCGAGGTCTGCTGGGCGGCGGAGGAGACCGTCACCGATTGCTGAGTGGTCTGGCCTGCGACCTGTGTCATCGATTGGGCCGTGGCCTCCATCTCGGTGGCGGCCGCGGAGAGCCCCTGCGTCAGGGCGGAGACATTCGATTCGAAGCGCCGGGTCAGCTGGTCGAGCGCCTCGGCGCGACGCATCTTGGCCTGGCTCTCGACCTCCTGCTCGGCGGCGAGACGGCGGGCCTCGATGGCATTGTCCTTGAACACCTGGAGCGAGCGGGCAAGCGCACCGACCTCGTCCTTGCGCTCGGTGCCGGTGACCGTGACCGTCAGGTCGCCGTTTGCGAGGCGGTCCATGGCGCCGGTCATCGCCGAGATGGGACGGGCAATGGCGTAGAGGACGATCCAGGCAAGCAGGGCGATGGCGACGATCAGACCGACGACAGAGGATTCGATCAGGATCGTGGATGTATCGGAGGCCAGTGCCTCTGCTTCATCAGCCGCATGATCGAGGGCCTTTAGATTGACATTGATGCGCTCGGTGAGGAGATCGCGGGTCTTCCGGCGCAGGTCGCGGGCCTCGCCGTTGGAAATCTGGAGCGCGGAGAAGTCGTCGTCCTTCAGCGCATGCGCG
The DNA here is from genome assembly GCA_035555375.1 of Kaistia sp. Lineage (GTDB taxonomy): Bacteria > Pseudomonadota > Alphaproteobacteria > Rhizobiales > Kaistiaceae > Kaistia. The sequence continues at coordinate 7,442 of DATMGR010000018.1, read as the reverse complement.
ACGCTCTTATCCATCTGGCTGAAATAGGCGACGAGGGTCGCCTTGATGCTGTCGTTGATGGCGCGGCGCTCCGCCGAGCCGGATAAGGCAGTCAGCTCGTCCATATGCTGCAAAGCGAGCTTCTTGTACTGCTGGTAGACGCCTTCGGCGCTCTGAAGCCGGTCCGGTTCGACCGAGGAGAACAGGATCAGGTTCTTTTCCTGGATGCTCGCTTCGTTCACCTCGGCATTGATCTGCAGGATCTTGATCAGCCGGGCGGTTTCGACGCTGGTCAACTCTTTGGTGTCCGCCGACAGGGCGTCGAGGCCGGTCTTCGCGACGGTGACCAATCCGATGGCGATGGCGACGAAAATAATGGTCGGAATCGCGATTTTGACGATCAATTTGAGATTATTGAGAAAACGCATGGGTCTGACATGACCTGCTCGCATCGCCGCGAGGGGCGCGCGCCCCCACGACGCGCATGAAACCAGGTGCTTATTTATAACTGACCCCGATATGGCGATGCATTACGGGGAATTACTTAATTTCGACCATTTTCGTGATGAAATTATTGTTTTGATCATTAGTTTGGTAATGATTTCGTAACTTTTTACTTTGCGAGGGCATCATCTGTCCTGACACGGAAGAGAGGTGGCGAGTCATTAAACCACATGGTTGACATTCCGGGGAAAACGATCATATTAAACCACATGGTTGAATCAAAAACACCTCGGCTGCGCCGCATCTTTGGGTTTTCATGCGCTAGCCAGCGCCCCTGGATCCCTTGCGACGACGCCTCATTCGAGGATTTTTGGAACGACCGGCTGGACGTGCTCGAACGGCTCCTCCGCGAGGAGGATGCAGAAAAATCCCCCACCTGCGAAGGAGACGAACCATGACCGACCTTGCCACCCTCGACGATTACGGCACCCTGTCCGAGTCCGATACGCTGACGATACAGCGCGTCCTGCCGGGGCCGATCGACCGGGTCTGGGCCTACCTGACGGACAGCGACCTGCGCAGCCGGTGGCTGGCGGCGGGCCAGATGGAGATGAGAGTCGGCACGCCTTTCGAACTCGTATGGCGAAACGACGATCTGAGCGATCCGCCCAGCCAGCGGCCGGAAGGGTTTTCCGCCGAAATGCGGATGCAGAGCCGGATCACCGAGCTTGATCCGCCCCACAGGCTGACGATCAGCTGGGAAGGCAGCGGCGACGTCTCCTTCGAGCTCGAGCCGAGGGGCAGGGAGGTTCTGCTCACCGTGATCCACCGCCGCCTGCCCGATCGCGGGACCATGCTGATGGTCGGCGCCGGCTGGCATACCCATCTCGACATCCTGGTCGCGCATGCGGCGGGCCGGAAGCCGGAGCCGTTCTGGGACACCTGGACCCGCCTACGCGAAGACTACGACCGGCGCATTCCGGCCTGACGGAAAGCCGCCGAGAGTCCCGCCCGGCTCGACCGGGCGGGGCGTCCGATCTCAAGACAGCGTCCTACAGAACCACGATCCCTGCATGCTTGGCCTTATTGTCGGGCTCCACATGGATGGTGATTAGCGCATCCTTCACATCGGCCTTCAGCTCCCGCTCCAGGCGGTCGCAGATATCGTGGGCTTCGGTGACGCTCATGCTTCCCGGCACGACCAGATGGAAATCGATGAAGATCATCCGGCCGGCGTGGCGCGTGCGCAGGTCGTGCGCCTCGATGGCGCCCTCCGCATTGACCGCGATGATCTCGCGGACGCGGGTGAGCGTGGCCTCGGGCAGGGCCTCGTCCATGAGGCCGCCGATGCTCTCCTTCATCAGGCCCCAGCCCGACCAGAGAATGTTGACCGCGACGAGAGCGGCGAGCGCGGAATCGAGCCAGACCCAGCCGGTGAGCGGAACGAGCAGCAGGCCGACGATCACGCCCACCGAGGTGAAGACGTCCGTGAGGAGATGGCGCCCATCGGCCACCAAGGCGGGCGAGCGCATGAGCCGGCCGCGGCTGATCAGAATAAAGGCCCATATGGCATTGATCGCGCCGGCAAGGGCGTTGATGGCAAGACCCTGGATCGGCGCGTCGATCGGCTTCGGCGCCAGGAAGCCGAAATAGGCTTCGCGCAGGATCGCAAGCGCCGCGACGATGATGAGCACGCCCTCGAGAACGGCGGAGAAATACTCGACCTTGTGATGGCCGTAAGGATGGTTGGCATCCGCCGGCGCGGCGCTGAGACGGACCGCCATGAAGGCCGCGACCGCCGTCACCATATTGATGATGCTTTCCAGCGCATCCGAATAGAGCGCAATGCTGCCCGTGATGTAATAGGCAACATATTTCAGGACGAAAACAACTGTTCCGACGAATATGCTGCCGATGGCAAGTTTTTGAATCTTGTCCATGGCGCGATGCGATAATGAGGGCTCGGTGGGGGAAACGAGGCGACCTTATAGAGACTGTTCCTGCAAGCGCAAGATATTGTTTTTACATGCAATTCGTTCGCAAAATCATCGGTGATGCCGAAGCCCTTCACATGAAGGCCGAGCCCGCGGCGACATCGCGAAGGGGCATGAATCCGATCGCTGCTCCTGGCTGACGCATCACTCGGGGAGTGCGGCCGCCTTGGCGAGGACCTTGCCGTAATATTTCGACAGGGACGGGGCGAGCGTCTGGCAGTGCTGAACGAGTGCCAAAGCTTCCACGCGTCGGCCCGCTGCGATGCTGTCGAGCAACGTGGGCTGCAGCTCCGTCAGCTCAGCGAGCGCCGGGTCCCGGCGCTGCTCACCGGGCGCGACGATGGTGAAGATGGCCGACTTCTCGCTGCGGCCTTTGACGGCGATGCTGTCGAGCTCGATCAGCACGAAATGCTCCTGCAGCGCCTGCGCGGTGGCGGGCCCGAGCACGATCGAGACGCCGTATTCCTTCGACAGGCTCTCGAGGCGCGCGGCGAGGTTCACCGTGTCGCCGAGAACGGAGTAATCGTAGCGCCAGCGCGATCCCACATTGCCGACCACGCAATCGCCTGTGTTGATGCCGACGCCGATGGCGAAGACGGGCGCGTCGTCCCCCTGCTCCCGCCTCAGCTCCGCATTCAGGGTTTCGACCGCCGCCAGCATGCGCATGGCGGCGCGGGCGGCGCGCAGCGGGTGGTCGGGACTCGGCAGCGGGGCATTCCAGAACGCCATCACGCAATCGCCGATATACTTGTCGATGGTGCCGCCTTCCGACAGCACTGCCTCCGAGAGCGGGTCGAGCAGGCGGTTGATGAGGGTGGTGAGCCGTTCCGGCTCGTCCTTCAGCTTCTCCGACAAGGTCGTGAAGCCGCGCACGTCGCAGAACAGGATCGACAGGTTGCGCCGCTCGCCGCCGAGTTTCAGCGCGCTCGGATCGCGGGCGAGCTGCGCCACGAGGTCGGGCGAGAGATAGCGCGAGAAGGCTTCCGATACCGTGCGGCGCAGATGCCGTTCGCGGGCATAGTCGAGGCCGAAGCGACTCCCGAATACCGCGAGCGCGGCTGCGGCCGGCAGGGCCGGCGGTGCCCAGACGCGGCCGAAGCGCAACACTGCCCAGGCGCCGACGATGAAGAAAGCGAGGAGAAAGACGGCCGACAATCCTGTCCGCCACGTAACGCCGCGCGTGCAGAACGCGGCAGCGAGGAACGCTCCCGCGATCACGAGCAGCACCATGACCGGGCGCGGCACGGGCAGCAGGTAAAGATTGTGCCGGAGATTGTCGAGGATTGTGGCCTGGACTTCCACGCCCGCCGTGAGCGTGCCCTCGGTCAGCGTGTAGGGCGTCGGGAAGGTATCGGGAGCGCCCGCATCGGCGGTCGTCGCGGCTTGGAGACTCAATCCCACCAGAACGACCTTGTCCTTGAAGTAGTTCGGCGGGAGGAAGTTTTTTGGATCCAGGGCCTGATAATAGGATGCGGTCGGGTAAGAACGACGCGGTCCGAAATACTGGATCAGCGCGCCATCGGGAGCAACCGCTTGCGGCTCCCCCTTCAGCCGCAGCGCTTCGGCAGCGAAGGAATCCGACATCGTCGGCATGCGCCGAAGATAAGCGTCTCCATCGAGATGCATGGAGGCGATGCCCGCAACGGCACCGGCATCGAGAAAGGGATCGAGCGGATTGACCCTGGTGACCTGCGTGCCCTGCTCCAGCGGGGTCGTGACGTCGTCCGCCGCCAGGACCACATCGGGGCCAAGCACTTTTGCCAGGGCGGTATCGGATTCCTCGGTGGTGGGATCGGCGAAGATGATGTCGAAAGCGATCACCTTCGCGCCTGCCGCGCGCAGGCTCTCGACCAGCTTCGCGTGAATGTCGCGCGGCCAGGGCCAGCGCCGGCCGATCTCGCCAATGGACGGCTCGTCGATCGCCACGATCACGGCGCCGGGCTGTGCCGGCAGAGGAGGGGAGATGACCGAGAGAATGTCGTAGAGCCGCGCCTCGATCAGGCGGAAGGGCGGAAAGAACAGCACCGGAATCAGGATCGCGGCGATGAGCCCGGCCATGGCGAAGTGGCGCCAGAGGGGGGCTCCGCCTTGATCGCTCGATGCCGAACCTTGATCGCTCACCGTCAGAACCTGGCTTTCAGGCTCGCCTCGAAGGTGCGCCCCGGTCCGCGGAGGTCGGTGGCGAGCTCGTAATACTCATCGAGAAGGTTGAGCACGCTCAGGCCGAAAAGAAGGCGCCTGTCAGGCGTTTCCCAGGTCAGCGCCGCATCCGCGGTCCAGTAATCGTCGATCTCGCGATTGACGAACGCGCCGGTGACATCGGCGCCCGCGATATCGGCGAAATAGGTTCCGGCGATGGTGAGCTTGAGTCTGCTCGGATGAACGAACGTCATGCCTGCACGGGCGAACTTGCCGGGCACGAAGGGAACGTCCGCTCCTCGCTCAACGCCCGAGAGCACTTCGGACGAGATCGTGCCGATCGTGCCGAACACGCCGATGCCGTGCGTCAGCCAGAGATTGGCGGATGCCGCGAACCGCTCGATGCGCGCCTTCGCGATGTCGACCGACTCGAAGGTGTAGGCGATCGGAAGGCTCAGATCCTGCGCGTCCTGGCGCTGATATTCGACCGAGGTGAAGATGTTCGGCGACCATTCCGCATCCCAGCGCAGCATCAGCGTCTTCGTTTCCGCGCCGAGCGATGTGGGAAGCGTGTTCGGCACAAGGCTCACCGTGGTCACGGGTGCCAGGGTAAAGGCGATGGGCTGAAGCGTGTCCTCTCGATAGGCGGCGCGCAGCCATTGCCCTTCGAACGGCGAGATGCCGATGCCGAAGCGCGGAGAAATGGCGTCGTCTTCCGACTGATCGCCGGCCTTGAAGGTGCTGCGCTCGATTCCCGCCTCTGCTTCAAACCAGTCGAGGGGACGCCAGAACGCATCCGCATAGAGACGCGTGCCCCTGAAATCCGCATCGGCTACCTGGCTATCGGGAGTCACGCTGACCGGATTGCCAGCGGCATCGAAAACGTAGTTGAAACCGCTTCCTCGGGCGAAGGTTCGTCCTTGCTGGGCTTCGAATCCGTAGTGAAACGTCAGATCTCCGACCCCGATCATGTGCGACAGAACCGCTGAGGCGCCCTCGGTTCTCGTGCGGTTCCAGGTCTGATTTCCGACGGGCGCGCCGAGACGATCAAGACCCACGACCTGCGAATAGCGGCGGTCGAGGCCGCTCAGGCCGAAGATTGCGGCCGTCAGCACATTGCGATCCTCGAAGCTGTGGCTCCAGCCGGCACCGCCGAGCACGGCGGTGTTGTCCTGCCGTCCGTCGAAGAAAAACCTTGGGTTGCTGATCCGCGCCAGTGCCGGCTCCTGGTTGGCTCCCGCTCCGAAGACGAGGAAGCGATCCGCCGCCGAAGGGGACATGCCGACGAAGAAGGAGCCGTTATTGACCTCGTCGCGATCGATGGGATCGCGCCCATTCGCTTGACCCCGGCTGGCGGTGAGGGCGAAGGAGGTGGGAAGCGGCTCGTTCGAGAAACCCTGGACATTGAGCTCCGCGCCCCAGCCGAGACGGCCATTGTGGGGCAGCACCGACCCGCCGATCTCCACGTCGAGGAAGGGGCGGCGCAGCAGGTCGATGCGCCCGATGCGGCCCGAGACGGCAAGCGGATCGAAGAACAGCCCCTGAACCGTGAGGTTCAGCGCCGTGAGATCGACGCCGACGCCGCTTTCCACATTGGCGATATCGGGCCGGCCCAGCACGAGATTGGGCCGTTCCACCGCCGCCTGGTCGAAATAGGCCGAGGCGATGAAGGGATCGAAGACCCGGTCGCCATAGAAGCGCGACCACTCGTTCAGGTTCAGGAAACGATAGGCCTGAGCGGGGTAGGAGCCGCCCTCCTTGTTGATGGCAAGCCCCGCGAAATCGCCGCCGCGCTGGCGGTAGCGGCGCAGGGTCTCGCGGGCGGCCTCTACGGCTTGATCCGCCTGATATTGATCGATGGCGATGGCCGTGCGGACGCTGGAGACGACAGGGTCGTTCGGATCGAGCCGGTCCGCGTTGTCGAGCGCCTGATCGGCGAGCTCTTCGTCGCCGTCCTGGTAATAGGCGATGGCCGCCATGAGCAGGCCCTGCGACAGGCCGGGATTGGCGGCGGAACCGGCGAGGATGGCCTCGAGACCCTTGGCGGATTCACCCTTCTGCAGGAGGTAGCGGCCGCGGGCGATATAACCCACGCTGAAGGCCGGATCGAGAGAAAGGGCTTTGTCGATCAGCGCCCCTGCCTCGTCGACCCGGCTCTGGTCGAGGAGCAGGATCGCGAGATTGGCATAGGAGACGGGGCTTCCCGGATCGGCCTCGATGGCGCGGCGCAGGGCCTCCTCGGCAGCGAGCGGCCGGTCGCGGTCGGACTCGAACAGGCCGAGGCTGTTCCAGACATTGGAATTGCCCGGCGCGGTGACGGCGGCGCGGCGCAGAGCCTCCACGGCCGCGTTTACTTCGCCGTCGATGTCGCCGCGGATGTTGCTGTCGGCGGCGATCACCTCCGGGTCATCCGGATCGATGGCCTTGGCCCTGGCGATGGCGTCCCGCATCTCCTCGCGCCGGTTGAGGGCATAGGCGATCTGCGCCGACATCACCGCGATGCGCTCATCCTTCGGAAAGCGCTTTTCCGCGCCCTTCAGCACATCTGCCGCCGCGCTCAGATCTTCCCGAAAAGCCACCACATAGGCATGGGCGAGGACGGCGAAGGGCTCGTTGTGCGAGAACTTGGGCTCCGGATAGACGCGCTTCGGATCGGCGAGGGACTGCGCGACATAGCGGCCATAGGCCGCGAAGATGCGCCGCTTCGGATCGAGGCCGCGCTCGGCCCGGCCGAACAGCGCCGCGGCTTCCGACCAGCGATGCTGCGAACCGAGCAGCGCCGCCTCGACGAGATCGGCGCGGGCACGCTGGGATGTGGAGAGCCGTTTGCTGCGGGCCTGGGCAAGGGCGTCCGTCGCCACGGCGCGGCCGTCGAGGGCGGGCGCG
>DATMGR010000017.1:0-97028 GCA_035555375.1 Kaistia sp. | reverse complement strand
CGGCAGGCTCGGAACGGCCGGCAGGACCAGATCGGTCCCGGCGATGCCGAGAATGGTCGATGCGGCGACGAGGCCGAACAGGGCGTGGGGATTGAGCGTCCGGGTCATGATGCCCGGTTCCTACCACCGCGTGCGGGGAGGGCAAAGCGCTCCCGGCCGGGCCTTGCGGCAATTCTTACCGCGTCGGAACGGGGTGCTCGCCGCGATAGTCGTAGAAGCCGCGCTGCGTCTTGCGGCCGAGCCAGCCGGCCTCGACATATTTCACCAGCAGCGGGCAGGGGCGGTACTTCGAATCGGCCAGCCCGTCATGCAGCACCTGCATGATCGAAAGGCACGTATCGAGGCCGATGAAGTCGGCGAGCTGGAGCGGACCCATCGGGTGGTTGGCGCCGAGCCGCATCGCCGTGTCGATCGCCTCGACCGACCCGACGCCCTCATAGAGCACGTAGATCGCCTCGTTGATCATCGGCAGGAGGATGCGGTTGACGATGAAGCCCGGGAAATCCTCCGAGACGGTCACCGTCTTGCCGAGCGCCGCGACATAGGCCTTGGCCGCGTTGAACGTCTCGTCCCCGGTCGCAATGCCGCGGATCAGCTCGACGAGCTGCATGACCGGCACCGGGTTCATGAAGTGGATGCCGATGAAGCGCTCCGGCCGGTCGCTGGCCGCGGCGAGGCGCGTGATCGAGATCGACGACGTGTTTGTCGCGATCATCGCCTCGGGCTTCAGGACCGGGCAGACCGTCGCGAAGATCTTGCGCTTGACCTGCTCGTCCTCCGTCGCGGCCTCGATCACGAGGTCGCAGGTGCCGAGCTCGTCGACCGCGATCGCCGGCTTGACGCGGGCGAGCGCCGCCTTGCGGTCATCCTCCGAGATGCGGCCGGAATGCACCTGGCGGGTCAGATTGCCGTCGATCGTGGCGAGGCCCTTGCGGACCCGCTCCTCGGCAATGTCGTAGACGAACACGTCGAGGCCCGCGAGGGCGCTGACATGGGCAATGCCGTTGCCCATCTGCCCGGCACCGATGACGCCGATCGTCGAAATCGCATTGCTCATGGTCGTGACGGATCCCATCCGATCAAGCCTTACGGAGACGGCAATCTAGAAGGTTTTCATGCGAAGGGGAAACCGCTTCGCATGAAGAATGCGTGGCATGGCGACGAATGTCCGATCGGCTGCAACGGGGCGTTGCAGCCGCGGCGCCAGACGCCGTCGCTATGGCTTGAGCGCTTCGACCAGGGCCGGAACCGCGGTGAAGAGATCGTCGACGAGGCCGAAATCGGCGACCTGGAAGATCGGCGCTTCCGGATCCTTGTTGATCGCGACGATCACCTTCGAATCCTTCATGCCGGCGAGGTGCTGGATCGCGCCCGAGATGCCGACCGCGACATAGAGCTCGGGTGCCACGACCTTGCCGGTCTGGCCGACCTGAAGGTCGTTGCCGGCATAGCCCGCGTCCACCGCGGCCCGCGAAGCGCCAATGGCGGCCTTCAGGCTATCGGCGAGCGGCGTGATCACCTCCGCGAACTTCTCCGCCGAGCCGAGCGCGCGTCCGCCCGAGACGATGACGCGGGCGCTCGACAGCTCCGGCCGCTCGGACACCGAGAGATCGGCGCCGACAAAGGCGGAGAGATGGATGTCGTCGGTCGCCGCGACGGTCTCGATCGCCGCCGCACCGCCGGAAGGCGCCGGCGGGAAGGCGGCGATGCGGACCGTGATCACCTTCGTGGCGTCGCGCGAGCGCACGGTCTCGATCGCATTGCCGGCATAGATCGGCCGCTCGAACGTATCGGGCGCGATGATCCGCGTGATGTCGGACAGCTGCATGACGTCGAGCAGGGCCGCCACGCGCGGCAGCACGTTCTTGCCGCTCGATGTCGCCGGCGCGACGATCGCGTCGTAGTCGGCCGCCAGCGACAGGATCAGCGCCGCCACCGGCTCGGCGCGGCGATGGGCGAGCGCTTCGTCGTCCGCGAGCAGCACCTTGCCGACGCCGGCGAGCGTCGCCGCGGCTTCGGCGGCCGGCCGGCTCGCGAAACCGGCGACGAGGATGTCGACCGGGCCGCCGAGTTCCAGCGCGGCAGTCAGCGCGCGCGCCGTCGCCTCGTTGAGGCTCTTGTCGTCATGTTCGGCGAGAAGCAGCGTTGCCATGTCAGATTACTCCCGCTTCCCTGAGCTTGCCGACGAGTTCGGCGGCCGAGCCGACCTTGATGCCGGCGCCGCGCTTCGCCGGCTCCTCGATCTTGAGCACGTCGAGCCGCGGGGTGATGTCGACGCCGAGCGCTTCCGGGCTCGTCTCGTCGAGCGGCTTCTTCTTGGCCTTCATGATGTTGGGCAGCGAGGCATAGCGCGGCTCGTTGAGGCGCAGATCCGTGGTGACCACGGCCGGCAGCTTGAGCCGCAGCGTCTCGGCGCCGCCGTCGATCTCGCGCGTCACCTCGGCGCTGCCATCGGCGAGCACGAGCTTCGAGGCGAAGGTTGCCTGCGGCCAGCCGAGCAGGGCGGCCAGCATCTGGCCGGTCTGGTTGCTGTCGTCGTCGATCGCCTGCTTGCCGAGGATGACGAGATCGGGCTTCTCGTTGCCGATCACCGCCTTCAGCAGCTTGGCGACCGCCAGCGGCTCGATCCGCGCGGCGTCGGTCTTCACCAGAATGCCGCGGTCGGCGCCCATGGCGAGGCCGGTGCGCAGCGTCTCGGACGATTTCTCGCCGCCGACCGACACGACGATCACTTCGCTCGCGCCACCCGCTTCCTTGATGCGGAGCGCCTCCTCGACGGCGATTTCGCAGAACGGGTTCATCGCCATCTTCACATTGGCGAGATCGACTCCCGTCCCGTCCGCCTTGACGCGGATCTTCACATTCGCGTCGACGACCCGCTTCACGGGCACCAGTATCTTCATCTCGGAGCGGTTCCCTGTCGCACTATGTCAGCAAAATCCCGGCCGGGACCGTATCGATGGCGTGCGGATATTTCAACGCGCGGCGCGCAATCCGGAACGGTTCAAACGACCGGTTCGGCGGCGATGAGCTCCGGCTCCTCCCGCGACAGCAGCGGAACGCCGCGCCGGCGCATCACGAGAATGAGCAGCGCGCCGGTGACGAGGCCGCCGAGATGCGCTGCCCAGGAGATTTCGCCCGGCGGGCCGAACAGGAAATTATAGATCTGCAGCAGGATCCAGAAGCCGAGCACCCAGATGGTGCGCAGGCGCAGCGGAATGCGAAACAGCAGCAGGATCCAGATCTTGACCCGCGGATGCAGCAGGAAATAGGCCGCGATCACGCCGGCGACCGAACTCGACGCGCCGATCAGCGCGAGGTCGGAATTGGGCGCGACAGCCACATGGGCGAGGCCGCCGCCCACGGCGCAGAGGAAATAGAAGATCAGGAAGCGGACATGGCCGATGGCGTCCTCGACATTGTCGCCGAAGACCCAGAGGAACAGCATGTTGCCGGCAAGATGCCAGATGTCGCCGTGCAGGAAGCTCGATGTGATGAAGGTCAGCCATTCCGGCGCATGGAAGATGCCGGGCGTGCGGACATGGATGCCCATCAGCGTCGATGGAATGAGGCCGAAGGCCATGACCGACGCCGCTTCCGCGTCGGCATTGCCGCCGCGCTGGTAAAACATGAAGACCAGCACGTTGAGCACGACGATGCCGCGCGTCGCCCAGGGAAACTTGATATAGCGCAGCGGATTCTGGTCGTGCAGCGGAACGAACATCGGGCGCCTTCAGCGATTGAGCTCAGCGATTCTTGCCAGGCACCCAGAGAACATCGCCTGCACCCCGATCATTCACGAATCGGGCCGCGACGAAAAGAAAATCCGACAATCGGTTGATGTATCGCAGTGCGGACGAATTGACGCGCTCCCGTGCGGCCAGCGCCACCGCCAGCCGCTCGGCCCGCCGCGCGACCGTACGCGCCACATGCAGCGCCGCCGCGGCGCGCGATCCGCCGGGCAGGACGAAGGAGCGCAGCGGTTCCAGCACTTCGTTCAACTCGTCGATTTCGCCTTCGAGCCGCTCGACTTCGCGGTCGCTGACGCGAAGGGCCGGCCGTCCGGGTTTCAGGCTCTCCTCGGGCGTCGCGAGGTCGGCGCCGAGATCGAACAGGTCATTCTGGATGCGGGAAAGCATCGCATCGATGGTCGGCTCGGCCTCGAGTTCCGTCCGCGCGACGCCAATGGCGGCATTCACCTCGTCCACCGTCCCGATGCACTCGAACAGCAGGTCCGATTTGGGTCTCCGCTCGCCGGTGACGAGGCCGCTTGTGCCGTCGTCGCCTGTGCGGGTGTAGATGCGGTTGAGCGCGACCATGGCGACCTCAGCGCGAGGAAAAATACAGGGCGAGCATCATGATGCAGAGCGCCACGAACTGCAGAAGAACGCGCAGCCGCATCAATTGCTGCGACCGATTGGGCGATCCGCCACGCAGCATGTTGAAGAGACCGAGCAACAGCACGATCACGACCGCCGCGAGGGCGATCGGAATAAGGAAGTGGAAGAGGGTGCTCATAAGCTCCGACCAATTGCAGCCTGCGCAACGCGCGCCACTCTAGCCGCGCCGCTGCGGACTTACCAATCGGTCAGTTCAGGATGAAGATCGCGAGATTGAGCAGAGCGGCGAAGCTGACCCAGATGACATAGGGCACCAGCAGCCAGCCTGCCAGGCGGTCGATCTGGCCGAACTGCGCGATCGTCGCGAAGATCGCGATGTCGAGCAGCACGATGATGACGAGCCCGCCGGTGATCGACTGCAGTCCGAAGAAGATAACCGACCAGGCGGCATTGAGAATGAGCTGAACGGCAAAGACCCCAACGGCCCTCCGGCGCGTGCCGCCATCGGCGCTGTTGACCACGCGCCAGAGCGCGACAGCCATCATCGCATAGAGGATGGTCCAGACTGGCGCGAACAACCAGTTCGGCGGATTGAAATCAGGTTTGGCAAGCCCCTCATACCAGCCAGGTATCGACGGCAGCGTTGCAGCCGAGCCGATCGCCGCCGCCGCGAAGCAGACGAGCAGGCAGACGATCAAACTGACGATTGGAAATCGACTCGCGCGCAATTTGGACGGACTCGCGCCGGGGAAACTCGTTGTCATCAAGACACCAATTGAGTGAACCAGCAACCTGAACGCCAGCTCGCTGGGTTCGTTCCTCTCAGGAGTTGCGTCCAATGAGCGCATCAAGCGAGGCGACAGGATCGGCGATCCCGCCGCCAAGGCGGGCCGGCTCATTCGCAGATACGGTAGTCGCCGTTGCGGCCGCGCTTGAGGACATCGAGATGAAGATGCGTCGCATGCTCCGGGTCCGAACCGGGGCCAAGCACGGTGGTAAAGCGCGCGCAGGCGGCTTTGCGGACCGCTGCAATGAAGGCAGCGTCTTCGGCCGATTGCCCGTCCGTTTCCGTGACCGTGATCATCCGGCCGGCGATGGTGAAGCCGCTGATGTCGATCGCGTTCATGAAGGCGTGCTCGGAAAGGCGGGCACCGGGCACATTGTTCCGGCCGCGACAGGTGTATGACCCGGCAACCGCGATCTTCGTGACCGGCGCGCCAAAAGCGGCCTTCGCCGCCGGCTGAACATCTTCCAGGACCCAGTGGGTCAGGGCTGTCGTTGCTGCGCAATCGATCGTCGCGGCCGGGTCGAGCGTCACGGCATTCGCCTGAAATCCTGTCACCTTGAAGGGATCGGGCGCGCCACATTCGCCCTCGACCAAAGGCGGCTCTGCCTCTGCCGCGACCGCAAGGCTCGCCAAGCCGGCGCGACAGGCGGCCAACTCCTCGACGTTCGGCTGCGGGCGCGGCGGACCCTGATCGGTTGCCTCCGGCTTTTCCTCTGGCAGCGGCGCAGCGGGCTCCGTCGCGGGGGGAGCTACCGGCAAAGGCACGGCCGACGGGAGAATTGACGGCTGGACGGGTGGGATAACCGTGCCGAGCGCATCGGCAGGAGCAATGACGGTGCCTGCGGGCGGCATCGGCTCGCCCAAGGGCGGGGTCGGCGCAATTGTGGGCTCGACAGTCACGGCCGAGGCCGGCGGCTCGGCAGCCGGCGCGGCGGGCTTGGCCTGCGGGCTTGGCTCCGGCAACGGTGCCGGCTCGATCTCAGGGCTCGGCTTCTGATCTTGGGCCGGCGGCGGAGGGGCTGTCTCCGGCTCGGGAACGGGCGAAGGCTCGGGAAGCGGTGGCACCGGCGGCGTGGTCGGCTTCGTCTCCTTATCAGGCGTTTCGGCTGGCGTCGGCGCCGTCCCAGTGTCGGGCTTCGATGCCGGCAGAGGCGGCTTTGCAGGTGCAGGCACCTGCTTTGGCGCCGCCTTCATGCGCGAGCGTTTGTGCGGCTGCGGCTGGTCGCCGCGCGGGATGATCTTTTGCAGCAATTCACCCGGTGTCAGCGCGAGGGCGGGCAAAGGCGCGAAAGCAGATATGGCGAGCATCATCATCGCCGATGCCGCAGCGGCCTGCGCGCCTGTTTTCCACTGCAATGGCCATCCTCCTGCGCCGCTCGCCAGGCGTCAACGGCGCAGGACGGTGTCGGTTGCCTTGCTACCAGTCGAAGGCGTCGGTGGTCAGCCGCTTGCCGATCATCATCGCATCGCCGACGAGGCGGAGCGGCGTGATGTCGAAGTCGCTCTGCCGGCTCTGCAGCAGCTCGGCGAAGCGCTCATAGATCCGCTCATATTCCTCGCTCGGCTGCTCGACCGTGACATGGCCGTCGACGCTGAGCGAAGCGCCGCCGCGGAACAACCGCAGCTTGTGACCGCCCTTGGACTCGATCTCGATATGCCACTTCTCGTCGCCCTGCTCGCGCCAGTCGAAATCGGCGGCCAGGGCCGGGGCATCCGGATCGGTGCTCGAAAAGACGATCTGCACACCGATGGGGGTCTGCCGGTTGGCCGGATAGGTCAGTTCGGCGCTCTTGATGAAGGGCGTCACGGGCAGGATCTTGACGAAGATCGACAGCGCATTGATGCCGGGATCGAAGACGCCGAAGCCGCCGGGCTCCCAGACCCAGTCCTGGCCCGGATGCCATTTGCGGACGTCCTCCCGCCAGGAAATCTTGAGCGACTTGACGCCCGCACCGGCGAGGATCGACTTCGCCTCTTCCACCGCCGGATTATACTGCGAATGCCAGGTCGCGAAGATGACGCGGCCCCGCTTTCGCGCATGCGCTTCGATATCGGCGGCTTCCGCAAGGGTCGCGGCGGTCGGCTTTTCGAGCAGCACATCCTTGCCGGCATCGAGCGCCTCGATGGCGATGGCATGGCGCACATCCGGCGGCGTGCAGATCGCGACCGCCTCGATATCCGGGATCGCCTTGTACATCTCGGCTGGCGTCTTGAAGGTTGGCAGTCCGCGATGGGTGATGCCGCGCTGGCTCGTTACCGCCACCAGCTCGAAGGCCGGGTTCTTGTCGACGACCGGCAGGTGCTGGTCCTGCGCGATCTTGCCGAGCCCGATGATGGCGATCTTTCGTCTTGTCATATCCCCTCCGCGCCGTCGGCGACGGCCCGCTTGTCCAGGTCCTGACCGGCTGTGCCGGCTTCCGTCCGAACCTAGGCGCAATAGCTGCAGGGGTCGAGATCAGGCGACGCGGTTCGGGCCACGCTCCACGACGAAACGGAGGATGCGATGGCCGTTCGCCTCGCCGTCGCTGCGTTCGAGGAGGACGTGGCCGTCCTGGTGGCAGAGATGCGGGATGTCGATCGCTGCCATGGGGTCGCTGGCGAGCACGGCGAGCCGCTCCCCCGGCTGCATCGCCGCAAGCCGCTTGCGCGCTCTGAGGACGGGGAGCGGACAGGCAAGGCCGATCGCATCGAGCTCCGGTATCTCGTCTGGCACAGACCCTCCTTTACGCTATCTTAGCGACGTTGTCCGTCGCTCCCGCAGCAAGGCGGCCGGCCAACGCTTTCTTAAAGCAGAAAATTGTAGAGATTTCAGCGCCTGCCGATCCCGAGCGGATGGGCGATGGTTGACGAGGAGCCGGTTCCCTTTGCGCCTTTCCTTCGCTGGCCTGGTCGAGCGCTGGGCGCCGTCCCCTGTGAAAAAGCCGCTTGGGCGACTGGCCGTTGGCGTCGATGCGCTCATCGCAGGCAAGGACGAACGCGCGGTCACGCAGCGCATCGCCGTCACGACCTTCCTCGTGCGCGTCGTCAGCGCGTTCATCGCCTATCTCAGCCAGGTCCTGCTCGCGCGCTGGATGGGCGATTTCGACTATGGCGTCTATGTCGTGGTCTGGGTCGGCGCGGTGATCATCGGCGGCCTCGCCTGCTTCGGCATCCAGACAGCGATCGTCCGCTTCATCCCCGAATATGGCGAGCAGCGCGAGCTGGAGCTGCTGCGCGGCATCATCGTCGGCAGCCGCGTGCAGGGCATGGCCAGCTCCACGGCCATTGCCGGCCTCGGCATTCTCGGCCTCTGGCTGCTCGGCGATCGCGTCGAGAGCTATTATGTGGTGCCGCTCTATCTCGCCGCGATCTGCATTCCGATGCTGGCGATCGGCGAGATCCAGGATGGTCTCGCCCGCGGCTTCAACTGGCCGGATCTCGCGCTCTGGCCGACATTCATCGTTCGGCCGATCCTGATCATCGCTTTCACGGGCGGGGCGATCCGGCTCGGCGCGACGCCGGATGCCACGACGGCGATGGCCACTGCCATCGTCGCGACCTATGTGACCGCCGTCTGGCAGATGCTGGCGATCCGGCGCCGCACCGCGCGCGTCGTCCCCGGCGGGGCGCGGCGGTATCGATCGCTCACCTGGATCACCATCGCCCTGCCCATCTTCCTCGTCGAAGGCTTCTTCAACTTGCTGACCAATGTCGACATTCTGATCGTTGGCCAGCTCCGTCCCCCGGAAGAGGTCGCCGTCTATTTCGCTGCGGTGAAGACGCTCGCGCTGGTGCATTTCGTCTATTTCGCAGTCCGCGCGGCGCTGATGCCCCGCTTCTCGCAATATTATGCCGCCGGAGACCGCGCGCGCTTCGAAGCCGTGGTGAAGGATTCGCTGCACTGGACCTTCTGGCCCTCGGTTGGCGCCGTGATCGTGCTGCTGGTCGCAGGAAGGTTGCTGCTGTCCTTCTTCGGACCAAGCTTTACAGCCGGCTACGGGCTCCTGTTCATCTTTTCGATCGGCCTCCTGTTCCGCGCCTCGATCGGCCCTGCCGAGAGCATTCTCACGATGGCGGGTGAGCAACGCATCTGCGCCGCGGTCTATGCGGCAACCTTCGTCGTCAATCTGGGGCTCAATTACACGCTGATCCCACATTTCGGCCTTGAGGGCGCGGCGGTCGCGACGACGACGGCACTGATCGTCGAATCGATCGCCGTCTATGTTGCCGTGCGCTGGCGGATGCAGCTGCGCTGCTCGATCCTGCATGTGCTGGTGCCGGGCTCCTCGATCGCCGTGCGGGACGGAGAATCGCGGTGAGCGCGCGGGGCGCGTCAAATGCCGGGGCATCACATTCCACGACATCGGTTCGGGCAGCCCTGCCGGCCGAGCTGATGACCGACTGGCGCTCCCTTGCGCATACTTCGCCTGACGCCAATCCCTTCTTTGCGCCGACAGTTCTTCAGGCCGCTCTCGATACGCTGGCGCCAGCCTCGGTGACCGTGCTTGCGCCAAAGACTGAGGGTGGCCGCCTCGTCGCGCTGGCGCCGGTGGTGCCGATCCGGCTCGGCCGTCTCATCCCGGCCCGTTCCATCTGGACCCATCTTTATGGTCCGCTTGGAACGCCGCTTGTCGATCCGGCCGATCCTGATGCAGGGGTCGTGAGCCTCCTCGCCGCGATGGATGGTGATCGGCCCGGACGTCGCATCCTGGTATTCCCCGACCTGCCACTCGATAGTGTCGCCGCGCAGGCGCTCCGCCGGCATGCCGAACGTTCCGGCCGGCCCGTGCGCGTCTTCGGCACTCATCACCGGGCGGTCCTCAGCCCCGCTCTGCTCTCCGGCGGCGTCCGCGCGGCGTTGCCGGCAAAGACACGCAAGGAGCTCGGCCGCCAGTTGCGACGGCTCGGCGATCTCGGACCGCTGTCCTTTTCCGCGACCCTGGCCGGGC
The DNA here is from genome assembly GCA_035555375.1 of Kaistia sp. GTDB lineage: Bacteria > Pseudomonadota > Alphaproteobacteria > Rhizobiales > Kaistiaceae > Kaistia. Next base: position 86,973 of record DATMGR010000017.1, on the reverse strand, counting down.
CAGACCTGCGGCCAAGGCTCGAAGCCTTCCTGGCGCTGGAGCAGAGCGGCTGGAAAGGTGCGCGCGGCACGGCTCTGGCGATGAAGAGCGAGGCGCTCGCCTTTGTGCGTGCGGTCGCCACGGCGGCGGAGCCAGGCGAGATGCGGATCGATTCGCTCGCTGTCGGCGATCGGCCGGCGGCAATGCTGGCGTCCTTTCGCAGCGGTGGCACGCTGGTGACGTGGAAGATCGCGCATGACGAAAGCCTCGGGCGCTTCTCGCCCGGCGTGCAGGTCATGCTCGAGGCCTCGGAGGCTTTCGCGGCCGATCCGTCGCTACGGCTCGTCGATTCGCTGGCGAGCGCCGATCATCCGATGATCGATCGGCTATGGCCCGAACGTCAGGCGATCGGCACTTTAACCATAGGACCACGTGGCGGCGGGGCCGCCTTCTTGCTTGGCGTCCTTCTTGCGGAAACGGAGATGAGGGCGCGTAGTGACCTGCGTGCCTTGATCCGGCGGTCGTGACGACCGCGAAGGCAAGGAGGACATGTCATGACGGCAGTGACCGCCGCGCGCGACGCGGCTTTGCGAGGTGCATGCGATGCCGGTCTGATCGCGCTCGATCCGGCCGAGATGGCGCATGGATTTCCTGCCGAACCCTTTGCCTACCGCCATTTTCTAGCTCGGCATCCGCTGCTGCAACTGGATGCGCTGGCAGCGCTCGCCGCGCGGATGCCGCGCGATCGGCTCGAATATAATTCGGGGCACCTGAAGGTCGACCAGAAGCCGGAGGAGACGCCCGGCGTCGATCTGGAGCCGGCCGAGATCGTGCGCCAGATTGAGACGGCCGGGGCCTGGATGGTCCTGAAAAATGTCGAGACGATTCCCGAATATGGACGCCTGGTCGAAGCGGTTCTCGACGAGGCCGCCCGCGCGTCAGGGCATAGGGATCACAAGAGCGCCGGGATGATCGAGCCGATGGGCTTCATCTTCGTGTCCTCGGCCCATTCTGTGACGCCGTTTCATCTCGACTATGAAGACAATCTGTTCATGCATCTGCATGGCGAGAAGGCGATGCATGTGTTCGACAACCGCGACCGCTCGATCCTCGACGAGGAGGCGCTCGAGACCTTCCCCGGCAAGCACCGCAACCACCGCTTCGAGGAGAGCTTCGCGCGCCGCGAACGGGTGTTCGCCTTCGAGGCGGGCGACGGCATGTTCCTGCCCTACACCTGGCCGCACTGGGTCGAGACCGGCGCCGACTGGTCGATCTCGATGGCCATCACCTGGAAGACGCCTGAAGGCCTCAGGCTCAACAAGCTCTATTTCGCGAATGCAGTGCTGCGTCGGCTCGGTCTGCCGCAGCCAGCGCCCGGCCGAAGCCGCTGGCTGGATAGCGCCAAGGTGGCGCTCTACGATATCGCGCGGCTGCCGCTGGAGCCGCTCCGCCGCGGCGAGGCCATGCGGCGGATGTTGCGTGCGGCCCTGTTTGGCCGCGCCGCGAACTATTACTACGGCAAGGCCGGCAAGACCTGACCGGAGGAAAGGCTGAGCCGCCACAGGCGGCCCAGCGAGGGGCCTTAGCCCTTGTTCTTGTTGTAGACGTCGAAGATGACGGCGCCGAGCAACACCAGACCCTTGACGACCTGCTGCCAGTCGACATTGACGCCCATGATCGACATGCCGTTGTTCATGACGCCCATGATGAAGCCGCCGACGACCGTGCTGATCACCTGGCCGACGCCGCCCATCGCGGAGGCGCCGCCGATGAATACCGCGGCAATGACGTCGAGCTCGCTGCCGAGGCCGGCAGCCGGGACTGCCTGGCCGAGGCGGGCGGCGATGATCAGCCCGCCCAGCGCGGAGAGCACGCCCATATTGACGAACACATACAGCGTCAGCCGCTCCGTCTTGATGCCGGAAAGCTGCGCCGCCTTGATGTTTCCGCCCATTGCGTAGACGCGGCGGCCAATGGTCGTGTGTCGCGTGATGAAGACGAAAATCGCGACCAGGATCCCCATGACGACGAGGACGATCGGGAAGCCGCGATAGACGGCGAACTGGTACACGAAGAACAGCGCCAGAGCCGAGATGACGACCGTCTTGACGAGGAAGAGCGCGAAGGGCTCGGCCTCGTAGCCATGCTTTTCGCGCGTCCGGCGGGCGCCGACGCCGGAGATCGCATAGGCGAGGACGGCGATGACCCCCAGCACGACCGTGGTCATGTTGAGCGTGACGCCGCTGCCGAAAATCGTCTTGCCGGCCGCGTTCACCGTCGGGGGAATCAGCGTCCAGGTGCCGAGCAGTTCAGGCAGGAAGCCGGAGCTCAGCGCCTTGAAGCTGTCCGGAAGCGGGCCGACCGACGAGCCGCCGCCGAGAAGGCCCTGGCACATGCCGCGGAAGACGAGCATGCCGGCCAGCGTCACTATGAAGCTCGGTATCCGGTGATAGGCGATCCAGTAGCCCTGCGCCGCGCCGATCGCGCCGCCGATGAGGAGGCAGACGATCGAGACGACGAGCGGATTGCCGAGGAATCCGCCGAGAGGCCAGATCACCATCATCATCGCCGCCAGCGCGCCGATGAAACCGGCGACCGATCCGACCGAGAGGTCGATATGGCCCGAGACGATGACGAGCAGCATGCCGAGCGCCATCACGATGATGAAGCTGTTCTGCTGCACGAGATTGCTGAGATTGACCGGCTTGAAGAGGGTGCCGGTCGTCAGCTGGAAGAACACCATGATGGCGATCAGCGCCAGCACGAGCCCGTATTCGCGCAGGTTGGACGCCAGCGACGAGACGGGGACCCGTGGCCCGCCGGACACGTCCTGCGCAACGCCGGTCTGCGGTGTTGGAGCGGTATCGGTCATGATGCAGCTTTTCCTTCTCCGCGCACGATGGCGCGCATGATCTTCTCCTGGCTGGCGTCGCTCGCGGCCATCTCCCCGACCATGCGGCCTTCGTTCATCACGTAGATCCGGTCGGAGATTCCAAGGAGTTCGGGCATTTCGGACGAGATGACGATGATCGCGCGGCCCTCGGCTGCGAGGCGCGCGATGATCGTATAGATTTCATATTTGGCGCCGACATCGATGCCGCGCGTCGGCTCGTCGAGGATGAGCACTTCCGGACTCGAGAAGAGCCACTTCGACAGCACGACCTTCTGCTGGTTGCCGCCGGAGAGATTACCGGTCTTCTGGAACACGCTTGGCGAACGGATATTCGTCTTTCGCCTGTAATCGTTGGCGACGTCGAGTTCCTTCAATTCGTCGATGACGCCGACATTCGAGACGCCCGGCAGATTGGCGATCGTGATGTTGTTCTTGATCGTGTCGATCAGGTTGAGCCCGAAGACCTTGCGGTCCTCCGTCACATAGGCAAGGCCGCGATCGACCGCCTTGCCGACCGTCGAAACGTCGATCGCCTTGCCATGCAGGAAGACCTCGCCGGTAATCTTGCGGCCATAGCTGCGGCCGAACAGGCTCATCGCGAATTCGGTGCGGCCGGCGCCCATCAACCCGGCGATGCCGACGACCTCGCCCTTGCGGACGGTCATGTCGATATTCTTGATCACCTGCCGCTCGGGATGCTGCGGATGGTAGACCGACCAGTTCTTCACCTCGAAGATCGGCTCGCCGATCTTCGGATCGCGCGGCGGATAGCGATCCTCCAGCGAGCGGCCGACCATCGAGGTGATGATCCGGTCTTCGCTGATCTGCGATCGGTCCAGCGTCTCGATCGTCCGCCCGTCGCGGATGACGGTGACGTGGTCGGCGACGCGATTGATCTCGTTCAGCTTGTGCGAAATGATGATCGACGTGATGCCCTGTCGCTTGAACTCGAGCAAGAGATCGAGCAGCGCCTGGCTATCCTTTTCCGACAGGCTCGCCGTCGGCTCGTCGAGGATCAGGAGTTCGACATCCTTGCTGAGCGCCTTGGCGATCTCCACCAATTGCTGCTTGCCGGTGCCGATATTGGTGATCAGCGTCTGCGGGTCCTCGCTGAGGCCCACTTTCGCGAGAAGCTGGCGTGTGCGTGCTTCGTTGGCGTGCCAGTTGATGACACCCCAATGCGCATGTTCGTTGCCGAGGAAGATATTCTCGGCGATCGACAGCATCGGGACCAGGGCCAGTTCCTGGTGAATGATGACGATGCCTTTTTCCTCGCTGTCGTGGATGCCCTTGAAGTGGCATTCCTCGCCGCGATAGATGATCTTGCCTTCATAGTCGCCGCTCGGATAAACGCCCGAGAGCACCTTCATGAGGGTCGACTTGCCGGCGCCGTTCTCGCCGCAGATGGCGTGGATCTCGCCTTCCTCGACCTTAAGATTGACGTTGGACAGCGCCTTGACCCCTGGAAAGGTCTTGGTGATGTCCTGCATCTCAAGAATGTATGACGGCATGGACGGCCGCTCCCGCTCAGGCTTGCGAATGCGACGAGCCTTGCTCTTCGCCCGCTGAATGAGGAGAGGCTCCGCCTTGGCGGGGCCTCTCCCGTGTCGCTCAGATATTACTTCAGATCGGCCGGCTTGATGTAGCCCGAGTCGACCACGAGCTTCTCATAGTTGGCCTTGTCGACCTCGACCGGGGTCAGCAGGATCGAGGGAACGACCTTGACGTCATTGTTGTAGGTGGTCGTGTCGAGGCCCGTCGGCTTGCCGCCCGAAAGGACGGTATCGAGCAGGTCGACGGTCGACTTGGCGAGGTCGCGCGTGTCCTTGAACACGGTCGAATACTGCTCACCGGCGATGATCGCCTTGATCGAGGCGGTCTCGGCGTCCTGGCCGGTGATGATCGGCCAGGGCTGATCGGCGGAGCCGTAGCCGACGCCGCGAAGCGAGGCGATGATGCCGCGTGCAAGGCCGTCATTCGGGGCAAGAACGCCGTCGACCCGCGAGCCGTCCGAATAATTGGCGGAAAGCAGGTTATCCATGCGGGCCTGCGCCGTGGCGGCAAGCCAGGTCAGCGTGCCGACCTTGTCCATGCCGGTCTGGCCGGACTTGATCTTGATGGTGCCGTTGTCGATCAGCGGCTGCAGGACCGACATGGCGCCATTGTAGAAGAAGAAGGCGTTGTTGTCGTCGGGCGAGCCGCCGAACAGCTCGACATTCCAGGGCTTCGTATCGGGGAAGCGTTCCTTCAGGCCCTTGATGAGCGAGTTGGCCTGGATGACGCCGACGCCGAAATTGTCGAAGGTCGTGTAGTAATCGACATTCGGCGTGCCCTTGATCAGGCGATCATAGGCCACGACGACCACACCGGCGTCAGCAGCCTTCTGCAGCGCGTCGGTCATCGTGGTGCCGTCGATCGAGGCGATGATCAAGCCCTTCGGGCCCTTGGTGATCTCGTTCTCGAGCTGGCTGAGCTGGTTCGGGATATTGTCCTGCGCATACTGAAGGTCGACGGTGTAACCCTTCGCCTCGAGCTGCGACTTGACGAAGTCACCGTCATTGATCCAGCGCTGGATCGTCTTGCTCGGCATCAGGACGCCGATCGTTCCCTTATCTTCCGCATGAGCGGCCGTCGACAGAGCAGCTACGCTGAGCGCAAGTGCGCCGAGCATCATCTTTGTCAGACCCAAGATTCTCTCTCCCAGTTACAGGACATTCGCGCCGCCAGGCGGCACTTCCACGATATCAACGCTCAGTCGACCTTCGTCCGTTGCCGGCGCATGCCTGCGCCGCCCGTTTCCTCGCTGGAACGGGTTCCGGCGAACGCCATCGCTGGCGAGCGACCGGCGGGGCGCTCCGGCATGACGAATTCGAAATGTTTCGGCTTGAAAGCAACGGCAGGTAACGAAGAGGCTCCGCCTTGGCGGAGCCTCTCTTTATAGTTCGAATATTACTTGAGTTCGTCGGCCTTGATGTAGCCCGAGTCGACGACGAGCGCCTGGTAGTTCGACTTGTCCACCTCATGCGGCGTCAGCAGGATCGAGGGAACGACCTTGACGTCATTGTTGTAGGTGGTCGTGTCGAGATTGGCCGGCTTGCCGCCCGAAAGGACGGTGTCGGTGAGCTCGACGGTCGACTTGGCGAGGTCGCGCGTGTCCTTGAACACGGTCGAATACTGCTCGCCGGCGATGATCGCCTTGACCGAAGCGGTCTCGGCGTCCTGGCCGGTGATGATCGGCCAGGGCTGATCGGCGGTGCCGTAGCCGACGCCGCGGAGCGAGGCGATGATGCCGCGCGACAGGCCGTCATAAGGCGAAAGCACGCCGTCGACGCGCTTGCCGTCCGAATAGTTGGCCGACAGCAGGTTGTCCATGCGGGCCTGCGCGGTGGCAGCGAGCCAGCGCAGCGTGCCGACCTTGTCCATGCCGGTCTGGCCGGACACGATCTTGATCGAACCGTCATCGATCAGCGGCTGCAGGACCGACATGGCGCCGTTGTAGAAGAAGAAGGCGTTGTTGTCGTCGGGCGAACCGCCGAACAGCTCGACATTCCAGGGCTTCGTGTCGGGGAAGCGTTCCTTCAGGCCCTTGACGAGCGAGTTGGCCTGGATGACGCCGACGCCGAAATTGTCGAAGGTCGTATAGTAGTCGACGTTCGGGGTCTTCTTGATCAGGCGGTCATAGGCCACCACGACCACGCCGGCGTCAGCAGCCTTCTGCAGGGCGTCCGACAGCGTCGTGCCGTCGATCGAGGCGATGATCAGGGCCTTCGGGCCCTTGGTGATCTCGTTCTCGAGCTGGCTGAGCTGGTTGGGGATGTCGTCCTGCGCATACTGAAGGTCGACGGTGTAGCCCTTGGCCTCGAGCTGCGACTTGACGGCGTCGCCGTCATTGATCCAACGCTGCGAAGTCTTGGTCGGCATCAGGACGCCGACGAGACCCTTGTCCTCGGCATGAGCCGACGGCGACAGGGCGACAACGCCGAGCGCAAGCGCGGCGATCGCGGTTTTATAAAGCTTCACGATATCTCTCTCCCGAATGGTACGACCTTTGGAGCCCGGGCGTTCCTCGGGCAAGTCGCACGGCTCTTTTAATTCGACTCCCGATCGTATTTCAAGCGTGCTGATGGTGCTGTCGCTCCATCGGCGGCAAAGGTTCGCTCGCGCGTCGGGAGTTGCTAGCTAGCGGCGGTCCGGCCGTTCCGTCAATGACGAATTGCTTCGTACAGCAGAAGGCGGCCCGCCGCCGCATCGCGGAGACGAGGAGGGCGCAGTCAGCGCATTGGTATGACGATATGCCTCGCTGCGGCGAGACGGTGCGCTGGGCTACCTGGCGACGACGGCGCCGCCGATCGAAACCACGGTGCTTCCGTCCGCCGGCAGAGGAACGCTCGAGACTGGCGGCGGCTCATACGGCTTGGCGAGGATCAGCGACCAGTAGACCTTGTACTTGCTCGACGGCGCATAGGCGGTGCCGATGCCGAGCCGGGTGACGCCGGGCTTTAGCATATTGGCGTTGTGCGACTTGGAATCGCGCCATCCGGAAAACGCCTCTGCCAGCGTCCGATAGCCGGCGCCGACATTCTCGACCGCGATGCCGGCATCGAAGCCGGACGCCGTCAGTCGCCGCGCAAAGCTGCCGCCGCCCTTGACGTCGTGGCCGACCTGATCGACGGCAGCCATGGCGCGCGCCTGGTCCGCGGCCATCTTGTTGAGTAGCGGGTCGACGGTGACCGGGCCGAGGCCGTGGCCGGCGCGATAGCCGGAGATCATGCTGGCGGCTGCTTCGGGGCTGACCGAGGCGCCTGCGGCATCGAGCCGGTCGTAGAAGACCGGCGACCGCGGCTCCTCCACCGTGGCCTTGGTGCAACCGGCGAGCACAAAGGCCAGCGACACGGCCGTGGCGATCGGCGCCATGCGCCGGATCAGACTGTTCATGGAAGCACCTTCTTGGCGGATATGGCCGTTGGGCCGGCAGTGTTGGCTGATTTGCGGCCGCGCGGCAATGTCGTCACGGCAATGCGATGTCCTCGGCCGGGAAGCGGGCGAGGAATTCGAAGCGAAGATCGGAGCGTACCTGTGCGCCCTGGCTGATGTCGGACAGGTAGCAGCGCAGCTCGAATTCGAGCGACGCGGCCGAGAACGCATTGAATAGGACGCTCGGCTCGGGATAGGCGAGCACGAGCCGATGGGCCTTGGCCGCGGCGATCAGGACGCTGCGGACCTTTTCCGGGTCCGAGCTTTTCGCCACCGTCACCGGGATGATGATCCGCCCCGAGCGGTCGCGCAGCACCATGTTCTTGACCGTGCCGGTGATGAGGCTCGAATTCGGCACGATCAACGTCGCCCGGTCGAAGGTCTCGATCTCGGTGGCGCGGACATTGATCCTCTTGACGATGCCCTCTTCGGCGCCGACCGCGATCCAGTCGCCGGCGCGGATCGGCCGCTCGGCGAGCAGGATGAGGCCGGAGACGAAGTTGTTGACGATCGCCTGCAGGCCGAGGCCGATGCCGACCGAAAGTGCGCCGGCGACGATGGCGATATTCGAGAGATCGAGCCCGGCATAGCCGAAGGCGATCGTCGCCGCCGTGATCATGCCGATATAGCCGACGCTGGTGCGGATCGAGTTCCGCAGGCCCGAATCGAGCCGCGTCGTCGGCAGGAAGCGGGTATCGAGCCAGCCCTGCAGGGCGCGCGTCACGACGACGCCGACGACGAACACCGCGATGCCGGCGAAGATCGTCGAGATCGAGATCGAGATCGATCCGATGCGGAATCCGAAGAAGAGCTGGCGGATGCTCTCGAACACCGACGTCGAATCGACGCCCCAGGGCGCGATGATCAGCAGGATCGCCATGCCGACCATCAGCGCGCGGATGAGCCCGTTGAACAGCACGCCGACCTGCGTCAGCGAACGCGGGGCGAAGCCGACCGAGGCGATCAGGCGGCTGCCCACGACGCCTTCGCGGCGGAACCACGCCCCGGTCAGTTGGTCGACCAGCATCATCAGCAGCGCCAGGAGGGCGATGACGGTCGAAATCCATACGATCTGCGCGGTGATGAACCGGCTGAGCGAGACATAGCCGATCAGGGCTGCGACGATCGAGACGGCGGCCATGATGCTGGCACCGACCAGCGCCAGACGGCGGAATATCGGCTCCTCGGCCGCGGGATCCTCGTCGTCTTCCTCGGCCGGGTCACGGTGGTTGATCGTGCGGACCGTGAGGATGATCAGGATGGCCGACATCGTCGAGATCAGGCCGTCAGCGGCGATGATTACCGGCAGGCCGGTATAGGCGATGGTCGAGAAGCGTTCGATAAAGACGGCCAGGCCCTGCATCGCGGCGATCGCGACCGTGAAATTGAAGATCCGCGTTGCCGAGGCCTCGTCGAATTCGACGAGCCGCAGGTCCGGCCGGCCCGGCGCAAGCAGCGCGCGCGAGACGCCGAAGCCGAGCGAGAACAGCGCGACGGCGGAGGTGACGCCCCAGAAGAGCTGGTCGATGCGGTTCGGCGACAGGTCGAGCGCGTTGAGAATCGCGTGGCCGCCGATGAGGACGCCGACCGGCACCAGCGTGTTGAGCGCCACCACGGTTGCGGCCGCGATCACCTTGGGCTCGCGGCCGCTCCGTTCATCTGGTCGCGCGGGTCGGAGCCTCAGATGGCGGATGACGAAGCGCCGGCCGGGAACGATGAGCGCCAGCATGGCGGCGAGCACGCCGAGAACGACCGCCACGGCGGCGCGATCATTGCGGTCCTGGAGGATGTTGAACCAGCCGGTAATGATGTCGCTGCCGCGATTGACGACGTTCGGGAATTCCTTCGCCGCATCGCTCCAGAGGTTCGGGTCGATCAGGCTGGCATTGCGCTCGAGCAGGCGACCGGTGAAGAGCCGCCGCCGGCGATCATTGATCTGGGTGGTCGTGTAGGCGCCATGCGCGGCGATCGCCTGAGCCTGCTTCTGACTGCCGGAGAGATCGCCGAGCGCCTTCTGCGCGGCGGTGAGGGTGTCCTTGATGGCATCGGAGACGGTGGCATCGGCGCCCTCGATCGGCGAGAGCTCCTTGACCTGCGCCATCGCCGCATCGACCTTCGGTCCGAGCGTCTCGGCATAGGTGGTCGCGGCATTGACGATGCCGAGCGTTTCATCGCGCAGGTTGCGGAGGTCGAAATCTGAAACGTTGACACGGTCGAGCGCCATGTCGATCCGCGTCAGGTCGCTGTTCCAGCGGTCGAGCCGTGTCTGCGCGTCGTCGGCGTCCGCCGTGACGTCGCTCTGGGCGATCGCGGGAGCCGCCTCGAGGTCCAGCGAGACCAGCGCCGATGCCAGCAGCGCCAGCGCCAGCACGCATCGCCGCACCCCCGTAGCCAGGCCCGATCCTCGCAGCAATTCACCCACTCCCGCCTCGCCGGCCGACACCACTCCTCGCGGCCAATGATGACGACATTAGGGACGCGCGGATTGCAAGTAGGTTCCCTTGGCGATCGAGATGATGCGCCGATATGGCGACTGCGGCCCTTCCGCCCTATATGGCGCTGACGACGCGACCGCGGCAAAGTTGGAGCAAGGCTTGACGATCGAGGACATGTCATCGCCGGCGGCTGCAGCTTTCGCGCGCGAACGCTCGGCCTCCACGCTGCTCGCCAATCTTGGCGCGGTGCTCGACGGCGAGCGTATTTCGGTCGGCGCCTTCTTCGATGCGCTGGGGAAATCAGGCCTCGGGCTGACGATCCTGATGCTGGCGCTGCCTTCCTTCATCCCGATCCCCGGTCTGCCGACCGGCGTCGTCTTCGGTGCAGCGCTCGCGATCCTCTCGCTGCAGGTGATGATCGGCGCCGATCAGCTGCTGCTGCCCGGCTGGATACGAAGGTTCAGCCTGCCGCGCGATCCGGTCGTCAAGGGCGGAGCCTGGATCGCACCGTGGTTTCGAAAGGTCGAGTGGATGCTGCGCCCGCGGCTGCACGGCCTCTCGGGTCGCACCGCGCAGTTCGTGCTGGCGCTGCCGATCTTCGTGCATGCCGTCATGATCCTGCTGCCGATCCCGCTCGGCAACCAGCTCCCGGCCCTGGCGGTCATCGCCTTTGCCTTCGGGCTCATCGAGCGCGACGGGATCGCCATCCTGGTCGGCGCGGTGCTTTCAGTGATTGCACTGGCCTGGAACACCGCCATCGTATTCTTCGGCGCGGAACTCGGAATGATCGTCTATCGCTGGGCGTCGCATGCGACCGGCCTCTTCTGATAGTGAGGACGATGCCGGCTCGCTTCGTGCGAGGCCGGCCTGTGTCTTTTCCCATTGGCTGCCTTGCGCGCGGCCTTGGAGCGCGCCCTGATGTCCCTCGTCCGGCTTGCCTTCCTCTATTGCCTCTTCGGGGTCGGCATCCTCTTCGTCCAGTTGAACAACACGCCTTGCAGCGCGCCGGTCGTGCTGGACGACGGCGGCCCGCCCTTCGGGCCGCCGGTCGATCTCACACGGCTCGGAAGCGACCGCGACTATGCGTGGCGGTTCGGCAAGGCGGTCATCTTCTGGCTGCCGCGGCTGGTCGATCTCGTCGGCATTCGCGGCATGCCATTTCCGGACTATCTGTTCGGCAGCGTGTGCCGGAAGGCAGAGGCAGGGCCTGTGCCGGCGGCCGGCGCGCCGCCTGCGGCGACACGGCCGCTCACGGCGCCAGAACCGCCCGAACCCTCGCCGCGCTCGCGCGGCTGAAGACCTTCATGTCATCAGGTAGAACGCGCGCTTTGCCTCATACATCAGGGCGTCGGCGCGTTTGGCGACCTCTTCGAGCCGCTCGCCCTTGCGGCCCGTCGCGGAGCCCATCGACAGCGACAGCGGCAGGCTCGAATAGAACTGATTGTTGAGTTCGACGAAGCGATGCACGTTGTCGATCATCGCTTCCGCGCCGGCTTCATCGACGCCGGGGAGGATGATCGCGAATTCGTCGCCGCCGATCCGCGCGGCGTGCCCGGGCCTTTCGATCAGCTTGTCGAGCACCTCGCCGGCCCGGCGCAGCAATTCATCGCCCGCGGCATGGCCGAGGCGATCATTGGTCTCCTTCAGCCCGTTGAGGTCGGCCATGATGATGGTCACGGGGAAGGGGGCGTTGCGCTGCAGCCGGGCGAGTTCCTCGATATAGAACGAGCGATTATAGAGCTTGGTGAGCGCGTCGTGCTTGCCGAGGAATTCGAGATAGGCCTCCGCCGCCTTGCGGGCGGTGATGTCGGTCAGCGCCACCTGGACCAGCGACCAGTCATGCTCGTGGCCGGGCAGAACCGAGAACTGCAGCACGACATGCAGTTCGCGGCCGTCGAGCGTGTAGTTGACGACCTCACGCTGCTGGAACAGCTTCCCCTGCCACAGATCGACGAGCTGCTCGCGAAAGGCCGGCTCCATATTGTCGCGGAAAACGTCGCCGAGACGGTTCAGCAGCGTCGCCTTGTCCGGGGCGCAAAACAGCTGAAGCGTATGGCGGTTCACGTCGATGACGCGGATCTCGGCGATGCAACGCTGCACGAATTCGGGATGCACGTCGGTGAAGACGCGGAAATCGACGATGCCACGCAGCTTCAGCTCATCGAGCAGCCGCTTGACGGCACTGAAATCCTCGACCCAGAGCGAAACCGGCGAATGGTCGAAGAGACCGCGCGCATAGGCATCGCTGTGCTGCAGGCGGCGATAGGCGGATTCGAGCGGCGTCACATTCTCGGTCGAGACCAGCACGCGGCTCCAGTTATCGGCCGAGCCCGGCAGCACCGCGGCGCGCAGCTGGATATCCAGCCGCTCGCCCGACAGCGTGTAGTTGACCGTATTGCTTGAGAATTCGAGATTGCCCTTCCAGAGCTGCACCATCTCGTCGATGAGCCTGTCCAGCATCTCATCGCGGAAGACGCGGTCGAGATTGCGCTCGAGTTCGCCGACATCGGCCGCGCCATAGAGCTTCAGTGTCTGGTGATTGACCTTGATGAGCCGGATGCTGCTCGAGCAGAGGATGGCCCGGGCCGGATCGGCGCGCAGGAAGGTTTCGAGATCCGAAATTCCGGCCGACCGCCACTGTTCAAACAGCGCCTTGAGCGCGCTGTAGTCTTCCAGCCAGAGCGGAATCGGAGCGAGGTCGAACATTGCATCGTCATCCACCGGCGTCGGCGCAGTCTGATGTTCGTCGATCCGCATCAAGAACTCATCGATCTCACGCTGGGACGAAACTCACATCTCGCGCGATTCGGCCATTTGCTGGCTGATGCGAGAACGCGAGGTAAATAACCCCTGCTCTGGCTGAGTCAATTGGATTGTTGGTCTCTCAGCCACGACCAGTAAGCGGCATTTTAGTTGCCATCACGGTCAAATTAAGGACATTCGCATCGAGTGGCAGTCCCGCCATGTAAAGCACGGCATCGGCGACATGGCGGACATCGAAAGTCGGTTCGACCTTGACCGACAGATCGGGCTGCAGCACGCCCTTCGACATCTGCGCCGCCATCGGGGTCGCGGTGTTGCCGATGTCGATCTGGCCGCAGGCGATGTCATATTTGCGTCCGTCGAGCGAGGTCGACTTGGTGAGGCCAAGGACCGCATGCTTCGATGCCGTATAGGGAGCCGAATTCGGCCGCGGCGTCGTCGCGGAAATCGAGCCGTTATTGATGATGCGGCCGCCGCGCGGGGTCTGGTCCTTCATGATGCGGAAGGCTTCCTGCGTGCAGAGGAAAACGCCGCTGACATTGGTGTCGATCACGGCCTTCCATTGCTCATAGCTCAGATCCTCGAGCGGGACCGCCGGCGCGCTGGTGCCGGCATTGTTGAAGAGGAGGTCGAGCCGGCCAAAGCGCGCCTTGATGGCGGCGAAGAGCGCGGCGACGGAGGCCGGGTCCGTCATGTCGGCGGGGATTGCCGCCATGCCGCCATGCGCTTCCTCGGCGACGGCGTCGAGAGCTGCCTGCCTGCGGCCGGTGATGACGACCTGATAGCCTGCATCCGCGAGCGCAAGGGCAACGGCCTTGCCGATTCCCGAACCGCCGCCCGTGACGAGCGCGATCTTTCCCTGACCTGACATGGGTGTTCCGTCCGTCCCTTATGAGGTTTGCGCGTTCAGCGTCTTGTCTTGCCTTCCTATCGCATAGCAAAGCGCCGGGGCAAAAGCCCCGGCGCCCTGGTCAACGTCAGAAGGTGATGCGGTCTCAGCCGAAAACGACCAGGAGATCCTTGGCGTCGATCTGGCTGCCGGCGTGAACCAGCACTTCGGCGATCGTGCCATCGCGATCGGCGTGGATCGCGGTCTCCATCTTCATCGCCTCGATCGAGAGCAGGACGTCGCCAGCCTTGACCGGCTGGCCGGCGCGGGCGGCAAGCGTCGAGACGACGCCGGGCATCGGCGCGGCGACATGGTTGGGATTGCCTTCCTCGGCCTTGCGCTTGGCGATGATCGAGCCGGCATTGGCACGATCCGGCACCTTGACGACGCGCGGCTGGCCGTTCAGCTCGAAGAAGACGCGGATCAGGCCTTCCTCGTCCGAATCGCCGATCGCCTGCATGCGAATCACCATGGTCTTGCCCTTTTCGAGCTCGACCAGGATCTCCTCGCCCACCGGCAGGCCATAGAAATAGACGCCCGTCGGCAGCGCGCTTGTCGGGCCGTAGGTGTCCTCCGCCTTGGCGAAGTCGGTATAGACTTTCGGATACATGAGGTAGGAGGCGAGGCCGAAGTCGTCGATCTGGCTCTTGCCGGTCTTCTCGGCCGCCGCTTTCCGCTCGGCTTCGAGATCGGCCGCCTTGATGAGTGCGCCCGGCCGGGCCGTGGAAGGCGTCTCGCCCTTGAGGATCTTCTTCTGGATATCGGCGGGCCAGCCGCCCGGCGGCTGACCGAGATCGCCGCGCATCATCTGCACGACCGAATCCGGGAAGGCGATGTCGCGCGTCGGATCCTCGACATCGGCGACGGTCAGGTTCTGGCTGACCATCATCAGCGCCATGTCGCCGACGACCTTGGAGGACGGCGTCACCTTGACGATGTCGCCGAACATCTGGTTCACGTCGGCATAGGCCTGCGCCACTTCGTGCCAGCGCGTATCGAGGCCGAGCGAGCGCGCCTGTTCCTTCAAATTGGTGAACTGGCCGCCCGGCATCTCGTGCAGGTAGACTTCCGAAGCGCCGGCCCGCAGATCGCTCTCGAAGGCGACATATTGCGCGCGCACCGCCTCCCAGTAGAACGAGATCTTGCGGATCGCGCCGGGATCGAGGCCCGTGTCACGCTCGGTGCCCTTCAGCGCCTCGACGATCGAGCCGAGGCAGGGCTGCGATGTCAGGCCGGACAGGGCATCCATCGCCGCATCGACGGCATCGACGCCGGCCTCGACGGCGGCAAGCACCGTCGCGGCCGCTATGCCGGACGTGTCATGCGTGTGCAGGTGGATCGGCAGTTCTGTTTCCGAGCGCAGCGTCGCAATCAGCTTCTTCGCTGCAGCGGGCTTCAGGAGGCCGGCCATGTCCTTGAGGCCGATCACATGCGCGCCGGCCTTCTCCAGTTCCTTGGCGAGGCCGACATAGTATTTGAGATCGTATTTGGCACGATCGGGATCGAGCACGTCGCCGGTGTAGCAGATCGCCGCCTCGAGGACCTTGCCCTCCTCGCGCACCGCGTCCATCGAGACGCGCATGTTCTCCGTCCAGTTCAGGCAGTCGAACACGCGGAAGACATCGATGCCGCCGGCTGCGGCCTGCTTGACGAAATACTTGACGACATTATCGGCGTAATTGGTGTAACCGACGCCGTTGGCCCCGCGTAGCAGCATCTGCAGCAGGATGTTCGGGGCGCGCTCGCGGATCATCGCGAGCCGCTCCCATGGATCCTCGGTCAGGAAGCGCATCGCGACGTCGAAGGTCGCCCCGCCCCAGCATTCGAGGCTGAAGAGGCCCGGCAGGCCGCGCGCATAGCTGTCGGCGATGCCGACAATGTCATGCGTGCGCATGCGGGTTGCCAGCAGCGACTGGTGCGCGTCGCGCATCGTCGTGTCGGTGACGAGCGTGCGCGTCTCGGCGCGCATCCATTTCGCCAGCGCCTCGGGACCATGGGCCTCGAGATACTGCTTGGTGCCCGGGGCCGGATCGGCGGCGAAATGCGGGATGACCTTGGCCAGTGCATCGGCCTTCGGCTTGGTGCGGCCGCGCGTCTCGGGATGGCCGTTGACGGTGACGTCGGCGATATAGGTCAAGAGCTTGGTCGCGCGGTCGCGGCGGCGTACGGAGGAGAAGAGCTCCGGCGTCGTGTCGATGAAGCGCGTCGTATAGGAATTGTCGCGGAATTTCGGGTGGTTGATGATGTTGGCGACGAAGGTCAGGTTGGTCGCGACGCCGCGGATGCGGAATTCGCGCAGCGCGCGGTCCATGCGGGCGATCGCCTCCTCGGGCGTCGGCGCCCAGGCGGTGATCTTCTCCAGGAGCGGATCATAGAAGCGGGTGATCACGGCGCCTGAATAGGCCGTGCCGCCGTCGAGGCGGATGCCGAAGCCCGAGGCCTCGCGATAGGCGGTGATGCGGCCGTAATCCGGGATGAAATTCTGCTCCGGATCTTCCGTCGTGATGCGGCACTGCAGAGCGTGACCGTTGAGGCGGATATCGGCCTGAACAGGCACGCCCGATGCCGGCGTGCCGATCGCGTCACCCTCGGCGATGTGGATCTGCGCCTTGACGATGTCGATGCCGGTCACCTGCTCGGTGACCGTGTGCTCGACCTGGATGCGCGGGTTGACCTCGATGAAATAGAATTTGCCGGTGTCGGCATCCATCAGGAACTCGACCGTGCCGGCGCCATAGTAATTGGCGGCGTGGCCGATCTTGATGCCGTAGTCGGTGATTTCCTTGCGCTCGCTTTCCGCAAGATACGGCGCCGGCGCGCGCTCGACGACCTTCTGATGGCGGCGCTGCACGGAGCAGTCGCGCTCGAAGAGATGGACGATATTGCCGTGCCGGTCGCCGAGGATCTGGACCTCGACATGGCGGGCCCGCTCGACAAGCTTCTCTAGATAGATCTCGTCCTTGCCGAACGCGGCCTTGGCCTCGCGCCGCGCGGTCACGGCGTCCTTCAGCAAGGTGTCCTCGTCGCGGATGACGCGCATGCCGCGGCCGCCGCCGCCCCATGAGGCCTTCAGCATCAGCGGATAGCCGATGCGCTTCGCCTCCGCCTTGATGAACTCCGGATCATCGGGCAGCGGGTCGGTGGCCGGCATGACCGGAACGCCGGCCGCGATGGCGAGATTGCGGGCCGCGACCTTATTGCCGAGCATCCGCATCGTATCGGGCGAGGGACCGATGAAGGTGATGCCGGCCTCGGCGCAGGCCTCGGCGAATTCCGGGCTTTCCGACAAGAGGCCGTAGCCGGGATGGATCGCGTCCGCCTTGCATTCGCGGGCGATGCGGATGATGTCGGCGATGTTGAGATAGGCCTCGATCGGCCCGAGGCCCTTGCCGACCTGATAGGCTTCGTCCGCCTTGAAGCGGTGGAGGGCGAGCTTGTCCTCCTCGGCGAAGATGGCGACCGTCTTCAGTCCCAGCTCGTTGGCTGCACGGAACACCCGGATCGCGATTTCGGACCGGTTTGCAACGAGAATCTTCTTGATGGCCACCAGAACCCCCGATGTCAGTCCGCGCGGGTCGCGGCGGACGTGCTGTATTATTAGCCGGTTTGTGCGAGTGCGAAAAGATCGGTCATTTGCGCTGCGGCGCGGTAACGCGCCGCGATCCCCGGCTGTTATTCAGCCGGCAGCTCCGCAAGACGGATGAGAAGGAAAGGCGTCGCCAGAACCATGGCGCGTTCCTTCTCCGTCATGAAGGCGACCGCTTCGGTGGCGGTGTCGGCCTCGGAAATCTTGGCCGCCGCCAGCGCCTCGATGCTGTCGACGACGCCGCGCGGCCGTTCGGGCACGCGGTCGACAAGGGCGAGATGCAGCGCGCGCCAGCGCGGATCCGCGACGAGATCCGCCATCGACGGGCGTTCGCCCACGGCTGCCTCATAGACGGGGCGCAGCGCGGCTGCGGCCACGGCGATCGGTGGCGGCGCGGCTTCCTCGGGCGTCCGCAGCAGGCCAATTCGCTTGATGACGCGGCCGACGCGATTCGACCCGGTGATGCGGGAGAGCGGCACCGCGAGGATGAGCCCGATGATCGCCGGCGACATCCAGGCGACCAGCACGAGCGAATCGAGCCAGGACGCGGCGAGCAGCGCGATGCCCATCAGCACATGCCAGCGATGGCGGATGATCAGCGACCTGAGCGGCACGCCGCCATCGTCACGGCGCTGCGGCGTCCAGCCGGAATCGCGGCCAACCAGGATGGAGATGATGGCGCCGGTGTGAACGAGCATCATGATGGGTGCGATCAGCGCCGAGACGATGATCTCGAACAGGAAGGAGAGAATGGTGCGGAAGCCGCCGACCGCGCGGCGCGCATCGCGGTCGCGCAGGAAGGCGACGAGGCCCATGACCTTCGGCGCGAACAGGATCGCCATCGTGAGGGCGAACAGCCGCAGGGCGCGTTCGGCGTCGATCACCGGCCAGGTCGGAAAGAGCTGGAAGTCCTCGGTGAAATATTCCGGCCGGATGAAGTGGGCCTGCAGCGAGAGCGCCAGGCCGGCCAGGATCAGCAGCAGCCAGAGCGGCGAGGCGACATAAGACCCGATGCCGGTCAGAAGATGGATGCGGCTCACCCAATGGAGGCCGCGCGCCGGCAGAACGAAGAGATGCTGCAGGTTGCCCTGGCACCAGCGCCGGTCGCGGACGGCGAGATCGACGATCGAGGGCGGGCTCTCCTCATAGGAGCCGGCGAGATCATCGGCGATGCGTACGGTCCAGCCGGCGCGGCGCAGCAGTGCCGCTTCGACGAAATCATGGCTGAGGATATGGCCGCCGAAGGGTGGCTTGCCAGGCAGGTCGGGCAGTCCCGCCGCCTCGAGGAAGGCGCGGGTGCGGATGATCGCGTTGTGGCCCCAGTAATTGCCTTCCGATCCGGTCCAGAAGGAGAGCCCGGCACCGACGATCGGCCCGTAGACGCGGCCGGCGAATTGCTGCAGCCGCGCCAGGATCGTGGTGCCGTTGACGAGGGCGGGAATCGTCTGGATGAGGCCGGCGTCGGGATCCTCTTCCATGCGGCGCGCCAGCTCGACGATGGTCTCGGGCGCCATCAGGCTGTCGGCGTCGAGGACCAGCATCTGCTCGTAGGCGCCGGCCCAGCGCATGCAGAAATCGGCGACGTTGCCGGCCTTGCGCGAGACGTTGCGGCGGCGGCGGCGGTAATAGACATTGGCCTTGCCGGCGAGGCGCTCGCGGATGGCGACGACCGCCGCCTCCTCGGCAAGCGCGACGTCGGGATCGGTGGTGTCGGCAAGCACGAACCAGTCGAAGGCCGGTCCCTGGCCAAGCGCATGCAGTCCTTCGGCCATCGCCTCGATGCCGGCGAAGACGCGCGACGGGTCCTCGTTATAGGTCGGCATCAAGACGGCGGTGCGCGCCGCGAGCGGCCCCGCCGGGGTACGCTTCGGGCGGCCGATGCGGCCGATGACGAGGCCATAGCCGGCGATCGCGCTCATGAAAGCCATGGCGATCCAGCCGAAATTCAGCGCGAATAGAATGAGCACCGCGATCTCGATCGGCGTCAGCCCGCCGACTTCGAGCACCTGCTCCATCTCGAAGACGGCGATCGCCGCGAGCGCGAAGGCACCGCCAAGCACCGAGATGCGCCGGAAGAAGGACGAGCGGGAATGGCGCGGATCGATGAACCGGCGGCGGTTGCGCCGCCGGAACCGCCAGAGCGACTGGATCGGCATGTCCGAAGGGACTTCCGGCGGCATGCCGCGCATCGTCACGGCGGGTGCCGGAGGCGAGGCGATCTCTTCGGCATCAGGCAGAGAGGGCGAGACGGTGTCCGCCTCGACCCCCCGTTCTGCCAGGACTGCCGTCACGCCGTCGCCGTCCATCGATAGACCCAGGTCTCCGAGGCGCGGCCGTCCGGGAAGGTCAGCACGGTCCGCAGTTCGATAAGATTGGCATTCTCAGGATCGAGCTCGAAGTTCACGCGCCAGCCTTGGCCTTCACCGATCTGCGGATTGGGGATCACCACCACATTGCTGATCTTGCCCGCCGACGTCGTCACCGTTGCCTTCGGCTCTTCGGCAGGCTTGCCTTCGAGCAGTTGCTGCGGGGCGAAGTCGACGACGAAACGCCGGTTCGGGCTGTCGCCATCCAATGTCGACCGGCCGACCATGGTTCCGTTGACGACCATGCCGCCCGCAACAAAAGTCGGGTCGCCGCCCCATGAAAGACGATAGGCGAAGGAATACTCGGACCCCGCCGGCATCGGATCCTTCGGCTGCCAATAGGCGACGATATTGTCGTGGATCTCCGAATTGGTCGGAATCTCCACGAGCGTGACGGCGCCTGCGCCCCAGTCGCCAACAGGCTCGACCCAGAGGCTCGGCCTCTTCTCATAGAAGGCTTCGAGATCCTCATAGGTGACGAAGTTGCGGTCACGCTGAATGAGGCCGAAGCCGCGCGGGCCGGCGTCGACAAAGGCGCTGATCTGCAGCGTCGAAGGATTGGACAGCGGCCGCCACAGCCGCTCGCCGCGTCCGTTGACCATCAGGAGGCCATCGGAATCGTGCACTTCGGGGCGGAAATCGTCGACGCCCTGCCGGTCGTTCGGCCCGAAGAAGAACATGCTGGTGCCAGGCGCCAGTCCGACCTTGGCAAGATCGACGCGGGGGAACAGGTCAGCCTCGACGTCCATGGTCGTCGTGACGCCCGGGCGGATGGTGAAGCGATAGGCGCCGGTGACGCTCGGGCTGTCGAGCAGGGCATAAAGGACGATGGTGTCGCCGTCCTTGACCGGCGTCTCGACCCAGAAGGCGCGGAAGATCGGGAACTCCTCGCCTTCCGGCTCGGCGGTCTTCACGGCCAGGCCACGCGCCGAGATGCCGTAGGCCTGTCCCTTGCCGAGCGACCGGAAATAGCTCGCGCCCTGGAAGACGACGACCTCGTCGAAATAGTCCGGCCGGTTCAGCGGTCCATGCAGCCGGATGCCGGCAAAGCCGATATCGGCGTTGGGAATGCCCTTTGGTACCAACGGTCCGAAATCGAACAGGTCGGTCGAATAGGGCAGATGCTTGGCGACGCCGTCCTTGACGATCGCGACTTCGATCGGCTCCTTGAAATAGAAGCCCGGATGGAAGAGCTGCAGCGTGAAGGGCAGGCCCGAGCCCTGCCAGATCGACGCCGAAGTCTTGAAGCGGATGTCGCGATACTGGTCGTAGGTGAGATTCTGCAGGACTTCCGGCAGCCGCGAAGCCGGGGCCGCGAAAGGCACCCGCGACAGGCGCCGCGCAATCTCCGAGACGGTCGAGCGCGTGAAGGGCCCGTCGGTGGCGAGCGAGGCGGCGACGTTGGTCGCCTGTGCCAGTGCCTCACCGGGGAGGACCGTGCCAATCGCCGCCGCCGCGGCCGTGGCTGCGGCCGATGCGAGCAGGCGCCGCCGCGTAAGCTGATACGATGGTGTCATCATTTTCTTCTGTCTGATCCCGACGATGGGGCGCAGTAACGGGGCGGTGTGGTGGAACCAAGACTAAATTCCGCAACGGCAAGAGCCGTAGCCGATTTAGCGAAACTCGTCGATGGCTCGCGCGGCCGCCGCCTCGCCGCGGGAAGGGCGGTTCGACGGGCCTCGGCGATCCTAGCGACATTCTCGCGCATGCGAAATCCTCCATGCGGCACCGCAAAGGCGGCTTCGCGACGTTTCGTCGCCGAGGGCTATCCGAAATGATCACGTGATGCGGAGCTGTGTCTTGACCGGGCCGGCCTGGCTCACCACCCTCGCGCGAACGAAACGTGCGAACGACATCTGGGGAAGACGCGCATGATCACGGTATTCGGCTCCATCAACATCGACCTGGTCTGCCGGACGTCGCATCTGCCACGTCCGGGCGAGACGGTACCGGGCTCGGACTACCAGCTGATCCCTGGTGGCAAGGGGGCCAACCAGGCTCTGGCGGCCCGGCGCGCCGGCGCCAGCGTGCGCATGATCGGCGCCGTCGGCGCCGACGACATGGCTGCGATCGCGCTCGGCGAGCTTGAGAAGGACGGTGTCGATCTCACGGCCCTCGTTCGCCGGGGACCGACCACCGGCATGGCGATCATCACGGTCGACGATGGCGCCGAGAACACGATCGTCCTTTCTCCCGGCGCCAATGCCCGCCTCAAGGCCGCTGATCTGGCTCCGGCCTCCCCGGGCGAAGGCGACACGCTGCTGCTGCAGATGGAAGTTCCGTTCGCCGAAAGCCTCGCTGCAGCGCGGGCGGCGCGGGCGGCAGGTGCACGGGTGCTGCTCTCCATCGCGCCCTTCCTGCCGATCGAGCGGTCGGCCCTCGCCGAGGTCGATATCATCCTCGTCAACGAGACCGAAGCGGCGGACCTCGCGCGCCATCTCGGCCTCGAGGCCGGATCCGGCGGTGCGGAGACCGTGGCGACGCTGTCGAAGGCGCTGGGCAAGACCGTCATCGCCACCCTTGGCAGCGACGGCGCCGTCGCCTCCGTGGATGGCGCGGAGATCCTCGTCCCGGCGCTGGCCGTCGTGCCCGTCGATACCACCGGGGCCGGCGATACCTTTGCCGGCGTGCTTGCCGCGCTGCTCGATCAGGGCGAGAGCCTGGAGACGGCGCTGCAGTTTGCCGCCGCCGCCGGCTCGCTCTCCTGCACCAAGGAGGGCGCGCAGCCGAGCTTCCCGCGCCGGTCCGAGATCGAGGCGGCGCTCAGCGGACCCTCATCCAACGCCTGAGCCGTCCCAAGCTGTTTTCCGTGACAAGCCGGCGACGTTTCCGCTATGACTTGCCTGCGATCCGATCACCAGTGAATGAGTTCTGCGCCTGTGCAGGGTGTTTGGGTTGCGGACGCGGTCCGCGACGCCGATATGTTGTGGAAGACGCGGCTTCACCCGCCAGCATTTCGAGATCCCGATGAGCGCCACCACCGCTGCCCCGCCCCGCACCCTCCGTCTCAATGCCGCCGACAATGTTCGCGTCGCGATCGACACGATCATGCCGGGTGCGCTGGTCGAGGGCATCGCCGCTATCCAGCGCATCCCGAAGGGCCACAAGATGGCGGTCACGGGAATTGCCGAGGGCGCGCCGGTCCTCAAATTCGGCCAGATCATCGGCTTCGCGAAGACGACCATCGCGCCCGGCGAGCATGTGCACGAGCATAATTGCGGCATGCACGACTTCGATCGCGACTATCAGTTTGCGGAAGGTGCGCATGATGACGG
Organism: Kaistia sp.; assembly: GCA_035555375.1. Classification (GTDB taxonomy): domain Bacteria; phylum Pseudomonadota; class Alphaproteobacteria; order Rhizobiales; family Kaistiaceae; genus Kaistia. Next base: position 63,813 of record DATMGR010000017.1, on the reverse strand, counting down.
CATGCTGCCGCTCGCCGAGCGGCGCATGTTCGACGGCTATCACCGCCCGAACGGCAAGGTCGGCACGCGCAACTATATCGGCGTCCTCACCAGCGTGAACTGCTCCGCGACGGTCGCCCGCCACATCGCGGAAGCCTTCAACCGCTCGAACCTTCTCGACGCCTTCCCCAATATCGACGGCGTCGTCTCCTTCGTGCATGGCACCGGCTGCGGCATGGGCGGCTCGGGCGAGGGCTATGAGACGCTCGAGCGCACGCAATGGGGCTATGCCAGCCATCCGAACCTAGCGGGCGTGCTGGTGGTCGGCCTCGGCTGCGAGGTGTTCCAGATTCCGCGGCTGATGAAGTCCTACAATCTCGTCGAGCATGAGGGCTTCCGCACGATGACCATCCAGGACATCGGCGGTACCCGCAAGACGATCGAGTGGGGCGTCGACATGATCCGCGAGATGCTGCCTGCCGCCAACAGCCATCGCCGCACGCCGACCCCGGTCTCCGAGATCACGGTCGGCCTGCAATGCGGTGGCTCGGACGGTTATTCGGGCATCACCGCCAATCCGGCGCTCGGCTATGCCTCCGACATGCTGGTGAAGCATGGCGGCACGACGATCCTCTCGGAAACGCCGGAGATCTACGGCGCCGAGCATCTTCTGACGCGCCGCGCAGCCAACCGCGAAGTGGGCGAGAAGCTGGTCGACCTGATCCACTGGTGGGAAGACTATACCGAGCGCAACCAGGGCGAGATGAACAACAATCCCTCGCCAGGCAACAAGGCGGGCGGCCTGACCACCATCCTCGAGAAGTCGCTCGGCGCGGCTGCCAAGGGCGGCACGGCGACCCTGCGCGGCGTCTACAAATATGCCGAGCCGATCGATACGCACGGCTTCGTCTATATGGACAGCCCCGGCTATGATCCGGCCGCGGTGACCGGCCAGATCGCGTCCGGCGCCAATATGATCGTCTTCACCACCGGCCGTGGCTCGGCCGCCGGCTACAAGCCGACACCCTCGATCAAGCTCGCCACCAATTCCGATCTCTATGCGCGGATGACCGACGACATGGACATCAATTGCGGCGACATCCTCGACGGCGCCTCGATCGAGAAGAAGGGCGAGGAGATCTTCGAGGAGATCGTCGCGGTGGCCTCCGGCAAGCGCTCCAAGTCGGAAGAACTCGGCTATGGCGATTCCGAATTCGTGCCGTGGCAGATCGGCGCGGTGATGTGAGACCAAAAGGCCCGGCTTCGACCGGGCCTTTTCTTTTCGGGTTCAGCTTCGCTCAGCCGATCGCGACGTCATAGAGCAGCTTCATGTTCAGCGTGATGATGATCACCGCTGTGATGGCGGCGACGACGGTCAGCCAGCGTGGCGCGCGGAAGTTGCCCATCTTGCGCCGTTCGGCGGTGAACATCACCAGCGGGACGACGGCGAAGGGGAGCTGCAGGCTCAAGATGACCTGGCTGAAGATCAGCAGCTTGCCGGTGCCTTCCGCACCATAGAAGATCGTCACCGCGGCGGCCGGAACGATGGCGATGCCGCGCGTGATCAGTCGCCGCAGCCAGGGCTGCAGGCGAATATTGATGAAGCCTTCCATGACGATCTGCCCGGCCATCGTCGCCGTCACGGTCGAATTCAGGCCGCAGCACAGCAGTGCGATCGCGAACAGCGTCGGGGCGAGGGCCGAGCCGAGCAGCGGATGCAGCAGCGCATAGGCCTTGTCGAGCTCGATGACATCGTGCTGGCCGTGCGCATGGAAGGCCGAGGCCGCGAGAATCAGGATCGAGGCGTTGATCGTCAGCGCGAACATCAGCGCCACGGTCGAATCGATCGTTGCGAAGCGGATCGCCTCGCGTTTGCCCTGGTCGTCGGTGGCATAGGCGCGCGTCTGCACGATGCCGGAGTGCAGATAGAGGTTATGCGGCATGACCGTCGCGCCGATGATGCCGAGCGCGAGATAGAGCATGTTGGGATTGGTGACGAGGTCGGTGGTCGGCGCAAAGCCCTTGATGACCGCACCCCAGTCCGGGCTCGCCATCAGGATCTGGATCAGGAACGAGATCGCGATGACGCCGAGCAGCGTGATGACCAGCGCCTCGACGAAGCGGAATCCCTTGGTCTGCAGATAGAGCACCAGGAAGACGTCGAGCGCCGTGATGATGACGCCGATCTCAAGCGGGATGCCGAACAGGAGATTGAGGCCGATCGCGGTGCCGATCACCTCGGCGAGGTCGGTGGCGCAGATCGCGATCTCGGCAAGGATCCACAGCACGAAGGCGACCGGCGCGGGATAGGCGTCGCGGCAGGCCTGGGCGAGATCGCGGCCGGTGGCGACGGCAAGACGCGCGGCCAGCGCCTGCAGGATGATCGCCATGATGTTGGACAGGAGCGCGACGAACAGCAGCGCATAGCCGAAGGACGAGCCGCCGGCGAGCGAGGTCGCCCAGTTGCCGGGGTCCATATAGCCGACGGCGACGAGATAGCCAGGCCCGAGAAAGGCAGCAGCCTTCCGCCAGTTCGTGCCGGAGGCGGCGACCGCGATCGAGCCATGCACTTCTGACATCGAGGGCAGGCCGCGCTCGCGCCGCCAGCCCGATCCGTCGCCGCGATCTTCCGTTTCATCCAGCACGCGCATGTCGTCGCACTCAATTTCCGCTAATGAGAATTATTCGCATTTAGGAATGCTGCGCGCGGGATGTCAATGCTGTCCGGGGGCGGGTCGTGAAATTGCTTGCGAATCGCATAAGCATACGCTTATCTAATTCGCATGATCGAACCCGACATCTTCCGCGCCCTTGCCGACCCGACCCGCCGCGAGGTGTTCGAGCGCCTGGCCTCGGGCGAGATGAGCGTGTCGGCGTTGAAGGCGCGCTTTTCCGTGTCGCAGCCGGCCATCTCGCAGCATCTCGCCGCGCTGAAGGCGGCCGGCCTTGTCGCCGAGCGGCGGGAGGGACGCTTCTCCTATTATCGCGTGGCGCCGGAGGGCCTGGCGCCGCTGATCGACTGGGTCGACCGCTATCGCGCCTTCTGGCCGGAGCGGATCGATCGCCTCAAGGATGTGTTGAAAGGGCTGGAGCCATGACGGAAACCGCGAGCGACATCGCTCCTGATGACGCGGCCGCTGCGAGCGATGCGACGAAGACGGTCGCGCTGGTGATGGAAGCCGATCTCGACGCCGCGATCGATACGGTGTGGCGGGCGATCACCGATCCGGCGCTGGTCGCGCGCTGGCTGCTTCCGGGCGGCATGGCGGCAGAGGCTGGCGCGGTGTTCAATCTCGACGGCGGTGCGGCGCTCGGGACGATCGATTGCGCCGTGATCGAAAGTGATCCGCCGCGCCATCTCGCCTATCGCTGGCAGAAGGCCGCCACGGAGACCGAGCCGGCGCTCGATACCGTGGTGCGCTTCGATCTCGCCGCGCGGCCGGAAGGCGGCACGCGGCTGAGGCTCGTCCATGAAGGCTTCGTCGTCGCGGCGGACCGGCCGGTCGATGCCGTCGCTCCGGCGGAGGAAGAGATGATCGTGCTGCTGCCGATGGCGGCGCTGATGCGTCGGCGCATCGCGCGGAGGCGGCGCCCGGCGGCGTTCAGCCATGGCGCGATGCCGACATTGATGCGGCTTGCCGCCTGAACGCGTGGACCAATCGAGGATAAAGCGATGATGAGTTTCGTGCCGATGGTCGTCGAGCAATCGAGCCGTGGCGACCGTGCTTTCGACATCTATTCCCGCCTCCTGCGCGAGCGGATCATCTTCCTGAACGGCCCGATCGACGACACCGTCTCGGCGGTCGTTTGCGCGCAGCTGCTGTTTCTTGAATCCGAGAGCACGACGCGGGAGATCGCGCTCTACATCAATTCTCCCGGCGGGTCGGTTACGAGCGCCTTCGCGATCTATGACACCATGCAGTTCATCGGCAATCCGATCGCCACCGTCTGCATGGGCACGGCCTGCTCGGCCGGGTCCTTCCTGCTGATGGCCGGCACGCGCGGTCGTCGTGTCGCGCTGCCCAATTCCAGCATCATGGTCCATCAGCCTTCGGGCGGCTTCCAGGGTGCCGTCTCCGATATCGAGCGCCACGCCGAAAGCATCGTGCGCACCAAGCGCCGCTTCAACGCGATCTACGCGAAACATTGCGGCCGCACGATCGAGGAGGTCGAGCAGGCGCTCGACCGCGACAATTTCATGGACGCCGAACAGGCCAAGGCCTGGGGTCTGGTCGATCACGTCTACGAGACACGCGCGGAAAGTATGGCGGCCTGAGCATCTCGCGCTATGCTGCTTGGCATCCACGAAGTGCCAAGGGAGTGACGCGCATGGAAACCCGCCGACTCGGCAGGTCTGATCTCGACGTTTCGGTCGTCGGGCTTGGTTGCAACAATTTCGGCGGGCGCATCGATGCGGCCGCCTCACGACGCGTGATCGACGCCGCGCTCGATCATGGCATCACGTTTTTCGATACCGCCGACATATACGCCGACACCAAATCGGAAACCCTGATCGGCGAAATCCTCGAGGGGCGCCGTGACAAGGTCATCCTCGCCACGAAGTTTGGCGCGCCAGTTCCAGGCACCAATGTCGATCGGCGCGGCACGCGCAGCTATGTGCTGAAGGCGGTCGAGGATTCGCTGCGGCGACTTCAGACGGACTGGATCGACCTCTATCAGATGCACCGGCCCGACGAAGAGACGCCGATCGAGGAAACGCTCGGGGCTCTCGAGGAACTGGTCGAGAGCGGCAAGATCCGCTGGTATGGCGCCTCCAACTTCAGCGCGGAAGGCCTCCGCGCGGCGCAGGCGGCCGCGCGCGGCGAGGGATGGCAGGGCTTCGTCTCCAGCCAGGACGAACTCAGCCTTGTCGAGCGCTCGATCGAAAAAGAGCTGCTGCCGGCGATCGAAGCGGAAGGGCTGTCGCTCATTCCCTATTTTCCGCTCGCGAGCGGGCTGCTGACCGGCAAATATCGCGGTGGCGCCAAACCCGAGAACGGCCGCCTCCAGGCCTGGCCGGCACTCGGCGAGCGTTATCTCACGCCCGGCAACATGAAGCTCGTCGACCGGCTTGCGGATTATGCCGAGGCGAAGCGCCACAGCCTCGTCGATCTCGCGTTCGCCTGGCTGCTGGCGCATGACGTGGTCGGCTCGGTCATTGCCGGGGCGACGCGTCCGGAGCAGATCGCGGCCAATGCGAATGCGGCAGGCTGGACCCTGACCGCGGCCGAAAAGGCCGAGGTCGATGCCTTGCTGGCCGAAAGCCTCTAGCGCAGGGCGCCGCTCAGGGAAGCCTGGCCGTCAGGCGGCGTCACTGGATCGTTTGTCGTCTGATCGCGATATAGGACTTCGTGAAGCCATAGGCCTTTTCCGTGATCACCTCGGCGTCGGGGAAGAGGTAGTGCATCTGGCGCTTGTTGAGCAGGATGGCGCTTTGCGCCGTCCTGGTGGCCGCGCCGATATCCTCGGCCATTTCCCAATAGCCGAGCTTGCGCCGCATGATGATCCACACCCGCAGTGGCTCCGGCAGCAGCTGAAAGAAGGGGGCCCGCGCATGGGCCTCGATGGGAAACCAGAACGAAGGCGTCTGCACGAAATACTGTGGCGCCAGCCGTCTCACTTCCTTGGCCATCGCCTCCATCGAGGTCCAGAGCCCGACATGTTCGATGACGGAGTTCGAATGGACGATGTCGAAGCTGTTGTCGGCATATTCGTGCATGTCGGTGGCGTCGCCGACGACCTGGACGATGTGATCGGCACCGTCCGTTGGAGCATGTTCGAGATTGAGCAGCGTGATCTTGACGCGCGACCAATCCATGGCGCCACCGAACGCCGCCCAATAGGCCGCTGTCCCGCCGACGTCGAGGATCGTGCAACGGTCGTTCTCGGCCAGGATTCGATCGACGATATCGAGGAACATGCGGAACCGGGCCGAACGATAGCGGTTGCTGGCTGAATCCGCAGCAAGCGCGCTGGATGTCAGCGCCATGGCAACCTCCCGGTCAATCGTGTTGCAGATGCAACGTTAGCGCGAGAAAGGCCGAGCCGGAAGTTCGCCAGTCGGGTAGTCGGCATGCAACCATTGAGGGATCCGGCTTCGCGTTGCGCGGGAAATCCGAGGCCGGCTGGCGGAAGCGCCGTGCCTATGTCCGGGCCTCGGGCACCGTTGGGCACGTCGAAGGGCGGGTCCGGTCCCAGCCGCGCGACGTCCAGTCATGCGCGGGACGTGGATGGGCGATGCCTTCGTCGACCGTGAAGGTGAAGCAATTTGCGCCGTCGCGATCGACGAAGAAACAGCCGCCCGCGGAAGCTTCATAGAAGGTGCAGAAGCGGCCGTTCGAGGCCGACCATTCGCCCATGTCCGCCGCGTCGGCGCCGTGATAGCGGATCGAGCCGTCGTCGCGGTAGGTTTCGCTGAAGAACTCGCCATCGTGGTAGATGCCGTCGAGCGTCATGCCGCTGAAGGTCTTCGTGATCTCCTCCGTCGTGAGCCGCTCGCCGGCCTCGGCCGGGGGACGGGTCGCCGCAAGGGCGAGCGTCGCGAGGGCGAGGACCGCGGCGCGCCGGGTCCATTGACCGATGATCGACATGGTGCGCCTCTGCAGGAGTGTTGACTTCCGCGCCATTTTGGCGTCAGAAACGCGGCATTCTCAATCGGGCTTGCCGATGGCCGCGCATTTTGATGCCAGTCAAATCCTAGTCCGCCTGGTGGCTGCCGTCACCGGGCCGACTATGGCTGCCCTGATCGTGGCCGTCCTCACGGGGACGAAAGCAACGACGACCCCGAAAACCGCGACGACCGGCTGATCGTCCCTCCCGCACCCCACGGTCTCTCCCCGGGGTTCGAGGGGGAGAACAGCCGGCTGTTGCTGCCGATGCGGCACGCCGGCGCGGGAGAGCGATGAAACGAAGGAACAGGCTATCATGGGCTACAAGGTCGCAATCGTCGGTGCCACGGGCAATGTGGGCCGTGAGATGCTGAACATCCTCGACGAGCGCGGGTTTCCCGCCGACGAAGTGGTGGCGCTCGCCTCGCGCCGCAGCCAGGGCACCGAGGTCTCGTTCGGCGACCGCACTCTGAAGGTCAAGCCGCTCGACCAGTATGATTTTTCCGATACCGATATCTGCCTGATGTCGGCGGGCGGCACGATCTCGAAGGAGTGGTCGCCGCGGATCGGCGCGGCCGGCTGTGTCGTGATCGATAATTCCTCGGCCTGGCGCTACGACGCCGAGGTGCCGCTGATCGTTCCGGAAGTGAATGCCGACGCGATCAAGGGCTTTGCCAAGAAGAACATCATCGCCAACCCGAACTGCTCGACCGCACAGCTCGTGGTGGCTCTGAAGCCGCTGCATGATATCGCGACCATCAAGCGCGTCGTCATCTCGACCTATCAGTCGGTTTCCGGCGCCGGCAAGGAAGCGATGGACGAACTGTTCACGCAGACCCGCGCCGTCTTCGTCAACGATCCGATCGTCTCGGAGAAGTTCACCAAGCGCATCGCCTTCAACGTCATTCCCCATATCGATAATTTCATGGAGGATGGCTACACGAAGGAAGAGTGGAAGGTGATGGCCGAGACCAAGAAGATCCTCGATCCGAAGATCAAGCTGACCTGCACTGCCGTGCGCGTCCCGGTGTTCATCTCGCACTCCGAGTCGGTCAATATCGAGTTCGAGAAGCCGATCACCGCCGAGGAAGCGCGCGATATCCTTCGCGAGGCGCCTGGCTGTCTCGTCATCGATAATCCGGAAGAGAACCAGTACATCACGCCCTATGAGGCGACCGGCGAGGACGCGACCTATATCTCGCGCATTCGCGAGGACGCGACGGTCGAGAATGGCCTCAATCTCTGGATTGTCTCGGACAATCTCAGGAAGGGCGCAGCGCTCAACGCCGTCCAGATCGCCGAGGTGCTGGTGAACCGCAAGCTGATTCAGCCGCGGAAGAAGGCAGCCTGAGGCCCGGCGGCGCGTTCGCGCCGCACGGTCCGGATGAGGGAAAGATCGGACCGGCGCCTAAAGCGGGCGCCGGTTTTTTTATGGCGCCGCGACGGAGAAGCGCCCGGTGTCCTGGTCGAGGACGTGCAGTTCGCCGGTCGAGATGTCGAACCAGGCGCCGTGCAGCTCGATCTCGCCGATCTCCTCGAGGCTTTTGATCGACGGAAATGTGCGCAGGTTTTCGATCGACTGCCGCACAGAGGCGAATTCGAGCGCGCGCTGGCGCGCGGCCGCATCCGCAGGATCCTCGCAAACGAGCTTCTCGGCCGGCGCGATCAGCGAGATCCACTTGCCGATGAACGCGCCGGATTCAAGATCGGCGCCCTCGGGCGCATCGCGGTTCGCGATATAAGCCTGGACGCCGCCGCAGCGTCCGTGGCCCATCACCAGAATGTAACGGACCTTCAGGCCCATGACGCCGAACTCGATCGCGGCGGACGTGCCGTGATACTCGCCGTCCGGGTCATAAGGCGGCACGAGATTGGCGACGTTGCGGACGACGAAGAGCTCGCCGGGCGCCGCATCGAAGATCGTCTCGGGCGCGGCACGGCTGTCGCAGCAGCCGACCAGCATGGTGCGCGGGCGCTGGCCGGCTTCGGCGAGGATGCGGTAGCGCGCACTTTCGTGCGGCAGGCGGTTTTCACGAAACGCGGTGTAACCACGCAGGAGACGGGGGGGAAATTCCGGATAGGCTGCCATCGTCGCTGTACTCGCTTGATGAGACCGAGGATGCAGTGCAGCAAAACCGGGGTCGATTGCAAGGGACTGCGCGGCTGAGGAGCGGCGCGCCTGCCCTCGGCTCGGCCTCGGCAGGCGCGAAGAACAGAGACGGCGCCACGGCTGCGATGCTGCTCGTGACATTCCTGCAACGATCTGTCGCGCTATCGGGACTTCCTTTCCCGACTGTCAACGCCAACCCCGTCCGCGTGCTACCGTCCGAAGGTCGAACGTCGACGGGGGTCATCGATGCGTTCCAGATTGTTTGCAGCTCTTGGTCTGGTGCTCGGGCTTGCCAGCCCGGCGATCGCGGCCGATGTCACGCCAGCGCCGGTGGAAGCCGCTCCGCTCCCGGTTGCCAGCGACTGGCGTTTCCAGGCGACATTCTATGGCTGGCTGTCGGGGGTTGACGGCAATGTCGGCGTGAGGGGCCTTGGTCCCGTCAAGATCGACGTCACGCCCATCGATGCGATCAAGGATCTCGACGGCGCGCTGATGGCCTCGTTCGGCGCCACCCACGAGAACTGGATGATCCTGACCGATTTCATGTGGACGAAGATCAGCCAGGACGGCGACATCCGCGACACCGGCTATGGCTATGACTACAGCCAGACCCAGATCACCATCCAGGGCCTCGTCGGCTATCAGCTTCCGCTCGGCGTCACCAATCTGCAGCTGAGCGCGACCGCCGGCTTCCGCTATCAGAATCTCAGTGCGGATCTGTCGGTCGGCCCCAATCTGCTGCCGATCTCGGTCGGCGATTCCGGCACGGTGCAGTGGATCGATCCGACCGTCGGCCTTTACGCGCATTACGACATCAACGACCGCTGGTTCATCAATGCGCTCGGCGATATCGGCGGTTTCGGCGTCGGCTCCAACCTGACCTGGCAGGCCTTCGGCGCCCTCGGTTACAACTGGACCAAGACGGTCTCGACCTCGATCGGCTATCGCGCGATCTATGAGGACTATGAAAGCGGCGGCTTCGTCTACGACACCACGCAGCAGGGCGTCTTCGCCGGCGTCGGCATTCACTTCTGACCGGCTGATCAGCCCTCGCCGGGCGAAACGCTGGGCGGATCGCTGGCCGGGAAGCTTTCTTCGAGCGCTTCGTCGAGGCGCTCGTCCAGTTCGGCTGGCGTTTCGGCGTGATGCGCAGGCGCGATATGCGTGACGATATCGGCACCTTCCTTGAGCGTCAGCGTCACCGGCGTCTTCCCGGCGATCTCGAGGAGGCGAGCGATCTGTTCCTCGGTCGGCATGCCCTCGAAGGAAAGCGTCCGGACGATATGCGAGCGCTTGTCGATCTTGCTATGCGTGAGCTCGGCATGAATGGCGCCGAGTTCCCAGCCCTTGCGCTCGGCATACATGCGGAGCGTGATGACCGTGCAGGCGGCAAGGCCGGCGAGCACGAGGTCGTAGGGGCCGGGACCCGTTCCGTGGCCGCCGCGCTCGGCCGGCTCGTCGGCGGCGAGCGCATGCGGTCCGGCTTCGATCGCGACGGCATAGTTCGCCATGCCCAGAACTGCCTTCACCTTGGCCATGGAACGCTCTCCCTGCTTCTCGACACGGAGGACTATAGCCGAGCCCTTGCCGCGGAGCGACGGACTACCAGTCCATGCGGACGCCGAAATTGCCCGACCAGCGCTGATCGCTGCCGTCCGATGCGGCGGCGGCATAGCTCGCCTCGCCGTAGAGGGCGGTGCCGGCGGTCATCTGCAGGGTGGCGCCGAGACCAAGCTCGCCCATCAGCGCCGCCTGATCGGCGTCCATCGGCGTGCCGCCGACATCGACGCTGAATTTGCCTGTGAAGGCATAAGCGAGGTTGGCGAGCAGATAGGCATTGAGGCGCATCGTGTCGGTCACGCCGCCGCCAAGGAAGCCGCCATGCTCAAGCCGGAGGCCGGCGCGGCCGACAAGGCTGTTGCCGGAGAGATTGTCGACCCGCGTGCCGTCGCCATCGGTAAAGGCGTCCCCGCTCGCGACCGCATAGACGAGCTGGCCCTGGGGCACGATGGCCCAACCTTTGGAAAGCTCTATCCATTTGCCGACTTCGAGGCTGATGGCACCGCCGAAGGCGCCATGGCCGGACGAGCCGTCGCCGTCGCTGATGCCGATATCGGCGTCGTACCAGGTGAACTGGCCGACTGCGTCGGCATAGAGTCCGTCATAGCCCGGTCCCGAACCGGTCCAGGTCAGATTGCCGCCGATGCCCCAGGCATTGGTGTCGATGGAGCCGGACCCGGCGGCCCCATGCGTCGTTTCCGTCACCGTCGTGGACGAACGGCCGAACGTCGCCATCAGTCCGGCGCTGAGCTCGCCCGGCGCCTGAAGCACCGCTGGCAGCTCGGCCGAGAAGCCGGCCTGGCCGAATTGCAGGCCCTGGTCATAGGGCGACCCGCTACCCGGCGACGCGCTGCGCCAGTTTCCGGCGCCGCGCATCCAGGCGTCGCCGGAGGAACTGATGGGGCCGTAGCTCCAGACACCGGTGCGCTGGCGATAATTGCCGATGCTGGACAGGGCATAGTTGATCAACGTGGCCGGCAAGGCCGCATAGGTCTGCGCGGCCAGCGAAAGATCGCTGCGGAGATACCAGTTGCCGTCGCTTTCGCCCGCGCCACCTTGATAGAGCCGATAGTCATAGGCCCCGACGATGATCCGCCCGGCCGAAAACGCATCGGAATGGGAGGCGCCGCCGACGCTGACCAGTTCGATGCCGTCGCCGGTGGTCTGCGCGCCGGTGCCGCCGAGATTGATGATCGCAAGCCGTGTGGTGCCCGATACATCGCCCGCAACCGCCAGCCGATCGGTGCTTGACGCATCGCCGCCGAGAACCGCGCCGAGCACAAGAGTGCCGTTGGCGCCGACATAGTCGCCGCTGACGGCAAGCGTCGTGCTGGCCATGCTGCCGGCGGTCGTTACCGTCCCGGCATTGGTTAGTCTCGACACGACCTGGCTGTAGCCGGTCAGGTTGAGCGTGGCGCCGCTGGCGACCGAGACAGCAGAGGACGGGCTGAGGACATCGGTGCCGCCGGCTTGGAGCGTGCCGGCATCGATCGTGGTCGGGCCGTCATAGGTGTTCGCGGCGGTGAAGATCGTCGTGCCGGAGCCGATCAGCGACACGGCGGCCGAACCGGCGATCAGCGGCGCGAAGGTGTAGCCGCCCTCGCCGTGATCGAAGACGACGCGCGCGGTGCCGTCGCCGCCGGTGATCGACGCCGCGTCGAGGGTCCCCGCGCCGGCGCCCATGCCGATCTGCAGGACGCCGCTGCTGCCGGCATTGGCTGCGAGCGTGACGGCGCCGCCACCGTTCTGGACGCTGACTGTGCCGCCCGCGTTAATGAGCAGACTGCCGGTGCCGCTGTCGCCGATGACGAGATCGCCGGTCGTTGACCAGATCGAGCCGTCGCCGTCGACCGTGACGGCGCCTTGCCCGCCGGCAGAGGCGCCGATGATGGCAGCGCCGCTTTCCAGCGTTCCGGCGGCCGTGACCTGCAGCGTGCCGCCGCCGAGGCCGCCGATTGTCATTCTGCCTGCGGACCAATCCGATCCGGCGCCGGTGACCGCGGCGAGGCCGCTTCCACCGGCCTCGGCGCCGAGCGTGGCGTCGCCGCTCGTCATGGTGCCGGACGAGAGGATGGCGAGCGTGCCGCTGCCCGCCGTGCCCACGGTCACAGCGCCGGCGACGGTAAGGGTCGAGCCGAGATTGGTGATGGTGACGGCGCCGGAGCCGGTTGCGGCCGCACCGATGCTGGCGGTCTCCGCGACAGCCGTGCCGCCATTGGCGAGCGTCAGCGTGCCGGAGCCGGCATCACCGACCGTCAGACCTGTCCCGGCATCGAGCGCGGAGCCGTTATCGGTGATGACAACGCTGCCCGATCCGCCGGCCTCGCCGCCGATGACGGCCGATCCGGCCGAAAGGCTGGCGCCGAGCGAGACATTGGCGCTGCCGGTACCGGCCGCGCCGACGGTGAGAATACCGGAGGTGGTGCTGGCGGAGCCGCTGCCGGAGACGGTGAGCGCGCCGCTGCCGCCGGTGCTGCTCCCGAGCGTCATCGTGGCACTCGTGGCCGTGCCGGCGCCGACCACGGTCAGGCTGCCGCTGCCGTCGGCGCCGATGGTGAGTTCGCCGGAGGTCGTCCAGGTCGATCCGCTGCCGTTGACGGTGACGCTGCCGCTGCCGCCCGTATTGGCGCCGAGCGTCGCGCCGCCGCCCGCCAGGGCACCGCCGGCCTCGATCGTTGCCGAGCCAATGCCCGATCCGCCGATGGTGACCGCGTCCGCATCGATGGTTGAACCGTCGCCGGTTACGGTCAGGGCTCCGGAGCCGGTCTCGTCGGTTCCGAGCGTCATCGAGGCGGTGGTGGCGTCTCCTCCGGCCTCCACCGTGAGGCTACCGGTTCCGGAAGCGCCGAGCGTCAGTTCACCCGTCGCCGTGAGGCTGGAGCCCGCGCCAGTAATCTTGGCACTGCCCGCGCCAGAGGCGGCGGCTCCCAGTGTCACGGCATCGGCAATGGCGGCGCCGCCACTCTCGACGGTCAGCTCGCCGGTGCCGCTCGCGCCGAGCGTGAGCTCGTCATCAACATTGAGGACTGAGCCGCCGGCGGAAACCTTGATCGTGCCGCTGCCGCCAGCGTCCGCGCCGGCCGTGAGAGTGGTGGCACCGGTCGTCGCCGCAGCCTCCACCGTCAGGTTGGCACTGCCGGCGCCGCCGAGCGTCAAGGCTCCGGCCGTCTGCCAGGACGAGCCGAGCCCTGTGACGACGGCGACCGCCGAGCCGCCGGCCGATGCGCCGAGCACGGCGCCGATGTCGGTTAGCGTGCCGCCGCTGGAGACGCGCACCGCCGCGTTGCCGCCATTGCCCGCGATCAGCGTGTTGCCGGCCGCGAAGATCGACCCGCTGCCGTCGATGGAAAGGCTGCCCGTGGAGCCTGCCTGATCGGCGAACATCGTCGTCGTGCCGCTTGCGGTGCCTGTCGAGACGGTGGCGCCCATGTCGACCGTGACGCTGCCCGCGGACCCGGCTGCGTCGCCGACGATGAGGCTGCCTTCGTTGGTCCAGTCCGAACCGCTGCGGGTGACCGTGACCGTACCGTTGCCGTTCTGGCCGACGAACACGGGCGTCGACGATGTCGTGGCGAGGGTGCCGCCCGAGGTGATGGTGAGCGTGCCCGACGCGCCCGGGGCGCCGCCCACGGTCAATCCGGCCGCCATTGCCCCGGCGAAGGTGACCTGCGCCTCGCCGCCATTGTCGATCGTGACGTTGGTCGTCGCGTCGGGAACGGTTGCCGGAGACCAGTTTGACGACGTCGTCCAGTTGCCGGCCGCCGGCTGGGTCCAAATCGTCTGGGCTTGCGCGAGCACCGGCGCCGCCGCCGTGGCCAGCATGGCGCCCGCCGCGGGCCAAGCCTTCAGCGTGGCGCGCCGAAGGCTCGCTCTGCCATGCCGCGCCGGTTTCGTCACAGACCGTCCTCGGATTCGCTCACACGCGGCCGGGTGGCCACTTCGAGAACGAGCTTGCGGCGGTGGCGCTTAAGGCTGGGTTAACCATGGTCGCCGCCATTCTCATTGGCGGAGAACGATAGGCGCGAACAATCAAACCAAGCCGGATTCGGATTTCCGGAAGCCGGCTTGGTATTTTCCGGTGCGCTTTACCCGCGCGACGTCTCGGCGGGCTTTGGCGCGCCGCCGAGCGGGATCGTCAAGCCGCCATCGGCGACATAGACGGCGCCTGTGACGAATGACGCGCGGTCCGAGGCGAGGAAGGCGACGACCTCGGCGATCTCGCTGGCGGCGGCGCGGCGGCCGAGCGGATGCATGCCGTCGATAGCGGCATTGAGCGCGGCCGGATCGTCCGCCATGGCAATGGTGGCGCGCAGCATCGGCGTGTCGACCGAGCCCGGTGCGACGGCATTGACACGGATGCCTTCCGGCGCGTGATCCACGGCGGCGGCGCGCGTCAGCCCGATCAGCGCATGCTTGGCGGCGGTATAGGCGACGACATTGGCCTGCGACGCGAGGCCCTGCACCGAGGCCATGTTGACGATCGCGCCCCGCGTCTCGCGCAGCAGCGGAATGGCGAGGGCCGACAGGCGGAAGATCGCCTTCAGGTTGATGTCGAACACTTCGTCCCAGATCGCTTCGGTCGTCGTCTCGAGCGTGCCGTAGCGCTGGATGCCGGCATTGTTCGAAAGGATGTCGAGGCAGCCGAAGCGGGTGCGAACGCGGTCGATCGCCGCCTCCAGCGTCGCGCGATCGGCGATATTGCCGGCCACGGCCTCGCCGCCGGTGCGCTCGGCCATGGCGGCAAGGGCCTTGGCGTCGCGATCGACGAGCACGAGGCTGGCACCACGTGCGGCCAGAAGTTCGGCGACCGCTCCGCCGATGCCCATCGCTGCGCCGGTCACCAGCGCCACCTTGCCGTCAAACTCGCCCTTGGTCGTCATGTCGTTTCTTCTCCCAAATGTCTTCAGCCGGCGACGGCAGCCTCGGCGCGCCGCGACATCAGGTCGAGCGGCACCAGGATGGCGCGAAGATGCGTGCGCATCGCAGTCGCGGCTGCGGCTGCGTCGCCCGCCGCGATGGCGTCGCGGATCATGCGGTGCTCGGCGACGATGTGGCTGGCGCTGCGCGGCCAGTCGACCGAGAGATAGCGCAGACGGTCGAGATGCAGCTTGACGTCCTCGAGTTCGTCCGCGGCATCGAGGCATCCGGCAATCGCGAAGATTGCGCGATGGAAGTCCTCGTCGAGCTCGAACAGGCGGCGCATGTCGCCGCGTTCGCTGGCTCTGATCTGGTCGTCGATGATGATGTCGAGGCGGGCAATGTCGGCGGCGGTAGCGGCTGCGGTGGCGCGGGCGATGACCTCGACCTCGACGGCCTCGCGGATCAACTGGGCCGCGCGGACCTTGCCCATGCGGATCGGGGCGACGCGTGTGCCGCTCTGAGGAAAGATGTCGACGAGGCCGAGATCGGCGAGGCGAAGCAGCGCCTCGCGCACGGGGGTCCGCGACACGCCAAGGCGCTCGGCGATCGCGCTCTCGCGGATCGCCTCCTCCGGCTTCAAGGCGTTCATGATGATTTCGCCGCGGAGAAGCTCATAGACGTTCTGGGCTGTCGAGCGCGTCTTCATCAGGGTCAGCCCCGCCTGCGCCATGTCCCGTCACCCCTTCGCTGCCGCCTCCCGCGGCCATCCGCGCGGTTTCCGACGAATAGCCAGAGCGCGCGCCTTCGGCAACATGACGAAATTGGAGGGAAATGTCTATTAGTATATCAATAACCCTGTGCCGTCTGGCGGCGAGCATGGACGGCGCAGCGACTCCGGGCGGCGAGGACGACGGCCGGCCCCGAGTGCCGGTCGTCCCGGCAGCAGATCGACTGCACCCGCTCTCAGGTTCCGTCCGGCGGGGGGACATCCGCGCCCCTGATCGCGCGCAGGAGCGTCAGGCGGGCGGAAGCGAGATGCTTGCGGCAATAGAATTCGGCATCCAGTTCATGGCCCGAACGGAGCCCGCCGATATAGTCGAGATGCTCCCGGAGCGCGGTTGCGTTGCGGTCGATCTCATCCGCCTTGCTCCATTGATAATGGAAATGAAAGATCAGCGAGATGACGTCGTAGAAATCCGTGATGAAGCGATTGTGCGACGCGCTGTGGATCAGGCGGTGGAAGCGGTCGTCGAGGTCTGGGAAGGCGCGCATCCGGGCGCCCGGCTGACCGAGAAAGGCCCGGTGCTCCGCCTCGATGGCATCGAGCGACGACCAGGCCGGGTTATCGCGCGGCAGCCGGACGAAGGCGCGTGCCGAGCGTAGCTCGAACATTTCGCGCACCTCGAACAGTTCCAGCGCGAAGGCCTCGGTGAAGCCGTTCAGCACCCAGTGGCGGTTTCGCTGCTTCTCGATGAGGCCAAAGCGGCTGAAACGGATGAGGAATTCGCGCACCGCCGATGTGCTGACGCCAACTTCCCGCGCAAAATCCGATTCGTTGAACTGGCTGCCCGGCTGCGCATCGGCCGAGAGCACGCGCCGCATGAAGGCGCGTTCGACCATCGAGGACACCGTGTCGGTCTCGTCGGCAGGAAAATAGTCGTCGGGCTCCGGCGGCCGCAGCACCTCCTTGTGACGCTGGTTCCACGCGATCAGGCCAGCCGCGGCCTGCGCGTCGAGGATCGATCGCACGGTGGTGCGGCTGATACCAAGACGGCGGCCGAGCTCGGCCTCGGAGGGAAGAACGGCGCCGACCTCGAGCATGCCGAGACTGGCGTTGTAGGCCTCCTTGAAGACGGTATCGCGCTTGCTCATCGGCAACCATGAATGCGGCCACTGACGTGGCGGAAGGCACCGAGGGACCGCCGCCCGGGTTCGGGCGACCATATCTGGTCTGTTATCGATAACAAGCAAGATGCTCTTTGCGCTGCACAATTCCGGCGATGCGATTTGTTGCTCTGCAAAGCATTCGCAACTGGTTTTCGCCCGGATGGCGAGTATCATCTCGTATTGCAAAGCAGTCTCGTCTATGTCTTAGATCGCTGCCGCAGTCTTATAACGATAAAAGACGTAGCAGAGGCGAGCGCGTCCTGAACTACGTCCTGGGTGGAGCACGCGCTCAAGGGAGAGGAAACCAATGTCTTTCAACAACAAGACGGTCACCCGCCGCAGTCTCGGCCTGATGGCCGGCGCGGCCGTGCTGGCCGCCGGCCTAATGCAGGCCGGTCCGGCCGCGGCTGCCGATGTGACGATCCCGATCATCGTCAAGGATACGACGTCGTTCTACTGGCAGATCGTGCTTGCGGGCGCTCGCGCTGCCGGCAAGGATCTCGGCGTCAACGTTCCCGAACTCGGCGCCCAGTCCGAGGCCGACATCAACGGCCAGATCACGATCCTCGAGAACGCCGTCGCCGGCGCTCCGGCCGCGATCGTCATCGCCCCGACCGAGTTCAAGGCGCTCGGCAAGCCGATCGACGAGGCCGCGAAGTCGGTTCCGATCATCGGCATCGACAGCGCCGCCGATTCGAAGGCCTTCACCTCGTTCCTGACGACGGACAATGTCGAGGGCGGCCGCGTCGCCGCGCGCGGCCTTGCAGAAGCCGTCAAGGCGAAGACCGGCAAGGCGGCCGGCGACGTCGCCCTCATCACCGCCCTGCCGGGCGTCGGCTCGCTCGACCAGCGCGCCAAGGGCTTCAAGGAAGAGCTGGCGAAGTATCCCGAGCTGAAGCTCGTCGCCGACAAGGTCGCCGATGGCCAGGCCACCACCGGCCTCAACATCACCACCGACCTCCTGACCGCCAATCCGAACCTCGTCGGCATCTTCGCCTCGAACCTGATCATGGCGCAGGGCGCGGGCCAGGCGATCGCCGAGAACAAGGTGGCCGACAAGGTCGCGCTGATCGGCTTCGACAATGACGACAAGCTGGTCGGCTTCCTGAAGGACGGCACCATCGCGGCGCTCGTCGTCCAGGACCCCTACCGGATGGGCTATGACGGTGTGAAGACCGCCCTTGCCGCCTCCAAGAAGGAGAAAGTCGAGACCTTCGTCGATACCGGCGCCAATCTCATCACCAAGGCGAACATGGACGAGCCGAAGAACTCGGCTCTTCTCAATCCCAAGGTGAAGTAAGGCGACGCGGCGCGCCGCCCCCGGGGGGAGGGCGGCGCGCCAAAACGACGGGCCAGCCTCCTGGCCGATGCGGCTTGCGCCGCCCCTTGAGCAGGACGAGACCATGAGCGTATCAGGCGTTGCCGCAGCCGCTCCCGCATCCGGGAACGCGGCGCCCGCTTCGGGCGACGACACGATCCTCGAACTGCGCAATCTCGAAAAGAGCTACGGACCGGTTCTGGCGTTGAAGCCGTCGAGCCTTGCGTTCCGCCGCGGCGAGATCCACGCGATCGTCGGCGAGAACGGCGCTGGGAAATCGACGCTGATCAAGCTCCTGACCGGCGTGATCCCGCGCAGCGGCGGCGATGTGCTCTGGAACGGAACCCCGGTCGGGCTCGCCAATCCGCAGGAGGCGATCGACCATGGCATCAATGCCGTCCACCAGGAGGTCGTGCTCTGCCGTCACCTGACGGTCGCGGCCAATATCTTTCTCGGCGACGAGACCGTGAAGTTCGGCCTGCTGCAGAAGCGCGACATGACGCGCGCCGCTCAGCGCATCCTCGACGACATGGGCTTCAACCTGCCGGCCGGTGTCCAGCTCGATACGCTGACCATCGGCCAGCAGCAACTCGTTGCGACGGCCCGCGCGGCGTTGCGCGGCACCAAGTTCCTGATCTTCGACGAGCCGACCGCCTATCTGACGCGCCAGGAAGCGGCACAGCTGTTCGCGCTCATCCGGCGCCTGAAGTCGGAAGGCGTCACCATCATCTATATCTCCCACCGCATGGAGGAGATCTTCGAGATCGCCGACCGTGTCTCGGTGCTGCGCGACGGGCAGATGGTTGGCACGCGCGATATCGCCGCGACCAATGACAACGAGCTCGTCGCGATGATGATCAATCGCACGATCGACGAGATCTACCACAAGGAACACATTCCGTTCGGCGAGGTACTGCTCGAGACCCGCAATCTCTCGGGCAAGGGCTTCAGGGACGTCTCCCTCACGGTTCGGCGCGGCGAGATCGTCGGCCTCTATGGCCTCATCGGCGCCGGCCGCAGCGAGTTTGCGCTGAGCGTCTTCGGCCGCAATCCGAAGACCGCCGGCGAAATCTTCTGGAAGGGCAAGCCGGTCGATATCACCAATGAGCGGACGGCGATCGAGCTCGGCATCGCGCTCGCGCCCGAGAGCCGCCGTGACCAGGGTCTCAATCTGAACCTGCCGATCGGCCTCAATCTCAGCCTGCCGATCTATGACCGCCTCTCGCGCGGCCTGATCATCTCGAGTCGCGAGGAGGCCCGGCGCGCCGACCAGCAGATCAGGGATCTCTCGATCAAGACACCGAGCCGGCGCTCGCTCGCCTCGTCGATGTCGGGTGGCAACCAGCAGAAGATCGTCATCGGCAAATGGCTCAACCACGGCGCCGATCTGTTCATCTTCGACGAGCCGACGGTGGGCGTCGATGTCGGTACCAAGGCCGAGATCTACCGCCTGTTCGCCAAGCTGCTCAAGGAGGGCGCCGGCATCCTGCTCATCTCCAGCTACCTGCCGGAAGTGTACGAACTCTCCGACACGCTGCATGTTTTCCGCGCCGGCCAGCTGGTCGGCAGCAACGGCTTCCGCGGCGCCAGCCATGAAGAAGTCCTCGCCGAGGCGATCGGCGTCTAGGGGGAGTACGAGATGTCAACGGTGGATGCCGCGTCGGCCAAGGCCGCTCAGCCACGACGCAATTACAATTTTCTGTTCGCGCTGACGCTGCTCGGCCTTTTGGTCCTGCTCTGGGTCGTGCTCGCTTTCGCGACGCCGAATTTCTTCACGGATCGCAACATCCCCAATCTGATGCGCCAGGGGGCGATGATCGCGATCCTCGCCGTCGGCCAGACCTTCGTGATCATCACCGCCGGCATCGACCTTTCGGTCGGTGCGGTGGTCGGATTTTCAACGGTGGTGATCGCGCTCCTGTTGCAGGCGGGGGTTCCGGTCTGGGCGTCGATCCTGATCACGCTGCTGGTCGGGCTCGGCATTGGCCTCTTCCACGGCTTCGGCATCACCAAGATGGGCCTGCCGCCCTTCATCATCACGCTGGCGACGCTGACCTCGCTGCGCGGCATCGGCCTCCTGATGACCAATGGCTCTACCATCTCGATCCAGAACGAGGATTTCACGCGGTTCGCGACGCTCGATTTCCTCGGCATCCCCAGTCTGTTCTGGATGGTCGTCGTGATTGCGATTCCGGCCTATGTGTTCCTCAATCACACGCGCTGGGGCCGCTATCTCTTCGCCGTCGGCTCCAATCCGGAATCCGCGCGCCTGTCCGGCGTGCGCGTCACCCGCGTGATCTACCTCGCTTATGCCCTGTGCTCGATCTGCGCCGCCTTTGTCGGCGTGCTGCTCGCGACGCGCATCGGCATCGGCAATGCGACGCAGGCGGAGGGCTGGGAATTGCAGGCGATCGCCTCTTCGGTGATCGGCGGCACCAGCCTGTTCGGGGCCGTCGGCTCGGTGCATGGGCCGTTGATCGGCGCGTTCATCCTCGCGACGATCAACAACGGCGCCAATCTGCTCAACGTCAACTCGTTCTGGCAGCGCATCATCACCGGCGGCCTGATCATCGTCATCGTCTATTTCGACCAGTTGCGCCGCCGCGGCCGCTAAGGCGATTGGCGGCGTCCCGAACGGCGATCAGCGCCTCAAGTCCGATTGTGTCACATGCGCCGGCGTCAGCTACAGACGCCGGCCGGGAGTTTCCTCATGCAAGCCGTTCTATGCCTTGAGCCCGGCAAGCTCGAACTCGTCGATCGTCCGCTGCCGCCGGCGCCAGGGCCGGGCGAGGCCGCGGTCGATATCCGCCATGTCGGCATTTGCGGCACCGACTATCATATCTTCGAGGGCAAGCATCCGTTCCTCGCCTATCCGAGGGTGATGGGTCACGAGCTTTCTGGCGTCGTCGCCGCTGTCGGCGCGGGCGTCGATCTCGCCGTGGGAACGCCGGTCGTCATCAATCCCTATATTTCATGCGGCCACTGCATCGCCTGCCGCAACGGCAAGCCGAACTGCTGCATGTCGATCAACGTGCTCGGCGTGCATGGCGATGGCGGCATGGCCGAGCGCATCGTGATTCCGGCGGGCAATCTCTATCCGGCCGATGGGCTGTCGCTGCGCGATGCGGCCATGGTCGAGTTCCTCGCCATCGGCGCCCATGCCGTCCGGCGGTCGCGGCCCGAGGCCGGCCAACGCGCACTCGTCGTTGGGGTCGGCCCGATCGGGCTCGGCGCGGCCATCTTCGCCAGGATTGCCGGGCTCGACGTGACACTGCTCGATTCGAGCGCCGAGCGGCTCGCCTTTGCCCGCGACACGCTTGGTTTCAAATCGGTGTTCGAGACCGGCGCCGATGCCGAGGCGCAGCTGATGGCGCATACCAGCGGCGAAGGTTTCGGCACCGTGTTCGACGCGACCGGAAATGCCAAGGCGATCGAAGCGGGGTTCACGCTGGTGGCGCATGGCGGAAGCTATGTGCTGATCAGCGTCGTCAAGGACCGCATCTCCTTTGCCGATCCCGAGTTCCATAAACGCGAGATGACGCTGATCGGCAGCCGCAATGCGACGCGAGCCGATTTCGAGCATGTGATGACATCGATGCGAAACGGCCTGGTCTCGCAGGCGGCGCTTGCGACGCATCGCACGACCCTCGCAGGCGTCGTCGAGGAGTTGCCGCGCTGGGCGCATCAGAAGGAAGGCCTGATCAAGGCGATCATCGACATCGGTGTTTGATCAGCCGAGTGCCCTCAGCGCGTTGAGGATCACCGCGACGTCGATCGCTTCCTGAAGCAGCGCGCCGGCGACGGGCGGCAGCAGACCGAACGCCGCAAAGACCATCGCGGCGAGCGAGAGGCCGAGCCCGACGAGCACGCTTTCGAGTGCGATCCGCCGCGTCCGCTGGCCGATCTGCAGCGCCAGTGCCAGCTTGTCGACCCGATCGACCAAAAGGACGATATCGGCGCTCTCGGACGAGGCGGCAGCGCCGCGTGCGCCCATCGCGACGCCGACGCTGGCGCCGGCGAGCGCCGGGGCGTCGTTGATGCCGTCGCCGACCATCAAGGTCGGCGCCCGCGCCTCTTCATTGCGCACCAGGGCGAGCTTGTCGGCCGGCGAAAGATCCCCGAACACCGCGTCGATCGGCAGCGCGCCGGCCACGGCGGCGACGATCTCGACCCGGTCGCCCGAGGCGAGCACGATCCGATCGACGCCAGACTGGCCGAGCGCCGCCATCATTGCCGGGGCATCGGGCCGAAGCCCGTCCGCAAGCAGGATCAGTCCGGCGAAGCATGCGTCGATAGCCACGGCAACGATGGCGCTGCCTGGCTCCATGCCGTCTTCGAGGACTGCCGCCGTCGCGTCGCTCCGCTCGAGCACATAGTCGAGGCTGCCGACAGCGACGGTATGGCCGGCGACAGTGCCGGTCAGCCCGGCGCCGGGATCCTCGCTCACATCGGCCGGCGCCGCGAGCGCGAGGCCGCGCCGCTTCGCTTCGGCGACGAGCGCTGCGGCGACGACATGGCCAGATGCCTGGTCGAGCGAGGCGGCAAGGCGCAGCAATTCGTGCGGCTCGACGCGCCCGACCGACCGGATCGCGGTCACGCTGGCGATGCCGAATGTCAGCGTGCCGGTCTTGTCGAGGATGACGGTTCGGACATTGGCGAGCGCTTCGAGCGCGCCGCCCGTCTTGATCAGAATGCCATTCTTCGCGGCCCGCGACATGCCGGAAATGATCGCCACGGGAAGCGCCAGAATCAGCGGACAGGGCGTCGCCACCACCAGCACGGCCAGCGCGCGGATCGGATCTCCCGATGCCAGCCAGGCGATGCCGGCGATGGCGAGCGTCAGCCCCAGGAAGCCGATCGCATAGCGATCCGCGATGCGAAGGCTCGGTGCCCGGCTCGCAGCCGCGCCCGCGACGAGACGGACGATGCCGGCATAGGTGCTCTCTGCAGCCGGATGTGTCGCCCTGATCTCGACAGCGTCTCCGGCATTGGTGATGCCGGAGAGGACTTCGTCCCCGGCATGCTTCGTGGCCGGCAGGCTCTCGCCAGTCAGTGCCGACTGATCGAACGCCCCCGTTTCGGAGACAAGGATACCGTCGACCGGCACCACCTCGCCGCGCCGGATGAGGACAGCGTCGCCCGCGCGGAGGGCTTCGATCGGCACTTCGGTGAGCCGGCCCCCGGCAAACCGCATGGCGGTTCGGGCGACGCGCCCGAGAAGAGCGGTCATCTCGCGGCGGGCCCGGCCCTCGGCGAAGCTCTCCAGCAATTGCCCGCCGGCATACATCAGCGCGACGACATTGCCAGCGAGCGGCTCTCCGAAGGCGAGGGCCGCCGACATCGAGAGCGCGGCGACGATATCGAGGCCGACATCACCGCGCCGAAGGCTGACGGCGATTTCGACCAGCAGCGCCGCCAGCACCGGAATGGTCGCCAGGGCGAAGGCCGTCGCTGCCCAGCTGGCCCCGAGGACAAGCCCGATCGCGCCTGTGACGAGGCCGCAGAGCGCGATCGCCACCAATCCCAACCGGCCACCTGAAACCGGCATTCGCAGCGCCATCATATCGACCCCTTCCGCGCAGGATGCCGGCAGTCTGGAATATCTTCAAGCAGCACGGCATGCGCGAGATCAATGAGACGGAGGATCAATCGATGGGTGGAAGGGCCATGTTCCTCCCGGGACCGAGAACCCGCCGAGAAGAAGGAAGGCGATCGGTTGGCGACGTCTCGGCGCGCCCAAGGACAGGTACTTGCTGCGGCGTAATTATTCACGCGCTGAGACTTGAGGACATGGCGTGCCGTCTGGAGCTTCTCTAACGTTCATTGCCGAGGTGACGGAGCGATTCCGGCCGTCGGCGATATGCGTCGGAGGCCGGCGCGAGGGGGTGGAGCCGATGAGGCCTTCGCGACGGGATTTCGTGAAGCTGATGATGGCCAGCGGCATCGCGGTTGCGGTGACGCCAATGGCACGCGCCGATGCGCCGACCTTTGCGTCTCGCGAGACGCTGCCGGGGCGCGGCGTCGCAAGGCCGAGGCTCGGCCGTGTCGACGGCGTCGCCAAGGTGACCGGCGCCAAGCTCTATGCCTCGGACTTTCGTGCCGCGGACATGCCGGGCTGGCCGAGCCAGACGGCGCATGCGCTGTTCGTCCGCTCGCCCGATGCGAGCCATGTCTATGAGGGTATCGATCTCGATCGTCTGTCGCTGATCGCCAAGCCGACCGTCGTGGTGACGGCGGAGGATGTCGCGCGGATCGGGGCTCGCGTGCCGGAATTCTACGCCGGCGATCTCTTTTGTCCGGTCGGCAAGACGCCCTTCTTTCTCGGACAGCCGCTGGCGCTGCTGATCTTTGCGAGCTTCGATGATTTCGATCGCGTCCGCGTTGCGCTTCGCGATGGCAACTACCTGAAATTCGGCGCCGAGACGGGGCCGACCGAGGGACCCAATTACGGCGCGTTCCGCTTCACGCGCGTTGCCGGGCCGACGCCGGATGGGCCGGATCTCTATTCGCCGATCCAGGAGGGTTGGGTCAGTCCCGGCTTCTTCGAAAGCTCGGGGCGGCCGATCTGGAAGCCGCTGCCGGTCGCCAAGGGCGGCGAGTATGTGAAGGGCGCGACGTTCGGCGATGCGATCCGGGCCGAGCTCGATGCGCCCGATCCCTCTAGGCTGGTGATCACGCAGGATTTCGAGACCCAGTCGATCGATCCCGTGTTTCTGGAGCCGGAATGCGGCCTCGCCTGGTATGATCCGTCGAAGCGCAATCTCGAACTCGTGCTGGGGGTGCAATCGCCCTTCGAGGCGGCTTCTGCGATCGCGTTTCTCCTCGGCGAAGCCGACGCGGATCACAAGCCGGCAACGATCAATGCGCAGTTTGCCCATGTCGGCGGCGGTTTCGGCGGCAAGGACCATACGCCGTTCTCGCTCTATATCGCTCTTGCGGCGCTGTTCCTGCCCGGACGGCCGGTGCGGCTCGCGCATGATCGCTTCCAGCAATTCCAGGGCGGCGTGAAACGCCATGCCTTCAAGATGCATTCCAGGATCGGCGTCGACAGGAAGAGCGGGCTGATCACCGGTTTCGCGGCCGACCACGTTCTCGACGGCGGCGGCATGGCCAATTATTCGGCCAGCGTGGCAGTTGTCGGTGCCACGGGTGCGCTTGGCATCTATTCGATCCCGAAAGTCGATGTCACGACGGTGGCGCTGCATTCGCGCGGCGTCACGGCCGGTTCGATGCGGGGCTATGGCACGCTGCAGACCATGACGGCGATCGAATCCCTGGTCGACGAGGTCTGCGCCGCGCTGCCGCTCGATCCGATCGAGTTCCGCCGCCGCAATGCGCTGGCGACCGGCGGCCGTACCATGACCGGCAATCCCTATTCCGTCTCGGTGCGCACGCCGGAGATCCTGGCGAAGCTCGAGGCGCATCCGATCTGGCGTGATCGCGCCATCGAGAAGGCCGCCGCCAGACCCGGTTTCCTCGTCGGCACCGGCGTCGCCGTCTGCACCAAGGATTATGGCACCGGCGCCGATTGTTCGCTCGGCCGGGTCGAGATCGATGCCGAGGGCCGCGTCTCCGTGCATGGCGACGCTGTCGAGATGGGCAATGGCATCGGCACGGCGATCGCCAACCGCGTCGCGGCGCATCTCGGCGTCGTTGCCGATCGCGTCGGCGTGTCCGAGATCGACGCCTTCGATGCCCTCGGCCTCTTCACCTCGGGCGACGCCTACAGCACCACGCAGGCGGCGCAGGATGAGGCGGCGAAGAATCCCCGCTGGGTGCCCGCGATCAGCTCGGCGACCAGCGCGTCGATCGGCGCCCATGTGGGCACGCAGGCTGCCGCCGAGGCGGCGCGGGTGCTGTTCCGCTTCGGCCTCTGGCCGGCGGCGCTGGCGATCTGGGGCATCCCGCAGAACGATCCGCGCGCCAAACAGTGGGACGAGGCGTTCTGGCAGGACGGCATGCTGCTGATGTCCGGCCTGTCGCCGCTGTCCCTGAAGGCGATCGCCGCCAAGGCGCACGCCATGAACGGCATCACCGGCACGATGGCGCATGCGTTCTCGCGCTGGGCCTGGGCGCAGGCGACCTTCACGGTCGGAGGCGAGGATGTGACGGCCGATATCGACGCGCTCGCCATCCGGCGCGGGGATGGCGATTTCGAACCGATCGAACGCAGCGCCGTGGCGTTCCCGCCGGCCGACTACAATCGGATCGGCACGGCCTTCACCTCGCTGTGCGGCACGCTGGTGCGCATCGAGATCGAACGGGCCACCGGCATCGTCAGGATCGCCAAGGCCTATAGCGTGCTGGAATGCGGCGAGGCGCTGGTACCGGAAGTCGTGCGCGGCCAGGCACATGGTGGCTTTGCCATGGGTGTCGGCTACGCGCTGCTGGAGACGCTGCCGCCGTTCGAGGACGGTCCAGGCAACGGGCAGTGGAATCTCGGACAGTACCGGATCGCCCGTGCTTCCGATTTGCCGGTGAACGATCTCGAGGTCGAGATCCTGCCGCCGCTTTCGCCGAAGGAGCCGCCGAAGGGCATGGCCGAGGTTGTGATGATCCCGGTGGTGCCGGGTCTCCTCAACGCCATCTTCGACGCGACCGGCCACCGCTTCGCCGCGCTTCCCGTGACGGCGGCTCAGATCAAGGGAGTGCTCGCGTGACGACCCTGTCGCTCAGCGTCAATGGCCGCGCGCTCGGCCCGTTCGAGGTCCGTGATGACCTCACGATGAATGATTTCCTGCGTGAAGAGCTCGGCATGACCGGGACGAAATTCGGCTGCGGCGCCGCGCAGTGCCTCAGCTGCGCCGTCATCGTCGACATGCCGGATGGTTCGAGCCACACCAACCCGACCTGTGTCGTTCCGGCAGTGAATTTCGATGGCAAAGCCATCCGCACCATCGAAGGCCATGCCAAGGACGGTGTGCTGACCGCGCTGCAGACGGCCTTCATCGAGCACTTCTCGTTCCAGTGCGGCTATTGCACGCCGGGCTTTCTCAACGAGAGCCAGGTTCTGCTGGAGCGGCTCGAAAAGACGCCGGTGCCGCGCGCGACGCTCGAGACGGTGATCGCCGAGGCGCTCGACGGGCATCTCTGCCGCTGCACGGGCTATGTCAAATATCACGAGGCGGTGCGCGCCGTGATCCTCGCCGGTGCGGATCGCTATCTGATCTGACGGCCGGCATGGGCCGAATGGCCTCTTCGACATGAGTTGGAATGAGCGGCGCGCCGCGGAGGAAGCGATGACGAGACCGAAATGGTTGCTCCTGCTCCTGGTGCCGCTGCTTGCCAACGCGCTGGTGTTCGCCGCGACAGGAATGGCTGTCTCTTCGGACGCGTCGCGAACGCTGGCGTCGCCCGAGAGCTTCGCCGCGATCACCGATCCGGTGCAGCGGTCGGCCGCCTATTTCACCGAACTCGGCAAGGTGCTGCAGAACCCGCGCTGCCTTAACTGCCATCCGGCCGGCAACCGCCCGAGCCAGGGCGACACGATGCGGCCGCATCAGCCGCCGGTGTTCCGCGGTCCCGATGGCATGGGGCTCGCCAGCATGCGCTGCAACACCTGCCATCAGGGCGCCAATTTCGATCCGGGCCGCATTCCGGGCCATCCCGCCTGGCATCTGGCGCCCATCGAGATGGGCTGGCAGGGCAGGACGCTCACCGAGATCTGCCAGCAGATCAAGGACCCGGCGCGCAATGGCGGCCGCACGCCCGAGGACCTGATCGACCATATCGGCGCCGATACGCTGGTCGGCTGGGCCTGGCACCCCGGCGTCGGCCGCACGCCGGCGCCCGGTACGCAGAAGGAAGCCGGCGCGCTGGTCGCGGCCTGGGTCAAGAGCGGCGCTGCCTGTCCCTGAGCGCTGCGGCGCTTCGTCCGGCAATCGCCCTCCGCGCGGCCGCTGCCTCGGCCAATTTTCGCCGCCAAAAGCGCGGTCTAGCCGTCGAAACACGCCCCTCCGCCTTCTCATCGCCATCGTTAGTTGATATCGTTTCATCTGAGGCAAGGCAGGACAGCTTTTGCCTTCGAACGCTTCTGGGAGGAGCGCGCGAGAAGCGGAGTTAGGGGCGTCCTGCATTGGATCACCCGATTTCCCGCTCGTCTCGATCGACCAGGGGCAACGGACAGCCACATCTTCCGTCGGCGCCCGTCCGGTTCACCATTCGCCGCCGGAGGGTTCGCCCGTCCTGGCGCCGACAACACAGTCTCGAGGGGAAAGAAATGCCCGCGACGTCCTTCAAGCCGCTGCGCTACCGCCAGATTCATCTCGATTTCCACACATCGGAACATATTCCGGGCGTTGGCTCCGCCTTCGATCCGGATGACTTCGTCGCGACGCTGAAGGCGGCCAATGTCGATTCGATCACCGTCTTCGCCAAATGCCATCATGGCTGGTCGTATTATCCGACCAAGGTCGGCAAGCCGCATCCGGAGATGACGCGTCCGGACTTGATGGGCGACATGATCAAGGCCTGCGCCGCCGCCGATATCGAGGTTCCCGTCTATATCTCCGTGCAGTGGGATGAGCTGACGGCGCGCGAGCATCCGGAATGGCGCGTGATGGCCGCCGACAATCATTTCCACCACGAGAGCCCGGATGACATCTCCAGCCTGAAGCAGTTGAGCCCAGCCTGGCATACGATCTGCCTGAACCATCAGGGCTTCCGCGACTACATCCTCGATCAGGCCCGTGAAGTCGCCTCGAACTACAAGACGCCGGGCCTGTTCTTCGACATCGTGCTCACGCCAGGATGCGTTTGCTCGGCCTGTATCGGCCGCATGATCGCCGAGGGTCTCGACCCTGAAAATGCCGATGACCGGCTGAAGAACGACGAGGCCGTCAACGAGGAGTTCCGCCGCTATATCTCGGATGCCCTGTTCGCCGAATATCCTGGGCTGCGCGTCTTCTACAATTGCGGCCACATTCACAAGCAGGGCCAGAAGCGCTTCGCGACCTATTCGCATCTCGAACTCGAAAGCCTGCCGACCGGCGGCTGGGGCTATGATCACTTCCCATCGAGTGCCCGCTATGCCGCGCCGCTTGGTTTCGATTTCCTCGGCCAGACGGGCAAGTTCCACACGTCATGGGGCGAGTTCGGCGGCTTCAAGAGCCAGCAGGCGCTGATCTACGAGACGGCGCAGATGGTTGCGCTTGGCGCCAAATGCCTGGTCGGCGACCAGCTGCATCCGAACGGCGCCATCAACCACGACACCTACAAGTCGATCGCGCCGGCCTATGAGCGGATCGCCAAGCTGGAGCCCTACCTTGTCGGCGCGAAGCAGGTGTCGGAAATCGCCATTCTGGCGGCCGAATATTATCACCCCGTCGGCGCCCGCAACAACGAGAGCGACGACGGCGCAGCCCAGATGCTGCAGGAGTTGAAGCTGCCCTTCGACGTCATCGACGGAACGGCGTCCTTTGATCCCTATCGTCTCGTGATCCTGCCGGACTCGATCCCGATCGACGCCGAACTCGCGAAGCGGCTCGACGCCTTTGTCGCAAAGGGCGGCAAGCTGATCCTGTCGGGAACGTCTGGCCTCAGTGCCGATGGCTTCGCGCTCGATCTCGGGCTCGAGGCGGCCAAGGGTCCGGTGGAATTCAATCCGTCTTATCTCCGGGCCGATCCGGACGCGCTCGACGCCAGCCTGCCGGAATCGCCGTTCGTCATGTACGGCACGGGCGAGACGATCGTCAGCGGTGCCGCAACGGTCCTCGCTTCGATCGTGCCGTCCTATTTCAACCGCAGCTACCGGCACTATTGCTCGCACCAGCACACGCCGGATGATCCGACGGCCGAAACCATCGGCGCGGGCGTCACGGAATATCGCGGCATCGGCTATATCGCCTTCCCGATTTTCGAGATGTACCACGCCTATGGGCAGCCGCTTTACAAGTACATCGTGCGTGGCCTGATCCGCCGCTTGATGCCCGATCCGGTGCTGGAGACGGATCTGCCCTCGTCAGGCCGCGTGTCGCTCGCCCACCAGGCGGCGGAAAACCGGCACGTCCTGCATCTCCTCTATGGCTCGCCTCAGGTGCGCGGCAAGGCTGTGCCGACTGCCTTCGAGCGTGGCCAGAAGCGTGTTCTGGAGATGATCGAGGACATTCCCGCCATCGGCCCGGTGACGGCAAGCCTCCGTCTGCCGGCAAAGCCCGGCCGCATCTATGATGCGATGACCGGCGCGGATGTCGACTGGCAGATGCTGGATGATGGCCGGGTGCAGGTGACGTTGCCGCGCCTGCATATCCACAGCGCGCTGGTTCTCGAAGGCGCCTGATCCACCTTGCGGCGCCGGCTTCGGCCGGCGCCGTTTCTCGTCAGGTGGTGGCCGCCGCTTCGGGCGGCCTTTGTTTCAGCGCCCGCCGAAGCCCGAGCCCATGGCGATGCCGCTGAAGATGTAGCGCTGGAGCGCCAGCGTCAGCAGGATGCCGGGCAGCATCGAGATCGTCGACCCGGCCATCATGTAGTTCCACTGCACGCCCTGCTGGCTCTGGAACAGCGTCAGGCCGAGCGGTATTGTCGAATATTCGGGGCCGTTGACGATGATCAGCGGCCACAGGAACGAGTTCCACTGCCCGGTAAAGGTGAAGAGGGCGAGCAGCCCCAGCATCGGTCGCGACAGCGGCAGGATGATGCGCAGGAAGATCGTGAAGCGCGAACAGCCTTCGATCATTGCCGCCTCTTCAAGCTCCTTTGGAATCTGCAGGAAATACTGCCGGAGCATGAACGTGCCGAAGGTCGAGAAGGCCATCGGCAGGATCAGCCCCTGGAAGCTGTTCATCCAGCCGAGCCAGCTCATCATCAGGAAGAGCGGAATGACGATCACCGCCTGCGGCACCATCAGCGTTGCGAGATAGACGACGAAGAGGCTGCCGCTGAAGGGAAACCGCAGCCGGGCGAAGGCATAGGCGGCCATGCTCGAGACCGCGAGCGTTAGGATGGTGATGCCGCCGGCGACTATGATGCTGTTGAGGAAGAAGCGGCCGAACGGCAGATAGAGCCAGGCATAGACGAAGTTGGACCACTGCCAGTCGCTCGGCAGAAGTTGCGGCGGCACGGCCAGGACCTCGGCATTCGGCCGGATCGCGTTGGTGACCATCCAGAAGAACGGAAACAGGAAGGCGAGCGCGGCCAGCACCATCCCGGCATGGAGGAGAAGGCTGCCGGCCCGCTGACCTTGTGAGCGTCCGAGGGTTTCAGAGGTCATAATGCACCCACCGGCGCTGAACGCGGAGCTGGAGGATCGTCAGGGCCATGATGATGACGAACAGCACCCAGGCGATCGCCGAGGCATAGCCCATCTTGTAGGCGGCAAAGCCGGTCCGGTAGATCGAGAAGCCGAGCGTCGCCGTCGCGGAGCCGGGGCCGCCGCGCGTCAGCGCATAGACTTGGTCGAACACCTGCAGGCTGGTGATGGCGGTCATCACCGTGCCGAAGAACAGCGTCGGCGAGATGAGCGGCAGCTTGATCTTCCAGAAGCGCTGCCAGGACGAGGCGCCATCGATCGCGGCGGCATCGAGATAGGTGCTGGGGATCGCCTCGAGCGCGGCGCCGAACAGGAGCAGATTGTAGCCGAAGCCTGACCAGAGCGAGACGATGACGATCGCTTGGATGGCGAGGTCGGGGCTCGTCAGGAGATTGGGGATCGGCAGGTGCAGCGCAGAGAAGAACCAGTCGGCAAAGCCGCCCGGCGTGAAGATCAGCAGCCAGACGATCGCCGAGCCGATCAGCGGCGTGAACGTCGGCAGGAAGAAGATCAGCCGGAAGAACCGCTTGCCCCAACGCAGATTGGAAATCCAGACGGCCATCGTGAGCGAAATCACGATGTTGAGGACGAGATATTCGATCGTGAAATGGAACGTATTGCGGAGGATCTGCCAGAAGCTCGGATCGATGGTCAAGAGATTGACGTAGTTGCGCCAGCCGACGAATTTCGATTGGCCGATGAGCTGCCAATTGGTGAAGCTCAGCGCCAGAGAGGCTGCGAGCGGCAGCAGCAGAAAGACCGCAAGACCGAGAAAGCTCGGCAGCAGGAACCAGAAGGCGGCCCTGCGATCGTCCCTTAAAATGGCTTTCGCACGACCCGTGCCGGCCCGCGACGGGGCGGCCGACGGCTTCAACTGCATGCGATCCTCACTTTTTACCTGTGGGAGGGCGCGGGGCGGCGGGAGGAACCGCCCCGCGGATCCATCAGATCACTGGGTGGAGAGCTGCTGGATCTGGTCGAGCGTCGTGCCGGCGGATTGCGAGCCGGCAAAGGCGAGCGGCGCATACTGTTCGAACAGCTGCGAGACGGTGTTCCACTCGGCCGTGGTCTTGTACGGCTCCGCCGTCTTCAGCGCCGCCTCGATGGTGGGCTGAGCGTTCGCAACGCCCTTGGCAGCGGATTCGTACCAGAATTTCTGCTGGGCATTCCGGGCAGCGAAGGCGCGGCCGTTCGAGGCGAGATATTCCTCGGCTTCGGGCCCGGTCAGTACCTGGATGGCCTTCCAGGCCTCGTCCTTGTGCTTGCCGGAGCTGGAAATGCCGAAGCCCGAGCCGGCCGACAGGCTAATGCTGCCCGCAGCGCCGGCCGGGAGCGGCGCGATGCCGACCTTGAACTTCACGGAGTCCTTGACGTTGATGAGGCTCCACGGGCCATCGACATACATGCCGACCGATCCGGCGACGAAGCGGCCATTGGCCTGGGCGCCCGACGGCGTGCCGCTGGCCGGGAAGAGCGGAGCGACCTTGTCCTTGGCGACGACGTCGACATAGCTCTGGAAGGCGGCCTTGAGTGGCTCGTTGGTCAGGTCGAGTGCGCCGTCCTTCAGATAGTTGGCGCCGGCCGAGCGGGCATAGGCGAAGAAGACGTCGGGGACGGACTGCGCGGTGCCGTAATTGCCGTCCACGGTGAGGGCCTTGGCGGCTTTCAGGAAATCGTCATTGGTCCAGCCGACCTTGGGCTCCTCGACCTTGTACTTCTGGAACATGTCCTGGTTGTAGAACATGACCATCGGGCCGAAATCATAGGGCAGCGCACGCAGGCCCCCGTCGTCGGTCAGGCCCTGGATGATCGAGGTGTCGAACGCGGCGAGGTCGAAGCTGTCCTTCTTGGCATAGGCGTCGAGCGGCTCGAACAGATTGGCGAAGCCGGGCGTGCGCATGCTCTGCAGGCTGATGATATCGGGCAACTGGCCGGAGGCGGCGAGCGCCGGCAGTTTGGTCCAGTAATCCGGCCAGGACGCCGTCTGGAACTCGATCTTGATGTCGGGATATTTCTCGGTGACGAGGCCGGCGACATGCTTCCAGGCCGCGACTTCGGCATCCGACCCCGACCACATGAACCAGGTCAGCGTTACCGGCTCGGCACGCGCCGCCGTGCTCAGCACGAGCGCGCAACCCGCCGCGGCGGCAAGCCGGGCGGCATTCTTCAAGATGTCCATTCGATTTCCTCCAGCTGGACAGGCGATCACAACGCTGGCCGCTTCAGCGGCTCTTGCAGTTGGCTGTCGGGGCGGCCGACCTCTCCGGCGCCCCGCAGCGATGGGCCTCTTCAGGCCTTCAGAAAAATCTCGATCACAGGGACGACGACGGGCGGCTTCCGGACCGGAAGCTCGAGCGTCAATGAATCGGAGCGGACTTCCATCTCCGTATTGCTCCAGAGCGTCAGCTCCGAGGGCGGCAGCCATTTGACTTCGCTGCCGTCATGCAGGAACTGCGCATATTCCACCTTGCCGCCACCGAGCCCGTCGAGATGGATGTGGCGGAACGGCCAGTTGAAGATATGGAGATAGAGCCGATTGCCGTTCTGCGTGTAGCGGCAGTCGCGCGGCGCCGGCAGCTTCGATTCCGTGCAGCCATAGATGCTGCGCGCGTTCACCGCCATCCAGTCGGCATAGACGTCAAGCGCTGCCTTGGCGCGGTGGTCGAGCGTGCCGCGCGCGGTCGGCCCGACATTCATCAAGAGATTGCCGCCCATCGCGACATTGTCGACGAGGAGCTGCACCAGCTGTTCCGGGCTCTTCCATGTGGCTTCATCGCGGTGATAGCCCCAGGATCCCGACAGCGTGTGGCAGGCCTCCCATGTGACGCGCTTGCCGTTCCGCTCGGGCCAGGCCCGCGGCACATATTGCTCGGGCGTCACGATGTCGGGCGGCAAGCCGGCGAGGTCGAGCCGGTTGTTGATGATGATGTCTGGCTGCAGTTCGCGCACGGTCCGCACCAGCGCCTCGCTCTCCCAGTCGAGATGGCCCTTGCCCTTGAGGCCGTTCAGTTCGCGCTGCGGATAGGAAAAGTCGAACCAGATGACGTCGATCTTGCCAAAGCCGGTCAGCAATTCACGGACCTGGTCGCGCATATAGGCGGCATAGCGGCTGACGTCGCGGCCTTCATTGCGCTTGGCAGCGTCGGGCGCGTTGCGCTGAGGATGATGCGGGTCGATCGGGAAGTCCGGGTGATGCCAGTCGATCAGCGAATAGTAGAAGCCGACCCGCAATCCTTCTGCCCTGACGGCATCGACGAAGGGCGTCAGCAGATCCTTGCCATAGGGCGTATTGGTGACCTTGTAGTCGGTGTTTTTGCTGTCCCAGAGGCAGAAACCCTCATGGTGTTTGGTGGTCAGCACGACATATTTCATGCCGGCTGCCTTGGCGCGGCGCGCCCAGTCTACCGGGTCATAGAGATCAGGATCGAAATGCTCGAAATAGGTCTGGTAGGCCTCATCCTTGATCTGCTCGTAATTCTTGATCCACTCATGCCGGGCCGGCAGGGCATAAAGGCCCCAGTGGACAAACATTCCAAGCCGGTCATGCGTGAACCACGCCTTCTTGTCTTCCGGCAGGGCCAGAGACCGAAGATCGGACGCCATCGTCTCATCCTCCAACGCAACCATCGACATGCCCTGTTCGGCAAAAGCCCGAGCAAGACGACGGTCGGAATCCTCCCGAACCGGCCCGCCGCGGGACGATCCATCGAACGACCATTGCCGAACCGTTTCGACAAATCCAACTAAGCATCCGAGGCGGAGCTTTGGCAATCCCCGAAAACACCGCGCGGGATTGCGGGATCGTCCTTCGCAATGCAGCACAAACGCCCGAAATTTGGTTGCAGTGCCGGCATGGACTAGAGTTTGGAACGCTGGCAAAACGTCCAGCGAACCGGTTCGGACAAAAGAGAGAAAATGGCGACCATCCGCGACGTAGCGAAGCGAGCCGGCGTTTCAATTTCGACCGTTTCGGCTGCCTTCAACGAAGGCAGGGTCGGCGACGAGACCAAACGGCGGATCGCCGAGGCGGCGCAGGCGGTCGGCTACGCACCGAACGCGATCGCACAGAGCCTCAAGAACGGGCGCAGCCGGCTGATCGCTTTCGTGCCGGGGGATATTACCAATCCGTTCTTTTCGAACTGGCTGATCGTTGTCGAGAAGCGGGCCGCCGCGGCGAACAGGGCCGTCATCGTCTCGAATTCCCGCTCGCCCGGGAAAGAGCGCGTGACCCTGGAGCTGCTGAAGGCGCAGCGTGTCGCCGGCGTGCTGATCAATCCGCAGGGCATGGGCGAGGAGTACAGGCGCTATCTGGAACAGCTCGCCATCCCGATGGTGACATTCGACCAGTATGTCGAGGGTCTCGCCCGCGACTATGTCGGCACCGACAACCTCTTGGCCGGCAAGATGCTGACGGAATATCTGCTGCGGCTCGGCCATCGGCGCATCGCCTTCATCGGCGGCACGCCCGGCCTCTGGACGGCGGACCAGCGCGCCGAGGGGTTCATTTCGGCGATGTCGCGGGCCGGCGCACCGATCGAGCCGAGCTTCGTCCTGAATGCCGATTATGACGGCCGGAATGCCTATGAGCAGACGGTTCGGCTGATGACCGGAGCGGAACTGCCAACCGCCATTCTTGCCGCCAATAACGAGATGGCCCTCGGCGCGCTCCAGGCGATCAACGATCTCGGCTTCCGTTGTCCGCAGGATGTCTCGCTGACAACCATCGACGACGTGCCCTGGATGGGCCTCGTGAAACCCCGTCTCACTCTGGCCGTGCAGCCTTTGCAGGAGCTCGCCGCCATCGCGATCGACTGGCTGCTCGAACGCATCGAGAGCCGCGACCAGACGTCAATTCCGCCACGCCGCACGATTCTGCCGCCGAAGATCATTCTCGGCGAATCCTGTGCTGATCTTCGTGCTTGAGAAGCGGACGCCGGCGGCTGTCTTCCGGTCAGGATGGCTCGCGTCGCTGATCGGTCGCGGGCGTTGCCACAAGCCGGCTGGCCTCGTCATGGTCCGATCGGCCAGGCCCTGGACCGACGCTGCCCCGCATCACCAGCGTGCAGGGCACCACCAGGCGGCGCCTGCTTTCGACGGGCTCGCCGAGCACCCTGTCCATCACCAGATCGGCGGCCTGACGACCGAGTCCGGCCGTATCCTGCTGGATGGTCGACAGCGAGGGCGTCAGGAAGGGCGCGATCGCCGCGCCGTCGAAACCAAGCACCGACACGTCGCCCGGAACGGTGACGCCGCCATCGACGGCCGCCTTGATGAATCCGATCGCGGTGTCGTCATTGGCGCAGATGACTGCGGTCGGCCGCTCGGCCTCGGGAACGGCGAGGAATGCCTCTCCCGCCGCCAGGCCGCCGCTGAATTCGAAATCGCCCTGATGAAGCCTCAGGGCCGTCGCGGGCAGGCCCGCCGCGGCAAGCGTTGCGCGCACCCCGGCCAGCCGCTCGATCTCGTGGTAGTTGCCAAGCCGGCCGCGGATATAGAGAAAGCGCCGGTGGCCGAGCCCAATCAGCGCTGTCGTTCCTTCGGAGATGGCGTCGCGATCATTGCTGACCACGCTCGGGATGCCTTCGCCCGAAAGATCGAAATGCAGCGAGACGATGGGCAGCCCCACATCGGCAAGGCTGCGCCCGTTCGCCGCCGGGATGTCGGCGGCCATCAGAAGGACGCCGGCGACCGTGCCCCCCTGTGCGACCGCCAGAATATGCGCATCGGTCTCCGCCGCGCGCGAGACATTGGCGATGAGAAGCGAGAAGCCACCCGCTGTCAGGCTATGCGCCGTCGCCCGCAGCACTTCTGAGACGGTCTGCGACGCGCCGGTATAGATCTCTTCCGGCAGCACGATCATGATCGTCCGCGACGTGCCGACGCGCAGGTTGCGTGCCGTTTGATTGGCCGTGTAGCCGAGCTTGCGCGCCGCCGCCTCGACCTTGAGCCGCGTCGGCTCCGCCACGCGGCCGGGGATGGTCAGCGCCCGGCTGACCGTCGACGTTGCGACGCCGGCTTCGCGTGCGACATCGGCGATGGAGGGGCCCGGCGTCCGGCTGTCCGTCTGTTTCGGCATCGGCCTCTCGTCGCGCCCTGAAGGGGCTGGATCGTCACGAATCGTCAGGACTTTATAGCGCTTCTCTCCGTTGCCGGCGCGTCGCACGGCCGCGACGCGATCGGGCCCATGGCCGCCCGGCTAGAGGCGTCCTTCCTTCAATTGGCCGGCGAGATTGCGGCAGGCGCGAACGGTCATCGCCATGATCGTCAGGGTCGTTCCGGCCACGCCGCTACCGGCGAAGGCGCTGGCGTCGGTGACGAGGAGGTTAGGAACGTCCCAGCTCCGGTTCCAGCCATCAAGGACCGAGTCGGTGCGCGTGTTGCCCATCCGCGCGCCGCCGCTTTCATGGATCGCGGCGCCCATGGCGATCGTCCGGCGGAAGAGCGCGCGGAAGGCCGTGCGGCTGATCCAGTCTGCATCCGGATAGCCGCCACGCCCCTTTTCATTGAGCCCGAGCGGCGAGCCGACGAACTCGACGTCGCATCCGGCGCCCTCGGCCGTCTCTTCGAGCGCGGCCATGGCGCGCTTCGCCGTTTCCGTATCGATCGGGCCCATCTTGCAGCGGATATGCGGGATCGGGATGCCCCAGCGATCCTTGCGGCCCGGATTGAGGGTGATGCGGTTTTCGGCGTCTGGCTCCATCGTGCTGAATCCGAAGAAGTTGAACCGTGACAGACCCGAGGCCGAAGGTGGAATGCGTCCGACTGACCCCTGGAACGCGTAGTCGCCGGTGCCGGTGGCGCCGTCCGCGCCGATGAAGCGTGGCAGGAAGATGCCGCCCGATGGCCCGTAGAAAGGATCTGCCGGCGCGGTGTCGGCCGTGGCAGCGCCGCGCGCCGCCGGGAAGACGCCCGCCGCGACGATCGGCACCTGGTCCATGAAATAGCGGCCAAGGGCACCCGAACTGTTGGCGAGCCCGTTCGGATGGCTCGATGATGCCGAGTTCAGCAGCAGCCTTATGCTCTCGATCGGCGAGGCGCAGACGATGACCGACCGGGCGCGCAGAATTTCGACCTGGCCCGTGCGCGCATTGATCACTTCGGCGCCGATGGCCCGCGTGCCGCTCTCGTCGGTGAGGATCTTCCTGGCGATGGTGTCGTAGCGGATGTCCAGTCGCCCGCTGGCGAGCGCATCGCGCATCGGTTTCAGCACGCGCGTCGGCTCCGGCCCGAGATAGCGCCAGGTGACGACGGGCCGCTCCGGCCATCGCGTTTCGACCGCCTGTTTGAAGAGGCGTTCGGCCTCGGTCAGTTCCGACCGGTGCGCGTAGATGCTGTCCGGCATGGTCGGTACGCCTTCGACCTGCCCATAGAGCTGCAGAACGCGCTCGACTTCTTCATAGAAGGGGACCAGAGCGCGGTAGTCGATCGGCCAGTCTACGCCCTTGCCGGTGCGGCTGCGCATCTTGAAGTCGTCATCCGTCCAGCGCACCAGCACGCGGCCGAATGTGTGGGTCCGGCCGCCGGCCTGCCGACCGCGGATCCAGAGAAACGGCGCGTCCGGCGGGGTCGAATAGGGGTTCTGGCGATCATTGACGAAGAGGCGGCGCATCCGTCCGTCAAAGAAGGCGGCGCGGGCCTGGATGGCCTGGCCGAGCGCCGTCGCCTTGGCCCTTTGCCAGAGATTGATCTCTGTCTGCCGGGGGTTCTTCGTCGCGTCGAAATGGGCGGGTCCGATCTCCGGCCCCGCCTCGAGCTGCACCACCTTGAGGCCCTGCGCCGTGAGTTCGCGCGCGGCAAACATTCCGGCTGCTCCCGATCCGACCACCAGGGCGTCAAATTCGATATCCGCCATCGCGGCTTGCTCCATTCCGATGCGCTGCCGGCGCCCGAGCGGAGGCCGGCGGAGTGAGGCGGATGGCCAGGAAACGGCGGCTTTACGGAAGCGCTACCGCCTATGACTTGGGCACAAATCCCGCTTGCGTACAAAAAGAGCATATGCAATCAATGCAGAGATGGCAATCGATTGCCACGCAAATCTGATCCACGGAAACAAGAAAATCAGCTGGCCGAAGGACCTGACCTGCATGCCTATCCCGGCTTCCAGACAGAGGGTTCCATGTTCATTGACCGCATCGTCCATTCTGCCGCCTTGCTAGCGGTGACGTCGCTGCCGGCCCTGCTCGCCGGCAGCGCGCTCGCCGCGCCGATCGACACTGCTCCCGCGACCGGGACGCTGCAGATCTGGATCGGCGGCGCCGAAGGCGACAAGCTTCCCGCCTTCCTCGCCGATTTCGAGAAGGCCAATCCCGATCTCAAGGTCCAGATCACGCAGATCCCCTCGGACCAGGCCGACGCCAAGCTGCTGACCGCCATCGCCGCCGGTACGGTACCGGATGTCGTGCGCCTCTTTTCGCAGAGCCAGGCAAGCCTCATGGCAACCGGCGCTTTTGCGGCGGTCCCCGAGGGGCTGGTGAAGCCTGACGATTTCTTTGCCAGCGCCTATGAGACGAATGTGAAGGACGGCGTCGCTTTTGGCGTGCCGTGGGACGCCTATGCGACCACGTTCCAGTATCGCAAGGATCTCGCGGAAAAGGCCGGCCTCGCCGCGCCGAAGACCTGGGACGAGCTGAAGACCTTTGCCAAGGCGATGAAGGGCCAGGGCGCGACATGGGGCTTTTCGGCCGATGTCGGCTACGACATTTACAATGCCCAGGGTCTCAACGAATTCGTCCACCAGAACGGCGGCAGCTTCCTGAACGCCGACAAGACGGAGTGGACCATCAATTCCGAGGCCAACATCAAGGCGCTCGAATTCTGGGGTTCGCTCTTCACCGAAGGCCTTGCCTCGCCTGACGGCCCGAAATTCCTCGACACGGTGCCGTGGTTCACTTCTGGCGAGATCGCCAGCAAGGATATCGGGCCCTGGTTCGAGCAGTGGCTGGTGCAGGCCAACGGCCAGGATTGGGTCAATGCGAAGCTCGCCTCGGCATTGATGCCGGCCGGTCCTGCCGGCAGCTTCTCCGCGCTCGGTTCGGGCAGCCTCGGCGTGCTCAAGGACGGCAAGAATCCGGACGCCGCCTGGAAGCTCGTGCGTTACCTGACGCAGCCGGACGTCCAGGTCGCCTGGTACAAGGCCTTCGGCAGCCTGCCGGCGGTCAAGGCCGCGTGGAATGATCCGGCAATCGCCGGCAATCCGCTGCTGGACGCCGAACGTCAGGCTCTGCAGACGGCGGTCGACATCCCCCAGGTGCCCACCTGGAATCAGGTCGGCACGTATATGGGCCAGCAGATGGAACTCGTCGCGCGCGGCCAGGCGTCGGCGAAGCAGGTTCTGGACGACGTCCAGTCCTTTGCCGAATCGGCCGGCCTCGGCAACTAGCCGATTTCGGCGGAGCCGGGGGAAAACCCGGCTCCGTTCACGGCGACCGCGTTCGAGGGCGAGAGCGCCGGCCGAACGCTTCCGCCGTTCCGCTCACCGTGGAGACTTTGCCTTGAGCCACGCGGATATCAGCCACGACCCCTCGAGCAGATGGCGATCCGCGACCGCGTGGGTCTTCGTCGCGCCCTTCCTCGTGATCTTTTTCGTGTTCACGGCGATCCCGGCGCTGATCGCGCTCATCTACAGCTTCACCGATATCGGTGTGGCGGATATCCGGCACCCGCTCTCGGTCAACTTCACTTTCTTCGCGACCTTCGCGCGCGTCCTCACCAATGCCGGCTTCCTGAAGTCGCTGGTCACCACCGGGATCTTCGTCGTCATCGGCGTGCCGCTGACGATGGCGATCGGGCTCGCGCTGGCTTTGGCCCTCAACAGCGGCATCAAGCGGCTGCGCGCCACCTATCGCGCGGCGTTCTATCTGCCTGTCATCACCAACATCGTCGCCGCCGCCGTCATCTGGCAATACGCATTCACGCTCCGGGGGCCGGTGAACACCTTCCTGGCCTCGCTCGGCCTGCAGGGGCCGAACTGGCTCGGCAACCCGGACATGGCCATCACCACCGTGATCCTGCTGACGACATGGCGCAATGTCGGGACCTGCATGGTGCTGTTTCTCGCGGGATTGCAGGGCATTCCTGGCGATGTCTATGAAGCCGCGGCCATCGATGGCGCCTCGGCGCGCCGCCGCTTTCTCCACATCACGCTGCCGCTGCTGAAGCCCGCGACCCTGCTGGTGACGGTGCTGATGACGGTCTCCTACATGAACATCTTCGACGAGCCCTACCTCCTCACC
The DNA here is from genome assembly GCA_035555375.1 of Kaistia sp. Taxonomy (GTDB): domain Bacteria; phylum Pseudomonadota; class Alphaproteobacteria; order Rhizobiales; family Kaistiaceae; genus Kaistia. Next base: position 22,013 of record DATMGR010000017.1, on the reverse strand, counting down.
AAGGGCGGTCCGCTCGGCGCGACGCGCTCGGTGGCGCTCTGGGTCTATGAGCAGTTCGGCCATGGCAACATCGCCGCGGCGATGGCCGGCTCCTATGTGATGCTGATCATCGTTGCCGTGCTCGGCTTGCTGCAGCTCCGCATGCTGAGGAGCGCCTCATGACCAGCGAGGGCAATGTCCGCGGCGCGGCACTTCTCTATGCAGCGCTCACTCTGGTCGCGGCGCTGATGCTGCTGCCCTTTGCCTGGGTCTTTTTCGGCGCCTTCAAGTCGCAGGCCGAGATTCTCGCTGCACCCGGCGCCTGGCTGCCCCGCAGCTTCACCGATTTCAGCAATTTCATCGAGCTTTTCGCGCACCGGCAGTTCGGCACCTATCTCGGCAATTCGCTCGTCGTTTCCGGCCTCACCGTCATCTGCAACGTCTTCTTCTGCTCGCTCGCCGGCTATGCGCTGGCCAAGATCGCGTTCAGGGGCAGCCGGTTCGTCTTCGGCTGCATCATCGCGGCGATGATGGTCCCCTATATCGCGCTGTTCGTGCCTTCCTTCTTCATCATCGTGCAGATGGGCCTCCTGAACACGCTGATCGGCATCTTCCTGCCGATCGCCGTCATGCCGATCGGCGTCTTCATCATGCGCCAGTTCGCCCTCTCGGTGCCGAACGAGCTTCTCGAGGCGGCGCGGCTCGACGGCGCGGGCGAATTCCGCATCTTCTTCAGCATCTTCCTGCCCCTGGTCGGCCCGGCGATCGCGACCGTCGCCATCATCACCTTCCTGAATTCCTGGAACTATTTCCTGTGGCCGCTGATCGTCGCCCAGAACCAGGACACCTTCACGCTGCCCGTCGGCCTCGCCGTCGCCTCACAGGGCGCGAAATCGACCGAATACGGGCTGCTGCTTTCCGGCGCGATCGTCGTGCTGCTGCCGGTGCTGATCCTGTTCGTCTTCCTGCAGCGCTACTTCGTTCGCGGCATCGCCGCCACCGGGCTCAAATAGCCCCAGTTCCCCCGAGAGGAAAACTCCCCATGACCGCCCTCTTCGCGACCGACATGATCACCTTCTACCACCCGGGCTTCTGGGGCCTTGGCACCATGGAGGAACTCGAAGCCTTCGCATCGGCCAAGCCGGACGCCTTCTGGGACAAGGTGATGATCACCCTTTCGGAGGCGGGCGTCACCGGGATCGAGTTGACCTTCGGGCCCGCCAGCATCGACAATGTTCTGAAGGGATTCGGCAGCGCCAAGGCGTTCCGCAGCGCGCTCGAAAGCCGCGGTCTCGCCGTTGTCAGCGCCTTCATGGCCGATGCGCCCTCCTGGACGGAGAACGCCGACCTCTCCGCGATCATTGCCGATGCGGAGCGGCGGGCGGCGTTTGTGGCGGAAGCAGGCGGGTCGATCCTCGTGACGGGCCTCCCGATGCGGCGGACCGTCGGCGTCAAGCCGCCGCTCTTCATCGACGCGGCATTCATGAGCCACGCGGCCGGCATCGCCCATGCCATCGGCGAGGCCGTCGCGGCCGAGGGTATCAAGCTTGCGGTTCACACCGAATCGAACAGCGCGCTCTGGTATGAGCGCGACATCGATCTCTTCATGGCCTTCACCGACCCGCGCTATGTCGGGCTCTGCCCGGATTCGTGCCACATCACCCTCGGCGGCGGCGATCCGGTCCGCGTGGCCGAGCGTTACAACCAGCGCATCATCCTCGCGCATTGGAAGGATGCCGTCGGGCCGATCACCGAGAATCTGGTGATCGACGCGACGATCTTCACGCAGCAGCAGCGCTTCATGGTCGATTTCGGCGCCGGCGTGGTCGACTGGAACGGCTGGTCCGAGGCGATGCTGGCCACGCCGGGCAGCAAGACCGTTCTGCTCGAACTCGATGCCGCGCAGGATCCGGTCGCGGCGCTCGGCGCCGGCCGGGCAGTCGTCGAGCGCGCGCGCTCGTGATCGATTTCAGCGTCTGCATCGAACTCGCCTTCGGGGAAGGGGATCGTCCCTTCCCCGATCGCGTCATCGCCGCGGCGGATGCCGGATTTCGCGCCGTCGAGATCTGGGACTGGCGCGACAAGCCGCTCGGCGCGCTTGCCAAGGCGCTCGATGGAGCCGGCGTCAGGCTGCTCACGCTCTGCGCCGAGGACTGGCGCGACAAGTGCCAGCTCGCGGATCCGCATTCGCATGCGGCGTTCGTGCGCCGTGTTTCGGACACGGCGAAGGTCGCCTGCGATCTCGGCGTGCCGAAGATCGTCGTTCTCGCCGGGGATGTCGGGTCCGGCGACCATATCGTTGCGCAGAGAGCCATAGCGTCCGCAGCGCTCGCACGCGCGTCCGACGCGATCGCGGCGCTGCCGGTCGAGCTGCTTGTCGAGGTGGTCAATCGCGCATTTGAGGCGCCGAACGCGCTGCTGCCGGATTCGGCCAGCGCGCTCGCACTGCTCCGGACGCTCGATCGTCCGAATGTGCGATTTCTCTATGACCGCTATCACGCCATCCTTAATGGCGAGCCGCTCGGCTCGGCGATCGCGGCGGATATCGACCGGATCGGCCATATCCAGGCGGCCGACGTGCCGGGCCGCCATGAATTCGGCACCGGGACGCAGGACTGGGTCAGCGAACTGCGCTGGCTCGTCGATGCCGGCTATGACGGCCATGTTGGGATCGAAGCGACGCCGCTCGGCGAGAGCGGCCTCCTCTACAGCAATGCCCGGTCACTGCTGAGCGAGGCTCTTGCGCCGCGCTGAGTGGGGCCAGCGTCGGTGCCAGCGTATCGGCGATCGCGTCGATCCGCTCCGCCTCGGCGCCGAGCCCGGCCCGAAGGCCATCAGGCCGAGCGAGCCGGGCCGATGGCACTCCATCACGTCGAGCGTCTCACCCAATCGGGCCGGTCACCTCGCCTTAGCCCACCTCCGATCGCTCGCTCAAGTGGTCGGGATCGTGCCGCCATCGATGACGAATTCGGTCCCGCTGATCGCGCTCGCCCGTGAAGACGCGACGAAGGCGATGAGGTCGGCGACTTCCTCGGGCCTTGCCGGGCGGCCGAGCGGGATGCCGCCGAGCGCATCCATGATGATGCGCTTGCCGCCTTCATAGTCGGTCCCCGCCTGCGCGGCGATCCGGTGCACGAGCGCCGTTGCCGCTTCGGTCTCGACCCAGCCCGGCGAGATCCGCACGACCCGGATGCCCTTCGGCGTCACCTCCTTCGAGAGGCTCTTGCTGTAGGCCGCCAGGGCCGCCTTGGCTGCGGCATAGGGCGTTGTCGAATCCGGCAGCGGCAACCGGTGCTGAATCGAAGTGACATGGACAATGACGCCCGCGCCATTGGCAATCATGGTCGGGAGCAGGGCACGATCGATCCGCACCGCAGACATCAGATTGAGGTTCAGTTCTGATTGCCAGACTGCGTCGTCGGCGACTGCGAAGCCGCCCGCCGGCGCATCGGATCCGCCGAGCACGTTGACGATGATGTCGACGCCGCCGAGCCGCTGCAACGCCTCGCTGGCGGCGATGGCGCATCCGTCGGCCGTCGTGAGATCGGCGACGATGTAGTGGACCTTGTCCAGAGGCGTGACGGGGAGGCTGCGGGCCGTCGCGGCGATGTCGGCACCCGCTGCGTGCAGCGCGGCCACGACCGCACCGCCGATGCCCTTGGTGCCGCCGGTCACCAGTGCGCGACGCCCTTCAAGGCCGAGATCGAAGGTCACGGGACAATCTCCAGGCGCTGGATCAGTCCGCCATCAAGCTCGAAGACGTAGCGCAGATCGACCGGGCTGCCGGGGAAATTGCCGGCGACATGGGCCGTCACCCGGACCGTCTTGCCGTCCTCGGTCAATGCGTATGGATCGACGGAATAGTCGAACCGGGCCGAAGCATTGACCTTCCACTGGCGGATGGACTCGCGGCCGCGAAAGGTCTGGCGCTCGTCGATGATCGTGGCATCTTCGGCGAAGCATTGCACCGTGGCGTCGCTGTCCTTGTCCCGGTCAGCGGCGTAATAGTCGGCGATCGGCTGAGGGAGAGTGATCGTCATCTGATGTCCTCTGCGGTTGTTGTCGCACAGAGATCGGATTAGACTTACGAAATGACAAGAACGCACGAAAAAGTAAGGAACCCACCTGAAAGTAAGGTTGGCATGTTCACGCGCGAAACCGCTGCCGAAGGTGTCGAGCAGGCCCTGAAGCTCTTGGAGGGCCGGTGGAAGCTGGTGATCCTGTTCCACCTGTTTGGTGGCCAGATTCTGCGCTTTTCCGACCTCGAGCGCGCGATTCCGGCTGTCTCGCAGAAGATGCTCATCCAGCAGCTTCGCCAGATGGAGAGTGACGGCATCGTCCGCCGCATCGTCCATCATCAGGTCCCGCCAAAGGTCGAATATTGCCTGACGGATTGGGGGCAGGCGCTGTGCCCGGCTCTGGATGCGCTGCTTACCTGGGCGGCCCGTCGCGAGGAGATGACGGCTGCTGGCCCCACGCCGTCCGCCTAGCCGCCGACCGGGCGGTCTTGGCAGGTCGATGAAGGCCCGAGGCCCGGCCGAGCGTCGGCCCGCATCACTGCCGTGAGGGCCGTCCGAGGCGCCCTATCCCTTGGTGCCGCCTGCGGTCATGCCGGTGACCAGGAACCGCTGCGCGAACATGAAGACGATCAGGACCGGGGCGACGGCGATCAGCGTGGCGAGCGCGAGCGCCGACAGCGAAATGGTTGTCGATGCGGCATTCGTTGGGTTGAAGGCCGGCACGTTGGACAGAAGTTCCGCCAGACCGACCTGGATCGGCGATTTGCGGCCCGGGAGCGTCACATAGGGCAGGAAATAGTTGTTCCAGTTGCTCGTGAAGCTGAAGAAACCGACGAGGGCGATGACCGGCGTCGCCAGCGGCATCGCGACCTTCAGGAAAACCTGAAATTCGTTGGCGCCGTCGATCCGCGCGGCGTCGAGAAGATCGCGCGAGATTGCTGTCGAGAAATAGATGTAGGTCAGATAGACGCCGAACGGAAAGAAAGAGAACGGCAGGATCGCAGCCAGCGGATTGCCGATCAGGCGCACGGCGCTAAGCTCGAGAAAGATCGGCAGCACGAGCGCCGTGCTGGGGATCAGCATCACGACGAGCGTAACCGCCAGCAATGTCTTGCGACCGCGGAATTCGATCAGCGCCAGCGCATAGCCGGCAGGAATGCTGATGGCGAGCGTGATCGCGAGAGCCGCGAGGCAGTAGAAGGCCGAATTGGCGAGCCAGACCCACAGCAGGCCGCGCTGGAAGGCGAGGAGGCTGGTCCAGTTGTCGACGAGCGTTGAAAGCGTGCCGATCGAGAATGGCGGATCGAGCAGCAGCTCACGATCGGTCTTGGTCGGCGCCAGCAGCAGCCAGGCCAGCGGCACGATGAAGAAGAGCGCGAATGCGGTGAGGACGAGCGTCGCCAGGACCCGGCCAAGCCATGAGCCCGGTGAGGGCGGGGCCGCGTCACGGTTTCGCCGGCCGTGATCAGTTCCGCTCAAAGAGACCTCCCCGGAAGACAAAGGCCACGCTCAGCACGAGCGCCACGATCAGCAGCATCAATGAGATCGCCGCCGAACCGTTGAAGTCGCTCTGCTTGAAGGCATAGAGGAAGGCGAGCTGGTTGAGCGAATAGTCCTGCGAAACCACGCCGCGGCTGGCTTGAGCCAGTACGCGCGGTTCGACGAAGAGCTGCGTGCCGCCGGCGAAAGACAGGATGACCATGTAGGAGATCCACTTGCGCAGCAGCGGGATCTGGATCGACCAGGCGATGCGGATCGGCCCCGCGCCATCGATGCGTGCGGCCTCGATGACCTCACGGCTGATATTGTTGAGCGCACCGTACATCACCACGATCCAGCCTCCGGCGCCGGTCCAGAACGCGATGACGGCGAGCACGACCGGAAGGCGATCGGCCTGCACGGCTTCCACGAAGGAGTTCAGCCCGAGGCCATGCAGGATGAAGGCGACCGGGCTGACGGTCGGGTCGAGCACGAACAGCCACAACATGACGCTCGAGGCTCCGGCGACCGCGCCCGGGATATAGAAGACGAAACGAACCGTGGTGGAGAGCCAGCGGACGCCGATGGCATGCACGATCACGGCGAGAAGCACGACGAGTACCACGAGGCTGACGAGCCAGACGGCGAGGTACAGCCCGACATGCTCGACCGCCGGCAGGAAACGGTAGTCCTTGAAAACCTTGAGGAAGTTGCTGATGCCGGCAAACGCCCCGCGCTTTGTGAAGGCGAGATAGATCGTATAGATCAGCGGCAGCAGGCCGAAGGCCAGCAGGAACAGGGTGTAGGGGCCGACGAACAGCCACGCGATGCGGGACTGCGCCGCCTCAGCGTGCCCCGTTCGTCCGGCCAACCGTCCGCCCCTTGCGGGGCGGGCGGGGATTTCCGTGTCGATGGTCAATTGTCCGTTTCCGAGAAGCGAGACGCGATCAGTTGACGGTGTAGCCGACGACCTGCGCCTCGTTCTGCATCTCCTTCTGCCAGTCGGCAGCAACATCGGAGATGGACTTGCCGGCGGCCAGAGCGGGGGTGATCACCTTCGCCCAGGCGGTCTCCGGCGAGAAGTTCGGATAGGCCCAGCCGTCCCAGACGGTGGAGGCCGCAGTCGAGACCGCGTTCTTGAAGTCGCCGACGTAGAAGCCGGCCGACGCCTGCTTGTCGAGCCACTTCGCCGCAGCAGCCTGGTAGGCCGGCAGCCCCCCGGTTCCGGCAGTCTCATCATTGGTGATCACGAATTCGAGGAACGTCTTCACCGCGTCCGGATTCTGCGTGTGGCTCGAAGCGTACCAGACGCCGCCGCCGACATTGCCCGTCACCTTGTCACCCTTTTCCCAGTAGAGCGGCGGGGCGGCGCCCCAGGTGCCCGGCTTGGCGTTCACCGACGAAGGGTTCTGGAAGATGGCGCCGGAATACCAGGCGGGGCCGGGGATCGCGACCAGATGATCGGCCTTGGCGGCGAACGGCGCGCTGAAGACGCTTTCCTGCGTCACGGTGCCGTTCTTGAGCATATGGTCGAGCAGCGCCGTGACCTTGGCGGCATTCGGATCATCGACATTCGAGACGAATTCGTCGTCCTTCACCTGGAAGATCGGGGCCTGGCCGCTCCAATAATAGATATAGGGACCCTCGAAGCTGTCGCCGATGGAGCCGAGGAAATAGCCGGGATGGTCCTTGGCCAGCTTGTCGCCGAGCGCCTGATAATCTTCCCAGGTCTTGGGGATGTCATAGCCGAATTGATCGAGCAGCGGCTTGTTGTACCAGAACAGCACAGGTGCCAGGTCGTTGCGGAGGCCATAGACATTGCCATCGACGGTCACCGGGTCGAGCGCGCCCGGCGTAAAGCCATCGAGGAAGGACTGATCGAGGATGCCCTTGTTGAGGGCGGCGGCGAAGGCCTGGACCCCGTTGGTTTCCTTGGCGGCCCAGGCGGCGTCGTTGTTCTGGGTTGAGAACACCACGTCCGGCCAGCCCTCGCCAGCCTGGTCGGCGAGCCCGATCTTGGTCTGGAAGGTGCCCGACGCTCCCGAGGAGCCATCGTCGACCACCATGTTGACCTTGATCTCCGGGTGAGCCTTCTGGAAGACCTCGACCGCTGGCTGACGGGTGGCGTCGACCCAGACGGTGATCTCGTTGCTGGCGTCCGCGGCCATGGCCGGACCGGCAGCCAGCGCTGTGGCGAGCAGCAAGGCTATGCGCAGTGTCTTCATCGTGTCCTCCTATCGCGATTGTTTCGGGCCGACCGATTATTGTTGAGGTTCGACCTATGGGGCCTCGAGGCGAAGCCTCGGATTGTGGGGCGCAGCGCCGAGTTCGGCGTGTGGCAGTACATTCGGCCGCGCCCATTCGCGACGCGCCGCCTCCGACAGGACGAGGCCATGCCCGGGACGATCGGGTGCGTAGATCCAGCCGTCGCGGATCTCCATGGGCTGTTCGACCAGATGATCGAAGTTCTGGAACGAGTATTCGAGCCATTCCACTTCGGGCAGGGCGCAGGCCATATGCACGCCGACCTCGAGGAAGGTGTTTCCCAGCGTGACGGGGATGCCCATCTCGGCGGCCAGCCAGCCGATGCGCATCACATCGGTCACTTGTCCATGCACGTTGAGAATGTCGGTGCCACCGGCCAGCATCAGCTGGCGCTTTCCGGCGGCATCCAGATATTCGCCCGAATTGATGAGCGTCCATGGCGCGCTTTCGCGCAGCAACCGCAGGCCCTCGAAATCGTTTCGAAGGATGGGATCCTCGACCCAGAGCAGTTCATAGCCGGCACGTCGGATCGCCCCGAGCTTGACGACGGCCTCCTTGGCGCCCCACGCCTCGTTGGCGTCGATCATGATCTGCGCGCCAGGACGGACCGCTCCAGCGAGGAGCCGAAGCCGTGCGAGATCGCGATCGAAATCGGGGTGGCCGACCTTGATCTTGAAGGCATTGTAGCCGAGCGAATCGGCATGCGCGAAGAGGCCCTCGAACTCGGAATCGCTCAGATGGTAGTCGAGGCCGGACGCGTAGGCGCGGACACGGCTGCGACGGCTGCCGAGGAACTGGTGCAGCGGCAGGTTGACCTGCTTGGTGGCCAGATCCCAGAGCGCGACTTGCAGGGCCTCGTGAAACGGCAGCGTATAGGCGCGCTGATTGCCGCCGCGGGGACGATGAACCCGGTGGATCAGCGCCATCGGCTCCTGTCCGACCAGGGCCGGCCACGCTTCGTCCTCGAAGACGCGCTCGATTTCATTCAGATCCGGCAAGGGATGGAACAGGGTCTGGATGAATCCAAGACCCTTCAGACCGTCGTCGGTACAAAGTTCCAGAGCGGCGATATTGACAGTGTCGGTGCGTACCTGACTGTCGCCGATCAAGCGATCGCGCGCAAACTGGAAGCGGGTTATCTCAAAGGAGGCGAGCCGGGTACTGATCGACATTCTCCACTCATTGATATATCAAACAGCAGCTTTACTAAACTAGGAACAGGAGCGACGGAAGAGGGTGGCAAACAAAAATCCGCGAAAGACCGTCGCGGCACCGGGCGAAGGGTCGCGGCTCAGCGACGTCGCGTATGCCCGCATCCTCGAAACGCTCTTCGAGCGCCGCATTCCTGCCGGCGCGTTCGTGTCCCAGTCCGATCTTGTGGAGCTCACGGGCGTGCCGGTAGGCCCTCTACGCGATGCCCTGCGCGTGCTCGAAGGCGAGGGTGTGGTGACCATCCACCCGCGCACCGGCATCCAGTTCGTGAAGCCGGGGATGGAGCTGACGCGGTCGACCTATCAATTCCGCAGCATCATCGAATCCGCGGCGGTGGCGACCTTCGCCGATACTGCATCTGACGCGGACATCGCGGAGCTCGAGACGCGTCATCTCAAGGTCATCGCGCAGATAGAGACGGAAGGCTTTGCGCCTGCGTTCGTCGCGGAGCTCGAGGCGCTGGAGAACCTGCTGCATGGCTCCATTGTCGCCAGTCTCGACAATGTCCTGATCGATTCCAGCTATCGCCGTGTCCGCAATTATCTGCGCTTGCTGCGGCTGGATCGGCGGATGACAGGACCGCTGGTCCTGCGCTCGCTGCGCGAGCACGCCGCCATCCTCGATGCGTGTCGTCGCCGCAACCCGGCCGAGGCGGTTGCAGCTCTGCAGGCGCATTTTTCCGCCGCCCTGCAGCGAAGCCTCGGACTTTATTGAATCCCGCCTCCGGGGAGGCCGGTGCGTCGGTCGCTCATGGCGAACAAAGAACGCATCGGCCGCCCTCGCGCCTCAGCCCTTCACCGATCCGCTTGTCAGGCCGGAGAGGATGAACCGCTGGCCGGCAAGATAGATGACGATGACGGGAACGACCGTCAGCAGGATGTCAGCGGAGACCAGGTTCCAGCTTTGCTGGTACTGGCCGAAGAAATTGTAGACGGAGAGCGTCATCGGCCAGTTTGCGCTGCTGCTGAGGTAGTAGAGCGGGAAGAGGAAGTCGTTCCACGTGCCGAGAAAATTCAGGATTCCGACGGTCACCAGCACGGGCGTCAGCAGCGGCAGGATGATCCGAAAGAACAGCTGGAACGGACCGCAGCCATCAATGATCGCTGCCTCGTCCAGTTCTCGCGGAATCGATTCCACAAAGCCATAGATGAGGAAGACGGCAAACGGCACCTGCATGGCGGAATAGAGGATGACCATGCCCGTCCTGGTGTTGATGAGATGCGTCGCCTGCATGATCGTGGTGAGCGTGAAGAAGTTGATCGGCAGCGCGATGCCCATGATCAGGAAGAGATAGAGGAAACGGTTCATCTTGGTGCGTCGCCGCGACAGGACGAAGGCGGCCATGGCGGCGATGAACGTTCCGATGATCGTCGAAAGGGACGAATAGAGCATGCTGTTGATGAAGCCGCTCGCCAGTTTGCCCTTTTCGATGGCGACGAGAAAGTTGTCCCAATTGAGTTCGGTCGGGAATTCGAGCCCCATCGAGCTCGCCTGCGCCCGCGACTTGAGCGCGTTGACGCCGATGAGATAGACCGGAACGAACATGATCAGGCTGGCCGCGATCGCCAGGATGTGAGCCCCCGTCGATTGCAGTTTTCCGCGCTGCATCACGATGCTCCTTCCTTGTTGCGGTCGCGTTCGAGCAGGCGGATGACGAAGTAGCCCGCCACGAGCAGGATGACGAACAGAATGCTCGAGACGGCGGTGCCGAGCCCGTACTGGCCCTTGGAAAACGCCTTGAAGATCTCCGTCGAGATGACCTCGGTGGCGTAGCCCGGCCCGCCATTGGTCAAGGCATAGACGATATCGAAAACCCGCAGGCCGTAGAGGACATTAAGGACAGTAACGACCATGATCGCCGGCATCAGCAGCGGCAGCGTGATGTACCGGAAGCGGGACCAGGCACCGGCGCCATCGATCTGCGCCGCTTCGTAGTAATCCCTCGGAATGGTCTGCAGGCCGGCCAACAGGATAACCATGATATAGCCGATGCCCTTCCAGGTATCGACGGCCACGACCGACAGCATTGCGATATGCGGATCGACCAGCCAGCGCAGCGCCAGAGCATCGAGACCGACGAATCGCAGGATGTTGTTGAGTAGACCGGTGGCGGGATTGAGAATGGATCGGAAGATCAGCGCGACGACCAGGGTCGGCAGGATTGCCGGCAGATAGATCAGGACACGATAAAGATTGACGAAGCGCCGTACGCCTTCGTTCAGAAGCAGCGCGAGCCCGAGGCCGAACACCGTCTTGAGAACGATCGTCAATCCGGTGAAAACGAGCGTGTTCCAGATATAGGTCAGATATCTTTCGCTGGGAGAGAAGATCTTCTGAAAGTTTTGCCAGCCGATATAGTTTATTTCGTCGGAATAGCTGCTCCAGTCAGTGAATGAATAAGCAATGCCCGAGATGCTCGGTATGATGAAAAATATGACATAAAGCGCAACGGCAGGCAGAACAAAATAGACGGGATATCGGCTACTGCTCACTGTCTTGACCTGTCCTCGATAACCAGTTTGGCCCCAGCCGGCCTAGCAGGCTGGGGCCATTCTTCGATCAACAGCGGCCCGGGCTATTTCCAGGCTGGATCGCGAGCGGCGGCGGCGAGTTCAGCGCGCCGCTTGTCGATGCTGTCGAGCACGTCGTCGGGCGACATCGCTTCGGTGACGAGCGCCGTCATGTCCTTGCCCATGTCCATCCACTGCGGAACCACATAGGTGACCGCCGTCTGATAGACCGTGCCGCGATTGTCCTTGTAGGCTTCCATGAAGGCCTTCTGCGCCGGGCTGAACTTGTCCTTGACGTTCGGGAACGGCATCGTCAGGGCTTCCGGTGCGTTGTCGAGGAAGAACTGGATGTTCTCAGGGCGCGTCAGGAAGTCGAAATACTTCTTGGCCTCGGCGATATGCGGCGAATTCTGGTAGATCAGCATCGTCGGGCCGGCCGGATTGACGTTCAGGATCTGATTGTCGCTGAGCGGCATCACGAAGAAGCCGACGTCATCGGGGTTGAAGTCGGGATAGTCGCGCTTGACCGCCATCGGGAAGGCCAGCGGCGCTACTACCATGGCCGCGGCACCGGTGCCGAGCATCTTGGTGTTGTCGGCCCAACTGTCGGAGAGGGCGTTCGGCCCCATGCAGCCGAGGTCATAGAGTTCCTTGAATTCTGTCAGGTTCGCGCGCATGGTCTCGTTGCCCGCGAATGTCGCCTTGTTGGCATTCAGTTGGGCGGCAAGGCCGGGCTTGACCTGCTCGTAACGCGGGCCGACTTCGGCGAACCACAGTACATGGTGCCAGCCGTTCGAAAACGGCTCGAAGATCGGCTGGATCCCATTGTCGAGCAGGGTCTTGCAGGTGCCCTTGAGGTCCTCATAGGTCTTGGGGACTGTGAGGCCATATTTGGCGAAGATGGGCTTGCTGTAATTCACCACCCAGACGAGGCCGAGCGAATCCCAGAATGTGAGGCCATAGAGCTTGCCGTTAACGGTCGCCTGAGCAGCAACCAGCGGATCCTCCAGCTTGGCCCACGCTTCCCCGGAAAGATCGACGGCAGTCTTCTCCACATTGTAGTTCAGGAATTCGGTGCCGCCGCTCTGGCTTCCGAAGATGTCCGGACCTTCGCCGGAATTGAGCTTGGCCTTGAGAACACTCGCATACTGATCCGCGGGGACGATCTGGGTATCGATCGTGATTCCCGTCTCCTGCTTGAATTTCTCGGCGAGCGCCTGGTGGGCGTCGAGAGACCATCCCTGGCTGGTGAGATAGGTCAGCGTGACCGGCTCCTGCGCCAGACCAGGCGTCGTGGCGAGACCGGCCATGGCCATCGCCAGCCCACCTGCGAGAACAAGTTTCCTCATATCCGTCTCTCCTCCGTGCGCCCGCTCGGGCTTGTCGGAATGATACAGGAGGGATCCATTCAGGCAAGGCTGGTCGATCAATTCGCCACGATGATCGATTTAATTCGATAGATGATCTTTCAAAGGCGATGTTCAAATGGCCTCGCTGAGGCTGCGGGCAGGGGCTTCCGGCTCCCGTCGCGTCAAGCGCGATAGACGCCGAGGCTGCGCTGCAATGCGGCCGAGAAATGGTCTCGCATGGCGGCTATCGCGGCTGTCGGCTTGCGCTGGCGGGCCGCCTTGAGGACCTCTACATGTTCCCGTAGGGAATGCAGGACCAGCTTCGGCGTGAGCCGTCGTTCCAGGCGCAGCAGGCGGACATAATTGTCTATGCGACGATAGCTTGAATCGATCAGCCGGTTGTTGAGACTTGCCACGATGGTGCCGTGAAAACGCTGCTCGAGGCGCTCGACCTCATCGATGACCGCATCGGTCAGTCCGTCCTGCTCGACCCGCTCCATAAGTTCGCGATGTCTTTCGAGCAGGGCGTCGACATCCGCATCCGATACCGACGCGATGAAGGCCTCGAGGGCCGCGATCTCGATCAGCTCACGGAATTGATAGGTCGACCGCGCGAGTTCGAGGCCCGGCTTCACGAACTGAATTCCGGTTCGTGGATGGATCGTGACGACGCCCTCGACTTCGAGGATGCGAAGCGCGTCACGCAGCGGGCCGGTCTGGATTCCCGTCAGCGCCACGAGATCCGCCTGCGAAACGAACGCGCCTGCCGGCAGGCGACGCTCGAACAGAACCTGCAGGATGCGCGCATAGGCGACATCGCTGAGGAGGCGGCCATTTCCGGCTTCCTGCGCTGTCTTACGGGGAATTTTACCGCCCACCTCTTGCTCCCCACGACACGCTTGGTCTATTAGAGCCGTCCATTTGATATATCATCCTATCGAGATGGTCGAGCATAATGCGCAACACGACAGCCCCTGCCGTTGGCGCTTGCGATCCCGGCGCCCGTCGGCGAGACGACCATTCATCCTTATTGAGCCGAGCCGCGCTGGTCGAGATCGTTCTCGAGACACTGAGTCCTCAACCGCCGGCGCGGCGCTCGGCCCGCGCCACTTGTCCTGACCTGCCCGAGCGGCAGCTCCTGATCCTTCCTCCCGAATCACGCGATGGAGTGCGACTTGACCTCAGCGTCGAACAGCAGCGCCGGCCGCCGGCCCGATCTTTCTGAGACTTTTCCCGATGGACAGCTTCAGGTAATCGCATTGGGCGACCGTGCGTTCCGGGTTCGCTTCCAGCCATCCAGCGGCGACGAACACGTGCCGCCGAGCAGCATCCTGTTCGACAGCCCAGCACCGGCGGGGCTGTCGACGTTCCGCAGGGAGGGTGTTGTGGGCCTTGCCCTGCCCTTCATCAAATGCGAGCTGGAAACCGCCTCCGGCCAGATGCGGTTCTTCGATGGCGAAGGGCACTTAATCCTGGCCGAAGCCGTCGCTGGGCGCCACCTCAGCGAGAGCCGTCTCGGCGATGAAGTCGTGCATATTGCCGAACAGCGGTTCGAATCTCCCGCCGACGAGCGCATCTATGGCACTGGCTGCTTCCAGGACGGTGCTCTCGACATTCGCCGCCTGCCGCGCCGGCTGACCCAGGTCAACAGCCAGATCAGCCTGCCCTTCATCCTGTCGAGTCGCGGCTACGGGCTGCTCTGGCACAATCGGGGCATGGCCGAATTCAACATGCCGGCCAATAGATTGGCATTGGCTGAGGTTTCGAAAGGCGGCTCGCAGGTCGACAATGTCACCACCATCTCGGGCAATGCCGAGGTGACCCGTCGTCTCGCGACCTTCGAAGGCACGCTGACCGTCGAGGCCGGCGGCCGGCATGCCTTCCTCCTCGATATCGGCCGCAAGATGGGATCGCGCTACCGGGTCGACATCGACGGAATCACCTGTGTCGACTTCACCAATCTCTGGCTGCCGCCGACGATGAGTTTCTTCGCCGATCTCGCCCCCGGCGACCACCGCGTGACGGTTGAGGCGAACGATACCGATGCGCCGTCGCTTTTCTTCGGCGCCGCGGAGGATCAGACGGTGTGGCGCGCGCCCGTCGCCGATGCGATCGACTATATCGTCATCGCTGGTCCGGCTGCCGATGATATCATGGGCGCCTATCGCGACCTGCTCGGCGCGACTCCGGTACTGCCGCGCTACGCCTATGGCTATGTTCACTGCCGCGAGCGCTTTCATTCCACGGACGAGATCATCGAGACGCTCGATGAATTCCGCCGTCGCCGTCTCCCTGTCGACGTCATGGTCCAGGACTGGCAGTACTGGGGCAAGCACGGCTGGAACGCGATGCGCTTCGACGAGGATCATTATCCGGATCCGGCGCTGCTCGTTCGTGAACTGCACGATCGCCAGGCTCGCCTGATGCTGTCGGTGTGGTCGCGCGTCGGTCGCGATACCGAACTCGGCAAGGAGATCGCGCGGCGCGGTTTCTATATTCCCGATACCGAATGGGTCGACTTCTTCAATCCCGAAGCGGTCGCGTTCTACTGCGCCTCGCAGGAGGAAGGGCTCGGGCAATACGGGATCGACGCCTGGTGGCAGGATGCGACCGAACCGGAAAACGACGACCTCGACGGCCGGATGACCGCCGCGGGTCGTGGCGAGCGTATCCGCCTCATCTATCCGCTGCAGGTGACAAGGGCCGTCTGGGAGTCACGGAGGGCGATCGTTCCAGATGGGCGGGTGATGATCCTCACGCGCTGCGCCTTCCTCGGACAGCAGCGCTATGGCGCGGTCACATGGTCGGGCGATGTCGGCCACGACTGGGAGACGCTGAAGCGGCAGATCCCGGCCGGCCTCAACATGGCGGCGGCTGGCTATCCCTATTGGACCGTCGATGCGGGCGGCTTCTTCCGGCCCGGCGACGGCCAATACACCGATCCCGCCTATCGCGAGCGCTTCCTGCGCTGGTTCCAGTACGCGACTTTCCTGCCGATGCTGCGCGTGCACGGCTACCAGACCAACACCGAGTTCTGGCGCTATGGCGAGGAGGTGGAGACAGTCTCGCGCCAGTATCTCGAACTGCGCTACCGGCTGCTGCCTTATATCTATGCTATGGCAGCCGAGACTTCGCGAACCGGCGCACCCTTGATGCGGCCGCTGGTGTTCGATTTCGCGCATGATCCGCGCGCGCTCGATCAGGCGCATAGCTACATGTTCGGCCGTGCCCTTCATATCGCGCCGGTGTTCGAGCCCGGAGTCGGCGACTGGCCCGTTTATCTGCCGGAAAGCGAGGGCGGATGGTTCGATCTGTGGACGGGCGAGCAGCGAGTCGGCGGGCAGGAGCATCTCGTACCGACGACGCTCGACAGGATCCCTTTGCATGGCCGGGCGGGTAGCATTCTACCGGTCGGCCCGGTGCTGCAGTCCACGGCCGATGCCGGAAACGACACGATCGATCTCTACGTCTTCCCGGGACGCGATGCGACACTCGATCTCTATGACGATCAGGGGCTCGACAATGGCTATGAGACCGGGTCGTCCTCGATCATCCCCATGACATGGGACGACGAGGCCGGCCAACTCACGATCGGCGAGCGCCGTGGCAGCTTTCCGGGCATGCATGGTGAGCGACGCTTTGTCGTGCACCGCGTCGGCCCAGGCGCGTCGCCGATGATTGCCGGCAGCGGCCAGTCAGTCAGCTATTCGGGAACTGGCATCCGCATCCAGGTGCCATGAGCCGAGGCGGCGGGGCGTCGGCGCCGAACCGGCGAAACGACCCGTTGCCGCGCCCACGGTCCGACGACGAGCTTGCCCGGCGACGCGTCGGCCTGCCCGACGCTGCCTGATATCCCGATCGCCGCTCGACCGCGACGAGATGGACGAGCGGGGGCGGATGATCGGGATCGAGATCAACGGCATCGCGTCGCTCTGTCGATGGAGGCGCGAGAAGCACGCGCCTGTCGTCAATCTCTCCTCGGTCATCTGCCGCAGGTGCACACCAATGACGCACTGCAACCGCCTACCACTTTCGATCACAACCCGATTTACCAAGGGTATCGGTGATTCGATGAGGCGACGGCTATCCTTGCCGGGGAGCTTTGCCCTAACGCGCCGCACAACGTCCGCTCAGCCATACGGGCTCGATCCCGGTGCGACCAAGCGCTGACTAACCGATTGGCGATATTGTATCTTTCGACTTCGCCAAATGGCTTAGGAGCCTTGGCCGGCACGCGCCGGAGGCAGCGACGCCGATTTCGAGAGGCGATTAGCCTCCCGTTGGCGGAGGCGTCCGATGCAATGTTTGTTGCGTAATCGCCACAGTGCCAAAACTATGCCGCCGTCGTCACGCAATTCGCCGAACCACCACTTTCGGTTAAGATGCTATCAGAGGTAGGCTTACCGCTGCCGTACCGAACATCACCGTCCGCCTCTCAATTAGGCATTGTCGGGTGCTGGGTAGTCAGCGGCTGATAAGATGTGTTGGGGGATGGAATGGTGGATTCTGCACGGGTGAAAAGCGTTGTCTCGAGTGTGGCGCCGAGGACTGGTCGGCTTGCCGAATCTCGAGCCCGACTTTTGTGCTCGACAGGCATCGTCACCACTCTCGCGCTCGCCTTGATGATTGGCGGCGCCGGGCCGGCCCGCGCGGACAAGACCTACAAAGATAGTGTCGCCACGACGACGAGCGACCGAATGACAACGCCGGCCGGCGTTCAAACCGGCACCGTGACCGTGACCGTCAACAACGGGGTCGCGGTGACGGGAGCGGGCGCAGGTGTCAAAGGCGGCGCTCTGGCGCAGAAAGCCGTCTTCAATAACAACGGCTCTGTGACGAGCACGGTCTCCGGCCAGAATGGCGTCGATGTCCTTGGCTACAGCCCTCTTGGCGTCCCTTTTGGCTCGGCTACCTATAATGGCGGATCGGGCTCGACCGTCACGGGCGCCAATACGGGCATTAATGCCGTCGGCATCAGCGCGTCCGTCACGATTAACGGCGCGCTCGGCAGCACGACGACGGTCACGGGCAACAATGGCAATGGCATCAACGTCAGTGGCTCGACCACGGCCGGCGTGACGACGACCAACACTGTCGTGGTCGGGTCAAGCAACGGCATTCGGCTCGACGGCTCCGTCAACAGCGCCAATCTGACGGGTGGCTCGGTCACTGGAACGACGGGCGACGGTATCCTGGCTGATGGCGGCGCTCTGGACGTCAGCGCCTCCATTACGACCAACGGAACCAATGTTACCGGCGGCAAGAACGGTATCAGTGCCCTCAGTGCGACAAACACCCTGAATCTGACGGGCGGGACCGTGACCGGCACATCCGGCAGCGGCATCGTCGCCAGCGGCGGCATCAACAGCGTCACCACGAATGGAACGACCGTCGTCGGCGGCACCAACGGCATCGACGGGCTCGTCGGCGCGAGCACGCTCAAGCTGACGGGCGGATCGGTGACGGGCACGACCGGCAACGGCATCAATGTCAGTGGCCTCTCCGCTAACATCACGACGGATGGAACCGACGTCACGGGCGGCAAGAACGGCATCAATGCCCTCACTTTGTCCAACACCTTGAATCTCAAGGGTGGGACCGTCACCGGCACCTCCGGCAGCGGCATCGTCGCCAGCGGTGGCATCAACAATGTCACCACGAACGGAACGACGGTTGTCGGCGGAACCAACGGCATCGATGCGCTCGTGGGAGCCAGCACGCTCAAGCTGACGGGCGGATCGGTCGAGGGCAAGACCGGCAACGGCATCAATGTCAGTGGCCTCTCCGCCAACATCACGACGGACGGAACCAACGTCACGGGCGGCCAGAACGGCATCAATACCCTTACTTCGTCCAATACCTTGAATCTCAAGGGTGGGACGGTGACGGGTACGAGCGGCAGCGGTATCGTCACCAATGGTCTCGTCAACAAGGTCACCACGAATGGGACCACCGTCATCGGTGGGACCAACGGCATCAGTGCGCTCGGCGGAGCCACCACGCTCGATCTGACCAACGGCTCGGTCACCGGCACGACTGGCAACGGCATCGATGTCAACGGCGTTTCTGCGGATATCAAGACCCATGGCACCACGGTCCTCGGCGGCGACAATGGCATCAACGCGCTGACCGTGGGCGGGGCCGCTGCCGTCAACGTCACTGATGGCTCGGTGACCGGCCAGTCCGGTGATGGCATTGTGGCGACCTCGACGGGCGCCCTTGGCTTTGGTGGCACCACGACCGTCAACACCAGCGGGACCTCGACGGTTCTCGGCAATCAGAACGGCATCAGCGCCCTCGCTCTCGGCCTGAATCAGAATACCAAGACGACGGTGAACGCGAACGGGACATCCGTGACCGGCACCAACGGCATCGGTATTTCCGCGATTGCGGCGAGTGGCGGCCTGAGCGGTGCCCCAGTTGCCGAAGTGGATGTGAAAGGTTCCGCCGACATCACCGGAGCCAATGTCGGCGTGCTGGCGGTTGCCGGCAGCTTGGCGGTCGATCCGACAGCCCTCGATCTGAGCTCGATTGATATCACCGACCCCTCGAGCCTTCCGCTCGGGAACGGCAAGGCGATCGTCAATGTCGATACGACGGGCGATATCACCGGCACCAATGGCAGCGGCCTGATCGCGCTCGGCATCGGCAATGGCGGCAACGAAGTCACCGTCGATACTACGGGTGGCGCCGTTGTCGGCAATAATGGGATCGGCGTCCTCGCCGGCTCGCTTGCAACCGGCGGCACGCCTGGCACTGTCGACGTAACCACCGGCGATGTGTCCGGCAGCTATGCCGGCGTCGTGGGCTTCAACACGTTCGGCGACACCAACGTTACGGCCAATGGCAAGATCTCGGGCAGCCTCGTTGGCGTCGCCGCGATCTCCAACCAGGGCGATGCGACGGCAACGCTGAATGGGAATATCGACCCGCCGCTGATCGGCATGGCAGCGCTCACCATCGGCAACGGCACGGCGACGAGCAATACCGCCGTGGGCAGCTCGGTCGACGCGAATGTGATCGGCGTCATCTCGGCGAATATCGGCGATGGTCGCGCCGTCGTGAACAACAACGGCGACGTCACCTCCTCCTCGTCTACCGCGCTCCTCGGCGTCGGTGCCGTCAAGTTTGGTGATGGCAACGCCTCGGCACTTCCGGATGTTGACGTCAACAATACCGGCAAGATCGACAACTATCTGGTCGGCATGGGCGGTCTCGTCGTCGGGAACGAGAATGAGGCCGTGGTTACGAACACGGGTACGGTCAACGCCGGGCTGATCGGCGTCGGCGGTCTCGCGGTCGGCGACGACAATTCGGTCACTGCTCAGAACAACTATTTCGGCACGGTCGATGCGGGCCTTGCCGGCGTGCTCGGCGTCGGCATCGGCGACGGCAATACGATTTCGGCCGGCAACAATGGCAACGTCACGGCTGGCCTGGTCGGCGTGGGCGGGCTTGCCGTCGGCGACGGCAATTCGGTCTCCGCCCTGAATGACGGCTTCGGCAACGTCGATGCGCTCGCCGGTGTCGTCGGCGTCGGCGTCGGCGATGACAACACGGTCAGCGCGACCAACAAGGGGACGGTCACGGCCGGCCTCGTCGGCGTCGGCGCGCTCGGTGTTGGCGATGGCAATTCGGTCACTGCCCAGAACGAGTATTTCGGCACGGTCGATGCGGGCCTTGCCGGCGTGCTCGGCGTCGGCATCGGCGACGGCAATACGATTTCGGCCGGCAACAATGGCAACGTCACGGCCGGGCTCGTCGGTGTCGGTGGCCTCGCCGTCGGCGACAACAATTCGGTCACCGCGGTGAATGACGGCTTTGGCAACGTCAATGCGCTCGCCGGTGTCGTCGGCGTGGGTGTCGGCGACGACAATACTGTCAAAGCGCTCAACAAGGGCATCGTCACGGCCGACCTCGTCGGCGTGGGCGCGCTCGGTCTCGGCGGCGGCAACACCGTCGATGCAACGAACAATGGGACCGTCGACGCGGGCCTCGCCGGTGTGATTGGCGTCGGCATCGGCGACGGGAATACGATTTCGGCCGGCAATAGTGGCACCGTCACGGCCGGCCTCATCGGCGTCGGTGGCCTCGCCGTCGGCGACGACAATTCGGTCACCGTGGTGAATAACGGCTTCGGCAACGTCAATGCGCTCGCCGGTGTCATCGGCGTGGGCGTCGGCGATGACAACACTGTCAGCGCGACCAGCTATGGCACGGTCACTTCCGGCCTCGTCGGCGTGGGCGCGCTCGGTGTCGGCGACGGCAACACCGTCGATGCGCTGAACAATGGGACCGATAATTCCGGCCTTGCCGGCGTGCTCGGCGTCGGCATCGGCGACGGGAATACGATTTCGGCCGGCAATAGTGGCAACGTCACGGCCGGGCTTGTCGGCGTCGGTGGCCTCGCCGTCGGCGACGACAACAGCGTCACCGCTCAGAACGACTATTTCGGTACGGTCAATGCTGATCTCGCCGGCGTGCTCGGCGTCGGCATCGGCGACGGCAACACCGTCTCCGCCGGCAACAATGGCAATGTCACGGCTGACCTGGTCGGTGTTGGTGGCCTCGCCGTTGGTGACGACAATTCGGTCACAGTGCTCAACGACGGCTTCGGCAACGTCGATGCGGGCCTTGCCGGCGTCATCGGCGTGGGTGTCGGCGACGACAACACGGTCACCACGACCAACAAGGGTACGGTTACGGCCGGCCTCGTCGGTGTGGGTGCGCTCGGGGTTGGCGGCGGCAACACCGTCGGTGCGATGAACAATGGCACGGTCAATGCGGACATCGCCGGCGTACTCGGCGTCGGCATCGGCGACGGCAACACCGTCTCCGCCGGCAACACGGCGTCGGTCACAGCTGGCCTGGTCGGCGTCGGCGGCCTCGCCGTCGGCGATGACAGCCGGGTGATCGTATCGAACAGCAACTATGGCACGGTCAATGCGGACATCGCCGGCGTGCTCGGCGTTGGCATTGGTGACGACAACAAGGTTCGTGTTGGAAACAGCGGCACGGTCACGGCCGGCCTGGTTGGCGTCGGCGGCCTCGCGGTCGGTGACGACAACACGGTCACGACGACCAATGCCGGCACGGTCAATGCTGGCCTTGCTGGCGTGATCGGCGTTGGCATTGGCGACAATAACACCGTCTCGGCCAGCAGCAGTGGCACGGTTACGGCTGGCCTCGTCGGCGTCGGT